>NZ_JBHTVV010000007.1:0-314307 GCF_042792755.1 Nocardia sp. NPDC056611
TGTGTTTTTTATTTCTTTGGTTTCTCCCCCCCCCCTCCCCTGCTGGGCGCGTTTCCCTCCCACTTCCGCCCCCCCCCCCCGGTATTCTGGGGGGTGGCCCCCCCGGGGGGCCACACCACGCAACCCGCCCGGAGCGAAGCGGAGGGCAAATGGACGCAGCGGTACCTACAGTCCTGGTCGTCGACGACGATGAGGATGTGCTCGCATCGGTCGAGCGCGGGCTCCGGCTGTCAGGTTTCCGGGTGGTGATCGCCCGGGATGGGGCGGCCGCCCTACGCAGTGTGAACGAATTCGCCCCCGACGCGGTCGTGCTCGATATGAACATGCCGATCCTGGACGGGGCGGGTGTGGTGACCGCGCTGCGGGCCATGGGCAACGAGGTGCCGATCTGTGTGCTGTCGGCGCGCAGTTCGGTGGACGACCGCATCGCCGGGCTGGAGTCGGGGGCCGACGATTACCTGGTCAAACCGTTCGTGCTCGCCGAGCTGGTGGCGCGGATCAAGGCGCTGCTGCGGCGGCGCAGTGACGCGCCGGCGTCCGGGATCCCGGGCGCGATCACCGTGGGGCCCTTGGAGGTCGACGTCGCTGGCTATCGGGCGCTGCTGCACGGCACCGAGATCGAGCTCACCAAGCGCGAATTCGAGCTGCTGTCCACGCTGGCGCGCAGCGCCGGGGTGGTGCTGAGCCGGGAACGGCTGCTGGAACTGGTGTGGGGCTACGACTTCGCGGCCGACACCAATGTGGTGGACGTGTTCGTGGGCTATCTGCGGCGCAAGCTCGAGGTTGAGGACACCCCGCGCCTGCTGCACACCATCCGCGGCGTCGGGTTCGTCCTGCGGGCGCCGAAATGACTTCCGCGGCGGGCCCTTCCGCGTCCGGGGGCAGGCGCCGCCGCTGGTCCTACACGCTGCGGGTGCGCGTCGCCGCCGCCGCGGCGCTGGGCGCGACCATCATCGTGGCGATCCTGAGCTGGATCACCATCTACGCCATCGGCCGCAGCAATATGGCCCAGGCCGATCAGCAGCTGTCGATGGTGTCGCGGCTGGTGCTGATCCAGCCGGTCTTCGCGGTCAATGTGGTCGACATCCTCGCGCCCAACAAGGAAATGGCGCTGACGGTCCGCATGAACGACCGCGCGCTGGCCAGCACCCCGGTGAAACTGCCGGTGCTGCCGGTCGGCAATGCCACCGTCACCGTGGACGGCAACGCCTACCGGGTGCTCACCACCACCGAGGCGCAGCCCGCGGGACAGGTTGTGTCCCTGGGCATTCCGACCAATCAGACCGAGAAGACCATCAACGAGCAGCGGCGCTGGGTGTATCTGGCCGCGGCGCTCGCGGTGACCGCGTCGGCGGGGCTGGGCTGGCTGTTCGGCGGGCGCGCGGTGCGGCCCATCGTGAAACTCACCCGGGACCTCGACGAGCGCGGGCCCGCCGGGGAATCGGAAGTCCCGCTCTCGGTGGACGGTTCGGGTGTGAAGGAGGCGGACAAACTCGCCGAGGCCGTCAACACGCTGCTGGAGCGGGTGGACCGGGCGCAGGCCGAGACTGCCACCGCGCTCGAGACCGCCCGCGATTTCGCCGCGGTGTCCGCGCACGAACTGCGTACCCCGCTCACCGCCATGCGCACCGACCTCGAGGTGCTCAGCACGCTGGACCTGAACGAGGAGCAGCGCCGCGAGATCCTCACCGACCTGCAACGTGGCCAAAACCGGGTGGAGACCACGCTGGCCGCGCTGGAACGGCTGGCCGCGGGCGACCTCACCCACGAACGCGACCACGTGGTCACCGACGTGGTCGAGCTGTGCGACGCCGCCGCGCATGACGCCATGCGGCACTTCCCGCAGTTGAAGGTGTGGATCGAGGCCGACGCCGAGCTCGTCACCCGGGGCCTGCCCACCGGGTTGCGGCTGGCCGTGGACAACGCGCTCACCAATTCCGCGCGGCACGGCGGGGCCACCGAGGCGCTGGTGACGGCGCATCGCGCGCCCGACGGACGCATCGTGATCACCGTCGACGACAACGGCCGCGGCCTGCCCGCCCACGAGCGGGAGCAGGTGTTCGCGCGCTTCTTCCGGGGCAGTCAGGCCACCAAGGGCGGGTCCGGACTGGGTCTGGCGTTGGTGGCACAGCAGGCCCAATTGCACGGCGGCCGGGCCTATTTCGACGACGGCATGCTGGGCGGGGTGCGGCTGGTGCTGGAGCTCCCCGATCGCGGGGCGTGGCCGCCGCCACCCGCGCGTATGTGAACGTACCGGTCTTTACCGAACTCTCAGACATCCATCAGAGCAGCGGACATACCCGGCCTCTACGGTCTGAATCGTGTTCGGAAAACGTGCTCGCTGGGTCCTGATCGTCCTGATGCTCGCCGCCGCGGTCGCGGCGAGCGTCGTCGGCATCGGCCGCCTGCGGACCGCGCCCACGGCGGTCGCGCTCGTCAACGGTGATTCCGGTCCGCTGGGCGCGCGCATCGCGAAAGATCTGCAGGCCAGTGGAATCCGGCACTGGGAGGTCGTCGACGAGGCGAGCCCCGCCGACTACGCCGCGGTGATCACGCTGCCCGCCGACCTGACCGCCGACATCAACTCCCTGGTCACCGACCAGCCGAAGAAGGCTCAGGTCACCGTGGCCACGCACGACCGCGCCGACCCGAATCTGGTCAACGACGCGGTGAGCGAGGTGACCAAGAAGGTCAGCGCGGCCGGGCTGGACACCTTGTTCTCGACCATGAACACCGCGCGTCTGCAGGTGTCGCAGATCGCCGGGACGTCGGGCATGCTGAGCGCGGGCGTGCAGGCGGCCGCGGACGGCGCACAGCAGTTCTCCGGCGGCGCGGATCAGCTGACCGATTTCCTGGCGCAGGCGAAAGCCGGTGCGGGGCAGCTGACTTCGGGGATCGACGCCCTGAACACCACCCTTTCGGCGGCGACCACGCAGGCGAATCAGCTTGCCACGGCGCTGGATTCGACCGGCGTCACCATGTGGCAGGTCTCGCAGGCGGCGAGCGCGCTGTCGGGTGGGTTGAATGTGGTGGTGCCGTTGTTGCAGGGGCTGCCGATCGCCACGGATCCGCAATTGGCGAGCGTGATCACGCAGCTGCAGGGTCTGCGCACGATCGCGAATCAGGCGGATGTCCAGCTCAGCGGCTTCGCGAATCTGACAGGCACGCAGGTCACTCCGGATACCAAGGTCGGGCAACTGCTGCGTGACGCGGCCGGACGACTGAATGACGCAAGCGCCCAGTTGAATCAGGGCGCGTCGCTGGCGCAGAGCATTCCCGCGATCGCCGATCAGGCCGGCGCCCAGCTGGTCACCGCGATGCAGGCGCTGACCGGCGGCGTGGCCCAATTGCAGTCCGTCACCAAGCTTCTGAGCACTCAGACCAACCAGGCCATGGGCGCACTCCCCCAGCTCGGCGTGCCGCAGCAGACCGTGATCGCGGCCGCCCTCACCGACCCCGTGGACATCATTCGGAGATAACGTTCGCAAATAATCCGCAACGATCGGCGGTTCGCCGGAGTACACTGTGCCCGAATTGCTCTAATCGACCCGTTTCGTGGCTCGTCCGCTTCATCCGCATCTTGGCTCCACTCAGCGCCCGGTATCGGAGAGGAAACGATCGTGAGCATGCTCATCGCCGCACACGACATGTACGGCACGGTTCTCGCCCAACTCGGCAATCCCACCGCGGAAACCCCGCCCATGGCGGACAAGATGATGAAGATGTTCCGGTACTTCACCTGGTTCACCCAGATGTCCGGCATCGCGGCCATCACCTATGGTGGCGGACGTTTCGCCTGGGAGAAGTGGGGCGGCGGCTCGGCCTCGCCCAAGATGGTCGCCAACGCCATGCTGGGCGGCGCGACCGCCACCAGCGCCGGAACCATCATGAACGCCATCGTCGGCTAGCGATTCGGGAGACAATGCGGGGGCCATACCCCCGCATCCTCTTGGGGAGGAACCGATGACCTACGGCAACGATCCCTACTCGCAGCAGCCGCAGCAGCCAGGCTTCGGGCAGCAGCCACCCGGGTACGGGCAGCAGCCACCTCCCGGGTACGGGCAGCAACCGCCTCCCGGATACGGCCAGCAACCGCCCGGCGGCGTCCCCGGACAGCCCGGGGGCTACGGCTACCAGCCGGGCTACGCCGCCTATCCCGCCCCGCCCTACGCGAGTTGGGGCGCCCGGGTCGGCGCGTACCTGATCGACCGGCTGATCGTGTTCGTGCCCGCGGCCATCTTCTACGGGCTCGGCTTCGCCATCGGTTTCAAGGACGCCGACTGCGTCACCGAGCAGACCGATACCTCCTACAGCGCCAACTGCTCGGGCGGACTGTCCGGCGCGGGGGTCGCGCTCATCCTCGTCGGCGCCCTCATCGCCTTGGCCGGCGCGCTGTGGCTCATCTATAGGGAGGGCACCACCGGTCAGACTCCCGGCCGGAAGATGCTCAACATCAAGCTCGTTCGCGAAGCGGACGGCCAGGTGCTGGGCTTCGGTATGGCATTCGTCCGCCAGCTCTGCCACTTCGTCGACAGCCTCGCCTGCTATATCGGCTGGCTGTGGCCGATCTGGGACGCCAAGCGGCAGACCTTCGCCGACAAGATCATCGGCAGCATCGTGGTCAAGGTCTGAGAGCCGACGACCGAGACAACAGTGCCCGCCGCGCGGAATGCGCGGCGGGCACGTGTTTTTCAGCGACCCGGAGGCGTCAGTTCACGACGTCCAGCAGGTCGATGACGAAGACCAGGGTCTTGCCGGAGAGCTGGTGGCCGCCGCCGGCCTCGCCGTAGGCCAGCTTCGGCGGGATGGTCAGCTGGCGGCGGCCGCCCACCTTCATGCCGGGGATGCCGTCCTGCCAGCCCTGGATCAGGCCACGCAGCGGGAAGACGATCGACTCGCCACGGTCCCAGGAGGCGTCGAACTGCTCGCCGGAGTCGTACTCGACACCCACGTAGTGGACGTCGACGGTGTCGCCGGGCTTGGCTTCACTGCCCTCACCCACAACGAGGTCCTTGATCACGAGCTCGGCGGGGGCGGGACCGTCCTGAAACTCGATTTCCGGCTTGCTGCTCATGGGCTGTCCTCTTCGATTAGGGGATCGGAACGTGATCTACCCTATGCCCCGCCCATTCGCCCGCCCCGGCCGGAGGCGAAAATGGGCGCGTGGCCGAAGTGATCGATATCGACGACCCCGCCGATCCGCGGGTCGCCGATTTCCGCGACCTCAATAACGCCGACCGCCGACCCGACCTGCCGGGCGGAAAAGGCCTGGTGATCGCGGAGGGCGTGGTGGTGGTGCAGCGCATGCTGGCCTCGCGGTTCACGCCGTTCGCATTGTTCGGTGTCGCGAACCGATATGAGCAGCTGCGTGAGGATCTCGCGGCCGTGGATATTCCGTATTACCGGACCAGCGCCGAGGTGATGGCCGAGGTCGTCGGATTCCATTTGAATCGGGGCGTGCTCGCGGGGGCTTATCGGCCGCGTGAACTCAGCGCCGCGGAAGTACTGGCGGACGCGCGGACAGTCGCGGTCCTCGAGGGCGTGAACGACCACGAGAACATCGGTTCCGTCTTCCGCAACGCGGCCGGACTCGGCGCGGACGCGGTGCTGTTCGGCGACCGCTGCTCGGATCCGCTGTACCGGCGCGCCGTGCGCGTGTCCATGGGGCACGTGCTGCGGGTGCCGTTCGCCCAGCTGCCGCCGTTCCCGGCGGGCCTGGAGGTGCTGCGCGAGCGCGGTTTCCAGATCGTCGCGCTCACCCCGAACCCGAAGGCGGGCACGCTCGCCACCGCCATGACCGGCGACCGGGTAGCGCTGCTGCTCGGCGCGGAAGGACCCGGCCTGACCGAGGAGACCATGCGCGCCAGCGACATTCGGGCCCGCATCCCTATGACTCCCGGCACCGATTCGCTTAATGTGGCGACAGCGGCCGCCATGGCCTTCTACGAGAGAGTGCGTGCGCAGTGAGTCATCCGCCCGACGGACCGTACGGATACGGATATTCCGAACCCACGCCGTGGGCCAGCGGCATCGCCGTGGTCGTCATGGTGGCGGCGCTGACCGCGGCGGGCGTGTACGCCTTCGGGGCGGCGCTGGCGCAGATCCATCCGCTGCTGTCGGTGGTTGTCAATCTGATCGCGGTCGGCGGGGCCGCGCCGACGGCGTGGCGCTGGCGATTCGCTCCGGTGACCCGCTGGGTGATCGCGGGACTGGGCCTGGGCGTGCTGGTGGCCTGGCTGAGCCTGCTGCTGTCCTGAACCGGGTGAGCAGGCCGCTCGGTCAGGAGACGCGGTCCCGGCCGCGCAGCCAGCCCAGCAGTCCGCGTCTGCCGTTGCCGTGCTCGATCGGTGGTTCCGGTTCGCTGTCCAGCCGCGGCGCTTCGCCCTTGGGGTACAGCGAGAATCCGCAGACCTCGATCTGGTCGGGGGTCAGGCCGTCCGCGGAAGTTCGGCCGCGGTAACGGAATCCGAGCCACTGCTCGTTGGCGGCGTCCGCGAAGCCGGGCGGATCGAAGGGCAGCAGCTGCGGGTCGAGCAGTTCACCGGGGGTGAGGACGATCGGATGCTCGCCCGCCCAGTACGGCCGCTCCCAGACCCGCGGCATGCCCTCGTCCTCGAGGATGTTGACCCGGGTCGCGCTGAAGGAGCGGCGGAATTCGCCGCGCTCCCAGTGCGCGAACGCGCCCCAGCCCAGCGACAGGTCGTAGGAGATCAGATAGGTCTGCTCGGAGGCGAGCGGGCGGACCAGCAGCTCCGGCAGCCGGGTGGGCCGCGGCAGCGCCGCCTGGGTGGAACACATCACCGTGACGCCGGGATAGCAACCGATATAGACGGATTCGGGGTCCGGGCCCGCCCACACCTTCATGCTGCCGGAGGCGGCGGGCACCACGTCCCGATCCGGGTTGAGCTGCCGGGCGAGCGCGAAGGCGGCGTCGGGATCGGATCCCGGTTGCGCGCGCAGCACGGCCACCGGATCGGGGGCGTCGACGTACCACAGGGATGAGACCGTTGATGGCACCGACGTCACCTCCCTCGCACACGGCCACTTTCGAGCAACGCACAGCGGCCGGTCGGAGCCGACATCGATCGGCCGGGACCAACCCGCCAACAGGATTGAATCTACCCCCGCGACAGCCCGAAATGCGGCTGTTGCCAACACCGTTTCGCGGCGCGGCGACGAACGACATGCCGGAAGGTCAGCAACCCTCCGGCATTCGTGAAGATCGACAAAGCGTCAGCGACCCGAACCGACAGTGGTCAGTGACCCGAACCGACAGTGGTCAGTGACCCGAGCTGCGCACGCCTAGGAGCACGTCCTCCCAGGACGGCATCGGCGCCTTGCCGCCACGCTTGGCCCGATTCGGCTTCTGCGCGTTGGACTTCGCCGCGGGCTGCGCGGGAGCCGGGGCCGGCGCCGGTTCCGGCGTGGGCTCGGCGGCCGGAGCCGGAGCGGGCGGGGTGGCGGGCGGCGCCGGGGCGGTCGCCGCCGGAGTCGCGGGCGGCGCCGGAGCCGCCGGTTCCTTCGCGGCCGGGGCCGGAGCGGGAGCGGGCGCCGGAGCGGCCGCGGTGGTCACCGGCACGGTGCCGTCGCCGACCGCCGCGCGCTGCTCGAAGTAGTCATCCACGTTCTGCTGCTGGGCGACTCGCGCCGGGGCGGGCTCGTAGTCGGAGCCGCGCTCCTCACGCGCCGCGGGCGCGGGCGCGGGAACCGCCTCCGCCACCGGGTCGGTCTGGTCCGGCAGGATGGTCGCCAGGCCGCGCAGGGCCCGGCCGAAGTCGGGGTCGATGAGATCGGAGGCCGGATCGTCGAGCGGCACCACGGAGCCGCCGTGCGCGTCGGGCTGGTAGCGCCAGTGCGCGGCGATCACCGAACGGCCCGCCTGCCACTGCAATTGGGCCACCCAGTAGCCCTTCTCGTCCTTCCAGGCGTCCCATTCGGCGACCTCGATATTGTGGCCGCGCTCGGCGAACGCGGCCGACACGATCTCGATCAGGGTCTCCACGGCGGGGCCGTCGTTGCGGACCGGGTGCGCCTTCTGCGCCAGCTCGGCGGCCCGGGCGCGTTCCAGCAGAACGGGATACGCGAATCGTTCGACCCGCGACAGCGGCATGCCCGACTCTTCGGTGACCTGCTCCACCGAGGCGCCGGCACGGATACGAGCCTGGATATCGCGAGGGCGCATCGTGGCTTCCGTTTCGATCTCGATTTGGCCGAATCGGGCAAGATCTCCGCGGGCAGCGGCGCGCAGTTTATCGTCGGCGGCGAGGCGGTACTTCTGACCGCTCTCGGTGTCGATGCATACGATATGCGTGGAATCGGGCGTCAATCCGATTACTCGAAGTTCACGCACCGTTACCTCCTGTTCGCTGCGCAACTCACAGCTATAGCTAGGCTCGCGACACCGCCCACGTTCTGGAACAGTAGTGCACTTCTGTGAATCATGGGGCAAGACACGCGGCGCGGAAATCTGTTCCCAGACTTCCGCGCCGCATTAGTGTGATCGATTCGCCTCAGCTCCGAAACCGGGTTTCGCGAGGCGCGTTCGCCCGGTCAGATGCCATTTCTACTGATCAGCCGAGCTTTTCGACGACCCAGTCGACGCAGCGGGTCAGCTGCGACACATCGTCGGGGTCGATGGCCGGGAACATGCCGACGCGCAGCTGGTTACGACCCAGCTTCCGGTACGGCTCGGTGTCCACGATGCCGTTGGCGCGCAGCACCTTCGCGACCTGCGCGGCGTCCACGCTGTCCGCGAAGTCGATGGTGCCCACGACCTGCGAGCGCAGCGCCGGGTTACCGACGAACGGGGTGGCGTACTCGCTGGTCTCGGCCCACGAGTACAGGCGCGAGGAGGAGTCGGCGGTGCGCTTCACGGCCCAGTCCAGACCGCCATTGCCGTTCATCCACTCGATCTGGTTGGCGAACAGCAACAGGGTGGCAAGCGCCGGGGTGTTGTAGGTCTGGTCCTTGGTGGAGTTGTCGATCGCGATCGGCAGCGACAGGAACTCCGGGGTCCAGCGACCCGAGTTCTTGATCTCCTCCACGCGCTCCAGGGCCTTCGGGCTCATCAGCGCGATCCACAGACCGCCGTCGGAGGCGAAGCACTTCTGCGGGGCGAAGTAGTACACGTCGGTGTCGGCGATGTTCACCGGCAGACCGCCCGCGCCGGAGGTGGCGTCGATGGCGACCAGGGCGTGCTCGGAACCGGCCGGACGCGACACCGGGATGGCGACACCGGTCGAGGTCTCGTTGTGGGCCCAGCCGATGAGGTCGGCCGACGGGTCGGAGGTCGGCTCGGGGGCGTCGCCCGGCTCCGACTTCACGACGATCGGGTCACCGATGAACGGGTTGCCCTTGGCGACCGAGGCGAACTTCGAGGAGAACTCGCCGTTGCTCAGGTGCAGCGACTTCTCGCGGATCAGGCCGAAGGCGGCGGCGTCCCAGAACGCGGTGGTGCCACCGTTGCCCAGCACGACCTCGTAACCGTCGGGCAGGGAGAACAGGTCGCGCAGACCGGAACGCACCCGCGCCACCACGTCCTTGACCGGCTTCTGCCGGTGCGAGGTACCGAACACCGAAGCGCCGGTATCCACCAGGGACTGCAGCTGCTCGGGGCGGACCTTGGAGGGGCCGCAACCGAACCGTCCGTCGGCGGGCTTGAGATCGTCGGGGATGGTCGGGAACGCAGAGGTCATGGCGACAAGGGTAGTGGTGCTATCACCCGCGCTCACGGGCGGGTCCGGGTGGAAAAAACAATCTCGCGGGCGGGTGCGTAATGCTGTGTGGCGCGCCACAGACGCACTACGGTTCAGCACCATGGACATGGCCGCGGACAAGCGACCGGGCACCGCATCCGACCGGCGGACCGGTTCCGTCCCCGGGTTGCCCCCGGATTCCGCGCGACCGCGGACCCGGCCCGATGATGTGCCGCGCCTCGGCCTGCTGGCCCGGCTGTCCTCGCAGTTCGGCTCGCACGGCCTGACCCGCCGCGGTCCGGTGCTCGACGACGCCGCCCGCCGCGCACTGCTGCTGCACGGTCTCGAGGGGACGGCCACCATCCTCGGCGTCCGCGCGGACGAGCCCGCCCCGGAGTTCTGGGTGCGCGTGCAGATCGAGGACCGGCACGGCTACGAGACCCGGGTCCGTCAGCGGGCGGGCGCCGCCGATCGGGAGTGGATGCAGCCCGGCGACGTCGTCTGCTGCCGGGTCGATCCCGGCGATCCCGACCGGGTGGTGCTGTATCTGCCCGCGCCGGAGGAGACCTCGCGCACCAATATCACCAAGATCCTGGCCGACGGCCGTCGCGCCCGGGCCACCGTGCTGGCCGCCGCCCCGGTCGCGGCCGACTACACCGGGCGCGATGATCCGGTGCTGCGGCTGGATCTGGAACTGCGCGCCTGGGACGAGCCCGGCCCGTGGCGGGTGCGGGTGGTGCAGCCGGTGCCGCTCTCGGCGCTGGAGCTGGTCGATTTGGGCCGTCACCTGGATGTGGCGTTCTTCACCGTCGACCGCGGCGAATCCGTGGCCGTCGACTGGGCGGCCTCGCGGCGCGGCTGACCGTCGCGCCGGAGGCGGGTTCGAAGAACTGCGGGGTCGAAGGACTACGGCAGATGCACGAATTGGAAGCCGTTGGCTTTCAGCGCCGGGAGCGCGGCGAGCATGCCGGCACCGGTGCCCGACTTGGGCCGATGCATGTGGGCCAGGGAGATGCCGCCGGACTTGGCCGCCGACATGGCCGACTGCACCTGCGCGGCCGAGGCGGTCGCGCCGAAGTCCGCGTTGACCGTGTAGCCGACCGGGGTCTCCCCCAGGTCCTGCACGATCGACACCGCCACCTCGTCGTAGTGGGCGGTGCCGGCGCGGAAGAACCGGGGTCCGCGCCCGGTCAGGGCGGCGATGCGCTGATGGTTGCCCCACACCTCGTCCACCGCGGCCTGCGCGGAGACGGTGCCCTTGATCTCGTAGGCGGCGCGGCCGTTCACCGAGAGCGGGCAGTGCGCGGTGCCGTGATTGCCGATCTCGAACAGCGGGTTCGCGGCCAGCTGCCCGGCGCGGGCCGGGTTGGCGTCGATCCAGCGCTTGTTCAGGAACAGGGTGGCCGGGATCTGCTGGGCCTGCAGGAAGGCCAGCAGGTTCTCGTCGATGTCGTTGTTGCCGGGGCCGCCGCAGGCGTCGAAGGTGACGGCGAACTGCTTGCCGGTCGGGTTGAAGCCGGTCAGGATGCCGTCGACGTCGACACCCCAGGCCTTCGGGGTGCGGCCCGCGTACTTGGCCGCGATGGCGTCCGGGGACACCGTGGAGACGGGTAGCCGGGCCGGCGCGGAGGCCGGATCGGCGCCACCGCGGGGTGGATCGAGGATGCGGTCGGACGAGTTGCCGTTCGCCACACCGCATCCGGCGGTGACGAGGCCCGCGGCCAGCGCCGCGCCCGCGGCGAAGAAGCCGCGCCTGGACAGTCCTGCGTCGAACACCGGAGCAGGTTATGTGAATCCCGGCGCGCAATCCATGGCCTGAATCAGGATTCTCGCCGCCGTCGCGGTCTGGCAACCAATTCGCCACCACAGTTGGGGCAGACGTAATCCATTGTTCGACCGCACGATTCACAGAAGGTGCACTCGAAGCTGCAGATCAGCGCGGGACCCTCAGCAGGTAAATCGGCAATCTCGCATCGTTCACAGCGTGTCCGCATTTCCAGCGCCATCCGGTCTCCTCGTCCGCGCGCTGCCGGTCCCGGGTGCGCGACTGTGATCGATTTCCTTTTCATATCGAGGGGCCGGGTGCCCCAGACTGTAGCCTGCCTGTCCGAAACGACCCTTTTGCAAGGAAGCGCATTGACTTACCCGAACAACCCGTACCCGCAACAGCAGCCGGGGTACGGCTACCCGCCCGCCGATCAGCCCGCCCCGGGCTACGGCGCGCCCCAGCCCGGTTACGCGGCCCCGCCGCCCGGCTACGGCGCGCCCCAGTCGCCCTACGGCGCACCGCAACCCGCGTACGGCGCACCGCAGCCCGGCTACGGCGCACCGCAGCAGCCGGCGTACGGCGCTCCCCAATCACCCTATGGCGCACCGCAACCCGGGTATGGTGCACCCCAGCCCGGCTACGCTCCGTTCGGGGGGTTCGGAGCGGAGTACGCGAGCTGGGGCGCACGTGCGGGCGCGCGTCTGCTGGACATGCTGATCATCGGGGGCCCGTTCCTGCTGCTGAGCATCCTCGCCAACACCGTGGGCACCTCCGAGCCCACCTGCACGACCAGCCAGTACTCGGGTTACACCCGGTGTGATGCCGGGTCCATGAACGCCCTGGGCATCATCTGCGCGCTGATCGGCTTCGTGGCGGTCATCGGCACCGCGCTGTACTTCGCCTACCAGGAGGGCACGACCGGCCAGACGATCGGCAAGCGGTCGCTCGGCATTCGCGTGATCCGCGAATCGACCGGTCAGCCGATCGGTTTCGGCATGGCCATCGTGCGCTACTTCGCCGGAAACGTGAACAGTCTGGCCTGCTACCTCGGCTGGCTGTGGCCGCTCTGGGACGAGAAGAAGCAGACCCTGAGCGACAAGATCGTGGGGACGATCGTCGTGAAGGGTTAGCCCAACTCCCGGGCGCTCGCAGGGGCCGATAGGCCCGCCCAAAAACAATGGCCCGCAGCGTTTCTTCGCTGCGGGCCATTGTCCGTTCCAGGGTCTACTTGTGCGACACCAGGTTCCAACCGGTGACGGTCTCCGGCTTGCGCGGGGCCGGGCCGGTGTAGATGGCGGCCGGGCGGACCAGCTTGCCGAGCTGCTTCTGCTCCAGGATGTGGGCACACCAGCCGGCGGTGCGGCCACAGGTGAACATGGCGGGCATCATGTGCGCCGGGACCTCGGCGAAGTCCAGGATCACGGCGGCCCAGAACTCGACGTTGGTCTCGATGGCGCGGTCGGGGCGACGCTCGCGCAGCTCGGCCAGGGCGGCCTGCTCCAGTGCGGCGGCGACCTCGAAGCGCGGGGCGTCCAGGCGCTGGGCGGTAGCGCGCAGCACGCGGGCGCGCGGGTCCTCGGCGCGGTAGACGCGGTGGCCGAAGCCCATCAGCTTTTCCTTGCGGTCCAGGATGCCCTTGACCAGAGCCCGTGCGTCGCCGGACTTCTCGACGGCCTCGATCATCGGGAGCACGCGGGCCGGGGCGCCGCCGTGCAGCGGGCCGGACATGGCGCCGATGGCGCCGGACAGCGAGGCCGCCACGTCGGCGCCGGTGGAGGCGATGACGCGGGCGGTGAAGGTGGAGGCGTTCATGCCGTGCTCGGCCGCGGACACCCAGTAGGCGTCGATGGCCTCGATGTGGCGCGGGTCCGGGTCACCCTTCCAGCGGGTCATGAACCGCTCGGTAATGGTGGCCGATTCGTCGATCTTCGACTGCGGCACGGCGGGCTGGTAGATGCCGCGCGCCGACTGGGCGACGTAGGACAGCGCCATGACCGAGGCCCGGGCGAGGTTCTCGCGGGCGGTGTCGTCGTCGATGTCGAGCAGCGGCTCGTAACCCCAGATCGGGGCCAGCATGGCCAGACCGGCCTGCACGTCGACGCGGACGTCGCCGGTGTGGATGGGGAGCGGGAACGGTTCGGCGGGCGGTAGGCCGCGGCCGAATTCGCCGTCCACGAGCAAGGCCCAGACGTCACCGAAGGTGACCCGGTTGCCGACCAGGTCCTCGATGTCGACGCCGCGGTACCGGAGCGCACCGCCGTCCTTGTCCGGTTCGGCGATATCGGTGGTGAAGGCCACCACGCCTTCGAGACCGCTCACGAAGCCGTCGGGGACGACATTGGGTACCGCAGCGCTGGCAGTCATGTTGTGACTCTCCTTGCATGTCGGACTGCCCGATCCCTGAGCAGCCACGCCGATCACCTGGAGCTTAACCCCCGCATTACTCCGGAGTAACGTCTGGCCCATGGTTGACCAGGAGAAATTGGCCACCGGGCCGATGGCGCACGAAGTCCCGGTGGACATCGATATCGCGGCCTTGCGCGTCGAGTACGGGGTCGATCAGGGCGACAACCATCCCCGCCGCGACACCGACCTGGACGAGACCTGGCTGGCCGAGGGCTGGGAGCCGTTGCTGCGCAATTGGATCGAGGATGCCACCAGCGCGGGCTTGACCGACCCCAACTCGATGGTGCTGAGCACCGTGGAGATCGCCGAGAGCGGTCCGCGGCCGTCCTCGCGAACCGTGTTGTGCAAGGGGCTTTCTCCCGAGGGTGTGACTTTCTACACGAATTACGACTCGTTCAAGGGCCGTCAGCTGACCCGAACCCCGTACGCGTCGGCCACATTCGTCTGGCAGGCGATGGGGCGGCAGGTGACGGTGCGCGGCCCGGTGCGGCGGGTGCCCGCCGAGGCCACCGAGGTGTACTGGCAGTCCCGTCCGCGCGGCTCGCGTCTGGGGGCGTGGGCCTCGGAGCAGTCGCGGACCATCGCCTCGCGCGCCGAGCTGGATGAGCGCATGGCCGCGACCGAGGCCCGGTTCGCCGAGGTGGACGACATTCCGGTGCCGCCGTTCTGGGGCGGGTTCCAGATCCGGCCGGAGACGGTCGAGTTCTGGCAGGGACGCCGCAGCCGTATGCACAACCGCATCCGGGTGACCGTAGAACCGGGCAATTCGGACGTGTCGGCCATGAAAATCGAACGCCTCCAACCCTGATGCCCCGGGCAAGGCCCCGAAAGAGTTGGATATCTCACGTTCAAATGATGGGATGATCGGTCCAAAATAAGTCGGTGAAGCTGCTCGCCGACATAACTCCATTACGGAATCCCGACTACCGGAGGCTCTGGACCACCGGCATCGTCACCGTGATCGGCGCGCAACTGTCCGTTGTAGCCGTCCCCAAACAGCTCTACGACATCACCCACAGTTCCTCCTACGTCGGCCTGGCCGGACTGTTCGGCCTGATCCCGCTCATCGTGTTCGGGCTCTGGGGCGGCGCGCTCGCCGACGCCATGGATCGCCGCAAGATGCTGCTCGTCACCTCCGCGGGCACCGGCCTGACCGCGCTCGCGTTCTGGGCGCAGGCCGCGGCCGGACTGAACAACGTGTGGCTGGTGCTGATCCTGTTCGCGGCGCAGCAGGCGTTCTTCGCCATGAACCAGCCCGCCCGCAGCGCGATCTACCCGCGCCTGCTGCCATCCGAGCAGCTCCCCGCGGCGAACTCGCTGAGCATGACGGTCATGCAGTTCGGGGCGATCGCCGGACCGGTGCTGGCGGGCATGCTGATTCCGCTCGCGGGCCTGTCCACGCTGTACCTGCTGGACGCCATCGCGCTGCTGGCCACGCTGTGGGCCACCTGGAAGCTGCCGCCCATCCCGCCGCACGGCGAAGCCCGCCGGGCCGGGCTTCGTGAGGTGTTCGACGGCTTCGCCTATTTGGCCACCCAGCGCATCCTGCTGGCCTCCTTCGCGGTGGACGTGGTGGCCATGGTGTTCGGCATGCCGCGCGCCCTGTTCCCGCAGATCGCCCAGGACAGCTTCGGCGATTCCGCTTCGGGCGGAACGGCTCTGGGGCTGTTGTTCGCGGCCATGTCGGTGGGCGCGGTGCTGGGCGGGGTGTTCTCCGGCTGGCTGTCACGGGTGCGGCGGCAGGGCCTGGCCGTGGTGGTCTGCATCGTGCTGTGGGGTCTGGGCATGGTCGGGTTCGGCTTGGCCGTGGGTCTGGTCGGGCACGGGCTGAGCATGACCCTGGCGCTCTGGATCGCGCTGGCCTGCCTGGCCTTCGGCGGCGCGGTCGACATGTTCTCGGCGGCCTTGCGCACCACCATGCTGCAGTCGGTGGCGACCGATGAGATGCGCGGGCGACTGCAGGGCGTGTTCATCGTTGTCGTGGCGGGTGGACCGCGCATCGGTGATGTTGCGCACGGTTTCGCGGCAGCGGCGGTGGGTACCGCGGCGGCCGCCGCGGGCGGCGGCGTGCTCGTCGTGGTCGGCATGATGCTGGCCGTCGTGGCATTTCCCGCGTTCGTGCGTTACCGGGTGGCACGTGCCCATTCGGAGGTGCCGGTCGCCTGAGGTCCGGCGTTCATGCGCATAGCACATGACCGCCGCTCGCCTCACCTGCGAACGACGTGACTGTGAGGTAGTCAAGGGACACCCTCATTACTGGGGCGTAGTGGACAGCGGCTAGCGTTGAGTACAAGCGCATCGTGTGTCACCCGCGTCGATGCCTACGGTTTCAAGCCTGAGAGGGATCCTTCCGTGCCCGCTGAGAACATCATCAACGTCGACGACGACGCCAAGCCGGTACTGCAATACCCGGGCGGCGAGTACCCGATGACCGTCGCCAAGGCTGTCGAGGGCAATGACGGGATCGACCTGGGCAAGCTGCTCGCCAGCACCGGGTACGTCACCTACGACCCCGGCTTCATGAACACCGCGTCGACCAAGTCGGCCATCACCTACATCGACGGTGAGGCGGGCATCCTGCGCTACCGCGGGATCCCGATCGAGCAGCTGGCGGGCAAGTCGACCTTCATCGAGGTCAGCTACCTGCTCATCTACGGCGAGCTGCCGACCCAGGCCCAGCTCGACGACTTCACCGACCGGATCCGCCGGCACACCCTGCTGCACGAGGACCTGAAGCGGTTCTTCGACGGCTTCCCGCGCAACGCGCACCCGATGCCGGTGCTGTCCTCCGCGGTCAACGCGCTGTCGGCGTACTACCAGGACTCGCTGGACCCGCGTGACCCGGAGCAGGTCGAGCTGTCCACCATCCGACTACTCGCCAAGCTGCCGACTATCGCGGCCTACGCGTACAAGAAGTCGGTCGGCCAGCCGTTCCTCTACCCGGACAACTCGCTGTCCCTGGTCGAGAACTTCCTGCGGATGACCTTCGGCTTCCCGGCCGAGCCCTACGAGGTCGACCCGGAGATCGCCGCGGCGCTCGACATGCTGCTCATCCTGCACGCCGACCACGAGCAGAACTGCTCGACGTCGACCGTGCGCCTGGTGGGTTCGTCGGACGCCAACCTGTTCACCTCCGTCTCCGGCGGCATCAACGCGCTGTGGGGCCCGCTGCACGGCGGCGCCAACCAGGCCGTGCTGGAGATGCTGGACGACATCAAGGCTCAGGGCGGTGACGTCAAGGAGTTCGTCCGCAAGGTCAAGAACAAGGAAGACGGCGTGAAGCTCATGGGCTTCGGGCACCGCGTCTACCGCAACTACGACCCGCGCGCGACGCTGGTCAAGCAGGTCGCGGACAACATCCTGTCCAAGATCGGCGGCGACGACCAGCTGCTCGACATCGCCAAGGCCCTCGAAGAGGCGGCCCTGACCGATGAGTACTTCATCGAGCGTCGCCTGTACCCGAACGTCGACTTCTACACCGGCGTCATCTACCGGGCCATGGGCTTCCCGACCCGCATGTTCACCGTGCTGTTCGCCATGGGCCGCCTGCCGGGCTGGATCGCGCACTGGCGCGAGATGCACCGCGAGCCGCTGAAGATCGGCCGTCCGCGCCAGATCTACACCGGCTACGGCGAGCGCGACTACGTGGAGATCAACGGCCGTTGATCCCTCGGGTCCTGTGCCCGAACGCTTTTCACGGGAAATCCCCGTCGTCACCCATCGTGGCGGCGGGGATTTCTCGTTGCCGATGACCTGTCGTTGACAAGGACTTGTTAAGGATCTCGCCGGCGCGGGGCGGCACTCTTGTTCTCACGGGGGTCAGCTGCCGCGGCGGGGGCGGCAGCTGGCCCCCGAAGAAATCGGATGCGGGGAACCGGAAATCCTGGGATCTTCGGGGAATGGCATCGACGAATGGCATTACCGTGCGTTCGGCACGAGCTGAGGAACGGCCGGAGCTCGTCCAGCTGATGGACATGGGCTTCGGCATGCGTGGCGGTCCGGCGGACATCGAGTTCGGGCCGCAGGTCTTCCCCACCGAACGAGCCCTGGTCGCCGTCGACGGCGATCGTCTCGTCGGGCACGTCAACGACCGCGTCATGACCGTCACGGTGCCGGGTCCGCGCACCGTCGAGGCCAGTGGCGTCACCGGCGTCGCGGTCGCGCCCACGCATCGGCGGCGCGGCATTCTGCGGGCGCTCTACACCGCGCTGCACGAGCGCATCGAGGCCGAGGGCCTGCCGCTCACCATCTTCACCGTCAGCGAGGGCGGCATCTACGGCCGCTTCGGCTACGGGCCCTCGATCCAGGAGATCGACCTCTCGATTCGCGGACGCACCGCCGAATTCCGCACCACCACACCGGATCCCGGCGGCGTGCGGGTCGCGTCCCTGACCGAGGCCGAGCAGGCCCTGCCCGAGATCTACGACCGCTGGCGACGACTCACGCCCGGGGCGCAGGTGCGCCCCGAAGCCCGGTGGCGGCAGCGGATCTTCGCGGAATCGGTGCAGAACGAGGACGGCGCGCCGCAGTTCTTCCTGATCCACCCGGACGGGTACGCCATCCTGCGCCGCTCCTGGCACGACTACAAGAACACCGCCACGATCCGCGAAATGCGTACCGTCACACCGGAAGCCCATATCGCGCTGTGGCGGGTGCTGTTGAGCATGGACCTGGTGCACGACATCAAGGCCAGCACCTACGACGGGGATCCGCTCCCCTTCCTGGTCACCGATCCGCGCCTGATCGAGGTCGTCGGCCGCCACGACACGCTGTGGACCCGCCTCATGGACGTGCCCGCCGCGCTGACCGCGCGCACGTATCAGCGGGACCTGGATGTGGTGCTGGCCGTGGACGATCCGTTCCGCGGCGCGGGCGGCACCTTCGCACTGCGGGTGCGCGACGGGATCGCCGAATGCGCGCCCACCGACCGCGGCCCGGATCTGGAGCTCGGCATCGACGTGCTCGGCAGCCTCTACTTCGGTGTCTACCGGGCCCGGGTCTACGCCGCCGCCAACCGGATCCAGGCCAAGGACGCGGCGGTGCTGCGGGCCTTCGACGAGGCGTTCACCGCCGAGCGGGAGGCCGAGGTCGGCTGGTTCTTCTGAGCCCGGAACGGGCAGTGGCCGGGCCGCACCCGAGGGTGCCGCCCGGCCACTGACTCCCACCCGGCCCTGGGACGAGGCCGAATGCTCCTACCGGCCGGCGATCTTCGCGCGGAAGGGGCCGCCGACGCTGTTGAACAGCAGATCGCCGTTGGGGAAGGCTTCGATCAGCGCGTACGCGCCGTTGCCGAGGTTGGATTGCCCGAAGATGGTGCGGTGCACCGTTTCCCCGGTCTTCCAGTCCAGGCCGGTGACCTCCCAGCCGTCGGCCTTGGAGTAGCCGTTGACGAACACCACTCCCGCACCACTGGAGACCGCGGGCACCATGGAGGTCGACACCACGTCGCCGCGGGCCCAGACCGAAGTCCATCGGTGTTCCTTGGGGTCCCACTCGAACCGTTGCATACCGTGCGGGGGCGCGGCCACCGGTCCGTTGGCCAGCACGTCCACCAGCCGGTCCGGAGAACCGCCCTCGCCGATGTTCTGCACGACGAACGCGCCGTATCCGCTCGCCACCACCGACTGCTCGGACTGCACGAATTCCGGGAGCGGCTCGGGCAATCCGGCCGTGACCGCGATCTGATCGGCGATCCGATTCGACTTGGCGCCCGGCTTCTGCTGGAAGCCCTCGGGAATCTTGTTGCGCCAGAAGGCGACCAGCTTCATGTGGTCTGCGCCGTCGGTGATGACGACCAGCTGGTCACTGTCCTTGCCGAAGCCCATGAGGGTCGGGGTGGAGCCGGTGCCGGTGCCGAACTTGACAGCCGGGGGCTGGCGGCCGAAGTCGTAGGGCGAGGACCAGGCGCCGTCGGACTCCTCGGTGGAGAGCTTGCCGTCCTTCCAGACCACCTTGCGCATGATCTTGTCGGAGGCGAAGTAGAGGCCACCGTCCGGATCCACGGCCATCGAATTGGAGATGGTCTCGTCGTCGCCGATCCGCAGCTGCACGGCGTCGCCGGTCAGGTCCCGGTTGAACACGAAGACAGCCCGGGAGGCCAGCGCGATCAGGTGACCGTCGTAGGTCATGCTCAGGCCCACGATGTTCTCGGGGATGCCGAGCGAGGTGCCGGCGGTGCTGAGCAGCGGCTTCAAGTCGCGCTGCGCGACGACCTGGATGCCGTCGGCAGGTTTGTCCTTGTCCTTCAGCCCGAAGACGAACAGCTCCGAGTTCTGATTGATGTAGTAGAGGCGGTTGTCCTTGTCCACCAGCCCGTAGACGCCGTTGATCAGCCGCCGCCAGTTCTGCCCGGGCCAGTCCTGGGCGATGGCGGTCTCGATCTGGCCGGTGTCTGAGTACTGCTGGTTCAGCACCTGATCGAGTGCGGTGGTGGGGATCGGCGTGATGCCGGGCGTGTCCATGGACGCGACTTCCTTGAAGCCGCCGCCGGAGACGTCGACGTAGCGCGGGCCCGAGGTGGAGGAGACCCACCAGTAGTCCGGGTTCGGCGAAGCCAGGGTCATGATGTTGACCGGACCGCCGGGCACCCGGGGCATCGCCGCCGGGTCGATGTGGAACGTCCCGCGCGGCGGTGCTGCCGGGAAGCTGTCGCTCTGCGCGGAGTCGATGTGGGTGATGCCGAACTTCTCGGCGGCGAGATAGGGGTTGCGCTCCGGTTCCGACCCGGACAGCGAGTCGCCCAAGGCTTTCGAGCTGGAAATCGAATCCGAACTGGACGAATCGGCGCTACTGCACGCCACGAGCGAGCCGGTGGCGGCGAGCGCCAGGGCCGTGAGGCCCACCGATAGTCGCTTTACTTTGCTCAAAGTGTGCCTGCACTTTCTCAAGATGCCGTTCCAACTGATAGAGCTGGCAAAATTAGAGATAGCGCGACATTAGCAGCGCTGGGTTTCATGAACCGGAAAGATCGCCGGTTCGCACCTACCACTGGCCAGTGCCCACACTCGGAAATCGGGGTTTTCCCGGTGGTGCCCGGCCGGGGCGCGCTGGCATGCTGGAAAGGTGAAACCGATCCAGCTGATTCTGAACATCCTCTGGCTAGTCCTGGTCGGATTCTGGATGGCCATCGGCTATGCGGTCGCCGGGCTGATCTGCTGCATCCTGATCATCACCATCCCCTGGGGAATCGCGTCGTTCCGGATCGCCTATTTCGTTCTCTGGCCCTTCGGCCGCGAAGCCGTGGAGAAGCCGGACGCGGGCGTGGGCTCCATGCTCGGCAATATCGTGTGGATCGTGGTGGCCGGGTGGTGGCTGGCGCTGGGGCACCTGATGACCAGCATCGCGCTCGCGGTCACCATCATCGGAATCCCGTTCGCCTGGGCGAATCTCAAGCTGATCCCGGTGTCGCTGTTCCCCCTGGGCCGCGAAATCGTCGACAGCGACCGACGTTTCGGCTACTAGGGCAACCGGGCGTGACAGGGGTTTCGGGGAAGCCCCGAGACCCCGAGAGTTGGTGCCTCTTACTCCGACTCGTCGACGATCTGCTTCATGATGCCGACCGCTTCGCGGAGTACGCCGACCTGACCGGGCGTCAGCCGCGAGAGCTGATCGGTCATCCAGGCCTCGCGGGCCTGATTCTCGTCCGCTATCAAGGCCCGGCCCGCGTCCGACAGCGACACGATGATCTGCCGCCCGTCGGTGGGGTGCGGATTGCGTTCCACCAGATCCATTTCCGACAGCGAGGCGATGACCCGGGTCATCGACGGCGGCTGCACCCGCTCCTTGGCGGCCAGCGCGCCCGGCGTCATGGCGCCCTCCCGATTCAGCGTGGCGAGCGCGGACAGCTGCGTCAGCGAAATCTGGGCATCGGCCCGCCGGCCTCGCAGATGCCGAGTCAAGCGCACCACCGCCAGCGAGAGTTCACCGGCGAGCGCTCGAATGTCGGAAGGCGTTGTCACAGAGGCAAACGATACGGGAACGCCCGCGCGGGAGTCGCCTGTTCGCCTGGTCCAGCGCCGAGCGCCCCGGCGCGCCACCGGAACGGCTCGCGCCCTCTAGTCTGAGGGGGTGACCCCGCCGACCGTCCCGGAGATTCCGCCGCGCTTCACCGATCCGCGCCCCGTACTCCTGGTGGGCGCCATCGGTTTCCTGATCGCGACCGTCGCGGTGTGGCTGAACGACGCGTGGGCGACCGCACGGCCGGTGTGCCTGATGGGATTGGGCGTCGGGCTGTTGGGCTACGCCATCTTCGCGATTCAGCGGCGGAGTGCGCGTCGGGGTGATAAAGGCGCACAACGCGGTCTGGATTAGCACAGGGAAGCGACTGGTCATCCGACCAACAGGCATGTCAAGCAAACTTGTGTAGCCTGCGAATTGACTGCACGCGCCTCGGACGCTTAACTCCCTGGAGTGTCCTCCCGATTGAGCGTCGAAGAACGACGGGCCCACCTTATCGAGGCAGCCATCGGCCTTGCCGAAAAAAAGGGCGTGGCCGGGGTTACCACCCGCGATGTCGCGCAGGCAGCCGGTGTTTCCCTCGGTGTGGTGCATTACTGTTTCGAAAACAAAGATCAGCTGATGACCGAGCTGGTCAAGGCGCTTTCGATGGAATTGCGTGATTCCGTCGACGCCAACGAAACCGTATGGCAGGACGTCGGAACCGGAAAAGCCGCGCTGCAGCAATTGGTGCGCGCCGGCCTGGAACTCATGTGGCTCAACATCGAAGCCACCCCGGAACGACAACTACTCACCTACGAAACCACCACCTACGCGCTACGCGAAGGGGAACAGACCCCCGCCAAACTCGCCATCGCCCGCGAGCAGTACACCTTCAACGACTCCACGGTCGCCGACATCTTCGAGCACGCGCGCGAAGCCACCGACTGCCAGTGGACCGTTCCGGTCGGCACCCTGTCCCGCTTCATCCTCGCCACCATCGACGGCATCGTGCTGCGCTGGCTGGTCGACAACGACAGCGCCGCCGTCCGTGACCAGTTGGACGTCCTCGCCACCACCGTGGCAGCGCACGCGGCCTGACCCGGCCCCCTCCTTCTCCTCCGGCGCGGGCAGCGTGATCGCCCGCGCCGGACCCGATCTCAGCGACGCGAGAAGTTCTGCGGCTGCCCCTGCACATGGGTGACATCGCCCTCGCGCCACCACGCCACCTCGACCGTGGCCTCGAACGCGCCCGTCAACCGGACCCGCAACTCGTCGTGCACCACGAGATCGCCTGCCGGAAGCGGCATATCGAACTGCAGGCGCAACAACACACCCAGCGGATCCGCGGTCCAGCTGGTCTCACGACCCGTGCTCACCACCTCCGCCGTGACCGCCTCCGAGGCCAGCGGCAGATCCAGCAGAGTGGCCAGCGGACGCGCGCACGCCATATCCCCGACCACCAGGCGATCCGCGGGCAACGCCGGACCGAACCACGGGCGATCCAGCACCAGCGCGTCGGCGGCCGGAATCACCTCACCGCTCAGCGCGCGCACCTGACCCGGCAGCACCAGGTCCTCGGTGTCCAGCCGGCCCGCGTCCAACGCCTCCGCCAACCGGCGGTAGGTCTGCGAAATCGATTCGGGCGTAGGCACTCTCGCCGGATCGGCCAGTGCGTCGAGCAGCTCCTCGGCGAGCGCGGGCGTCAGCACCTCCGGATCGGCGAGGACACTGCGCAGCACCGCCAGATCCTGAGCGCCGAAGCCCGGCAGCTGCGGGAGCAGGCCCGCGAACAAGGTGTCGTCCGGGTGGCGCAGCAGGCCCAGCGGGATGCCGTCGATGTGCGCGTGATGCCGCAGCCACCAGGCCGTGTAGCCGTCGCGGTCCGCGACCAGGCTGCGGGTGCTCTCCTCGGCCAGCAGCAGGCGCAGGGCCTCCGGCCATTCCGCGTCGTCCACCAGATCCAGGTCGCGGACCGCCACCAGCTCGGACGGATCCTCGACCAGGCCCTCCCACCAGGTCTCCTCGTCGTCGAGGTGATGATCGGGGCCGGTCGGATCGGACTCGGCGACCAGGGTGAAACCCCAGCCGACGCCGATGGCGCGCAAAGCCTCCGAGCCGTAGCGCTCCAGGACGGCCGAATCCACGGTGGAGAAGGGCGAATCCGCGACCAGCACCCGATCCAGCGGCGCACCCGGCAGCAGCAGTTCGTCGGCGGGCGTCAATTCGCCGGTCACGTCCGGCAATTCGATCAGACCCAGCCAGGACGGCAGCGCGCCCGGCGCGGCCAGAGAGTGAGCGGCCAGCCCCAGCACGGCGTCCACGGTGTCCGGATCGCTGGGATCGTCCTCCAGCACCGCCTGCAGGCCCGGATCGTTCAGCAGATCCTCCGGCGTGGCCGGACGCGCGCCCAGGCGGCCCAGCAGCTCGTGCGCCGCCTCCGGATGCGCCAACCGCGCCCAGTGCACCGGAATCGCCTGCTCCAGACGGTCATCCAGCACCACCGTGCGCGGACCCGTCACCAGCCGTCCGTCCACCAGCGGCACCGCCAGCGCGCCCAGCTCCTCCACCGACAGCGGATCCACCGCGAACGACTCCAGGGCGTCGTACAGCGAATACCACCACTGCGGTTCGCGTTCCAGGCCGCCGGACAGCTCCGCGATCCGGGCCAGGCCGATCCGATGCACATCCAGGGCCGCGAGCGCGTCCGTGAACATGCGGCCCGACAATTCCGGAATCACCAGCGGTCCGGTCATCTCCGCCAGCAGATCCGCCAATTCCGTGGTCACACCGGTGAAAACGCCGGCCCGCCGCGGCGAGGCCACCCCGATCCGGACCTCCCCGGCCGCCGGAATTCCGGCCGAGCGCGATTCATCCACAGTCATCCCCAGCCCGCTGGGGTTGAATTCGGCTGCGCCGGTGGACACGGTCAGGTCCTCGACCCCGGCCAGTTCGGCGGCCCGGGCCAGATCCGCGGCGGCGGCCAGGTCGCCGGACTCGGCCGCGCCGTAGCCGGCGACCACATCGTGCGGGCCGATGGCGTCATGGGGTTCGACGGCGTCGGAAGGCGCTTCGTCCTCGGGGAGCTCCCACAGCGGCAGCGTCTCGGGCTCGGCGGCCCGGGCCGCGCGCGGCTTGGGGGCAGATCCGGCAGCGTCCCTGAGCCCGGCAGCTCCGCTCTGGTTCCCGTCCTCGGGGGTATCCCCGCCCACGGCAGCACTGTCCACCGATGCGGCGGCCGGAGCTCCGGCAGCGAGGTCGTCGAGCACCGGGGCGGCGGCCGGTCGCGCGGCACCGGCGGAATCAGCGAGCGCCGCATCGAAATCCATGGCGGCGAGCGCGGGTCCGTGATCCTGGCTGACCGTGAGGACCGGAAGCCACTCGTTGTCGCGGAGTTCGGCGATGAGGGCTTCGCGCAGGACCGCGTCGGTCTCGCTGCGGGCGAAACCCGGGGTGGGGACCAGCACCAGGCGGTCGCGGGGCGGCAGGGCGCGGGCGAAGGCGGCGTAGTCGGTCGCGAGGTCGGCCGGGCGGGCGCTCGGGAGCAGGCGGCGGCGGTCGGGCTGCATGGGGATGTCGGCGATGAGGACCGCGGGCAGCGAGAGTTCCTCGTCCGAGCGGGTGGGGGCGCGCAGGACGTCCGGGCGGGCGGCGACCGGGCGGCCGTCACGAACCGGGAGCAGCCAGCGGGCGCGGTCGGTGCGGTACTGCCACCACAGGCGCTCATCGGAATTCGGGCCGGTGACCGTGAGTTCGGTGAGGCGGTCCGCCAGTTCGCGCCGGGTACTGGCGATCTCGTCGTCGCCGATGCGGATGTTGTTCAGGGCGGGCAGTTCCAGCAGCAGGTCGGGAGCTTCGGCGCGCATCTCGGCGAGCAGCTCGGCCGGGTCCACCGATTCGCGCAGGCGCAGCACGATCTCACTGTCGAAGCCGTCCGCGGGCCGCTCCGCGATGGCCCAGGCCAGGCGCAGCGCGGGCGGCTCGAAATCGCCGGACTGGTCCGGGATCTCGACGCCCTGCACGCCGAGCAACGCCCAGGTCTCGTCCCGGGAGAACCGCACCGATCCGCTGGTCGACCGGAACTCCACCTCGTCGGACACGGTCAGCACCGCGGTGAAACCCACCCCGAACCGGCCGACGGCCGCGCTCTCGGTCTTGCCGGAGGCGCGCAGGGCGGTCAGCGCGTGCACGCCCGAGACATCCAGCGGCGCACCGCTGTTGGCGATGTGCAGGGTGCGGCCGTCCAGCCAGACCGCGATCCGGCCGGGCACCCCGGCCTTCACCGCCGCGTCGGCGGCGTTCTGGGCCAGCTCGGTCAGCAGCCGGTCCCGGTAACCGGCCCGCACCAGATCCGCCTCGGTGGCGGCGTCCTCCCGCAACCGGGTGGGCGAGCCGCGCCAGGCGGCCACCACTCCGGCGCGCAATTCCGCCGTGCCGAACGGATCCTCGAATTCGGTCGCGACCACGCCGTACGCCCTTTCCCGAAAGCGGTTGTTGGCACGCCAAGGCCAAGCATCCGGGGTATTACACAGGATCCGGCGCGATCCACCGAAATCCACGCCTCGTCACGACCGCACCGGCAACACCGTCATCGCCCGCGCGACGACGCTCCCGAGGTCGATCGGCCCCGCTGTCACGCTGCCCGGCAGCGCCGCCGGGCCGTGTCACGACCGGGCTCGGCGCTACTCCGCCGACCCGGTCTCCGGTTCGACCGACACCGCGGTCACCGCCCACGCGTCGTCGTACACCGCATCCGGATCGACCGCCTCGAACACGCCGGGATCGGCCTGTTCGGCCTCGGTCTCCCCCGCCGCGGCGGCACGCTCGTCCTCCGCGACGGCGACCTCGGTCACCTCGACATCGGCTTCCACCACACCGGCCGCCACATCCGCGGACTCGGTCGCGGTCTGTTCGTCGGCGGCCTCGGCGGGAGCGGTCTCGGCGTCGGAGGCGGGGTCGGGGTCGCCGGCACCGGTCTCGGACCCACCGGCCGAGGCGGACTCGCCTTCGGCGGCGCGCTCCGGCTCGGCGGCATCGCCCGATTCAGCTTCGGCCGCAGCGTTTTCCGCACCCTCGGCGCCGAATTCGCCGAATTCTTCCGCTACCGCGGCGGTTTCCGGGCGAAGCTCCGCGAGCGGGATCAATTCCACGGCGGCGTCGTCGTACGCCTCGTACAGCGGGGAGCCGTTGCCGGTGGGCAGTTCCACGTCCGAGTGCGCGCCGCAGCCGTAGGCCACGTGCACGACACGCCCGTCCGCGCCCATGGCATTGCCGCACACGCCGAAGGCGGCGCGCAGGGAACCGGCGAGGGGGACGTAGAAGCCGCAGCGGCCGCAGGTGGACGGCGCGGAACGGGCCATGTCGGTGTCGGGACCGAATTCGGAGAACCAGCGGTCGGCGGCCTCCTCGCGGCCCTCGCGGGACAGCACCCGGGTGCGACCGAGACCGATCTCGAGCGCGACCTCGTCGACGGCCGGGTCGCCGGTGGCGACATAGCCGGGCACCAGGCGCGGGTCGTTCGCCCGCGGGGCCAGCAGGTCGCCGGGGGCGAGATCACCGGGGCGGATGCGCTGGTCCCACGGGATGAAGTCGGGCGCCACCAGGGCGTCCGGGCCGGGCAGCAGGGCCGACTCGCTGACGGTCGCGACCGTCGCCTCCGGCGGGGCCGCCACCACGACCGCCCACTGCCAGCCGTGATAGCCGGGCAGGGTGGCCTCGAAGTGATGGGTGGCCGAGGATTCGTCCTCGCCCGTCACGCCCAGATGCGCGCCCACGCCGACCGGCTCCAGATCCAGCAGCGCACGGCGGGCCAGCTGGACCGCCTCCGCCAGGATCGGCCGCACACCGGACTCCGAAACTCCAACCGCGCTCACGCCCTACATTTTGCCGTATGGAGCGCAAACGCCGTGCACCGGTAGCGGCCGCCACGATCACGCTGTCCACGGCCCTGGCCCTGGCCGGGACCATCACCGGCTGCACCAGCACCGACAACACGCCGAAGTGGCGTGTCGAGGTGGTCGCGACACGGCCGCACGACCCGGGCGCGTTCACCGAAGGATTGGAAGCCGATGGGCCGGTTCTCTATGAGGGGACCGGAATCTCCGGCCATTCGTCCGTCGTGTCCACCGACCTGAACACCGGAGCCGAACTCGCCCGCGCCGACCTGCCCGCCCCGCTGTTCGGCGAAGGCATCACCCGCGCCGGCGACGTGCTCTGGCAGCTCACCTGGAAGGACGGGCTCGCCATCGCCCGAAACCCGGCCACCCTGGCCGAGATCCGCACCGCCCGCTTCGACGGCGAGGGCTGGGGCCTGTGCACGCGCGGTGATCGCGTGGTCATGAGCGATGGGACTTCCACCCTGACCTTCCGCGATCCGCGGACCTTCGCCGTCACCGGGACGGTCACGCTCACCAGCCACGCGAACGTTCGCCTCAACGAACTGGATTGCGCCCCCGATGGTTCCGTCTACGCCAATACCTGGGCCACCGACACCATCCTGCGCATCGACCCCGGCACCGGTGACGTACTGGCGAGCATCGACGCCTCCGGCCTGCTGCCCGGCAGCGCCCGCACCCCCGACACGGATGTTCTCAACGGCATCGCCCATCTGCCCGGCACCGATCGCTTCCTGCTCACCGGAAAGAAGTGGCCCACGTCCTACGAAGTCCGCTTCGTTCCCGCCTGACCCGCCAAAAACGACCGGTCTCTCCAACTTGTGGCGTCCCACACCGGCGGTAGTGCAGCCGCACGCCGACGGCACTGCAAGAATTGGGGGCGTGACTGCTCCCCGTGACCCCGGTGCCGATCCCGGTCGCTGGGGCGACGAGGACTCACCCATGATCGAACGGCATCCGGGGTACGACCGCTATCCGCCCGCGAACCGCGCCGGGCGGCGGCCCGCGTCGCCGCGCGACCAGGACGACGTGCCGGAATTCCTCACCCGGCGCGCACCCACCCGACCCGCCGAACCGTCCTCGGGGGTGCGCAGCGAACCCGCGCGCGACCGCGGCGGCGACGCACCGCGCGAACCGGAGGCCAGGACCTCGCGCTGGGCGCAACGCCGCCACGGCACATCCGATCCCGGTGACAACCCGCCGACCCGGCCCTACGAGACCCAGCCGTCCCGGGGAACCGGGGACGAGCCGGAGAACTGGCAACAGCCGCACGACTTCAACACCACCCGGCGAGTGCGCTACGACCCCGACTCGGGACACGCCCAGGAGCCCGAGAACTCACACCCGCGCGGGCCACAGCGTCACGACTCGAAACCCGCCGGCGCGCCCGGACCCGAGGGCCGCGACACCACCGCCGAATCCTCGGAAACGGCTCATACGCAGCAGCTTTCACCCGGCGACGCCCCCGATGCCCACGACAGCGGCGGGCTGCACAAGCCGCCCCGGAAGCTGACCGTCACCCGGGTCGCGGCGCGGCGCAGCATCGAACTGACACAGAGCGGTTTCGCGACCTTCCAGCGCGCCGCCAAGGCCGACGGCGCGGAGGAGTCCGGCCTCACCGCGCTCGTGTACGCCACCATGGCGAACTTCGCGACCGACGCCGCCATCGCGGTGGCCCTGGCCAATACGTTGTTCTTCGCCAGCGCGACCGCGGAATCGGTCACCAAGGTGGCGCTGTACCTGGTGATCACCATCGCCCCGTTCGCGGTCATCGCACCGGTGATCGGCCCGATGCTGGACCGCCTGCAGCACGGCCGCCGGATCGCGCTGGCGGGTTCGTTCGCGATCCGCGTGCTGGTGGCCGGACTGCTCATCTTCAATATCGACAACTGGGCGCTGTACCCGCTGGCCCTGTGCATGATGGTGCTCAGCAAGTCGTTCTCGGTGCTGAAGTCCGCGGTCACCCCGCGCGTGCTGCCGCCGGGAATCGACCTGGTGCGCACCAACTCACGCCTCACCGTCTTCGGACTGGTCGGCGGCACCCTGTGCGCGGGCGGCGTGGCGGCGCTGATCGCCAAGGTGACCGGCTCGACCGGCGCGCTGCTGTTCGCGGCCGCGCTGGCCGCCGCCGGCATGTTCCTGAGCCTGCGCATCCCGGCCTGGGTGGAGAACACCGAGGGCGAGGTGCCCGCCACCCTCGGCTACCACGGCGGCGATTCCCGCACCGAGGTGCTGGACCCGAGCCGGGCCGGGGACGTGCCGCCCACCAAACGCCGTCAGCCGCTGGGCCGTTCGGTGGTGACCGGCCTGTGGGGCAACAGCACGGTGCGCGTGCTGACCGGCTTCCTCACCTTCTATGTGGCGTTCGTGGTCAAGGCCACCGACAAGCACGGCGTGCAGCAGATCGCCATGCTGGGCATCGTCGGCGCGGCCGCGGCCATCGGCAATTTCACCGGCAATGCGACAGGCGCCCGCATGAAACTCGGCCGCCCCCAGCTGATCGTGCTGATCTGCACCGTCGCCTGCGTCGCCGCCGCCATCGCCGCGGCGGTCCTGGACAGCCTGCTGGGCGCGGCGCTCGCCACGCTGATCGCGGCGGGCGCGAGCGCGCTGGCCAAGGTGTCACTGGACGCCTCCATCCAGGACGACCTGCCCCCGGAATCGGTCGCGTCCGGTTTCGGCCGCTCCGAGACCGTGCTGCAGCTGGCGTGGGTCTTCGGCGGCGCGCTGGGCGTCCTGCTGCCCACCCTGTGGATGCCGACCATGTGGTGGAAGGGGTTCGCCGTGGTCTCCGTCATCATGGCGCTGGGCTTGATACAGACCGTGGTCAGCTACCGTGGTCATTCGCTGCTGCCCGGTTTGGGCGGTAACCGACCCCAGCACGCCAAGCAGGAGATTCCCGGTGCGCACGGCGCGGGGAACCCACCCAGTAACGGACAGGAAACCCGGTGAGCCAACCCAAAGCCCGCACGATCATCGCTCTGCTGGCGGTTCTAGCCGTGGTGGCCGTGGCCTATTTCGCCGCGATCGTGGTCATCGCCCGCCACACCGACAAGTCCGAGCCCGAGATCACCGCGTACGCGCACGGCAAGTCCGTGACGGTCGAGCCCTTCCTGTACTGCGACCTCGAGGTGTCCAAGGAACGCCTCTCGATGGGCAAGTGCAACACCACCGAGGCGGTCTCCGACCTCGACGTGCCGCCCGGCTCCACCATCCAGCTGTCGCTGCCCAAGGAGATCGTCGACGCGCCCTGGGAGCTGCTGATCGGCTACCGCCTGCCGAACAACAAGGCCGACGCGGAGATCCTCACCTACAAGGAGCCGTGGAAGCTGTCCGGCAAGCCGGAGCGCGACAAGGACTCCAAGTGGGACAAGCCGCGCACGCTGACCATCAAGACCCCCGCCAACGAGGGCGTGAAGCTGGCCATCATGGAGCTGCACCTGCCCATTCCGGCGCGCGACGAGGCGGGCAACGAAGGCGTCATCTCCCGCGGCATCTGGGCGGTGCACACCCCCGCGTTCGATCCCGCGCTGTTCAGCTGAGCTCGGCCGGACCCGGGAAACCGGGTCCGCCCCAACGTGAATCGGGCCCCGGTGATCGAATCACCGGGGCCCGATTGCCGTTTCGAGCGCGTGCGACCTAGTGGTCGAGCTCGCGCGCCACGCCGCGCACCACTTCGGCGATGCGCTGGGCGGTCTTGCGGTCCGGGTGCTTGCCACGGCGCAGATCCGGCTGCACCTTGGTCTCCAGCAGCGTGATCATGTCCTCGATGAGGCCGTGCAGCTCGTCCGGGGACTTGCGGTCGATGGGGGCGCCGTCGGTGCGGCCGCCGCGGCCACCGCGCTCACCCCGGCCGCCGCGCTCCTCGCGCAGAGTGGGGGTCTCCAGCAGCTTCAGCGAAAGCGCCTGCGGGCCACGGCGACCCGCGGCCATACCGAACTCGACACGCTGGCCGGGCTTGAGCGCCTCGACACCGTCGGGCAGCGCCGACGATCGAACATAGACGTCTTCTCCCTCATCCTGGGACAGGAAGCCGAAGCCCTTTTCGACGTCGTACCACTTCACCTTGCCGGTCGGCACTGCGCTCACCCGTTCGTCATTCCAGCCCGGAGCAACCGGGCAAAAGAACGCGCCCCACACAGCTATGCAGGACGCGACTGAACTCCGAGTCTACCCCGGTGCGAATAGCCCGAGCACATCAGTTTTACGGTCGAGAGGTGTCCGACACTTCTTCCGAGCAGGCCCCTCGCCGTACCGCGGGCTGGCTGCTCTACATCGCCATGGGGCTGTTCGCGATCGGATTGCTGGCGGTCTTCGCCATCTTCGGCGTCGGGCTGCTGACCGATTCGAAGCCGGGGGTGTGGCTGTACCTGCTCGCCATGTGCGCGCCGCTCGGCTTCCTGCTGTCGATCGTCTACGCGCTGTGGTCGGGGCGCCGGGCGCGCTGAGATTGCCCAGTTCGTTACCCGGCCATTCCTGTGATCTTCGTCACATAACGAGACGGTCACGGAGTGGTGACAGACCCCTATCGGCCGAGACTCGCCGTGACCACCTGCACAGAAGCCCGATGGAACCCGTTGCGCCGGTGAATGACCCGTACGGACACGACGGTTACCAAATGGTGATTTTTCGCCGCGAGCGTCGTAATGTTCTCCACCAGCCGGGTCAGCCCGGCGCCACCGGCCCGCCGCACCGAACTTCGCCCCGCGGGTACGGACCCCCAACTGGAACGAGGGGCGAAGACGAGGCATAGCGCACAGCCAGTGCGCCGGGCCGGACGACCTCTCAGTCCGACCCCGGTAGTCGGTCTCGCAGGCGCGTACGAGAGGAAAGACCCGAAAATGAGTGGACGCCATCGCAAGCCGACCAACACCGGCCGCACTGTCGCCAAGGTTGCCCTGACCGGCATCGCTCTCGGCGGCGCGGGAGTGGCCATGGCAGGAAACGCCAGCGCGGCACCCGACTCCGACTGGGACAAGCTCGCACAGTGCGAAGCCGGCGGTAACTGGGGCATCAACACCGGCAACGGTTTCCAGGGCGGACTGCAGTTCTCCCCCGGCACCTGGACCGCCCACGGCGGCGGCGAGTACGCCGCGACCGCCAACCAGGCCACCCGTGAACAGCAGATCGCGGTCGCCGAGAAGGTACTCGCCACGCAGGGCTGGGGCGCTTGGCCCTCCTGCTCCTCGAGCCTCGGCCTCTCCAGCTCCGCCACCCCGCGCACGGCCCCCGCGCCCGCCGCGTCCGACGTCCCGCAGTGGGCTCCGCAGCAGGCCGGCCCCGGCGGCGCCACCAACGGCACGCAGGAAGTCTTCCAGGCCGTGGACCGCGCCATCGCGGTCGCCCAGCAGCAGGGCATTCAGATCCCCCAGCCCGCACTGGATTTCCTCAACGCCACCAAGGCCAATGGCACCCAGCTCGACCCGGGCGTCGTGAACTTCTTCCAGGCGAACAAGGGCCTGCTGCCCCAGTAGGCAGCCCCCTGTTCCCTCCGAAGGCCCCCATCAATGACGATGGGGGCCTTCGTCGTTCCCGCAGCCGGATTCCCCCCGCGTTCGAGGCCCGCCTCGGTCTGGACTGCGCTCCGCCTCCCCGCGCTTGGAGCGGGGGAGCGAAGCGGAGGAGCGGAGGAGGGAAGACCGAGGTAACAGGGCCTCGAACACGCCGCAGCGAAGCGGAGGCAATCAGACACCGTGCCGGGGAGGGCGGCCGGTAGGTGCTCATGCCAGAATGAGCGGCGTGGTGAACAAATCGAACAAACCCTATGTGGACAACGGCTGGCCGGAGACCAACGGCGATCACGCGGTCACCGAGCTCTCCTCGACCCGCTCCGGTGGGCTCTCCCCCTACGGCGAGGACATGGAGTTCCCGCTGCCGGTCGAGCAGCTGCCCTACGTGCACCCGCACACCATCGTCAACCGCTGATCCGTCGTACCGACCGATATGCGGTTGACGGCGCTCGTTCCCGGGCGACCGCCGCGTACGACTCCAGGCCCTGTCTACCGCCTGGTGGCCGCGGCGGTCGCTGAACCGCGCCCGCACTCCCCGACGGATCGGGTGAAGTGACCGAAACCCCCACCCCGACGGGCGACCCGGACGCGCCCGCCGATTCCACGGCCACGGCCAAGCCCGCGAAATCCGCCAAATCCGCGGATCTGACGCTGGCCGAGTGGCTTTCCAAGCGCGGCGACGACGAACTCGTGACGCTGCTGGAGCTGCGTCCCGATCTGGCCGTCCCGCTGCCCGCCTCGATGGCCGTGCTGGCCGCCCGCACCGAACAGCGCGCCTCGGTGCTGCGCGCGGGCGACGAACTGAACACCCTCGACTTCGCCGTCATCGAAACCCTTGTGGTGCAAGGGGCCGGGGACGGCCGCCACGGCGCTCCCCTCCCCGCCAAAACGCTGCGCAAGCTGCTCTCGGACCGGGTGCCCGCCGCGCACGTGAACGCCGCGCTGGCCAAGCTGCGCGCCCGCGCCCTGGTCTGGGGTCCCGACACCGCCCTGCGCGTGTCAGCGGCCGCGCAGGAGGCCCTGCCCTGGCCGCTGGGCAGCACCACCGAATTGCCGGACGCGCTCACCGAACCCGAGATCAGCGCCGCCCTGGCCGCGTCCACGCCACAGGAACGCGCGCTGCTGGAGAAGCTGGCGAGCACCGGCCCGCGCGGCCGCACCCGGGACGCCGCGCCCGGCACCCCCGACGACCGTCCGGTGCAGCGGCTGCTGGCGCACCGGCTGCTGAACTGGATCGACGAGGAGACCGTGGAGCTGCCGGTCTCGGTCGGGCAGGTGCTGCGCAACGAGCCGGTCACCGATCCGCACGCGCTCGCGGCCCCGCACCCCGACACCACCAAGCACGCCCCCGCCGACATCAACGCGGTGGCCGCGGGCGAGGCGGGGGAACTGTTGCGGCACAGCGCCTCCGTGCTGGAGGTGCTGGGCCGCGCGCCCGCCCCGGTGCTGCGGTCGGGCGGCCTCGGGGTGCGCGAGTTGCGCCGGGTCGCCAAGCAGACCGGCATCGACGAGGACCGGCTCGGCCTGCTCGCCGAGATCCTGGCCGCCGCGCGCCTGATCGACAAGGGCACCCCCGAACCCGCGCCCGACGGCGACGGCACCGACGACTTCTGGACGCCGACCACCACCTCCGACGCCTGGCTGGCCGTGGTGCCCTCGCGCCGCTGGGCGGTGCTGGCGCAGGCCTGGCTGGAACTGGACCGGCTGCCGTGGATGATCGGGCTGCGCGACGCCAACGACAAACCCCTGGCGGCGCTCTCGGCGGAGCTGCGCACCGTGTACGCGGTCCGCGACCGGCACGCCGTCCTGGGCCTGCTGGCCGAATTCCCGCCCGGCACCGAGGTTTCCGCCGCCGACCTGGGTCGCATCCTGGCCTGGCGGGAACCGCGCCGGCGCCGCCACTACCGGCTGGAGGCGGTGCGCGCCACCCTCGCCGAGGCCGAGGCGCTCGGACTGCTGGCGCGCGGCGCGGTCACCTCCGCGGGGCGCGCCCTGCTGCACGGCAGTCCCGAGGACGCCGAATCGGAGATGGCGATCGCGCTGCCCGAACCGGTGGATCACGTGCTGGTGCAGGCGGATCTGACGGTCATCGCGCCCGGCCCGCTGGTGCCCGAACTGCAGGACCGGATCGCCATGGTCGCCGACGTCGAATCGGCGGGCGCGGCCACGGTGTACCGGATCAGTGAGACCTCGGTGCGCCGCGCCCTGGACGCCGGGGCCACGTCCGCGGAACTGCACCACCTGTTCACCACCCACTCCCGCACCCCGGTCCCCCAGTCGCTGACCTACCTGATCGACGATGTGGCCCGCCGTCATGGCCGCCTGCGCGCGGGCATGGCCCAGAGTTTCGTGCGCAGCGACGATCCGACGCTGCTCGCCGAGGTACTCGCCGCGCCGGTCGCCGGGGAACTGGCCCTGCGCGCGGTCGCCCCGACGGTCGCCATCTCCCAGGCCCCGCTGGGCGAGGTGCTGGAACGCTTGCGGGCCGCCGGATTCAGTCCCGCGGGCGAGGATTCCGCGGGCGCCATCGTGGACCTGCGGCCGCGCGGCGCGCGCCTGCCCGCCCGGCAGCGCCCGCACCCGAACTGGCGGCCCAACCCGCCCAGCACCGACCAGCTGCGATCCCTGGTGGCCGAACTGCGCGCGAGCGAGCGCGCCGCGCATGCCCGCGCCGGGCAGACGGTTCGCTCCGACGGCTCCCGCACCAGCACCCAGGCCACCCTCAACCTGCTCCAGCTGGCCGCCCGCACCCGCCGCCGCGTCCACATCGGCTACGTGGACGCCCAGGGCGTCGCCTCACAGCGCGTGGTGGAGCCGCTCAAGGTCGGCGGCGGGCAACTCGACGCCCTGGACCCGGTCACCGGCGCGGTCCGCCACTTCACCCTGCACCGCATCGCCTCGGTCGCCCTGGTGGAATAGGAAAAGCCCGGCACCCGCACGGCATTGGTGATGCCGACGAGTACCGGGCGGTCCGTGGGGGGCACAACCCCCGGGCCTACCCCTTGGGGTTGCCCAGGCAGAAGGTGGTCTTCGGCTCGGGGACGATGCGGAACCCGATCGCGGTGCTCGGGTCGCAGGCGAACTCGTCGGCCTGGCCGTCGATCCGGTCGATCACCTTGAACGAGGCTTCCGGAGCCGTGCACGCCACGAACTTGTAGCCGGTGGTCTGGCTCTCGTTGTAGCAGGAGCCCTTCTTGAAGTTGGGGCTCAGGCACAGGAAGGCCGTGGTGCCGCCGTTGAGGGTCTCCTCGTAGGAGGTCTGCTCTTCCTTGCAGTCGGTCTTCTTGTCCGCGACCGCGGCGACCTTGTAGACCGCCTTCTGGTCGGAGCAGTCGACGGGCGCGGTCTTGGAGTCGGTGGCCGAGCCCTCGATCACATTGATGCAGTCACCGACCTTGGACTTGGCGGTGTCGGACTTGCTGGCGTTCTGGAGCGCCGAACAGCCGGAAACGGCGAATACGGCCACGGCCACCGCCACGAGGGCGAGCACGAGGCGCACCAACGGCCTCGTTCCTGCGAGCTTCACTAGCGAAAACCTTTCTCACCGAACCGTTCACGGCTGTGAACGCGGTGAGAATACCTGTGTGCCGCCCGGACCCGCATCCGACGCCGGGTTATGTCCGGACGACATCACCGATCAGTGCCCGCGATTCAGTGCGGCAGCATGGACAATCCGCGCATACCCAGCCACGAGAGGTTCACGAGCAGGGTGGGCAGGGTGCTGAGCATCGGCAGGCCGAAATACAACATGGGTTACCTCTCGATCGACAAAACTGGGCGCGCGACCAACAGCGCCCCTTTGCCGTGTGTCGATATCCGCGCCCCACTCGTTACACAAGCGGGGCAATAGCTTTCGTGCATCATTGGCTTTCGCGCATCATTGTGCCGAACCGGATCCCGATCCGCTGCCGGACCCGGAATCCGCGGACCCGGAATCCGCGGAGCCGCTCGCCGAGCCGCTGCCCGCCGAACCACTCGCCGAGCCACTGGCCGAACCCGTCCCGATCGGACCGGTGGGCACCGTCGCGCCCTTCGAGCCCGGACGGTTGATGTACACGGTCACCGGCGTCGACGCGTCGGCCTCCACCGTCACCACCCGCGCACCGGGCGCGGAGGTCACGTGGCCGCCCTCGACCCGCACGGCGTAGCCGTCCGGATAGTGGACGTCCGAGGCGTAGATCTCCGTGGTCCCCGCGCGCGGGGTGTACCGGTAGGCGAAGTCACCGGTGTCCGGATCGAAGATCATCCGCCCGGGCGTGCCCGCGGTCGCCCGCGGATAGGTGCGCACCAGCTGCTTGCCGACGTCCCCGAGGAAAGGATCCGGCTTCGGCCCGCCCGCCCCGAAGCGCGAGGAGTAGTGCCAGTACTGCCAGCTCGCGAACCGCTCGTCCGCGCGGACCAGGGTATTGCGCAGCACCGTCGCGTCGCCGTCACCGAATTCGGTGACCAGCGTGGGCAATTGGGTGCGCGCGGTGAGGGCGTCGATATTGCCCCAGGTCTTGTCCTGCTGCAGCGGGCACAGGCCGCGCAGGAACGTGGGCAGGCCCATGTAGATGGCCATCTGGCTGGGCATGCAGTAGTCGTGCGGCGCGAACGCGATGTCCGGGGCACTGATCGGCGGATTCTTGCCCAGGTTGCTGGGCATGGTCTCGTTCCAGGTGACGTTGGGCTCCCACAGCACCATGAGGTCGCCGTTGCTCCCGCGCACCGCGTCGGTCAGCTTCTGCATGGCCGCTTGGTATTTCACGTCGAAGCCCGGGCAGCCGTTGGGGAAGCAGGACAGGAACGCGCTCCCCGGCCACGGCTCGTTGAGCAGTTCGATGCCCATCGCGCCGGGGTGGCCGCTCATCTTCGCGGCGAGCGCGCCGAGCGCCTGGCCGAGGTAGTCGAGGGCGCCGTAGGAGTTGTTCCACACCTCGTCCCAGCCCGCGTTCATGCTGGGCATCAGGTAGTAGAGGGGGAAGCCGAGGTTGGGCTCCCCCGCCCCCGGGCGGGCGTGGAGGGACCACTCCGGAAAACCGTTGCCGCCCCACACCTTCGACAACCCGTCCTGGTGGTTGTCCAGCACGGTGTGGATCCCGTACTCCGCCAGGGTGTCCACGATATCCGCGACCCGATCCAGATACGCGGTGTCGACGACGCCCTTGGTCGGCATCAGCCCGTCGAAGGACACGCCCAGCCGGACGGTGTTGAACCCGTGGCGGGCCAGCAGCGCCGCGTCGTCCTCGGTGACGGTGAGCCCGTCTCCCGCCTGGAGGAAGGGCGGTTCCTTGTCGACATTGTTGACCCCGTGCAGCAGCACGACCCGGCCGCTGTCGTCCACGAAGTGGGAGCCGTCGGTGTGGATCCGCCCGATCGAGGTGGCGGTGGGCGCGGCGTCCGCGACGACCGCGGAGGCCATCGCCCCGCCCGCGACGGCGGCGGCGAGCAGCCCGCGCGTCCAGCGTCTCTGCATTCTTTTCAGTTCCCTTGGGTCAAACGTCCAAATGGACAAGCGTCCAATTTTCGAGTGATCGTAGCCACCAGAACTCTGGTCTTGACCGCTTTCACCGAATCCGGTGAAACGCATCGGCCCGGTCAGCGGCGTCATCGGCCATGGATCCGGGCACGGGACGCAGGTCACGTGGCTTTGTCGGTGGCTTCCTGGAGAATGGTCAAGGCCCGTTCGGGCCCGGATCAAGCCAGGAGGTGTTCGTGACCGACGGTCCACTCATCGTGCAGAGTGACAAAACGCTGCTGCTGGAGGTCGATCATGAGTCGGCCGGCGCGGCGCGGCAGGCCATCGCGCCGTTCGCGGAGCTCGAACGCGCGCCCGAGCACGTGCACACCTATCGGGTGACGCCGCTCGCGCTGTGGAACGCGCGGGCCGCCGGGCACGACGCCGAGCAGGTGGTCGACGCACTGGTCAACTTCAGCCGGTACGCGGTGCCGCAACCGCTGCTGGTCGACATCGTCGACACCATGGCCCGCTACGGGCGGCTGCAGTTGATGAAGCACCCGGCGCACGGGCTGGTCCTGGTCAGCCTGGATCGCGCGGTGCTCGAGGAAATCCTGCGGCACAAGAAGATTCAGCCGATGCTGGGCGCGCGCATCGACGACGACACGGTGATCGTGCATCCGTCCGAGCGCGGCCGCATCAAGCAGATGCTGCTCAAGGTCGGCTGGCCCGCCGAGGACCTGGCCGGCTACGTCGACGGCGAGGCGCACCAGATCGACCTGGACTACCAGTCCAGCAACTGGCATCTGCGCGACTATCAGGAACTGGCCGCGGAGTCGTTCTGGGCGGGCGGCTCCGGCGTGGTGGTGCTGCCGTGCGGCGCGGGCAAGACCATGGTGGGCGCGGCGGCGATGGCGAAGGCCAAGGCCACCACGCTGATCCTGGTCACCAATACCGTGGCCGGGCGGCAGTGGCGGCGCGAGCTGCTGGCCCGCACCTCGCTGACCGAGGACGAGATCGGCGAGTACTCCGGGGAGCGCAAGGAGATCCGTCCGGTCACCATCGCCACCTATCAGGTGATCACGCGCAAGACCAAGGGCGAATACCGGCATCTCGAGCTGTTCGACAGCCGCGACTGGGGCCTGGTCATCTACGACGAGGTGCACCTGCTGCCCGCCCCGGTCTTCCGGATGACCGCGGATCTGCAGTCGCGCCGCCGGCTCGGGCTGACCGCCACCCTGGTGCGCGAGGACGGCCGCGAGGGCGACGTGTTCTCGCTGATCGGCCCCAAGCGCTACGACGCGCCGTGGAAGGACATCGAGTCGCAGGGCTGGATCGCGCCCGCGGACTGTGTCGAGGTACGGGTCACCCTGACCGATGCCGAGCGCATGGCCTACGCCACCGCCGAGCCGGAGGAGCGGTACAAACTGTGCTCCACCGCGCGCACCAAACTGCCGGTGGTGGAGTCGATCCTGGCCCGGCACAAGGACGCGCCGAGTCTGGTGATCGGGGCCTACCTGGACCAGCTGGACGAGCTGGGCGAGCACTTGAACGCCCCGGTCATCCAGGGTTCCACCCGCACCAAGGAGCGCGAGGAGCTGTTCGACGCCTTCCGCCGCGGCGAGATCCCGGTGCTGGTGGTGTCGAAGGTGGCCAACTTCTCCATCGATCTGCCGGAAGCCTCGGTGGCGGTGCAGGTTTCGGGCACCTTCGGGTCGCGGCAGGAGGAGGCGCAGCGGCTCGGGCGGCTGTTGCGGCCGAAACACGACGGCGGCCAGGCTCACTTCTATTCCGTGGTCGCACGTGACACGCTGGACGCCGAGTATGCCGCGCACCGGCAGCGTTTCCTGGCCGAGCAAGGGTATGCCTATCGCATCACCGATGCGGACGACCTGCTGGGTCCGACGATAGGATAAGTGGAGGAAGAGCCTCCATAAGGCGGGAGGGACGTACGTGCGGCGCTTCGAATTCGCGGTGGACCGCGACCATGCTCGGGCGGTCAACGAGGTGGTCGGGTATCTGCGACGACTCCGCGTCTGGGCATACACGGCCGCCACCGCGCTGGGACTGGGCACCGCGTTCCTGATCTGGGTGAACCACCCGTGGTCCTGGCTGTTGGCGGTGGCCTTCCTGGCCGCCGCGGTGACCGCGGCGTTCATCGGGTACTGGATGCCGCATCGCGGCCGGGTGGACAAGCTCTACGCCGCGGGCGACCTGGTGCCCGCGGTGGTGTCGGAGACCCACGGGAACGGGGCCACCCTGCTGGCCCTGGTCGACCTGGCCAAGCCGAACGCCCCCGGCCCGCGCTACGCCCTGGTGACCCGCACGGTCCGTTCCCTCCCCGGGCACCGGGCCCGCACCGGGGAACGGGTACCGGCGGTGACCGTGCGCGTGGACCGCGCCCCCAGCCCGGTCGGCGACCTGTGGCAATCGGTGAGCGCCATGCCCATCGCCTGGGGCACCCGGGACCTGAACATCATCGAACGCGCCCGCGAGGCCATCCACGAGGTCGAGTGGAAGCTGCTCACCGACAATCTGGATCTGGCCATCAAGGTGCGCGGCGCGGACGCCAAGCGCCTGCTGCTGGACCCGCAGCAGCTGCCGGAGGAGTTGCGCGGCTGAGCGATCCGCTCCGAACCCGCGATTTCCGCTTGCGCCGCTTCGTAGGATGGGGTGATGGTTCCCGTCACGAATCTGGTGGCGTTTCTGATCGCGGCCGTCGCGCTGATCGTAATCCCCGGCCCCGGAGTGCTTTTCGTCATCGGCCGGGCGCTGTCCTACGGGCGGCGGGCCGCGCTGCTGTCCGTGCTCGGTCATTCCCTGGGCGTCCTCGGCGTCATGGTGCTGGTCGCGGCCGGTCTGGGCACGCTGCTGGCCGCGTCCGCGATCGCGCTGGCGATCGTGAAGTTCGCGGGCGCGCTCTATCTCATCTATCTCGGGGTGCAGGCGATCCGGGATCGGCGTGCGCTGCGGGAGGCGTTCCAGGCGCGGGCCGAGCCGGTCGGCACCGGCCGGGCGCTGCGGCAGTCGATGCTGGTGGGCGTCACCAATCCGAAGGCGATCATCTTCTTCTCCGCGGTGCTGCCGCAGTTCGTGGCCCCGCACGCCGGCCCGGTCCCGGTGCAGATGCTGATCCTCGGGCTGCTGTTCATCGCCGTCGCGCTGGTCTCCGACTCGGTGTGGGCGCTGGCGGCGGGTTCGGCTCGGGAGTGGTTCGCGCGCTCGCCGAAGCGGCTGGAGGCGGTCGGCGGCGCGGGCGGGGTGATGATCATCGGCCTGGGGGCGAGTGTGGCCGTGTCGGGCAGCGGTAGCTGAGTCCGCAGCCGATTAGCATCAGCTCGTCGGCACTCATAGGTGTGTGGAAAGGGCGGCTGGAGCGGATGCTTCGGAACTGGCGGTACCTGACGGTGGGGGCGGTACTGCTGCTGGGCGCGAACGCGGCTCCCGCGCAGGCGGATTCGAGCGACCCGCTGACGGGCGCGCCCGGCGCGGGCGATCCGTACTACCCGCTGGACGGCAACGGCGGCTACGACGTCGGCCACTACGACGTCACCATCTCCTACGACCCGCCGACGCATCAGCTGACCGGGGACACCCGCGTCGACGCGGTGGCGACCCAGGCCCTGCGGGTGTTCAACCTGGACTACAGCGGCCCGTCGGTGTCCAAGGTGACCGTCAACAACCTGCCCGCCTGGTTCGACCGCAACGGCGAGCACGAACTGTCCGTCACCCCGCTGATCCCGTTGCTCCCGGGTCTGCCGTTCACCGTGCGGGTGGAGTACGCGGGCGAGGTGACCGGCACCGAGGGCGAGGGCTGGGTGTTCTCGCCCAGCGGCGGCGCGTTCGTGGCGGGTGAACCGCATTCGGCGAGCAGCTGGTACCCGCTCAACGACACGCCCCTGGACAAGGCGACCTTCACCCTGCACGCCACGGTGCCGCAGGAGTGGGAGGTGATGTCGATCGGCGACAAGGTCTCCGACACCGTGCAGGGCGCGAACCGGACCGTGTCCTGGGAGATGCGTCAGCCGGTGGTCGGCTACCTGACCACCGTCGCCGTCGACCGGTTCGAGTTCCTGGAACAGCGGCGCGCCAATGGAACTCCGCTGCTGAGCGCCTTCGCGCCGAGCGCGGGCAAGGGCCGGGACCTGGAGGCGCGGCTGCCCGAGATCCTGGACTTCCAGGAGGAGCTGTACGGCCCGTACCCGTTCGACACCGCGGGCGGCCTCTACGTCGACACCGGACTCCAGTTCTCGCTGGAGACGCAGTCGCGCCCGATCTACGCGCCCTGGACCGACCTGAGCACCGTGGTGCACGAGATCGCCCACCAGTGGTGGGGCGATTCCATGTCGGTGAAGCAGTGGTCCGACATCTGCCTGAACGAGTGCTTCGCCAGCTACACCGCCGACTACCTGTGGCCGGAACGCAAGGACGGCAAGGACGTCGACGCCGGGTACCGCGACACCGTCGCGAAATACCATGACGATCCGAAGTTCTGGGAGATCGCGCTCCAGAACCCCGGTAAGGACAACGAATTCACCGCGGTCTACTACCGGGGTCCGCTGTTCCTGCACGCGCTGCGCCGGACCATGGGCGACGCCGCGTTCTTCGGAGCAGTCCGTGATTTCGTCATGGCGCACCGGTACGGCAACGCGTCCATGCCGGAGTTCCGGACCTTCCTGGGGTCGCGTTCGCCGGTCGATCTGACCGGGTTCCTGGCCGCCTGGCTGGACCGCACCGACCGGCCGGCCGACGAGTTCCTCTACCCCGGCCCGCTGCGCGCCTGATCAGGCCGGAACCGGCAGCGCCTGATCAGGCCGGGACCGGCAGCGTCTGATCAGGCCGGGACCGGCCGCGCCCGGTCCGAGAGCACCAGGGCGGCCATACCGCCGAGCACCGACCCGGTGACGTACCGCTGCGCCCGCAGCCACAGCGGCCGCCGGGCCAGGAAGGTCGAGACCGCGCCCGCGCTCAGCACGATCAGGGCGTTCACGGTGACCGCGATGGCGATCTGCACGGCGCCCAGCGACAGGCTCTGCAACCAGACCCGCCCGTGCGCGGGCACCACGAACTGCGGGATCAGCGCCATGTAGAGGATGGCGATCTTGGGGTTGAGCAGATTGGTGACCAGCCCCATCGTGAACAGCCGCCGAGCCGGATCCGCGGGCAGCTCGGTCGGCGCGAACAGCCCGATCCCGCCCGGCCGCAAGGTCTTCCAGGCCAGGTAGACCAGGTACAGCGCGCCCGCGACCTTCACCGTCAGATACAGCGCGGGCACCATGGCGAAGACCGCCGTGATCCCGGCCGTCGCGGCCGCCAGATACACCCCGAATCCGACCGCCACCCCGCCCAGTGACACGAGTCCGGCCCGCCGCCCCTGCGACACGGTCCGCGACACCAGATACATCATGTTCGGCCCCGGCGTGAGCACCAGCCCCAGCGCCGCGGCGGCCACGCCCAGCACCGCACTCGCTTCGATCATGCGACCGATTCTCCGGCCGCATCGGTCCGCTGTCGCGGTCCACTCACCACCGACTGGACCCCCGACCGGAGGCCACCGGGGTCCGGGTCAGCGCACCGCTTCGGCCTGGTGGCCGGCCCGGAGGCGGCGCACGCCCTCGGCGATGGTCTCCTCCTTCTTGCAGAAGGTGAACCGCACCAGGTGATTCCACGCGGCCTTGTCGTCGGCGAAGACGCTGACCGGCACCGCGGCCACACCGAGGCGTTCGGGCAGTTCACGGCAGAAGGCGTAGGCGTCGGACGCGCCGAGCGGAGTGATGTCGGCGCACACGAAATAGGTGCCGTCACTGCGTTTCACACCGAAACCGGCCTCGGACAACGCCGCGGAGAGGCGAAGTCGCTTCTCGGCGAGGGTGTCCCGCAGCGCGGCCACCCACTGCTGCTCGTTGTTGAGGGCGTGGGCGACCGCGGGCTGGAACGGGCCGCCGCCGACGAAGGTGAGGAACTGCTTGGCGGCCAGCACCGCGTCCAGCAGCGGCGCGGGCGCGCAGGCCCAGCCGATCTTCCAGCCGGTGACGCTGAAGGTCTTGGCGGCACTGGAGATCACGATGGTGCGCTCGAACATGCCGGGCAGCGTGGACAGGCTGATGTGCTCGTGCCCGTCGTAGCAGAGGTGCTCGTACGCCTCGTCGGACATGACGTACAGGTCGTGTTCGACGGCGAGTTCGGCGATGGCGGTGAGATCGGCGCGCGACAGCACGGTTCCGGTCGGGTTGTGCGGCGAATTCACCAGCAGCAGTCGCGTTTTCGGGGTGATGGCGGCGCGCAGGCTGTCCAGGTCGAGCGCGAAGCCGTCGCCGTCGGGCACCAGCCGGGCGGTGCGGCGCCGGGCTCCGGCCAGGGCGATGGCCGCCGCGTAGGAGTCGTAGTAGGGCTCGATGAGCACCACGTCGTCGCCGGGTTCGACCAGGCCGAGCACGGTGGCCGCGATGGCCTCGGTGGCGCCGACGGTGACCAGCACCTGGCTGTCGGGGTCGTAGTGGGTGCCGTAGCGGCGGGCGCGGTCGGCGGCGATGGCCTGCCGCAGGGCGGGCACGCCGCGGCCGGGCGGGTACTGGTTGAAGCCGTCGGCGATGGCCTGCCGCGCCACCTCGAGCATGCCCGCGGGGCCGTCGCTGTCCGGGAAGCCCTGGCCGAGGTTGACCGCGCCGTGACGGACGGCCAGTTCGGTCATCTCGGCGAAGATCGTCGACGCGAACGGCTGCAGGCGGGCGACGGTCGGAATACGCGGCATGTCCGGAGCCTAATCCATCGCCGGGAACGGCCGGCGGCCGTGATTCACCGCACAGCCAGGTCAGCGCGGGAGCCGGATGCCGCTCAGCTTGTCCGGGTTCACCACGTCGTAGACGCCCCACACCTTGCCGTCGCGCACGGTGAAGGCGTACACCCGCCGCGGATTGCCCGCATTGCCGTCCCGGGCCGGGATCGAGTGCGCGAGGATGCCGTGCTGCCCGTTGACCAGGACCGGTTCCAGTTCCCGGCCGGGCGCGGGATCGCCGGGGCCGCCGCCCGCGCCGACCAGCATGAACTTGCGCCACAGCCCCAGCCACAGGCGCACGTTCTTGTCCACGCCCGCAACCACGTTGACCGCGGTGGACACCTTGCCGCCGCCGTCGCCGACGGTGCGCACGTCCGGATGCAGCGCCGCCACCACGGCGTCCACGTTCCCGCTGGCCAGCGCGTCCAGCAGGGTCCGCACCGCGGCCTCGTGCTCGGCGTCGGCGGCCGGTTCCGGCGCGTCCGCCACCGCCTTGCGGGCCCGGGTGGCGAGCTGGCGCGCGGCATCGACGGAAACGTCCAGGATGTCGGCGATCTCGGTGAACGGCACCGAGAAGCCGTCGTGCAACACGAAAGCCACCCGCTGCGGCGGAGTCAGCGTGTCCAGCACCACGAGGGCGGCGAACCGGAACTCCTGTTTGCGCATCACCGCGGCCAGCGGATCGGGGGTGCTGGACGGCGTCACCGCGGTGACCACCGGCTCCGGGAGCCATTGCCCCACATAGGTTTCGCGTCGCACCGCCGCGCTGCGCAGCCGGTCCAGGCAGAGCCGGCTGACCACGGTGGTGAGCCAGGCGCGCAGGTCGTGGATCTCGGATTGCCGGGCCGCGGCGAGCCGTAACCAGCTCTCCTGCACCGCGTCCTCGGCGTCGCTCACGCTCCCGGTGAGCCGGTAGGCCACCGAGACGAGATGCGGCCGATGCGTTTCGAACAAGTCGGCAAGGAGAGCGGCAACCATCGCACCGATCCTACGACCGGTCACCGACAGAGCTACAGCCGGTCACCGACAGGACCGCCGCCGGGCCACCCCGGGGCCCGGCTCCGGCGGCGGGCGAGCCGGGCACCGCGAATTACCGGTGGCGCCCGCCCGATTCCGTGACAGCATGACCCCATGGACGCGGAATTCCTCTCCGACGGCACGGTCTGGTTGTCGCCGCCCGCCGTCTCCGACATCGACGCCATCACCGCTCTGTGCCAGGAGCCCTCGATCGGCGCGTGGACCACCATGCCGGTCCCCTACCATCGCGCCGACGCGGAGAAGTTCATCTACGACATCGTCGGCCCCGGGTGGGCCGCCCGCAGCCCCACCTGGGCGGTGCGCGGGGCGGCCGACGGTCCGGTGGTCGGCATGATCGGCCTGAGCCCGCTCTACCCCCGCCGCGACGACGAGACCGCCGAGATCGGCTTCTGGCTCACCCCCACCGCCCGCGGCGCGGGTGTGATGACCCGGTCGGCCCGCCTGGTCGCGGCCGCCGGACTGGATCCCGAGTCGCTGGGCTTCGAGCGCCTGGAATGGCGGGCCTTCACCGGAAACCATCCGTCCGCGGCCGTGGCCCGCCGCATCGGCATGCACTACGAGGGCCTGATCCGCGGTGGCGGCATGCAACGCGGTGTCCGCCGCGACATCTGGGTGGCGGGGCGGCTGCGCACCGATCCGGACACCCCGAGCCCGCACTGGCCCGCGGACCTCTGACCCGGCGATACCCGGAAAAGCGTTCGGCGCACACCCGCCGGACTGGGTGTGCGCCGAACTCAGTGTGCACGCCGGATGCGTTCGGCGCGAGGCGAGCTTGCCGCGCCCGGGTGCGGGTCTATCGGATCGGGAACCTACGCGCGGGCCGCGCGGCGCTGGGCGACCGCGTCGGCGAGGCGCTCCAGCTGGGCGACCGTGGTGTCCCAGTCGATGCAGGCGTCGGTGATGGACTGGCCGTAGGTGAGGTCCTCCGGCTGGCCGAGGGTGAGGTCCTGGCGACCGGCGACGATGAAGGACTCCATCATCAGGCCGACCACGGTGTCCTCGCCGCCCGCGATGCGCTCGGCCAGATCGGTGACCACGTCGACCTGCTTGTTGTGGTCCTTGTTGGAGTTGCCGTGCGAGGCGTCCACCACAAGACGCTGGGGTAGCGACGACTTCTCCAGGCGCAGCAGGGCTTCCGAGCAGGAGGCGGCGTCGAAGTTGGGGCCGTTGGAGCCGCCGCGCAGGATGACGTGGCAGTCCGGGTTGCCGGCGGTGCGGATGAGCGCGGAACGCCCGTCCAGGTCGGTGCCGGGGAACACGTGGGAGGCGGCCGCGGCACGCACGCCGTCCACCGCGACCTGCACGTCGCCGTCGGTGCCGTTCTTGATGCCGACCGGCATGGACAGCGCCGAGGACAGCTGCCGGTGCACCTGGCTGGCCGCGGTGCGGGCGCCGATCGCGCCGTAGGCGACCAGGTCGGCGATGTACTGCGGGGTGATCGGGTCCAGGAACTCGCACGCCACCGGCAGTCCGAGCGCGGTGATGTCGACCAGCAGGCGGCGGCCCAGGTCCAGGCCGGTGTTGATGTCGAAGCTGCCGTCCAGGTGCGGGTCGTTGATCAGGCCCTTCCAGCCCAGCGTGGTGCGCGGCTTCTCGAAGTAGACGCGCATCACCACGTGCAGGCGGTCGTCCAGTTCGGCGGCCTTGGCGGCCAGGCGACGGGCGTAGTCCATGGCGGCTTCGGGATCGTGCACCGAACACGGGCCGACGATCACCATGAGGCGGTCGTCGGAGCCGTTGAGCACGTCGACGGTGGCCTTGCGGCCGGCGCGCACGGTGTCGGCGAGGGTGTCGTCGATCGGGTGGGCGGCACGGACCTCGCGCGGTGAGCTCAGCGGGCTGACGCTGAGGGTGCGCTGGTCATCGAGATCGGCATGCCGGTCGAGATCGGCGGTGGTGGTCATGGGGGTTTTCCTTGTCCCAGGCCGACCCACGGAGAATTGCGAAACCCCTTGGAGCCGGTCTGATTTCGTCCGGCTCGGGGTGGAGGATGTCAGCGCGAGGTCACGCCGCTCGACCCACCCGGGGCCGGCTGGCTAAACCAGAAATACTGACGCTGCATGCCAGGCACTGTACCAGAGATCCCTTTTCGTGCGTGTGGCGTACGCCACGGCCACTGGGACGGACATCCCACCTGATGGGATTTCCGGGTCAGTGCAGGATGTAGTGCAGGATCACGTCGTGCACGTGCCGCGTCTTGTCGTCGCCGCGGAACTCCACCTCGTAGGTGTGGTGCCCGGTGCTGATGGCGATGTGCCCCGACGAGAAGAACTGGCCCGCGAACGACTTGTTGGTCAGGATGCTCACGCTCGAGATCCGCGCGTAGGGGATGGACGTGATCGCGATCTTCTTACCCACGAACGAGTTGTCCTGGATGATGACGCGCCGGTCGGTGAGCCCCAGGAATCCGGTGCCCACACCGATGGCGTCGTACACGGCGAGGATCTGCTCGCCCTGCATCAACCCCTGCTGGATCTTGTCGAGTTGATCCCGTCGATCGAATGGAATGCTCACCAACCCCCGCCTTTCGGCTCAGCGATGCTCCCGGACTTCGGTTCAGCGGCGCACGAACGGATAGCTGACCTTGGTCAGCTGCTCGGACAGCTCCCACAGCCGCCGCGCGGTCACCTCGTCCTTGGAGGCGGCGCTGGACGGGCTGGGCCCGGGGTAGCCGCGCATGCCGCGCAGCCCGGTGGGCCCGTAGAAGCCGCCCGGCTCGACCTCGGCGGTGGCGGCGAACAGCGTTGGCAGCGCGCCCATCTCGGCGCTCTGCGCGAACAGCCTGTTGCCGATCGACATCAGGGTGTCGTAGATCGACTCGGTGTGCCCCTGCAGGTCGGTGGCGGCATAGCCGGGATGCGCGGCCACCGACAGCTTCGCCGATCCGGCGGCGGTCAGGCGGCGCTGCAGTTCCCGCGCGAACATCAGATTCGCGAGCTTGGACTGCCCGTAGGCGGCCCAGCGCTGATAGCTGCGCCGCTCCCAGTCCAGGTCCTCGAGGTCGATGCGGCCGATGGCGTGCATGCCCGAGGACAGCGTGACCACCCGGTCGCGAATCTTGTCCAGCAGCAGCCCGGTCAGCGCGAAATGGCCGAGGTGGTTTGTGCCGATCTGCATTTCGAAGCCCTCGGCGGTGCGCTTGAGCGGCACCGCCATCACGCCCGCGTTGTTGATCAGCACGTCCGCGCCGTCGACCGAGTCGGCGAACTCGTGCACCGAGGACAGGTCGGCCAGGTCCAGGCGGCGCACCTGGGCGTTCGGGCCGATCCGATCGGCCACCGCTCTCGCCTTCACCTCATTGCGGCACGCCATGATCACCTTCGCGCCCGCGCCGGCGAGCGCTCGCGCGGTGGCCGCGCCCAGCCCGCTGTTGGCCCCGGTGACGATGAAGGTCCGGCCCGCTTGATCGGGGATGTCGGAGATGTCCCAGCCGCTCACGGGATCGAGTCTAGGGGCGCGGAGGCGCCCACGTCCGATGTCGGCGTGAACGGTTCCCGGACGCGTGATTTGCCGACCATCCCGAGCGGGTGCCGAGCGCGGCGCGTCCGTGTCCTGTTCATCCCCTGTGACCTGCGTGAGCGGTAGCGTCCGCGACCGTGGACACCCTCATACCCGCGGGTTTGCCGGGCATTCTGGTCCTGATCCGGAATGCTGCCGCCCACGCACCGAGACACCCGCCGCCGATCCCCGCACCCTGCGACAAGGGCGCGGGGATCACGCTTTTTCAGGAGAGGGCGAGCACCTCGTCGTCGGACATGGCGGCCACCTCCAGGTAGAGGCGGGCCACGCCGTCGAGCCGGCCGGTGGCGCCGGCCCGGCGTTCCCGCTCCAGCAGCCGGGCGGTCAGCCCCTCGACCGTGCGGGCCGCGAAGAAGTCGGCGACCACCGTGTCCGGGGAGTCCAGCCAGTCCCGCACGCGGGCGATGACCGCGGTGGCCAGCACCGAATCGCCGCCCAGGGCGAAGAAGTCGTCGGTCACGCCGACGGACTCGCGGCCCAGCACCGACGCGATGATGTCGGCCACGGCACGCTCGACATCGGTTCGGGGCGCGACGAATTCACCCGCCCGCTCGCCCGCGGCCAGCAGCCTGGCGATGGCCTTGCGGTCCGGTTTGCCGTTCGAGGTGAACGGCAGCTCGGCGAGCGTCTCCACCCGATCCGGAATCATGTAGGCGGGCAACAGATTCGCGGCCGCCTCCAGCAGCACCGGGACGTCCAGGGCGACGCCGTCGTCGGCCACCAGGACGGCGGCCAGCTTCGGCGCGGCCGCGCCCACCACGGCGGCGATGGCGTGCCGCACGCCCGGCAGGCCGCGCAGCACGCTCTCCACCTCGCCGAGCTCCACCCGGTAGCCGCGGATCTTGACCTGATGGTCGGCGCGGCCCAGGAATTCCAGGCAGCCGTCGGGCAGGTAGCGAGCCAGATCGCCGGTGCGGTACCAGTTCAGGCCGTCGTGGGTGACGAACCGGTCGGCGGTGCGCTCCGGGTCCCCGCGGTACCCGGCGGCCACCCCCTCGCCGCCGATCCACAGTTCACCCGTCACCCAGTCCGGGCAGTCCTGACCGGACGGGCCGACCACCCGGCAACGCACATTGCGCAGCGGGGTGCCGTACGGGACGGCCGACCACTCCGGCGGCACCTCGGCATTCACGACCTCGCGGATCGTCGAGTGGATGGCCGTCTCGGTGGCCCCGCCCAGTCCGGCGAACCGGCAGCCGGGAGCCACCGCGGCGAGGCGGCCCGGCAGCGCCACGTCCACCCAGTCGCCGCCCAGGATCACCATGCGCACACTGTCCACAGGTTTCCCGGCCGCGGCCTCCAGCGTCATGTCCAGCAGGCTGGGGACGCAGTTCAGCACCGACACCCGGTGGCGGCGGATGAGTTCCACCCAGCGGCCCGGCTCCGCGCGCTGTCCCTCATCCAGCGCGATCACCGCGCCGCCGGCGCTCAGCAGACCGAAGATGTCATAGACGGACAGGTCGAATTCGAGCGCCGAGAGGGCCAGCGCGCGATCATCCACACCGATCCCGAAGCGTTCGTTCAGGTCGTCGATGGTGTTCATGGCCGCCCGGTGCGGCACCTCCACACCCTTCGGCCGCCCCGTGGAGCCGGAGGTGAACAGCACGTAGGCGATGGCCTCCGGATCCGGGATCACGGCCTGCGCCAACGGCTCCGGGTACTCCCGCGCCGCGCGCAATGCCACGGTCGGCAGCCCGGGCACCTCGCCGCCGGTCGTCACCGCCGCGACGACCGCGCCGGTCCGCAGGATCTCGGCGCGCCGCCGGTCGGGCTGGTCGAAACCGATCGGCACGTACACGGCTCCCGCGGCCAGTACGCCGACGGTAGCCAGGATCTGATCCGCGCCCTTCGGCAACTGCACGGCGACCGCGTCGCCCGGCCGGACACCCACCGCCCGCAGCGCACCCGCCACCGCGAGCGCCTGCGCGGCCAGCTCGCGATACGTGAGAACGTTCGCGACGGAGCCGGATTCACGGCCGTCCGCCGCCCCCGCCGGATCGACGCGGTCGGACTCCCAGACGATGGCCGGAGCGTCCGGGTTCGCGGCGGCGTTGTCGAACAGGCCACTGTGCAGCGCGCGACCGCTGACCGGGCCGTCGGTGGCGTTGACCTGGGCGCGAACCACCGCCTGCTCCACGGGAATTCGCACCGCGGCCTCGGCGTCCCATCCCGCGCCACCGAAACCGGCGGTGGTGTGGGCGGCGTCGGCATCGGAGTCCGGCCCGGGCTCGTCACTGCCCGCGAGGCGCAGGACGGCGTCGATGTAGCGGGTGAACATGGTCTCGACCATGGCCGGCGGGAAGGCGTCCGAGCGGACGTCCCAGTTCAGCAGCAAACCGCCGCGAACTTCGGTGACCTGCGCGTCGAGCAGTACCTGCGGACCCTGCGAGATGATCCACACCGGGTCGCCGAAGGTGTCGGTGACCTGGTCGGCGAACAGCTCGCCCAGGTTGATGGCACTGGTGTAGACGATCGGGGCCAGCACCGGTTCGGCGCGCAGGCGGCCCAGATCGCGCAGCACCTCGAGGCCGGTGTAGCCGGAATGCGCTCCGGCGGCGTGCAATTCGCGCTGTAGCGCCCGGGCGCGCTCGGTGACGGTAGCCGGCTCGGTGACGTCCACCTCCAGCAATACCGAGGAGGTGAAGTCGCCGACCACGCCGTCCACCTGCGGGTGCACCGGTTCCCGATGGAACAGCGGCAGATTCAGCAGGAACCGGCGCTGCGCCGACCAGCCGCCGATGCTCTCGGCGAACACCGAGGCCAAGGCCATGGCCGGGGTGATGCCGCGGGCGTGCGCCGCGGCGAACACGCGGCCCTTGGCCTCCGGCGACAGCCAGCGGTGCAACCGCACGGTCCGCGCCGCCCGCTCCCCCGGCTCCGCCACCACGGCCTCGGAAGCCCGCGGCAGTTCCGGCGCGCCCGGCAGCTCAGGCAGACGGGCCTGCCACCACGCGCGGTCGGCGGCGTGTTCCGGTGCGGGACCGGCGTGTTCGGCCAGGTACTCGCGGAAGGTGTAGTCCTGCGGCGGCAGCTGCTCACCGTGATACAGGCGCGCCAGGTCCGCGACCAGGATGCGGTAGCTCATGGCGTCGGCCGCGAGCATGTCCACGTCCAGGTGCAGCCGGGTGCGGCCCTCCGGCAGCCGGGTCAGCGCGATATCGACGACCTGACCGTCCTCGACGGCCATCAGCTGGTGGGTCCGGCGGTCCCGCAGCTCCTCCAGCGCCCGCTCCACCGCCTCCGGCGCGGCGTCACGCAGGTCGGTGACGCTCCAGACGTCCCGGCCCGGGCGCTCCAGGGTCTGCTGGGTGCCGTCGGGCCGGAACCGGGTGCGCAGCATCGGATGCCGCCGCACCAGCGCCTCGACCGCGGCGCCGAGGCGGGCGGGGTCGACACCGGCCCCGTCGAATTCGACGTAGAGGTGGGCGGCGACGGCGCCGAGTTGCTGACTGTCGGACCGCCCGATCCAGTACGCGTGCTGCATGGGCGCGAGCGCGAACGGGGCGCCGGCGTCGGTTTCGAGGTGATCGGCCGCCGCGACACCGACCGCGGCGAGCTCGCTGCTCGGCTCCGGACCCGAAACAGACTGCGCGGCCTCGTGATCGGCCTCCGCAGCGCTCTCCTCGCCGCTCAGCAGGCCGTGCCAGGCGGCGACCGTGGGCTCGGCGGCGAGCTGGGCGAAGTTCACGGCCAGGCCGCGCTTGCGCCAGGCGCCCGCGAGTTTCATGGTGCGGATGGAGTCGAGGCCGAGCTGGATGAGGTCGTCGTGGTCGGCGATATCGGCCGCGTCGAGACCGAGGTGTCCGGCGATGGCAGCGCGGATCTCGTCCCGGGCGATGTTCGCCGACGGCCCCTGGGGTGACTCCATTCCGCTGGTACTCCTTGTTCGACGGGATCGATGGGCAGAAGCGTAACCCATTGAGATAGGGTTGCCTAACCTATGCAAGGACACCCTTACCAGCAAGAGGTCAGAGCCGTGACAACGACCGCACCCGCCGCCGCGGGCCACCGCGACGGATTCGTCGCCTTCCCCGCCGACCTCGCCGAGCGGTACCGGCGCGAGGGCTACTGGGCAGGCCGCCCGCTCGGGGAGCTCCTGCGCGACGCCGGCCGGCAGTGGCCCACGCGGCCCGCGCTGCTGAGCGACGAACCCGGCCGCGCCCCGGCGACCTACGCCGACCTCGACCGCGCCGCGGACCGGATGGCGCACGGCCTCCTGAAGCTCGGCATCCGATCCGGTGACCGCGTGGTGGTCCAGCTGCCCAACACCCCCGCGTTCCTGCCGCTGCTGTTCGGCCTGCTGCGCGCCGGGATCATCCCGGTGCTCACCCTGCCCGCGCACCGCCGTGCCGAAATCGAGCATCTGGCCCGGCTTTCCGGCGCGGTCGCCTACATCGCGGCCGACCGGCTCGGCGACTTCGACTACCGCGCCCTGGCCGCCGAGGTCCGCCCACAACTCCCGGACCTGCGCCACATCCTGATCCTGGGCGACCCGGGGCCGTTCACCGACCTGGATTCGATTCCCGCCGACGGTGATTCGCTGCCCGAGGTGGACGCCTCCGACATCGCGCTCATGCTGGTGTCCGGTGGCACCACCGGACTGCCCAAGCTGATCGCCCGCACCCACGACGACTACGTCTACAACGCCACCGCCAGCGCCGCGGTCTGCGAACTCGGCCCCGACGACGTGTACCTCGCGACCCTGCCCGTCGCCCACAACTTCCCGCTCGCCTGCCCCGGCGTGCTCGGCACCGTGGCCACCGGCGGGGCCATGGCGTTCGTCGCCGAACCCAGCCCGGAGAGCGCCTTCGCCGCCATCGAACGGCACCGGGTGACCGTGACGGCCGTGGTGCCGCCGCTGGCCCAATTGTGGTGCGCGGCAGTGGAATGGGAGGACGCGGACCTGTCCTCACTGCGGCTGCTCCAGGTCGGCGGCGCGAAACTGGCCGAGGTGAACGCCCGCGAGGTCACCCCCGCCCTGGACTGCCGCCTGCAGCAGGTGTTCGGCATGGCCGAGGGCCTGCTCAACTACACCCGCGCCGAGGATTCCGACGACCTGGTGTGCACCACCCAGGGCCGCCCGCTCGCCCCCGCCGACGAGGTGCGGGTGGTGGACGAGCACGGCCACGACGTCGCCGACGGCGAGGAGGGCGAACTGCTCACCCGCGGCCCCTACACGCTGCGCGGCTACTACCGCGCCCCCGAACACAACGCCCGCGCCTTCACCCCCGACGGCTTCTACCGCAGCGGCGACCTGGTGCGCCGCCTGCTCAGCGGCCACCTGATCGTGTCCGGCCGCATCAAGGACGTGATCAACCGCGGCGGCGAGAACATCTCCTGCGACGAACTCGAGGAGCACCTGCTCGCCTATCCCGGCGTCCGGCACGCGGCCGCCGTGGGCCTGCCCGACGCGGTCCTGGGCGAGAAGGTCGGCGTGTTCCTGGTGACCGAGGGCGAGCTGCCGTCGCTGGCGGCCGTCAAGACCTTCCTCACCGAGCGCGGCCTGGCCACCTACAAACTCCCGGATGTGTTGCGGCAGACCGATTCCCTGCCGGTGACGGCGGTCGGGAAAGTCGACAAGAAGGCCCTTGCCGCGCGGTGAGTGCCGATCCATCATAGAGTTCACCTATGGGTGGGTGGAACGAATCGGATATTCCTGACCAGAGTGGCCGGATCGTCATCGTCACCGGAGCGACCAGCGGCCTGGGCGAGGCCACCGCGCGCGCCCTGGCCGCCGCCGGGGCGCGCGTGATCATGGCCTGCCGCAACGAGATCAAGGCGCGGGCGGTGGCCGCCACCATGCCCGGGGACGTGCACATCCGCGCCCTCGATCTGGCCGACCTGGCCTCCGTGCGCGCCTTCGCCGACGCCATCGACCGGGCCGACGTCCTCATCAACAACGCGGGCGTGATGGCGGTCCCCCAGCGGGCCACCGCCGACGGCTTCGAATTGCAGATCGGCACCAACTATCTCGGCCATTTCGCGCTGACCGGCCTACTGCTGGACCGGATCTCGGAGCGCGTGGTCAACACCTCCAGCCTCACCCACCTGATCGGGCGCATCGACCTGGAGGACCTGCACTGGGAGCGGCGCGCCTACTCCCGGTTCGGCGCGTACGCGCAGTCCAAACTCGCCGTGCTGCTGTTCACCTACGAACTCCAGCGGCGGCTCACGGTCACCGGATCGGCCAAGCTGGCGGTCGCCGCGCACCCCGGGTACGCCGCCACCGAGATCAGCTCCGAGACCCAGAACGTGCTCGAACAGCTGGTCGGCCTCGGCAACCGGCTGATCGCGCAGAGCGCCGACATGGGCGCGCTGCCAACCCTGTACGCGGCCACCGCCGACATCGAACCCGGCGCCTACTACGGGCCGGACCGGTTCAACTGGCGCGGCCACCCGACCCGGGTCAGCTCCAACGCCGCCTCCCACGACGAGAAAACCGCCCGGCAGCTCTGGGAGCTGTCCGAGCGGTTGACGGATGTCGAATTCCCGATCTGACCCTCAGATCTCCGGTGCGGGGATCAGGCCCGCACCACGTACGGCGCGACGCTGCCCAGCTTCTCGCAGGTCTCCTCGAACTCCCGCTCCGGCCGCGACTGCCCGACCACGCCCGCGCCGGCGCGCAGCCACGCGCCCGCACCGGACTGGTAGACCGCGCGCAGCACCAGCGTCGCCTCCAGCGCGCCGTCGGGGGAAACCGTCACCACCGCACCGGAATACAGGCCGCGCGGATCGTGGTCGAGGCGGAACACCGCGTCCACGCCCTCGGCCTTGGGGATGCCGGAGGCGGTGACGGACGGGAACAACATCTCCAGCGCGTCCCACGGGCTGCGGTCGGCGGCCAGCCGCCCACGCACGGTGGAGGCCAGGTGCTGCACGCTGCCGCGCTCACGGACCGCCATGAAATCGGAGACCGCGGTGGTGTCCGGCTCGGCGACCGCGGCGATCTCGGCGAACGAGGTCTGCACCGAGATGGCGTGCTCGACGATCTCCTTCGGGTCGCGCACCAGGTCGGCGCGGGCGGCCAGGTCGACGTCGTCGCCGCGGCCGAAGGCGCGGGTCCCGGCCAGCGGCTCGGTGGTGACCACCCGGTCGCGATCCACGGCCGCCACCAGTTCCGGGCTGAAGCCCGCGGCCTCCAGGCCGCCCAGGCGCAGCAGGAACGAGCGCGCCGGGGTGTTGTTCGCGCGGCCCAGGCGGTAGGTGGCGGGGATGTTGACCGCGAAGGGCAGATCGACCTTCCGGGACAGAATCACCTTCTGGTACTTGCCGTCCCGGATCTCGGCCACGCCCGCGGCGACCCGGTCCTGATAGCCGGTCGGGTCCGGGGTGACGTCCACGGGGTACGCGACGGGCAGCGCGGTGTCCTGGGCGGCGGCGATCAGCTCGTGGATGTCGCCGGTCTCGGCGGGAGTCGCGCCCGACACCCGCACGCCGGCGGCGTCGATGCGGACCTCGATGCGCGGAATCATCAAGTGCGCCAGGGTGGCCCGCGGGTGCACGTGCTCGGTCGCGCCCAGCGACCAGGCGCAGAACTCGAAGCCGATCCAGCCGAAGGCGTTGCGGCCCTCCAGGGGCAGCCCGGCCAGCGCGCGGTCGAGGGCCTGCGCCGGATTGCCCGACCACGGTCCCACCGTGGTCTGTCCGTCCCAGCTCACCCGCAGTTCGCCCGCGTCCAGCTCGACGCCGCCCAGCGGGTCGGCGGCGAAAACCCATTCGCCGGGCCGTTCGTAGACCACGTACTCACCGAAGCGATCCGCCGCCGCCAGCGCGGTGACGGCCGCGACCGGATCGGTGACGTACTCTCCCCACCGCTGCTCCCCCTCGGGCCGTACCCGTTCGTCAGCGACCGACACCAGACCTCCAAGGTTATGCTTACCTAACTCAGAAGTGAGGTTAGCATTACCTTTCCCTTCGTGGGGAGGCCCGCATCGCGACGTCCGTCACCACCGCCGCGCAACACGGCGAAACCCCGGGTCGGACCGGTGAATTGCCCGACCTCCCGTCCCACCGCCCCGGTTTGGGCTTCAATGGATCGCAGCGGCTCATGCGGAGGGAACGAAGATGCTCGATCACGACAGCCGGCTCCCCGAAGCCGCGCTCACCGCCCCGCAATCCGTGGTCGCCCTGGTCGACGCCGCCTCCCGGGTGGAACGCGAACTCATCGGGGGCTGGCTCGCCGAAGGCGGCATCACCCAGGAGTTCGGCACCTCCGCCCCCGTCACCCAGATCGACCTCGACCCCGCCGCCGTCACCGACCGCCTCGTCGGACGCGCCGACGACCCGCTGGTGGTACCGGTCCGCGTGCTGTGGCTGCCGCCCGAACGAGACGGCGTGCGCCGCACCACCTTCAGCGACCTGCTGAGCCTGTCCAACCCGCGCAAACCGCACCGGCTCATGCAGCGGCGGCTCATCGGCAAGGCCCCCGACCGGCACCTGATCCTCACCGGGCAGCCCGCCCGGCTCAGCGAGCTGCGCGCCAACAACCCCGGATCCGCCATCGTGCCCGACGCTTTCGGGCGGGCCATCGTGCGCGCGGGCATCGTCGCGCTGGAACGCGCCGAGCGCGCCGTCATCGGCGACCGGTACAAGGTGCCGCGACTGGTGGTCGAGGAGATCCTGGACTCCCCCGAATTCCTGCGCCGGCTCGACGCCATCGCCCTCGAATCCGGACTCCCCCCACGCGAGGTCTACCGGCGCGCCGAGCGGGGCCTGCGCGAACTCGTCGCCGCCCAGAGCCGCCTCGTCTCCGACCTGTTCACCCAGGCCATGCGGCCCGTCCACGCCTCCACCTGGAACGTCGACGCCGACGAGACCGGACTCGACCGGTTGCGCTCGCTCAACCGCCGCTATCCGCTGGTCTTCCTGCCCTCGCACCGCTCCTACGTGGACGCCTTCGTGCTCGGGGACATCCTGGCGCGCAACGACTTCCCGCCCAACCACGTGGTCGGCGGCGCCAACCTCAAGTTCTGGCCGATCGGGCCGATCGCCCGGCGCACCGGAACCGTCTTCATCCGCCGCAGTTTCGGCGACGACGAGGTCTACAAGGCCGTCGTCGAGGAGTACTTCGCCTACCTGCTCACCAAACGCTTCAACCTGGAGTGGTACTTCGAGGGCGGGCGCACCCGCACCGGCAAACTCCGGCCGCCGCGCTACGGGCTGCTGAACTACCTTGCGGCGGCGCTGCGTTCGAAACGCATCGACGACGTCATGCTGGTGCCGGTCTCCATCACCTACGAACGGCTCAACGAGATCGGGGCCATCGCCGACGAACAGACCGGCGGCCGTAAACAACCCGAGGGCCTCGCCTGGCTGGCCCGCTACGTCCGCAACCAGCAGCACTCCGCCGGGCACGTGTACGTACGCTTCGGCACCCCGCTCTCGGCCCGCGACCGCCTGGCCGCCAACGGGGATCCGCTGACCGGACACCAGGATCCGGGCACCGAACAAGCCGTCGAACGCGAGCAGCTGGCCGTGCAGCGGCTGGCCTTCGAGGTCGCCGTCGGCATCAACGAGGTCACCCCGATCACCGTCAACGCGCTCACCACCCTGGTGCTGCTCGGCGTCCACGAACGCGCGCTGACCCGGCCCGAACTCCGCAACGCCATCGCGCCCGTGCTCGGCTACATCAAGAGCCGCGGCCTGCCGACCGGCGAACTCGACACGCTGCGCGACGATCACGGGCTCGCCGTGGTCCTCGAACAGCTGGCCGTCGCCACCGTCGTCACCGTGTACCGGGCCGGACTGGAACCGGTGTACGCCATCAACGCGGGCGCGCACCTCGAGGCCGCGTTCTACCGCAACAGCGCCGTGCACTGGTTCGTGAACCGCGCCATCCTCGAACTCGCCGTCCTCACCGGCGTCGAAGCCCCCGACGGCGAGCAGCTGCGCGCCGGGTGGGACGCCGCCTACCGCCTGCGCGACCTGCTCAAGTTCGAGTTCTTCTTCCCCGAACGCGCCGAATTCACCACCCAGCTCACCGCCGAGATGCTGCGCGTGGACCCCGAATGGCATCACCGGACCGCCGCGGGCACCCTCGGCTCCGAGATCCTGGCCCGGCTCGCCGATTCCGGCTTCATGATGGCCCACCGCGTGCTGCGTTCCTTCTTCGACGCGCAACTGGTGGTGGCCGAACGGCTCGCCGCCCGCGACCCGGTCGACCCCGTCGACCGCAAGGCCCTCATCGACGAATGCCTCCAGGTCGGCAAACAGATGCTGCTGCAACAACGCCTGCACAGCCCCGAATCGGTGTCCTCGGAATTGTTCGGCAGCGCCGTCAAACTCGCCGACAACCACGGCTTGCTGACCCCCGCCGGCGATCCGGCCGACCTGGCCGCCCGGCGCAGCGCCTTCGCCGCCGAACTGCGCGCCATCGGGCAGCGCATCACCCGGGCGGCCACCCTGGACCCGTCCAACCGGATGGAAGCGCTGTGACCCACCGGGTCCGGGGCCGCGCGGCGGGACGCACCAACCCGACCCTGCGACCCGGCGTCGGCGTCACCCAGCGGCCCATCGGCGCACAGGATCTCGCCACCGCCCTCGAGGCCGTGCGCACCGGACCGCAGGGCCCGCGGGTCGCCGCCATCTTCGACTTCGGCGGCACCGTCGTGCACGGCTTCAACCCGCCCCCGCTCGCCCGCCGCCTGCTGCGCCGCGGCAGCGCCCGCGGTGCGCTCACCGCCAGCCTGCTCGGCAGCATCCGCGGCGCCCGCAGCGAAGGCGAATACGAACGCTTCCTGCAATCGGCCATGTACGACTGGGCCGGAGTGCCCGAAGCCGACCTGGTCGACCTCGGACGGCAGGTGTTCGCGCGCAACGTGTACGGGCACATCTACCCCGAGGCCTGGCGGCTGGTCCGCGAGCACGAGGCCGCCGGCCACACCCTCGTCCTGATCAGCTCGATCAGCCGCTACCAGGTGGAACCCGTCGCCGCCGAACTCGGCATCCCGCACGTGCTGTCCACCGCCATGGCCGTGCAGGACGGCGTGCTCACCGGGCACGTGGAGGGAAAGACGCTGTGGCGCAACGGCAAGGCCGACGCCGTCCGCCGTTTCGCCATCGCCCACGACATCGACCTCACCCGGAGCTGGGCCTACGCCGACAGCGCCGCCGACCTGCCGCTGCTCCAGACCGCCGGGCACCCGGTGGCCGTCAACCCGGACCCCCGCGTCGTACTCGAGGCGGCCGAAAAGGAGTGGCCGGTCCTGCATTTCCGGCCCCGGCAGGCCCCCAAGGCCACCGACTACGCCCGCACCCTGGCCGGATTCACCGGTCTACTCGGCGGAGCGCTGTTCGGCGTGGCCGCCAAGGCACACACGAAACAGCGCCGCCAGATGGCGGATTCGATGATGACCCACGCCGCCGACTCGACCCTGCGCGGCACCCGGGTCACGGTGCGGGTGACCGGCGCGGAACACGCCCGCGCGCCCCGACCGGCGGTGTTCGTCTTCAACCACCAGAGCCAGTTCGACATCGTGGTGCTGGCCGAGGTGCTGGGCACCGGATTCACCGGCATCGCCAAACGCGAGATCACCAAGAACCCGGTCTTCGGGCCCCTCATGCGGTTCGTGGAGGTCACCTTCATCGACCGCGCGAACTCCGCCGCCGCGAAGGCCGCGCTGGAACCGGTCGTCGAGACCTTGCGGGGCGGACTGTCGGTGGTGATCGCCCCCGAGGGCACCCGCTCCCTGACGCCGCGCGTGGGAGCGTTCAAGAAGGGCGCGTTCCATATCGCCATGCAGGCGGGCGTGCCGATCATCCCGGTGGTGATCCGCAATGCCGGGGAGATCGCGTGGCGCAACTCCGCGATCGTCCGCAAGGGCGTCGTGGACGTGGCCGTCCTACCGCCGATCGATGTCAGCGGCTGGGACCCGGCGCGCCTGGATACGGAAGTGGAGCAGGTCCGACAATTGTTCGTCGACACCCTGCTCCACTGGCCTGGCGATACCGGTGACTCCTAGCGGGACCGGACAGTTCTAGACGGCCCGCCCGAACAGCAGCTTCCACGGCATGGCCGCGGACTCCAGCTGCACCTTGAGGCTCATCTTCGAGGCGCCCAGGGTGCGCTCCTCGAAGCGGATCGGCACCTCGGCGATGGAGATGCCCTTCTTGACGGTGCGGTAGTTCATCTCGACCTGGAACGAGTAACCGTTCGACTTGATCGAGGCCACGTCGATGGCGCGCAGCGTGTCCGCCTTCCACGCCTTGAACCCGGCGGTGGCGTCCTTCACGCCCAGGCGCAGGATCATGTTGACGTAGAAGTTGGCCCAGGCGGAGAGCGCCTTGCGGTACCACTTCCACTCCTCGGCCGTGGAACCGCCGGGGACGTACCGGGATCCGAGCACCACGCCGGCGTCGGTGGTCTTCAGCTTGTCGAGCATGGCGGGAATGACCTCGGCCGGGTGCGACAGGTCGGCGTCCATCTGGATCACCACGTCCGCGCCCTCGTCGAGCGCCTTGGTGATGCCGGCGATGTAGGCGCGGCCCAGGCCGTCCTTCTCCGTCCGGTGCAGCACGCTCACCACGTTCGGCAGATCGGCGGCCAGCTTGTCCGCGACCTCGCCGGTGCCGTCCGGTGAATTGTCGTCCACCACCAGCACATGCAGGTCCTCCACCGGCAGTGCGGTCAGCCGCTCCACCGCAACGGGCAGGTTCTCCCGCTCGTTGTAGGTCGGCACCACCACGGTGACCTTCAAGGTACGCCCTCCCGATCGGTCGTCTTCTGGCTCAGAAACCGTACCTGGTCCGCCTGAGTGCCTCGTGAGCGCACCGTGTAGGCGCGGTCACCCCCGTCACCCGAGCGTCAGTCGTCCTCTTGGTCGGCACGCCGGTTTCGTTCTCGCACAATATCCAACGCCCGCTCGGCTGTCGCCTGATCCGGATACGGCCCCATCCGGTCCCCGACCCAGCAGGTCTTTCCCTGCTCCGCCTTGTGATGGGAGATGCAGTAATACCACTGGTTGTCCTCAGCCATGCAACCCAGCATTCCACCAAGATCGGACACGCATACGACAAAACACGCAACGGCAGAACGATTCGGATCGAACCGCGACGGGAGCGGGGGTCCGGGGGCGGAGCCCTCCGGCTGGGGTGTGGGGGCTCGGTTCCCACAGGAGAGACGAAGAGAGCCCCTGCTCGCGTTGTCCGCGAGCAGGGGCTCCCTGTGATCGAGTGGCCAGAGCCGGGATTGAACCGGCGACCTTCCGCTTTTCAGGCGGACGCTCGTACCAACTGAGCTACCTGGCCGAAAGGCACCCGATTCGAATGCCAAGTTTCGTGCGCTTCTTGCTGTCGCAAAAAGATCTTGCGACCCTGACGGGACTCGAACCCGCGACCTCCGCCGTGACAGGGCGGCGCGCTAACCAACTGCGCCACAGGGCCTTGCTACTTGCTCCGACAACGATGTCACCATCGTTGTACCCCCTACGGGATTCGAACCCGCGCTACCGCCTTGAAAGGGCGGCGTCCTAGGCCGCTAGACGAAGGGGGCCCGCCGGATTTCTCCGGACCGTTTGCTCAACGGCTTCCGTTGGGAGCGGAGATAGCTTATGACAGGCTCCGCGTGATTCCCAAATCAGCTGGTCAGAGTCCCAAGTTGAGATCTTCGAGCCGGGCGGACACCCGCCATCCCACGCGGCGGAACTCCTCGGCCCACTCCGGTGTCGCGGTGGCGTCGACGATCACCTCGAGCGCCTCGGCGAACCGGGCCCGCAGATCGGCCGGGCCGGTGAGCACATCGGCGATGTAGCGCTGGCCCGCCAGGGCCGCCGCCAGGGTGCGGGTGAACCGGTCCGGATCCGAATCCGACCGCAGCTGTTTGTGCTCCGCGGCCCGGACCGCGAGCTGCCGGATGGCGCGCCCGAGGATGCGGCCGCCGCCGGCCTGGATGTCGCGATAGAACTCCGGCTCGATGATGAGCCGGAACTCGGCCTGGATGATGATGTCGTTCTCCAGCCGCAACGCGATCTCGTCGATCATGCCGTGCAGCACGTCGAGTGGGCCGAGATCGGTTCGGGTGAGCCACCTTTCGGTCGATGCCCGGTAGCGGTCGACCGCCGCTTCCAGCACCGCGCGCGCCAAGTCCTCCTTGGAGTCGAAGTGAAAGTACATGGCCCCCTTGGTCGCCCGGGAACCTTCCAATATGCGGTTGAGCGATGCAGCGGCATAGCCGCTCTTCCCGAACTCAACGGCGGCGGACCTGATGATCGCCGCGCGTGTCCGGCGGGCCCGCTCTTGCTGCCGTGCCATGCTCGAAACGCCTCCGAAGCTAGCTAACCGTCGCCGACCGCGGTACGGCCTCGACGCGAAGTTACGTGTTTTTCAAATACTTCAAAACGGGCTATGCCCGGAATTACCAAACTCTTGGTACGGAAAAGCGCGAAAAACTTGAAACACACCAACTGGTATAGGTTTTCCCACCCGGCGCACCGCGCGGGGTGCACGCCCGGGCGTTCACGTCGTCCTGGTCCGCCTCCCCGCAGCTTCATCTGTTGGAGCCGCGATCGGCCGGACCGGTCGCGACACGTTCGGGCATATCAACGATAAGCCGAATCCCGTGCCGCCGGGGCAATCCCAGCTCCTCGGGAATTCACCAGTCGGTCACCGTACCCGGAAAGTTCACCCAGCGTGACATGTACCGGAAAGTCAGTTAGCCAGCACACCTCCTAACGAAAACCGCAATTCCGCAGCAATCGTATGGACGATTGGCCCGAAACGACGAATTCGCCCATATCTCACCGAAGTTCGCCCCGGCGATCTTGGGAACGCGCGCCGACGCCACCCGGCTCGCGGTACCGCCGAGCCGCCACCCCGCGCCCGGCTCGGACCGGACCGGCCGCTTCCCCCCACCCCAAAAAGCTTGCCACGCATCACCATTGGATGATATTCACACTCGAGGGCCACGAAACAAACTGAGTGGCAAGGCGATTGCCGGGGCCATCCGGGGCCGAGCTCGACACGCGTCCGCGGGCGCGCGAACGGCCGCCCGGACGGATCCGGGCACGACGGGACCACACCGTCACCTCACCCCGCCCACACTCCGCGCCGACCCCCGTGGCACCCCGGCTCTGCCCCGTCGCGGTGACGCACCGACCGGTCCGCACCCTCACAGCGCCACATCGTCCCCCCAACGCGCCGCCACGGCTCGCCGAGCCCCCGCGATCGGCACGGCCGGTCACACCGTCGGCACGGCCCGTCACGCCGATCGCGCCGCCGGAGCGCCCCTCCCCGGCCCGCCGCGCGCTCGACGCCACCACCATGACCTGCGCAAATACCGTCCGCCAGAGCACAATCGGATACTCGTTTAACACTTGTGGGCCCGGCCCATTAAACTGACGTCCCGCACGCCCCTATAGCTCAGTTGGTAGAGCTACGGACTTTTAATCCGCAGGTCCCAGGTTCGAGCCCTGGTGGGGGCACAGTCACGCGAGGGCCCGGAACAGCCGTTCCGGGCCCCCGCCACATCCGCGAATCTGTAGCAATCTGTCCGGGTTTCACCTAGCGTGACCCCGGTAGGGCTTTTCCCGGGAATCCATCACCACAGGCGGAGTTCATGACTTCCTTCGATGACCTGCTCTCTCAAGTTCCAATCGCCCAGATCGCCGAACAGCTCGGCGTCGACGAGGCCACCGCCAAGACCGCGGTCGACGCGGCCGTGCCCGTCCTGCTCGGCGGATTCCAGGCACAGGCCGGCAACCCCGAGGTCGGCCTGAATCTCGAGAACGAGGTCGCCAACCAGCCGCTGGGTCTGCTCGACGGCGGTGTCGACATGAGCCAGGTGGACACCTCCACGGGTAGCCAGATCGTCGACCAGACCTTCGGCGCCGAGAAGAACACGGTGATCAGCGCTCTCGGCAATGTCGGCGGCAGCAATATCAGCGGCGACCTGATGAGCAAGCTGCTCCCGATGCTCGCGCCGATCGTGCTGGCGTACCTCGGCAAGAAGATGCTCGGCGGGGGCGGCGCGGCCGCTCAGCCCGGCGCGACCGGCGGCGGCGGTCTCGGCGACATCCTCGGCGGCCTGCTCGGCGGGGCCACCAGCGGTCAGGGCGGCGCGGGCGGTCTGGGCGATATCCTCGGCAAGGCCATGGGCCAGAACGCGGGTGGCGTCCTCGGCAGCGTCCTGGGCGGCCTGCTCGGGAAGAAGTGATCTCGCATCCATTGCTGATGCACGGCTAACGAAGCGCGGCCCACAGCGATAGACCCCCTAACGCTGCGGGCCGCGCTTCTTATGACATCCCTCACCAAGCTCGCAATGGCGCACAGATGAGTTTCACATCACCCTACGGTCACGTAAGGTATGGGCCGCGGCGGCAGGCCGGCGAGGGTACGACAGCACGAGGCACGACACGAAGGGCATATGTATGGCAAAGGATCTGACTCAACTCGAGCTACTGACGGAGTTGGAGCCGGTTGCCGAGGAGAACGTCAATCGCCACCTCTCCCTGGCCAAGGAATGGCACCCGCACGACTACGTGCCGTGGGACGAGGGCCGCAACTTCGCGGCCATGGGCGGCGAGGACTGGGATCCGTCGCAGTCGAAGCTGAGTGAACTGGCCAAGGCGGCCATGATCACCAACCTGCTCACCGAGGACAACCTGCCCTCCTACCACCGTGAGATCGCCGAGAACTTCTCCCAGGACGGCGCCTGGGGCACCTGGGTGGGCCGCTGGACCGCCGAGGAGAACCGCCACGGCATCGTGATGCGCGACTACCTGGTCGTCACCCGCGGCGTCGACCCGGTCGCCCTCGAGCAGGCCCGCATGATCCACATGACCAACGGGTTCGCCTCCCCCACCGAGCAGCTCGAGCAGACCGGCAGCGCCGGCTTCCTGCACTCGGTGGCGTACGTGACCTTCCAGGAACTCGCCACCCGCGTCTCGCACCGCAACACCGGCCGCGTCTGCGACGACCCCATCGCCGACCGCATGCTGCAGCGCATCGCCGCCGACGAGAACCTGCACATGATCTTCTACCGCAACATGTGCGGCGCGGCCCTGGATCTCTGCCCGGACCAGGCCCTCGAGGCGATCACCATGATCCTGGAGAACTTCCAGATGCCCGGCGCCGGCATGCCCAACTTCCGCCGCAACGGCGTGCTGATGGCCAAGCACGGCATCTACGACCTGCGCCAGCACCTCGAAGAGGTGGTGAACCCGGTGCTCAAGAAGTGGCAGATCTTCGAGCGCACCGACTTCACCGCGCGCGGCGAGGAGACCCGCGAGCGTCTGGGCCTCTTCCTCGAGCGGCTCGGCAAGGACGTCGTGAAGTTCGAGGAGCAGCGCGACAAGATGCTGGCCCGCGAGGCCGCCAAGCGCGACCGGGACCTGGCCGCGGCCAACGCCTGACCCGGCTCGAATTCGGCACGGCCCCTCGGGATTCCGATCCCGGGGGGCCGTCGTCGTCTCCGGGTCAGTCGATCTCGTCGACCGCCTCCTGGAACGCCAGGCCGGCGCGCTCGAAGTAGTCGAACAGCACTTCCTGCTGCTCGGGGGTGTAGCCGAGCAGGATCTCGCCGACCTTGCGGCGCGCGGGGGCGAGCACCCGCTCGAGGTCGCCGGGGTTGGGGATCGGTTCGATGAGGACCTTGCGGCGATCGGCGGCATCGGGGACCCGGCGCACATGACCCGCCTGCTCCAGGCGGTCGATGAGGCGGGTGGTGGGCCCGGTGGTGAGTCCGGTGCGGGCGGCCAGTTCACCCGGGGTCATGGCGCCGTTCAGGTCGAGGATGTTGAGGGCGTACAGATCGGTCGCGCCGAGTCCGACGGCCCGCGCCCCGGCCTGGGCGTGCAGCACCAGGGCGCTGAGGTAGCGGCGATAGATCGCACTGGCCCGTGCGGGGTCCGACAGCATGGGACGCCTCCAATTCAATTCTCTTCTTGAAGGAAGATACTTCTTGTGAGAAGATACTTTCCAGGAGCAGCAAAAACCTGAAGGGGATTGAACCATGAACGGCAGCACCGATTTCGACGCCATCCGCACCCTGCTCGACCGTGTCGCCGCGGCCTGGAACGCCGGCGACGGCGCCGCCTACGGCGACTGCTTCACCGCCGACGCCACCGACGTCACCTTCGCGGGGACCGTGTACCACGGCGGCGCGGAGATCGGCCGGGCCCATCAGGCGCTGTTCGACTCGTTCCTGAAGGGCACCCGGATGTGGGGCGAGACCCTCGACATCCGCCGCTACGGCGCCGATACCGTCGTCGTCGTGTCGGCCGGGGACGTGGGCAAGAAGCAGCCCAAGAAGCTCGGCAAGCTCGTCACCTACACCGTCGTGCGCGACACCGACGGCGAGTGGCGGATCGCCGCCATCCAGAAGACTCAGCGCAAGCCGGTCATGGAGGCCATCGGCTTCACGTTCCAGCCCGGCACCCGGCCCGCCGCCCGCTGACGCTGTGACCGGGGGCACTCGAGCGGACGGGCGGCTCTGGCCGCCACCGCGCGGATGAGAGACTGGGAGGCGTGACTGCCTCGCTCCACGCCCTCGAGACCGACCAGGTCGGGGCCCCCAAGACCGAGCTGCGGATCGGGCCCTACCCGCTCGATCCGCCGGTCGTGCTGGCCCCGATGGCGGGCATCACCAATGTCGCCTTCCGCACCCTGTGCCGTGAATTCGGCAGCGCCACATCGCTGTACGTGTGCGAGATGATCACCGCCCGCGCGGTCGTCGAGCGCAACGAGAAGACCCTCAACATGATGGCCTTCGGCCCCGACGAATCGCCGCGCTCCATGCAGCTCTACGGCGTCGACCCCAAGACCCTCGGCGAGGCCGTGCGGATCATCGTCGGCGAGGGCTGGGCCGACCACATCGACATGAACCTGGGCTGCCCGGTCCGCAAGGTCACCCGCCTCGGCGGCGGCTCCGCCCTGCCCTACAAGCGGCGGCTGTTCCGCGAGATCGTGCGTGAAATGGTCGCGGCAGCAGGCGACGTGCCGGTCACCTTCAAATTCCGCATCGGCATCGACGACGACCACACCACCTACCTCGACACCGGCCGGATCGCCGAAGAGGAAGGCGCGGCGATGGTTTCGCTGCACGCCCGCACCGCCGCCCAGCTCTACTCCGGGCAGGCCGACTGGTCGGCCATCGCGCGGCTCAAGGAGACCGTCACCACCATCCCGGTGCTCGGCAACGGCGACATCTTCAGCGCCGACGACGCGCTGCGCATGATGGCCGAGACCGGCTGCGACGGCGTCGTGGTGGGCCGCGGCTGCCTGGGCCGGCCGTGGCTGTTCGGCGAACTCGGCGCGGCCCTGCGCGGCGAGCCCATTCCCGCAGGACCCACGCTCGGCAAGGTCGGCGAGATCCTTCACCGGCACGCCGCCCTGCTCGTCGAACACGACGGCGAGGACAAGGCCATGCGCGACATCCGCAAGCACATGGCCTGGTACCTGATGGGCTTCCCGGTCGGCTCCGCGCTGCGGCGGCAGTTCGCCACCGTGACCAGCCTGGCTCAGATCGAGGATCTGGTCGGGCAGCTGGATCCGGACGTGCCGTTCCCGGAGGACGCGCTCGGACCGCGCGGGCGGCAGGGCTCCCCGCAGACGAAGGTCGCGCTGCCCGACGGCTGGCTCGACGATCCGGAGGACGCGACCGTCCCGACCGCCGCCGACGTCATGCATTCCGGCGGCTAGCGACCGCCCCGGTCCAGCCGTCTGTCGCCGCCGGCCATCCGGCACGATCCGGTCAATGTCCGGCCCAGCTCCCGGGCGCAGGGCCGAGGCCCTGGCACACTTTGCGGAACGTTCGTCCCAGCAGTCGAAGCATCCCGACAAAGCAGAAAAAACGGATCTACCTGGGTGGACACATGTTCGAGTGGTTCACCGTGGCGAAATCGTTATCATGGCCCTCGGCATCAAGAGCAAAGTGAGGTTCGTTGGTGGGTGACGATCGGTACGGGCGTACGCCACGGCCCGGAGGTCGCGCCCCCTGGGAGCGCTACTCCGCGGACGGGGACGATCCGTCGCGCGCGGGCCGCCGCTCCCGGCACACCGACGACGCCGACTCCGCCGCCGCCCCCATCTCCGTGCAGGACCTGGTCGAACGGGTGGACAGCGAGCGCCAGACGCGCCGGCGCCCCCGCACCGACGCGGCCAAGCCGAACGCACCGGCGGCCACCAACGGCACGGCCGAACGAGAACCGGCCGCACCGGCGCCCGTGCCCTCGCCGAACGGCGCACCCGCCACCGGCGCCCGGCCCGTCGTTCCCCCGCCCGCACCGGGCACCCAGCCCCCGCCCGCCGGAAACCAGCCCGGCACGGGCTCGCAGCGCACCGTGCGCGACGACAGCCACCTCCGCCGGGTAGCGGCCGCGCCGGGCGCCGGCAGCGGCAGGACCGTGCGCCGTGCCGACCCGACCGCCGATCTGGTCACCGACGAACTACCCCCGGTCACCGAGGCCATCCCCGCCGCCCCGACCACGGCCGCGCGCGCCCGCGCCCTGCTGGGCCGCCGGGTCGCCTCGCCCGCCGACTATCCGACCACCGCGCTGCCCGCCTCCGTGGGTGCCGCACCGGCCAGACGGGTGTCGAGCACCCAACGGCGCCGCAGCCGGCGCGCCGGCCTGGTGGCCCGCGGCGCCACCGCGATGTTCGCGGTGCTCGCGCTGCTGGTGACGGCGGGCGGCTGGAGTTACCTGCGCGCCAAGGACGGCAACTTCCAGCAGGTCGTCGCGCTCGATCCGAACAGCACGGACGTCGTCGACGCCGACGGGCAGAACGGCGACGAGAACTTCCTGATCGTCGGCACCGACACCCGGGCGGGCACCAACAGCACTCTCGGCGCGGGCAGTGTGGACGACGCCGAGGGCGCGCGCTCGGACACCGTCATGCTGGTCAACATCCCGGCCAACCGGTCCCGTGTGGTCGCGGTGTCCTTCCCCCGCGACCTGGACGTCTCCCGTCCGATCTGCGAGGGCTGGGACAACGAGAAGGCCGCGTACTCCAGCCAGAAGTTCCCGGCCGCGGACGGCGACAAGCTCAATGCCACCTACGCGCTGGGCGGGCCGAAGTGCCTGACCAAGGTGATCACCAAGATGTCGGGCCTGAAGATCAACCACTTCGTCGGCATCGACTTCGCCGGGTTCGAGTCCATGGTCGACGTGGTCGGCGGTGTCGAGGTGTGCACCACCAAACCACTGGTGGACGAGGTCCTCGGTACCGTCCTCACCACTCCGGGCAAGCAGACGGTCAACGGTTCCACCGCCCTGGACTACGTGCGCGCTCGCCACGTGTACGGCGAGGAGCGCAGCGACTACGACCGGATCAACCGGCAGCAGCGATTCCTGTCGTCCCTGCTGCGCAGCGCGCTGTCCAGCAAGGTGCTGTTCGACCCGACCAAGCTCGACGGATTCATCAACGCCTTCGCCAAGCACTCCTTCATGGACAGCGTCACCACCAAGGACCTGCTCACGCTGGGCCGTTCCATGCAGAAGATGCAGGCCGGGAGCATCACCTTCCTGACCGTCCCGACCGCGGGCACCACCTCGTACGGCAACGAGATCCCGCGCGAATCCGACATCAAGGCCATCTTCCGCGCGGTCATCGACGACCAGCCGCTGCCCGGCGAGAAGAAGTCCGAGCCCCCGGCGGCCCCCGCCGGCGTGCCCGTCGCCAAACCCAAACCGGCCGCGGTGGATCCGCAGACGGTCTCGGTGCAGGTGTCCAACGGTTCCGGCCAGGGCGGCATCGCGGGCACCACCGCGACCAAGCTGGCCGCGCAGGGCTTCCAGATCTACAGCACCGGCAACTACGCCGACGGCGTCTCCGCCAAGACCAAGGTCCGCTACTCCAGCGGCCACGAGGCCGACGCCGGAACCGTGGCCAGCGCGATTCCGGGCGCGATCCTGGAACCGGCGAGCGGGCTGGGCAGTATCGTCGAGGTCGTGGTGGGGTCCGATTTCTCGGGCACCGTGAAGACCCCGACCACCTTCGGGCAGACGCTGCCCGACACGCCGAGCGACGCGGGCGGCCCCAGTGCGGCTCCGGTCACACTGCCGTCCGACCTCGAGCATGTGAACGCCGCCGACGACCTCTGCAAGTAGGCTGCCACCGGACCGGTCGGAGCTGCGGCGACGTTGCCGGAACCGACCGGAACCTACGATTAACCCACCGTTGGTGACTTGGTCAAAGACGCGCACTAATGTCTTGACTCATGCGTGTCATCTACAACGAACAAATGGCCGAGCTCGCCGATCTGCTCGGCGGCATGGCCGGGCTCGCCGGATCGGCGATGGAGCGGGCCACCCAGTCCCTGCTCACCGCCGATCTCGAGCTCGCGGAGCAGGTGATCAGCGAGTACGACCGGATCGCCGAGATGATCACCCTGGCCGAGGAGAAGGCCTTCGCGCTGCTCGCGCTGCAGGCCCCGGTCGCCGGCGATTTGCGGCAGGTCGTCAGCGCCATCCAGATCGTCTCCGACGTGAACCGGATGGGCGTGCTGTCCCTGCACGTCGCCAAGATGACCCGGCGCCGCTTCCCGGCCCACGCCGTGCCGGAGGCCGTGAACAGCTACTTCGCCGAGATGGGCCGCGTCGCGGTCAAGATGGGCGCCACCGCCAAGGAGGTGCTGGAGACCCGCGATCCCGAGCGGGCCGCCAAGCTCACCGACGACGACGAGGCGATGGACGACCTGCGCAAGCACCTGTTCACGCTGATCATGGACCGCGACTGGCAGTTCGGCGTCGCGTCGGCCGTGGACGTGGCGCTGCTGGGTCGCTACTACGAGCGCTTCGCAGACCACGCCGTGGAGATCGGCCGCCGCGTCGTCTTCCTCGTCACCGGCGTGCTGCCCCCGGACCCGGATTCCGAGAAGGAATCGATCTAGTCCTCGTCGGACTCACGCCAGCCCATCAGGACCGAACGACCCCGTTCGGGACGCCAGGGCAAGGTCGCGGCCACGATGACCGCGCACACGACCAGGGTGCCGACCGCGACGTATGACGCGGCCTCGGCACCCTGCATGGCCGCGACCTTCATGGCGTGAATCAGATCCGCTTTCGCCGGTGCGACAAGCGGATTCACCGGGGCCTTCACGATCTCCAGGACGCTGATCGGCGTATTGCTCGCCAGCTCCTTCTGCTGCGGATTCATGATCTGCGCGGGAATCGCCGCGATCCGGCCGCCGATCCTGTCCGCGTACACCGAGGTCATGATCGACCCCAGCAGGGCCACACCGAGCGCTCCGCCCACCTCCCGCGTGGTGTCGTTGACCGCCGAGCCCGCGCCGGCCTCCTCCACGGGCACCGCGCCCATGATGGATTCGGTCGCCGGACCCTGCACCACCGCGAATCCCAGGCCCATCAGGATCATGGACACCACCACCGGCCCCAGATACGGGGTGTCGACGGTGGTCCGGCCCGCGATGTACATGGCCACCGCCAGGATCAGCAGCCCCGACACCACCATGGCCGTGGTGCCCAGCCGCTGCGCCAGCAGGGTCGCGATGGGCGCGCCGAAGCCGACCGCCACCGCGAAAGGCAGTGAGTGGATGCCGAATTCGAGCGGCGACAGCTCCTTCACGCCCTGGAAGTACTGGGTGATCAGGAACAGGAATCCGAACGCCGAGAAGTAGGACACGGTGATGGCCAGCGACGGCAGCGCGAAGCGGCGGTTGCGGAACAGGCGCATGTTCAGCACGGGTGCGGGCACGCGTAGTTCCCAGGCCACGAACGCGGCCAGCAGCGCGGCCGAGAGCAGGTAGCCCGCAAGGCTTTCGGTGGCGAACCAGCCGTGTTTGGGGGCCTCGATGATGGACCACACCAGCGCGGTCACCCCGGCCAGGGAGAGCAGGATGCCGACCCGGTCGAGCCGATCCACGTGCGGTGCGCGGGATTCCGGCACGGTGGCCAGGACCGCGCCGATGGCCAGCAGCGCCACCGGGACATTGATCCAGAACACCGAGTGCCAGGAGAAGTACTCGAGCAGCCAGCCGCCCACGGTCGGCCCGATGGCGACGGCGATCCCGGCCATGGCCGTCCACAGCGCGATGGCGGCGGCGCGTTCGCGGGACTTGGTGAAGATATTGGTGAGCAGGGCCAGCGTGGCCGGGAAGACCACGGCCGCGAACACGCCCATGCCGGCGCGGGCCGCGATGACCTGGCCGAGTCCGGAGGACAGCGCGCCCGCCGCGGACATCACCGCGACGCCGCCCAGTCCGATGATCATGAACAGCCGTCGCCCGTAGCGGTCGCCGAGGTGTCCCATGGCGAGCAGCAGGCCGGAGAAGGCCAGGGTGAACGCGTCCACGATCCATTGCAGGCCGCTCATGTCGGCCTTCAGCTGGACGGCCATGGACGGCAGGGCCACATTGACCAGCGTGTTGTCCAGGACCACGAGCAGTTCCGCGAGACAGATGGCGACCAGCGCCGCGATCTTCGCTCGTTGCGGCAGTTCCGCCGCGGCCCGTCCGGATTTCGGGCTCGCCGTTGAGACGGTCATCCGACACCTCCTTGTACTAAACCAATCGGTTTACCAACGAGCGTCAGACTAACTGTTACTGACGGTTGCACACAACCACCCCGGGCATAGAAAACGACCCCTGCCGCAAGGGCAGGGGCCGTCAGACGCCGGAAGGTCTGTGACTATCCGAAGCGACCCGAGATGTAGTCCTCGGTCTGCTTCTGCGACGGGTTCGAGAAGATCTTCTCGGTCTCGTCGATCTCGATGAGCTTGCCCGGCTTGCCCTGCGCCTCCAGGTTGAAGAAGGCGGTCTGGTCACTCACACGCGCGGCCTGCTGCATGTTGTGGGTGACGATGACGATGGTGTACTCCTTCTTCAGCTCGGTGATCAGATCCTCGATCGCGAGCGTGGAGATGGGGTCCAGGGCCGAACACGGCTCGTCCATGAGCAGCACGTCCGGCGACACCGCGATGGCGCGGGCGATGCACAGACGCTGCTGCTGACCACCGGAGAGGCCGCCGCCCGGCTTGTCCAGGCGGTCCTTGACCTCGTTCCAGAGGTTGGCGCCGCGCAGCGACTGCTCGGCCACCTCGTCCAGCCGGCCCTTGTTGCGCACGCCCTGCAGCTTCAGACCGGCCACCACATTGTCGCGAATCGACATGGTGGGGAACGGGTTCGGCCGCTGGAACACCATGCCGATGGTGCGGCGCACGCCGACCGGGTCGACGGTGGCGCCGTAGATGTCCTCGCCGTCGAGCAGCACCGCGCCCTCGACGCGGGCCTCCGGGGTCACCTCGTGCATGCGATTGAGCGCGCGCAGCACGGTCGACTTGCCACAACCGGACGGACCGATGAACGCGGTCACGCTGCGCGGCAGCACCGTCAGCCCGACATTGGCGACCGCGTGGAACTTGCCGTAGTAGATATTGAGGTCTTTGACGTCAATTCGCTTGGCCATCAGTCTTTCCTTCTATCGGTTCCGCGTGAGCAGCTTGTTGACCGCCGCGGCGGCGAGGTACAGCAGCGCGATGATCAGGATCAGGGTCAGCGCGGCACCCCAGATGCGCTCGCGGCCGGCGGGCTCGGGGTTCGACAGCTCCTGGTACATCAGCAGCGGAAGCGAGGCCATATTGCCGTTGAAGACATCGAAGTTGATCGCCTTCGAGTAACCCACCAGCACCAGCACCGGCGCGGTCTCACCCATGACACGGGCGACGGCCAGCAGCATGCCGGAGATCATGCCGGGCGCGGCGGTCGGAATGACGATCCGCACAATGGTTTTCCACTTCGGGATACCGAGCGCGTAGGACGCCTCACGCAGTTCGTCCGGAACCAGCTTGAGCATTTCCTCGGTGCTGCGCACCACCACCGGCAGCATCAGCAGCACCAGGGCCAGCGACACCGCGAAGGCGCTCTGCGGGTTGCCGAAGGTGGCGATCCACAGCGCGAAGATGAAGAGCGCGGCCACGATCGAGGGCACACCCGCGAGGATGTCGACCATGAAGGTGGTGGTCTTGGCCAGCCAGCCCCGGCCGTACTCGACCAGGTAGACCGCGGCCATGATGCCCAGCGGCACCGCGATCACCGCGGCGATGCCGGACTGCACGATGGTGCCGTAGATGGCGTGATAGACACCGCCGGTGCGCTGATCCGGCAGCACGCCGTTCTGCGACTTGGTCCACCAGCCGGCCGAGGCCACGATGGCCCCGCCCTTCTGCAGCACCACGAACAGCACCCACAGCAGCGGCACCAGCGCGAGGCCGAAGCACAACCAGACCAGGCCGGTGGCGAGGTTGTTCTTGATCCGGCGAGCGGGGCTGACGTGCCGGAAGGTCGGCGCCTTGATCGGCTTGTCGAGTGTGGTGGTCATCCGTTGACCTTCCCGCCGGCGGCGAGCCGAGCCAGTGCGTTGACGACGAACGTCAGTGCGAACAACACGAAACCGGCGGCGATGTAGGCACCGGTCGGCAGCTTCGAGCTGAATTCCGAAGCCGCGGAGGCGATCTTCGAGGCGAAGGTGTAGCCGCCGTCGAACAGCGACCAGCTGCCCGCCTTGGTCGAGGTGCGCAGCACGATGAGGACCGCGATGGTCTCACCGAGCGCGCGGCCCAGGCCCAGCATGGAACCGGCGATCACGCCGGAGCGGCCGAAGGGCAGCACGGTGATGCGCACGACCTCCCACTTGGTGGCGCCCAGCGCCTGCGCCGCCTCGATGTGCGAGCGCGGGGTCAGGCCGAACACCTCACGGGAGACCGAGGTGATGATCGGCAGGATCATCACCGCGAGCACCACGCCCGCGGTGAAGATGGTGCCGCCGCCGGCAATGCTGACATTGCCGTCGGAGAAGAGGAACAGCCAGCTCAGGTGCTTGTTCAGGAAGTCCTGGAAGGGCCCCAGTTTGGGGGCCACGACCAGGAATCCCCAGAGACCGAACACGATCGACGGCACCGCGGCCAGCAGATCCACGATGACCGAGAACGGACGCGCCAGCGCCTTCGGCGAGTACTGCGTCAGGAACAGCGCGATCCCCACCCCGATCGGCACCGCGATGGCAAGGGCGAACAGCGAACTCAGCACCGTGACCATGAACAGGTCCTTGATGCCGAACCGCAGGTTGTTCTCGTCCTTGACGTTGAACTCGGTGGTGGTGAAGAAGTTCGCCTTGTTCGCCATGATCGAGGGCCACGCCCGGATCAGCAGGAACAGGGCGATCAGGGCGATGGCGGCGACGATGATCCCGCCGGCGGCCGTGGCCGCCGAGCGGAACGCGAACTCCGCGCCGAACTTCTTGGGTGCGCGCCCCGCGGCCGGGGTGGTGCTGGGTTCGGTCGGCATGAGCGCAGTATCCCCCGGCAGTTGGGCACGGTCTTCCCGCGGGTCGGTCGAAACGGACAGACCCGCGGATGCAATGTCGTCGTGCACGGTCATCGTGTTTCGATCAGGCGATCAGGAGATGGCGTTGATCGCGGTGGTGAGCTTGGTCTTGAACGCGTCCGGCAGCGGCACGTAGCCGGCCTCGGCGAGACCGGTCTGGCCGTTGCCGACCGCGGAGGTCAGGAACGCCTTGACGGCCTTGGCGGTGTCGGCGTCGCTGTACTTCGAGCAGACGATCTCGTAGGTGGCCAGCATGATCGGGTACGCGCCCGCGGCGGTGGGCTTGTAGATCGAGCTGTTGTCCAGCACCAGGTCGTTGCCCTCGCCCTTGATCTTGGCGGCGTCGACGGCCTTGCCCGCGGACTCGGCGGTCAGCTCGACCGGCTTCGGGTCGTTGGAGGTGGCGGTGGTCAGCACGCGCACCGAGGACAGCTTCTGCGCCTTGGCGAAGGACCACTCGGTGTAGGTGATGGTGAACTTGGTGTTCGCGACCGCGGCCGAGGTGCCGTCCGAGCCCTTGGCGCCCTCGCCGACGCCACCGTTGAACGCCTTGCCGGCGCCCTTGGTGTAGCCACCGGCGGTGGTCAGGTACTTCTGGAAGTTGTCGGTGGTGCCCGACTCGTCGGAGCGGAAGATCACGCCGATCTTGTCCGACGGCAGCTTGTCGGCCTTGTTGGTGTTCAGGGCCCGGATCGCCTGGTCGTTCCACGCGGTGATGTCACCGGAGAAGATCTTGGCGATGGTCGGCGGGTCCAGGACCAGGTCCTCGATGCCGGGCAGGTTGTAGGCCACGGAGATCGGGCCGAAGACGGCCGGCAGGTTCCAGGCGGGGCTGGCGCAACGAGCGGCGGCCTTGTCGGTCTCGCCCTTCTCGGCGTTCAGCGGCGAGTCGGAGCCCGCGAAATCGGTCTGGTTGCCGATGAACTCGTTGACGCCGGCGCCCGAGCCCGAACCGGTGTAGTCGAGCTTCGCGCCCGAGCAGTTGGTCTGGTACGCGGCGACGAAGCGGTCCATCGCGTTCTTCTGCGCGGTGGAGCCACTGGCCTTCAGCGAGGTCTTGCCGCCGCAGGCGACATCGATCTTGGCGCCGCCGCCGGTGGCGTTGTTGTCGCTGCCACAGGCCGACAGGGTCAGGGCGCCGGCCGCGGCCAACACACCGAGCAGGGCGCTGCTGCGCTTGAGATTCACCAATTCCTCCGGGGGAATCACTTGCACGTCCAACCCCTCAACGGTCGGACGGGCGCGTTTGGCGGCTGTTCGCTGCGAACTAGCGCACCGGGCAGCGGTCTGCGGCCCACTTGCAACGTAAGGGCGGCTGGTTGACAGTTAGACCAGGGCAGGTGAACGGGAGATGAACAACCCACCCTGATTGCGGCACACGGCGTGTGACATTAGCCGCACCGTTGCCGAGCGTAATTCAGGACACGCTGGAGTAGGCGACGTCGATGTGGAATCGAGTGAATCCGAGCCGGGTGTAGGTGTGCACGGCCGCGGTGTTGTCACCTTCGGTGTAGAGCAGGACGGCGTCCAGGCCGCGGTCCTTCAGGTAGTGCAGACCCGCCAGGGTGAGCAGGCGGCCGAGGCCGCGCCCCTGCGCGTCGGGGTCGATGCCGACCACATAGACCTCGCCGATCGGCGGCGTCTCATCGGAATGCACCTTGGTCCAGTGGAATCCGAGGATGCGGTCCGGCTGGGCCGAATCCACGGCGATGAACAGACCCTTCGGGTCGAACCAGGATTCGGCGCGCCGGGCGTCGATATCGCGTTGGGTCCAGCCGCCCTGTTCGGGATGCCAGGAGAAGGCCGAGGCGTTCACGCGGAGGAGTTCGGCGTCGTCGGAAGGCCCGGCGTAGGTGCGGAGTTCGAGTTCGGCGGGCACCGTCAGCTCAGGTAGCTCCGAGTTAGCCAGTTCTCTTCGCATTTGCCACAATTCACGCGAAACGGACAGGCCCAGTCGGGCCGCCACCGCCCGCGCGGGCGGCAGGTCACCGTGCGCCCACACGCGCGCGCCCGGACCCCCTACCTCGAGCGCGGCAGCCACCAGACCTGCGCCGATACCCCGGCCGCGGGCCGCCGGATCGACCGCCACCTCCGCCATCGCCGGGTGCTCGTCGTGCGCGGGCACGAGGTTCGCGTACCCCACGACCACGCCGTCCCGGATGTCCACCAGATGTCTTGCGGGCGAATCAGTTCCGGCCAGCGAGAGCACCGCCTGCTCCGACACCGGGGCCACGCCGTCGGCCGCGGTGGCCCGCTCCAGCAGCGCCCGCACCTGCCCGGCCGTCTCGGAATCGGGCCGGTCGATCCAGGAGGTCATCAGATCGCGCCGTTCGCCGAGGTCAGTTCGGAGTCGTCGGTGCCGTCGGAGTCGGGGAAGGTGACCGCGTCGCCCTTGCCCGGGGTACGCGCCGGGCGCACCGCCTTGTATCCGACATTGCGTACGGTGCCGATCAGCGACTCGTACTCGCTGCCGAGCTTGGCGCGCAGTCGTCGCACGTGCACGTCCACGGTGCGGGTGCCGCCGAAGAAGTCGTAGCCCCAGACCTCCTGGAGCAACTGGGCGCGGGTGAACACCCGGCCGGCGTGCTGCGCCAGGTACTTGAGGAGCTCGAACTCCTTGTAGGTCAGGTCCAGCGGGCGGCCGCGCAGTCGCGCGGTGTAGGTGCCCTCGTCGATGACCAGCTCGCCGAGGGTGATCTTGCCGGTGTTCTCCGGGCTGGCCACGCCGCCGTTGCGCGCTACCAAGAGTCGCAGCCGGGCGTCCAGTTCGGCGGGCCCGGTACCGGGTAGCAGGATGTCGTCCAGCCCCCAGTCGGCGTTCACCGCGACCAGACCGCCCTCGGTCAGCACGGCCACCACCGGCACCGACGAGCCGGTGCTCCCCAGCAACCGACACAGGCCGCGCGCGGCGGCCAGATCGGTACGCGCGTCCACCAGCGCCACGTCGGCGGATCCCGCCTCGAGCAGGGACGCCACCTCCGTCGGAGCGGGCCGCACGTGATGCGGCAGCAACGCCAGCGACGGCAGCACCGCCTCGGGGTTGGGGTCGGAGGTCAGCAGGAGCAGCTCCATGGGGGCCCTCCATCCCATCTGGCATGTGTGTGGCTACCGCGCTGTCGGCCACTACCCCATGCAGGTCATCACAGGTAATCGCTGCCTACATTAGCCTGTGGTGTCTCGTATTTGCCCTCCGCTGCCGCCACGGGCGGGTTGACGGCGCGAATCACCAGCGTCCGCCCCTTGCCGACGGACTCCCGTAGGTGGATCCGAAGCGGATCGGCGACGGCCCCCTATTAGTGTGCAGCTATGCGTTTCCGGAGGCTGCTCATCGGATTGCTCTGCCTGGCAGGGCTGGTCGTGCTGCTCGATTTCGGGGTCGCGGCCTACTCCGAGTACCGCGTCTCGCGGCTGCTGCGGACCGGTTCGGATCTGAGCGCCGATCCGGAGATCACCTTCCACGAGTCGCCTCGCCACCCGTTCGTGGCCCAGGCGCTGGGCGGTGAGTACATCAATATGGACATCCGCGCCCGCGCCATGCGCCCCGACATTCCGGGCAAGATCATGGTCGAGGCCAATCTGAAGGGCGTCCGCCTGCCCATGCGTCAACTGGTCGACGGCGAGGTGGCGCAGGTCCCGGTCGACGAGGTGCAGGCCCGCATGCGCATCGAACCCAATGAGCTCGGACGGCTGTTCAAGATTCCGGACCTCCAGGTCTTCGGCCCGCCCACCGACAAGTCCGACGGCTCCGGCAGCGCCGCCGGCACCGGGCCCAGCACCACGGGCATCATCATCCTGGAAGGCACCGTGCCGATCGGCCCGAACGCCGACACCGTCGCGGTCGCCGATTCGCGCACCGACACCGCGCAGAAGGTCACCAAGAAGAAGGTCCACGTGCTGGCCGAACTGCGCCTCGAGGGCGCCGAGGTACGCATCACCGCGATATCGATCGCCGGGCGCGATCTGCAGGCCGACTCCGATTCGGTACTCCCCGAACAGGATCGGACCGTGATCTCCGAACAGGACAAGCCCGCCATCCTCGCCCGCTTCACCCACACCATCGACACCCGCAATATGCCGTTCGGCATCGCCCCGACCTCGGTGGAGGCCAATGCCGGGCAGATCGTGGTGGAGGGCACCGGTCGCGACGTGACCGTCGACCTGGATCGGCTACAGAAATGATCGCCCTCGGAATCCTGACGGTCATGCTGGTCGCGGCGGTCGCCGTGGGCCTGCTGCTGCGCCGCAACGAGGGCCGGGTGCGCGAGCGCGCCGCCGCGCCGCGGCACGAACCGGAATCCACCCGGGCCACCCTGCTGGCCGCGGCCGGAGTCGTCCCGGGCCGGCCGACCGTCCTGCACTTCTCCGCGGACTGGTGCGGCCCGTGCGCTGCCGTGCGGCGCGTGGTCGCCGGCGTGGTGGCCGAACTGGCCGACGCCGAGCTGCCGCCGCTGGATCTGGAGGTCGACATCGACGAGTTCGCGGAGCTCGCCCGGGAGCTGAACGTGCTCTCGCTGCCGACCACTTTCGGATTGGATTCTCGAGGATTGGAACGCTTCCGGATCGCCGGCGTTCCGAAGGCCGCGGATCTGCGCACGTCAATGGCCTCTTTGACGGTCGCCGCGACCGATGAGTGACCAGCATTACGAACCCCGGGTCCAATTTCCCCCGAAAATTGGGTAAACTCCCTCTCGTGCAATCCAACCGCGAGCTGATGCTCACCCGACGCCGCACGGTAGACCTGTGCCGGCTCGGTGGTTGTTGCTGCCTGTGCCGCTAGCCGGTCGGCCTTTCTATCACTCTGTCGCCGACCGGTTGTATCCCCCCGCTGTTGAGAGATCATGTCGATCCTCCGGCGATCTGGCCAATACATCCTCGAGCGCAGGAGTCCTTCCTTCCATGTCGAACACCACTACGAGCGCACCGCCCGTGGAGCAGGTCGATGTCCGGGGTCCCCGGTTCGCGGCCTGGATCACCACCGCGGTGCTCACCCTGGTCCTGATTCTCGCTTCCGTCTCGGCCCCCGCGGCCGCCGTGCTGCTGGCCGTGCAGGCCGTGGTCTTCGGCCTGGGCGCGGCCAACGGCCCCAAGCGCAGTCCGTACGGCCGGATCTACGCCGCCCTGGTCGCGCCGCGCAACGGCGCGCCGACCGAGCTGGAACCCGTTGCCCCACTGCGGTTCGCGCAGCTGGTGGGTCTGGTCTTCGCGGTGCTGGGCGTGATCGGCTTCGCGGCCGGCAGCACGGTGGCGGGCTCGATCTTCGCCGGATTCGCGCTGTTCGCGGCCTTCCTGAACGCGGCGTTCGGCATCTGCCTGGGTTGCCAGATCTATCCGCTGGTCGCCCGACTCCGCCCCTGACCATCCCTATCACTCAGCCACACGAACGCAACGCCTGAACACGGCACCGCACCGAAAGGAACAACATGGCTCGCTCCGATGTCCTGGTCTCCGCAGACTGGGTCGAAGAGAACCTGAACACCCCGGGCGTCGTCCTGGTCGAGGTGGACGAGGACACCTCGGCCTACGACCTGGGGCACATCGAGGGCGCCGTGCGTCTCGACTGGAAGAAGGACCTGCAGGACCAGGTCCGCCGCGACTTCGTGAACCAGGAGCAGTTCTCCGCGCTGCTGTCCGAGCGCGGTATCTCCAACGACGACACCGTGGTGCTGTACGGCGGCAACAACAACTGGTTCGCCGCCTACGCCTACTGGTACTTCAAGCTGTACGGCCACCAGGACGTGAAGCTGCTCGACGGTGGCCGCAAGAAGTGGGAGCTGGACGGCCGCCCGCTGGTCAAGGATGTCAAGGTGCGCCCGGCCGCCGACTACAAGGCCGCCGCGCAGGACCTGTCCATCCGCGCCTTCCGTGACGAGGTCGTCGACGCCATCGGCGCCAAGAACCTGGTCGACGTGCGCTCGCCCGACGAGTTCTCGGGCAAGATCCTGGCTCCGGCGCACCTGCCGCAGGAGCAGTCGCAGCGTCCGGGCCACATCCCGACCGCCATCAACGTGCCGTGGTCGAAGGCCGCGAACGAGGACGGCACCTTCAAGAGCGACGCCGAGCTGGCGGAGATCTACAAGGAGGCCGGGCTGGACGGCGACAAGCTGACCATCGCCTACTGCCGCATCGGTGAGCGTTCCTCGCACACCTGGTTCGTGCTGCAGGAGCTGCTGGGCCACCAGAACGTCAAGAACTACGACGGGTCCTGGACCGAATACGGTTCCCTCGTCGGTGTACCGATCGAGTTGGGAGCGTAATCAATATGTGTGCAGCACCTACCCAGGGACAGGCCATCCCGGCCGGCGTCGATGTCGAGAAGGAGACGGTCATCACCGGCCGCGTCCTGACCGCTGACGGCCAGACCGTCGGTGGCGCGTTCGTCCGCCTGCTGGACGGCAACGGCGACTTCACCGCCGAGGTCGTGGCCTCGGGCACCGGCGACTTCCGCTTCTTCGCCGCGCCGGGCTCGTGGACCCTGCGCGCGCTGTCGGCGTCCGGCAACGGCACCGCCGAGGTGTCGCCGGAGGGCAACGGCATCCACAACGTGGACGTCACCGTCGCCAAGTAAGCGAAACATCAAGAACGGCCCCGGGATTCATGATCCCGGGGCCGTTCTCGTCGGTCGGCGCGTTTTTCCCGGGGTCGTTTTCACCGGATCCCGGCGGTGCGATTAGACTCCGAGACGTGGTGCTTACCTTCGAAATTCTGCTGGTACTCGTGTCCGTGCTGATCGCCTGGTTCGGTCTGTACGTCCTCTACCGGCTGTTCACCGAGTCGTGACAGATCCGGCCCACGAGAACACCGAAAACGGAGTGGCCAACGGCTCGGCGTCCGATGACGCCGCCGGTTCGCGCCGCAGCGGCGACCAGGCGGTCGCGGAGGCGGTCGAGCGGGCCAAGTCGACCGGGGGGCTGAACGTTCCGGCGCTCCCCGATCTGCCGCTGCCCGTGGACACCGCGAATCTGCGGCTGGGCCCCGATCTGAGCTCGTCCATGCTCGCGCTGCTGCCGCTGATCGGCGTGTGGCGCGGTGAGGGCGAGGGCAACGACCCCGAGACGGGCGACTACCGCTTCGGTCAGCAGATCATCGTGGCCCACGACGGCGGCGACTACCTGACCTGGGAAGCGCGGTCCTGGAAGCTGACCGCCGAGGGCGAGTACGACGGCCCCGACCTGCGCGAGAGCGGCTTCTGGCGGGTCGGCATCGACGGCGACGACGAGGTGCTGGAGCTGCTGCTCACGCACTCGACCGGCATTGTCGAACTGTTCTACGGCCAGGCCCTGACCCAGTCGTCCTGGGAGCTGGCCACCGACGTGGTGATCCGCAGCCAGTCCGGCATCGTGGTGGGCGGCGCGAAGCGGCTCTACGGCATCGTCGAGGGCGGCGACCTGGGCTACGTCGAGGAGCGCATCGCGGCCGACGGCGCGCTGGAGCCGCGGCTCTCGGCCCGCTTGAAGCGGTACATCGGCTGAGAGACTGCCGATACGGCACGCGGCAACTGATTTCGCTGCGATGGGGGTACCTCGTGGGGTACCCCCAAAATTGTTTGGGCACCCGACGCAGGCACGGAATGCCAACTCATACGGCTCTCAGCGGCCCGCTGAAGTCCCGGGGAGGCGGCACAGTACGGCCCCCGAGTGTTACCTGCGGAAGGATGCAACGTTCTTCACGCAAGTCCGGTCGGACGGACCGTAACTCGGGGGCCGGGTGACTGCCGTGGATTCGCGAGGGCTCGCGCGATCGGAATCCGATTGCAGCGGTAGCGCCTAGCTGGCAGCCACCTCACGCGTCCTAGAAATCATTCTCGAACCACCTCCTTCCTGTGTACCGACGAAATTAGTCGGATCCGGCAGAAGCGGCAACGTATTTTCGCGGACCGCGAAAAGGCAGGTCAGACGGTGGTTTCGGGAATACGGGGTCCGATGTCGATCGCGCCTCCGGGATCGACGCGAACGATGGTGTCGGCCTTGGCGTCCGGGGGCAGCTGGTGGGTGACCACCACGACCGTGCGGTCGCGATCCACCAGGCCGCTCGACTCGTCCAGCAGGCGGCGCAGCAGTCCGGCCCCGGCGTCCGCCTCCAGGTGTTCGGTGGGTTCGTCGAGCAGCAGCACCCGAGCGGGCGACAGCAGGGCGCGGGCCAGCAGGATCCTTCGGCGCTGACCGCCCGAGACCGCGGCGGCGCCGCCGACCAGATCCGTCTCCACGCCGTCCGGGAGCGAGTCCAGCCACTCCCCCGCCCCGACCGCCCGCAACGCGGATTCGGCCTCGGCCACGGTGATGTCGCCGCGAGCGACGCGCAGATTCTCCAGCACGGTCGTCCCGAACAGATGCGCGTCCTCGGCGAAGAAGGTGACGCCGGGCCGGGGTGTGTCGAACAACCCCGCCCAGGCCATGAGCACTGTCGTCTTCCCCGCACCGCTGGGCCCGACCACCGCGATCCGCCTGCCCGCAGGCAGGTCCGGGAAAGCCGGTGCGGTGGCGGGCGATTCGAGCGGCGTCCGCTCGTCCCCGGGCTCGCCGCCCCCGATCCGACCGGATTCGAGCCGGTCCAGCCGATGCAGTGCGGCGCGGCCGGTGGTCAGTGCCTGCGCTGCGGCGGGCAGCACCGCGACCGCCTCGAACGCGGACAGGGGCACCAGCACCAGCACGGTGAACGCCATCGGTGTGATGCCGCCGGGCGCGACAGTCTGGAACCCCGCGGTCGGCATCGGAGTGCCGCTGCCGTACAGCACGATCCCGATGAGCAGCGCCCCCAGCACACTCGCCCCGATGGACAGCGGCAGCACCGCCGCCGCCCACGCGCTCCGCGACGCCGCCCGATCCTCGGCGGCCACGGCCCGCCGGCCGGCCGCCGTGGCCGCCCCGACCGCCTCCGAAAGCCGTCCCGCCACCCGCAATTCGGGCGCGTGATCCAGCACGGTGAGCGCCTCGGCCGTGAATTCGGTCCGATCCGCCCGCACCGCCAGTTCCGCCTCCCGGGCCGCCCGCGCCGACAGCCACGGCGCGACGATCCCCGAAACCCCCAGCGCCACGGCCAGAATCACCGCCGCGAGCACCGAGATGCTCGCCAGCAGCCCGACCGCCAGCAGCGAGAGGATCAGCGCCACCGCGATCGGCACGAACGCCCGCACCACCACGGCCCCGAGATCGTCGATATCGCCCATCACCCGCCCGAGCAGCTCTCCCCGCCGCAGTGCGGTCGGATCACCCTCCCGCTCATCCACATCCGTCCCCAGCCGTGTCCGTGCCGAGCCGCCGGTTCGCCGCGGTCGCCAGATGTCCGCACCCGCCAACGTCAGATACGTCGTGGTCCGTGCCGTACTCATCGCCCGCAACGCCACATCGTGCGTCGCCAGCCGCTCCAGATACCGGCACAGCCCCCGTGAGATACCCAGCGCCCGAACGGTCACCACCGCCAGACTCAAATCCAGGACCGGCGGCATCTGCCACGCCCGGGCGATCAGCCACGCCGCCAACGCCGCCAGTCCGAGCCCGCTCCCGAGCGCGAGCACACCCCACCCGATCGAGAGCGCCATCCGCGCCCGCGACAACTCCAGCAGTTCCCGAATCCGCCGGAAATCGACCAGCACCGCCCTCATCGCGCCGACACCTCCGCCGAGGCGGCCGTACCGGCAGCCAGATCGGTCCGACCGGTCTCGCCGCGTAGGCCCCGAACATCAGGACCGGCACTCGGCGACAGCCCACCGACAGCCGCTTCCTGTCCGGGCGGCGCGAAGTCCCGCACAGCACCGGCCGAATTCGACGCGGCATCCGTGATGGGCCGCGCACTCGCCTCGGGGGCGCGGCTCGAATCCTGGGGCGCGGATCCCGGCCCGGAACGACGGTCTGGGGCGCGGGTGGATTCGTCGAGTCGGGCGTTACCGCCTCCGGAGTCACCGGCAACGGCGGGTGCGGGCTGGGCCGGTGCGGAACCCCCGTGAACCTCGACGACACGATCGGCGATCGCCAGCACCGAGGGGCGGTGGGCCACCACGACGACGGTGGCGCCGGCGCGGGCGCGGTCCACCAGGGCCGCGAGCACCGTCGCCTCGGAGTCGTCGTCGAGGTGGGCGGTGGGCTCGTCGAGCAGCAGGATCGAGCGGGGGGCCGCGAGGGTGCGCGTGAGGGCCAGGCGCTGGCGCTGGCCCAGGGACAATCCGATGCCGCCCGAACCGACCACGGTGTCCCACCGGGCGGGGAGGGTGTCGAGGACGGCGTCGAAACCGGTGGCGGCGCAGGCGGCTTCGATCTGGTCGTCGCCCGAGGGCGGTCCCAGCAGTTCGAGGTTGGCGCGGAGGGTGCCGGGGATCAGGACCGGGCGCTGCGGGAGCCAGGCCACGTGGGACCAGAACTCGTCGGGGTCCAGGTCGGGGACCGGGGTGCCGTCGATGGTGACTGTTCCGGCGTCCAGGGTGATGAGGCCCAGAACGGCTTGCAGGGCGGTCGATTTGCCGCAGCCGTTGGGGCCGGTGAGGACGGTGACCTCGCCGGGGCGGACGGTGGCGGACAGCCCTTCGGGCGCGTTGCCGTCGCGGGCGGCGACGCTCAGATCGCGGATGTCGATGTGGCCGAGCAGGTTCCGATGCGGTGTTCCGGCGGGAACGGCGGGCGTGGTCCCCGGACCCGGTTCGAGAATCGCGAAGGCCCGTTCGGCGGCGGCTATTCCGTCCTGGGCGGCGTGGAAGCGTTCGCCGACGGCGCGCAGCGGGAGGTAGACCTCGGGAGCGAGGATCAGGGCGAGCAGGCCCGCGTACAGCCCCATGTGGCCGAAGACCAGGCGCATGCCGATGGAGACGGCGACCAGGGCCACGCACAGGGTGGCGAGCATCTCCAGGACCATCGAGGACAGGAAGGCCAGGCGCAGCGCCGCCATGGTGCGGTGGTGCAGGGCGTCGCCGAGCTCGCGGACCCGGCCCGCCATGCTGCGCGGCGGATCATCGTTTGCCGCAGTGGGATCCGGGGCAGCCGGGCGCGCTCGGTCGTTCCCGGCGGAACGGCCGGTCTCGCGGCCCAGCGCGCGCAGCGTCGGCATGCCCGCGAACAAGTCCAGGAGCTGGTCCGAGAGCCGGGTGGTGGCGGCCAGCGTGTCCGCGGACTTCCCCTGGGTGAGCAGCCCGATGAGGATCATGAAGATCGGGATCAGTGGCAATGTGACGGCGATGATCGCGCCGGACACCCAGTCGTGGACGGCGATGACGGCCAGCACCACCGGGGGCACGAGAGCGGCCAGGATCAGGGCCGGCAGATACCCCGCGAGGTAGGCGCGCAGCCCGCTGAGCCCGGAGCCGACGACGACCGCGAGTTCGGCACGGCGGCTCTCCAATGCACGCGGCGGGAGCTGGGCCCCGGCTTCCAGCGCGGCGGTCTCGAGTTCGGCCACGACCTGCGCCCCGGCTCGGTGCGCGAGCCGGGACTGCCACCAGGTGGCCGCCACCCGGCACAGCACGGCGACCGCGAATACCGCCAATTCGACCGTCCAGGAGCCGATCCGGCGCTGGTCCGGTTCGGTGATCACCCCGGCGAGCATCCGGGCCAGGGCGAGCGCCCCGATCACGATGCATCCGGTGGTGACCAGCGAGAGTCCCACGCTGAGTCCGAGATACCGGCGCGCGGAGCGGGCGTGCCGCCACAGCCGCGGGTCCACCGGTCGTGCCATGGTCGATCTCCTCTGCGAAAAGGCGCGCCGCCCTGGGCCTTCCGGCGGGGCGGCGCGCCCCGGGTTCAGCTCGTCGCGGATTCCATGGGCAGCCCGATCGGCGCCGGGATCTGTTCCATGGTGAGCCGCTTGCGGAACACCCAGTACGTCCAGGCCTGGTAGACCAGCACGACCGGGACCAGCGCCACCGCGACCCAGCTCATCACCACCAGCGTGTAGTGGGTGGAGGAGGCGGCGACGGTGCCGTCGCGGCCGTCGACGGTGAGGCTGAACGCGTCGTTGATGGTGGACGGCAGCACATTCGGGAACAACGACCCGAACAGCAGCACGGTGGCGGCCGCGATGGTGATCGCGGTGCCGGTGAACGCCCAGCCGTCGCGGCCCTGGCTCGCGGCGAAGCCCGCGACCAGTAGTCCGATCACGGCCAGCGCCAGCGGAATCCAGGTCCAGCCGTGCCCGTGGGCGAGCTGGGTCCAGATACCGAAGGCGGCCACCACGACGGCGGTGGGCACGAACAGCACGCGGATGATGCGTTGCGCGTCGTCGCGGACCTCGTTGCCGGTCTTGAGGGCGATGAACATCGCGCCGTGCAGCAGGAACAGCAGCAGCGTGGTGAGCCCGCCGAGCAGCGCGTACGGGGTGAGCAGGTCGAAGAAGTTGCCCTCGATCTGCTTGCGCTCGTTGAGCTTCACGCCGTGCACGATATTGGCGAAGGCCAGGCCCCAGGCCAGGGCGGGGATCCAGGAGCCCAGGCCGATGCCGATGTCGCACCAGGTGCGCCAGCGCGGGTCGTTGATCTTGCCGCGCCATTCGATGGCGCAGGCCCGCGCGATCAGCCCGACCAGGATGAGCAGCAGCGCCAGGTAGAACCCGGAGAACAGGCTGGCGTACCACTCCGGGAAGGCGGCGAACATGGCGCCGCCGCCGGTGAGCAGCCACACCTCGTTGCCGTCCCACACCGGTCCGATGGTGTTGAGCACGGTGCGCTTCTTCTTCTCGTCACCGCGCCCGATGATCGGCATCAGCATGCCGACGCCGAAGTCGAAGCCCTCCAGCACGAAGTAGCCGGTGAACAGGACCGCGATCAGCAGAAACCAGAATTCAGGGAGACTCATCCTCGGCTCCTAGTACGCGAAGGAAAGCTTCTCGACGGGCTCCCCGGTCATCTTCGGGGTGTCCGGGGTGGATGCCTGCTCGGGCCCGGCGATCACGTAGCGGCGCATCAGATAGAACCACCCGATGGCCAGCAGCCCGTAGAGCGCGGTGAACACGATCAGCGAGGTGAGGATCGTGCCCGCCGAGACCCCGGAGACGCCCTGCTGCACGGTCATCCGGATGTGCTGGTCGCCGGTCGGATTGGGTGCGACGACCCAGGGCTGGCGGCCCATCTCGGTGAAGATCCAGCCGGAGATATTGCCCAGGAACGGGGTGGCGATCGCGATCAGCGACAGCCAGCTGAACCAGGTCTGGTCCGGGACCCGGCCGCGGCGGGTGACCCAGAATCCGGCCAGCGCCAACAGGATCGAGCCGGCCATCCAGGTGATCATGGCGCGGAAGGACCAGTAGGTGACGAACAGGTTGGGCCGGTAGTCGCCGACGCCGTACTTCTGGTTGTACTCGACCTGGAGGTCCTTGACGCCCTGCAGGGTGACGCCGGTGAATTCGCCGGTGGCCAGCCACGGCAGCACGTAGGGCACCTCGATGAGGTGGTCCACGCTGTCGCAGTTGTTGTGGGTGCCGACGGTCAGCACGGAGAAGTCCGGATCGGTCTCGGTGTGGCAGAGCGATTCGGCCGACGCCATCTTCATGGGCTGCTGCTTGAACATCAGCTTGCCCTGGATGTCACCGGTGAAGATCAGCGCCACCGCGGCGATGAGGACGACGTACAGGCCCATGCGCGCGCTCGGCCGCCACATGGTGCGGGCGTCCTCGAGGAGTGCCTCGTTACCTTCCGCCTTGGCCTTGCGGGCATTTCGCACCATCCACCAGCCGGCGATGCCGGCCACGAAGGTGCCCGCGGTGAGGAAGGCTCCGGCGATCACGTGCGGGAAGGCGGCGAGGGTGGTGTTGTTGGTGAGCACCGCCCCGATGCTGTGCAGTTCGGCGCGACCGGTCTCCGGGTTGTACTCCGCGCCGACCGGGTGCTGCATGAACGAGTTGGCGGCGATGATGAAGTAGGCGGAGGCGTTGGTGCCGATGGCGACGAGCCAGATGCACGCCAGGTGCAGCTTTTTCGGCAGCCGGGTCCAGCCGAAGATCCACAGGCCCAGGAAGGTCGATTCCATGAAGAAGGCGACCAGCGCCTCCATGGCCAGCGGGGCGCCGAACACGTCGCCGACGAAGCGGGAGTATTCGCTCCAGCCCATGCCGAACTGGAATTCCTGCACGATGCCGGTGGCGACGCCGAGGGCGAAGTTGATCAGGAACAGCTTGCCGAAAAACTTTGTGAGCCTGAGCCAGTGCTCCTTACCGGTGATCACCCACGCGGTCTGCATGCCCGCGACGAGCGGTGCGAGGCCGATGGTGAGTGGCACCAGGATGAAGTGATAGACGGTGGTAATTCCGAACTGCCAGCGCGCCAGATCTACGACGCTCATCCGACCTCCCTGCCGATCTACGACATGACGTAGTAACAAAGACTACGCGTCGGGAGGCGCGGATCAACGTATGCCTCGCCACAGCACGCCCGATATTTGCTCGAACGTGATCGGGACTACCAGTCGGCGAGGCTCCCGGGGAGCGCGATGCCGCGGTTCACCATCTCCACGATCTCGGCCGCATTGTCCGGAGGCGACATGCGCAGGCCGTCCAGCGAATTGACCCGCGCGGCCAGGGTGATCGAGGACAGCATCCACACGGCGTCCGCGGTGATCAGATCGGCCGTGAACAGCGGCTCGTAGCGGCACTCCCAACCCGCCTTCTCCGCTTGCGCGAACAACGCCCGCTGTGTGGTGCCGGGCAGGACGCCGTTGCGGGCGGGCGGGGTGATGAGCTGGTTGTCGCGCTGCACGACCACGGTCGAGCGCGGACCCTCGAGGACGCGGTGCTCGGTGCTGGTGAAGATGACGTCGTCGGCGCCCATCCGCTGAGCGAACCGCAGCGCGGACATATTGGTCGCGTACGACAGGGTTTTCGCGCCCATCAGCAGCCACGGCGCGTTCTGGGCCAGGTCGACGGAGATGCCCTTGGAGAGGGTGATCACCGAAACGCCTTCGGCGCGCGCCTTTTCCACCCGCCCGGGAACTCCGACCACGAAAACGTAACCGGTGGTGGCGGGTTCGGCTCCGGCCAGATCCCCCGTCTTGTTCGCCAGACGTTCGCCCGCTCCGCCGTGATCACTGTCACGTCCGCGGGTCAGGACCATCCGCAGGGTGCCCTCGCGGTCCTTGCCCCATTGCTCGGCGGCCAGTTCGACCGCGAACCGCCACGCCTCGAGGTCCGGCGCGGGGAGATCCAGCGCCTCCGCCGAGCGCCGTAGCCGCGCCAGGTGCATTTCCAGCGCGCACGGAACGCCGTCGCGCACCAGCACCGTCTCGAAGACGCCGTCGCCCCGCAAGGCACCGATATCGTCCGCATACAACAACGGCGCGTCCGGATCCCGGATCGCGCCGTCGAGTGTCACCAGAACCCGTTCCACCATGCGATGAGCCTAGGGGAGTCGACGGGTCCTGGGTGCCATACCGTGCCACCCGGCCCGTCAAGCCACCTGCCACGACCTGCTGGAAGCAGGGCCCGCGTTTCAAACCTGCCCACATGCGCCACCGGCGCGTCCCGGGGACGACATCGGTCCGGGTCCGGCTCCCGAGCCGTGCGCTCGAGGCCTGTCGCCGCGAGCCGCTAGGGTGGAGTCGTGTCCTCCTCGGTTGCCAGTCCGATCTTGCAGGTTCCAGGGGCTGTCGCGGGGCTGCCGGAGTCACCGGATGCCGCGGTCGCGTGGCATTACGGCGATCCCTTCGGTGAGCAGCGCGCGGCGGCGGAGCGGGTCGCGGTGGTGGATCGCTCCCACCGGTTCGTGCTCGCGATCACCGGCAAGGAACGACTGAGCTGGCTGCACACCATCTCCAGCCAGGCCGTCGCCGATCTCGGTGACGGGGAGTCCGCGGAGAACCTGGACCTCGATCTCAACGGCCGCGTGCTGAACCACTTCGTGCTCACCGAACTCGACGGCACGGTGTGGATCGACACCGAGGGCGCGCGCGGACCCGAACTGCTGAGCTTCCTGCAGAAGATGGTGTTCTGGGCCGACGCCAAGCCCGTCGACGCCAATGACCACGCGGTCCTGAGCCTGCTGGGCCCGGCCGCGGCCGACCTCGTCGCCGCCCTGGGCGTGCCCGCCCTGCCCGACACCTACCGCGCGGTCCCGCTGCCCGGCGGCGGCTTCCTGCGCCGCATGCCCTGGCCCACCGCCGACTCCTTCGACCTGCTGGTCCCCCGCGATCAGCTCGCTGCCTGGTGGACCACGCTGCGCGACGCGGGCGCGGCGGCCGCGGGCCTGTGGGCGTTCGAGGCGCTGCGGGTGGCCGCCCTGCGCCCCCGCCTGGGCCTGGACACCGACGACCGCACCATCCCGCACGAGGTCAACTGGATCGGCGGCCCCGCCGAACACGGCGCCGTGCACCTGAACAAGGGCTGCTACCGCGGTCAGGAGACGGTCGCGCGGGTGCACAATCTCGGCAAGCCGCCCCGGCACCTGGTGCTGCTGCACCTGGACGGCTCGGCGGATTCCCGTCCGGCGCCCGGTGATCCGGTGACGGCGGGCGGCCGCGCGGTCGGCACCCTCGGCACGGTGATCGACCACTACGAACTCGGCCCGATCGCGCTGGCCCTGATCAAACGCACCATCCCGGTCGATACCGAACTGGTGGCCGGCCCGTGCGCGGCGGCCATCGACGCGGATTCGGTACCCACGCACGACGAACCGCAGGCCGGGCGGCTCGCCGTCGAGAAGCTGCGCGGCCGATGACCGCCACCCCCGTCGGCCGGGTGCTGGCCGTCTGCGTCGTGCACGCCGACCTCGAGGTGCCCGCCAAGTCCTCGAAGGTGGGCCGCACCGCCATCGACAAACGTCCGGTGCCGCACCGGGTTCCGGTCCGGGCCCTCGGCCTGGACGGCGACCACGTGTGCGACACCAAGCATCACGGCGGCGCCCACCAGGCCGTCTACGCCTACGCCGAGGAGGACGCGCAGCGCTGGTCCGCCGAACTGGGCCGCGAACTCGCGGCGGGCTGGTTCGGCGAGAACCTGCGCATCACCGGGCTCCCCGTCAGTGACGCCGTGATCGGTGAGCGCTGGACCATCGGCGGCACCCTGCTCGAGGTGTCCGCCCCGCGGGTCCCGTGCGCCACCTTCCAGTGGCGCACCGGTGAACCGCAGTGGGTGAAACGCTTTACGGCACAGGCGAATACGGGCGCCTACCTGCGGGTTCTGACCGAGGGCGGGATCGGCGCGGGCGACGAGGTGCGGGTGGTGCACGTCCCCGAGCACGGCGTCACGGTCCGCGATCTGTTCGCCGGCGCGGACCCCGCGCGCCTGGAATTGCTGGAATCCGCCGAGCCCACCCTCTCCGACGATGTCCGCATGCAGATCGACCGTCACCGCCGCCGCCACGCCGCGGCGGCCCGATGACAGCGAAGGGGCACCGATGAGCGTCGATCTGGTCGAGGTGGTGCGGTCCGGTTTCCGCGAGTGCGTGCACCGCGGTTCCGCGGTGGTGCTGCGCCCCGACGGTGAGCCGCTGGTCGAGGTGGGTGCGGTGCACGGCCCGATCTTCCCGCGCTCCACCAACAAGCCGCTGCAGGCGCTCACCCTGCTGCGCAACGGTTTCGAACCGGTGGACGACGCCGAGCTAGCCATCGCCACCGCCTCGCATTTCGGCGAGCCCGATCACGTGGAGCTGGTGCAGCGGTTGCTGGACCGATTCGGTTTCACCGAGGACGACCTGGAGTGCCCGCCGGATCTGCCGTTCGAGGAACAGGCCCGGGCCCGGGTGCTGGCCGGCGCCGACCGTGACAAGGCGGCTCGACGGATCTTCATGAACTGCTCCGGCAAACACGCCGCCATGCTCGCCACCTGCGTGATCAACGATTGGCCGACCCGCGGCTATCTCGAGGTCGGGCACCCGTTGCAGCAGGCGGTGCTGGACACCGTGGCCGAGGTGACCGGTGAGCCGGAGACCGATCTCGGCATCGACGGGTGCGGCCTGCCCATCGTGCCGGTGTCGCTGGTGAATCTGGCCCGCGCCTACGCGGGTTTCGCCACCGCGCCCGAGGGTGCGCCGGAACGCCGCGTCGCGGACGCGATCCGGGCCCATCCGCGAGTGATTTCCGGCACGGACGGCCCCGATTTCCGCGTTATGTCCGCGACGCCGGGACTGGTGTGCAAGATCGGCGCGGACGGGGTGCACGCGGGTGCGCTGCCGGACGGTTCGGCCTTCGCGTACAAGATCGATGACGGCGCTGATCGCGCGCGGCTTCCGCTGACGCTGGCCATTCTCCAGCGTATGGGGGTCGAGTGGACCGATGCGCACGCTGAGCTGGCAACGCCCGCGGTGCTGGGCGGCGGAGCTCGCGTCGGCATCATTCGAGCGATTCCCGGCGTCCTGTAGTCGCCGGTCCGCAGGGTTTTCAGGATCGCCCGGTCGTCGCCGGTCCCGGCCCCGGGACGTTTATCCCCCACTCCTGGAAGCGCGACCGCCTGACACACGCTAAAGTGTTCGTCAGGAAGAGTATTAATTCGAACGGGGCCGCCAAACCCACCCCAGGCCGCCCCGCAGTGACGCGAGGGGGTCAGCCATGGGCCGTGGCCGGGCTAAGGCAAAGCAGACCAAGGTTGCACGTGAGCTCAAGTACAGCTCACCGTCGACCGACTTCACGAGCCTTCAGCGCGAACTGTCGGGGAGTCCCTCCGACACGCAGCTGAGTGGTGCTGTGCTTTCCGACGAGCACGACGCGAAGGACTCGCGTGCGGGCTGGGACGAAGACGACTACGACGACTGGCGTCGCTGACCTCGGATTTTCGCCGTGTAAGGGGGAGGCCCACTATGGCCTTCCCCTTTAGCACGTCGAAATGCCCCGAGGTCAGGGCCATTCGCTGAGCATCCGCGGCGAACAACTACTGCCGGTCCCCCTTCCTACCGGCGAAAAGACAAACGGCCCCGGCACTCTCGCGAGCGCCGGGGCCGTTCTCTGTCTGCTAGAAGCGCGGGTGGTCGCCCACCAGCGCGACGCGGGCGGCGTCGGCGTCCTTGGCCTTCTTCACCGTGCCGAGGGTCCAGCAGTCGATGTGGCGGGCGGTGAGGACGGCCAGCGCGCGGTCGGCGTCCTCGGGCGCGACGACGGCGACCATGCCGACGCCCATGTTGAAGGTCTTCTCCATCTCCAGGCGCTCGACGCGGCCACGCTGGGCGATCATCTTGAAGACGGGGGCCGGGTTCCAGGTGCCGCGGTCGAGCTCGGCGACGAGTCCGGCGGGGAGCACGCGGGCCAGGTTCTGGGCCAGGCCGCCGCCCGTCACGTGGCAGAAGGTGCGCACGTCGGTCTCGGCGATCAGGGCCAGGCAGTCCTTGGCGTAGATCTTGGTCGGCTCGAGCAGCTCCTCGCCGAGGGTGCGGCCGAATTCCTCGACGTGCCCGGTGAGGGACATGCGGTCGATGTCGAGCAGCACCTTGCGGGCCAGCGAGTAGCCGTTGGAGTGCAGGCCGGAGGCGCCCATGCCGATCACCACGTCGCCGGGGCGGACGCGGTCGGGGCCGAGCACGGCGTCGGCTTCGACGACGCCGACACCGGTGCCGGAGATGTCGTAGTCGTCGGCGCCCATCAGGCCGGGGTGCTCGGCGGTCTCGCCACCGAGCAGCGCGCACCCGGCGATGACGCAGCCCTCGGCGATGCCGGAGACGATCTGCGCGACGCGCTCGGGCACCACCTTGCCGACGGCGATGTAGTCCTGCAGGAACAGCGGTTCGGCGCCGCAGACCACCAGGTCGTCGACGACCATGGCGACCAGGTCGAGGCCGATGGTGTCGTGCTTGTCGAGCGCCTGCGCGACCGCGATCTTGGTGCCGACGCCGTCGGTGGAGGCCGCGAGCAGGGGCTCCTTGTAGCCGCCCTTCAGTGCGAACAGTCCTGCGAAGCCGCCGAGTCCGCCCTGCACTTCGGGGCGGGAGGCCTTCTTGGCCAGGGGCGCGAACAGCTCGACTGCACGGTCACCGGCTTCGATATCGACGCCGGCCGCCGCATACGAGGCACCGGCACCACTGGGGGTCTGTTCAGTCATTGTCGGGGAGAGCTCCAAGCCGAATCGTCGGATAGATGCCTGCTCACGCTAGCAGGAGGGCCGTTGCGCACCGGAGGCGCACGGCGTTGCGACCGTCCACCCGTTATGCGTGCGGGCGGGTTGTCACGGGAAAGCCACGGCGCCCGTTCGCGATTGCGCGAGCGGGCGCCGAGACCGCTTGCGCGGTGGCCACTCAGCGCTCAGCGCTAGGGGCGACTCAGCGCCGAGGCGTTGGCGTTGTCGGCCAGCAGCTCGGTTTCGGTGGTGCCGGACAGCATGCCCTCGAGCACGTTCTTGCCGATGGCGGTCTCCACCGGCAGCGCGATCGGGTAGTCGCCGTCGAAGCAGGCGCAGCACAGCCGCGAGCGCGGCTGCTCGGTGGCGGCGACCATGCTGTCGAGGGAGATGTAGCCGAGGCTGTCCGCGCCGATGGAGCGGCGCACGCCCTCCACCATGTCGTCGAGGCTCTCGCCCTCGATGCCGTCGGGGCCCGCGCCGTTGGCGATCAGCTCCGCGCGCGAGGCGAAGTCGATGCCGTAGAAGCAGGGCCACTTGACCGGCGGCGAGGCGATCCGGACGTGGATCTCCAGGGCGCCCGCCTCCCGCAGCATGCGGATCAACGCCCGCTGGGTGTTGCCGCGCACGATGGAGTCGTCGACCACGATGAGCCGCTTGCCGCGGATCACCTCGCGAAGCGGGTTGAGCTTCAACCGGATTCCGAGCTGGCGGATGGTCTGGCTGGGCTGGATGAAGGTGCGGCCCACGTAGGCGTTCTTCATCAGGCCCTGGCCGTAGGGGACGCCGGAGCCCTGCGCGTAGCCGACGGCGGCGGGGGTGCCGGATTCCGGGACCGGGATGACCAGGTCAGCCTCGACGGGGTGTTCGGCGGCGAGGCGGCGGCCGATGTCGACGCGGGTGGCGTGCACCGAGCGGCCCGAGATGGTGGAGTCGGGGCGGGCCAGGTACACGAATTCGAAGACGCAGCCCTTGGGGGTGGGGTTGGCGAAGCGCAGGGAGCGCACGCCGTCGGCGTCGATGGCGAGCAGTTCGCCCGGCTCGATCTCGCGGACGAACGAGGCGCCCACGATGTCGAGGGCGGCGGTCTCACTGGCGACCACCCAGCCGCGGTCGAGGCGGCCCAGGCACAGCGGGCGCACCCCGTGCGGGTCGCGGGCGGCGTAGAGGGTGTGCTCGTCCATGAAGGTGAGGCAGAACGCGCCCTTCAGGGTCGGCAGCAGCTCCATGGCGGCCTGCTCGATGCTCTTGTCGGCGGCGGCGTGCGCGAGCAGCGCGGTCATCACGTCGGAGTCGGAGGTGGCGGCCATGCCGCCCGCCAGGCGGCCGGTGACCAGCCCGAGTTCCCGTGCGCGGGCGCTCAATTCGGCGGTGTTGACCAGGTTTCCGTTGTGACCCAAAGCGATTCCGGTACCGACCGCGGTGGTGCGGAAGATCGGCTGCGCGTTCTCCCAGGTGGTGGAACCGGTTGTGGAGTAACGACAGTGGCCGACGGCCACGTGGCCGGGCATGGCGGCCAGGGTTTGTTCGTCGAAGACCTGACTGACCAGGCCGAGATCCTTGAAGACCAGCACCTGCGAGCCGTCGGCGACCGCGATGCCCGCCGCCTCCTGTCCGCGGTGCTGCAATGCGTATAGTCCGTAATACGTGAGCTTTGCCACATCTTCGCCCGGTGCCCAGACACCGAACACACCACACTCTTCGCGCGGTTCGTTCTCGTCCTGATCAACGGTCGTGGCGGAGGCGGGGAGATTCACCGTTTGCTCCCTGTTCGGCGGGCTGGGGGCGAGAGCCATTCTACGGGTAACCGCAAGGCAACCCGCCGTTGGGATAACGGAGATGGCAGGCGGTTTGCTGTTAGCGTGCGACGGTGGCGAGCACCGACAGCACCGGTCGCGCGGAAACCGGTCCGCGACGCAGGCATCTGAGCCCGATCCGGTGGGCGTTCCCGATCGTGGTGGTCACGCTGCTGGCCTCGCTCCTGGGTGTCATGTATCTCGACTACGTCGTGGACCCGGAGAAGAATCTGCACGATTTCCCGATCGCCCTGGTGAACCAGGATGTCGGTGACGATCTGAAGACCGGCGATCAGGTCCGGCACGTGAACTTCGGCGATCAGGTCGCGGACGGTCTCACCAAGGCAGTCCCGGCGGACAAGATCGATCTGCGGGTGCTCGGCATCAACGAGGCGCAGCTGCAGATGCAGTCGGCGCGGGTGTACGGCACCATCATCATTCCCAGCGACTTCTCCAAGCGGCTCGGCATTCTCGGGGTCGGCAGCGTGGTGCCGGGTGAGATCTCCAAGCCGGTGCTGACGCTGCAGACCAATCCGCGCACCGGCGCGTTCGCGACCGCGGTGGTGCAGAAGTTCGGTGAGCAAGCTCTCACCCAGGTGAACGCCGAGGTCGGCAAGCAGCTGACCGATCAGGTCACCAAGCAGTTGACTCCGCCGCCGGGCGCGCCCCCGACCGAACTGTCGGCCGCGACCAGGCTGGTGCTGGCGCAACCGCTGGACATCGTGACCGAGCAGTTCCGGCCGCTCCCGGGCGGTTCCGGCGAGGGGCTGACGGCCTTCTTCTACAGCCTGCTGCTCCTGCTGGTCGGCATGGTCGGCGCGATGATCATCCACCAGCTCATCGACTCCGCTCTCGGCTTCCTGCCGACCGAGTGGGGTCCCTGGTACGTGCACTATCCGCGTGCGTCCATCTCGCGGGTGCGCACGCTGCTGATCAAGTGGTCGGCGATCGCGGTGATGGCGGTGGTGGTGTCGGGGGCGCTGGAGGGCATCGCGTCGCTGCTCGGCATGCCGATCGACAGACCGCTCCTGCTGTTCCTCTACGGCGCGCTGGTGATCACCGCTGTCGGCTTCACCTGCGCCTCGACGCTGGCCGCGATCGGCACCGCCGGCCTGATCATCAACCTGATCGTGTTCATCATCCTGGGCCTGCCGTCCTCGGGCGGCACCATCCCGATCGAGGCGACCCCGAAGTACTTCGGCTGGCTGGCCACGTTCGAGCCCATGCACCAGGTGTTCCTGGGCACCCGCTCGATCCTCTACTTCTTCGGCGACGGGCAGGCGGGCCTGACCCGCGGCGTCTGGATGGCGCTGCTCGGCCTGACCATCGGCGTGGTGTTCGGCCTGTTCATCACGCGCTTCTACGACCGGAAGGGCTTGGAGCGCAAGCCCGCGACCCTGCCGGACGCGGCGGCGTAGCACTCAGAGCGGGACGACCGGCAGCCAGCGCGCGACCTCGCCCGCACGGCTGCCGGAGGCGGTGAGGGCGGCCGATTCCACCGCGGCGCCGAAGTCGAGCAGACCGGTCGCCAGCAACAGCCAAGTCCGAGCATCTGTTTCGACAACATTGGGCGGATTGCCGCGGGTGTGCCTGGGGCCCTCGATGCACTGGACGGCGACGAAGGGCGGGACCCGCACCTCGACCGAGTGGCCGGGGGCGTCGGCCGCGAGCGCCCGGGCGGTGCCGCGGACCGCCGCCGCGAGCTCGGTGCGGGCGGGCGCGGGCGCGGAGTCGTCGCGCAGCCACTCCCCCACCGCGGCGACCGCCGCTCGCACCGCCGCCGGATCCACCGCACCTCGTCGCGCCATGCCGTGAGGCTACTGCGCGAGGCGGCGGGCCAGTCGAGGGGCGAGGGCTCCGCCCGCATTGAGGGCCAGATGCAGCAGGGCCGGGGCGGTGGCGCTGCCGGTGTGGCGGCGCAGCAGGTCGAACGCCAGACCCGCCCCCGTGGTGAGGGCGACGGCGCCGGTGACCGGGTCGGCGGCGGCACGCGCGGGCTGGATGTGGGAGAGGCCGAAAACCAGTGCGCCCGCCGCGGTTCCGAGCTCGCCCGCCATGCGTTCCAGCTGCGGCGTCAGGGTGGAGCGGTAGACGAGTTCCTCGGTCAGGACGGTGCCGCCGGGAATGTGCAGGGCGGTCCATTCCAGGGTGGAGACGCCGGCGCCGCGGTCGGCGAGTCCGGCCAGGTGGCGGCGGGCGGCCGGAATGGCGAGGGCCGCGGCGTAGCCGGACAGTACGGTGGCCGCGGCGACGGCTCCGGCCCGGATGCCGCGGCGGGACCGGAAGTTCGGGTCTCCCCGAAAGGCGAGGGTGTACGCGAGCGCGTAGCCGGCGTTGGCGGCGGTGCGGCCGCGCACGTCCAGGCGCAGGGCCGGGAGCAGGTAGTCGCTCCAGATCAGCGGTATCGCCATGGCGGCCAGGGCTTTCGGATGCAGCAGCGCGCGGGCCCGGGCGCGCACGCTACTTGACCGCCCGCTCGTACGCCTCCGCGAGTTCGATCTGGGTGCGGATGCGTTCCCCGAGGACCGGCGTCCAGTCCGGCGGCGCGGCGACGGCGGCCCAGCCGTCGAGGACCAGGGAGCCGTACCGGTGGCCGTGCCCGTCGCTGACGCCCTGGGCGTTGGTGAGGTCGGCGACGACCTGCCAGAAGGTGACGAACGGCCACCACCGCATCTGCGAGGACACGTCCGCGCCGCGCGGTTCGGACAGCCAATCCGGTTGGGAGAAGATGAGATCCGAGGACCACCACACGATGGGGTCGGACGGATGCTGCAGGTAGGCGATGCGCGGCTTGCGCCACTCCGGCGAGGGCCGGTTCAAATCCTCGGCGGTGGCGGCGAATCGGACCACCAGCCCGTCGGCGTAGATCGGATCCACTTCCCGGGTGCCCGGGTCGCGGCGTTGAACGAACTGCCGCCACAGTCGATTCGAGTTGGGCGGCCCCACCCACAGCGCGCCGTCGACCTTGGAGCGCAGATCGGCCAGTCCCTCGAAGGCGGATTCGGAGCCCTGCGAGCCGAGGCTCTCCCCGTACACGAGCAGTTTGGGCCGATGGTCGGCCGGTCGTTGCGACCAGGCCCGGTACACCGCGTCGAACATGGTGCGCCCGTTGGCCGCGACCTTCTCGCGGTCCGCCAGGAACGACAGCACGCTCGGCAGATACGAGTACTGGGACGCGACGATCGCGGTGTCGCCGCCCCACATGTATTCGAGCGCGGCGGCCGCCTCCCCGTTCACCCAGCCGGTCCCGGTGGTGGTGGCCAGCACCAGCACCTTGCGGTCGAAGGCCCCCGTGCGCTCGAGTTCGGCGACGGCCATGTCCTCCTCGCGCATGTCCTGGGTCGCCGATTTCAGGCCCACGTAGACCCGAATCGGTTCGCGCGCGGGCTTTCCGGTGACAGCGCTGATCAACACCGGATCGGGTCCGTGCGAGACGAACCACCGTCCCTCCGACCCCAGCGTCTCCCAGGTGGCCAGCGAGGCCGGACTCCCGGAACGCTCCGGCTTCATCGGCTGCACCGCGAAGTCGCTCATCTTGTCGTTGCGCACACTGAACGCCGAGTTCGCGACCGCGAAGAAGGCCCGGGTGGCGACACCGTTGAACAGGGTCACGATCAGCACGGTCAGCAGTAGCGCCCCGATGGCGGGCGCGAGCGCGGGCGGCACCTTCACCCACCGGCTGAGCAACCGGGCCAGGAACCGCACCGCCTCCCGCAGCGTCCGGTAGACGGCGACGACGAGCGCGCCGACCGCCACGCTCAGCCCGCCCGTGCGCAGATACGCGGCGCGGGTGGTGCCCTCCATGTTCATGAGGCTGGTGATCTCACGCTGCCAGTCCGCGGACAGCACCAGCATGGCGCCCGCCACCAGCGCGCACGCCACGACCACGACGACCTTCACCAGGTAGCCCACCCATTCGGGCGGGGTCTCGACCGGAATCCGCGGCCGCACCCACCGCCGGAAGGCCCATTGCAGCACGCACCCGACGCCGTACCCGATGGCGGCGTTGATCCCGGAGATCAGGCCCTGGAACAACCAATCCCGCGGCACCAGCGAGGGCGTCACCGACCACGCGAAGAAGATGGTCGCCACCACCAACCCCGTGTGATTGAGGTCGATGATGTCCTCCGCCCGCCGCGCGACCACGGCGGCGCGTGTGCGCAACCGGGTCAGGGCGTGGGCGGAGTCCAGCACCCGTCAAGTATGGACGCAACCGGCCCGAATCCGGGGAGCCCCACGTGTGAGAGGGGCCATCATCCGGGCGTGTCGGACACGGCTTCTACCGACCCGACTCGAGTAGATGTACTCGGTCGATTCGACGGTGCGCCAGCCACACTCGGATTCATGAGCAACCCCGGCGCGCAGACCAAGTCCACCACCGCGTTCCTGGCGCAGGCCGCGATCGCCTTCGGAATCAGCTTCTGCGCCTTGATCATCGGCATCGCCTACCTCCCCCTCGACATCTGGCAGCGCGGCTTCCTCCTGATGGCCATGTTGTTCCTGGTCAGCAGCAGCTTCACCCTCGCGAAAGTCATTCGCGACCAGCATGAATCGTCGAAGGTTCACCAGCGCATCGACGAGGCGCGCATGGAGAAACTGATGGCCGAACACGATCCTTTCAAGATCAACTGAATTGATCGCCCCGCCGCGCGGCCGGTCCCACCGCGCCGACGGCCGCGAATGCTACTGACCTTGCCCGCAATTCGAGCAGAACGCCGACCCCACCGGGATCTGGTGCCCGCAGCCGCGGCAGCCCGAACGCAGGTCCAGAGCGGTGCCGCAGGCTCCGCAGAACCGACCGCCGGTGGTGTTGGAACCGCAGGTCGGGCAGAGAACCCGGGCGGGGGTGGAGATGTCGTGCTGCCGGGCCCAGTCCTGACCCCGCGCCGCTTCCTGGATCTGTTCACCGCGGGCGGCGGCCTGCGCCCGCGCGATCTCGTGCTGGACCAGGGGTGAACAACCCGTGCACTGGCCCACCTGCTCGTTCCAGCAGTTGCGCGCGCACATCCAGGAACCGCAGCCCCCGCACAGCCGGAAGTTCGGCTCCACTTCCCTGATGGCGGTGGCGAAAGCCTTGTCCTTGGTGCTCGAGGACGAGCTGCCCCAGCTGTTGGAGTAGCTGTCGGCGGCCGAGGACGCCTTGTTCAGCACGGTGAAACGGTCACCGAACAGGTCCCGCAGCACGCGCAGCAGGCCCCGGCCCCGCGAGAGGTAGTTCTGCTGGAACGCGGACTGGTAGACGGTTCTGCATCGGTCGCAGTGGAAGTCCCACTGGAAGCCCTCGTCGTTCGACATATCGGAATAGTTGCTGGTGAAGACGACCGGCGCGGCCATGGTGGTGTTCGATTCCTTTGCAGCCGATGTGAATACGTCGAAGGCGCGCGGGAACCATCCGAGCACCAACAGGTCTGATATCGGCGGGAGATCACAAAGCGCAACATACGTACCGCACCGGCCGCGGCCGTGGATGGCGAGAGCCCGCCCGGACGAACCGGGCGGGCTCTCGATCGTTTCTACGGCCGTGTGGCCGCTACGGTTCAGCGCCGTGGGCGACCGCTCAGTGGTCGGCGTTGCCGAACAGGGCGGGGAGGGTGCCCTCGTGGGCGGCGCGGAGCTCGTCGAGGGTGGCCTTGAACAGGCCCTGGACCTCGACGGAGTCGGAGCCGTCATCGACGACGCCGATGCGGGCCCAGGGGAGGCCGCGCGCGTCGCACATCTTGGTGAAGCGGGTTTCCTCCGAGCGGGGGACGGCGACCAGGACGCGGCCGGCGGACTCGGAGAAGAGGGTGACGAACGGGTCGGCGCCCTCGGGAAGGATGATGCGGCAGGCGGTTTCGCCGGCCAGCGCGGCCTCGACGACGGTCTGGATGAGGCCGCCCTCGGAGACGTCGTGCGCGGCGGAGACCATGCCGTCGCGGGAGCCGGAGACCAGGATCTCGGAGATCAGCTGCTCGCGGGCGAAGTCGACCTTCGGGGGCAGGCCGCCGAGGTGGTCGTGCTCGACCTGCGCCCAGATGGAGCCGTCGAGCTCGTCGCGGGTCTCGCCGAGCAGGATCAGGGTCTCGCCGGGCTCGGTGCCCAGGCCGGTCGGGATGCGGCGGTGCACATCGTCGATGACGCCGAGCACGCCGACCACGGGGGTCGGCAGGATGGCGGTCTGGCCGGTCTGGTTGTAGAAGGACACATTGCCGCCGGTGACCGGAATGCCCAGGGCCGCACAGCCGTCCGCGAGACCGCGCACGGCCTGCTGGAACTGCCACATGACGCCCGGGTCCTCCGGCGAACCGAAGTTGAGGCAGTTGGTGACGGCCTTCGGGGTGGCGCCGGTGACGGCGACATTGCGGAAGGCCTCGGCCAGCGCCAGCTGCGCGCCGGTGTACGGGTCCAGCTTGGTGTAGCGGCCGGAGGCGTCGGTGGCCAGGGCGATGCCGCGGCCGGACTCCTCGTCGATGCGGACCACGCCGGCGTCGGCGTGCTCGGCGAGCACGGTGTTGCCGCGCACGTAGCGGTCGTACTGCTCGGTGATCCACTTGCGCGAGCACAGCTGCGGGCTGGCCAGCATCTTCATCAGGGTGGCGCGCAGTTCGTCGCCGGTCTGCGGGCGGTTCAGGCGCGAGGCCGAATCCGCGTTCAGCGCATCCTGATCCGCGGGCCGCTGCACCGGGCGCTCGTAGACCGGGCCCTGGTGGGCGACGGTGCGTGGCGGCACGTCGACGACGGTCTCGCCGTGCCAGGTGATGACCAGGCGGTCGCCGTCGGTGACCTCACCGATGACGTTGGCGTTGACATCCCACTTCTTGCAGACGGCCATGAAGGCGTCCACGTTCTCGGGGGTGACGACCGCGCACATGCGCTCCTGCGATTCGCTCGACAGGATCTCGGCGGCGGTCATGCCGGCGGCGCGCAGCGGGACCTGGTCCAGGTCGACCAGCATGCCGCCGTCACCGGCCGCGGCCAGTTCGGAGGTGGCGCAGGACAGGCCGGCGCCGCCGAGGTCCTGGATGCCGACCACGAGTCCGGCGTGGTACAGCTCGAGACAGCACTCGATGAGGACCTTCTCGGCGAACGGGTCGCCGACCTGGACGCTGGGGAGCTTCTTGCGGCCGGAGCCGGATTCGTCGCCGGAGAAGGTGTCCGAGGCGAGCACGGACACGCCGCCGATGCCGTCGAGGCCGGTGCGCGCGCCGAACAGGATGATCTTGTTGCCCTGGCCGGAGGCGAAGGCCAGGTGCAGGTCCTCGACCCGCATGACGCCCGCGCACAGCGCGTTGACGAGCGGATTGCCCTGGTAGGACGAGTCGAACACGGTCTCGCCGCCCACGTTCGGCAGGCCCAGCGAGTTGCCGTAGCCGCCGACACCGCGGACGACGCCGTCGACCACGCGCCGGGTGTCCGGGTGGTCGGCCGCGCCGAAGCGCAGCTGGTCCATCACCGCGATCGGGCGCGCGCCCATGGCCATGATGTCGCGCACGATGCCGCCGACGCCGGTCGCCGCACCCTGGTAGGGCTCCACGTAGGAGGGGTGGTTGTGCGATTCGACCTTGAAGGTGACCGCCCAGCCGTCGCCGATGTCGACCACGCCGGCGTTCTCGCCGATGCCCGCGAGCATCGACTTCTTCATCTCGTCGGTGGTGGTCTCACCGAAGTAGCGCAGGTGCACCTTGGAGGACTTGTAGGAGCAGTGCTCCGACCACATCACCGAGTACATGGCGAGCTCGGCATCGGTGGGACGGCGCCCGAGGATCTCCTTGATCCGGGCGTACTCGTCGTCCTTGAGGCCGAGTTCCTTGTAGGGCTGCGGGTGGTCCGAGGTGGCCGCGGCGTTGCTGACGGTATCGACGTGGCTGGTCACGGGAATACCAGAGTCCTTTCGGCCGGGCAGGTCGGAAGCGAATGCCCGCGTGGCTGGATGTCGGCGAGATACGAACCGAGTCTAATTGCCGACCAAATCAGGCCCTTACCCCGCCCATCGCTGTGTCCGGGACCACTTCGCGGCACTCACAGCCCCGCCCACACCCACTACGGGTTTCGTGTGCCGAAGCGCCAACTGATTCGCCGCCGACCGGGGTAACTCGCCGGGTATGCCCGAAATTGCCTCGGCTCCCGGCCGCCGGTCCGCATGCAGGTCCGGCCGCGGCACCCGAGCCGTGCGCTGAAGTCCCGGGGAGGCGGGGGAGCAGTCTCGGGGAGGCGGGGGAGCTACTCTGTGGCGGTGAACGATCGATCCGGGGTCGCGGATCCGACCGAACAACCCGTGACCACGCCTGCGGGGCTGACTCGACGGCAGGGAGAGCTGCTCCTGGTCGCGGTCGCACTGTTCGCGGTGTCCGCTTTCATCAGCTATCAGGCCAAGCTCTGGCACGGATACATCGACCTGCAGGTGTACCGCAACGGTGCGCGGGCCTGGCTCGACGGCAAGGATCTGTACGGCCCGATGCCGCCGGTCTACGGACTCGGACTGCCGTTCACCTATCCCCCGCTGGCCGCGCTGTTCTTCGCGCCGCTGGCCCTGATGCCGCTGGCGGTCGCCGAATGGGCGGTGCTGGCGGTGTCGATCGCCTCGCTGGGCGTGACCCTGTGGGTGGTGCTGGACCGGATCCGCCCGACCCTGGCCTGGCAGACCCGCCTGGCGATCGTGGTCGGCGCGGTCGCGCTGCTGCAACTGCTGGAACCGATCCGCCAGACCTACGGGTTCGGCCAGATCAACCTGGTGCTGATGGCCGCGGTGGCGCTGGACTGCCTGGCGCGCAAGACCTTCTGGCCGCGCGGCATGCTGATCGGCATCGCGGTGTCGGTGAAGCTGACCCCCGGCGGCTATCTCCTCTACTTCCTGCTGCGCAAGGACTGGAAGGGCGCGATCACGCTCATCGTGTCCGCCATCGGCGCGGTGGCGGTCGGTTTCGTGCTGTTCCCGCACGATTCGCCGGAGTACTGGTTCCACACCCTGGCCGATACCGGCCGCATCGGGCCGCCCTGGTACGCGGGCAATCAGTCGATCAAGGGCTTCGTGTTCCGGCTCGGCTACTCGACCTCGATGTCCACGCTGATCTGGCTGGTGCTGTCGGTGGCCGCGGTGGCCCTGGCCGCGCTGTGGATGAAGCGACTGCTGGACGCGGGCTCGAACGTGGCCGCGCTGATGGTGAATGCCGCGGCGGTGCTGCTGGTTTCGCCGGTCTCCTGGTCGCATCACTGGGTGTGGATCGCGCCCGCGCTGATCGTGGCCGCCGACGCGATCTCCCGCGGCCGCCGCAATCCGTGGTTCCTGGGCGCGGTCGGCGCGGCCGTGGTGATGTTCGCGATCGGCCCGATGTGGCTGCTCCCGCACGACCACGACCGTGAGCTCACCTGGAACTGGTGGCAGCAGATCGTCGGCAACAGCTACGTGCTGTTCACACTGATCGTGTTCGTGGTGGCGGCACTGACGTATCACCCGAAGCCCGCGGCGGCCGACGCCGAACTGTCGCAGGCCTAGCACCCCGAAACGACGAAGGGCCGCCCGTACGGATCGCGCGGGCGGCCCTTCGTCGTTTCGGAAGCTCGATCAGCGCACGGCTTCCGGCGTCAGGAACGCCGCGAGCGCCGCCGCGTACGCGGCCACATCGGCCGCGCCCATCATTTCCCGCGCCGAGTGCATGGCCAGCTGGGCCGCGCCGACATCCACCGTGGGCATGCCGGTGCGGGCCGCGGTCATCGGCCCGATGGTGGAGCCGCAGGGCAGGTCGGCCCGGTGCACGTAGCGCTGCAGCGGCACGTCGGCCTGCGCGCAGGCGAGCGCGAAGGCGCCCGCGCCGGTGGCGTCGGTGGCGTAGCGCAGGTTCTGGTTGACCTTGAGCACCGGTCCCCCGTTCACCTCGATGCGGTGGGCCGGTTCGTGCCGGTCCGGGTAGTTGGGGTGGGTCGCGTGCGCCATGTCGCCCGAAGCGCAGATCGAACCGGACAGGGCCGCCAGGTATTCGGCGCGGCCGCCGCCGCGGGTGAGCACGATGCGTTCGAGCACCGTGGGCAGCAGGTCCGATTGCGCGCCGCGGTCGGATTGGCTGCCGACCTCCTCGTGGTCGAACATGGCCAGCACCGGCACCGCCGCGCCGGGTTCGGCGATGGCGACCAGGAAGGCGCGCAGGCCGGCGTAGCAGGTGCCCTGATTGTCGAGCCGGGGCGCGCTCACCAGATCCAGGTCGCGGCCGATCAGCTTGGACGGCACCAGATCATGGGTCATCAGCTCCCAGCCGAGCACCGCGTCCGCCTCGATGCCGGCCCGTTCGGCGATGAACGCCATGAACGATCGCGGTTCGCCGCCGATCCCCCACACCGCGTTCACGTGCCGCTGCGGGTCCAGCTGTACCCCGCGCCGGTCGTCGGAGAGGTGGATGGCCAGTTGCGGCACCCGCAGGAGCGGCTCGTCGATGCGAATCAGCTTCTCCCGCACCATGTTTCCATCGCGTACCGAGAGCCGCCCGGAGATGCCGAGATCGCGGTCGAGCCAGGAGTTGAGCCAGGCCCCGCCGTAGGGTTCCAGCCCGACCAGCTGCCAGCCCGCGACGGCCAGGTCCGGGTGCTGCTTCACCCGCAGGTTGGGGCTGTCGGTGTGCGCGCCGACCACGCGGAAGGGCGTGGCCTGCCCGGCGCGGAAGCCGGTGGGCGTGCCGGGTCCGCCATCCGCCCACGCGACCAGCGAGCCGCCGCGCACCACGTAGTAGCGGCCCGCGCTGCTGGAGGGCCAGGGCGCCGATTCGGAGAGCCGGGTGAAGCCGAGGTCGTCGAGTTCCGCTGCGACAGTGCGGCAGACGTGGAACGGCGACGGGGAGGCATCGATGAATTCACACAGGCCGGCGGCGGTCGCGGTGGTCTCGGCAACAGGCATCCCCCGATACTAAGGAACCTCGGTTCAGTTCCCGGGGAGCGGGGCTTCGGCGACCCGGCCGAGCAGGCGGACCAGTTCGAGGTAGTCGTCACTGCCGAGACTGCGGCGCATGTCGGCCTCGGCGCGGGCTTCCTCGGCGCGCACCTCGGCGACGAGTTCCTCGCCGCGGCGGCTCAATCCGATGAGGATGCGGCGGCGGTCGTCGGCCGCGGCGACCCGGAAGATGAGTCCGCGCTCGGCCAGGTGATCGGCGTGCCGGGTGGCCGAGGACGGGGCCAGCTGGGCCCGCGTCGCCAGTTCACTCATGGTGATGCCGATGTCGGCGGAGAGGTTGGTGAGCATGCACCACTGGTCGGCGGTCAGCCGTCGCGCGCACAGCGCGGCGTCCAGGTGACGAAGCCAACTCCGCTCGGCCGCCCGGAGGGCTCCATGCAAGGTGGAAAATCCACCTAGAATTGTCGCCATATTTCCCGCCCGTCAGAAAAACCGCTTGAACGAGGGGAAGGGTAACCGATGTCCCCGTTCGACGGGAATCCCGAGAACGTCTTCGAGATCATCAACATAGTTCCGCAGCAGGGTCCCGGCGGTATCTTCGGGCCTTCCTGTGAGGCCGCCATTTCTCTGGCGTTGGAAGAAATCAACTCCGGTACCGGAATTCTGGGAAGAGAATTGCGCGTCACCCACATAGACGGGGGCCGGGAACCGCCCGTGGTGGCGGCGGAGGTGTCCGCGCTGCTGTCCACCGGCCTGGTGCGGGCTGTCACGGGATGGCACACCTCGGCGGTGCGGCGGGCGGTGGAGCGGGTGACCGCGGGGCAGGTGCCGTATCTGTTCGCCACCGATCACGAGGGCCTGAACTCGGCTTCGGCTCCCGCGGGCCTGTTCATGATCGGCGCGGACCCCCGGCATCAGATCCTGCCCGCCCTGGACTGGCTGCGCCGCTCCTGCGACGCGCGCCGCTGGGCGATCATCGGCAACGATTACGTGTGGCCGCGGCGCACGGCGGCGGCCGTGCGGGCCGCGCTCACGGATCCGGACCTGATCCCGCTGGAGGTGTTCGTGCCCATGAACACCCGCGATTTCCGGGACTTCCTCGACGATCCGCGGCTGGATCAGGCGGACGGGGTGATCGTGCTGCTGGTGGGCGCGGACGTGGCCCGCTTCAATGTGCAGTTCACCCGCACCGGCCGGACCGCGCAGCAGGTCCGGGTGAGCCCGGCGGTGGACGAGAACGTGCTGCTGGCCGCGGGCGGCGGCGCCAACCACAATCTGTTCGTGCCGTCCGGATTCTTCGTGAACGGCCCGCACGACCGGGAGCGGCTGGACCGCTATCGCCGACTACACGGGGGCTTCGCGCCCTCCCTGACGAACTTCAGCAACACCAGTTACGAGGCCGTCCACACCCTGCGCGGCATGGCGGAGCTGGCCGGATCATTGGACGTGCGGCGGATCCAGTCCGCGATCGCGGACCGTCCGGTCGTCGAAACCCCGTGGGGCGAGCTCGGATTCGAGGGCCGACAAGCGATCCGCCCGACCTGGCTGGCCAGGGCGGGCGGCATCGACTTCGAGATCCTCGACGGAATCTAGTTGTTCGGTCGTGCTCGCGTGTTACGCGGAGACCAGGCTGTCCAGCACGGACAGGAACAGGCCCAGGCCGTCGTCGCTGGGGCCGGTGAGCGGCTCGGTGGCGTGCTCGGGGTGCGGCATCAGGCCGACGATGCGACGGTTCGCGGAGGTGATGCCCGCGATGTCGCGCTGCGACCCGTTGGGGTTGCCGCCCGCGTAGCGGAAGACCACGCGGCCCTCGCCCTCGAGCTCGTCGAGCACCTCGGCGGACGCCTGGAAGCGGCCCTCGGCGTTCTTGACGGGGATGAGGATCTGGGCGCCCGGCTCGTAGCGGGTGGTCCAGGCGGTGTCGGTCTGCTCGACGGTCAGCCACTGGTCGCGGCAGACGAAGTGCAGGCCCTCGTTGCGGGTCAGCGCGCCCGGCAGCAGGCCCGCCTCGCACAGGATCTGGAAGCCGTTGCAGATGCCCAGGATCGGCATGCCCTGCTCGGCGGCCTTGATGACCTCACCCATGACGGGGGCCATCGAGGCGATCGCGCCCGCGCGCAGGTAGTCGCCGTAGGAGAACCCGCCGGGGACCACGACCGCGTCGACCTGCTTGAGGTCGGCATCGGCGTGCCACAGCGAAACGGGCTCGGATCCGGCCAGTTTCACGGCCCGGGCGGCGTCGACGTCGTCGAGCGTGCCCGGGAAGGTGATGACACCGATGCGGGCGCTCACAGCCGGACGACCTTCCAGTCCTCGATCACGACGTTGGCCAGCAGCGTTTCGGCGATCTGCTCGAGATCGGCGTCGCTGACGTCGTCGGCGACGTCCAGCTCGAATCGCTTGCCCTGCCGCACATCCGAGATCCCGGGGTGCCCGAGACGCCCCAGCGCTCCGACGATGGCCTGTCCCTGCGGATCCAGGATCTCGGCCTTCGGCATCACCTCGACCACGACACGTGCCACGCGTTGCTCCTCAGCTGGTGGGGCGGCGCTCGGTCCATGCATGCCAGGCCGAGCGGGGGGGTATCGCTGATCAGCGTAGTTGGCCTGGGCGGCGCGGGCCGCGCCGGGGCCGACCGTCCGTGGCCTGCGCCACAGCCCGTCCGTGGCCTGCGCCACAGCGGGGTCCGCCGCGACCCGGGGCGACTGACGGAGCGTGCCAGGCCGGTGCGGGGCTACCGTTGTCCCATGCGCATAGCCCATTTCGGACATTCCTGCATTCTGGTGGAACTGCACGGCGCGAAGATCCTATTCGATCCGGGCAATTTCTCGCACGGATTCGAGGGCATCACCGGATTGGACGCGATCGCGGTCACCCATCAGCACCCCGACCACATCGACTCGAACCGGATCGGGGCTCTGATCGAGGCGAATCCGCAGGCCAGGCTGTTGTCCGACCCGCAGACCGCGCTGCAGCGGGGTGAGCCCTGGGAGGCGGTCCATGCCGGAAATGTTCTAAAAGTCGGTGACGTCCAAATTACCGGCGGCGGTGGCCGGCACGCGGTCATCCACCCCGAGATCCCGGTAATAGACAACACTGTCTTCCAACTCGGCACCGCGGAAGATCCGTCCCAACTCGTCCATCCCGGTGATTCACTGTGGGTTCCGCCGACACCGGTCGGGGTTCTCGCCATTCCCGCCGTCGCACCGTGGATGCGTATCAGCGAGGCCGTCGATTACCTGCGGGCGGTTAATCCCCGCATCGCCTTCCCCATCCACTACGGGATCATCGAGCCCGCGGCACAGGGGATCTATTTCGGTCGACTGGCCGAAATGGGTCCGGCCAATACCGAATTCCGGGTCGTGGAACCCGAGGACAACGCCGAATTCTGATTCCGCGCCACCGGGCGGGAGCGGCCACCGCCCGGCGGCGCGAGTTCGTGGAAACTACTGCGGCGGAGGCGGATTCGTGGTGAACTGCGCGACCGCCGCCCCGACCCCGGCGCCCACCAGAGCACCGACCAGGGCGCTCGCGCCGCCGATGATGGCCGCGCCCAGGGTGCAGCCGCCGATGGTGCCGGTGATCGCACCGCCCGCGACGCCGAGCGCCGCACCGGCCGCCGCGAATCCGGGCGCCAGCGCCATCTCGCCGGAGACCATGATCGGCGCCAGCAGCGCGGCCGCGATGATGCCCGCGATGAACCCGAGCACACCGCCCGCGATGGCTCCGACGCCCGCGCCCGGTCCCGCGCCGAGGACACAACCCGCCCCCGCTCCCGGAATGCCGCCGGCGAGCGCGCCGATGGCCGCGCCCTGCGCGACGGTGGTGTCGAACCTGTCCTGTTGCTGCTGCTGGGTGTCGGGCATCGGCAGGGTGCCGGGGCCGGGATCGAGGATGGCCTGGCCGGGATCGGATTCCGGGGTCAGCTCGACCGACTGGTCGGAGACCAGTGCCCGGATCGGGTACCGGAGGTCGTCGACCTTGTAGTACAGCGCCAGGGTGCGGACGACCTGCCCGCCCGGCTCGCGGATGACGAGATTGCCGTTCTCGACGGCGAAGCTGCCGTTGTCGAGTGCGATCGAGGCGGTTCTGTCGGCCAGGCTCGCGGTGACGGTGACGTCTTCCGGGGCGGCCGTGGTGGTGCCGGAGGTGATGAACAGCGATGAGAGTGTGACGGTGGTGAGGAACGCGGCCGCGGTGGCCGGGGTTCTGCCGTGCTTCATGCTGGCTCCCTCGAGTCGGCGAACCTTCCCTTCTCTGACCGATATGACCAGTCAAGTGTTCACCGACTCCGGCACGCCCACGGCAGAACGCGAAAAAAATACCGCTGACCTGATCTAACGGTAGGAAGCCAGGAAAAGCGCCTCGGCGAGGGCCATGTTCTCGATCTCCGTCGGATCGACGCTCTCGTTCGGCGCGTGGATCAGGCACTTGGGTTCCTCGACCCCCATGAGCATGATCTCGGCCTCCGGATAGGTGTCGGCGAAGACAGTGCACAGCGGGATCGAACCGCCCTGCCCTTCGGTGGTCGCGGGCCGCCCGTAGGCGGCCTCCATGGCCGACGACATGGCCTGCCGCGCCGGGCCGTCGGCGCTGCCGACGAACGGCGAACCGGTGGCCTCGGTCTCCACGGTCACCTTCGCGTGCCACGGCGCGTGCGACTTCAGGTGCGCGGTCAGGGCTTTCAGCGCCTCGTCCGGCTTGGTGCCCGGCGGGATGCGCAGGTTCAGGCGCGCCCGGGTCTTCGGCTGGATGGCCGCCGAGGAGCCGACCACGGCCGGGACGTCCATGCCGAGCACGGTCAGAGCCGGTCGCGCCCACAGCATGTCGGCCACCTTGCCGCCGCCCACCAGGCCGACGCCGTCGAGAACGCCCGCGTCGGAACGGAATTGGGCCTCCGGGTAGTCGTGACCCTCCCACACCTGGTCGTTGCGCAGGCCGTCGACGGTGGTGTTGCCCTCCGCGTCGCGCAGCGTGCCCAGCAGGTGGATCATGGCCGCGAGCGCGTCCGGCGCGGGGCCGCCGAACATACCGGAATGCATGGGGCTGGACAGTGTTTCGACGGTGACGACCACGTTCACATTGCCACGCAGGGTCTGGGTGAAGGTGGGCACGCCGACCGCGAAGTTGCCGCAGTCGCAGATCAGCAGGGTGTCGGCGCGCAGCAGGTCGGCATTGCCGGGCACGAACTCCTCCAGGCCGCCGGTGCCCTGCTCCTCGGAGCCCTCCGACACCAGCACCAGCCCGACCGGGAAGTCGTCGCCGTACACCTTGCGCAGCGCCCGCAGCGCGGTCAGGTGCATGACGATATTGCCCTTGCAGTCGGCGGCGCCGCGCCCGTACCAGCGGCCGTTCTTCTCGGTGAGCTGCCAGACCGGGGTCTGCCAGGCGGCGTCGTCGAGCGGCGGCTGCACGTCGTAGTGGCAGTACAGCAGGATGGTCGGCGCGCCCGCGGGGGTCTCGCTGCGCGCGACCACGGCCTTGCTGCCGTCGGGCGTCTCGTACAGTCCGACATCGGTGAGGCCCTCCGCCCTGAAGGCGTCGGCCACCCACTTCGCGGTCTTCTCGCATTCCTCGATCGGGAACTGCCGGGCGTCGTACACCGACTTGAACGAGACGAGCTGGGCGAGATCGCTTTTCGCCCGCGGCATGAGTTCCCTCACCGCCGCGCGCAGGGCGGCCGTGGCCGAATCATCCTCGGTTTCAACGGTACCGGTCATGGGCATCCTCCCGTGGTCAGTGGTGGTCGTCGGAATCGACCGTGTCACCCAGTCTTCATGCCGGCGCCCTACGAGGACACGAACACCGCCACCCAGTAGATGGTGATGATGACGATCGCCACGTACATACTTGGTGGCCGTCGCCCCCTCGGTCACCGTGCCGGTCATCACTGGCCCCTTCCAGGCCGAACACCGAACCCGATCGCCGCCGCAAGGCTGAATAGTAACCGTTCAGCAACTATCTCCCGATTACGAAACGGTAGGTTGCAGAACCAGTTTCGATGAGACGATCTGGCTACCATCGATGTGGCAAACCGTGGTGTGCGCGAGATCGGAGCCTCATGACCGGCATTCTGGAACCCGACGACGTTTTCGCGATGCCCGGTATCAAGCGCGGCGCACCGCACGGGGGCTTTCCCGAACACGAGATCTTCCCGCAGGTCGCTTACCAGATCGTGCACGACGAACTGCTGCTCGACGGCGTCTCCCGGATGAACCTGGCCACCTTCTGCACCACCTGGGTCGACGACGAGGCCCGGCGGCTGATGAACGAGTGCCTCGACAAGAACATCGTCGACAAGGACGAGTACCCGCAGACCGCCGAGCTCGAGCAGCGCTGCGTGCACATGCTCGCCGACCTGTGGAACTCGCCCGACGCCCTGGGCACTCTCGGCACCTCCACCACCGGCTCCAGCGAGGCGGCCATGCTGGGCGGACTGGCCGCGAAATTCCGCTGGCGCAAGCGCGGCGGGCGCGGCATCCCCAACTTCGTGTGCGGACCGGTGCAGGTGTGCTGGGAGAAGTTCGCCCGCTACTTCGACGTGGAGATCCGCCAGATTCCGCTGCGCGGCGACCGCTACACCATGCACCCCGACGACATCGCCGCGTACTGCGACGAGAACACCATCATGGTGGTGCCGACCTTCGGCCAGACCTTCACCGGCCTGTTCGAGGACGTCGAGGGCGTCAGCCGGGCCCTCGACGAACTCCAGGACCGGACCGGACTCGACATCCCGATCCACGTCGACGCGGCCAGCGGCGGCTTCCTCGCCCCCTTCTGCGCGCCCGAGATCCGCTGGGACTTCCGGCTGCCCCGGGTCAAGTCCATCAACGCCTCCGGCCACAAGACCGGCCTCGCCCCGCTGGGCGCGGGCTGGGCCATCTGGCGCACCAAGGAGGACCTGCCCGACGAACTCATCTTCAACGTCGACTATCTGGGCGGCAATATGCCCACCTTCAATCTGAACTTCTCCCGGCCCGGCGGGCAGGCCGTCACCCAGTACTACGACTTCATCCGGCTCGGCCGCACCGGCTACCGCAATGTGCAGACCGCGATCTACAGCGCCGGACAGCATCTGGCCGAGGGGCTCACCGAGACCGGGCCGTTCGAACTCATCCACGACTCCGACCCCCGGCACGGCATCACAGCGGTCTCCTGGAAGACGTCGGGGGCGTCGAAGCTCAGCCTCTACGACCTGTCCGACCGGCTGCGCACCCGCGGCTGGCTGATCGCGGCCTACCCGCTGCCCGCCGACCGTGCCGACGAGACCATCATGCGGGCCGTGCTGCGGCACGGATTCACCCACGACATGGCCGATCTGCTGCTCGACGACCTGGCGCGCGGCATGAAGGTGCTCGACAAGCACCCGCTGACGACCTCGCTCACCCGCGAGGACGCGGGCGGCTTCACCCACAACGCCGACGCGGCGGTGCCCACCGCGGAGCTCCAGGCGAAGATCAAGGCCGAGCTCGGCGGGCACGCGAAGACCGATGGCGAGCCGGCCACCGGCGCGAAGACCAAGACCGCCACCGGCAAGCACAAACACGCGGCGCGTAAGTCCAAGACCAAGAAGAAGGCCGGGAAGAAGTGACGGCGGCCGAGGATTCGGCCGCCGTCGAGTGTGGCTAGTTGTCCGCCGCCCCGGCGGTGTCGAGCACCCACGCGAACTCGAAGGCGACTTCCTTCCACTTCTCGTAGCGGCCGCTCACACCGCCGTGGCCGGCGCTCATCTCGGTCTTGAGCAGCAGCTGCGAGTCGCCGGTCTTGGTGGCGCGAAGTTTTGCCACCCACTTGGCGGGCTCGACGTAGAGCACGCGGGTGTCGTTGAGGCCGGTGATGGCGAGGATCGCCGGGTAGTCCTGGGCCGTGACGTTCTCGTACGGCGAGTAGGACTTCATGTACTCGTAGACTTCCTTGTCCTCCAACGGGTTTCCCCACTCGTCCCACTCGGTGACGGTGAGCGGCAGGGAGGGATCGAGGATGGAGGTCAGCGGGTCCACGAACGGCACGTTGGACAGGATGCCCGCGAACAGTTCCGGGGCGAGGTTCGCCACCGCGCCCATGAGCAGGCCGCCCGCGCTGCCGCCGTCGGCCACCATGCGGTCCGGCGCGGTCACCCCGGAATCCACCAGATGCCGTGCGACGGAGACGAAGTCGGTGAAGGTGTTCTTCTTGGTGAGGGTCTTGCCGTGCTCGTACCAGAGCCGGCCCATCTCACCGCCGCCGCGCACGTGCGCCACCGCGAACACCATGCCGCGGTCCAGCAGCGACAGCCGCGCCACCGAGAAGTACGGGTCGATGGCGGCCTCGTAGGAGCCGTACCCGTAGAGCAGCAACGGCTTCGGCTCCGCCACCGCGTCCCCGCCCATCGCGGCCGCGGTCTCACGGCGCATCACCAGCGAGATCGGCACCCGGGTGCCGTCCGCGGCCACCGCCCAATCCCGTTGCTGCACATACTCGTCGGCGTCGTAGCCGCCGAGCACCACCTGCTCCTTGCGCAGCAGCAGTTCACCGGTCTCGGGCACGTAGTCGAACACCTGGGTCGGGGTGATGAAGGAGGTGAGCCCGATGCGCAGCATGGGCTGCTCCCACTCCGGGTTCGCGCTCAGCCCGGCCGAGAACAGGGCCAGGTCGAAGTCGATGTCCTTCAGCTCGCCGTAGCCGTCGGCGGTCAGCGGCCACACCGCGACCCGGGGCAGCGCCTCGCGGCGGTAGCTCAGCACCAGCTTGTCGGCGAAGGCGTCGATGTCCTCGAGCCGTACGTCGTCGCGGTGCGGGATCAGGATCTTCATGGCGGCGGGCTCGGCCAGCGGGGCCTCGGCCAGCACGAAGTTGACGGCCTTCACGCCGTCCACCACATCGTTGTGCAGGATGAGCAGCTTGTCCTCGCCGCCGATGACGGCGTGCTCGGCCGAGTACTCCACGCCCTCCCGGCGCGGGATGAGTACCCGGAACTCGCCCTCGGGGTTGTCCGCCTCCAGGATCCAATTCTCGGTGGTGATCTTGGAACCGGTCATGATGACCAGGAACTGCTCCGAGCGGGTGGCGCCGATGCTGACCCAGAAGCTCTCGTCCGGCTCGTGGAAGACCCGGACGTCCGCGGACTGCTCGGCGCCCAGCCGGTGCCGCCACACGCTGCCGGGCCGCCAGGAGTCGTCGAGGGTCTGATAGAAGACGTGGGTGCCGTCCAGCGACCAGGTCGCGCCGGGCGCGATGTTCGGGATCTCGTCGGCCAGCAGTTCACCGGTGCGCAGGTTCTTGATGCGCAGCGTGTACCGCTCGTTGCCGAGCGTGTCGGCCGAGTAGGCGAGCATGTCACCGGCGTGGCTCAGCGAGTACGCGCCGAGCGCGAAGAAGTCGTGGCCCTCGGCCAGCTCGTTGGAGTCGAGCACGATCTCCTCGCCCGGGATCTCGACGTCGGCCTCCAGCTTGGGCGGGGTCCAGTCGTCCGGGTCGGCGATCGGGCAGCGGCAGTGCACACCGTGCTGCTTGCCCTCGAAGGTGCGCGAGTAGTACCAGTAGTCGCCCATGCGGGTGGGCAGCGACAGGTCGGTCTCCTGGGTCCGCCCCTTGATCTCCTCGAAGATCTTCGCCCGGAGCGGGCCCAGCTTCGCGGTCTGCGCCTCGGTGTAGGCGTTCTCCGCCTCCAGATACGCGATGACCTCGGGATTCTCCTTGTCCCGCAGCCACTCGTACTCTTCGACGACGACGTCCCCGTGGTGCACGCGCTCCGTCGGCACCCGCTTGGCGATCGGCGCCACCACCGCGCCGCTGACTGACGTCGTGCTCCCACTGTCCAAAGCCATGGGACCAACTTAGTGGGGAACCCCGCGGTGGGGGTCAACGGGCGCGGCGCTGCCTCGGCAGGGCCGTCAGACGCTGCTCGTACAGGTAGAAAACGGCCGCCTTCCGGCGAGCGCATTGATCGGTGGGGCAACTTCGGTGGATCCGCAGGATGCTGTGGGCCAATTCCACCGAGAACCGCTCGGGAACCACCGCACAGCTGTCGGAGACCGGGGCTGCGCGTTGCGGGGACCATGGCGTGCGCACCACATACCTCCTTCCGCTGACAGAAGATGGAATATCCGATCCGAACCCTTCACAAACACTGGCATGATGAGTGCGATCTACATCACCGACCAGTCCTGCTGGTCTGCGCACAGGGGAGGCGATAGTGGAAGCGAAGAACCGCGTGATCGAAGCCGACGCGGTGTGGCGGCGCGGGGACGACAGCGCCGACGGCGTCGAAATCGCCTTCCTGGCCAGTGGAAACATCGGATTACGGGATTCCCGGAATCCGGACGGCCCGGTGCTGGTCTTCACTCCCGGCGAGTGGGAGGCCTTCGTCGCCGGTGCCAAGGACGGCGAATTCAACCGGCCCGGAGCCTGATTCGACCGAGCCCGGCTCGAAGCGAGCCGGGCTCAACGCCGTTCGAGCCCGGCCGGCGACCCTGTTCAGGCCCCTATCGCCCCGCTGATGGTCGGCCAGGAATTGTGCAGCGTGTCCTGCCAGTACGACCACGAATGCGTGCCCACCGGTGAATGTTCCACCCGCGCCGGAATGTTCGACGAACGCAACCGCTGTTCGAACGCGGTGACGCAGGCGTCCACCCCGAATTCGATGGGACCGCCGAAGAAGATGTTCTCCGGCAACTGCGGCTTGATCTCCAGCTCGTGCGGACCGGGCAGGCCGGTGCCGGTGGACAGGAAGATGGTCTTGCCGCGCAACGCCTCGGTCAGCACCGCCGGATTGTGGTCGGCCCAGGCCGGACCGCCCGGCACGCCCCACATGTTCAGCGGATTCCCGCCGCGATTGGCCACCGAGAACATCATGGCGCCCTGCGCGATGGTGGTGTCCGGGCAGGCGCTGTAGCCCGCCACCGCCCGGTACATCTCCGGATGGCGCACCGCCAGCACGAACGCCGCGATCCCGCCCATGGACAGGCCGCCGATGGCATTCACGCCGTTACCGGCGAAATACCCGTCGATGATCGGCGGAAGTTCCTGTGTCAGAAAGGTTTCCCACCGGTAGCGGCCGAAGCGCGGATCGTCGGACACCCAGTCGGTGTAGTAGCTGGCCTGGCCGCCCATCGGCAGCACCACGTTCACGTTCTTGCCCTGGAAGAACGGCTCCGCGTCGGTGGCATTGGTCCAGGTGCTCTGGACGGCGCCGGGATCGAGACCGTCGAGGAGGTAGTAGGTGGGACGCTCGCCGCCGCCGACCGGATGCAGCACCTGCACCTGGATCGTGCGGCCCATTGCCACGGAGTCGATGAACAGCGCCGAACGGGTGGGGCTCAACTGGTCGACCCGGACCACCTCGGCGGCGCGGGCGATGGTCGGTGGCGCGGCCGCCGGATAAAGCAACCCTGCGGCAATTGCCAAAACAGCTGCGGCAACGGCTCTTCTGCGCATTCCCCACCTCCATCAGCCCACCACAATCGCAATCCAACGTAACTCGAGAAACTCGCGTGACGCCGGGGAATGCGGTTACGGCGTGTCCTTGGCAAACCAGACGGTTCGGATATGGTAATGCACGGCAGCTATGAATTCAGGGCAATTCGGGCCAATGCCCCCTTGATAGATCCCGCCAGATAATCGAGGTCCGCACGCGCCGGGGAAGTCGGGCGCGCCCGCAACCCGAAACCATCCCCCGGAGTGCGCGGAATCACGTGCAGATGCACATGGAACACCTCCTGCCCCGCCGTCACCCCGTCGGCCAGAAAGAAGTTCACGCCGTCGCAGCCCACCTCGGACTCCCGCAGACCCGCCGCGATCCGCTGCCCCACCTGAAACAGCTTGCCGCCCATCGCGGGATCCAGCTCCGCCAGACTCCGCGCCGGCACCTTGGGAATCACCAGCACATGCCCCGGCGTCACCGGCCGAATGTCCATGAACGCCAGGCAATCCTCGTCCTCGTACACCGTCGAGGACGGGGCCCGACCGGCAACGATATCGGCGAAGATCGTGTAAGGATTCATGCCCGCAGCTTAGGCTCGCGCCACCCGCTGCCCATCCGCCACCGCGACTCCCGTCCACCACCGCGGCTCCATCGACCGCCGGGCGAACCGATCCCACACCGCACCCCGCCCGGCCGCCACCGCGGCTCCATCGACTGCCGGGCGAACCGATCCCGCAACACTCGCCACATACTCGTTCGCCCCCGGCTCCGTTCAGGAGCCGGGGGCGAGATCCGAGAGTCGTTGTACCCCTACAGGATCGGCGACGGAGTGTAGCGGGCCGCCTCCGGGTCGGCGTCCACCAGCTTCTGCACCTGGGCGATCACCTCGACGGTCTGCGCCTCGGCCGCGCCGATGAAGGCGGACCGGTCGGCCAGCGCCGCGTCCAGGGCGGCCCGGTCCAGCGGCATCCGATCGTCGGCGGCCAGACGGTCCAGCAGATCGGGCTCGCGGCCCTGCTCACGCATGGCCAGCGCCACCGCCACCGCGTGCTCCTTGATGACCTCGTGCGCGGTCTCGCGGCCCACGCCCGCGCGCACCGCCGCCATCAGGATGCGGGTGGTGGCCAGGAACGGCAGGTAGCGGTTGAGCTCGCGGTCCACCACGGCCGGGTAGGCGCCGAACTCGGCCAGCACGGTCAGGAAGGTCTCCATCATGCCGTCGATGGCGAAGAAGGCGTCCGGCAGCGCGACGCGGCGCACCACCGAGCAGAACACGTCGCCCTCGTTCCACTGCGCGCCCGCCAGCTCGGCGGCCATCGAGCCGTAGCCGCGCAGCACCACCTGCAGCCCGTTGACGCGCTCGCAGGAGCGGGTGTTCATCTTGTGCGGCATGGCCGAGGAACCGACCTGGCCGGGCTGGAAGCCCTCGGTGACCAGCTCGTGGCCCGCCATCAGCCGAATGGTGTGCGCGAACGAGGACGGGCCCGCGCCCACCTGCACCAGCGCGGAGATCACGTCGTGGTCCAGCGAGCGCGGGTAGATCTGGCCGACGCTGGTGAAGACGTTCGCGAAGCCCAGGTGCTTGGACACCTTCTGCTCCAGCTGCGCCAGCTTGGCCGCGTCGCCGCCGAGCAGGTCCAGCATGTCCTGGGCGGTACCCATCGGGCCCTTGATGCCACGCAACGGGTAGCGGTCGACGAGCTCCCGCAGCCGGGTCAGCGCGATGAGCAATTCGTCTGCGGCGGAAGCGAATCGCTTGCCGAGGGTGGTGGCCTGCGCGGCCACGTTGTGCGAGCGTCCCGCCATCACCAGGGTCTGGTACTGCGCCGCGCGCTCGGCCAGCCGCGCCGCGATGGCCACGCCGTGGCCGTACACGTGCTGCAGCGACAGCCGGATCTGCAGCTGCTCCACATTCTCGGTGAGGTCGCGGGAGGTCATGCCCTTGTGCACGTGCTCGTGCCCGGCGAGCGCGTTGAACTCCTCGATCCGCGCCTTCACGTCGTGGCGGGTGACCCGCTCGCGCTCTGCGATGGACTTCAGATCGACCTGATCGATGACCCGCTCGTAGTCCTCGACGACACCGGCCGGAACATCGATCCCCAGCTCGGCCTGCGCCCGGAGAACCTCGAGCCACAGCCGCCGCTCGAGCACGATCTTGTTCTCGGGCGACCAGAGGTGAACCAGCTCGGGGCTGGCGTAACGGGTGGCGAGGACGTTCGGCACAAGACTCACGTTGTGCCAGTTTACCGGCTGTGTGCTGCGGGTTAAGCCGGTGGGGCGACGATGTCGATGATCTCCAAGAGCGCCCCGCGTGCCATGCGGCGGGGTTGGGGGTCGAACTCACCGAGCGCGGTCACCACCGCCCCATCGACTACCGCCACCAGACGGCGGGTCTGTTCCGGGCGGACCACCCGGTCGGACCGACGCAGGACATCGGTCAGCAGTTCGTCCAGCTGGGCGCGTAGTCGCAGCTGGACCTCTCGTAGTTCGGGGTGGCGGGCCGAGGCGACCGAGCGTTCGTAGCGGGCGATCAACTGGCCGCGTGCGTCCTCGTCCTGAATCTCGGGGCCCACCAACAGGTCCAGCACCAGTTCGACCGTCGCCTCCGCGCCGCGGCGGCGGTGCGTCACCTCGCCGACCCGGCGGCGCATGGCCTCGAGTTCGGCGGTGCCGGAGAATTCGACCGCCCGCGCGATCAGATCCTCCAGCGATTCGAAGTAGTAGGTGGTGGACGCGAGCGGCAGATCCGCCCGGGTCGCCACCGAGCGGTGCCGGACCGCCTCGAAGCCACCCTCGAGCAGTAGCTCGGCGGCGGCACAAACCAGTGCATGGCGACGCCGTTCGCCTTTCGGAGTCGTCGCAGTGGTCACGGTGCAATCGTGCCAGTCATCAGCGGCGCTGTGTTCATTTTGCCCACCGCGCTCAATCCTCTTGGCAGATCAGGCCAAATACCGTTCCAACCGGTCCAGTGCCGCTTCGATGTCGGCGGCGGCTCCGGCGAACGAGAAGCGAACGGTGTGATGGCCGTGGCGGGTGTCGAAGTCGATGCCGGGGGCGAGTGCCACGCCGGTCGCGTCGAGTACCTCGGTGCACCAGCGCATCGAATCATCGGTCAGGTGAGCGATATCCGCGTAAACGTAGAACGCGCCGTCGGCGGGGGCGAGGTCGGTGATTCCGAGCTTCGGCAGGCCCGACAGCAGCAGCTGGCGATTTGCCGCATAGCGTTTCACATGACCGTCCAGTTCGGCTTTGGCTTCCGGACCGAACGCGTGCACCGCCGCAAACTGAGAAATAGCTGGAGGGCACACGGTCATGTTCGAGGCGAGCCGTTGCAGCGCCGGACGCAGCGACTGCGGCACCAGCATCCAGCCCAGCCGCCACCCCGTCATGGAGAAGTACTTCGACACCGAGCCGATCACGACGGACTCACGCGAGGTCTCCCACGCGGACGAGGTCGGTTCGGTGTCGTCGTAGACGATGCCGTGATAGATCTCGTCCGAGATGAGCAGCGTCCCGTGCTCGTCGCACCAGCGGGCCAGCGCCGCCAGCTCCTCCGGCGCGATCATGGTGCCGGTCGGATTGGCCGGGCTGGCCACGATCAACCCCGCGGGCGGTTCGGGCAGCGCCTCCAGCATGGCCACGGTCGGCTGGAACCGCGTCTCCGGACCGCAGTCCAGCTCCACCACGTCACAGCCCAGCGCGGTCAGCGTGTTCCGGTAGGCCGGATACCCGGGCCGCGCCACCACCACGGTGTCCCCGGCGTCGAACGCGGCCAGGAACAGCAGCGTGAACGCGCCGGACGACCCGGTCGTGACCACGACATCGTCCGCCTCCACCCGCACCCCGTAGGTGCTCCGATGGTGCGCGGCGATGGCCTCCCGCAACGCCAGAACCCCGAATGTCTCGGTATAACCCAGCAATTCGGAATCCATGGCCTGTTTGGTGGCCCGCAAAACCGCCGCCGGAGCGGGCGTGGAAGGCTGCCCCGCGGCCAGCACCAGCACGTCGCCGTGGGTCCGAGCCCGTTCAGCTGCTGCTTTCCAGACGTCCATCACGTAAAAAGGTGGAATGGTCGACCGGCGAGATTCGATACGCACCCGACAGACGGTAGAGCACCCGCTCCCCCGACTGTCCGGGAACGGTCGTGCGAATGCCTGAGGAGGCCGCTGTGCAGGGGGGACCAGCAACCGCCGGGAACACCCGGGCCACCGACCCACACCCACCCGCCTCCCCCGCCCCGGACGCCTCCACGCCGCACGACGGCCGTCGACCGCGACGAGCCGGGACCGCGATGCTCCGGAGGCTCCGACGCGGAGACTCGTCCGCCGAAGCCACCCCGGATGCGCCGCGGCCGGACACCGAGGCCCCCTCCGACCTTCGACCCGGCACCGACGAAGACGGCGAGCGGCAGAACGCGGACACCGATCTGCGTCGTCAGCGCCGGGCCACCGAGACCTACACACCCGGGCTGCGCTCACTGCCGAACGTCGAAAGACCGTCGCGGATCCGAGCGGCTTCGCAGCGAGCCGGGCTGTGGGTGGTCCAGCTCGTCGGGCGGGTGATCGCCTATCTGCGGGCGAACGCGCCGATCGTGCGGGCGCGAGCCGTCGAATCGTGGTCACGGCGGCCGCGCTCGTGGGCCGAAGCCGTCGCATGGGTGCGGCGGGGGCGGGCGGAGGCGCGGCGGCAGTGGCCTGTGGTGCGGGCGTGGAGTATTCAGCATCGGGTGCTGATCGGCGGGATGACGGCGGTACTCGTGTTCGCGAGCGCGGATGGGGCGCTCGGGTTGATCCCCACCGACGCCGCGGTGAGTCCCGGTGCGGCGGTGCGCATTCCGGTGCGGTATCCGCTGCAGATCCAGGCCACGCGGGAATCGTCGAAGCGGTATCTGGACGCCATCAACAACGGTGAACACCTGCGTGAGCAGGCCGTGGTCTCGGCTGCCGCGGCGGCAACGCTGGAACGCGCCAAGGCCGAGGCGGCAGCCGCCGTGGCCGGGCAGCCGCAGCCGTGGCTGACCCCGTCTCCCGACGCGACGCTGCCGCCAGGATTCGTGCTCCCGGGTGTCGGCGGTTTCGCGTTGCCCGCGAAGGGCCTGTTCACCTCCGGATTCGGCGCGCGCTGGGGCACTTTCCACGCGGGCATCGACATCGCCGCCCCGCTGGGTTCACCGATCTACGCGGTCGCCGCGGGCACGGTCATCGACGCGGGCCCGGCCCAGGGCTTCGGCCTCTGGGTGCGCATCCGCCACGACGACGGCGCCATCTCGGTCTACGGCCACATGTACGACTTCTCGGTCTCCGTCGGCGAACGCGTCCCGGCGGGCATGCAGATCGCCCGCATCGGCAACCGCGGCGACTCCACCGGCCCCCACCTGCATTTCGAGATCGTCATCAACGGCCAGCACGTCGACCCCCAGGCCTGGCTCGCCCAACGCGGCATCGTCCTCGGCTGATCCGGGCCGGGGGCGCGGAATATGGCTGGGCCCCGGCCGAATACGAGATCGCCCGCCCGAACCAGGTTCGGGCGGGCGATCTTTCGTCGGTCGCGGCATCGGGGTCGGCCGCGGCGAGCGGGATTCAGTTCGCGGCCGGCACCGTGATGCGGCCCTCGGTGGCGGCCAGCGCGATATCGGTGCGGAAGTGGCCGCCCGGCAGCTTGATGCCGGCGAGGCGATCGTAGGCGTTCTTGCGGGCCTCGACCAGGTCGGCGCCCTGGCCGACGATGGCGAGCACGCGGCCGCCGGCGGAGACCAGCGCACCGTCCTCACGCTGCGCGGTGCCGGCGTGCAGCACTTCGGATTCGACTCCGGTGCCGGTGGATTCGGCGCCGGTGATGACGTCGCCGCTGCGCGGGCGGGCCGGGTAGTTCTCGGCGGCCAGCACCACGGTGACGGCCGCGCCGTCCTTCCAGCGCGGTGCGGCGACCTGGTCGAGGGTGCCGGTGGCGGTGGCGTGCAGGAGTTCGCCGAGGGGGCTGTCCAGCATGGCGAGCACGGCCTGGGTCTCGGGATCGCCGAAGCGGCAGTTGAATTCGACCACGGCCGGGCCGTTCTGGCCGATGGCGAGGCCGGCGTAGAGCAGGCCGCTGAACGGCACTCCGCGCTTCACCATCTCGGCGGCGACGGGCTTGACCACGTCGCCGACGATGGCCTGCAGGGTCGCCTCGGGCAGCCACGGCAGCGGCGTGTAGGCGCCCATGCCGCCGGTGTTGGGGCCGGTGTCGCCGTCGCCGACCCGCTTGTGGTCCTGGGCGGGCAGCAGCGGCACCACGGTCTCGCCGTCGACCAGGCAGAACAGCGACACCTCGGGGCCGTCGAGGAACGACTCCAGCAGCACCGGGTGGCCCTGCTCGAGCAGTTCGGCCCCGTGCTCGCGGGCGACCGACCGGTCCGGGGTCACCACGACGCCCTTGCCCGCGGCCAGCCCGTCGTCCTTGACCACCCAGGTCGGGCCGAAACGGTCCAGCGCGGCGTCCAATTCGCCCGGGTGATCCACGATCTCGCTGTGCGCGGTCCGCACTCCGGCCGCGTTCATCACGTCCTTGGCGAACGCCTTCGAACCTTCGATCCGCGCGGCGGCGGCCGACGGGCCGAACACCGGGATCCCGGCCGCGCGCACCGCGTCGGCCACGCCGAGCACCAGCGGCACCTCGGGCCCGACCACCACGAGGTCGGCGGCCAGCTCCTGCGCCAGCGCCACCACCTCGTCGCCGGAGGAGGCGTCGACGGCCCGCACCTCGGCATGCTGGGCGATGCCGGCATTGCCGGGCGCCGCGTAGACCGCGGTCACCGCCGGGTCCTTGCGCAGTGCCAGGACGAGGGCATGTTCACGGGCTCCGGAACCGATGACGAGTACGCGCACGGCGAACAGCTTAGAGGGCTGGGGTTTCGAGCCGGGTGGCGGTCCGGCATGCGTTCGAGGCCCGGCCCGGTGTCCGGGGCGCGTCTGGTTCCGAACGAGACCTCCAGCGCCCCGAACCGGCCCCGTAGCGGAGCGGAGGGGCCAATAGACTCAGCTCATGGCTTCTGTTTTCTCCGCAATCATCGACGGTCAGCTGCCCGGCCGATTCGTCTGGGAGGACGACGAATTCGTCGGCTTCCTCACGATCGCCCCGGTGACGCAGGGGCACACCCTGGTGGTGCCGCGCAAGGAGATCGACCAGTGGCAGGACGTCGATCCGGGCACCATGGCCCGGCTGACCGGTGTCGCCCAGAAGATCGGCCAGGCCGTGCGCACCGCGTGGGACGCCCCGCGTGCGGGCCTGCTCATCGCCGGCCTCGAGGTGCCGCACCTGCACGTGCACGTGTTCCCGGCCTTCTCGATGGGCAACTTCGACATCTCCGGCGCCGACCCGAAGCCCAGCGCCGAATCCCTGGACGAGGCCCAGACCAGGATCAAGCAGGCCCTGCGCGACCTCGGCTACGGCGCGAACGTCCCGGAGTGACCCGACCGGGTGCGCGCCCACAGCGCGCACCCGCCGGTTAGCCACGCCGCGTGAAGCCACTGCCCGCGGCTCACCGCCCGCCAGCCTTCGGCTCCTCCGCAGGGCTGACAACTCGCAGCCCGGTTCACGACTCCGCGCGCGGCAGCCGCACGGTGAACGTCGTGCCCTCCCCCGGCACGCTCGTCACCGACACCGCTCCCCCGTGCGCCGCGACCAGCGCCTGCACGATCGACAGTCCCAGCCCCGTCCCGCCACTGACCCGGCTGCGCGACACATCGGTGCGATAGAACCGTTCGAACACCCGCTCGGCCTGTTCGGCTGCCAATCCCGGCCCGGTGTCGGCCACCTCGATCAGCACCTCGCTCGCGGCGGGTGTGAGCCGCACGGCCACCTCCGCGTCCGGCGGCGTGTGCACCAGCGCGTTGTTGATCAGGTTGGCGAGCACCTGCCGCAGCCGCGTCTCGTCGCCGAGGATCTCCAGAGTGCCGGGGCCGGGCCGGATTTCGAGATCGATCTTGCGTTCCGGTCCTTCCGGATGCTGCGCCGCCGCCAGGGCGCGGGCCCCGTGCACGGCATCGCTGGCCAGCATGAGCAGATCCACCGACCGCCGTTCGACGGGCCGCTGCGCGTCCAGCCGGGCCAGCATGAGCAGGTCCTCGACCAGCAGCCCCATCCGGTTGGATTCGCGTTCGATGCGGTCCATGAGCAGGTCGGGCTCGGTGATCGCGCCCTGCCGGTACAGCTCGGAGAAGCCTTTGATGGTGGTGAGCGGGGTGCGCAGTTCGTGGCTGGCGTCGGCGACGAACTGCCGCATCTTGGCCTCGGAACGCCGGGCCGCCTCCTCCGACGCCTCGGTGGCGGCGAAGGCCTGCTGGATCTGGGTCAGCATGGTGTTCAGGGACTGCGAGAGGTGATCGACCTCGGTATCGGTGCCGCGCACCGGAACTCGCCGATGCAGGTCACCGCCCGCGATGGCGGCGGCCGTGCCCTCGACTTCCCGCAACGGCCGCAGACTGCGCCGGATCACCATGCGCGCCACCGCGGCCAGCGCCGCCAGCACCAGCGCGCCGATCACCAGTTGCAGCACGATCAGCTTGTCCAGCAGCGAGTTCGTCTCGTCCATGCGCAGCGCGATGGTGCTGGTGCCCTGATCGTTGACGGTCCGCAGCACCCGCCATTCCTCACCCGAGGCCCCGATGGAGCCGACTGTGCGCGGCTTGCTGCCCAGGTCGGCGGGCACGTCCGGTTCCTGCACCCCGGCGGTCAGGGTCAGGGTCGACTGCCCGGCCGCGTCACGCACCTGCACCCAGTACAGGTGTGGTGGCCGTTCCCGCCCGCGCACGGTGGGCAGCGGTTCGGGTCGTTGCGCGCCGGGCGCGGCCCAGCTGTGGGCGGCGTCGGACAGCTGCCGGTCGATGCGCTCGACCAGCACGTTCCGCATGAGCGAGGTGACCGCGATCCCCGAGACCAGCAGCCCGAACCCGACCAGCGACACCAGCGCCAGCACCAGGGTGGTGCGCAGCGGCACCGCGGCGAGCCGGTCGGCGATCGTGCCGCGCAGTCCGCGAGCCGCCTCGGCCGCGTTCACTGTGCCGCCGTGCGACCGCGCGGCTCCCGCATCACGTATCCGACCCCGCGCAGCGTGTGGATGAGCCGATCGGGCCCGGTGTCGACCTTCTTGCGCAGGTACGACACGTAGGTCTCGACCACGCCGACCTCGCCGCCGAAGTCGTAGCGCCACACGTGGTCCAGGATCCGCGGTTTGCTGAGCACGGTGCCCGCGTTGACCAGGAAGTACCGCAGCAGCGTGAACTCGGTGGGCGACAGGGCGACCGGTTCGCCCGCCTTCCACACCTCATGCGTGTCGTCGTCGAGCTCGATATCGGCGAACCGCAGCCGCGACGACTTGGTCTCCGGCGCGGACCGTCCGGCGCGGCGCAGGATCACCCGCAGCCGGGCCACCACTTCCTCGAGGCTGAACGGTTTGGTGACGTAGTCGTCGGCTCCGAGTGTCAGCCCGGTGATCTTGTCGTCCACGTCGTCGCGGGCGGTCAGGAACAGCACGGGCGCGTCGATCCCGTCGGCCCGCAGCCGCCGCAGCAGCCCGAATCCGTCCATGCCGGGCATCATCACGTCGATGATCATGGCGTCGGGCCGGAAGGTCTTGGCCCGGTCCAGCCCTTCGGTCCCGCTGGCGGCGCTGGCGACCTCGAAGCCCTGATACCGCAGGCTCACGGACAGCAACTCGACGATCATCGGCTCGTCGTCGACGACGAGCACTCTGGCCTCGGGTTCGCGTCCTTGCGCAGGCACACCTGTCATGGCCTCATATTCTGCGCCGCGCCCGCGAGAACGCTGGTCCTTCCCTGGGAGTTTCCTGCGAACGCGCCGGGACCCCCGGATACGACGAACGCCGGTCGATGTCTCGACCGACGTTCGTTCACGAGCCCCCTGTCAGGATTGAACTGACGACCTTCGCTTTACAAGAGCGGTGCTCTACCACTGAGCTAAGGAGGCGGAAAGCGGAGCCATCATAACCGGGGTGGCCGGCTGCGCGGAAAAGCCGGCTTCCCGGTCGGAACGATGCTGACCGCGAACACCGGGACGCGGCCTGTCGACGCTCGTGGCATCGACGGCCGCGTTCGGAAGTCGTTCGCGCAGTATCGGACTAACCGCTGAGTGTCAGGACTGGGCCGCCTGACGAGCCGCGTCGTCGGCCGCCATGGCGTCACGCAGGCTCTTGGGCCGCATGTCGGTCCAGTTCTTCTCGACGTACTCGACGCATGCGGCGCGGGAGTCCTCGCCGAACACGACTCGCCAACCCGCCGGAACCTCGGCGAAGGCCGGCCAGAGGGAGTGCTGTTCCTCATCGTTGACCAGGACGAAGAACCGGCCGTCTTCGTCATCGAAGGGATTGGTGCTCATTTCACCTCACTGGATACTGGCGCTGTGTACGGGTACGTAGACGGATCGTCCAGCCACCGCAGTGTTGGAACGAGCCCCCGACGTTGATTCGACCCTAGCAAGGCAGGCGTTACCGCTGGGCGGTTACCTGCACTTCGTTCAGGCCACGAAGAATTCGACAAGGATCTTATTGACGACCTCCGGTTGTTCCAGGTAGCCGAAGTGCCCGGCGTCGGGAACCTCCTGGTAGCGGGCACCCGGAATGATATCGGCGACCTCGCGGGCGAGATAGGGCGGGATCATCCGATCGTCCGCGAAGCCCAGCGCGAGGCAGGGCACGGTGATGCCGCGATAGGCCGCGGTGCGGTCGAAATCGTGGTCCATGCGGCGCTGCGCCCGCACGCCCGGGGTGACCGGGCCGCCGGTGAATTCGAACAGGTCGAGCCAGTCGCGGGCCGCGTGCTGGTCGGCCAGCGAGGCCGGGGAGAGGTTCATCAGGGCGGTCATGGCGGCCTCGTATTTGGCGGGCAGCCGCACACCGGCGTCGTCGAGGTCGTGCTCGCCGAGTCCGAGAGTTTTCTGGAACTGGTCGAGCCGGGCGTGTCCGGCCATGAACACGGCCTTGCGGACCAGGTCGGGGCGAGCGAGCGCGACTTCCTGCGCGACCCGCGAGCCCATCGACTGGCCGACCAGGAAGACCGGCCCCTCGCCGAGGAATTCGATCAGGGCGACGGTGTCGCGGACCAGGTCCTCGATGGTGATCCCGGCGGGTGATTCGAAGGAGGGCGCGATGCCGCGGTTGTCGAAGGTGCAGACCCGGTATCCGGCCGCGACCAGCGCGGGGACCTGGTGCAGTTCCCAGACCCGGCCGCCGCTGCCGGTGCCCATGATCATGACGACCAGCGGCGCCGACCCCTTGACGTCGGTGCCCTTGGACCGGTCTCCCTTGACCTGGTAGTTCAGCGAGATTCCGTTCACCGTCGCCAACGGCATGCTTGCGACCCCTCACATCAGGTGTTGCCACTCTCTTTGCGTCCACCGTATAGGTCCGGGCCGACGGAATGTTTCGTCCCCGCTCGCATTGCGGTTAGGGCTCGCAATGCGAGCAGCGGCGAGGCCCGACTTACCTGGCGGATACGATGGACTCCTCGCACCGAGCAGACTTCTCCGAGAGGACATGAGATGGCCGCGAAGACCGGCGCAAACGACATCGCGGACGACGATCTGGAGCCGCTCGCCGACGAAACCGCGCGCCAGGCGCAGCGGGTGGTGGCGGCGTACGCCACCGACGCCGACGAATGCCGCATGCTGCTGTCGATGCTGGGCATCGCTCCGACGCGAGGCGAATGACCCGTGCACCCGGATAGCTCCGGCTCCGGTTTCGTCGTCGTCGCCAACCGGCTCCCGGTGGACCTGGAGCGCCTGCCCGACGGAACCACTCGCTGGAAGCGCAGCCCCGGCGGCCTGGTGACGGCACTGGAACCGGTACTGCGCAATAACAAGGGCGCCTGGGTCGGCTGGGCCGGCGTCCCGGACGTGGAGCTCGATCCGATCGTCGAGGACGGTCTGGAGCTGCATCCCGTCCCGTTGTCGGGCGACGAGGTCGCCGATTACTACGAGGGCTTCTCCAACGCGACGCTGTGGCCGCTGTATCACGACGTGATCGTGCGGCCGGTCTACGACCGCCAGTGGTGGCAGGCGTACGTGCAGGTGAATCGGCGTTTCGCCGAGTACACCGCGAAGGTGGCCGCCGAGGGCGCGACCGTGTGGGTCCAGGACTACCAGCTGCAGCTGGTGCCGAAGATGCTGCGCATGCTCCGTCCCGACCTGACCATCGGCTTCTTCCTGCACATTCCGTTCCCGCCGGTGGAACTGTTCATGCAGATGCCGTGGCGCACCGAGATCGTCGAGGGCCTGCTCGGCGCCGACCTGATCGGCTTCCATCTCCCGGGCGGCGCGCAGAACTTCCTGTATCTGGCCAGGAGGCTGGCCGGGCAGCCGACGTCGCGCGGCAATGTGGGCGTGCGCTCGAAACTCGGTGTGGTGCAGGTGGGTTTCCGCACCGTACGGGTGGGCGCGTTCCCGATCTCCATCACCTCCGCGGAACTGGACGAGTATTCGCGCCGCCGCGATGTGCGGGAGCGGGCCGCGAAAATCCGTGCGGAGCTGGGCAATCCGAAGACGATCCTGCTGGGCGTCGACCGCCTCGACTACACCAAGGGCATCGACATCCGGCTCGCCGCGCTCGAGGAGCTGCTGCACGACGGCCGCATCGACCCCGCGGACACGGTGATGGTGCAGCTGGCCACGCCGTCCCGCGAACGCGTCGAGTCCTACAAGCAGATGCGCGGCGATATCGAACGCCAGGTGGGCCGCATCAACGGCGAGTTCGCCCGGGTGGGTTATCCGGTGGTGCACTACCTGCACCGCCCCATCCCGCGCGAGGAGCTGATCGCGTTCTTCGTGGCCGCCGACGTCATGGTGGTGACCCCGCTGCGCGACGGCATGAACCTGGTCGCCAAGGAGTACGTGGCCTGCCAGGGCAGCCTCAACGGCGCACTCGTGCTGAGCGAGTTCACCGGCGCGGCAGCCGAATTGCGGCAGGCCTACCTGTGCAACCCGCACGACCTGGACAGCGTCAAGGACGCGTTGATCGGCGCGATCGACGACGACCGCGACACTCGCCGCCGACGCATGCGCTCCATGCGACGTCAGGTCCTGACCCATGACGTCGACCGGTGGGCCCGCGCCTTCCTCGACGCCCTGGCCACCGACCGCGTCGCGGGCAGCGCCCTGCTCACCGACGACGACGTGGACCCGGACCTGAGCCGCTGACCACGGAAACCCAACGCCCCCTGGAATTTCCAGGGGGCGTTCGTGGTTCTACAGCGGGTAGGTGACTCCGGTGAGCCGCTCCGACGCTTCCCATACCCGCGCCGCCAGTTCCGGATCGAGCGCCTGTTCACTGGGTTCGTTCAGGATCGGGTAGCCCTTGGTGAAGCCGGTCGGCCCGAAGAGATCTCCGGGGTTGACGGCGGGATCGGTGGCTGCCCGCAGCGTGGGGAGCGCACCCATTTCGACGGTCTGCATGGCGAACCGGAACACCCAGCGCAGCGACGGTCGCGACAGGAAGGTGAGGACGGGCCCGAGGTTCTGGGCGAAATCCGATTCGGCCGCCCCTGGATGCGCGGCGATCGACATCAGCTCGGTATCGGTGCCGTTGAGCCGCCGCTGCAACTCGAACGCGGTCAGCACATTGGCCAGCTTGGACTGCGCGTAGGCCTGGAATCCCTTGTAGGTCCGCCGCTCGAAGAACAGATCATCGAGGTCGATCGGGGCCTCCTTCTTGGAGGCGAACCCCGTGGTCACGGCCACCACCCGCCCCGCCGGGGCCGCCCGCAACAAATCCAGCACCTGTCCGGTGAACGCGAACGGCCCGAGATGATTGGTCGCGAACGTCGTCTCGAATCCGTCCTCGGTGAGACTCCGCGCCCGGCTCAACATCCCCGCATTGTTGACCAGCAGATCAACCCGCTCGACCTCGTCGTGCAGCCGTACCGCGGCCTTCCCCACCGACTCCAGCGAAGCCAGATCCAGCTCCACGAACAATAATTCGGCGTCCGGCACCCGCGCGCGGATGAGATCCGCGGCCGCCCCGGCCTTCTCGGCATTGCGGCACGCCATGACCACCCGAGCCCCGTGCTCGGCCAGCCGCAGCGCGGTCTCGAGCCCCAGGCCGGCACTGGACCCGGTGACGATCGCGGTGCGCCCGTGGAGATCCGGAATGTCGGCGGCGGTCCAGCGCGTGTTCTTGGTACCCATGCGTTACATCCTGAACGGTCCGCTTCCACTTAGCCCATCGACCGTCCTCGAAATACCGCCTAACGCACCGTCTCCCGCCCCGGCACCCATCCACCCGTTTCGGCGATTGGCGTGTTGTCGGCCCGACTGGACGGCAGGAAGCGCACGCGGACAAAGAGTTCCGCCACCCACGGCTCGCCCCCTGTCGTGAATCCGCGCACTGAAAAGGCCGTGGCGCGCTGGGTTATCCCGCGCGCCACGGCCTTACACACTGTGATCGTCAGATCGGGGTGACCTCGGAGACCAGCCAGCGATTGCCGCTCTTCTCCAGGTCGACCCGCACCCGGCTGCCGCTCGCGGTGGCCTGGGGGTTGTCCTTGCTGGTGGTCATCTGATTGAGGAACAGCAGCACCTTGGCGTGCTTGGTGTCGGCGTCGATGACCCCGCCCGCCTGGGTGGAGGCGATGACGGTGAGCTGCTTTTCCTTGGCGCCGGGGGCGATGGATTCGTTGACGAGCTTGAGGTAGTCGTCCTTGAAGCCGCCGGAGAGGTCGTCGGCGACCTTGGGCAGCTCCTTGTCGACGGAGTTGAAGTTGTAGCTGAACATCGACTCGACCGTCTTGCGCGCGGCGTCCACCGATTCGGTGCGGGCGTGGTCGAGCTGCTTCATGTGCCAGGCGTCGTAGCCGAACCAGCCGGCTGCCGCCAGCGTGGCCACCATGACGGCCGCGATGGCCGAGATCCGGATGCGGTTCTTGCTCACGAGACGAACTCCAGCTTCGAGGCGGTGAACTGGTCACCGTCGTGGGTGATCGTCACACGGAATCGGTAGACGCGCTGCTGCGGCTGATCCGAGCCGGCGTTGGTGAGGTTCTGCTTGGCGGCGACCAGGATCTGGGCGGAGCGGTCGTCGTAGGACTCGACGGCGGTCTCCACGACCTGGCCGCTGGCCTTCACGTTCGCCTGCTTGATGACATCGGCGTAAGCGTCGCTGCGGGAGGAGTATTCGTCCTTGAGCTGGCCCGACGCCACCGAGAGCACCCGGTTGATGTCGTCCTTGACGGTGTCCACCTTGATGGTGGTGATGTTCAGGACGGCCTGCTTGGCGGTCTGGGTGTAGTCCGCGCGCAGCTGCTCGTTCTTGTCCGCGGCGTTGTGCGCCGGAATCCAGAAGATCAGGCTGGTCGCCAGCGCGACCAGGCACAGCGCCGCCGCGGCGCCGAACAGCAGGACCGGCCACTTGCGGCCGTCCTTCGTCTCCTCGCCGTCGGTGGTGGCCTCGGAATCCTCGGCGTCGGCCGCGACCGCCGGAGCGCCCTCGACCACCTCGAGCGACTCGTGCGCCGGCTCAGCCGATTCCGCCGCGACCGGAGCGTCCGCGGCGTCCCCCGCATCGTCGCCGGCTTCCGGCGTCACGACCGTCTTCACGGTGGTGACGCCGGTTTCGGCGACCTCGGGGGCGTCGGCCTCGGGGGTCGCGGCAGCAGCCTCGACACCCGCGGCCTTCACGGTGGTGACCTCCGCTATGGGTGCATCCCCGTCGTGGACCGGCGGTCCTTCTGACCGCACGGCCTTCCGCCGGGTCTTGCTGTTCACCACCGTGGGATCACTCATCGTTGTTGCTCCTGAAGCATTGTTTGCCAGTTAGCCGGCACGATGCCGGAACCATCGGGCCCGATATCGGCCTGGCGGGTGAGTACACCGTCCGGCCCGAGATACGTGCCACTCTTCGGATCGTACGTTCTCGTCGTCACACTCGCAGGCGCGGCTCCCGGTTGCCCGCCGGTCTCCAGCGAACTCGGAGTGAACGTGGGCTTGCCGTTGTTGTCCACCGGGTTCGGCTTACCGAAGGCCGGGTTGTCGCCGAGCGGCTGGTAGCCCTCGGGGTCATGGCACTGTTGCACCGTGGCCGCTCGCTTGCCGGGCACATCCATACAGGGGTTGTTGCGGACACCGCGGACCACGTCCGGGGAGTTCTGCGGAATCTTGCAGTACAGCCCCTTCGGGGTCTCCGGGGTCGGACCCGTGTAGTCGGCCGGCGAGCGCCGGTCCTCAGGCGCCAGGAAGCCCGTGGTGCAGCCCTTCGGGTCATTGAGGCCGATCTTGAAGTCGACCTTGCCGCCGTACTCGGTCGGGCTGCCCTTGGCGAGCGTCATCAGCGCACCGATCAGCGGCGGGAAAATGACCAGCAACTGCTCCACGCTGGCGTGGTAGGTGACGCCGACCTGGCCGAGGCTGACCAGGTTCTGCGCCAGCAGCGGCACGGTCGGCTTCAAGTCCTCGAACAGCTCGGTGGCCTTGTTGAGCGCGCCCGGGCCGTGGTCGATCACATTGCGCAGCGCCGGATCGTGCTCGCGGAGTTGATCGGTGACGGTGGCCAGGTCCTTGGTCCACCCGCGGATGGCGGAGTCGGACTCGATCTGGGTGTCCAGCAGCGGGCCGATCTTGTCGATCAGATCCTTGGTGGCATCGGTGTTGTTCTTGGCCTCCTGGACCAGCAGCGACGCGGAGTCGAGCAGCCGTTCCAGATCCGGGCCCGCGCCGTTGAAGGCGAGGAACGCCTGCTCGATCACCTGCTGCAGGCGGGTGTCCGCGACGCTGGAGAGCAGCCGGTCGGTGCGGTCCAGAATGCCGCCGATATCCATCGGCAGCTTGGTGCGGTCGACCGGGATGACCGAACCGTCGCGCAGATTGCCGCCCTGCGGGTTGTCCTTGGGCACCAGGTCCACGTACTGCTCACCGATGGCCGAGACCGACTTGACCCAGGCGTCCACATCGGACGGGATCTTGAAGTCGGACTCGATGGACAGCTTGGCGTCGACACCCTGCGGGGTCAGCACCACCGAATCCACCTTGCCCACGTTGGTTCCGCGGTAGGCGACATTGGCATGCTCGTACAGACCGCCGGTAGCGGCCAGCTTCACCGTCACGTCATACCGGCCGATGCCGAACATGGCGGGCAGCTTCACGTACTCCCCACCCATCACCGTGATGCCGATGACGGTCAGCACGGTGAAGATGGCGAGCTGAATCTTGACGAAGCGACTCAGTTTCATTTGCCCGGGTCCCCTTGCGGCACGGTGATTCCGGGAATGGCGGGCAGGCCCGGAATGTTCAGGCCCGGCAGGCCGGGCACGGTCGGCGACGGCTGGGTCGAGGACGGTTGCTGCTGCAGCGGAGTCTTGGCGGGATCGCCCTGATCGCCCGCCACGCCGGCCCCTTGGCCGAGCGCACCCTCCACACCGCCGAACCGTCCACCCAGCGGGGTTCCGGTGAGGAAGTTGGAATCCAGCCGGGCCGCAGTCAGATCGAAGGTGATCTTCACGTTCATGTAGTCGCCGCGGATGTACCGGTCGATGTACTTGAAGGGGAACGGGAAGGTCAGCATCATGTTCAGCGACCTGGTGAAGTTGTCGCTGGTGTTGGCGATCTGTTCCAGAGTCGGTCCCAGATCGGCGATCTCGGCCTTCAGGTCGTCACCGGCATTGTCGATGATCCGTTTGACCACTTCGCTGAGGTCACCCGCCGCGGTCAGCGCATTGGTGATCTGCTCCCGCTTGTTCGCGAGCACGGTCAGCGCGGGATGGATGTTGTCGATGGCGCTGGCCACCCGATCCTTTTCCTGCACCAGCGTTCCCGACAGCCGATCCAGCCCGCTCATCGCGTTGATGATGTCGGTGGTCTGAGCGTTGAGCGTCCCGACCATCTGGTTCAGCTGCGGCAGCAGGTCGCGGATCGCGTCGGTGCGGCCGGTGAACGCGGTGTTCAGCTCGTGGGTGATGTTCTCCAGCTGGCTGATACCGCCACCGTTGAGCACCACCGACAACGAGGACAGCGTCTGCTCGGTGGTCGGGTACTGCCCCGCCCGCTCCAGCGTGATGATGTCACCGTCGTGCAGTTGCCCGGTGGCGGGAATATCGGCCGGCGCGGCCAATTCGACGTGATTACTGCCCAGCAGCGAGGTCTGCCCGATCTTCGCGATGGCGTTCGCGGGCAGCTTCACGTCCTTGTCGAGCCCGATGCTGACCAGCGCGTGCCAGTCCTGCACCTCGATACCGGTGACCGTGCCGACGGTCACGTCGTTCACCAGGACCGGCGAATTGCGGGTCAGGGTGGTGACATTCGGCATCTGCACCTTGATGTGCCAAGCATCGGAACCGGTTCCGGCGGAACCCGGCATGGAGACGGTGTTGAGACCGTCCCAATCACATCCGGTGGCGCTCAGAGCGACCGCGACACCGATCGCCAGGCCCGCCACCCTGCGGCGACGAGTATTCATCAGTTCCCTCCCGGAATGGCGAGACCCGACAGCCCGTTCGGGATCCCGACCGGCGCCCGTTCGCCCTGCCCGGCGTACCGCGCGGCGACGTCGGGCGTGCTGGGCACCAGCTGGCGCGGCAACGCCGTCGCGCCCGTGCCGTCGTTCATGAGCAGCGGCGGGTAGTTCATCGCCAGGTTCTGGATCACCGGGGCCAGGTACTGCGCGCACATCTGGGCGCTCTCGTGGCCGTTGCCGGTGGAGATGTTGTCGATGGAGCCACAGATGAAGCTCAAGGGTGAGTTGAAGCCGGCGAACACCGGATAGCCGGCGACCGTGCCCTGCGCGGGGTTGTACAGCTGATAGAAGTTCACGAGAGCGGTCGGCGCGGTGTGCAGCACCTGTTCGATCTGCGGCTTGCTCTGCACCAGCGTGTTGGTGACGTCGGCGAGCTGCGCCAGGTCCGTGCTCAGCGCCCCGCCGTGCGCGTCGAGGAACTTCTTCACGTCGGAGACCGCGGAGTCCAGATTGTCCAAACCCGCTCCGAGATCACCGGATACGCCCGCCAGCACCTGGGATACCGACGCCAGCCGGCCGCCGAACTGCACGATCTGGTCGTTGCTCTTGGAGAGCACGTCCACGAACTGCTGCAGGTTCTTGATGGTGCCGAACAGGTCGGTGCGACCGTCCGACAGCGTGGTCAGCGTGGCCGACAGCTCCTTGAGGGTGTCGCGGAAGGCCTGGCCGTTGCCGTCGAGGTTGTCGGCGGCGGTATTGACCAAGCGCCCGAACGAGCCCTGCTTGTCCTCGCCGACCGGCCCGAGAGAGGTTGCCAGCTTGTTCAATTCGGCCTTGATGTCGTCCCACTCGACCGGGACGGCGGTCCGCTCGAGCGGAATGACCGAGCCGTCGTGCATCTTCGCGCCGCCGGTGTAGGCCGGGGCCAGCTGGATGAACCGGGCCGACACCACGGACGGGGAGATCAGCACGGCCTTGGCGTCGGCGGGGATGTCGACGCCGCGGTCGATGGTCATCTTGACCGTGGCCTTGTCCTTGCCGGGATCCACGGAGTCGATGGTGCCCACGCGGACGCCGAGGATCCGCACCTCGTCGCCCTTGTACAGGCCGACGGTGGACGGGAAGTAGGCGGTGATCTGCGGCTTGCCGATCCGGGAGACCCCGGTGTACGCACCCCCGGCCACGATCGCGACCAACGTCACGATCGCCGCCACGCGGGTCCAGCGCGGCAGACCGCGGATTTTGTCGAGCACAGTCGTCATTTCGGCAGCTCCGTGATCAGCGGGCGAGGCTGGAGGCCGCCGCTCTGCATGTTCTTCAGCGCTTCGGGCAGGTTCTGCGGCCAGACCAGCGCGTCGGAAAGAGCCTGCAGCATCGGGCTGTTCCAGTTGACGATGTACGCCTGGAAGTACGGACCGCTGCCGACCTGCTCACCGAGCGCACCGGCGTAGGGGCCGAGCGCGTCGAGCGCGTCGGAGATGTTCTGCTTGTTCTTCTGCAGCAGTGCCAGCACCGAATTCAACTTGTCCAACGCCGGTTTCAGCGCCGCCTGGTTGTCGTTGACGAAGCCGCTGAGCTGTTTGGACAGGCCGTTGATGTAGGTGATCAGCTGGCTGATCGCGCCCCGGCGGGCATCCAGTTCACCGAGCAGGTTGTTGCCGTCCACGAGCAGCGAATTGATCTTCGCGGCCCGATCGGACAGCACCTTGGTGACGCCCTGGGCCTTGCCCAGCAGGTCCGTCAGCGCCTTGTCGCGGGTGTTGATGCTCTTGGACAGCTGGGTGATGCCGTCCAGCGCCGAGCGCAGCGGAGCCGGCGTGTCCTTGAAGGTGGTCGACAGCGCGTCCAGGGTCTGGTTGACCCGGTCCATGTCGAGGTCCTTCACGGTGCCCGACAGATCCTGCAGGGCGTCGTTGAGCGAGTACGGAGACGTGGTGCGCTCCAAGGGAATCGGCTGATCACGCTTCAGCGCGCCGTCCCCCTCCGGAGCCACCTCGAGCGACTTGCGGCCCAGCACCGTGTTGGTCTTGATCGCGGCGGTGGTCTTGGTGCCCAGCACGATCGACTCGTCCAGGGTGAAGGAGACCTTCACCTTCGGGCCGTCCAGCGCCACTGTGTCCACCCGGCCGGACTTCACGCCGGCCACCTGGACCTGATCACCCGGCAGCAGCCCGCCCGCGTCGGCGAAGTACGCGCTGAACTGCGCGCCCGAGCGGACGAACGGCAGCCGATCGAATTGCAGGGCGGTGAGGCAGATGCTCACGACCACGACGATGCCGACGACGCCGATATTGATGACGCGTTGTCCCATGACTATCCACACCTCCCGTCGAACTGGCTGCCAGGCAGGGCAAGACGCACATCCTTGCCGTCGGGCCCGGTGAACATGATGTCGGTGCTGCACGCGTAGATGTTCAGGAACGATCCGTAGGCACCGATGCGGGTCAGCTTCTTGTAGGTACTCGGCAGCGCCGAGAGCACCGTCTGGAACTCGTCGCGGCCGTCGTCGAGAACCGTTGCCGCGCGGCCCAACTGCTCCACCGTGTTCTTCAGATCCGGCCTGGCCGCCTTGAGCAGTTCGGTGAGATCACCGGTGGCTCCGGCGATCCGGGGCAGGGCCGCGCCGATCGGGTCCTTGTCCGCGGCCAATCCACTGACCAGACGCTGCAATTCGTCCAGGGTGGTGCCGAAGGCCTTGTCACGGTCGTCGATGGTGGCCAGTACCGTCTTCAGGTTCTCGATCACGCTGCCGATCAGGGCATCGCGCGAGGCGAGGGTCTTGCCGAAGTCGCCGCCGCTGTTCAGCAGCGAGACCAGCGTGCCGCCCTGTCCCTGGAAGATCTGCAGCAGCGCCTCGGTCAGGCTGTTGACCTGGGTCGGATTCAAGCCGCGCAACAGCGGTTTGAACCCGCCCAGCAGCATGTCCAGATCCAGCGCGGGCTGGGTGTGGTCGAGATCGATGGAGCCGCCGGAGCGCAGCGGGGTCGCCGTGCCCGGGCCGTCCATCAGTTCGAGGTAGCGGTCGCCGACCAGGTTCTCGTAGCGGATGGCCGCCTTGGTGCTGGCGTAGAGCTTGTACTTGCGGTCCACGTCGAACTCGACGTGCGCCTGGTGGTCCTTGCCGACGTAGACCCGGCTCACCGAACCGACCGGGACGCCCGCGATCCGCACCTTCGACCCGGGCAGCATGCCCGAGGACGAGGTGAACACCGCGCGATAGCCGGTCTCCCGGGCGAAGCGCATCTGGCTGAAGACGACCACCAGCAGCGCCAGGATCAGCAGCATGGCGATGCCGAAAACGCTGAGTTTGACGGTGGTGGCGTGTGGTTTGAATTTCACTTCTTACCGACCCCCGGGAGCTGGTCGAACAGGATCTCGAAGACGGTCTTGGACGGATGCGGCTGCGTGGCCGGGGCCCAGATGTGGCCCTCCGAGGTATCGGTCATCAGGAAGTTGGCCTTCTGACCGCCCGTCAGGTCGAAGGTGTTCTCGCAGTGCGGGCCGCCGGTGGCGTTCACCTTCGGCAGGTCCTCGGGGAACTGGTACGGCGTGCCGCTGGGCATGATGCCGGCGTTCATGGAGAAGGCCGGGTACCTGCCACCGATGAGCTCGTCCATCAGCGGCACATTCATACCGAAGGTCATGATGGTGCAGTACAGCGCCGACCGGTATTCGAACAGCAGATCCGTGGTGGGCCGCAACAGGTTCAGCGACTTGATCAGATCGTTCTCGCTGGGCTTCAGCACCGAGTTCGAGGTATCGGCCAACCCGATGAGGTTGGTCAGCAGATCGTCCACGCGCGCCTGCTCATCGGTGATGGTCTTGCCGGTCACCTGCATGTTGTCGGTGACGCGCAGCAGGTCCCCGACGGTGTCGGAGTAGGTGCCGGTGACCGAGGCGGTCTTGCGCAGGTCCTCCTGCAACGTGGGCAGCGAGGGATTGATCTGCTTGAGGAACTCGTCGCTGTCCGACAGCAGCAGGCCCAGCTTCTCGCCACGGCCCTGCAGGGCGGTGCCCAGCGCGGTCAGCGTGGCGTTCAGCTTCTCCGGCTGCACCTTGTTGAGCACATCGCTCAAATGCTGGAACAGCGTATTGAATTCGACGGTCACGCCATCGGCCTGCACCACGGCTCCCGCGTGCAGCTGGCCCGACGGGTTCTGCGGCTCGATGAAGTTGATGTACTTCGCGCCGAACACGGTGGTGGAGTTGATGTCGACGGTCGCGTTGGCCGGCACCAGCTTCAGCTTGTCCGGATCCATGGAGAGTTCGATGCGCGCGCCCTCGGGCGTCTCGTCGATCGACTTGACCCGGCCGATCTCGACACCGCGGATCTTCACCTTGGCATCGCGATCCATGACCAGACCCGCGCGCGGCGAATTGACAGTCACCATAGCGGTATTCGTGAAACCGCCGGCGAAACTCACCAGGCAGAACACGACTACGGCGACCAGGCCGAGCACCAGGCCGGCGCCGGCCAGCCGGACCACCCACCCCTGGTCGAGGTAGCGCTTCGGCGCTGGCTTCTGGACGAACGGCGAGCCGATCGGGCTCGCCGTCCCGCCTTGTTGTTGGACCATGTTCGTCCCGCCCCTACCCGGAGAGATGGAAATTGCCGGAGGTGCCGTAGATGGCCAGCGACATCATCAGCGTCACCGTGACGACTGCGATCAGCGAGGCCCGCACCGCATTACCTACCGCCACGCCTACGCCGACCGGTCCGCCCGCGGCGTTGTAGCCGTAGTAGGTGTGGATCAGCATGACCGCCATGGCCATGAAGATCGCCTGCGCGAAGGACCAGAGGATGTCGCTGGGGATCAGGAAGGTCGAGAAGTAGTGGTCGTACACACCGGCCGACTGCCCGTAGATCTGCACCGTCGCGAAACGCGAGGCGATGAACGAGGCGATGACCGCCAGTGAGTACAACGGGATGATGGCGAGGATGCCCGCCAGCATGCGAGTGCCCACCAGGAAGGGGATGGGCCGGATGGCCATCACCTCGAGGGCGTCGATCTCTTCGGAGACGCGCATGGCGCCCAATTGTGCCGTGGTTCCCGCGCCCAGCGTCGCCGCCAGGCCGATGCCCGAGATGACCGGTGCCGCGATGCGGACGTTGATGAACGCCGCGAAGAAGCCGGTGAGGGCCTCGACGCCGATATTGCCGAGCGAGCTGTAGCCCTGCACGGCGATGGTGCCACCGGCGGCCAGGGTCAGGAAGCCGACGATCACGACGGTGCCGCCGATGACCGCGAGAGCGCCGGTGCCCATCGAGATCTCGGCGATCAGCCGGATGGTCTCGGTGCGGTAGTGCACCAGCGCCTTGGGCACCGACGCGATCGAGCGCGCGTAGAACACCGCGTGCTTGCCGACCGAGTCGAGCGCCTCGGTGAAGCGCTGAAAGCGCTTGGTCACCTTGGGAAAACGAGATTGGATTACGAAAGCCATCTGATCACCGCGCCGCGAACTTGATGCTGATGGCGGTCATCACGACATTGATGACGAACAGCGCCATGAAGGCGAACACGACCGTCTGGTTCACGGCGTCGCCGACACTCTTGGGACCGCCCTTGACGTTCAGGCCCAGGTAGCACGCGACCAGTCCGGCGACGAGACCGAACAGCATGGCCTTCACCTCGGAGATGACGAGCTCCGGGAGATGGGTCAGCAGGGTGATGCCGTTGACGAACGCGCCCGGGTTCACGCCCTGCAAGAAGACCGAGAACACGAAGCCGCCCAGGATGCCGATGGCGGACACCAGGCCGTTGAGCAGGAAGGCCACGAACATCGAGGCCAGCACGCGCGGAACCACCAGGCGCTGAATCGGATCGATGCCGAGCACCTTCATCGCGTCGATCTCTTCGCGGATGGTGCGGGCGCCGAGGTCGGCGCAGATGGCCGTCGCGCCCGCGCCGGCCACGATGAGCACCGTGACCATCGGGCCGATCTGGGTGATCGCACCGAACGCCGCACCCGCGCCCGAGAGGTCGGCCGCACCGATCTCGCGCAAAAGAATGTTGAGCGTGAAGACCACGAGCACGGTGAACGGAATCGCCACCATCAGCGTGGGAAACATGGAGACCCTGGCGATGAACCAGGACTGATCGATGAATTCCCGTCGCTGGAACGGGGGCCGTACTGCAGCGCGAGCGACCGCGCCGGCGAGTTCGAAGAACCCTCCGACCGCCCGCAGCGGTACGGCAAGGACTTCATTCATTCCCGCTATTCCTCCTGCCCCTGCCTAGCGATAGCAACCGAAATCTGAATGTGATCTCGGTCCCGCCGAAGATTAGAACACGTTCTCATACGGTTCGGGAAGGTTTCCAATGCTTTGAACAGGCCCTCTTTCTGAACCGGTGTCCAGTTTCAAGAACATGTTCAGGTGAGCCTAACCGTCAGACGTATGCCGCATTGTGAGGCGACACACATAGTTGATCCCCATTCCTACCAATGTTCGATCTCGCGATCAACTGCAGGGTCGGGGGCCGGGTCCGTCAAGACGACACGCGGCCCCCATACGGGGAAATCGAGGTGAAAACCTCAGCCCAGATCCTTCAGAGAGGAAGCCGAGAAAGTGGCGTCCGACGCGCGTTCGGCGAAGTAGCCGCCGAGCGTCTCGGCCAGGCCCTCGCGGGTGAACTCGCCGACGGCGTCGAAGCGCTGCTCGACGACGGGGGCCGCCATCAGGGCCACCATCGGGCCGTAGACGACGAACAGCTGACCGGTGATCTTCTCGGCCGCCGGGGAGGCCAGGAAGGCCACCAGGCGCGCGACATGATCGGGCGACAGCGGGTCCGGGCCCTCGTCGGGAGCCGCGGAGAAGACGTTCTCCGTCATGGCGGTACGCGCGCGGGGGGCGATCGCGTTGGCGCGCACACCGACCTGCTCCAGCGCCCGGGCCGCGGACAGGGTCAGCGCGGTGATACCGGCCTTGGCCGCACCGTAGTTCGCCTGACCGGCGGGGCCGAGCAGACCGGCCTCGGAGGACGTGTTGATGATGCGCCCGTAGACGGGGGCACCGGTCTCCTTGAACTTGGCACGCCAGTAGGCGGCCGCGTTGCGGGTCAGCAGGAAGTGCCCGCGCAGGTGCACGGCGACGACCGCGTCGAAGTCCTCGTCGGACATGTTGAACAACATCTTGTCCCGGGTGATCCCGGCATTGTTGACCACGATGTCCAGGCCGCCGAGGGACTCCTCCGCGGTACGGATGATGGCATCGGCGGTGGACCGCTCGGCGATGCTGCCGCCGACGAACTCCGCCTTCACGCCCAGCGCCCGGATATCGGCGAGGGTTGCGCTGACCGCGTCGTTCTCGGCAAGGTCGTTGACGATGATCGACGCGCCCGCGCGGGCCAGCTCGAGGGCTTCGGCCCGGCCGAGCCCGGCGCCGGCACCGGTAACGACGGCAACCCGGCCGGAAAGACTCACATCAGATTCGCTCACGAGGGCGACTCTAGAACGTGTTCCACCCGCCGGGCAAGGACCGGCCCCGGCGGGCGGGGCTGGCCTCAGACCAGCTTCAGCGCGGCCTTGGGGCACTGCGCCACGGACGACTCGATGTCCTTGCGGTTGTCCTCGGTGACCGCGACCTCGTTGACGTGCAAGTTGTCGTCGTCATCGAGATCGAACACGTCAGGGGCGATTCCAACGCAGATCCCGTTCGCTTCGCACTGATCGAAATCGACGATGACCTTCATAGTTCTCTCCTTCAACACAGGTTCTGCCCGAGCCTAACAAGCAGACCCCCGCCCAGAACAGCAAAGTAGCCCTAACCGCAACCAATACTGGAACATGTTTCACTCGCATGCGATGATCGGCAGAACCGAGAAACGAAGGCTAGAGGTACTGCTATGCGTATCGCCTACACGCCGCAACAGGAACAGCTGCGTGCCGAGCTGCGTGACTATTTCACCAAGCTCATCACTCCCGAACGGCGGCAAGCGCTTTCGGCCCAGACCGGAGAGTACGGCGAGGGCAATGTCTACCGCGAGGTCGTCGAGGAGATGGGCCGCGACGGCTGGCTCGCCCTGGGCTGGCCCAAGGAGTACGGCGGCCAGGACCGGTCCACCATGGATCAGCTGATCTTCACCGACGAGGCCGCCATCGCCGGCGCTCCGGTGCCGTTCCTGACCATCAACTCGGTCGCGCCGACCATCATGCACTACGGCACCGAGGAGCAGAAGAAGTTCTTCCTGCCCAAGATCGCCGCCGGTCAGCTGCACTTCGCCATCGGCTATTCGGAGCCCGGCGCCGGCACCGACCTGGCCTCGCTGCGCACCTCCGCGGTCCGCGACGGCGACGACTGGATCATCAACGGCCAGAAGATGTGGACCTCCCTCATCGCCTACGCCGACTACGTGTGGCTGGCCGCGCGCACCGACCCGAATGCCAAGAAGCACAAGGGCATCTCGATGTTCATCATGCCGACCGACGCCGAGGGCTTCTCGTGGACGCCCGTGCACACCATGGCCGGTCCGGACACCTCCGCCACCTACTACCAGGACGTGCGGGTCAAGAACTCCGACATGGTGGGCCCGGAGAACGGCGGCTGGGCGCTGGTCACCAACCAGCTCAACCACGAGCGCGTCGCGCTGACCTCCTCCGCGCCGCTGGCCCTGGCCGTCGCCCAGGTCACCGAGTGGGCGCGCAACACCAAGACCGCCAACGGCCAGCGCGTCATCGACCAGGAATGGGTGCAGGTGTCGCTGGCCCGCATCCACGCCAAGGTCGAATACCTGAAGCTGACCAACTGGGAGATCGCCTCGCGCGCCGACCAGGGCGGCGACGCCGCGCCGCGGCCGTGGGACGCCTCCGCCACCAAGGTGTACGGCACCGAACTGGCCACCGAGGCCTACCGGGCGCTGATGGAGATCCTCGGCCCGCAGGCCTACCTGCGCCAGGACTCGGCGGGCTCGCAGCTGCGCGGCCGCCTCGAGCGCATGCACCGCGCCTGCCTGATCCTCACCTTCGGCGGCGGCACCAACGAGGTGCAGCGCGACATCATCGCCATGACCGCCCTCAAGCAGCCCGCCGCCGCGCGCTAGCTGTGCCCATCAGCGATGTGAGCGGGCCCTACGTGGTTACGCAAGCTGCCTCCCCCGGGCCTGACCCGCACATCGCACGAAAACCAAGGTACCCATCATGGATTTCACCCTCACCGAGGCGCAGCAGGATCTGGCCCGCCTCACCGCCGAGGTCACCGGCAAGCTGGTCACCGCCGACCGGCTGCGTGAGCTCGACAAGAACACCGACGCCGACGGCAACCGCACCGTGCGCTTCGACGCCGGCCTGTGGGGCTCGCTCGCCGAGACCGGCGTGCTGGCCGCGGCCCTGCCGGAGAGCGTGGGCGGCAGTGACTTCGGCGTGCTCGAGCAGACCGCCATCCTGCGCGAGATCGGCAAGTCCGTCGCCCCCGTGCCCTACCTGTGGTCGATCGTGCTCGGCGCGGGCGCGCTCGCGCAGTTCGGTTCCGCCGCCCAGCGCGAGCTGGCCGCCCAGGCCGCGACCGGCGAGGTCATCCTCACCGCCGCGCTGAGCGAGGAGCGCAACTGGGAGCCGGCCAAGCCCGTCACCACCGCCATCGCGGGCGACGGCTGGCAGCTCACCGGCCTCAAGACCACCGTGCCCTTCGCCCGTCAGGCGGCGCGAATCCTGGTGTCCGCCACCGTCGACGGCGCCCCCGCCGTCTTCCTGGTCGACCCGTCGCACGCCTCGGTGCGCGTCGAGGACCAGATCGTCACCGACCGCTCCCCCGAGGCCGAGGTCGAATTCGCCGGCACCCCCGCCGAACTGGTGGGCACCCTCGAACAGGGCGGCGAGATCCTGACCTGGCTGCTGGAGCGCGCCTGGCTCGGCCTGGCCGCCACCCAGCTCGGCGTCGTCGAGAAGGGCCTGGAACTGGTCGCCGACTACGCCCGTGAGCGCGAGCAGTTCAACCGCAAGATCGGTAGCTTCCAGGCCGTGGCCCAGCGCCTCGCCGACGGCTACATCGACGTGCAGGGCGTGCGCCTGGCCGTGCAGCAGGCGGCCTGGCGGATCGCCGAGGGCCTGCCCGCCACCGCCGAGGTGCACACCGCCAAGTTCTGGGCCGCCGAGGCCGGACACCGCGTCGCCCACACCGTGGTGCACGTGCACGGCGGCGTCGGCATCGACCGCGACCACATCGTGAACCAGTACTTCACGGCGGCCAAGCACAACGAGTTCGCGCTCGGCGGCGCGACCGATCACCTGCGCGCCCTGGGCTCCCTGCTCGCCGACGCGCAGTAAGAACGAACAACTCTCGTCACTCTCGGGGGCAAGCCCCTGAGACCCCACGGCCCGGTTGGGCCTGGAGACTCGGCCGACCCTGCAAACGCGGCCGACGGCGAGGTGGTGGCTCCCATACCGGCCACCGCCTCGCCGTTTTCGTGTCACCGCCTCGCGGTTTTCCGTGCTGGGGAACGGTTTCCGCCGTCACGGCACCAGCGGGCCCGCGAGCACCTGCTTGCCCTCCGCCCAGTTCCCCTGCCAGCTCAGCGCGGCGTCGTCGAGCTCCTTGCGAGCCCACAGCGCCAGCAGCAGATCGGACGCGGTGCCGGAGAGTTCGGCCACCGGCGCGCCCGGGCCGTAGGTCCAGCTGTCGCCGGTGTCGGTGGCGCGCAGGCTGATCCCCGCGGTCGGCTCGCTCGCCAGGCCGCGCAGGATCATGCGGGGCGCGAACAGTTCGAACACCTCGGTCACGCCGTCGGCGGCGAGCGCCGGATCGAACGCCTCGGCCGTGCCCAGCGCATCCTGGCCGTCCCACAGGTGCATGAGGGTTTCCTGCGCGCGGCGGCGCTGCCAGAAACCGACCTTGCGCGGCATCTGCGAGGTGAAGGTCCAGGCCGGAGTCTCGGGATCGACCGACAGCGCGTCGATCATCGCCTTCGACGTGCCGTCGTACCAAGTGCGCAGACCCACCGGGTCCTTGGGCGCGGGCTCGCCCTGAAAGTCCCCGCGCTGCTCCAGGACCGCGGTGGTCACCCACAGATTCCCCTGACCGACATGGTCGGCCAGGTCGTAGAAGGTCCAGTCGCCGCAGGACGGGACGGGCGCGGACAGCTCGACCTCCGGCGTGATCAGTTCGCCGAACTCGTTCAACTTCTCGCGCACAACGGCCAGGAAATCCATGCGGCTCACGCTAAACAGAGAAACCGCAGCGTGCCAGCCATATCCGGCCGGTGGCGCGCGAAATTCGGCCAAACCTCCGGTGTCGCGCGGATGCTCAGGACTCGAGTTCGCGGACCGAGAAGACTCGCTCCCCCACCTGTTCGGGGTGTTCGGGCGACGGCTCCAGCTCGCGCAGCAGCGCCTCGCCGCGCGCGTCGCGGCGGATGGCGCGGCCCAGTTCGGCGGCGGCGCGATAGTGGGCCGGGGTGCGCAGGGTGTGCCGGACGGCGCGGGCGATGCGCTGCGGAGTGGCGGTGCGCGGCAGGACGATTCCGGCGTCGTGAGCGCGGACGCGGGCGGCGTTGTCGGCGTGGTCGCGACCGTGCGGGAGGACCACGACCGGCAGATCGGCGGCGAAGGATTTCATCAGCGTGCCGTGGCCGCCGTGGGTGACGACCAGGCTGGCGTGGCGCATGATCTCGCGGTGCGGGGCGTCGCGCAGGACCGACACATTATGGGGCACACGGAGTTCGGCGGGATCGATCGCGGGTCCGGTGGTGATGACGCCGCGCACGGGTAGCTGGCCCAGCGCCTCGGAAATTCTTTGCAGGCAGTCGGTTTGACGCTGGAACGTGGTGGACAGCGCGACCAGCACCAGCGGGTCGCCGCCGTCGGTCTGAGTCCAGGTGGTGTCGGCGACCCAGTCGGGTTCGTCGAGGATGGGGCCGACCCAGCGCACCCCGTCGGGTCCTTGACCGGGGAAATCGAAAGCGGCACTGGACAAGACGAGCTGGCGGCGGGCCAGTCGCGCCTGATCCTGGTAGTGCGCCAGACGTTCCAGCCCGAAATCCGAGCGCAGGGCGTTGAGCTTGGGTAGCAGCTCCTCGTCCCAGCGCCGCTGCACCAGCGAACCAACCAAACGGTCACGTAGCCGCCCGACCGGTCCGTGCGCGGGCGCGAAGCCGGTGCCCGGCGGTGGACCGCCCTCCACCGGCAGCGGATAGACACCGGGGATCAGCACCGAGAACGGCGTCTCGCAGGCCTGCGCGGCGACCATGGCGCCGAAGGCGAAGAAGGAGGCCAGCACCAGATCGGGCCGATTCGCGTCGATCTCGTCGGCGGTGTCGCGCGCGAATCCGGCCCCGGCCCGGGGGCGCAGCCGCGCGCCCGTCGCGGCCACCGCCTCGGCCAGCGATTCCTCCGCCAGCACCGTCACCCGATGGCCCCGGCGCACCAGCCGCCGCACCACCCCCAGCTCCGGCGGAACCGTTCCCCCGCTGCCGGTGAGGGCGATCAGATAGCTGTGGCTCATCGGGCACCTCCACCGGCAACTCTCGCACGACCGATGAGTTTCCCGCACCCGCTTCGTCCTCATCAGTACATCGAATGAGAGGGGACGCGCCACCATGCCGAGCAAGATGATCTTCATCAATCTGCCCGTCGCCGACCTGGACCGGTCCAAGCGCTTCTACGAGTCCATCGGCTGGAAGGTGAATCAGGACTTCACCGACGGCAACGCCGCTTGCATCGTGGTCGACGACAACATCTGCGTCATGCTGCTGACGCACGAGTTCTTCACCACCTTCGGCCGCCGCCCGCTGGGCGACACCCGCGGCACCGTCGGCAGTGTCTACGCGCTCGCCCTGGGCAGTGCCCAGGAGGTCGACGCGCTGCTGGAGGCCGCGCTGGCCGCGGGCGGCCAGGAGGAGGTCAGTGCGGACCGCCGGGCCCAGGAAGCCGAGGTCGGCATGTACGGCCGCACCTTCCTCGACCTCGACGGCCACCAGTGGGAGCCGTTCTACATGGCTTATCCTGTGTGATCGATGCGCGCCGATAGTCCTGAGTCCGAAGGCCCCCACGGGATATCACTGGGCGCGTACCTCAAACGGGAACGACTCCGCCACGGCATGACCCAGCGCGCCGTCGCCGAGGCGCTGCACATGTCCCGCAGCGGCTACGAGAAGATCGAGAACGGCCAGCGCCTCCCGCATCCCGGCATGCTCAACGCACTGGCCGTGCTCTTCGAGATACCGGTGAACCGGCGGCGGGTGCTGTGGTCGATCGCCACCGGCGACGACCTGTCGGTGTCGGCCGCGGCCGAGGGCTCGGTGACCGACGGCATGCTGGCCTTCATGCGCAACCTGCGCGGCCCCGCCTCCCTGCACCAGGTTCCCGAGAACAATATTCTGGCGGCCAATGCGGTGGCCTGCCGTCTGTTCCCGTGGCTGGACCCGCGGCTCGGCGCTCCCGACCGCCCCCTCAACGTCATCGTGGCCACGATGAACGAACCTCGGGCATCCGAATACCTGGTCAACTGGGCCGATTTCGTTCACCGCCTGGTCTGGGCCCTCACGGAGTACTCCCTGGCGAACACCCCGGTCGAACGCGTCCGCGAGATCCGCGAAGCCTGCCGGTCGAGCCCCGAGTTCGACCGCATCTGGAACACCCCGTGCCCACGCGAGATCCTCGCCGACGATTCCCTCCTGCTCCGCGACCCCGCCACCGGAGTGGTCACGGAATACCAAATGGACTGCCTGCGGTGGGCGTTCCCGAACCGCGACGTGGAGCTCTTCAGCCTCACGCCCCGCTACCCGGACCCCGCCACGGCCGATCCCGACACCTCGAACATCGTCCTCTGGTAATCCGCAAATCCGGCTGCCACCCAATACGGGTGACCTGCTGATCTTGATCTTGGTCAGCCCGGCGGCGAGGGTAGAGGGACCGCGGGCCGGGTTCATGTCTACATCTGGACAGGAGGGGATCGGCCCGCGGAACATTCCCCCCGCGCGCCCGGGCCGTGTCAGCTTCCTGCCAACCGATGAACCCGCGCTCCACCCCCGCGAAAGCGAGGGTGAGCCCATGGCTTTCACTGTTGCAGATCTGTTCGAGCACGCGGTCGACGCGGTCCCGGAGCGGACCGCCCTCATCTGCGAGGACCGGCGCCTCACCTACCGCGAACTCGACGACCGCGCCAACCGGCTCGCCCACCACCTCGCCGCCCGCGGCATCGGCCCCGGCGACCACGTCGGCATCTATTCACGCAATTCCATCGAAGCCTTGGAAACGATGCTCGCGGCCTACAAACTGCGAGCCGTCTCGGTGAGCGTGAATTATCGGTATGTCGCCGACGAGGTGCGCTATATCGTCGGCAACGCGGATTTGAAAGCAATTATCCACGAAGCGGAATTCACCGAAATCGTCGAAGCCGTCCGCGGGTCCGCGCCGGACCTGACCGAAACACTCGCGATAGGAACCCATTACGACGCCGCCCTCGCCGCGCAGTCCCCGGAACGTGATTTCGGTCCGCGCAGCGGCGACGATCTGTACATCCTCTATACGGGCGGCACCACCGGCCTGCCCAAGGGCGTCATGTGGCGGCACGAGGACGTCTGGCGGGCGCTCGGCGGCGGCATCAACCATGTCACCGGCGAATATGTCTCGGACGAATGGGAATTGGCGAAGAACGCCGCGTCCGCACCCGAGGGGATCGTCATGGCCCCGCTCTCGCCGCTCATCCACGGCGCCGCCCAGTGGGCGGCCTTCCTCGCCCTGCACTCGGGCGGCACAGTGGTTCTCGTGCCGCGGTTCGACGCCGACGAGGTCTGGCGGGTGGTGGCGAAGCACCGGGTCAATGTGCTGACCGTGGTCGGCGACGCCATGGCCAAGCCGCTGCTCGAGGCGTATCACGCGGGGCGGTACGAGGTGCCGTCCCTGTGGGCGTTCAGCAGTCACGCCGCGCTGTTCTCGCACTCGCTCAAACAGGAGTACCTCGCGACCTTCCCCAACCTGTTCGTCACCGACGTGATCGGGTCGTCGGAGAGCGGCAGCACCGGACTGTCCACGGTCACCCGGGATTCCGACCACACGCGGGGCCCGCGGGTGAAGTTCGGAGCGCAGTCCGCGCTGCTGGACGACGACGGCCGCCTCGTGGCGCCCGTCCCCGGAGCCGTCGGCCGGATGGCGCGGACCGGGCATGTGCCGATCGGGTACTACAAGGACCCGGAGAAGACGAAGACCATCTTCGTCGAGGTCGACGGCAAACGGTATGTCGCGCCGGGTGATTACGCCCGCTACGAGGCCGACGGCACCGTCACCCTGCTCGGCCGCGGGTCGGAGTGCATCAATACCGGTGGCGAGAAGGTGTTCCCCGAGGAGGTCGAGACGGCGCTCAAGTCCCATCCGGACGTCTTCGACGCGCTGGTGATCGGCATCCCGCACGAACGGTTCGGGCAGGCCGTCGCCGCGGTGGTGCAGCCGCGGACCTCGACCGCGATCGATCTCGCCGAACTCGACGCCCACGTGCGGACCAAGGTCGCGGGATACAAAGCGCCACGCGGCTATTGGCTGGTCGGCACGGTCATGCGGCAGCCGAGCGGCAAGGCGAACTATCCCGCCGCCAAACGGTTCGCGGCCGCGCACCCCGAGGACCTGCGCGCGCCCCGCTGACCAGCCGCCGCCTGATCAGCCCAGCAGCCCGAGCTCCCGCACCCGCATCCCGAGCTGGAAGCGGGTGCTCACCTCGAACCGCGTCATGAGCTGGGCGACGTAGCGCCGGTAGGTGCGCAGCGACACCCCCAGCGCCCGGGCCGCGGTCTCGTCCTTGGCCCCGGTGGACAGCTGCTCGACCACCGCGAGCGCCACCGCGTCCAGGCCGTCCCGCACCTCCAGGTGCTCGCGCAGGTCGCGCGCGGAATGCCAGGTGCGGGTGGCGAACTGGTGCACCACGCCGAGCAGCGCGGGTTCGGCCACCAGGTATCCGCGCGGCTCCTCCCCCGGCGCGGCCGACCACAGCGCCGCCCGCTCACGATCGACGATCAGCGCATTACAGAAATCGGCGTCGGTGACCCGGATCCGCGAGCCGAGGGTGAACTGCCGCAGCACCGACTGTCGGCCCCGGCTGCTCACATACGCGGCCGACAGCAGCACCCGCACCTGCTTTCCGGCCTCGTGCAACTGCCGGAAAACCGTGTCCTCCGCGCGGTATTCGGTCTCCGGCCGGACCGGGCGGGCGATGGCCATGACCGCCTCGTGCCGGACTCCCACCAGCATGCGGCGCAGATTCTGCGCCCACCGCTCGTCCGCGTGCAACTCGACCGTCATGCGCCCCTCCCCGGACTCCCGTGGCGGAGAGCCTAGTTCGGGCGTAGCTCCATGGGGAGACCGAAGAGGGGGAACAGCTTCTCGGTGTCGAGGAAGAAGGTGAGGCCGGAGATACGGTCGCCGGAGAGTTCCAGCGTGGTGATGGACCACGGGATCCAGACGCCGGGCTCGTCGCCGGGCTTGTAGTGGCCGAAGGCGGGCAGGCCGTTCGCGCCCTCCAGGGGCACCATGCGGGAATCGCGGCAGGCCTGGCCGGTGCCGAGCATGAAGGCGGCCACGTTCTCGGGGCCGGACACCCACAGCGAGAACGGCGGCATGGACAGGGCCACATCGGCTTTCAGCAGCTCGGTCAGGGCGCTCATGTCATAGGCCTCGAAGGCCTTCACGAAGTCGTCGACCAGCTTGCGCTGCTGCTCGTTGCGCTCGTCGAAGGGATCGGAGACGGTGGCGGTCTCCTGCACCTTCGACATGGTGGCGCGGGCCCGTTGCAGAGCGCTGTTCACCGAGGCGGGCGAGACATTCAGCATGTCGGCGGTCTCGCCGGCGGAGAAGCGCAGCACCTCACGCATGATGAGGATCGCGCGCTGGCTGGCGGGCAGATGCTGCACGGCGGCGACGAAGGCCAGGCGCAGGGTGTCCTTGGTGCTGGCGGCCTCGGCGGGGTCGGCGCCGAAGGCGAGCGCGTTCGGAATCGGTTCCACCCACACGTAATCCGGCTCCGGCGCGGGCAACTGCGAATCGGGTGTGGAGGGTCCGTTGAGGTCCATGGGCCGGGCCCGGCGCTGCGGGCCGTCCAGCATGTCCAGACAGACATTGGTGGCGATCTTGTACAGCCAGGAGCGGATGCTGGCCCGGCCCTCGAACGAGTCGTAGGACTTCCAGGCCCGCGTGAAGGTCTCCTGCACCGCGTCCTCGGCCTCGAACGAGGATCCGAGCATTCGATACGCGTAGGCGCACAGTTCGCGCCGATGGCCCTCGAAAGAACGCAGTACATCATCCGATACGGTGCCGCCCACCTTCTCGCTCATGCCTGACAGCCTCGCACAGCCCACCGACAAGAAACACCCGTCGAAACGAGCGAATGCCCGCCCGCAGAAAGCGGACGGGCACTATTCACCCACAACAAATCTCGGAGTTCGGAGAGCTGGGTCGAGCTACTTCGACGACGCCTGGGCGTGGTTGTCGGCCTCGCGGGCCTCGGTCTGAGCCTTGGCCCACTTGTAGTCCGGCTTGCCGGCGGGCGAGCGCTTGATCTCGTCCACGTACCACAGGCTGCGCGGCATCTTGTAGGAGGAGATCTCCTTGACCAGGGTCGGGCGCAGCTCCTCCAGGGTCGGACGGGCCTCGCCGCGGCAGGCCACGACCGCGACGACGCGGTTGCCCCAGCGCTCGTCCGGCACGCCGACGACCAGGGCGTCGAACACGTCGGGATGCGCCTTCAGCGCGCCCTCGACCTCTTCGGGGAAGATCTTCTCGCCACCGGAGTTGATCGACACCGAGCCGCGGCCGAGCATGGTGACGGTGCCGTCGTCCTCCACCCGGGCGAAGTCGCCGGGGATGGAGTAGCGCTTGCCGTTGAACTCCTTGAACGTCTCGGCGGTCTTGACCGGGTCGTTGTAGTAGCCGATCGGGATGTTGCCGGTGCGGGCGAGCATGCCGACCTGGCCGGAGCCGGGGGCGACCTCGTTGCCCTCCTCGTCGATGACCTTGGTGGAGCCGTCGATCTTCACACGCGGGCCGCCGGTGTGGGTGGCGCCCTTGGTGGCCACGGCCAGACCGCCGAAGCCGGTCTCGGACGCGCCGATGGAGTCGGTGATGAGCGCGTTCGGGAAGCGCTCGATGAACTCGTCCTTGAGCACGGGCGAGAACAGCGCCGCGCTGCTGGCCAGCACCCACAGGGCCGAATGGTCGTAGGGCGCACCGGTTTCCGGGTTGCCCTCGCCCAGCGCGTCCAGGATCGGACGGGCCATGGCGTCACCGGTAATGAAGATCATGTTGACCCCGTGGTTCTGCACCGCGCGGCAGACGCCGTGGCCGCTGAACTCGGGCAGCATCACGGCCTTGCCGCCGTCGAAGAGGCTGTGCAGGGTCGCGGTGAACGCGCCGCCGTGGATTAGCGGCGGGATCGGGTAGCGCACCATCGGGGCGCTGCCGCTGGCGCCGCCCTTGGACTGCTGCCATTCGTCCTCGACGAATTCACCGGTGTAGAAGTTGATGCCGCCGCCGAGCACGCGCCACCAGTCCTCCTGCCGCCACATGACGCCCTTGGGCATGCCGGTGGTGCCACCGGTGTAGATCATCATGATGTCGTCGGAGGTGCGCTCCTCGAAGTCGCGCTCACCGTGCGAGGAGGCCAGGGCCGCCTCGTATTCGATCGCGGTCGGGGGCAGCGGCAGGTCGGTGCCGTCCTCGACGGTGATCACGGTCTTGATCGCGGGCACGTTGGGGACCACGTTGGCCACCTTGTCGCTGTAGCGACGCTCGTGCAGCAGCGCGACCATGTCCGAGTTCTCGAAGATGTACTGCAACTCGTTCTCAACGTAGCGGTAGTTCACGTTGATCATGACTGCCCGCGCCTTGAAGATGGCCACCATGGCCTCGACGGCCTCGATGGTGTTGCGCGAGTAGACGCCGACCTTGTCACCCGGCTGCACTCCCTGTTCCTGCAGGTAGTGCGCCAGCCGGTTGACACGGTCCTCCAGCTCGGCGTAGGTGACCGAGCGGGTGTCGTCAACCAGCGCGACACGTTCCGGCATGAGGTCGATGGTGTGCTCGACAAGGTCCGCAATGTTGTAGCTCACAGGGACCAAAATAGAACGTGTTCTTGTGTGTGACAAGCCACTGTTTTCGCACCCGTCCCACTGAGCGGAAGTGCCCCCTGTCACGACAGTACGGTGACGTACCCCCGGATGGGGACAAACAGGAAGAGCGCACCCCGCTCAGCAGGGCGCGCCCTTCCGGACCGCACCGGTCCTTACGACTCGATGAGCGGCTTCAGCTTCTCGAACTGCGCCACGTCGCGGACGCCGACCAGCATCATGGTGACGCCCGCCTGCTCCCACACCTTCAGCTGCTCACGCACCTGCGCCTCGTTGCCGATGATCGTGGTGTCGAGGATCAGCTCGTCGGGGACGACCGCCGCGGCCTCCTCCTTGCGGCCGGTGCGGAAGAGCCGGGTGATCTCGTCGACCTGCTCGCCGTAGCCCATGCGCCGGTACACCTCGGCGTGGAAGTTGAGTTCCTCCGCGCCCATGCCGCCGATGTAGAGCGCCATGAACGGCCGCAGCCGATCCAGTTCGGCCTTGGGGTCGTCGGTGAGGATGACCTGCGCGGTGGCCGCGATCTCGAAGTCCTCGCGCGAGCGCCGCGCGCCCGGCCGGGAGAAGCCCTCGTCGAGCCATTCGTTGTACATGTCGGCCAGCCGCGGCGTGTAGTAGATGGCCAGCCAGCCGTCGGCGATCTCCGCGGTCAGGGCCACGTTCTTGGGCCCCTCGGCGCCGAGCCAGATCGGCACGTCCGAGCGCAGCGGGTGGGTGATCGACTTGAGCGGCTTGCCGAATCCGGTGGCGCCGGGACCGCCGTAGGGCAGCGGGTAGTGCGGGCCCGCACTGGTCACCTTGCCCTCGCGGGCCAGCACCTGCCGCACGATCGAGACGTACTCGCGGGTGCGGGCCAGCGGCTTGGCGAAGGGCTGGCCGTACCAGCCCTCGACCACCTGCGGGCCGGAGACGCCGAGGCCGAGGATGTGCCGGCCGCCGCTGAGGTGGTCGATGGTCAGCGCGGCCATGGCGGTCGCGGTGGGGGTGCGCGCCGACATCTGCACGACCGAGGTGCCCAGCCGGACCCGGCTGGTGTCGGAGCCGTACCAGGCCAGCGGGGTGAATGCGTCCGAGCCCCACGATTCGGCGGTGAAGACGGCGTCGAAGCCGGTCTCCTCAGCAGCCGCGATCAGCTCCCGCGTATTGGCGGGCGGCTGCGCGCCCCAATATCCGAGTTGCAAGCCAAAGCGCATTACTGGATTTCCTTTCGCACCAGAGCGGAGCGCTCCATGGTTACGCTCCGCTGCCTCCTCCGCGCCTGACCGCTCAGGCGCGGAGGTTCGTTCCTTCCTAGAACATCCGGGACCGTTCGTCAGGGCCGCAGCCCGTACTCTTGCCACCGTCACTAGAACCTGTTCTACTCGATCTCGTGACTCTGGGGAACACCGAAGTACTGTCCGCACCGCTGCGGATGCAATTCGACTACACCCGCTCCACCGGTCCGACCATCGGGCGCTTCCTCACGGAATTGCGTGCCGGCAAGGTCGTCGGGGTGCGGGGTTCCGATGGGCGCGTGATCGTGCCGCCCGCGGAATACGATCCGAAGACCGCCGAACCGCTGACGGAATTCGTCGACGTCTCCGACGTCGGCACCGTGCAGACCTGGTCCTGGGTGGCCGAGCCGCTCCCGAGCCAGCCGTTCGACCGGCCCTTCGCCTACGCGCTGATCAAGCTGGACGGCGCGGACACCGCCATCCTGCACGCGGTGGATGTGGCGAGCCCCGCTGACATCAGCACCGGCATGCGCGTGCGGGCCCGCTGGGCGGCCGAGCGCACCGGCGACATCCACGACATCGTGGCCTTCGAACCGGGCGAGACCTCCGCTCCGGCAACGGCGTCCACCGCCGACGCGGAGCCGGTCACCGGCATCGTGACCCCGATCGACTTCTCGGTCAAGCACACCGCCGCGCCGCAGGAAGCCGTCTTCCTGAAGGGCCTGATGGAGGGCAAGCTGCTGGGCGCCCGCGCGAAGCTGGACGGCAAGGTGTACTTCCCGCCGCGCGGCGCCGACCCGCGCGACGGCTCGCCGACCGACGACTTCGTCGAGGTGTCCGACAAGGGCATCGTGACCACCTTCTGCATCGTGAACGTGCCGTTCATGGGCCAGCGCCTGAAGCCGCCGTACGTGGCCGCCTACGTGCTGCTCGACGGCGCGGACATTCCCTTCCTGCACCTGGTGCTCGGCGTCGAAGCGAGCGAGGTCCGGATGGGCATGCGAATCGAGGCGGTGTGGAAGCCGCGCGAGGAGTGGGGCCTGTCCATGGCCAATATCGACCACTTCCGGCCGACCGGCGAACCCGACGCCGACTACGACAGCTTCGCGCACCACCTGTAGAGAGGCGCTGAAATACCTTGAGTAACACAGCAACCGACATCGCGGTGGTGGGCTTCGCCCACGCGCCGCACGTGCCGGAGACCTTCGGCACCACCAATGGCGTGGAAATGCTCGCGCCCTGCTTCGACGAGCTCAAGCAGAAGCTCGGCGTCGGCGTGTCCGATATCGACTTCTGGTGCTCCGGCTCCTCGGATTACCTTGCCGGACGGGCCTTCTCGTTCATCTCGGCGATCGACTCCATCGGCGCGGTGCCGCCGATCAACGAGTCGCACGTGGAGATGGACGCGGCCTGGGCGCTGTACGAGGCGTGGGTGAAACTCCGCTCCGGACAGGCGCAGACCGCGCTGGTCTACGGCTTCGGCAAGTCTTCGGCCGGTACCCTGCGCCAGATCCTGGGTCTGCAGACCGACCCGTACCTGGTCGCGCCGCTGGGCGTGGACTCGCTGTCGATGGCCGGCCTGCAGGCCCGCGCGGGCCTGGACGCGGGCCGCTGGACCGAGGCCGACATGGCCGCGGTGGCCGCCCGCACCACCGGCGGTGACATCGACAAGCTGCTGGCCGCGCCGAAGATCAACGATCCGCTGCGCGCCCATGACATCGCCCCCATCACCGATGGCGCGGCCGCCATCGTGCTGGCCGTCGGCGACCGGGCCCGCGAACTGTGCGAGCGTCCGGCCTGGCTGACCGGCATGGCGCACTACATCGACTCCCCCGTGCTGGGCGCCCGCGACCTCACCGTCTCGGAGTCCGCGGCCAAGGCTGCGAACGCCGTAACCGGCGGCGACGCAAGCGGTTTCGATGTGGCCGAGCTGCACGCGCAGTTCAGTCACGAGGAGCTGATCCTGAAGCAGGCCATCGGCCTGAACGGGGACACCCGGATCAACCCGTCCGGCGGCGCGCTGTCGGGCAACCCCATGTTCGCGGCCGGACTGGAGCGCATCGGCTTCGCCGCCCGCGAAATCATCAATGGCACCGCGAATCGCGCACTGGCGCATGCCGCCAGCGGCCCCGCGTTGCAGCAGAACCTGGTGGCCACCCTGGAGGCACGTTCATGAGCTACGCAGCTGCCGTCCTCGGCACCGGACAGACCCATCACGTGACCAAACGGTCCGATGTATCGATGGCCGGAATGATCCGCGAGGCCATCGACCGGGCTCTCACGGACTCCGGCCTGACCATGGCCGATATCGACGCCGTGGTCATCGGCAAGGCCCCCGACTTCTTCGAGGGCTCCATGATGCCGGAGCTGTTCCTCTCGGACGCGCTGGGCGCCACCGGAAAGCCGCTGCTCCGGGTGCACACCGCCGGTTCCGTCGGCGGTTCCACCGCGGTGGTCGCGGCCAACCAGGTCCAGGCCGGCGTGCACCGCCGGGTGCTGGCCGTGGCGTGGGAGAAGCAGTCCGAGTCCAACGCCATGTGGGCGCTGTCGAACCCGGTGCCGTTCACCATGCCGGTCGGCGCGGGCGCGGGCGGCTACTTCGCCCCGCACGTGCGCGCCTACATCCGCCGCTCCAACGCCCCGCTGCACGTGGGCGCCATGGTCGCGGTGAAGGACCGCCGCAACGGCGCACGGAACCCGTTCGCGCACCTGCACCAGCCCGACATCAGCGTGGAATCGGTGATGGCGTCCCAGATGCTGTGGGACCCCATCCGTTTCGACGAGACCTGCCCGTCCTCGGACGGCGCCTGCGCCATCGTGATCGGTGACGAGGAATCGGCCAAGGCCGTGGAGGCGCAGGGCAAGAAGGTCGCGTGGGTGCACGGCACCGCCATGCGCACCGAGCCGCTCGCCTACGCGGGCCGCGACCAGGTGAACCCGAAGGCCGGTCAGGCCGCCGCGGCGGCGCTGTGGAAGCAGGCCGGGATCACCAACCCGCTCGAGGAGATCGACGCGGCCGAGATCTACGTCCCGTTCTCGTGGTTCGAGCCCATGTGGCTGGAGAACCTGGGCTTCATGCCCGAGGGCGAGGGCTGGAAGCTCACCGACGCCGGCGAGACCGCCATCGGCGGGAAGCTGCCGGTCAACCCGTCGGGCGGCGTGCTGTCCTCCAACCCGATCGGCGCGTCGGGCATGATCCGTTTCGCCGAGGCCGCCAAGCAGGTCATGGGCCGCGCGGGCGACTACCAGGTGGAGAACGCGCGCAAGGCCTTCGGCCACGCGTACGGCGGTGGCTCGCAGTACTTCTCGATGTGGGTCGTCGGGAGCGAGCAGCGATGACCACCACCACCGAACACCCCGCGCGGGTGGCGGGCGCGGCCTCGCAGGCCGCGGTGCGCGCCAAGGACAAGGACGCCTGGGTGGCGCTGTTCGCCGCCGACGGCATCGTGGAGGATCCCGTCGGCCCGTCCTTCTTCGATCCCGAGGGCGTGGGACACCGTGGCGCGGAAGCGATCGCGGCGTTCTGGGACAAGGCGATCGCCCAGACCGAGTCGATCGAGTTCCTCTTCGACGACTCGTTCGCGTGCGGGCGTGAGGTGGCCTATACCGGCCGCATCCGCACCACCATGGGCGGGCACATCATCGATGCCGAAGGCGTCTTCACCTACAAGGTGGACGAGGACGGCAAGATCCTTGCCCTGCGCGCGTTCTGGGAAACCGACCGGGCCATGGCGACGACGAAGAAGGCCTAGCGCCTCGAAAACCGAAGCGGGCGACTGGATTCATCCAGTCGCCCGCTTCTCTTTGTCTCCGCCCTGAGGAGTGAGAGGGGTGCAGGGCGGATCAAACCATCAGTGCCTCAGTGCTTTACAGGGCAGCCGCCCTTGTAATCCACCTGGAACTCCTTGATGCCGTTCAGCCAGCCCGAGCGCAGGCGCTTGGGGTCGCCCAGCTTGGAGATGTCGGGCATGTGGTCGGCGATGGCGTTGAAGATGATCTCGATCTCGAGTCGAGCCAGGTTCGCGCCGATGCAGAAGTGCGCGCCGGTACCGCCGAAGGACAGGTGCGGGTTCGGGTCACGCAGGATGTTGAAGGTGTACGGGTCCTCGAACACCTCTTCGTCGAAGTTGGCCGAGCGGTAGGACAGGATGACCCGCTGGCCCTTCTTGATCTCCACGCCGCCGACCTCGACGTCCTCGAGCGCGGTGCGCTGGAAGGAGCTGACGGGGGTGGCCCAGCGGATGATCTCGTCGGCGGCGGTCTTGGGCCGCTCCTTCTTGAAGAGCTCCCACTGGTCGGGGTTCTCCATGAAGGCGATCATGCCGTGGGTGGTGGCGTTGCGGGTGGTCTCGTTGCCCGCGACGGCCAGCATCATGACGAAGAAGCCGAATTCCTCGGGCAGCAGCGCCTCGCCGTCCATGTCGGCGTTGATCAGCTGGGTGACGATGTCGTCGGCCGGGCAGGCGCGGCGGGCTTCGGCCATCTGGTACGAGTAGCCGAGGATCTCGGTGGAGGCGACCACCGGGTCGGCGTTCGATTCCGGATCGTCGTAGCTGGTCATGTCGTTGGACCACTGGAAGAGCTTCATGCGGTCTTCCTGCGGCACACCGATCAGCTCGGCGATGGCCTGCAGCGGCAGCTCGGCGGCCACCTGCTCCACGAAGTCGCCGTTGCCGGACTCGACGGCGGCCTTCACGATGGACTGCGCGCGGGCGGTCAGCTCGGCGCGCAGGCCGTTGATGACGCGCGGCGTGAAGCCCTTGGAGATGATCTTGCGGAGCTTGGTGTGCTCCGGGGCGTCCTTGTTCAGCAGAACGAAACGCTGCAGATCGATCTGCTCACGGGTGATGTCATCCTGGAACCGCGGGATGGCGGTGTTCTCATAGGTGGAGAACACGTCGTCGCGGCGCGAGACGGTCTTCACATCGGCATGCTTGGACAGCACCCAGAAGCCGTCGTCGGTGAACCCACCGACGTCCGGCGACTTCGGGTTCCACCAGATAGGCGCGGTTTTGCGCAGTTCGGCAAGCTCTTCGGCCGGCACTCGCTTCGCCCAAATTTCGGGGTCGGTGACGTCGAATCCATCCGGCACTCCGGGCCGGGCTGCAGTGTCAACCACCAGCAGTCTCCTTTGACCAACTGAAACACGTTCTACCGCTATTGAAGCACAGGGGGTAGAACAAGAGAAGGGACTAGGTAATAGTCCGGAACAGACTTACGTTACTGGTCGTGAACTCGTTGCAGTTCTGATCCGGAAGGAAAGACAATGGGTACTCCCGTCATCGTCGAGGCCGCGCGCACCCCGATCGGCAAGCGCAACGGCTGGCTCGCCGGCCTGCACGCCGCCGAGCTGCTCGGCGCCGCACAGCAGGGCGTGCTCGAGCGCGCGGAGCTGAACCCGGCTCTGGTCGAGCAGGTCGTCGGCGGCTGCGTCATGCAGGTGGGCGAGCAGGGCAACAACGTCACCCGCACCGCCTGGCTGCACGCCGGACTGCCGTGGCAGACCGGCGCCGTCACCATCGACAACCAGTGCGGTTCCGCGCAGCAGGCCGCGGGCATGGTGGCCGGCCTGATCGCCACCGGCGCCATCGAGGTCGGCATGGCCTGCGGCATCGAGTCCATGAGCCATGTTCCGTTGGGCGCCAACGTCGGAACGCACGCCGGGCCGCGCCGCCCCGCGTCGTGGGACATCGACATGCCCAACCAGTTCGAGGCCGCCGAGCGAATCGCCAAGCGGCGCGGCATCACTCGTGACGACGTCGAGGAGCTGGGCGTGCGTTCGCAGCGGCTGGCCGCGCAGGCGTGGGCCGAGGGCCGCTTCGACCGCGAGGTGCTGACCATCAAGAACGCCCCGCAGGTCGACAAGGAGGGCAACCTCACCGGCGAGTTCGCCGACATCAGCAAGGACCAGGGCCTGCGCGCGACCGACCGCGAGGGCCTGGCGAAGCTGAAGCCGGTGCTGGAGGGCGGAATTCACACCGCCGGTACGTCCTCGCAGATCTCCGACGGGGCCGCCGCCGTGCTGCTGATGGACGAAAAGGCCGCGCAGCGTGAGGGTTTGCGTCCGCGCGCCCGCATCGTCTCGCAGTGCCTGGTCGGTGGCGAGCCGGAATTCCACCTCGACGGACCCGTGCAGGCGTGCGAGCGGCTGCTCGAGCGTTCCGGCATGAGCATCTCCGATATCGACTTGTTCGAGATCAATGAGGCTTTCGCTTCCGTGGTGCTGTCGTGGGCCTCGGTGCACAAGCCGGATTTCGATCGCGTGAATGTCAATGGCGGTGCGATCGCGCTGGGCCACCCGGTCGGCAGCACCGGATCCCGCTTGATCACAACGGCTTTGCACGAGCTGGAGCGCACCGACAAGAGCACCGCCATGATCCTGATGTGCTGCGGCGGGGCCCTCGCGACGGGCACGATCATCGAACGGATCTAGTCCCTCAATGATTTTCGGCCAGGTTGAACGTTCATCCGTCCTGCCGCGAGACGTGGCGTACGCCACACAAAATCCGGTACAGACAAGAAGATGATCCGTCAGCTATCTTATGGCTACCCGTGGCCCGTCCGGGAAGACCCCCGCGACGGGCCAGAACCGGGGCTCTTAAGCCCTTGGCAAGAACCGTGGGGTTGGCCCGCAAACGCCCAAGCCACAGTGGGTGAACCGGATCACCGCCTAGAAGCTTCAAGGAAATCGCGAATCAGGCGTAGGTTTTCAGTTACTGAGCCGCTAATATCAATGATACGTATCCGAGATAACGACTGTTAGTACAGCGAAGGGAATTGGGCGGCTCACAATGGCTGATTTCGCGGCGCGGCTGAACAAGCTGTTCGAAACCGTGCATCCCCCGGGGCGTAAGCCGCACACGAACGCAGAGGTGGCAGCCGCTTTGACGGCATCCGGCCACCCGATCTCGAAACCGTATCTGTCGCAGTTGCGGTCGGGACAGCGCACGAACCCGTCGGATGAGACGGTGGCTGCTCTGGCAAAGTTCTTCAAGGTCAAACCGGACTACTTCTTCAACGACATCTACGCGGCGAAGATCGATCACGATCTCGAGCTGCTGTCCCAGCTGCAGGGCTATGGACTCCGTCGTCTGTCGAGCAGGGCGTTCGACCTGTCCGAAGAATCTCAGAATCTCCTCACGTCTATGGCGGAGAAGTTGCGGGCAAGCGAAGGTTTGCCCGAAATTCCTCCGGATGGCACGGAATAAGCACTGCCACAGAGCAACACAGTGCGGCTAGCTCGGAGGCCGCACTGTGTTGGTTTGTTACAGGGCTCGCTCCAGACCGGACATAAGGCGGTCGCCGGTACTGCTTGCAGGGCAGTACCGGCGTCTCCGCCGGACCATGCGGTTCGCGTGAAGGATGTTGCACCGGTCTCAGCGTGCTGAGGCCATGTGGCGCAGACCCCTGCGCTGGTGCAGTATGCACAAAACTGGCATAACGCCGTCCAGGTGCACCCGGATGGCCGAATCAGTTGTTTTGTGCACTATGTCGTTTTGTGCACTGTGAGTGTTTCGCCCCATTGCACCAACCGCGACAAGCAAGAGTGACAACTTCAAGTGACAAGCAAAGTCCCGTACCACGCACGGCGGGTTCGATGAGACGAAACCTCGGATACGAAGTCTCACCGAGAAGGCCCGACGGAATGCCGCGCCCATGGCAATCACGCGAGGTACGGGACTTGCGCATTTGCGACAAGATCACAAATCGGTCGGTGATCTCCGCGTGATCAACTTCGAGGCCCTTCCGGACGGTAATGCCCGCCCGCCTCGAAAGGTAATGGAAGAGTAAATGTCTACCGTTTGGCGGACCCCGGAACCGCGGCCCGCGCCGGTGCCGCGTCATAGGCGCGGGCGATGGCCTGCACCCAGCCGCGCGGGCTGACACCCGCGGGCGGCGAGATCCAGCGGCCGTCGATCACCGCCTCGCCGAACGGATTCCGCGCCCACTCGGCCACCCGCCGCGCCCGCTCGGCCACCGAGGCCGGCGGCTGACCGGCCGCGGCCAGCTCCACACCGCCGCCGGACTGCAGGTAGAGCGCGTCCATGATCTGCGCGACCTGGTCCGAGGCCTTGAGCTGGGTGCCCGAACCGGTCTGTTCGTGCGCCACCACCTCCGGGAACCGTGCGATCAGCACCCGGTGCAGGGTGCGAATCTGCTTGAGCAGCACCCGCGCCCGCCACCACAGCTCGATCACGATCCACACCGCGCCGATGGCGATGAGCAGCGCCGCGATCTGCCAGATCGGCCAGAACCAGCCCGCGTCACCCGGATTCGGCACGGGCTCGTCGTTCACCTCGCGGCGAATCGACAGGGCCGCCAGCAAGCCGACCACCCCGGTGCCGGTCGTGTACAGCGCGATGCCGCGGCCGAGGGTGGTCCAATCCAGGTTGCGCACACCGGTGATCACGATGAACACGCACTCCACCAGCACGATCGCCCAACCGAAGGTCACCGACCAGAGCAGGGTCAGCAGCATGGCGAGCGCGCCGCCGCCGTAGATCATCATGGCGATCTGGCGCAGATTGCGACGCGACACCACCGGCCACGCGGCCGACGCCACCACCGAGGTGGCGGTGGCGAACATGATCCACGCCGCCGTCACCACCCGATCGCCCAGCCACAGACCATGGACTCCGTTCGGTATCAGATGGTCCACGGCCAGACCGATTTCCGGCACCCCGACCGTCGCGGCCAAGGCCACCGCGGCCACCGCGATCACGATCGCGACCCGAGCCGTGGTCGCCGGTTTCACCAGCACGCGCCCGACGCGCGCGCCCGAGGCCATCCACACCAGCATGGCCACCAACCAGAAGGTCATGCCGCATCCTCCTTCGGATGCCCGAGGGGCCCTACGTGGTTACGCAAGCTGCCTCCTCCGGGCCCTGACTCGGTCATCCGAGCGCCTCATCGAATCGAAGGACCGAGACGCCAGCGCCCCGGCTGTTGAACACCCGCAGGCGGGTCATCAGCATGCTCGCGAAAGTCTCCGCCTCCCATTCGCACTGCTCGTCGTCGCCCAGATCGATGGCCTTCTGATGCGCGCGCTGGCTGAGCATGTAGGCGATCAGATCGTCGCTGGCCTCCAGCACCACTTCGGTCGCCGCCTCGCCCGGATGGTCGAAGACGATGTGGCCGAGCTCGTGCGCGAGGGTGTGCTCGCGGCTGGGCAGCGCCTGCGCCAGCACGATCACGTCCCGGTCCGGATAGCTGCGGCGCTGGCCGCACACGCCCGGACCCAGTGTGGCGCTGGCGATCTCGATCGGCCGCCGCCGCTCGGCGGAGATGGCGAGCACCACCTCGTCCAGGTCGGTGGCGTCGAAGTCGGCCGCCACCGCGCACACCGCGTCCACCGCGGCGGCCACCCGGCGGTAGGACCCGATGCTATGAGCCTTGCTCTCGGTCATCGCGGTCCCCTCATGCCCTCGGTCCGAAGAATGCCGCACGCGCGGCGTCGACCCGGCCCTGCGCCGCGGACGCGCTCTGGAAACTGACCGCACCCGACCCGGCGCCAGCCAGCGCCATGGCGATCACGCCGCCGATCACCGACAGCGGCTTCCACGGCGGCAGCGGCGAATTGTGCGAGGTCGGCTTCACATCCGGATCCGGTTGCGCCAGAACGGGAGCGGGCTTCGGCGCGGGCGGCGCGGGTGCGGCCGGCGCGGCTTCGGGCTCGGGCAGCGCGGCCACCGGGGCCACCACCGCGGGCAGCGCCGGGACCGCCGGCGGCTGCGGAATCTCCAGCGGCACCGGCGGCGCCGCGGGCGCGGCGGGCGGCGGAATCAGCAACAGCAGCAGCGGTGAGGCGCAGATGGCGGCGGAACCGAAGCCCGCCGAACCCAGGGCCGCGGAACCGATGGCCGCCGAACCGAGCTCGGCCGAACCCGCTCCGAGGCCTCCGACACTGGCAGAACCGAGGGCAGCGGAACCGGCACCGGACGAACCGCCGGCCGCCGAACCCACCCCGGAGCCCGCGCCGGCCGAACCGGCCGCCGAACCCATGCCGGCCGAACCCGCACCCGCGCCGAGGCCGGCGCCCAGCCCGGCCGAACCGGCGAGCGCGGAACCCACTCCGGCAGAACCGATTCCGGCGGAACCGACGGCCGCGGAACCGGTGCACAGGGCGGCCAATCCGGCCGAGCCGACGACCGCGGAACCGACCGCGGCGGAACCCGTTGCGGCCGAGCCGGTGCCGAGCAGTAGCGCCAGCAGCGCGGAGCCGGTGCCGACGCCCGCCGAGCCGACGCCCGCCGAGCCGAGGCCCAGCGCCAATCCGGTGCCCAGTCCGGCCGAACCGACGGCGGCGGATCCGGTGCCCAGCACAGCCGAGCCGGTGGCGGCGCCCGCGGAACCGGTGCCCGCCACGGTGGAACCCAATCCCGCTCCGGCGGAACCGGTTACGGCCGAACCGCTACCGAGCGCCGCCGAACCGGTGCCGCCCAGCACGGCGCCCAGGCCCGCGGAGCCGACCGCGGCCGAGCCGACGCCCAGTCCGGCCGAGCCGGTACCGAGGCCGAGCAGAATGGAGAGCAGATCCTGGGGCCCGGCCACCGGGGCGGCGGGCACGGCCACGGCTTGCGACTGCGGAGCCCCGGGCAGCGACTGCGGGGCGGCGGACCGGGGCTGCGCCGGATCCTGCCCGGCGGGTGCGGGGTCGAGTGGGATGCCCGGCTGCGCGTCAGCGGCAGCGGGCCCGAGCAGTGCCGAACCGGTGACAGCCGCTATCACTGCCACCAGTCGCATTGCACGATCCACGATCATGCGACAGCCATCCCCTCATCGATACCGCGCACTTGGCTTCTCTCCGCACCAGGGGTGCGGAATCCCGATCCGCGACAGTCGGTTCGGGACAGGTTTCGAGCTCACACTGTCGCCCCGATTGCCGGACTGTTGCGGAACGCGGCCATCGTACCGGTCGCTACCTGATTCCGCACAAGTCCCGATCGCATTAGGGGTGCTCACAAACCGTACGCCTGCGCATACCCCCGCGTAGCCAATATCACCAAGCGCCCCAGGCCAATTGACCCGAACCGGTGCCCCACCCCCACACCTCACCGCCGAATCCTGGCGACCGAGAGGTTTCACCGCCGTTCAGATTGCCGACAATTCAGACAGATCGCAGCAACCATCGAAACGCCGATCGCCGGACCCCCTAACGCGCGAAGCCGCCCCCGGGCGAGAGGTTCCGGGAGCGGCTCGGTGCGCCGGACATGCGGCGCGCAATGGATCCGATGGTGTGCGGATCCGGAGTGCGCGGCCGGGCTGTGGTGGCCGCGCACGTCGGGGGCGTCAGGCCGAAGTCGTGACGCGGTACTTGTTGAGGCTGTCGATGCGCTCGACGGCCTCGGTGATGATGCTGTCCATCAGGTCCGCCACGCTCGGCAGATCCTCGATGATGCCCGCGACCTGACCCGAGGCGAGCACACCGGCTTCGGTGTTGCCCTCCACCAGACCGGCCTTCAGGTACATGGCGGTGTTCGCGCCCATGATGACCTGCGACCAGGTGAGATCCTTGTGCTTGCGGGTGTTGAGGCCCTCCTTGGCCAGCGTCGTCCACTTCATGCCGGTCATCGACTTGAACTTGGCGGCGTTGACCAGCGCGGCGTACAGGCCACGGATGTTGCCCGAGTGCTCGAGCTTCTCGACCAGCTCGGTCTTGAGCACGCGGTGCGGCATGCCGTCGACCTTGAGCGAGACCACGGTGTCCTGCAGACCGCGCTTGAGGTACTCCTGCTTCACCGAATCCGGCACGCTGGAGTCCTGGGTCAGCAGGAAACGGGTGCCCATGGCGACACCGGCCGCGCCGTAGGACAGCGCGGCGGCCAGGCCGCGGCCGTCGAAGAAGCCGCCACCGGCGACCACCGGGATGTCGACGGCGTCCAGGACGGACGGCAGCAGCAGGGTGGTCGCGACGGAACCGGTGTGGCCACCGCCCTCGCCGCCCTGCACGATCACCGCGTCCGCACCCCAGGAGGCGACCTTCACCGCGTGCTTCGCCGCGCCGATGGACGGCATCACGACGACGCCGTTGTCCTTCAGCTTCGCGATCAGCTCCTTCTTGGGAGCCAGCGCGAACGAGGCCACCTTCACGCCGTCGCGGATCATCATGTCGATGCGGTCCGGGGCGTCCGACAGGTCGGCGCGGATGTTCACGCCGAAGGGCTTGTCGGTCTTGGCCTTGGTCTTGGCGATGGCCACCTCGAGCTCGTCGAGGTCCATGGTGGCCGAGGCCAGGATGCCGAGGCCGCCCGCGTTGGCGGTGGCCGCGACCAGACCGGGTCCGGCGACCCAGCCCATACCGGTCTGCACGACCGGGTGCTCGATGCCGACCAGTTCGGTCAGCGGCGTCTTCAAACGCTGGGCGGTCATGCCGTCACTTCCTTCTCGCGGAAACCCTTCGGGTCCAGCACGGTCCGGATGATGGTGAGCTCTTCCTCGGTCGGCAGCCGGGTCTCGCCCGCCTCGGCCAGACCCGCGACCTCGAAGGAAGTGTTCTCCGCGACCTCGTCCGCGGTCACACCGGGGTGCAGCGACAGCGCGCGCAGGGTGTGGTCCGGGCCGCCGAAGTCGAACACGCCCAGGTTCGAGACCACCCGGTGCAGGTGGTGGAACCGGTAGGCCGGGTTCTCGGGATCGATCTTGTCGTAGCCGATGCCGGAGACGATGTCGACCTGGTCCACGAACACCCGCTTGTTGTGCTTGGGCACGAAGTAGCTGGTGGCGTGGTTGATGGTGTTGCCCGGCGCGCCGCGCACACCGAACATCTGGCGGGTCGGCTGCTGCAACGGGCCGAAGGCCGAGAGGTTCTGGTTGCCGAAGCGGTCGATCTGGTTCGCGCCCATAACCACATGGCGGCGACCGGACTGCACCACGTCGAACACCTTGGAGAACGGGAACCAGCCCTCGAGCGGAGCCTGGCCGCCGATCGGCGGGACCTCGGCGAACAGCCGCGCCTCACCGTCGGAGAGCACCAGGTCGGGCTCGAAGGTGAGCCGCGCCAGCCGCGCGCCGATGGTGGTGACGGTGGACATCGGGGAGGCCACGATCTCGCCCGCGCCCCGGAAGATCTCGGCGGACGCGACGACACAGACCTCGGCCCGCGTGATGGTGGTGGTGTCGCTCATTACTTCTGCTCCTCGGCGAAAGCCTTGACGGCATCCTGGTATTCGGCCTCGGACACGTCCAGGTAGCGGGCCTTGAACTCGGCCCACGACTCGGGGGTCTTGGCTGCCTCGACATAGTGGCGCTGGAACTTCTCGTCGCGGCCGTAGCTGCCGGAGAAAGTGAAGTGCGCGCCGCCGGGGGCCTCGACCACACCGTCGACCATCAGGCGGTTGAGGATGAGCGACTGGAGCGGAACGGCTTTCACCAGTTCGTCGGTCTCGACCAGACGATCGACCGAGAGGTAGCGCTTCTCGGCGGCGAGGGCGTACAGGTCGTCCATGTACGGGTCGATGCCGGTGTAGGCGGCATTGCCGTGCTTGTCACCCAGGTCCAGGTGCATGAACGCGGCGTCGAGGTTCAGCGCGGGCATGGCGATGAGGGTCTCGGTCTTGCCGTCGGTCTCGTAAGGCGACTGAACAGTCTTCAGCTCGCCCTCCCAGAAATCGACCACGGCCGAACCCAATCCGGCGCGGATCGGCAGGAACGGCAGGCGGGCACCGGCGGCCTGGAGACCGCACTTGACCATGCCCTCGTCCATCTCGCGCACGGTGATCGCACCCTCGGTGCGGGCCTTGGCGAACCACGGGTCGTAGAACGGCGCGGAGTCCAGGGACACGAAGCCGTAGTACGCCTTCTTCACCTTGCCCGCCGAGCACAGCAGGCCCAGGTCCGGGCCGCCGTAGGTGACGACGGTCAGATCCTTGATGTCCGAACGCAGGATGGCGCGCACGAACGCCATCGGCTTGCGCCGGGAACCCCAGCCGCCGATGCCGATGGTCATGCCGCTGCGGAGCTCACCGACGACCTCGTCGAGGCTCATTCGCTTGTCGCGCATAGTCATTCGCCCCTTCTACTTTGCTTTTTTCTGAGCGGCCAGGTCGTCGTCGAAGCGCGCCCGGATCTCGTCGGCCACACCGGCGAGGTTCAGCTCCATGGTGAAGCCCTGCTCGAAGCGGTAGGAGCGGTGCACGTCCTGCACGTCGATGCCGTTGAGCGCCTTCTTGGCGGCGCGGATCACGCGGCCGTCCTTGTTGGCGATGTTCTTGGCGACCTCCATGGCGGCGGCGTCCAGTTCGGCGCGCGGCACCACCTTGAAGACCGAGCCGTAGTGGTGCAGCTGCTGCGCGGTCAGGGTGCCCGCGGTGTAGAACATGGTCCGCATCAGGTGCTGGGGGACCAGTCGGGCCAGGTGGGTGGCCGCACCGAGCGCGCCGCGGTCGACCTCGGGGAGGCCGAAGGTCGCGTCGTCGGAGGCGACGATGACGTCGGAGTTTCCGACCAGGCCGATGCCGCCGCCCAGGCAGAAGCCGTTCACGGCGGTGACGACCGGGACCTCACAGTCGTAGATCGCGGCGAACGCGGCGAAGCAGCCGTGGTTCGCGCGGATCAGGGCGGTGTGGCCGGTGTCGGCGTTCATCTCCTTGATGTCCACGCCGGCGTTGAAGCCGCGGCCCTCGGCGCGCAGCACCACGACCCGGGTCTCCGGGTTCTTACCGGCCTGGGTGACGGCGTCGGCCAGGGCGAACCAGCCGTCGGAAGGCAGAGCGTTGACCGGGGCGTAGTCGACAGTGACGACTTCGACGCCCTCGGTTTCGGTGTGACGGTTGATCCCCATCGCGAGTCCCATCGTTGGCAAAACAAGCAAGTGCTTGGTAGGTTAGCACGGTGGGAATCGAAGTAAACCTGTCCGGCTCGGTCGTCTTGGTCACCGGCGGCGTGCGCGGCGTCGGCGCCGGCATCAGCCGGGTGTTCCTGGACGCGGGCGCGACCGTGGTGGCCTGCGCGCGACGGCCCGGCGACACCCCCGTCGAGAGCAATGGCCGCACCATCGACTTCCTGCCGTGCGACGTGCGCGATGTGGATTCGGTGCGCGGGCTCGTCGAGACGATCGTCGAGAAGTACGGGCGTCTGGACACCGTCGTGAACAATGCCGGCGGCGCGCCGTTCGCCCTGGCCGCGGACGCCAGCGCCAACTTCCACTCGAAGATCGTGCAGCTGAATCTGCTCGCGCCGCTGCTGGTTTCGCAGATCGCCAACGAGGTCATGCAGAAGCAGGACACCGGCGGCTCGATCGTGATGATCTCCAGCGTCTCCGGGCACCGGCCCTCGCCGGGCACCGCAGCCTACGGCGCCGCCAAAGCCGGTGTGGACAGCCTGGTTTCGTCGCTCGCGGTGGAGTGGGCGCCCAAGGTCCGGATGAACTCCGTCATCTGCGGCCTGGTCAACACCGAGTCCTCGCACCTGCACTACGGCGACGAGGACGGCATCGCCTCGGTCAGCGCCACGGTGCCCATGGGCCGCATGGCCACCCCCGAGGACATCGGCCGCACCGCCGCCTTCCTGGCCTCCCCGCTCGCGGCCTATGTCACCGGCAGCGCGCTGCTGGTGCACGGCGGCGGCGAGAAGCCCGCCTTCCTGGAAGCCTCCACCGCGGACGTCCCCGCCGTCTCGGGCCACTAGACCGACCGAACACACGAAGAGGTAATCGATATGACGGACAAGAAGATCTGCGACGGCCGCGTCGTCATCGTGACCGGTGCGGGTCAGGGCATCGGCCGCGCGCACGCGCTGGCTTTCGCCGCCGCCGGCGCCAAGGTCGTGGTGAACGACCTGGGTGCCGAGCTCGACGGCACACCCAAGCCGGACTCCGGTGCCGCGAAGGTGGTCGAGGAGATTCGTGCCGCGGGCGGCGAAGCCGTGGTGAACGGTGACGATGTCTCCGATTGGGAGGGTGCGCGTCGTCTGGTCGCCACCGCCATCGAGACCTTCGGCGGTCTGGACGTTCTGGTGAACAACGCCGGTATCGTCCGCGACCGGATGCTGGTCAACCTCGGCGAGGACGAGTGGGACGCGGTCATCAAGGTGCATCTCAAGGGCCACTTCGCCCCGATGCGTCACGCCGCCGAATACTGGCGCAACGAGTCCAAGGCGGGCCGTCAGCCCCAGGCGCGCGTCATCAACACCAGCTCGGGCGCGGGGCTGCTCGGTTCGGTCGGTCAGGGCAACTACTCCGCCGCCAAGGCCGGTATCGCGGGCCTGACCATTACCGCCGCTGCCGAAATGGGTCGCTACGGCATTACCGTGAACGCCATCGCCCCGGCAGCGCGCACCCGCATGACCGAGACCGTGTTCGCCGAGACCATGGCGGCCCCCGAGGACGGCGGCTTCGACGCCATGGCCCCGGAAAACGTCTCCCCCCTGGTGGTTTGGCTGGGTAGCGCCGAGTCCGCCGCCGTCACCGGACGTATGTTCGAGGTAGAGGCCGGCAAGGTCACCGTCATGGACGGCCACCGTCACGGCGTCTCCGTCGATCGCGGTGCCCGCTGGAACCCGGCCGACCTGGGCCCGGTCGTGAACGACCTGCTCGCCAAGGCCGTCGCCCCGGAGCCGGTCTACGGCGCGTAATACGCACCGCCCGAAGCGCTTCGACCGCCGGTACCCGTCTCGATGGGTACCGGCGGTTCGCGTTTCGGACTACTTCTCCTTCTTGCTGATGCCCGCGACCAGGGCGAAGAGGGCGTCCAGCACCGGGGTGGGGGTCAGGGTGGTGGCGACCACCTGGACCTTTCCGGCGAGGCCGGGGATGTAGCGGGCGCTCGGTCGCTTCGCGGTGAGCGCCTTTTCGACCTCCTTGACCACCGACTCGACGGGGGCGGCGATCTTGGGGACCTGCTGGGACATCCGGCGCAGGCCCGCCAGGTGGGCGGCGTAGAGGGTGCGCTGGTCATCGGTGAGGTGGGCGGTGGTGGAGTCGACCATATCCGTCGCGCCGAACCAGAGGTCGGTGGCGATCGGGCCGGGCTCGATCAGCGAGGTGCGGATTCCCCAGGGGCGCAGTTCCATTCGCAGGGCGTCGACCAGGCCCTCGAGCGCGAATTTGGACGCGTTGTAGGCACCGGTGCCGGGGGTGGAGATGCGGCCGGACAGCGAGGAGATGAAGACCACCCGGCCCCGGGTGGCGCGCAGGCGCGGGAGGACGGCCTGGGTGACGGCGACCGCGCCGAAGACATTGACCTCGAACTGGTTTCGGAGCTCCTCCTGGGTGAGCAGCTCCACCGGGCCGTCGACGACGACGCCCGCATTGTTGACCACGGCGGTGAGGTCGGCGGGCAGCACCGCGTCGAGGGCCGCGATCTGGTCGGGGTCGGTGACATCCAGGACGATCGGGGTGATGGCGGGATTCGCGGCGGTCAGGGCCTCGCCGTCGGAGAGCTTGCGGACGCCCGCGTAGACCTGCCAGCCGCGCTGCGCCATCCGCAGGCAGATGGCTTTTCCGATACCGCGGGCCGCTCCGGTGACCAACACAGAATTCATGTGGTCAGCCTAATTCCGTCGTGCCACCATGTGGCGATGGGGAACGTCCTGATTGTCGGAGACCTGCACGGGAACACCGAGCACGCGCTGAAGCTGGTGCGGGTCGCGGCACACCGTGACTGCGCGAAGCTGTTCGCGGTCGGCGACTTCGGCGCCTGGGAACACACGCCCGCCGGGCGGCGGTACTTCGACGTGGTGAACAAGGCGGCCAAGAAAGCCGGGATCACCGTGTACTTCCTCGACGGCAACCACGACAAGACCTCGCTGCTGCACGAGCTCTACGACGAGCAGCGCGACGACGAGGGCTTCCTGATCTGCCGCAAGCACCTGAGGTACGCGCCCCGCGGACACCGCTGGACCTGGGAGGGCACCACCTTCGCCGCGTTCGGCGGGGCCCGCTCCACCGACAAGGGCCGCCGCCTGGCCTGGGAGGAGCGCAAGGCCGCCCAGCTCGACAAGCGCCGCCGCTACGGTTCCTCGAAACGCCCGGATACTGCGGGCACGCTGTGGTTTCCGGAGGAGGAGATGACCGACGACGAGCTGTCCGAGCTGCTCGCGGCCGACAGCTCGCCGGTGGACGTGCTGCTCACCCACGACAAACCCCGTGCCTCGCGACCGAAGTGGAACCGCAAGGACAAGCCCGAGTGCTATCCGAACCAGGACCGCATCCAGACCGTGGTGCGCACCCTGCGGCCGGACCTGCTCTTCCACGGCCACCTGCACGTCCGCTACACCGACACCATCGCCGCCGGTGACGGCGACTGGACCCGGGTGGAGGGCCTGGCCTGCGATCCGGACGCCTCGCAGTACCTGGAGTATTCGACCGACCACACCTGGTATGTCCTGCAACTCCCCTATGCCGGGGCGGACACGGCCGAACCCCGTTCGCTACCCGCCTGATTCGTCGTAGGAGGAGGTGCCCTCGTCCAGCAGCGGCTCCTCCCCCTTGAAATGCGCGGGCGCGAGCACGCGCAGGACGTGATAGCCGGTGATGACGACCAGCGTGCCCAGTGCGATCCCGCTCAGGGTGAAGGTGTCGGTGAACTTCATGCTCACATTGCCGATGCCGATGATCAGGCCCGCCGCGGCCGGGACCAGGTTCAGCGGATTGCGCAGATCGACCCGGGCATTGGTCCAGATCTGCGCGCCGAGCAGGCCGATCATGCCGTAGAGGATGACGGTGATCCCGCCCAGCACACCGCCGGGGATGGCCGCGACGATGGCCCCGAACTTGGGGCACAGGCCGAACAGCAGGGCGAAGAACGCGGCGGCCCAGTACGCGGCCGTGGAGTACACCCGGGTGGCAGCCATGACCCCGATGTTCTCGGAGTAGGTGGTGTTGGGCGGGCCGCCGACCGCGGTGGACAGCATGGAGGCCGCGCCGTCCGCGGCGATGGCGGTGCCGAGTTTGTCGTCGAGGTCGCGGCCGGTCATCTCGCCGACCGCCTTCACGTGGCCGGCGTTCTCGGCGACCAGCGCGATCACCACGGGCAGTGCCACCAGGACCGCCGACCACTGGAAGGCCGGGGCATGAAAGCTGGGCAGTCCGATCCAATCCGCCTGGGCCACACCGGAAAGATCGAGCCGCCAGTGGTCGGTGACCTTGCCGCTGCCGTCGGCGGAGTGGATCCGCCCGAACACCCGGTCCAGCAGCCAGGACAGCCCGTACCCGAACACCAGGCCGAGGAAGATGGCGATGCGCGCGAAGAAGCCGCGCAGCGCCACCACCGCCAGCCCGGTGAACAGCATGACCAGCAGCGCGGTCCACTGGTCCTGCGGCCAGTAGGTCGCGGCGGTCACCGGGGCCAGGTTGAAGCCGATCAGCATGACCACCGCGCCGGTCACCACCGGCGGCATGGCGGCGTGGATGACGCGCGCGCCGAAGCGCTGCACGGCCAGGCCGATCAGGAACAGCGCGGCCCCCACCACCAGGCAGGCCCCGGTAACCGTGGCGCTACTGCCGCCCTGCGCCCGGATCACCGCGGCCACGCCGACGAACGACAGTGAGCAGCCCAGATAGCTGGGCACCCGGCCGCGAGTGGCCAGCAGGAACAGGGCGGTCGCGACGCCCGACATCATGATGGCGAGGTTGGGATCCAGGCCCATCAGGACCGGCGCGACGAAGCTCGCGCCGAACATGGCCACCACGTGCTGCGCGCCGAGGCCGAAGGTGCGCGGCCAGGACAGCCGCTCATCGGGCCGTACTACGGCTCCCGGTGCGGGCGTGCGACCGTCGCCGTGCACCGTCCAGCGGACACCCAAATCCATGAACTGCCCGCTTTCTCCCGAAGGTCCGAAATGCGTCCGCGGCCATCATAATCCGAGCAAACTTCCAGTTCACAACCCCACGCGGCCGGGGCCGATGCCGGGCACGTGGGCTTCAAGATCACCAATGCCCGGATTCACGGCCTGGACCCGCTCCGGAGACAATGCCCCGCAACCTTCACCGTCGCGGGTCCACGCCGTAGCGCCGCCCGATGTCGACGGGCAGCGCGTACGGATTCGGAGCCTCCGCCGAGCCGGATCCGGAAATATTCTGTGAGACACAGATATTCGACGGCTCCACGGCGGCGGGTAGCCATCGGCGCAGGGCCGCGGCCACGGCCGGATCGGCGGTGAACTCGCGGCGCAGTGCGGCGACCCGCTCCCGCGCTCGCGCGTACGCGCGCTCGTGTGCCCGCGTAACCGACTGTGCCATACCGGAATCCGGTAACACCAGGGTGGTGATCCGGCCGTCGAACGCCACCTCGACGCGCACGCCGCCCACCGCGGCGCGGGCGCGGACCCGCTCGACGGCGTCCTGGACGCGCCGGGCCAGGCGCGCCACCTCCTCGAACCGAGCATCCACCGAATTCGGCATGGGGAAAGCCTAGGAGGGATCGATGAGATGCCGTGCGGCATCGAGAACTTCGCGCACTCGGCCGTCAGGGCAGCACGCGAATCCGCTGCATCATGTCGTGATCGGCGTGATCGAGGTTGTGGCAGTGCCAGACATAGCCGCGCACCTCCGCGGCCTCCGCCATCCCGGCGGGCATGGTCATGTCCGCGTCCGCGTGCGGCGCCACCACCTCCGCGCCCGGCGGCCCCGGGATGACGGCATCCGGATCGAACCCGAGTTCCGCCACCGACGGCCACCGCACCAGCACCCGGGTGATGGTGTCGGTCGGACACTCGACGGTGTCCTTCCAGCCGACTTCCCAAGGCGGCGGGCCTTGTTCGGGCCCCAGGGCGAAGGCGTCGGCCGATGGCGCCCAGCGGGTGCCGAACCTGGGCGGGTAGTTGGCGGCGATGTAGGCGGAGGTCAGGATGGGCTGGCGGCCGATCACCCGCAGCCGGGCCAGGTGCAGGTGGATGGGGTGGTCGAAGGGCGTGGTGTTGACGATGTCCCACCGCTCGGTGGTCCCGGCCCGCGCCAGATCGATGTCCGAGCTCAGGAAGGCCAGGTTGTTCAGCGCCATCATGGTCGAGAAGGACACCGGCCGGGAATCGTCGTTGAGGCCCATCAGGGTCACCGTGCGCACCGCGTCCGGCCGGTGGATCGGTTCCAGCGGATCGGGGAGACCCGGACCGCCGCGCAACATCGGCGGGATGTCGGCGGCCGGCCCGTCGCCCGCGCCCGTGAAGCGCATGATCGACCGCAACTCGGGGGCCATGAACACGGTATTGCCGAAATCGTTGAGGGCGGTGTTGATCAGGTCGACGTGCTCCCCGTCCCGAATCCCCCGGAAGTCGACGAGCAGGTCCACCCGCTCCCCCGGGCTCACCCGCACCCCCGGCGCGGTCACCGGCGCGTCGAGCAGCCCCAGGTCACCGCCGATGACGAAGAACGGCTGGGCATTGGAGAACTCGAAGATGTAGGGCCGTGAATTGGATCCGTTGAGCAGCCGAAACCGGTAGACGGTGCGGCGGACCTCCAGCCGCGGCCACGCCGAGCCGTTCACGCAGCACACGTCGCCGAGCTGCCCGGATTGGTTGTAGCCCTGCGGAATATAGGTGGCCACCATGGGTTGCAGGCTGCCGTCGGCATTGAAGGTGCGGTCCTGCACGATGAGCGGGATCTCGAATTCACCGCTGGGCAGGCCGAGCGGATTGTCGTCGCGGCCGGTGTCGAATTCGTCGCGCAGGTAATACATTCCGGCCAGTCCGGCCTGGATGTTCAATCTGGTGATACCCATGGCGTGGTCGTGATACCAGAGGGTGGCCGCCTCCTGCCGATTGCCGTAGGTGAAGGTCGGCCCGTCGCCATTGCGCCAGCCGATCAGCGGATGCCCGTCGGCGCCCGGAGAATTCGCGCCACCGTGCAGATGCACGGTGAAGCGCGGATCGGTGCGATCCGCCTCGGTCACGCCGTGCATGGTGGTGTCCACGTGCGCAGCCAGCACGTGCTCGCCCAGCCGATTGCGAAACCTGATGCACGCCAAGCGATCCCGTACGGCCTCCAGGTTCGGGCCGAGCACCGGCCGCCCGAAGCCCCAGCTGCGGGTTTCGGGGAGGTCGCGGTGGTAGCGGTGGGTCCCCGATATCGCGTCCAATTCTCCTGCCGCCGCGCGTGTTTCAGGGATGGGCAGCCCGTCGACGAAAGGCCGCAACGGCGGCGAGTGATAGTTGAACGGCGTCACCGGGGGCGCCGGAAGAGCCGGCAGCGGCACCGGCGGTGGCGGCAGGGGCGACGGTTCGGCCGCGGCCGAGGCCAGGTAGCCCATGCCCGCGATTCCGAAGGCCCCCAAGAGGAACCCCCGTCGCGGCAGGTTCTCGTTCATCCAGCTCAGCCCCTGGACAATGCCCGACTGTCGACGGGTCCGCCTTCGACGATAACCGAGGGGCCGGGCACGCAATGCCGAAAGCCGCACACCGTAATCCGGTGTGCGGCTTTCGAAACGGTCGAGCGGGACTAGCCCAGGCGCTCGATGATGGTGACGTTGGCGGTGCCGCCACCCTCACAGATGGTGAGCAGACCGTAGCGGCCGTTCACCCGCTCCAGCTCGTTGAGCAGGGTGGAGAACAGCTTGGCGCCGGTCGCGCCCAGCGGGTGGCCCAGCGCGATGGCGCCACCGTTGACGTTCACCTTGTCCGGGTCGGCGCCGGTCTCCTTGATCCAGGCCAGGACGACCGAGGCGAAGGCCTCGTTGATCTCGATGACGTCCATGTCGTGGATGGTGAGGCCGGTCTTCTCCAGGGCCCACTGGGTGGCCGGGATCGGCGCGGTGAGCATGAAGATCGGGTCCGCGCCGCGGGCGCTCACGTGGTGGATGCGGGCGCGCGGGGTCAGGCCGTACTCCTGCACCGCCCACTCCGAGGCGAGCAGGGTGGCGCTGGAGCCGTCGGAGATCTGGCTGGCCAGCGCGGCGGTGATGCGGCTGCCTTCGGCGAGCGGCTGCAGGCCGGCCATCTTCTCCAGGGTGGTCTCGCGCGGGCACTCGTCGATCGAGAACTCGCCGACCGGGATGATCTCGCGGTCGAACTTGCCGTCCACGATGGCCTTGCGGGCGCGGTCGTGGCTGCGCAGCGCCCACTCCTCCATCTCCTGGCGGGAGATGTCCCACTTCTCGGCGATCATGGTGGCCGAATTGAACTGCGACACTTCACCGGTGCCGTAGCGGTGGTCCCAGCCCTGCGCGCCGACGAACGGCGAGTCGAAGCCGTACTGCTGGCCGGCCAGCATGGCCGCGGAGATCGGGATGGCGCTCATGTTCTGCACGCCGCCCGCCACGATCACCTCGGCGGTGCCGGACATGATGGCCTGCGCGCCGAAGGTGATGGCCTGCTGCGAGGAACCGCACTGGCGGTCCACGGTCACACCCGGCACCGACTCGGGGTAACCGGCGGCCAGCCACGAGGAGCGGGCGATATTGCCGGCCTGCGGGCCGATGGTGTCGCAGCAGCCGAACACCACGTCGTCCACGGCGGCCGGGTCCAGGTTGTGGCGCTCGAGCAGGCCCTTGATGGCGGCGGCGCCCAGGTCGGCCGGGTGCACGGCGGACAGCGAGCCGCCCCGCTTGCCGACCGGGGTGCGCACGGCGTCGATCACGTACGCCTCACGCATCGGCGAGTACTGGCGGCGGGACGGTGCTGACATGAAAACTCCTACTGCTCTAGGCGCGCTGGTCGGGGCTGGTGAGCCCGTCGAGAACGATGGTCAGGTACTGCTTGGCGAGGTTGTCCACGGTGATCCGGCCGCCGGGCTGGTACCAGCGCACCGACACCCAGACGGTGTCGCGCAGGAACCGGTAGGCCAGCTCGATGTCCATCTCCGGACGGAAGCTGCCGTCGGCGACGCCCTCGGTCAGCACCTGGTGCCAGAGCTCGCGGAACTCCTTGTTGTATTCGGCGATGTAGTCGAATCGCGGAGTGCCACTGAGGCGTTTGGCTTCGGCCTGGTAGATGGCGACGGCGGCGTGGAACCGGTCGAAGGATTCGTAGGACGCGGTGACCAGGGCCTCGAGGGTGTCGCGCGCGGGCACGCCGGCCGACACGATCTCGCGGTAGCGTCCGAAGAGGTCGTCGAGGAACCCGCGCAGGATTTCGTCCACCATGGCTTCTTTGGAATCGAAGTGGTGGTACAGACTCCCGGATAGAATCCCCGCCGCGTCGGCAATGTCGCGCACCGTGGTGGCACGCAGGCCACGCTCCGCGAATAGGTTCGCGGCGAGGCCGAGCAGCTCGGTGCGACGTGCCGATTTGGAGGGGTCTGGTTGGGTCACCCCGTCAATATACAACCAAGCATTTGCTTGGTCCAGGTGTGCTCCCGGTAACCGCTCCTCAGCGCATCGAGAAGCGCAGGGGTGAGGACACCGACAGGTCGGCCAGCAGACGGTCGCAGATGACAATGGGCGAGATCCCCGCCCGGGCCATGCGCGCCACCAGGGCCAATCGGCGCTCGGGGCTGTCCCATTCGACGGTCAGCGGATCGCGGCCCGGGCCGGCGTCCACGGTGGCCATGACGCGCGGCGGGGCGCCTCCCCGCGCGGGTTCCTCGATCAGCTTCAGCACCATGCCGCGCTGCCACGCGCGGTAGGTCTCCATATCCGCGCCGACCACCAATTTGTCGGTGGCGGCACACAATCCCTGCGCGATCCCGTCGGCGAAGGCCACATGGTCGTAGCGCAGACGGCGGCAGGTCCGGACCACCTCGAGCAGGTCGGCCCGCACCTCGCACAGCAGGGCTGTTCGTTTTCGGCGGCGTTGTTCGGCTTCGGTGTCCAGATGCCCGGCGGCGCGGGACAGACCGAGGCGGCGGGCGCGATCGCGATCGCGAATCATGTCCTGCCGCAACGCGGCACGCGGATCGCGCGTCACGTCGGATTCGTCCACGGCGTGTTGTTCGAGGATCTGCGCCGCTCGCATGGCGGTGGCGCACTCCGAGTCGTGGTCGAGTAATTCCGCACCCAAAGTCAGTGCGGCCAGAACGACATTGTCGAGCCTGCGGCGCGCCAAGACGACCTCGCGCACCAGCTCGAGTTCCATTTCCTCGTGGGCTCGTTCTGGAGGTGCTTGTTGTCGGCGATCCGGACCCATAGGTCGTGCCCTTCGACTAGCGGTACCGGCCTAAACCAGGATTGCACAACCACAGGGTCGGCGCGCCAGCGATTTTCTTTTGCCCTCCGCTGCGCTCCGGGCGGGTTCGCGACCCTGGTCCCGATTCTTCCCTCCTCCGCTCCTCCGCTTCGCTCCCCCGCTCCGTCAGTCCAGAATCGGGACGCCGCGAACCACCACGGTTCTTCTCCTTATATGCAGAAAAGTCCGGCCCCGCCCATTCTTGGGCGGGGCCGGACTTTGCGGAATTGCGTTCGAAATCAGGCGCGCTGGCTCGAAATGGAGACGACCTCACCGGTCAGGTAGGTGGTGTAGTCGCTGGCGAGCATGGCGATGGTGGCGGCCACCTCCCACGGCTCGGCGGCGCGGCCGAAGGCCTCACCGGCGGCCAGGCGGTCGAGCAGGTCGCCCGAGGTGACCTTGTCCAGGAAGGCGTGGCGCGCGATGGACGGGGCCACCGCGTTGATGCGCACGCCGTACTCGGCGGCCTCGACGGCCGAGCAGCGGGTCAGCGCCATCACGCCCGCCTTGGCGGCGGCGTAGTGGGCCTGGCCGTGCTGGGCGCGCCAGCCCAGCACCGAGGCGTTGTTCACGACGACGCCGCCGTGGCCCGCCTCGCGGAAGTACTTCAGCACCGCGCGGGTGGCGCGGAAGGTGCCGTTGAGGGTGATGTCGAGGACCTTGTCCCACTGCTCGTCGGTCATGTCGACGACCGGGACCTCGCCGCCCAGACCGGCGTTGTTGACCATGACGTCGATGCGGCCGAACGCGGCCACGGCGCCGGTGATCAGGGCGTCGACCTGCTCGGTGGAGCTGACGTCGCACGGCACCGAAGCGACTCGGCGATCCGGGAACTCGGCCTGCAGGGCCTCCTCGGTCTCCTTCAGGCGACGCTCGTGCCAGTCGGAGACGACCACGTCCGCGCCCTCGGAGAGCAGGCGGCGCGCGGTGGCCGAGCCGATGCCGGTGCCCGCGGCGGCGGTCACGACCGCGATCTTGCCCGCGAGCAGGTTGTGGCCGGGGGTGATTTCGGGAGCGGTGGACAGATCGGTCACGGTCGAGCCTCTCGGGGAAGTCCGAGCACGCGCTCGGAGATGATATTGCGCTGCACTTCGTTCGAACCGCCGTAGATGGTGTCCGCGCGAGTGAAGAGGAACATGCGCTGCCAGGCGTTCAGGTCATCGCCCTCGCCGTCGGCGATCAGGCCGGGCGCGCCGAGCACGTCCATGGCCAGCTCGCCGAGGTCGCGGTGCCAGTTGGCCCACAGCAGCTTGGTGACCGACGCCTGACCGGCCGCGGTGCGCGCGTCCACCGACGCGCCGTCGTGGCCGGACTCGAGGGTGCGCAGCACGTGGGCGCGCAGCACCCGCAGACCGACCCACGCCTTGTCCAGGCGATCGGCGATGACCGGGTTGTCGATGGCCCCGTTCTCCTTGGCCACGGCCTCCAGATCGGCAAGCTCCCGCGCGTAGCGGATCTGCTGGCCTACCGTGGAGATGCCGCGCTCGAAGGTGAGCGTGCCCATGGCGACCTTCCAGCCGTCGCCGGGCTGCCCCACCACCAGATCGGCGGCGGTGCGGGCGTTCTCGAAGAAGACCTCGTTGAATTCCGCGGTCCCGGTGAGCTGGATGATCGGCCGCACCTCGACGCCCGGCTGCTTCATGGGCACGAGCAGATAGGACAGGCCGTGATGGCGGGTCGAGCCCTTCTCGGTGCGGGCGACCACGAAGCACCAGTCCGACAGATGCGCCAGCGAGGTCCAGACCTTCTGACCGTTGATGACCCACTCGTCGCCCTCGAGCTGGGCGGAGGTGGTGACGGCGGCCAGGTCCGAGCCGGCGCCCGGCTCCGAGTAGCCCTGGCACCACAGTTCGGTGACATTGCGGATGCCGGGCAGGAAGCGCTGCTTCTGCTCCTCGGTGCCGAAGGCCAGAACGGTCGGGCCGAGCAGTTCCTCACCCAGATGCGAGACCCGGGCCGGGGCGTCGGCCTTGGCGTATTCCTCGTGGAAGATGACCTGCTGGCGCAGGGTGGCGTCGCGGCCGCCCCATTCCTTGGGCCAGCCCAGGCAGGTCAGTCCGGCGGCGGCGAGGGCGCGGTCCCATTCGAGCCGCTCCTCGAAAGCCTCGTGCTCGCGCCCGGGACCACCCAGACCGCGCAGCTCGCGGAACTGGCCGTTCAGGTTCTCGGCCAGCCATTCCCGCACCTCGGTACGGAATTCGGCATCCTCGCGGGGCTCAGTCCCGCTGGCCGGTTCGGGGGTCTGGATCATGCTCACGTCGGTAGAGTAACCTACCAAGCACTTGCTTTGTTAGACCCATTCCCGGACAGCGAGGAAGCTCAGTGACATCTCCTCCGCAGACCACACCGCTCGCTCTGCACGCGGCGGCGCACGCCTACGGTGACGCGCCCGCCGTGGCCGACGGTGCCGTGCGACTGAGCTGGTCGCAACTGCTGGACTCGGTCCGTGAGACCGCCCGTGCGCTCATGGCCCGCGGCATCGAACGCGGCGATCGCATCGGCATCTGGGCGCCCAACACCCACCACTGGGTGACCGCGGTGCTGGCCACCCACTACGTGGGCGCGACCATCGTGCCGCTGAACACGCGGTACGTGGCCGACGAGGCGGCGGACACGCTGTCGCGGGTGCACGCCAAGGCGCTGTTCATCGCCGGCGATTTCCTCGGCCGCGACCGGCTGGCCGAATTGCGGGCGCACGCACCGGAACTGGGCATCGAGACCATCGTCGTGATTCCGGTCGAGGGCGAGGCGCCGGTGGAGAACGCCATCGCCTGGTCCGATCTGGGCAAGGTGGCCGAGACCGTGAGCCTCGACGAGGTCGTCGCGCGCGCGGAATCGGTATCGCCGGACGATCTTTCCGACATCCTGTTCACCTCGGGCACCACCGGCCGCAGCAAGGGCGTGCTCATCGCGCACCACCAGCTGCTGTCCAGCGCCCGGGCCTGGGCCGACTGCGCCACCCTGAACAGCGACGACCGCTACCTGGTGGTGCCGCCGTTCTTCCACAGCTTCGGCTACAAGGCGGGCATCATCGCCTGCCTGGCCACCGGCGCGACCATCGTGCCGCAGGCCGTGTTCGACGTGCCCGAGACCATGCGCTTGATCGCCGCCGAGCGCATCACCGTGCTCACCGGCCCGCCGACCATTCACCAGACCATCCTCGATCACCCCCAGCGGGATGCGGCGGATCTGTCCAGCCTGCGCGTCGCGGTCACCGGTGCGGCGACCGTGCCGGTCGTGCTCATCGAAAGACTGCGCTCGGAGCTGACTTTCGACGTGGTGCTGACCGCCTACGGCCAGACCGAGTCCGGCGGCTTCGGCACCATGTGCCGGCCCGAGGACTCCAGCGAGACCATCGCCAACACCTGCGGCCGACCCATCGACGGCTTCGAGATGAAGCTGGCCGACAACGGCGAACTGCTGCTGCGCAGCGACCAGGTGATGCGCGGCTACCTCGACGACCCGCAGGCCACCGCCGCCACCATCGACCCGGACGGCTGGCTGCACACCGGCGATGTCGCGGTGATCGACGAGCGCGGGTACATGAAGGTCACCGACCGGCTCAAGGACATGTACATCTCCGGCGGCTTCAATGTGTATCCCGCCGAGGTGGAACAGGCCATGGCCCGCATCGAGGGCGTCGCCGAGACCGCGGTCATCGGCGTGCCCGACGAGCGCATGGGCGAGGTCGGCAAGGTGTACGTGGTGCGCCGGGCGGGCTCGGAGCTCACCGCCGAGGACGTGATCGCGAAGGCCAAGACCATGCTGGCCAACTTCAAGGTGCCGCGGTTCGTGGAATTCCGCGACGCGCTGCCGTACAACGCCGCAGGCAAGGTGCTGAAGCGCAACCTACGTGATGAGGAGACCGCGTGATCGAGTCCAGCCCGGAGGCGGTAGCGCAGCGTAACCACGCAGGGCGCTCGAGCACGCAGAAGGAGGCAGTGTGAGCCAGGAATTGGGGCCCATCCCCGATGAGGGCGAAGTCGTCCTCTACGAGAAGCGCGGCCCGATCGCGGTCGTCACGCTGAACCGGCCGGACTTCCGCAACGCGCAGAACTCGGTCATGACCTACGCGCTCGACGCCGCCTTCACCAAGGCCGTCGAGGACGCCGAGGTCAAGGTGATCGTCCTGGCCGGGGCCGGAAAGCATTTCAGCGCCGGGCACGACATCGGCACGCAGGGCCGCGACCACCACATCTCCTACGAGAACCAGGCCGTCATGTGGTGGGACCACGTGGACCGGCCGGGCGGCGATCAGCGCTTCGCGCGCGAGTCCGAGGTGTACCTGGGCATGTGCCGGCGCTGGCGGGAGATCCCCAAGCCGACCATCGCCATGGTGCAGGGCGCGTGCATAGCGGGCGCGCTCATGCTGGCGTGGGCCTGCGACATGATCGTGGCCTCCGAGGACGCGTTCTTCTCCGATCCGGTGGTGCGCATGGGCATTCCGGGCGTCGAATACTTCGCGCACCCGTGGGTGCTGGGTCCGCGCCGCGCCAAGGAGGTGCTGTTCACCGGTGAGCGCTTCACCGCGGCACAGGCTTACGAGTGGGGCATGCTGAATCGCGTTGTCCCGCGCGAGGAGCTGGAGGCGCAGACCTTCGCGCTCGCCGAGAAGATCGCGGAGATGCCGCAGTTCGGGCTGGCGCTCACCAAGAAGGCCGTCAACCAGTGCGAGGACCTGATGGGGATGCGCGCGGGCATGGATTCCGTGTTCGGGCTGCATCACTTCGCGCACGCGCACAACGCCGAGGTCGGCACGGGCTCTCTGGGCGGTATGGACGCCAAGTCCATGAAGGCTGCCGCAACCACGGCGAGCCGTGAATCCAGCACCACGGCGAGCCGTGAATCCAGCACCATCAACGACGGGGCAAAGTAAGTGGATCTCGAATTCGACAGCAAGACCGAGGAATTCCGCGCCGAGGTGCGCGACTTCCTGGCGGCCAACAAGCCCGCCGCTCCCCTGCCGTCCATGGACACCAAGGCCGGTTTCGAACTGCACCGCGCGTGGGAGGCCAAGCTGGCCGACGCCCGCCTGTCGTGTGTGGCCTGGCCCGCCGAGTACGGCGGCCGGGACGCCTCGCTGACCGAATGGGTCATCTTCGAGGAGGAGTACTACGCCGCGGGCGCGCCGGGTCGCGTCTCGCAGAACGGCATCTTCCTGCTGGCGCCCACCCTGTTCGAGCACGGTTCGCCCGAGCAGCTGGCCCGCATCCTGCCGAGAATGGCGCGCGCCGACGACATCTGGGCGCAGGCCTGGTCCGAGCCGGAGGCCGGTTCCGACCTGGCCGGTATCCGCTCCACCGCCAAGCGCACCGAGGGCGGCTGGCTGCTCAACGGCCAGAAGACCTGGAGCTCGCGGGCCTCGTTCGCGGACTGGGGTTTCGGCCTGTTCCGCAGCGACCCGGAGGCGCAGCGCCACAAGGGCCTCACCTACCTGATGTTCCCGCTCACCGCGGAGGGCATCACGGTGCGGCCGATTCCGCAGCTGGACGGCGAGCCGGGCTTCGCGGAGATCTTCCTGGACAACGTGTTCGTGCCGGATCAGGACGTGATCGGTGAGGCGAACAACGGCTGGAAGGTCGCCATGGCGACCTCGAGCAACGAGCGTGGCTTGTCGCTGCGCGCGCCGGGCCGGTTCAACGCCACCGCCCGCAAGCTGATCGAGCTGTGGCAGGACTCGGCCGCCGAGTCCGACACCGCCGCCGCCGACCGCGTGGTCGACGCGTGGGTGGGCGCGGAGGCGTACCGCCTCAACACCTGGGCCACCGTGACCCGCCTGGCCGATGGCGGCCAGCTGGGCGCGGAGTCCTCGGTGAACAAGGTGTTCTGGTCGGATCTGGACATCGCCATGCACGAAACCGCGCTCGATCTGCACGGCGCGGCCGCGGAGCAGGAGTCGGCCTGGACCGACGGTTACCTGTTCTCGCTGGCGGGCCCGATCTACGCCGGCACCAACGAGATCCAGCGCAACATCATCGCCGAACGCCTGCTCGGCCTGCCGCGATAGCCACAGGGAGGACGACGACATGCGATTCGCATTGACCGCAGAACAGAACGATTTCGCCGCCAGCCTGCGCAAGATGGGCGAGGCCGCCAAGACGCCGGGCGTGGTCCGGGCGTGGGGCGAGGGCGAGGCCGCCGCCGGGCGCGCGCTGATCGGCCAGCTGGCCGAGGCGGGCGCGCTGGGGTTGACCATCTCCGAGGACAACGGCGGCTTCGGCGCCGGCCCGGTCGAGATGATCGTGGCCTTCACCGAGATCGGCCGGGCCGCCGTGCCGGGTCCGCTGGTGGAGACCGCCGCCGCGATTCCCGCACTGCTGCAGGCGCTTCCGGACTCGGCGCTCGCCGCCGAGAACCTGCCGGAGCTGGCCGAGGGCGCGAAGCTCGGCACCCTCGCGGTGACCGCCTCCGCGGGTGCCAACGCGGGCCGCTCCGCCGGTGCCGCCACCGCGCTGGACGCCGACATCGCCGACCTGGTGCTGATCGCCGAGGGCGACCGCATCGCGCTCGGCACCGCCGGTGACCTGGTGACCTCGGTGGACGCCGCGCGCCGCCTCTTCACCGTGACCGCGGGCGAGACCCTCGCCGAGGGCGAAGGCGTTTCCGCCGCAATCAATCTCGCCTTCGACACCGCCGCCCTGGCCGCCGCCGCGCAGCTGCTCGGCGCGGGCCGGGCGATGCTGGACACCAGCGTCGAGTACGTGAAGCAGCGCCAGCAGTTCGGCACCCCGATCGGCCGCAACCAGGCCATCAAGCACCACCTGGCCAATGCCCACATCGGCCTGGAGATGGCACTGCCGCTGCTCTACCGCGCCGCGCTGACCCTGGAGTCGGGCGCGGACGCCGAGACCCGGGGCCGCGACATCTCCGCGGCCAAGCTGGCCTGCGGCGAGGCCGCGTACCAGACCGCGCGCATCGCACTGCAGGTGCACGGCGCGATCGGCTACACCGCCGAATGCGATCTGTCGCTGTGGCTGACCAAGGTCACCGCCCTGCGTTCGGCCTGGGGCACCCCCGCGCAGCACCGCGCCCGCATCGCCGCGGCGCTCCGGGCCGGGAACGTCGCATGAGCACCCCGGTGGCCGGCGCCACGCTCGACACCCCGTGCGCGGGTGGGGCACACACCCCGCTCGTCGCCCGGTGCGTCCGCTCGCTCATGGCCGGTGCGGACCGGCCCGGCCACCGGACCTCTGACTCGAATCACTTCTACCCCTTGGGAGCGCAGGCATGAGCCTCACTGCCGAACAGCAGGAACTCGTCACCACCGTGCGCGCGGTGCTGACCAAGCACGGTGACAGCGCGGCCATGCGGCGCGGGTTGGAGACCGACCGCGGCTACGACGAACAGCTGTGGAAGCTGCTGTGCGAGCAGGTCGGCGTCGCGGCCCTGGCCATTCCGGAGGAGTTCGGCGGCATCGGGGTCGGCCTGGTCGAATCCCTGCTGGTGGTCGAGGAACTCGGCCGCACGTTGTCCGCGCCCCCGATGCTCGGTTCGGCCGTGCTGGGTGTGCAGGCGCTGCTGCTGGCCGGGAACGCCGAGGCCGGCGAGCGGCTGCTGCCGGAAGTCGCCGAGGGCGCGCGGACGCTGGCCCTGTGCTGGGCCGCGGCGAGCGGCTGGGACGCCTTCGGGGTGCGGTCGACCGGTGGAACCCTCTCGGGCTCCGCGCATTACGTGCTGGACGGCGCGTTCGCCGACACCCTGCTGGTGCTCACCGCCGACGGCCTGTTCGAGGTCGCGGGCGACGCGGCGGGCGTCACCCGCACCGCCGTGGTCACCCAGGACCCGACCCGCAAGCTGGCGCGCATCGACTTCGACTCCGTGGCGGCGACCCCGCTGGGGCAGCTCGATGTCACCCGCCTGCGCGAGATCGCCTGGGCCGCAATGGTGGCCGAGCAGATCGGCGCGGCCGAGCAGTGCCTCGACATGACCGTCGAGTACTCGAAGTCGCGCGTGCAGTTCGGTCGCCCGATCGGCAGCTTCCAGGCCCTCAAGCACCGCATGGCCGACATGTACGTGCTGGTGGAGTCGGCCCGCTCGCTGGGCTACCTGGCGATCGCCGGTCTCGCCGAGGGCGCGATCGACCCGATCGACATCCAGGCCGCTCGGCTGCACGCCATTGACACCTTCAACTCGGTGGTCTCGGAGACCGTCCAGATGCACGGCGGCATCGCCATCACCTGGGAACACGACGCGCACCTGTTCTTCAAGCGCGCCCACGCCGACGCCCAGCTCTTCGGCACCCCGGCCCGCCCCCTGGCCCGCCCGGCCTAGCGCGACACCTTCGCGGAAACGGCCCGTACGCAGTCGCTGCGTACGGGCCGTTTCGTGTTGTGCCCTAACTCACCCATCCACATATCGTTAGCCTATGTAACTAGATAGTTAGCTTATGCAACAATTGAGGCGCGGCCGTTCTCGACAACGGCGCCGATCGGACGGCCGCCCTCTCGCAACTCGAACGAAAGTAGCTGCGACTCACCATCATTCACAGATGAGGACTTCCCAGTGACAACCAGCGCCCCGATCACCCGACCGGCCTTTCCCGCGGCCGTCGCCGCCGACAATGCCGCCGTAGCGAAGCCCAAGCAGCCCAAATCCGTGTGGGCGGTCGCCTTCGCCTCAGTCATCGCCTTCATGGGCATCGGCCTGGTGGACCCGATCCTGAAGCCGATCGGCGAGCAACTGCATGCCTCGCCCTCGCAGGTGACGCTGCTGTTCACCAGCTACATGCTGGTCACAGGCGTGGCCATGCTGATCACCAGCGTGGTCTCCAGCCGCTTCGGGGCCAAGAAGACCCTGCTCGCGGGCCTGGCCATCATCATTGTCTTCGCCGCTCTCGCGGGCAGCTCGAGCACCGTCGGGCAGATCGTCGGCTTCCGCGCCGGGTGGGGTCTGGGCAATGCGCTGTTCATCGCCACCGCCCTGGCCACCATCGTGGGCGCGGCCACCGGCGGCGTCGCCCGCGCCATCATCCTCTACGAGGCGGCCCTGGGCATCGGCATCGCCTCCGGCCCGCTGCTGGGCGGTTTCCTCGGGCACTTCACATGGCGCGCACCGTTCTTCGGCGTCTCAGCCCTGATGGCCGTCGCCTTCATCGCCCTGATGGTGCTACTGCCCGAATCACCGAAGCCCGCGAAACCGACCTCCCTGGCCGCACCGTTCAAGGCCCTCGCCTACCCGGGTCTGCTGCTGGTGAGCATCACCGCGCTGCTGTACAACTACGGCTTCTTCACGCTGCTCGCCTACACCCCGTTCCCATTGGACATGGGCACGTACGCGATCGGCTTCATCTTCTTCGGCTGGGGCCTGCTGCTCGCCCTGTCCTCGGTGTTCGTCGCCCCGAAGTTGCAGCGCGCCTTCGGAACCGTGCCGATGATCGCCCTCGCGCTGGCCCTGTTCGCCGCCGATCTCGCGGTCATGGCGATCTTCACCGAGTACAAGCCGGTCCTCATCGTCGGAACCGTCCTGGCGGGTCTGTTCCTGGGCGTCAACAACACCCTGATCACCGAGGCCGTCATGGAGGCCGCGCCGGTCGAGCGCCCCACCGCCTCCGCCGCCTACAGCTTCGTCCGCTTCGCCGGCGGCGCGGCCGCCCCGTACCTGGCGGGCAAGCTCGGCGAGCACCAGGCATCGCTCCCCTTCTGGGTCGGCGCGGCCTGCACCGCCGCCGCGGTCGCGGTACTCGTCTCCGGACGAAAGCTCTTGTCCCACATCGATGATCACGTCCCGGCCGCGCACACCCCGGCCGAGGCCCAGGCGATCACGCTCGGCGACGACTGATCGCCCGCCGTTCGCGGACCGCACCCACAAGGTGCGGTCCGTGTTCGATCGCACCCCGTACCATCCGGCTCATGAACCAACCGATGCCGCCGCAGCAGCCCTACCAGCAGCAGTACCCGCAGCAGGGGCCCGGCCAGCAGTATCCCCCGCAGGGCCAGGCACCTTACCCGCAGCAGGGCCAGCCGCAGCAGCCTCCGGCTCCGCAGTTCCCGATCCTGGTCTCCACCATGAACGACGTTCCCGGCCAGGAGATCGTCCAGGTGATCGGTGAGGTCGCGGGCCTGACCGTCCGCAGCCGCGGCTTGGGTGCGAACTTCGCTGCCGGGTTCCGGGCGTTGGGCGGCGGCGAGATTCACGAATACACGCAGCTGCTGTACCAGTCGCGGCACGAGGCGATCATGCGCATGTGCCAGCATGCGATGGCGTACGGCGCGAACGCAGTGATCGCAATGCGCTTCGACTGCAACGAGATTGCCAACACCATGAGCGAGGTCGCCGCCTACGGCACCGCCGTCGTGATCAAGCCCGTCGAGAAGTAGCCCGGCCGGTCAGTGGTGGAGCACCTCGACCTCTCGGACCGGCTGCTTGCGGCCGAATTTGGCGCGCAGGGGGTAGATCGCCATGACCGCCAGGAGGCTGACGGTGGAGGCGATGAGCTGGTTGCGTTGGTCGGGGTTGCGGGCCATGGCGACGAAGACGGCGAACAGGGCGATGATCACGGCCCAGCTGATGTAGGGGTAGCCCCACATGCGGTAGGTGAGGGCGGCGGGGTCCTCGCGGCGGAGGCGGGCGCGTAGGCGGAGCTGGGAGCACATGATCGCCACGTAGACGAAGGCCAGCACCACGCCGATGGAGTTCACCAGGAAGGTGAAGACCTTGTCCGGGGAGACGTAGGAGGCGATGACCGCGCCCCAGGCGGCGATGGTGCCGAGCAGGACGGCTCGGGCGGGGACGCCGCGCTTGTTCAGTTTCACCAGGGCGGCGGGGGCGTCGCCGTCGCGGGTGAGGACGTAGAGCATGCGGGAGGAGACGTAGATGGCCGAGTTCAGCACCGACAGCACCGCGGTCAGGATGACGACCTGCATGATGGTGCCCGCCGCGGGGATGCCGATGTGCTCGAGGGCGCTGACGAACGGGCTCTTCAGCACCTTGGCGTCGTTCCACGGCAGGATCGTGACCACCAGGAAGATCGAGGCCACGTAGAACAGGCCCACCCGCCACAGCACGCTGTTGGTGGCCCGGGTGACCGCCTTGGCCGGTTCCTTGGTCTCGGCGGCCGCGACGGTGACGATCTCGGTGCCGCCGAAGGCGAACATCACCACCACGATTGCCGAGAAGATGCCGGTGACCCCGTTGGGCGCGAAACCGCCATGACCGGTGAGATTCCCGAATCCGGGCTGCGACCCGGGCCAGAGCCCGAAGATCCAGGCCAGCCCGACCGCCAGGAACCCGACGATGGCCACCACCTTGATGGAGGCGAACCAGAACTCGAACTCACCGAACGACTTCACCGACAGCAGATTGACGGCGGTCATGATGATCAGCAGTCCGGCCGAGAGCACCCACTGGTCCAGGTCGACCCAGGTGCCGAGGATGGCCGCCCCGGCCACCGCCTCGGCGCCGACCAGGATGACGTAGAGGTACCAGTACAGCCAGCCGACGGTGAATCCGGCGAACGGGCCCATGGCCAGGCGCGCGTACTCCCCCATCGAACCGGCGACCGGGCGGGCGACCACCATTTCACCGAGGGCGCGCAACACGGCCAGCACCACCAGCCCGGCGGCCGCGTAGGACAGCACGGCGGCGGGCCCGGCGGTCTGGATGACCGATCCGCTGCCCACGAACAGGCCCGCGCCGATCGCCCCGCCGATGCCGATCATGGTCATGTGGCGGCGTCGGAGCCCGGTGCGCAGGCCCTGCGGCTCGGGTGGCGCGGCGTCGGAGCCCACTGTCAGCGTGCCGTCCGGCCCCGTCACACGCGTCTCGACCGGTTCCGACATCTGACCGCCACCTTCTTGTGTTGCCCATAAATTGCCAGACCACCCTATCGAGCCTGGTCAGCCGGGGAAAATCGCCTCCGGCACCGGCCCGGACAGGCACCGGCCCACTTCCCGAATCCGCTTCGCCGCCAGCCGCTTCCATGGCGGGCGTACCGTCGGAAGGTATGACCGAGACTCAGCGCGGCCGAGTACGCGTCGAACCGAGCGCCAAGCGAGTACGCGCCTACCTCGGCGGCCACCTGGCCGCGGACACCGTCACTCCGACGCTGGTGTGGGAGTCCCCGCACTACCCCACCTACTACCTGCCGGTCGCCGACCTGCGGGCCAAGCTGGAACCCAATGGCAAGACCCGCCCGTCCCCCAGCCGCGGCACCGGCACCGAGTTCGATGTGGTGGCCGACGGCGTCGTGGCGGCCGGCGCGGCCGTCCGGCACCTCGATTCCCCGCTCCCGGAATTGCGTGACCTGGTGAAACTGGATTTCCATGCGATGACCGAATGGTTCGAGGAGGACGAACCGATCTACGTGCACCCGCGTGACCCCTACACCCGGGTGGACATCCTCGGCAGTTCCCGGCACGTGCGGGTGGAGCTGAACGGCCAGGTGCTGGCCGATTCGCACGGCCCGCGCATCCTGTTCGAGACCGGTCTGCCGGCGCGCTACTACGTGCCGCTCACCGATGTCCGGATGGACCTGCTGACACCGTCCGATACCGAGACGCACTGCCCGTACAAGGGCACCGCCGAATACTGGTCGGTCCGGCTCGGCGAGGAGGAGTTCCCCGACCTGGTCTGGATCTACCGCACCCCGCTGCCGGAGAGCCAGAAGATCGCCGGGCTCGCCTGCTTCTACAACGAGAAGATCGACCTGTGGATCGACGGCGAACTCCAGGCCCGCCCGAAGACCCCGTTCAGCTGAAACCCTCAGTCCCCCAGGATCTCCGACACCAACCGGGGTAGCGCGACACCGATCGGGTCGCGCACGATCTCGGCGGCGTACTCGTCGTACGGAGTCGGTTCCGCGTTCACCACGACCAGGTCGGCGCCCGCGTCCACGGCCACCGCGCACATCGAGGCCGCGGGCTCGACCTGGAGCGTACTGCCCACGGCCAGAAAGATTTCCGCGGTCTCCGCGATCTGCACGGCCGCGCGGATCGCATCCGAATCCAGGTGCTGCCCGAACATGATGGTGGCCGCCTTGAGGATTCCACCGCACCGCGGGCAGGCGGGATCCGGTTCCCCGGCCGCGACCCGCTCCAGCGTGGCCGCCATGGAATCGGTGAATTCGCAGTCGATGCAGACGACTTCGAACATATTGCCGTGGATCTCCACGACCGTGTCCGAGCCGGCCCGCTGATGCAGCCGGTCGATGTTCTGGGTGATGATCCCGACCTGCCGCTCCGTCGCCAGCCTGGCCAGCGCGCGATGGGCGTCGTTCGGGGTGGCCGTCCAGGCCGGATTGTCGCGGCGAGCCAGCCAGGCCCGTACCCGCAATTCCGGATCGGCCACATAGTTCTGATAGGTGGAGAGCAGTTCCGCGATCGGATCCTTGGTCCAGACCCCGCGCGGCCCACGGAAATCCGGAATCCCGGAATCGGTGGAGATGCCCGCGCCCGTCAGTACCCCGATCGGTCCCTTGCGTGCACGCCAGTCCGTCACGCCTGCCAGCCTAGGCCGCCGCGCCGCCCTTCCGCCTCCGGATTCACCGGCCGTTCAGCAGCGCGACCGCCTCACACCGCGATGACCGACAGCTGGTCGTCCGCGCGCCGGTACTGCCCGGGCGCCAGCCCGTATTCGCGTTTGAACGCCTTGGCGAACGCGAATTCGCTCTGGTAACCGACCTTTCGGGCGACGGTCGACAACGGGGTGTCGGACTCCCGGAGCAGTCGCGCCGCGGTGAGCATGCGCCATCGGGTGAGGTAGGACAGCGGCGGCTCACCGACCGTTGCCGTGAACCGCCGGGCCAGGGTGGCCCGCGAAACACCCGCCACGGCGGCGAGTTCGGGTACCGCCCAGCCCCGCTCGGGCGCTTCGTGCATGGCGCGCAGCGCGGTCGCGACGGCCGGATCGGCGAAGGCCGCGGCCCAGCCGGTCGGCGCGTCGGCCCGATCGTCGAACCAGGCGCGCAGGGCGAACAGCAGCAGGGTTTCCAGCAGGGCCGGGATGGCGGCGTCGGTGCCCGCCCGCGGTTCGGAGATCTCGGCGGCGAGCAGGTCCACCGCTCCGCGCAGGGCGGGGTGGCGGCCGGGCCGGGCGGGGAGATGGATGAATTCGGGCAGCTCGTCGAGCAGCGGGTGGCTGCGCTGCCGCCCGAGCCCGTAGGCCCCGCAGACCAGTACGCAGCGCGCGCCCGGACCGGTGATCTCCCGCGGTTCCCCTGGCCGCGCCTGCTCGGTGACGGCGCTGTCGAGACTGTCCACCAGCAGGTGGTCGGCCCCGCGGGGCATGAAGATCACATCGCCGACGCCGAGGGCCATCGGTTCCCCGCCGGGCGGCACCAGCCAGCACGAACCCTGCAGCACCACATGGAATCCCGAGCCGGGCACCACCGGATACGCGCGCCCCCACGGCGCGTGGCGCACGAACATGCCGGAGGTGGGGTGGCCGGTCCGAATGGCGGAGATTGCTTCGCTGAGCAGGTCCACGTTTCGACCATACAGCTCAGGAATGAGCGTTTCGGGCATCGATGACAACGATCGAACCATGCGTCCGCTCATCGCAGTCGGCGGCCGCTCGCGCCGCCCGGCATCCCGGAGCATCGGGAAATACAGTGAACCGATGAGCGACGACCGTCCGAAACTGGCCGTGGAATTGGATCTTCAGCCGCATCCCGAGGGTGGCTGGTATCGCGAAACCTGGCGCAGCCCGATGGAATTCACGCCGGAGGACTATCCGGGGCCGCGGGCGAGTGGCACCGCGATCTACTTCCTGCTGCTGCCGGGTGAGAAGTCCGCACCGCACACGGTGGCCTCGGACGAGATCTGGTTCTGGCATCGGGGTGGTCCCCTGCTGCTGAACATCGGGGGTGAGGAGATCGTCCTCGGACCCGATGTCGAGCAGGGGCAGCGCCCCCAGGCGGTGGTTCCCGGCGGGATCAGCCAGGCCGCCCGGCCGGCGGGAGACGACTACGCGCTGGTGAGTTGCGTCGTCTCCCCCGGATTCGACTTCGAAGACTTCCGACTCGACTGAGGGCGTTTCCACTCTTCGGTTCTCGTGCCCGCCATGCGTGCGCGCGGCGGGCACCACCGTGGGGGTGGAACCCGGCGGTCGACAGCCGTCAGTCGTCGACCCCGAGAATCCCTTCCGCGACCGCGTGGTCGATGGTCTTCTCGAGGTTCGGGCACGAGTCCGGCTTCCCGGTGGTGGGACCGGACTCGGCCAGCTTGCGGAAGACGGGGCAGGTGGCGGCCGGGTCGGTCGTCCACTGCACCGTCTTCTGGTTGTGGCTGTGCTTGCGCACCTGCACCTGGGTGCCGCAGGTCTGACACGCGATCGGCGTCAGCCCGGACTCCATGTAGTGCTCTTTGTCGACGACCGTCTGGGCGCGCACCTGCGCTCGCTGTTCCGGCCGGTCCGCGAAATCGGGTGCCTTCGCCCAGGTGGTCATCAGGCGTTCGCCTCCTGTGCGGCGGCCGCCTCGGCCTCCGCCTTCTTGCGCAGGTTCTCCTCGACCTCGAGACCCCACTGCTCATTGGCCTTGGAGGTGTCGATCTCGAATTCGAAGCGCTGCGTCATCTTCGGGTCGATGTCGGCGACGTCGACGTAGAACTGCTCGTACCAGCGGCGCAGCTGGTACACCGGGCCGTCTTCCTCGGTCAGCAGCGGGTTGTCGATCTTGGACTTGTGCTTCCAGATCTCGACGTCCTGCAGGAAGCCCTCGGACACGCCCTCGGTCATCTTGGCGGCGAACTTCTCCGCCTGCTCCTCGGGCAGCCCCTTCGGCTTCTCCAGCGACACACCCCACTGCAGCACGAACGAGTCCTGCGAGACCGGGTAGTGGCAGTTGATGAGGACCGTCTTGACCTCGAAGCCGCTGTAGATGTTGAGCAGCGGGTTGATCATGTAGGACGGGCCGAAGTACGACGCCTCGGACTTGAGCAGCACGTCGATGCCGTTCTCCGCGGCCTTGCCGACATCCGGACGGCCCTTGGTCTCGAGATACTGGGTGGCGACGTGGCCTTCGAGGACGTTCTTGAAGTACGTCGGGAAGGCGTAGTGGATATAGAAGAAGTGCGCCATATCCACGACGTTGTCGATGATCTCGCGGCAGTTGGAGCCCTCGATCAGCAGCGAGTGCCAGGTCCAGTCGGTCCAGCCGTCGTTGAGGGTTTCCGACGGGGTGCCGTCGGCGTTGGTGTACGGACCCTCGACGTAGGGGATGGTCACCTCGTCGGTGGGCGGGTTGCCCTCGTGGTCGTGCCACACGTACAGCTGACCGTTGCGCTCGAGCGTGGTCCACGCGCGGGTGCGGGCCAGCGGGGGCACGCGCCGGGCATACGGGATGCCGGTGCACTTGCCGTTGCCGCCCCAGCGCCAGTCGTGGAACGGGCACGCGATGGAGTCGCCCTTGACCTCACCCATGGAGAGGTCGCCGCCGAGATGACGGCAGTAGGAGTCCAGGACCTTCAGTTCGCCCTGGCTGTTCATGAAAACAACCAGCTTGGTGCCGAAAATGTTGACCGAGTGCGGCTTGCCGTCCCGGAAGTCCTTGGCCAGGCCTACACAGTGCCAGCCCCGGGCGAAACGGGTGGGCGCGGAGCCCACGTCGATCTCGCGGACCTTCCCGCGGGGCCCTTGGGGGGTTGTCGCCATTTCCTGATCCTCCTATGGATGTACTAGAACACGTTACAAAATCGGCTGGCCGTTTGCCAGCGATAGGACCAACTACCTGGATGGGGGCTCTCTGAGCTGGGCGTGAACCGCGTTCTCGACAGGAATAAGAACGTGTTCTACTCTCAGGGGCAAACGAAGACCGCTTCCGGTACCAGCACCAGGCAGGAGCAACTGGCGAGATGACGCAAGAAGTAGTTGAGCGGGTCGAGGCGCTGCTGCCCACCCTGCGTGAGCGCGCCCAGGAGACCGAGGATCTGCGCCGCCTTCCGGACCAGACCGTCAAGGATCTGCAGGCGACCGGCTTCTTCAAGCTCGTGCAGCCCAAGCAGTGGGGCGGCTACGCCTGCGACCCGGTGATCTTCTATGACCAGGTCCGCAAGCTGGCCAGCGCCTGCGGTTCCACCGGCTGGTGTGCCGGCATCCTCGGCATCCACAACTGGCACCTGGCGCTGTTCGACCAGAAGGCCCAGGAAGAGGTCTGGGGCAACGACACCGAGGTCCGGATCTCCTCCTCGTACGCCCCGATGGGCGCGGGCGTGGTGACCGAGGACGGCTCGGGCTACACCGTCAACGGTTCGTGGGCCTGGTCCTCGGGTTCCGATCACGCCGACTGGGTCTTCGTCGGCGGCCCGGTCATCAAGAACGGCAAGCCGGTCGACTTCGGCTCGTTCCTGATCCCCCGCAGCGAGTACGTCGTCAACGATGTGTGGCACGTCGTGGGCCTGCGCGGCACCGGCTCCAACACCGTCGTGGTCAAGGACGTTTTCGTTCCCAAGCACCGTTTCCTCAGCATGCGGACCATGGGCGAACTGAAATCGCCTGGCCTGGAGCAGAATACCGATCCGCTGTACAAGATGCCGTGGGGCAGCATCCATCCCGCGACCATCACCGCGCCGATCATCGGCATGGGCTACGGCGCCTACGAGGCCCACGTCGAGCACCAGGGCAAGCGCGTGCGCGCCGCCTTCGCCGGCGAGAACGCCAAGGACGACCCGTTCGCCAAGGTCCGGATCGCCGAGGCCGCCAGTGACATCGACGCCGCCTGGCGTCAGCTGTCGGGCAATATCGCCGACGAGTACGCGTGCATCGTGGCGGGCAAGGACGTCCCGTTCGAGATGCGTGCCGCCGCCCGCCGCGACCAGGTGCGCGCCACCGGCCGCGTGATCGCCTCCGTCGACCGCCTCTTCGAGGCCGCCGGCGCCACCGCGCTGGTGGAAGGCACTCCGCTGCAGCGCTTCTGGCGTGACGCCCACGCCGGCCGCGTGCACGCCTCGCAGGATCCCGAGCGCGCCTACGTCATGTACGGCACCCACGCGTTCGGCCTGCCGGTCACCGACGGAATGGTGTAATCCGTGACGGCCGTAGAGGAAATCACCTACGAGTCCACCTCGCGCTTCGCGCAGGTGCGACCGGACCTGAAGCTGCACTACCACGAGGCGGGCGTCGGCAACGGCCCCACCATCGTGCTGCTGCACGGCGGCGGTCCGGGCGCGAGCTCCTGGTCGAACTTCGCCAAGAACATTCCGGTGCTGGCCAAGGACTTCCACGTCCTCGCCGTCGACCAGCCCGGCTTCGGGCAGTCCGACAAGCCGACCGAGCACCCGCAGTACTTCGTGCACTCGTCCTCGGCGCTGAAGGACCTGCTCGACACCCTCGGCATCACCGATCGCGTTCACCTGCTGGGCAATTCGCTCGGCGGCGGCGCGGCCACCCGCTTCGCGCTGGACTACCCGGACCGCGCCGGCAAGCTGGTGCTGATGGGCCCGGGCGGCCTGTCCACCAACCTGTTCGCGCCGGACCCGACCGAGGGCGTGAAGCTGCTGTCCAAGTTCAACTTCGAACCCACGAAGGAGAACCTGGAGGCGTTCCTGCGGATCATGGTCTTCGACCAGTCGCTGATCACGCCGGAACTCGTCGAGGAGCGTTTCGCCTCGGCCTCGCAGCCGGAATCCCTGGCCGCCACCCGCGCCATGGGCAAGTCCTTCGCCGGCGCCGACTTCGCCAAGGGCATGATCTGGCGTGACGCGTTCAAGCTGCGTCAGCCGGTGCTGATGATCTGGGGCCGCGAGGACCGCGTGAACCCGATCGACGGCGCGCTCGTGGCCCTGAAGATGGTGCCGCGCGTGCAGCTGCACGTGTTCGGTGGTTGCGGCCACTGGGCGCAGCTCGAGAAGTTCGACGAGTTCAACCGCCTGGCAACCGACTTCCTGCTCGGCGTCAAGGAGAAGTGACCATGAGTATCAAGGCACTCGGGTACATGCGCATCGAGGCCACCGACATGGCGGCCTGGCGCGAGTACGGCCTCAAGGTGCTCGGCATGATGGAGGGCAGCGGGCTGAACCCCGATGCGCTCTACCTGCGCATGGACGACTTCGCCGCGCGTCTGATCATCGTGCCGGGCGAGCAGGACCGCCTGCTGGTCTCCGGCTGGGAGGTCACCGACGCCAAGGGCCTGCAGGAGCTGCGCGAGAGCCTGGCCAAGGCCGGGGTCGCCTACACCGAGGGCACCAAGGAAGAACTCGGTGAGCGTCGCGTCGAGGGCATGATCCGGTTCCAGGATCCGGCCGGGAACACCCTGGAGGCGTTCTACGGTGCGCAGTATCTGGGCCGCCGTTTCGTGAGCCCGTACGGCCACAAGTTCGTGACCGCGGAGCAGGGTCTGGGCCACGTGGTCCTCACCTGCACCGACGATGCGGCCGCGCAGGCGTTCTACCAGGACGTACTGGGTTTCCGCCTGCGTGACTCCATGCGTCTGCCCCCGCAGATGGTGGGCCGTCCCGCCGACGGCGACCCGGCCTGGCTGCGCTTCTACGGCTGCAACCCGCGCCACCACGCGCTGGCGTTCCTGCCGCTGCCCAACCCGACCGGGATCGTGCACCTCATGGTCGAGGTGGAGAACTCCGACGACGTCGGCCTCTGCCTGGATCGCGCGAACCGTAAGAAGGTCAAGATGTCGGCCACCTTGGGTCGCCACATCAATGACAAGATGCTCTCCTTCTACATGAAGACGCCGGGCGGATTCGACATCGAATTCGGCTGTGAGGGACTCGAAGTCGACGACCACTCGTGGATCGCGCGGGAATCCACCGCGGTCAGCCTGTGGGGCCACGACTTCACCGTCGGATTCAAGTAGCGAGCACGGACTACAAGGGGCGGCAGAACATGACCGAGGCCGAATTGACCAAGGAAGCGACGACCGACGGGCGCCCCGTCATCGATGGGCGTCAGTTCCGGAATGTGCTGGGGCAGTTCTGCACCGGCATCACCGTCATCACCACCTTCGACGACGAGGGCGGCGAGCGGGCGCCGATCGGCTTCGCGTGCCAGTCGTTCGCCGCGCTGTCCCTCGATCCGCCGCTGGTGCTGTTCTGCCCCACCAAGGAGTCCCGCTCCTGGAAGGCGATCGAACGCAACGGCAGCTTCGCCGTGAACATGCTGGCCGAGGAGCAACAGCCGGTGTGCGCCCGCTTCGGTTCCCGCGAACCCGACAAGTTCGCCGGAATCGACTGGCAAACCTCGGAACTGGACCTCCCGGTTTTGGACGGCGCGTTGGCCACGATCCAGTGCACTGTGGACAACGTGCTCGACGGCGGCGATCACTACATCGTGATCGGCCGGGTACAGGCCCTGTCGGAGTCCACCGACTCCGGCAGGCCGCTGCTCTTCTACCGCGGCCAGTACACGGCCATCGAACCGGAGAAAACCACCCCGGCCCCCTGGCGCGCCGACCTCGAACACTTCCTCACCACCACCACGCTCGACACCTGGCTGTGAGGATGACCAACTCTCGGTAGCTCTCAGGGGCTTCGCCCCTGAAACACCAACTACCCAGACGATCGGAAAGGCCCTTGTGGATTTCATCCACAGGGGCCTTTCACATTGGGGAGGGCTGGGGACAACTCGCAGAGCACCGTGAGGGCGCATCCAGATTCAGGGAGTACCGAGCCGACGATGCGGTTGGCCTGTAATCGCTGCGATGCACTCGAAGTCTCGATCGCGGTGCAGCAGCGTCAGCCCGCGAAGTTCGGCGGTTGCCGCGACGACGAGGTCGACCGGGCCGGCGCTTCGATGCTGTCCTCGACTGGTCAACTCACCCTGCACCTCCCACGCTCGCTGGTAGGCACGGTCGTCGACCGGTTCCCATCCGAACAGAATTCGGATCTGCTCGATCAGGAGTTCACGATCGGCAGCCGAGCGGGCGCTGTAGAAGAACTCGAGCTCGGTGATCGGGCAGATCGCGATCAGCCCGGCAGCAGCGACTCGCTGCCACACCACCCCATCCGGCTCCTGGCGCAACAGGGGGACCAAAGCGCTGGTGTCGATGAGGAACTGAGCGCCGTTCACCGGCGGTAGTTCCGCTTGTCCTCGAATATCTCGACATCGATCGCCCCATCGGCGACCGCTTCTTGTAGCCGGGTCAGCGCGACAGCGCGGCGGCGGATCTCGAGGATCTCGCGAAGGGCCGCGTTCACGGTGTCCTTCTTCGTCGTAGTCCCGAGCGCTTTGGACGCATCGGCAACCAGCTGGTCGTCAAGGTCGATCACCGTTCGAGCCATGAGCCACCTCCTGATATACGGACTTGTATCAAGGATATCAGGCAGGATGCATAGAAGGTGGATGCCTGGATACAGAACCGGGCCGCAACCGAAGTCGGTTGCGGCCCGGTGGAGACCAGCGTCAGGAGTGGGTGAGGACCACGTCCGCGAGGACGGGGGCGTCATCACGTTCGACGACGGTCACCGCGATGACCAGCTCGCCGTCCTGCTGCCAGATGCGCGAGCGCAGGGTCTCGCCCGGGTACATGACGCCGGCGAAGCGGGCGCGGAAACCCTTGACGCGCGAGACATCCGAGGCGAGCACGGTGTCGGTGGCGGTCTTGAGGACCAGGCCGTAGGTGCACAGGCCGTGCAGAATCGGGTTCGGGAAGCCGGCGTTGCGGGCGAACTCCGGGTCCGAGTGCAGCGGGTTACGGTCGCCGCACATGCGGTAGAGCAGCGCCTGCTGCGGCAGGGTCGGGGTGAGGACCTCGAACTCCGGCGCCCGGTCGGGCAGTTCGGTCTTGGCGCTCGGGCCGCGTTCGCCGCCGAAGCCGCCCTCGCCCTTGGCGAAGATGGACGACCGCGAGGTCCACAGCGGCTCGCCGTCGGAGCCGACGGCGGTGTCCTCACGCCAGATGACGGCGTTGGAGCCCTTGTCCCAGATCTCGGTGATGCGGCCGGAGATGGAGCCCTTGCCCGAGGCGGGGATCGGGCGGTGCACGATGGTCTCCTGGCTGCCGTGCACAACCTTGGCCAGGTCGATGTCGATGCCGTCGAACTTCACCTTCGGCGGCTCGGTCTCGTGGAATGAGGGCGCGACGGTCGCGAAGGACGGCAGCACGGCCGGCTCACGGTCGTCGAGGTAGGCCAGCTCGGCGGCGTCGGTCCAGCGGTTGCCGGCGCCCAGCGCCAGGTTGTATGTCTGCACGTCGCTGGCCGACCAGCTGAATTCGCGCGCCGGGATCTGCGCGCCGAGCGCCACACTCAAGTCGATGGGCATGAAAAAGTTCTCCTCGTGATCGCGACCCCAATCGGGTCCGATGGTTCAACGCGGCGGCCGAGTCCGCAAGCCTGCGCCCGCTGACCGGGTAGCGCGTTCACCGCGCTCGGCTCCACTTCTACGTGTGGTTATACGCCGGACCCGCCATCGGAAAGAGCGTTCGCGATGGCGGATCCGGGTTCTTCAGTTGTCGTCACACACCCCGCCGGGATAGAGCGGTACGACGGGATGTGTGGGTGGGTTGGGCGCGGACTCGACGTGACCCGACTCGCGCCCAACCCGATCCTGAACCGGGTTGGGACGGTTCAGGACGCCTTGTCGGCCGTCACCGGCGCGCCGTTCTTCGCCTTGGCGGCGACATCGAGGGCGGCCAGGTAGCCGAAGGTGATCGCGGGTCCGATGGTCGCGCCGGGACCGGCGTAGGTGTGGCCCATGACCGGCGACGAGGTGTTGCCGGCGGCGTAGAGGCCGTCGATCACGGTGCCGTCCTCGCGCAGTACACGGGCGTCGTTGTCGGTGACCAGACCACCCTTGGTGCCCAGGTCGCCGGGAACCATCTTGACCGCGTAGAACGGGCCGACCTCGAGCTTGTTGAGGCACGGGTTCGGCTTGATGGTCTCGTCGCCGTAGTAGCGGTCGTAGGCGGAGTCGCCGCGCTTGTAGTCGAGATCCTTGCCGGTCTCGGCGAAGCCGTTGAAGCGCTCGATGGTGGCGGCCAGGTTGTCGGCGGGGACGCCGATCTTCTCCGCGAGAGCTTCTACCGAAGAGGCCTTGACAATGAGGTCGTTTTCCATCCAGCGGGACGGAATCGGCTGGCCAGGCTGCAATCCGGCGAAGATGTAGCGAGACCGGTAGCGCTGATCGAACACGAGCCAGCACGGCACGTTCTCGCCCGGTCCCTCACCCTGCCCGTATTCGCCGCCGTACATGGTGTGCACAGCCTCGACGTAAGGAGCGGACTCATTACCGAATCGCTGACCTTGCGTGTTGATCATGATGGATCCGGGCAGGTTCCGCTCGGCGAGGCAGAACCAGGGCTTGCCCTCGCCGCGGAAGGTGGTCGGACCCCACCACGAGTCGTCCATGAAGTCGATCGCGCCGCCCGCTTCGATGCCCGCGCGGATGCCGTCGCCGGTATTGGCCTCGGCGCCGGTGGTCCACTCGGTGGTGATGGGCTCACGCTGGTACTTGTGCCGCATGTCGGCGTTGCGCTCGAAGCCGCCGCTGCCCAGGATCACGCCGTACTTGGCGTTGAACCGCACGGTCTCGCCGTTCTGGGTGGCCTCGACGCCGGTGACCACGCCGTTCTCGATGACCAGACCGGTCAGCGGGGTGTTCAGCAGGACCGGCACGTTCGCGTCCAGCAGGCCCTTGCGCAGACCCGCGATGATCGCCTGGCCCATGCCGACCAGCGCCTTGCCGGTGGCCTTGCCCCACGCCCAGCGGGTGCCGACGCGCAGCACGCGCAGGATGCCGCTCGGGTGGCGGCGGATCAGGTTGAGCTTCTTGTAGTCGGCCTGCATGACGACCACGTTCAGCGGCGCCTTGCTGTAGGGCGGCTCCAGATTGAAGCGCTCTGCGCCCAGTACCTTCAGGTTGAAGGGCTTGGGCTCGCAGGAGCGGCCGTCCGCCTTGCCGCCCGGTGCCTCCGGGTAGTAGTCGGAGTAGCCCGGCACCCAGGTCATCTTGAGCGCGGAGTGGTCCAGGACGTAGTCGAAGGCCTCGGCGCCGCGATCGATGTAGGTGTCGATCTTCTCCTTGGGCACCACGTCGCCGATGATGCTGTAGAGGTAGGTCCGCGCCTCGTCCAGGTCGTCGCCCTTGCCGGCGGCCTTGAGCACCTTGTTTCCGGGAATCCAGACGCCACCGCCCGAACGCGCGGTAGAACCGCCGTAATGAGCGGCTTTTTCGATGAGCACCGTGCGCAGACCGTGGTGCGCAGCGGTGAGGGCGGCGGACATACCGGCGGCACCGCTGCCGACCACCACCACGTCGTAATCCCGATCAGTCATGTAGAACACGTTATAGAATCAATCCTGGTTTGGTCTATGTTGGTCTGGCAGATGGGACTGCTGAAGCGATGTTCTTCACAAAAACTCGTTTCAATTTCTAGTCTCGTTACCGTAGGGCCACCGGCCGGTACCCCCGATGGAAGGAACACAGCGTGCTGACCGACGCGCTTCGCAAGGAACTGGCTGACGAGCTCGCGGCGGCCGAACGGGATCGCACCCCGATCGACCCGCTGGTCGCGCGGCACCCCGAGATCGACGTGGTCGACGCGTACGAGATCCAGCTGATCAACATGCGGCAGCGGTTCGCCGGTGGCGCGAAGGTGGTGGGCCACAAGGTCGGCCTGTCCTCGCTGGCCATGCAGCAGATGATGGGCGTCGACGAGCCCGACTACGGGCACCTGCTCGCGGAAATGGAAGTCTACGAAGACGTTCCGGTCGACACCTCCAAGTACCTGTACCCCCGCGTGGAGGTCGAGGTCGGGTTCATCCTGGGCGCCGACCTGCCCGGCGAGGACTGCACCGAGGAGGACGTCCGCAAGGCCACCGTCGCCTATGCGCCCTCCATCGAGCTGATCGACACCCGCATCAAGGAGTGGAAGATCGGCCTCTGCGACACCATCGCCGACAATGCCTCCTCGGCCGGCTACGTGCTCGGCCAGGCCCGCGTCGCGCCGGAACTGCTGGACATCAAGGCCATCGACGCCGTGCTGACCCGCAATGGCGAGGTCATCGCCGAGGGTCGCTCGGACGCCGTGCTCGGCGACCCCACCATCGCCGTGGCGTGGCTGGCCCGCAAGGTCGCCTCGTTCGGCGTGCGGTTGAAGGCGGGCGACATCGTGCTGCCCGGCTCCTGCACCCGTGCCATCGACGCCCGCCCGGGCGACGAGTTCATCGCCGAGTTCGCCGGACTCGGTTCCGTCCACCTGGGTTTCGCGTAAGCGCCGCCCCGACTGACACAGACCTCACCGAGTAGGAGAAAGCCGTGACTGCAAGCAAAGTCACCGCCGCGATCGTCGGGTCCGGCAACATCAGCACCGACCTGCTGTACAAGCTGCTGCGTTCGGACAAGATCGAGCCGCGCTGGATGATCGGCATCGACCCCGATTCCGAGGGCCTCAAGCGCGCCCGCGGCCTGGGCCTGGAGACCTCCGCCGAGGGCGCGGACTGGCTGCTGGCGCTGCCGGAGAAGCCGGACCTGCTGTTCGAGGCGACCTCCGCGTACGTGCACCGCGCCTACGCGCCGAAGTACGCCGAGGCCGGCATCCGTGCCATCGACCTCACCCCGGCCGCCGTCGGCCCCGCTGTGATCCCGCCGGTCAACCTCGACACCCTGCGTGACGAGATGAACGTCAACATGATCACCTGCGGTGGCCAGGCCACGATTCCGATGGTGCACGCGGTGTCCCGCGTCGTGCCGGTCGACTACGCCGAGATCGTGGCGTCGGTGTCCTCGGTGTCCGCCGGTCCCGGTACCCGCGCCAACATCGACGAGTTCACCAAGACCACCTCGGCCGGTGTCATGAACATCGGTGGCGCCAAGCGCGGCAAGGCGATCATCATCCTGAACCCGGCCGAGCCGCCGATGATCATGCGCGACACCATCTTCTGCTCCATCCCCGAGGATGCCGACCGCGACGCGATCACCGAGTCGGTGCACCGCATGGAGAAGGCCATCCAGGAGTACGTGCCCGGTTACCGCCTGCTCAACGAGCCGCAGTTCGACGAGCCGTCGCTGGTTTCCGGCGGCATGGCGAAGGTGTCGATCTTCGTCGAGGTCGAGGGCGCGGGCGACTTCCTGCCGCCGTACTCGGGCAACCTCGACATCATGACCGCGGCCGCCACCCAGGTGGGCAATGTGCTGGCCGACCAGATCATCTCGGCTCGGGTGTAAGGAGTACCGACAGTGAGCAATTCGAACATTCTCAAGCCGTTCTCCGCGGACCTCGACGTCCGGGTGACCGACACGTCGCTGCGCGACGGCTCGCACCACAAGCGCCACCAGTTCGTGGTGGAAGAGGTCCGTGACATCGTCGCCGCCCTCGACAACTCCGGCGTGCCGGTCATCGAGGTCACCCACGGTGACGGCCTCGGCGGTTCCTCGTTCAACTACGGGTTCTCGAAAACCCCTGAGCAGGAACTGATCAAGGTCGCGGCCGAGACCGCCAAGCAGGCCAAGATCGCCTTCCTCATGCTGCCGGGCGTCGGCGTCAAGGAAGACATCAAGATCTCGCAGGACAATGGCGCGAGCATCTGCCGCATCGCCACCCACTGCACCGAGGCCGACGTCTCGATCCAGCACTTCAACATGGCGCGCGACCTCGGCCTCGAGACCGTCGGCTTCCTGATGATGGCGCACTCCACCACCCCGGAGAACCTCGCCAAGCAGGCCCGCATCATGGCCGACGCCGGCTGCCAGTGCATCTACGTCGTCGACTCCGCCGGCGCGCTGGTGCTGGAGCAGGTCTCCGACCGTGTCTCCGCCCTGGTCGCCGAGCTCGGCAATGACGCGCAGGTCGGCTTCCACGGCCACGAGAACCTGGGCCTCGCGGTCGCGAACTCGGTGTACGCCGTGCGCGCGGGCGCCACCCAGATCGACGGCAGCGCGCGTCGTTTCGGCGCGGGCGCGGGCAACCTGCCCGTCGAGGCCTTCATCGGCGTCTGCGACAAGCTCGGCATCAAGACCGGCGTCGACTTCTTCGCCATCACCGACGCCGCCGAGGACGTCGTCCGCCCGGCCATGCCGAGCGAGTGCCTCCTCGACCGCCAGGCCCTCATGATGGGCTACGCGGGCGTCTACTCCTCCTTCCTCCGCCACGCCGAGCGTCAGGCCGAGCGCTACGGCGTCTCCGCGGCCGAGATGCTCGTCCGCGCCGGCCAGCGCAAGCTGGTGGGTGGCCAGGAAGACCAGCTCATCGATATCGCCCTGGAGCTCCAGCGCGAAAAGGAGAAGTCGGCCGCCAACGCCTGACCTACGCTCTCCCCTGGGCCGCAACCGAACTCGGTTGCGGCCCAGTGCCGTTTCAAGGTCGGTCGTTTCCAGGGCGCGTGGCGGAGCGGGCGGCGATGCGGCCGCGGTTCTCGCGGGCGAATTGTCCGGGGGGCTGGCCTTTCCAGGCGCGGAAGGCGGAGGTGAAGGCGGAGACGCTGGCGTAGCCGAGGCGCTGTGCGGCCTGTTCGACGGTCATGCCGGTGACGAGGAATTCCTCGGCCAGCAAACCGACCGTTTCGGTTGAAAGTTCGCGGAATGTGGTGCCCTCATCGGCGAGACGGCGGCGCAATGTTCGGACGCTGATGTCCAATTCGGCGGCTATGTGCGATTGGTCGGCTATTCCTCCGCATGCGATGAGCAGGTGCCGGACGCGAACACTGACGCCCTGGCGGTGTTTTCGGCGTTGCAGGAGTTCTGCGCACTGGCGTTCATAGAAGCGGGCGGTCGCGACATTCGCCTGCGGCAGTGGGAGTTTCTGAATACTGGACGGTCCGGTGAGCACTGAACGCTGCGCGTCGAAGACCACTTCCTCGACGCCGAGCACGGCCCCGAACATCTCGTAGACCGGATGCGGCGGGAAGGCCACCGCCACCCGGGTGATGGGCGGGCGCAGCGGCATCACGTCCCGCTGAATCGTCCAGATGGCGGCCACATCCCGCTCCACCGCGAAACGCCGCAGGTCGGCGGGCACGCCGCTGTCGTCGCGGATGATCGAGACGTCGTCGCCGGTGACGACCAGGTGGTGCCGCGCCACGGTGAACGACAGGTCCGCGTAGCGCAGGGCCAGATCGACGGCCTCGCGCACGGTCGGGCAGCTCATCATGGCGAAACCGAGGACGCCGAGACTCGGTGGATGACAGAGCAATCCGGCCATAAGCCCCATACCGGGCTCATCCCCGACACCGGCCACAACATTGCGCATCAGGGCCAGCTCCTGAGCGAGGCTGATCTCGGCGGCCGCATCGATCAGTCACGCTCGCGAATTCCGGTGTGGCGCAGCAGATCAGCGGCGGCCAGGCCCCGACCGACCGCGAATTCGACAAGGAGCGCCGCGCTGGTGATGGAGCGCGATTGGGCATGACCGTCCGCCACCTCGAAATAGTCGCAAACATTCAGCGTGCCGCGCGGCGGAACGACCGGGGAAGTTGCTGAAAGCGGCCGAAATTCGATTGTTCCTGACCCAGGACACGCTGGAGGCGTAACGTTTCAGGGCATACGGTGAATATCTAGCTAACCAACTGAATATCTCGCTGACTACATCCGATAGACATGGAGAAGGTGAACGAATGGCCGCCTGGCAAGTGTTCACGGCCACCCTCGCAACGCTCGTGGTCACGGCAATCGCCATCATGAGCTTGCACCACCCCCACGAGGATCCGGATCGGCTCTCAGTGGATCGGATCCGCGATCGAATCACCAAGGAGCACAACGCTTTGGCGTTGGCTGCCACCGCACCATCCTCCTGGTCGCACCTCGCCCCCGATCACCCCCTGGGCGTCCAGGAAGCCCACCGCACCATGCAGCAGCACCGCCGCTGCCCGGTCGCCGAATGTCAGCGCAAAGCCGCGGCATTCCGGGCGCTCATCGACGCCGGCCGGATCAAGCCGACCCGGATGCCGCCCGCGCTCCAATAGTTCCCGCCCACAGTGGATTCCGTCCTGCTCGCATCCTGCCGGGAGCTCAGAGACCGGTGAGGTAACCGGGCGGGACGGCGGCCACCAGCCAGACCCCATTGGCGCTGACCCGGAACTCGTGTCCGTCGCGGTGCATCGCGGCGGCGTCCACGGTCAGCACGAGGGGTCGGCCTCGACGTGAACCGACCTTGACGGCGGTCTCGGTATCCGCCGACAGATGGACGTCGTGGCGGCGCATGGGTCGAAGGCCCTCGGCGCGAATTCCGGGCAGGGCCGCGGCAACGGTGCCGTGGTAGAGCAGTGCGGGCGGCGTGGTCGCCCGGTACTCCAGGTCAACGTCGACACTGTGCCCCTGACTCGCGCGAATCCGGGTCCCCGTCGCGTCGAATTCGAAGCGGCGCTTGTTGTTCCGTGCCACCACCTCGTCCAGTTCGGGCCGCGTGACGGTGCGGCCGTGCCGGGCCAGTCCCGCCAGCAGCGCGGTGACGTCCACCCAACCGGCCGAGTCCAGGGTGAGCCCGATCGCCTCGGGTGCGTGCCGCAGATGCCGGGACAGCCGCTTGGAGGTCCGGACGAGTTGTTGCTCGTTCATGCGATAGTCGTTCATGGTCGCGAGTGAAGCAGTCCCGCACGCGAATTCGAAGCGATTTTCGCCGCGACGCTAGGCGGCCGGGTCGCTCGACAGCCCGCGCACCAGCATGGCGTACAACGCGATCACGGCGAACGGCGCGAGGATCGGCACCCAGGTCAGTCCGGCGGGCAGCACGGTCGCCGCCCCGGCCGCCACGGTGAACAGGAGCGCGCCCGCGACCGACGGAATCGTGGTGGGCACCACGCCCGCCGGGGCCGACACGGTGGCGATGTTCAGCAGGTAGGTGGTGGCCACCAGCCCGATGCCGCCCGCGACCAGCGCCCCGGTGCCGACCCAGGCCAGCGCCGCCATGGCGGCCAGCACGGCCAGCACCGCGCAGACCCGCCAGCGCCAGCCCGCCGCGGCCAGCACCGCCACCGGCAGTGCGGCCCAGGGCAGGACGACGGCCACCGCGCCCGCGAGCAGGACGCCGGACAGTACGGCCAGGAACTTCGTCATCGGCGGACCCTCACGGTGCGGCGGTGTTCGGGCAGCAGCCGCATCACCTGGTCGAGCCGGGTGTCCTCGGGCCAGGGCACGATGTCGACGCCGACGGTGCCCATGTCGCGGTACATGGAGGTGCGTTCCAGCTGCCACATGCGGGCGAGCGTATTGTCCAGGCCCTCGCCGAACGGCGGCCCGCGCAGCACGTCGATCACCACCACGACGTGGCCGCGTTTGCGCAGATCGATGAGGGCCAGGGCGAATTGGGTGTCGAGCAGCGTCGAGAAGGCGACGATGACCGCGCCGATCGGGACCGCCGAGTGCGGGGCCAGCGAGCCCTGCATGCCGAGATGCTCGTCGCCGACGTCGAGGACCGCGTCCACGATGCGATAGAACTGGCGGCGGCCGATATCGGGTCGCAGCCAGCGCGGGTTGCGGCCCAGGCACACCACCGCGGTGCGGTCACCGGCCTGCAGCGCGGACTGCGCCACCTGGGCGGCGCCGCGCACCGACAGCTCCAGCGACTCCGAGGCCGGGCCGGGGGCCTGCATCGAGGTGTCCACCAGCACCACCACGTCCGCGGCCCGGTTGGTGAAGCGTTCGGTCACGAACAGCTGCCCGCGCCGCGCGCTCACCGGCCAGTTGACGGTACGCAGCTGGTCGCCCGGGGTGTAGGCCCGGATATCGGCATACTCCACGCCGGGCCCGTGCCGCCGGGTCAGGTGCGAACCCATGCGTTCGGGAAGTTCGGTGCGCGGCAACCGCATCCGCTGCGGGTCGGTGATCGGGTAGATGTACAGCTCCCCCGCGGGCAGCCGCACCGAGGCCACCGCCAGTCCGGCGGGGCTGAGCGCGGTGATCCGCATCGGCACCGGGTACCGGCCCCAGCGCGCCGCCGACAGCGCCAGCCGCAGCCCGGCCGGGGAGACGCCGGAGTCGACCGTCTCCTCGACGTGGATCTCCATGTCCGGCAGGGGTTCCGGGTGCAGCCGCAGCAGCGCGTGACCACTCTCCACGAAGGCGGCGGCGGTCAGCACCACCTCCTCGGTCTCGAAACAGCGCAACACCCCGGACCCGTCGATCTGGATCCGGGTGCGCGACTGCTGCAAGGGCGCCGAGGCCAGTACTCCGAGCATGGGCGCGGCGAACACCACCAGCTGCCATTTGCCCAGGGTCACCGCCAACACCAGGGCGAGCGCCGACACCGCGGCGAGCATGAACACCAACGGCGCGGGCCGCCAGCGCAGTTCGGCCTCGACGGAGGCGGTGGTGTCGCGATGCTTCATGCGTGCCTCAAGCGGTGGTGGCGCGCGGGACGGGCAGGCGGCGCAGCAGTTCGGAGATGACGTCCTCGCCGCGGATGCGACGCACCCACATCTCGGGGCGCAGCGTGATGCGGTGCGCCATGGCGGGAATGGCCAGCGCCTTCACGTCCTCGGGGACCACGTAGTCGCGGCCTTGCAGCAGGGCGCGGGCGCGGGCCATCTGCACCAGGTCGAGTTCGGCGCGCGGGCTGGCGCCGACCTCCACCTGCGGGTGGCCGCGGGTGGCGGAGGCGAGCGAGACCACGTAGCCGACCACATCGGGGTGCACGGTCACGAATTCGACGGACTGCCGCATCTCCAGCAGGCCCTCGGCGTCCACCACCTGCCCGATCTGGGCGGGTTGCGTGCCGCGTTCGAGGCGGCGGCGGATCATGTTCATCTCGTCGTTCTCCGACAGGTACCCGAGCCGCAGCTGCATGGCGAAACGGTCGAGCTGGGCCTCGGGCAGCGGGTAGGTGCCCTCGTACTCGATCGGGTTGTCGGTGGCGAAGACGATGAAGGGGTTCGGCAGCGGGAAGGTCTCACCGTCGATCGAGACCTGGCCCTCGGCCATGGCCTCCAGCAGCGCGGCCTGGGTCTTGGGCGGGGTGCGGTTGACCTCGTCGGCCAGCAGCATATTGGTGAACACCGGGCCGCGCCGGAAACTGAAACGGCCCGAATGCATGTCGTAGATGGTGGAGCCGATCAGGTCGGCGGGCAGCAGGTCCGGGGTGAACTGCACTCGGGTGAAGTTCAGCCCGAGCGCGGTCGCGAAGGACCGCGCGATCAGGGTCTTGCCCAGGCCGGGCAGATCCTCGATCAGGATGTGGCCGCCGGACAGCACCGCGATCATGATCAGCTGCAGCTCGTCCCGCTTGCCGACCACGACCCGGGATACTTCGCGCAGTACGGCGTCGGTGCGCTTGATGGTCACGTCCATCGGTGATGTCATGGCAACTCTCGCATCTCATCTCACATGTCTTGTAGCCGACGCAGGATCTCGTCGAGGGCTTCACGGCCGGGTGCGCGATTGACCTCGTCGCGCAGCGCCGAGTTGGCCGGGTCCACCCACCGCCACAGTTCGGGGCCGAACTGCAGCTGTCCCGCCACCTCGAGGGCCCGGCGGTTCTTGTTCATCCGATGCCCGCTGGTCAGCTCGAATTCCTTGGCCAGCAACGGCCGCAGGTGCCGGTCCCAGTCGGCGCGGGTGCCGTCGGACCGGTCGGCCAGCATCGTGGCGCGCGCCTGCCAGCGGCGCAGCATCTCGACGGGGCCGTTGTCGATGTCGTTGTCCTCCTCGACGGGGGCGAGCCGCCGCGACCGCTCGACCAGCGTCCACACCAGCAGTCCGAGTGCGCCCGCCACCGGAATGCCGGTGAGCAACGGCAGCAGATCGCGCTGATTGCCGAGCGCGACGAATTCGAACACCACCACCAGCACCACCGCGCCGGTCACGATCGCGCCCCGATTCATGGCCGATCCCCCGTTCGGTCCCACCAGATCTCCCACGCCACAACAGCTTTCATGCGGCCAGCCCCTGAAGATCTGCCAATACGATACGCAGCAGCTGCTCGGCCCGCATCCGCTGCCATTCCAGCATGGAGTGCGGACTGAACCGCGCCTCCTCGAACAGCGACACCAGTTCCCGCGCCGAGGCGTCGTGCAGGAAGCCGCGGTCGAAGGCTCGCGCCAGCACCTCGGACGGGGTGTCGGAGGCCAACGGCGCGACCTCCCGCGCCTGCGCCAGACCGCTTTCCATGGCCACGTAACAGGCGATGATGGCCGTGCGCGGATCCTGTCCGGGCGCGATCATGGCGGCCAGGCCCATCTCGGCCACCTTGGCCAGCGAGACCGCCTCGGTGGGGCTGGGCTGCGGCAGCGGAGTGCGGGTCAGGGCGGGACGGCGGTTCGAGTTGACCGCCACCACGACCAAGCCGGTCATGGCGATCAGCACCAGCACGGTGGCGGTGATGCCGACCAGCAGCAGCGCGGTGCCGCTCAGCGACGGCTCCGGCACCGAGTCCGCCGAGGGCGCGGTGGTTTCCAGCGGTTCCGTGGTGCCGGGCGTCGCGGTGGGCTGGGTTCCGCTCTCGTCGTGCCGTCCGGGGGTCACCAGGTAGATCGACAGCACCGCGGTCACGATCAGCGCCAGCGCCGCGACGCCGACCACCACCAGCAGCCCGAGCCGTCGCAGTCCCGGGACGCGCACCAGGTTCTCGCGATCGGGTTCGGGCATGGCGAGCGGCAGCCGGTGCCGACTGTTGATCACACCCGCCACCAGGATCACCATCGAGACCAGCAGCAGCACCGGCATCAATGCCAGCGACACCGCCGACGACGGATGCGGCGCCGCGGGTCCTCCGGTTCCCGGAAGGTACCCGCGCAGTGCGACGACAGCCAGCACGACGAGACCGATCAGTGCGATCGTCCGCGTTGCCACCGTCCCCACCCCAGTCACGACCACTCCTAACCAGAGTCCAGCAGAAACAGGCACATAGTTACATGCCAAGCGGTTCGTCAGGACCAAAATCGGGAAGCTGGAATCACATACCCGCCGCGCATAAATCCCCCACCTGCGCGGCGAACATCACCAGCCCCGAAAACCCAGGTCATCCCGGGCGCGCCGGGCAGCCGACGCGCAACCCCACTTATCACCATCGGTGGTGGATCGCGGGCGCCGCGGCCCGCCCGCGAGATCGAACGGGCGGTGCCGGAGCGGGACCGGGAGGGCCGGAATCGACAGCGGTCAGGCCGTGCGGCGCACCCGGGCGCGCAGGCGTGTCAGCGGCGACGGCTGCGGCAGGGCGCGGGCCGGTTCGGCCACGTCCCGCACCGCCGTCGGACCCGGGTAGGAGCTCCCGGCCGGAGCGCCGACCGCGCCGGCGGCCGTCCGCGGCTCCACCAGGCGGCCCAGGGCGCGGAAGTCCCAGCCCGCGGCCAGCCACGGCTCGGGGTCCAGGGTGTTGCGGGCGTCGATGATCACGCGCCCGCGCGCGACCGCGCGCAGGAAACCGGGGTCCAGCTCCCGGAATTCCCGCCACTCGGTCAGGTGCAGCACCACGTCCGCCTCGTGCAGGGCGGCGGCCGGGGTGGCCGCGAACACCAGCTGCGGCGCCACCGCGCGCGCCGGAGCCGTCGCGGCCGGGTCGAAGACGGTCACCTCGACGCCCGCCGCGTGCAGCCGCCGCGCCACGTCCAGGGCCGGGGAGTCGCGCACGTCGTCGGAGAGCGGCTTGAAGGCCGCGCCCAGGATGCCCACCCGGCCGGTCGGCCGGTGCTCGCCGCCCAGCAGTTCGAGGGTCTCGCGCACCACACGCTCGCGGCGGCGCAGGTTCACCGCGTCGACGTCGCGCAGGAACGCCACCGACTCCCCGGCGCCGAGCTCGGTGGCGCGGGCGATCAGGGCGCGCACGTCCTTCGGCAGGCAGCCGCCGCCGTAGCCGAGACCGGCGCCCAGGAACTTGCGGCCGATCCGGTCGTCGTGGCCCAGCGCGTCGGCCAGCAGGGTCACGTCCGCGCCGGTCAGATCGCACAGCTCGGCCATGGCGTTGATGAACGAGATCTTGGTCGCCAGAAAGGCGTTCGCGGACACCTTGATCAGTTCCGCGGTCGGCAGGTTGGTGATCACCACCGGCGATCCCCCGGCGATGGGGGTGGCGTAGACCTGCCGCAGCGCCCATTCGGCGTCCGGGGTGGTCACGCCGAACACCAGCCGGTTCGGGTGCAGGGTGTCGTGGACGGCGTGCCCCTCGCGCAGGAACTCCGGGTTCCAGGCCAGATCCACCGAGATGCCCTCGGGAGCCAGCTCGGCGATGCGCGCGGTGAGCGCCTCGGCGGTGCCCACCGGCACCGTGGACTTGCCGACGATCAGGCAGTTGCGGGTCAGGTGCGGCACCAAGCCGTCCAGCGCGCTGTAGAGCTGCGACAGGTCCGCGGCCCCGTTCACGCCGGGCGGCGTTCCCACACAGAGGAAGTGGACGTCGGCGAACTCGGCGGCCGCGACCAGCGAGGTGCCGAAGCGCAGGCGGCCGTTGGCCACGTGCCCGGCCAGCAGGTCCGGCAGGCCGGGTTCGTGGAAGGGCACCCGCCCGGCCGACAGCGCCGCGGCCTTGGCCGGGTCGTTGTCCACCCCGAGCACGTCGAATCCGAGTTCGGCCATGCCCGCGGCGTGGGTGGCGCCCAGGTAGCCGGTGCCGATGACGGAGATGCGCAGCATCAGGATGCCTCCTTGGCAGCCGGGACCTCGCCCGGCACCGGGTCGGACCGCAGCGCCGAATCGGGCTGCGCGCGTTCCGCGATCACCTCGCGGTAGTGGCGGATGAGCAGGTCGTTGACCGCGGCCCAGGAGCGGTCGCGCACGCTGCGCACCGCGGTGGCCGCGGTCTGCTCGCGCAGCCGGTCGTCCTCGACCAGGCGGCGCACCAGGGCGGTCATGGCATCGGCGTCGCCGGGCGGGTAGAGGAATCCGGCGCCGGGCGTGATCACGTCGATCGGGCCGCCGGACTTGGGCGCGACCACCGGTACCCCGGAGGCCAGCGCCTCCTGCGCTGCCTGGCAATAGGTTTCGTGGCGGCCGGTGTGCACGAAGACGTCCAGCGAGGCGTACGCGGCGGCGAGTTCCTCACCGTGCAGGAGGCCGAGGAATTCCGCGTCCGGCAGCAGCTTGCGCAGCCGCTTCTCCTCCGGGCCGCCGCCCACGATGACCAGCCGCACACCGGCCAGCGGGCGCAGCGCGGCGAGCAGCTCGAGCTCTTTCTCCGGCGCGAGCCGTCCGATGTAGCCGACCAGCGCTTCACCGTTGGGGGCCAGGCGCTTTCGCAGCTTCTCCGAGCGGCGGAAGGGCCCGAACTGCTGCAGGTCCACGCCGCGCGGCCAGCGACCCAGGCCTGGGATGCCCATCAGCTCCAGCTGGCGCAGGCTGGCGGTGGAGGGCGCGAGGGTGCGGTCCACCCGCAGGTGGATGCGGCGGGTCAGCGCGGTCATCGCGCGCACGCCGCCGGGTAGGTCGTAGCGCAGCGCGAAACCCACCAGATCGGTCTGATAGATGGCGACCGTCGGAATCCCGAGTTCGCCCGCGACCTTGGCCGCCTGATAGCCCAGTGTGGCCGGGGAGGCGATGTGCACGACGTCGGGCCGGAATTCGCGCATGATCTTGCGCAGCCGCCGGCGGGTCTCGAGCCCGATCCGGAAGTCCCGATAGAACGGCAGCCGGGCTCCGCGCACCACGTGCACGCGGAACCCGGCGTATTTCGCCGGTCCGGTCGGGGCCACCAGTGTGGCTTCGTGACCCTTGGCGGCCAGATGATCCAGCACCCGCCGCACGGAGTTGGTCACGCCGTTGACCTGGGGAAGAAAGGACTCGGCGACAACCAACACCCGCAAGCGGGCGCTGTTCCGGATATGGGGGCTACTCGGTCTGCTCGGGTTCCGCGGCGCGGAATCCCTTGCCTGCTCGCGGATTCGCATCGGTCCCCTCCGGTTCGGTGCAGCTCCTGACGCCACGGTAGGAAGCGGCCCGAAACCCGAGCCCCCCTCCGCATGGCCGGGACGTGAACCGTGCGCGTCGATCTCCCCGGCCAGTTCACCGGGGCTTCGCCGAACGGCTATCGAGCCTCGAGATTGGCCGGTTCCCGCAGCTCGCCGAGGCGGCTGAGGGTGCGGTAGAGATCGGGAACCCGCCGCACCTCACCGCCGAGTTCGGCCAGCGGGACCTCCGCGAACACCGACAGTTCGAGGTCGGCGTCGTAGAGCACGTCGACCAGGTTCACGAAGCGCATCACCCAGTCCGGCGGGACCGTGCCCAGCGGCGGGACGTCGCACACCACCCAGGTGTGGAGGTCGGCGGTGAGTTCGAGGAAATCGGCGGCCGACACCGGGATGCCGCACAGTTCCGCGAAATCGACGGTGATCACGCCGTTTTCGATCGTGCGGGCGTGCAGCTGCCGGTGGGCGACCGGAAGGTCCACGGCCCCGGTCTCGGGGCACGCGCCGACCACGTAGTGCCCGGCCGCGAATCCGGTGTGCCGCCCGCCGAGCGTGCGGTAGTCGGTCGGCCCGTTCACCGACACCACGTCGAGGTGCTCGAGGATGCGGTCGATGGTCGGCGCGAACAGGGGGTGCAGGTAGGGATTGGGCAGCAGGTCGTGCGGCGGGTAGTTCGAAGTCACCACCAGCGTGATGTGCCGGGCGAACAGGGTGTCCAGCAGCCGGGCCACCAGGCGGGCGTCGCCCGAGTCGTGGACGTGGAATTCGTCGAAGCAGATCAGCTCGGCGTCGCCCAGCAGCGCGGCGGCCGAGGCGTCGATACTGCCGTATTCGTGGATGCCCGCGTTCAGCCGCGCGAAGAAGGCGTGGAAGTGGTAGCGCCGCTTGCGCGTCGTTCGCACGGACTCGAAGAAGCGGTTCATCAGCATGGTCTTGCCGCGGCCCGGCCCGCCGTACAGATAGAGCCCGCGCGGCCCGTGCTGCCCGACAGGGAACCGCCACCGCTTGCCCACCCGGGCGGCGATGGCGTCCAGCCGTTCGGCGGCGTGCCGCTGGTCGGCATCGAGCACGATCTCCGGGGTTTCCATGACGACCTCCCTGCATCCTCTACTGCCGTAGAGCGTCCTCTATAGTTGTAGAGGATCGCGAAGCCGCAGAGGAGCGAAAGTGACCACTCCCACAACCGATCGGCGCAGTCTCATCGTGGACAGCGCCATAGATCTCATTGCCGCCCAAGGACTCCGGGCCCTCACCCACCGGGCCCTGGACACCGCGCTGGAACTCCCCGCGGGCTCGACGTCGTATTACTTCCGCACCAAACGCGCGCTCATCGAGGCTGTCGTGGACCGCATCACCACTCGCTCCCGCACCGATTTCACGGCCGGACAAAGCGGTCTGATCACCCCCGCGGCACTGCCGGGCACCCGCGAGGACATCGACCTGGACGCGCTCGCGACCGGCATCGCGGGCTGGCTGGACCACCTACTGGCACATCGCCGCAACCATCTGATCGCGCGGCAGGCGCTCATTCTCGAACTGCTCGGCGACACCGAACTGCGGCCACGACTGGTGCGCAGCCTCTTCTCCCACCAGCACGCCACCGGCCTGTTCGAAAGCTTGGGCGCGGCCGAACCCGCCACCGCCGCAGCCGATTTCATCGCGGTCATCGAGGGCTTGGTCTTCGACCGCTTCGCCGGCGCCCGCACCGAGATCACACCGGGCACCGCGGCGAGCGTCGCGCAACTGAAAGGCGTACTCGCCGTTCAGCTCAGAGGTTCTTCGTAATCGTGATCCGGGTGTCCGGCCACGGCGGCCGCTTGATCACGGCCGCGGTCGCGAACGCCGCCGCGATCAGCCCGGTGAGCACGCCGAGCAGCGCGACCCTCTCACCGTTGGTGGTGCACACCCACTCGACGTTCCCGCCGCTGACCACGAACACGCCGCGCGCTCGCGGCCCGAAAAGGCCGGGCTCGGTCACGGTGATGACCGTGGTCCCGTCCGGCGTCTCGTGCGGCTCCCCGAATACCGGCGTGCCACCCAGCGGCGACAGCTCGTTCAGACGGTCTCGCAAGGTCATGACAAACCCTTCCCCACAGGCGAATCCCGTCCCAATGTACGCCGCCCACGGAAATGCAGAAGTCCACCGGCGCGTCAGCGCCGGTGGACTTCCGGTCCCCTCTTCGCGAGGTCACCCCTCGAATCGAGGTCGGGTTCGATCGAGGTCAGTTGGCGGTGAGCACCAGGCCCGAGGTCGGGACGCCGGTGCCGGCGGTCACCACGATGTTCTCCAGGCCCTGGACCTGGTTGACCGAGGTGCCGCGGATCTGGCGGACGCCCTCGGCGATGCCGTTCATGCCGTGGATGTACGCCTCACCGAGCTGGCCGCCGTGGGTGTTCAGCGGCAACCGGCCGCCGATCTCGATGGCGCCGTCGGCGATGAAGTCCTTGGCCTCACCGCGACCGCAGAAGCCCAGCTCCTCGAGCTGCATCAGCACGAAGGGGGTGAAGTGGTCGTACAGGATGCCCGCCTGCATGTCCTCCGGACGCAGACCGCTCTGCGCCCACAGCTGGTCGCCGACCAGGCCCATCTCCGGCAGACCCGTCATACCGTCGCGGTAGTAGCTGGTCATGACGTACTGGTCCGCACCCGAGCCCTGGGCGGCGCCCGCGATCAGCGCGGGCTTGTTGGGCAGATCCTTGGCCCGCTCCGCGGAGGTGATGACGATGGCCACGCCGCCGTCGGTCTCCTGGCAGCAGTCCAGCAGGTGCAGCGGCTCCGCGATGTAGCGCGAGGCCTGGTGCTCCTCGAGGGTGATCGGCTTGCCGTAGAAGTGGGCCGCCGGGTTCACCGCCGCGTGCTTGCGGTCGGCCACCGCGATGCGGCCGAAATCCTCACTGCGCGCGCCGTACACGTGCATGTAGCGGCGGGCCACCATGGCCACCTGCGCGGCCGGGGTGCCCAGGCCGTGGGTGTAGGAGAAGCCGTTGTCGACGCCCGAGGAGCTCGGGTTGCCGGTCGCCAGGTGAGTGGCGAACTGGCCGAAGCGGTTTCCGGAGCGCTCGTTGAACGCGCGGTAGGCCACGACGACATCCGCGATCCCGGTCGCCACCGCCATGGCGGCGTGCTGCACGGTCGCGGCGGCCGCGCCACCGCCGAACGGGATGTTGGAGAAGAACTTCAGGGACGGGATACCGGTGGCGCGCGCGACGGCGGCCTGGGTATTGGTGTCCATGGTGAAGGTCGTCAGGCCGTCCACGTCGGCGGGGGTCAGGCCCGCGTCGGCGAGGGCGGCGGTGACCGCCTCGGCGGCCAGACGCAGTTCACTGCGGCCGGAGTCCTTGGAGAAGTCGGTCGCGCCGATGCCGACGATCGCGGCTTCGCGGCTCAGCCCGGTCACTGTGCCTCCTGCAGGGAGATAACGGCTTTCGCCGTGATGTGGTCGCCGAGCGAATCCTTGCCGACCACGTCGATGGTGACGGTCGAGCCCTCGACGGCCGAGACGGTGCCGGACAGGGTGAGGGTGTCACCCGCGTACAGCGGCACGCCCAGGCGCAGCGACAGCGACTTGACGATGGCCGTGGGCCCCGCCCAGTCGGTCACGAACCGCTGCACCAGACCGGTGTCGGTGAGGATATTGACGAAGATGTCCTTGGAGCCGCGCGCCAGCGCCTTGTCGCGGTCGTGGTGCACGTCCTGGAAGTCGCGGGTGGCCAGCGCCGTCGACACGATGAACGTGGTGTCGGCGTGGATCACCAACTCCGGCAACGTGGTTCCGACCTGGACGGCCGACAGTTCGACTGTTGTCATTTGACGGCCTTCCAGTAGGGCACGGTGTTGTCGTCGTCGAGCTTCAGGAACGCGGCCTCGACCGGCATGCCGACCGCGACGTCGGCCGGGTCGACCCCGGTCAGCTCGCCGAGCATGCGCACGCCCTCTTCCAGCTCGACCAGGGCGATCACGTACGGCAGCTGCCGTCCCGGCACGCGCGGGGCGTGGTGCACCACGAAGCTGAAGACGGTGCCGCGACCCGAGGCCACCACGTAGTCGGTCTGCTCGGAGTGGTGCTTCCACAGCGCCGGAACCGGCGGATGCTGCAGCGAGCCGTCGGGCCGCTGCTGGATGCGCAGCTCCCCGGCTTTGACGCCCTCCCAATAGAACTCGGTGTCCTTGGAGACGGTCGGCCGCACGCGCTTGGCGAGATCCTCGGCCGAGACGCCTTCGGACTCCTTGGGGGCCTCGGTCTTTCCGGTCCCGGGCGCGAACTTCAGCATCCGGAACTTCATCTCGGTGACCAGTTCGTCGCCCACGTACCAGTTGGTGAGGTAGGTGGTGAACCAGCCGTCGCCGAGCCCGGTCTTCTTGGGGCCCACGATGTCACCGATGCTGGACCGCACCGTCACCTGCTCGCCGAGCTGCAGGTAGCGATGGTAGACCTGCTCGCAGTTGGTGGCGACCACCGAGGTGAAACCGGCCGCGTCGAACAGCTCGTTGGTGCGGGTCATCGGGTCGTCGTCGGCGCGGACGCCGCCCAGGCCCAGCATGGTCCACACCTGCGCCATGGCCGGCGGGGCCACGATGCCGGGGTGCCCGGCCGCCCGCGCGGCGGCCTCGTCCACGTAGATCGGGTTGGCGTCGCCGAGGGCCTCGACCCAGTTGTTGATCATCGGCTGGTTGATCGGGTCGCGGCCCGCGCGGGGCGCGGACTCGCCGTCGGCCTTGATCTTCTCCAGGCCGTCGCGGATCTCGTCGGCCGTGAAACTCTTCGTCACGCTCTGCTCCTCTGCGATCTAGCGCGGCACCCGCGGCAGCCGCAGGCCCATCTGAGCGATCAGCTCGCGCATGACCTCGTTGACACCGCCACCGAAGGTCACCACCAGGTTCTGCTTGGTGCGGCGGTCCAGCCAGACCAGCAGTTCCGCGGTGGCCGGGTCGGCGGGATCACCGAAGCGGCCCACGATCTCCTCGGCCAGGCGGCCGGCTTCCTGCAGCGCCTCGGTGGAGAACACCTTGGTCGCCGAGGCGTCGGCGATCACGTCGCGCGGATCGGCGTCGGGGCGTTCCATATTGGACGCCACCTGCCAGTTCAGCAGTTCGTTGAGCCGGGTCATGGCGTGCAGGCGGCCCAGCGAGCGGCGCACCTCGGCCTGACCGAGCACGCCCTGCTTCTGCGCCCACTCGCGCACCCGCTCGTAGAGCTGCTCGATCTTGCCGGACGGGCCCAGGCTGACCCGCTCGTGGTTGAGCTGGGTGGTGATCAGCTTCCAGCCGCCGTCGACCTCGCCGACGATCATGTTCGCGGGGACGCGGACATTGTCGAAGTAGGTGGCGTTGGTGTGGTGCGCGCCGTCGGCGGTGATGATCGGCGTCCAGGAGTAGCCCGGGTCCTTGGTGTCCACGATCAGGATCGTGATGCCCTTGTGCCGGGACTCCACGGTGCCGGTGCGGACGGCCAGCCAGACGTAGTCGGCCTCGTGCGCGCCGGTGGTGAAGATCTTCTGGCCGTTGACGATCCAGTCGCCGTTGGCGTCACGCACCGCGGAGGTGCGCAAGGCCGCCAGGTCGGTGCCGGCGTCCGGCTCGGAGTAGCCGATGGCGAAATGCACGTCACCGGTGAGGATTCCGGGCAGGAACTTCTGCTTCTGCTCCTCGGTGCCGAACGACTGCAGCGCCGGGCCCACGGTCAGCAGGGTCACCAGGGGCACGGGCACATCGGCCCGGACCGCCTCGTTGTAGAAGATCTGCTGTTCCAGCGGACCGAAGCCCTGGCCGCCGTACTCCTTGGGCCAGCCGACGCCGAGCTTGCCGTCGCGGCCCATGCGCTTGACCACCGCGCGGTAGGCGTCGCCGTGCCGGTTCACCAGCATCTCGGCCTCCTCTTCGGGAGTCACGAGACCGGTGAAGTACGAGCGCAATTCGTCGCGCAGTTGCCGCTGTTCCGCGGTCAGTTCGATGAACATCTGGCTCCCAAACGGTCCAGCCGGAACGATTCGCCGCCGAGCCAGCGGGCGATGTCCTTGGCCTGTGAGTAGTAGCGGTGCAGCGGGTGGGTGATGTCGACGCCCAGGCCGCCGTGCAGGTGGTGACACTGCTGCATGGCCGCGGGCAGTTCCGAGGCCACCGTGTACGCCAGCACGTCGAGATCGTCGTCGATCCGCTCCAGGTGCTCCGCGCTGGGGTCTTCCTGGGCGAGCGCCCAGGCCGCCGACAGCGCGACCGCGTGCAGGGTCCGCGAGACCACGTACACATCGGCGATCTGCTGCGCGACCGCCTGGAATTCGGCCAGCGCGCGGCCGAACTGCTGACGAGTGCGCACGTGCTCGGCGGTCAGCCGGACGACGCCCCCGAGCAGGCCGTCGGCCACCGAGCCCAGGCCCGCCAGCGCGTACCGGTGCAGCTCGGTCAGGCCGCCCGGCAGCAGCTGCTCGGCCGGAATCGCGACGCCGTCGAAGCGGACCGAGAACTCCGGCACGCCATCGGACGTCGGGCTCGCGGTGCGGGTGATGCCGGCGGCGTCACCGTCGACCACCGCCAGGCCGCTGTCGGTGGGCACCAGGATCCAGCGCGCGGTGTCCGCGTAGGGCACCGCCACCTTGGCGCCGGTGACGCGCACGGTCGCGCCGTCGCTCACCGCGGTGGTCTCGGGCTTCACCGTGAACGGCGCGCCGGTCTCGTGCAGGGCCGCGGTCAGCACCGCGCCCTCGGCCACGGCCGGGAACACCTTCTCCGCCAAGGCATCCGGCAGGCCGATCGCCTTCAGCGGCAGCACCCCGAACGCGAGGGTGGCCAGGGCGGGCACCTGCGCGGCGTCGGTGGCCAGCTCGGTGAGCATGGCCGAGACCTCGAGCAGACCCATATCGTCGCCGCCGAAGCGCTCGGGCAGCGGCACGGCCAGCAGACCGCTCTCCGCGATGATGGGCCAGAGCGCGGCATCGCGTGCGCTTTCACGCTCCAGCAAACTTACGACAACCTCGGCGACAGCGTCCTGGCTCTCGTCCCTGGTGAAGTCCAATTCAAAGCTCCCGGTTGAGTGTGGGCTAGCTGCTCGACTCGCGAGGCAGCCCGAGAATCCGTTCACCGGCGACGGTCAACAGAATCTGTTCGGTACCGCCAGCAATCGACAAACAGCGTGTGAGCAGGAATTCCTTCACCACAGGGGTTTCCAGAGCGCCCGCGACACCGGACAATTCGACGGCGAACTCGGCCACCGCCTGCCGGTGCCTGACACCGACCAGTTTGCGCACACTGCTCTCCGCGGCGGGGTCCCCGCCGGTCAGCAGCTTCCGGGCCGCACGGGCCTCCAACAATGTTCCCGCAACCGACTCCGCGACGAGACCGCCGAGCCGATCCGCGACCAGTTCGGCGCCCGGGCCCGAGACCGGCGCGGCGGCGATCAACGCCTCCAGCTCGTCGCCGATTCCCTTGCCGCCCATGGCCACCCGCTCCGCCGACAGCGTCGAGCGCGCGATCTTCCAGCCATTGCCGAGCTCGCCGACCAGGCAGTCGTCCGGCACGAAGACGTCGTCGAGGAACACCTCGTTGAAGCGCGCCTCGCCGGTGATCTCCACCAGCGGCCGGATGTCCAGCCCGGCGCTCTTCATGTCGACCAGGAAGTAGCTGATGCCCTTGTGCTTCGGCGCGGACGCGTCGGTGCGGGCCAGGCAGATACCCCAGGTGGCGCGATCGGCCAGCGAGGTCCACACCTTCTGACCGCGCAGCTTCCAGCCGCCCTCGACCCGCTCGGCCACCGTGCGCAGCGCCGCCAGGTCCGAACCGGCGCCCGGCTCGGAGAAGAGCTGGCACCAGATGACCTCGCCGGTCAGCGTGGGCAGGGCGTAGCGCTCGATCTGCTCGGGAGTGCCCCACTGCAGCAGGGTCGGGATCGCCCAGTTGGCGATCGCGATGTCCGGCAGCGTGATCCCGGCCTTGCGGACCTGATCGTCGAGGCGGGTGCGCAGCAGCGGGCCGGCGCCGCGACCGTAGGGCGCGGGCCAGTGCGCGGCGATCAGTCCGGCCTCGGCCAGCGCCGGCCGCTGTTCGGCCTCGGGCAGGGCCGCGATCTTGGCCAGGTCGGCCTCCAGCACGGCCGCCTCGGCGGCGTCCAAACCGCCCGTCTCCCACTCCGATTCGGCCTCGCCGCCCAGGTCGATGCCGACGGTGCGGCGCACGCCCGCCAGGGTGAGCTCGGCGACCCGGGCCCGCCAGCGCGCGGTGCCGCCCAGCAGCTGCCGCAGCGCGGTGGCGCGGCGCAGGTACAGGTGGGCGTCGTGCTCCCAGGTGAAGCCGATGCCACCCAGGACCTGGATGCAGTCCTTGGCGTTCTCGACCGCGGCGTCAAGGGACATCGACAGCGCGACCGCGGCGGCCAGCGGGAGCTCGGCGCTCCCGGCGTCCGCGGCGGCGGCGGCATCGGCGGCCACCGCGCGAATCTGCTCGACCCGGCACAGCATCCAGGCGCAGATGTGCTTGACGGCCTGGAACTCGCCGATCCGGCGGCCGAACTGCTCACGCACCTTCGCGTATTCGGTGGCGGTCTCCAAAGCCCAGCCCGCGATGCCCGCCAGCTCGGCGGCGACCAGGGTGGCGGCCAGGTCCAGCACCGAGAAGCCGGGCTCGAACAGCCGGTCCGCGGCCACGGTGACATCGGCGACGACCACGCGGGACAGCGGCACGCTCTGGTCGATCGCATCCAGCGGCTCGACGGTCAGTCCGGCGGCGTCGGCGTCGATCAGCGCCCACAGGTGGCGGTCGCCGTCACGCACCGGAACCAGCACGGCGGTTCCCGGCGCGGCGCCAGGAACCGAGTCCCACGCGCCGGAGACCACGGCGCCCGAAGCGCTCGCCGAGATCGCGATTTCGCCCTCGAGCGCGACGCCGCATGGCGTAGTCTCGTCGAGCGCCTCGCCGACGACGAGACCTGCCAGCGCCGTCGCGAGAACCGGTCCGCCGACGAGGTCGTGCGCCGCCTGTTCGATCAGGACGGCCAGGTCCCCGACGGTACCGCCCGCGCCCCCGGCCTCTTCCGGAACCGCGACCCGGAAAACCCCGAGATCGGCCAGGCGCGGCCAGTATTCGTGCCAGAAATCTGGTGCGCCGGAACGCATTGTTGCAATTGGTCGCACTGCCGACGCCCATCCGCGCATCGACTCCTGGACGGCTTTATGCTCGTCAGTGGTGGCTATGGTCACAACCCCTACCTTCTTCCCGGCGTGACTTCCACTCCTAGAACATGTTCTAATGTTCGAGCCGGGCGGAAGTCAAGCGCCGTCCCGACGACGCGGTACGAACTCGTGCCCGGCGCGTGTCTGCCGGGTGAGATGAACCGAACGATTCGTGCGAAAGGACTTTCAACCGATGGCCAGTCCCTCCCGATCGCAGGCCGCCGACGGGGCGCCCGGTGGACGCACCGCGCCCGTCACCACCCTCAGCGAGGAGGATCTGAGCTCGGCGGCCCAGCGCGACCGGCGTAAACGCATCCTCGACGCGACCCTCGCACTCGCCTCCAAGGGCGGCTACGACGCGGTCCAGATGCGGGCCGTCGCCGAACGCGCGGACGTCGCCGTCGGCACGCTCTACCGGTACTTCCCGTCCAAGGTGCACCTGCTGGTGTCCGCCCTGGCCCGGGAGTTCGAGTCCTTCGAGGGCCGCCGCAAGCCGCTGGCCGGGGCCACCCCGCAGGAGCGCATGCACCTGCTGCTCACCCAGGTCACCCGGGCCATGCAGCGCGACCCGCTGCTCACCGAGGCCATGACCCGCGCCTTCATGTTCGCCGACGCGTCCGCGGCCGCCGAGGTCGATCGGGTCGGCAAGGTGATGGACCGGTTCTTCGCCCGCGCCCTGTCCGACGAGATCCCCAGCGACCGCCAGCTCGCCATCGCCCGCGTCATCTCCGATGTGTGGCTGTCGAATCTGGTCGCCTGGCTGACCCGTCGCGCGTCCGCCACGGACGTCACCGAGCGCCTGGAGCTGACCGTCGATCTGCTCATCGGCGGCGACAAGGAGTAGCGAACGCACTACTGCGTTCGCGAAGCGAGACGGGCTGCCCGGTCCGGAGAGCCGGGCAGCCCGTTGGCATTTCCGGGGTCCGAGTTTGCTGGAACAGCGCTGGTCAGCCGGGGTGAACAGCGAGCAACCCGGGTGTGTCTCACACAAGGCGCGAAGGACGCGAAAGTGTCTTGTAAACGCTATGTATCACCGCACACACGAGCGGGCAATCAAGACCCAGTAGCATCACTCGCGCCCTGAAAAATCTCCTCCGATCACTAGGTTGGATGCGTGAGCGCACAGGATTTGTCACTCGAACTGCGCCGTGCCCTGTCGGCTATCGCCCGCGTGCCACGGCTGCTGGTCGCTTCGGACTACGACGGGACCATCGCGCCCATCGTCTCCGACCCGGCCAAGGCCTATCCCCATCGAGAGTCGGTGAACGCCTTACGCGCTCTCGCCGGCCTCAGCGGCACCACGGCTGCCGTCATCTCGGGCCGCGCCCTGCGAGATCTCGCGGCGCTGTCGCGACTTCCGGTCGAGGTTCAGCTGATCGGTAGTCACGGTTCGGAATTCGATGTCGGCTTCGTGCACGCCATCGACAACGACGCGAAACAGCTACTGCAAGAGGTCACTACGACCCTGACGCAGATCGCTCAGGACAACCCGGGCGCCTCGGTCGAGATCAAACCCGCCAGCGTGGCCCTCCACGTCCGCAATGCCAGCCCCGAAATCGGCCGTCGCGCACTGGTTCAGGTGCGTCAGGGTCCGGCCAGCTGGGTCGGCGTGCAGACCACCGAGGGCAAGGAAGTCATCGAGCTCGCGGTCGTCGAGACCGACAAGGGCGCGGCCCTCGACATCGTCCGGCATCAGCAGGGCGCTTCCGCGGCGCTGTTCATCGGCGACGACGTGACCGACGAGAAGGCGTTCAAGCGCCTCTCCGGACCCGACGTCGGCATCAAGGTCGGCGACGGTGAATCCCTCGCGAAATACCATGTGGCCAGCACCGAGGAGGTGTCGAAGGCGCTGGCGTTCCTACTCGAGGAGCGCCGCACATGGTTGGCAGGTGCCTCGGCCCCTCGAATCGAGCGGCTGACCATGCTGGCCAGCCCTCGCTCCAAAGCCCTTGTCACACCGGACGGCACCATCACCTGGCTGTGCCATCCCGAACCCGACTCCGCCGCCGTCTTCGCCCATCTGCTGGGCGGACCGGGCGCGGGGCACTTCACCATTCAGCCCGAACGCGCGGGGCTGCCCCTGTCGCAGCGCTACGTCGACGGCACCATGACCGTCGAAACCCGTTGGTCCAGTTTGCAGGTCGTGGACTACCTGCCGCACGACGTGGTCCCCGAGCGCACCGACCTCACCCGGGTCATCACCGGTGACGCCAAGGCGGTCATCACCTTCGCGCCCCGGCCCGAATTCGGGCAGGTGCCGGTGCGGCTGATGCACGCCACCGGCGGGCTCAAGATCGAGGGCACCAACGATCCGATGGTGCTGCGCTCCCCGGGCGTCGAATGGGAGGTCATCGACGACGGCAACCACCACACCGCCCGCGCCGTCGTGGACCCGTCTCAGGGTCCGGTCGTGCTCGAACTGCGCTGCGGCACCTCCGATCTCGCGCCCGCCATGCGGCCCGAGGCGGACCGCCGCCGCGAAGCCGAACGCCACTGGGCGGAATGGGTCGGCACCCTGGAACTGCCGCCGCTCAAGCCCGACCTGATGAAGCGCTCCGCGCTCACCCTGCGCGGACTGGTGCACGCGCCGTCCGGCTCCATCCTGGCCGCGGCCACCACCTCGCTGCCCGAGGACATTGGCGGCGTGCGCAACTGGGACTACCGCTACTGCTGGCTGCGCGACGCCTCGCTGACCGCGTCCGCGCTGGTCTCGCTGGGCTCCACCGGCGAGGCCGAGGACCTGCTGGCCTGGGTGCACCGGGTGCTCGAGACGCTGCCCGGACCCGAGCGGCTGCACCCGCTGTACACCCTCTACGGCGAGACCCTGCCGCCCGAGGCCGTCATCGACCAGCTGCCCGGCTACGCCGGCTCACGGCCGGTGCGCGTCGGCAACGCGGCGAACATGCAGGTCCAGCTGGACGTGTTCGGGCCCATCGTGGACCTCATCTCGCAGCTCGCGCACACCCGGGAACGCCAGGGCATCAACGATCCCGCCAAGGCGCTGCCGGACGCGGACTGGGAACTGGTGCACGCCATGGTGTCCGCGGTGCAGCGGCGCTGGCGCGAAGCCGACCACGGCATCTGGGAGATCCGCGGCAATCCGCGCCACCACGTGTACTCGAAGGTGATGGGCTGGCTGACGGTGGACCGGGCGCTCACCCTGGCCAAGCAGTTCGGCCGCCCGGCCGACCCGGAGTGGGCGCCGCTGCGCGACAACATCGCCGACGAGGTCAAGGCCGAGGGCTGGAACGACGAAGTCCAGTCCTACACAGCGGCTTACGACGGCACCGACTTGGACGCCGCCACCCTGCACATCGGGTTGAGCGGGTTGATCGAGCCCTCCGACCCGCGCTTCGCGGCGACCGTGGTGGCCACCGAGGCGGAACTGCGCAGCGGGTCGACCGTGTACCGGTACCACCACGACGACGGGCTGCCCGGCGGCGAGGGCGGGTTCCACCTGTGCGCCGCGTGGCTGGTCGAGGCGTACCTGCTGATCGGCAAGCGGGAGGACGCGGAGGCGTTGTTCGCGCAACTGGTGGATGTGGCGGGACCGACCGGTCTGCTCTCCGAGGAGTACGACCCGGTCGCCGAACGCTCGCTCGGCAACCACCCGCAGGCCTACAGCCACCTCGGCCTGCTGCGCTGCGCGCAGTTGCTGAGCCAGCCGGTCGCGGCCTTCACCAGCCGCTGACCTGAGTATTCGATAGTTCTGAAAGGCCCGGAGAGCAGGTTGCTCTCCGGGCCTTTCGTGTCGCGGACCACATCCGCGAATCGGGGCTAGGGACTCGCCCGGGACGTGCGCTACATTCAAATGGCAATCGTTTTCGTTATTGATAAGCCGTAGTGCCAGGAGTGCCCCGCGTGACCAGAAGTTCTGCCCGAGGATTCGCCGTGTTCGCCGCAGGACTCGCGACCGTCGCCACCCTGACCGCCTGCGGCAGCACCAAGGCCTCGGACCAGCTCACCGTCGTCGCCTCCACCAATGTCTGGGGCGACATCACCCGGGCCGTCGCCGGACCCGATGTGAAGGTCGAATCGATCATCGACGACCCCACGGTGGACCCGCACTCCTTCGAGGTCACCCCCGCCGACGCCGCCCGGATCACCGACGCCGCGCTCGTCGTCTACAACGGCGGCCACTACGACGAATTCATCGACAAGGCCATCGCGGGCCGGGACAAGAAGACCGTCAACGCCTTCGACATCGCCACCGAGAGCGGCCACGGCCACGAGAGCGCCACCGCCGCACCGACATCCGCCAAGACCGAGGCCGCCGGTCACGACCACGAGGCCAACGAGCACGTCTGGTACGACGTGCACCAGGTCGGCCATGTCGCCGAGCACATCGCCGAAGCCCTCGGCGCCGTCGACCCCGCCCACAAGCAGGACTACACCGACCGCGCCGCCGCGTTCACCGCGAAACTCGCGCCCATCGAGGCCGTCACCGCCAAGATCGCCGCCGAGCACCCGAACCAGCCGGTCCTGCAGACCGAGCCGCTGGCCGCGTACCTGCTCACCGCCGCCAAGGCCGACGACAAGACCCCGCGCGCCTTCCAGGAGGCCATCGAGCAGGGCACCGACCCGTCCCCCGCCGACGTGGCCGCCGTCCGGGACCTGGTGAACGCCAAGCAGGTTCGCGCCCTCGTCTACAACATCCAGACCGAGGACAAACTCACCAAGGACCTCCGCGCCGCCGCCGACAAGTCCGGCGTCGCCGTCGTCGAGGTCACCGAAACCCTCCCGGAAGGCAAGGACTACGTCACCTGGATGACCGAGAACGCCCAGTCGCTGGCCAAGGCCCTGGCCTGACCGCCGCCGCACCCGACCCACCCACCCAGGAACCCCGCTGAACGACCGGACCACCCCGCGACCGCCGAGCGCACGCACCACGCCCGGCGACCGCGACGTCTCCGAAACCCGTTCCGCCCCAACCGGGAGCACCAGCATGTCCGCGAAGCCCGACGCCCCCGCCACCCCCGGCGTCACCACCCCGAAACCCGGTTGTGCCCTCACCGGCGCGCGGCCCCGCACCCCTTCCGGCCGCGCCACCTGCACCGACAACCCCCAGGCGGCCCTACGCGATGCCGGCGCGGCCCCCGGCACGGCCGAACCACGCGCCGATGCGGCGGGCGTGGACGATCGTCGCGCGGAGCGCCGCACCGTGCCGGCGGTGCGACTATCGGGTGCGCGGTTGTCGTTCGGGGAACGGACCTTGTGGGAGGGGCTGGACCTCGAGGTCGGAGCCGGGGAGTTCATCGCGGTGCTGGGGCCCAACGGGTCCGGGAAGACCTCGATGCTGCGAATGCTGCTGGGGCAGGTGGCGTTGAGCGCCGGAACTGCCGAGGTGGCGGGATCGCCTGCGCGGCTCGGGAATCCTGCGATCGGGTACGTGCCGCAGCAGAAGACGATCGAGGGCGGGGCACAGCTGCGCGGGGTCGACCTCGTGGGCCTCGGTGTGGACGGGCATCGTTGGGGCATCGGGTTCCGAGGGCGTAGGGAGCGGAAACGAAAAGTCGCGGAGGCGATCTCGGCGGTAGGCGCCGAAAAGTTCGCGTACGCGCCGCTCGACGCGCTGTCCGGCGGCGAGCAGCAGCGGCTGCGGGTCGCGCAGGCGCTGGCGGGCGATCCCCGGGTGCTGCTGTGCGACGAGCCGCTGCTGTCCCTGGATCTGGCGAATCAACGGCTGGTGTCGGAGCTCATCGATCGGCGGCGGCGCAGCCACGAGACGGCCGTGCTGTTCGTGACCCACGAGATCAATCCCATTCTGCCGCTGGTGGATCGGGTGCTGTACCTGGTGGACGGGAAGTTCCGGATCGGGACGCCCGACGAGGTGATGACCTCCGAGACGCTCTCCGAGCTCTACGGCACCGAGGTCGACGTGCTGCGGGTGCGCGGCCGCCTCGTCGTGGTCGGCACCGGCGACGCCATGGACGCGCTCGGTGAATCCGGCGCGGCCCACTGCCGGCCGGAGGTGCGGGCCTGATGGAGAAACTGTCCAAGCTGTTCTCGCAGCTGTTCGACGTGTCCACCACCACGCACCTGCTGGCCTACGACTTCGTGCAGCAGGCCGTGCTCGCCGCCGCGCTGCTGGGCCTGCTGGCCGGGGCCATCGGACCGCTCATCATCAGCCGCCAGATGTCGTTCGCCGTGCACGGCACCAGCGAGCTGTCACTCACCGGCGCGGCCGCCGCGCTGCTCGCCGGGATCGGGGTCGGCGTCGGCGCCATCATCGGGTCGGTCGTGGCCGCCGTGCTGTTCGGCGTGCTCGGTTCCCGGGCCCGCGAACGCGATTCGGTGATCGCGGTGGTGCTGTCCTTCGGCCTGGGCCTGTCGGTGCTGTTCCTGTGGCTCGGCCCGGAACGCGCGGGCTCCAAGTTCTCGCTGCTCACCGGCCAGGTGGTGAGCGTCGGCAATTCCGGCCTCGGGCTGCTGGCCACCTGCACGGCCGCGGTGCTGGTGGTGCTGGCCGCCGTCTACCGGCCGCTGCTGTTCGCCAGCGCGGACCCGGAAGTCGCTGTCGCGCGCGGGGTTCCGGTGCGGGCGCTGTCGATCGTGTTCGCGGTGCTGCTCGGCGTGACGGCCGCCTTCGGCGTGCAGATCGTGGGCGCGCTGCTGGTGCTGTCGCTGCTCATCACGCCCGCCGCGGCGGCCGCGCAGCTCACCGCGAGCCCGGCCCGGGTGGCGGTGCTGTCGATCGTCTTCGCCGAGATCGCCGCGGTCGGCGGCATTCTGCTGTCGCTGGCCCCCGGCGTCCCGATCTCGACCTTCGTCACCACCATCTCGTTCACCATCTACCTGATCTGCCGCGTGGTCGGGTCCCGCACCCGCAATCGGCGCACCGCCCTGGTCGCCGCCTGAGTTTCACGGCGATCCCGCGAAACCGGCCACACCCCACCCGATCTGCCGCATGAGGGGCGGCAGATCGTGCCCACCCGCCCGTCCCGGGCCGTCACGCATCGGCCCGGGACGGGCGGCGCGGGATCAGCTCCCCTCGCCCGCCAGCGCGAACAAGCCGTCGGGGGTCTGCTCGATGAGACCGTCGACCAGCAGCGAATCCAGGGCCCGGTCCCGCTGACCCGGATCGCGAGTCCAGGCCAGGTCCAGGCGAACCCGCTCCACCGGCCCCGACGAATCCCGCAGCACATCGAGCAGTCGTCCGCGCGCCTGACGGTCGGTGCCCTCGTATTTCTGCACCTTGCGCACCACCTCCGAGGCCGGACGGCCCGCCGACACCCACGCGCACGCGGGCAGCGGGCAGCGCTCGCAGTCCGGGGTCCGGGCGGTGCAGACCAGCGCGCCCAGCTCCATCAGCGCCGCGGACATGACCGCGGCCCGATCGACCCGCACGGGCAACAGCTCCTCGGTCTCGGCCAGATCGCGGGCCGCCGGATTGCCGGCCTCGGCGCGACCGTGCACGGCCCGCGCCACCACCCGGCGAACATTGGTGTCCACCACCGGAACTCGCTGCCCGTACGCGAAACACGCGACCGCGCGAGCGGTATACGCCCCGATGCCCGGCAAGCCCAGCAGCACATCCACATCGGCGGGCACCTCGTCGCCGTGCTCGGCGGCCAGTACCCGCGCGCACTCGTGCAGCCGCAGCGCCCGCCGCGGATACCCGAGCTTGCCCCAGGCGCGCAGCACCTCACCCTGCGGCGCGGCCGCCATCGCCGACGGCACCGGCCAGCGCGCCACCCACTCCCGCCAGATCGGCTCCACCCGAACCACGGGCGTCTGCTGCAGCATGATCTCGCTCATCAGAATCTGCCACGCGGTCACTCCGGGCCGCCGCCACGGCAGATCCCGAGCAGTCTCCTGGTACCAGTCGATCAGCACGTCGCTGTCCATGTCCATGTGCCCTCCGCTGCGCTCCGGGCGGGTTCGCGGCCCCGAGGTCTCGATTCTTCCCTCCTCCGCTTCGCTCCCCCGTTCCGAGCGCGGGGAGGCGGAGCGCAGTCCAGAATCGAGACGGCCGCGAACCATGTGGGATACGCCTGCGAGGAGGTTGGGGCACAGGAAATCCTGCAGACCGCCATGGGCGATGGTATCCATATCGGAGAGGCCGGATTTCCCACCCCGGCGTGCCTCACATGGCCCTCTCCCGGCGTGTCTGGCAGCTCACCGTGCGCGCCCCGACATGGTCGGCCCGTCTTTGCCAGGCCGTAACGCCATGGACTCGCCGGTAACCGAGGGGCTATGGAAAATAGGTCACATGCCGCATAACAACCCGATCAGTGCGTGGAAAGCCCTGCGCGAAGGCAATGAACGCTTCGTCAACGGCCAGTTGCGGCACCCTGGCCAAGGCTCGATCGACCGGGCCAAGCTCGTCGACGGACAGCAGCCCGGCGCGGTGTTGTTCGGCTGCGGCGACTCCCGCGTGGCCGCCGAGATCATCTTCGATCAGGGCCTCGGCGACATGTTCGTGGTGCGCACCGCCGGGCACGTCGTCGACGCCTCGGTGCTGGGCTCCATCGAATACGGCGTGCAGGTCCTGAACGTGCCGCTCATCGTGGTCCTCGGCCACGACAGCTGCGGCGCGGTCCGGGCCACCATCGACGCCCTCGACCACGGCAATGTGCCCGGCGGCTTCATCCGCTCGGTCGTCGAACGCGTCACCCCGTCCATCCTGATCGGCCGCCGCGAGGGGCTGGAGGGCGTCGACGAACTCGAGGCCCGCCATGTCGAGGAGACCGCCCGCCTGCTCATGCAGCGGTCGATGATCATCTCCCAGCGGGTCGCCACCGGCGAGTGCGCCATCGCCTGCGTCACCTACAACCTCGGCGAAGGCCAGATCAAGCTGCACCGCGTCATCGGCAATATCGGCGAAGTGGTCTGACCCGCCGCGGGGGCCGGAATTTACCGGCCCCGTAGCCGCTTTCGCGACCGACACGCCGAGACCCTGCTCGGGGTGACCCGGACGGTGCGCTTACCGTTGTCACCGTGCTGGAACCGAACGGACCACTCCCACCGGAAATCTACTGGCGTCGACGCGCGGTCGCGATCGGCGCGATGGTGATCGGGCTCGCCCTGGTGCTCTGGGTGGGCTTCGCGCTGCTGAAGGGCGGCGGCGACCACAAGTCCGACACCAAGGCCGCCGCGAGCTCCAGTGCGGCGACCAGCGGTAAGCCCTCGGGCAGCGCCACGGGCACCGCGGACCCGAGCTCGGCCAAGCCGTCCGCCGCGTCGTCGAGCGGCGCGGCCCCGGTGGCACAGGCCCAGTGCCCCGATCAGTCGCTGGCCGTGAAGGTCACCGTCGGGCAGGCCACCTACAAGGTCGGCGAGCAGCCGCAATTCGGCATCGTCATCACCAATATCTCCAGCGGCGCCTGCGCACGCGACATGGGTTCCGGGTTGCAGCTGGTCCAGGTGCAGTCCCTCGACGGCCAGCGCAAGCTGTGGTCCAGCACCGACTGCTACCCGGACGGCACCCCCGAGATCCGCACCCTGGCCCCCGGCCAGCAGGCCGCCTTCACGGTCACCTGGTCGGGCGCCAGCTCGCAGCCGGGCTGCGCGGGCGAGCGCCTGCAGGTCCCGGCCGGGCCGTACACCGTTGTGGCCCAGCTCGGTTCGGTCCGCAGCCAGCCGGAACCGTTCAATATCGCCTGACGCCCCCAGCACACCGAAGGCCGGGATCCGATCGCACGGATCCCGGCCTTCGTCGTTTCCGGAGAATTCCGGTATTCGCGCATCGAATTCCGCCCCTATTTCGAATACGCGCTCCCGCTATTCGATTCCGGCGTTCACTCCGCCATTTCCATCGACTCCTGATCGCGCCGACGCCGACGCAGCCCGGTAACCGACAGTGCCGCACGGATATCGGCCACCTCCCGCAATGTCATGGTGCGGCCGGTGCGGTCCACGCCCGGCGGGACCAGCGCCTCGGTGAAGCCCAGCCGCTCCGCCTCCGCCAACCGGCGGGTCAGCCCGGTCACCTGGCGCACCTCGCCCGCCAGCCCGACCTCACCCAGCACCACCATGCCGGTCGGCAGCGCCAGATCCTGGCTGGCGCTCGCGATGGCAAGCGCGACAGCCAGATCCGCCGCGGGCTCGGTGAGCCGCATACCGCCCACGGTGGCCGCGTAGACGTCCTGCTTGCCCACGTACACGCCCCCACGGCTCTGCAGGACCGCCAGGACCATGGAAACGCGGTTGTAGTCCAGCCCGCTCACCGCGCGCCGCGGGGCGGGCGCCTGGGTGTCCACGGTGAGGCCCTGCACCTCACCCAGCATGGGGCGCTTGCCGTCCATGGCGACCGTGACCGCGGTCCCGGGCACCGCGTCGGTGCGGTGATGCAGGAACAGCCCGGACGGGTCGTCCACGCAACGGATTCCCGCCTCCACCATCTCGAAGCAGCCGACCTCGTCGGTGCTGCCGAAACGGTTCTTGATGCCGCGCACCATGCGCAGCGACGAATGCTTGTCCCCCTCGAACTGCAGCACCACGTCCACCAGGTGCTCCAGCGTGCGCGGACCGGCCACCGCGCCGTCCTTGGTGACGTGCCCGACCAGCAGCACCGCGATCCCCGTCGCCTTGGCCAGCGAGGTGAGCGCCGCCGTCACCGACCGCACCTGGGTGACCCCGCCGATCACCCCGTCCGCGTCCGCGGCCAGCATGGTCTGCACCGAGTCCACCACCAGCAGACTGGGTTTCACCTGCTCCACGTGGCCCAGGATGGTCGCCAGATCGGATTCCGCGGCCAGGTACACCTTTTCGTGCACCGCGTCGGTCCGGTCCGCCCGCAGCCGCACCTGGCCCGCCGACTCCTCGGCGGTCACGTACAGCGCGATCTCGTCACGCGCCCGCGCCCACCGGTGCGCCACCTCGAGCAGCAGCGTCGACTTGCCGACGCCCGGCTCCCCCGACAACAGCACCACCGAACCGGGGATGATCCCGCCGCCCAGCACGCGGTCCAACTCGGACACGCCCGTCGACCGCGACTGCGTCTTCTTGGAGTCGATGCTCGAGATCGGCGTGGCCGCGGTGCTCGGCAGCATGGCCCGCCGCCCCACCGCCATCGCGCCCGAGGACGCGGCCACCTCCTCGATGCTGCCCCACGCCCCGCAATCCGGGCAGCGCCCAACCCATTTGGCGACCTCGCACGTGCACTCCGCACACCGATACACCGATTTCACCTTGGCCACGCGGGCAGCCTAGCCAGGGCCCCCGACACACTCCGGCAACCACGCGCCGAAGCCCCCGGCCGGGCCTGGATACGACGGTGCCCGCCCCGGAATCCGGGACGGGCACCGTCGGAGGTTCAGCGCGAGCTCAGTGCTCGCCGCCCTTCTTCTCCGCCTTGGCGGGCTCGGGGCGCGGGTTGTTCGGACCGGCGTCGACCGGGGTGTTGACGACGACGGTGCCACCCTCCTTGAAGTTGAAGGTGAGCGGGTAGGTCAGGCCCGGGTTCACGTCCTTGGCGAGACCGGTGACCTCGATCAGGATCGGCTTGGCACTCGGGTCCGCGACCTTGTCGGAGGCGGGCTGGCCGGCGTTCTGCTCGTGCACGGCGGAGGCCTGAGCCGCGTCCTTGGCGGTCGGCTTGTCGGCGACGACGGCGCTGGACGGCTTGATCTCGATCTTGCCGTCGAGCTTGACCGTGCCCAGGCCCTCGGCGGTGATGCTGACCAGCTCGTCGGTCTTGCTGTCGCTCATGTTCACGGCGGTGAAGGCCAGCACGGCCTTGCCACCCTTGGTGTTGCCGGATTCCTCGCCCTGCGGCAGCAGGAACCGCACGTCACGCAGCGCGATGGACCCGACATTGGCGGTGCTGCCGTTGACGGCGGCGACCTGGGTGGCGGTCTGCGAGATCTGACCGGCGCCGCAACCCGACAGCGCGAGCACCGCACCCGCAGCGAGTGCAGCAACTGTCACGGCACGCCGCCGCGACTTCGACGCAGTGGTGGCTTTCAGGGCAGTCACGGTGTCCTCCATGTCGACCGGGCTCACTCCACTATGGAGAGTAGTAGTCAATGAGAGTAGTGCGTCGCTTCCCCCGTGCTACACGCGGGCGGTGTCGTGCGCGCGTCACGCGGTATCGGTTGCGAGCGTCGTGCGATATCCGGTATCGGTGCCCTGCGCTCTCGGCCGGGCGCGTCACAGATCACACGGAGCGACCGGGTGGGATGTGTCAGGGGACCTGACAGAGATTCCGAGACGAGTTCTCGAGAGATGCATTGCCGTTTATGCGAGGGTGCCCGGTCGCGTATGCGAACTACGCACTCGCATATGCGCGCGAACAGCGCGATGCGCTATCCCCTTATGCCACAACGGGATGCACACGATTCGTCATCTGTCAACCCCCGCCGCCGCTCCGTTGTGGCCCTGACCTGCGCCGTTGATCGCGCCGTTACCGAGTCGCATGTTAAACTGTGAACATCGAAAGGGGCACGGGACACATGATTTTTAAGGTCGGAGACACCGTCGTTTACCCCCACCACGGAGCGGCGCTGATCGAAGCTATCGAAACCCGCACCATCAAGGGTGTACAAAAGGAGTATCTGGTCCTGAAGGTCGCACAGGGCGACCTGACCGTTCGGGTTCCCGCGGAGAATGCCGAGTATGTCGGCGTCCGCGATGTCGTCGGGCAGGAGGGCCTGGACCGGGTCTTCCAGGTGTTGCGGGCTCCGCACACCGAGGAGCCGACCAACTGGTCCCGTCGCTACAAGGCCAACCTCGAGAAGCTCGCCTCCGGCGATGTGAACAAGGTGGCCGAGGTCGTCCGCGACCTGTGGCGTCGAGAGCAGGACCGCGGCCTGTCCGCCGGTGAGAAGCGCATGCTGGCCAAGGCCCGGCAGATCCTCGTCGGTGAGCTCGCGCTCGCCGAGGGCACCGACGACGTCAAGGCCGAGACCCTGCTCGACGAGGTTCTCGCAGCGGCCTCCTGACCGTGAAAACAACACCCGGCGACGGCGTTCGTGTCGTCGCTCTGGTTCCTGCCGCCGGCATGGGCGTGCGTCTCGGTGAGAACAAGCCGAAGGCCTTCGTCCACGTCGGCGGCAGTCCCATGCTCACTCTCGCGGTCCAGGGGCTGATCGATTCCGGGTCGGTCGACGATGTTGTGGTTATGGTGCCCGCCGAACTCGTCGCCCAGACCCGCGCCCTGCTGCCCGACTCCGACGTCCCCGTGCACGTGGTCGCCGGCGGCGCCGAGCGCACCGATTCGGTGCGGGCCGGCCTCGCGGCCGCCCCCGACGCCACCCTGGTGCTGGTGCACGACGCCGCCCGGGCCCTGACTCCCCCGGCCCTGATCACCCGGGTCGTGGACGCGCTGCGCGCGGGTGCGCGGGCCGTGGTGCCCGCCCTGCCGGTGGCCGACACCATCAAATCCGTGGATGCCTCGGGTGCGGTGACCGGCACGCCGGACCGCTCCGAGCTGCGCGCCGTCCAGACTCCGCAGGGCTTCGACGCCGAGCTGCTGCGCTCCGCCTACGCTGTGGGTACACAGGCGACCGATGACGCGGGGTTGGTGGAGATGCTGGGTGCGACCGTCGAGACGGTGCTCGGCGACGCCCTCGCTTTCAAGATCACTTCGCCCTTGGACCTGGTCCTGGCCAATACCCTGGCCGCCCGCCGTGATTCGCCCGACATCGCAGGCGGGCTGGACACGACACGCGCGGCGGTGATCGCCCCGTGATGGATCCGATGAGCCTGCGCACCGGCATCGGCAGCGATGTCCACCCCATCGAACCCGGCCGCCCCTGCTGGATGGCGGGCCTGCTGTTCGAGGGCGACAGCGGCTGCGAGGGCCACTCCGACGGCGATGTCGCCGCCCACGCGCTCTGCGACGCCCTGCTCTCGGCCGCCGGACTCGGCGATGTCGGCGCGGTCTTCGGCACCGGCCGTCCCGAATGGGAGGGCGTGTCCGGCGCGGCCATGCTGAAAGAAGTCCGGCGACTGCTCGACGAGGCCGGATTCTCGATTGTCAATGCGGCTGTACAGGTCATCGGGAATCGGCCCAAAATCGGTCCCCGGCGGGCCGAGGCGCAACAGGTGCTGGGTGAGATCCTGGGTGCGCCGATCTCGGTGTCGGGCACCACGACCGACGGTCTGGGCCTCACCGGCCGCGGCGAGGGCGTGGCCGCGGTGGCCACCGCCCTGCTGTGTTGCCGCGCCTGACGCACCCGTAATCCGCCCATTTCCCAACAGCTAGGATGCTCTGTCGTGACTCTGCGCCTTTTCGACACCGAGACGCGGACCCTGCGTGATTTCACGCCGCTGGTCCCCGGCAAAGCCTCGGTGTACCTGTGCGGCGCGACCGTTCAGGGGGAACCCCACATCGGGCACGTGCGCAGCGGCGTCGCCTTCGACGTGCTGCGACGGTGGCTGGCCGCCAACGGTTTCGACGTCGCCTTCATCCGCAATGTCACCGATATCGACGACAAGATCCTGACCAAGGCCGCCGAGCACGGACGCCCCTGGTGGGAGTGGGCGGCCACGCACGAGCGCGCCTTCGACCGCGCCTACGAGACGCTCGGCGTGCTGCCGCCGTCCGCGGAGCCGCGCGCCACCGGGCACATCACCCAGATGGTCGGGATGATGGAACGGCTCATCGAGCGCGGCCACGCCTATGCCTCCGAGGGCAATGTCTATTTCGATGTGCTGAGCTTCCCCGATTACGGAAAGTTGTCCGGGCACAAGCTCGATGACGTGCATCAGGGTGAGAGCGCGGGCACCGGTAAGAAGGATCCGCGCGATTTCACGCTGTGGAAGGCCGCGAAACCCGGTGAACCGAATTGGCCGTCGCCGTGGGGACCCGGCCGGCCGGGCTGGCATTTGGAATGCTCCGCCATGGCCGAGTTCTATCTCGGTGCGGAATTCGATATTCATTGCGGTGGAATGGATCTGGTTTTCCCGCACCACGAGAACGAGATCGCGCAGTCGCGCGCGGCCGGGGACGGATTCGCGCGCTACTGGCTGCACAACGGCTGGGTGACCATGGGCGGCGAGAAGATGTCCAAGTCGCTGGGCAATGTGCTGTCCATTCCGAATGTGCTGGAACGGGTCGGGGTGCGCGCGGTCGAATTGCGCTACTACCTCGGCAGCGTGGGCTACCGGTCGATGATCGAATACTCCGATCAGGCGCTGACCGAGGCCGCCGCCGGATACCAGCGCCTGGAGGCGTTCGTGCTGCGGGTCGCCGAGCGCACCGGCGACGTGCCGGTCGGCGCCTGGACCCCGGCCTTCGCCGAGGCACTCGACGACGATCTCGGCGTTCCGCAGGCGCTGGCCGCGATTCACGGCGTGGTGAGCGAGGGCAACAAGGCGCTCGATGCCGGTGACCTCTCGGGCGCGCGCATGCTCGCCGGTCAGGTCCGGGCCATGCTGGGCATTCTCGGCGTGGATCCGCTGGACGCGCACTGGGCCGCGCCCGCCGACAACTCGAACGCCATCGCCGCGCTGGACGTGCTGATCGGCGCGGAACTGGACCGGCGGCAGCAGGCGCGCGCCGACAAGGATTGGGCCACCGCCGACGCGGTCCGCGACCGGCTGCAGACCGCGGGCGTCGAGGTCACCGACACGCCGCAGGGCGCGGAGTGGGCCTTGGCCAAGGGGAAGAAGTAGCGGTCCGCCCCGGCGGAACCGGACTCGCCGCCGCACCGCGCCGGACAGCTCGCGCGGTGTGGCGGAGCGCACCGAATTCGGGGTGGCGGCCCAGCGTAGGGCACAATTCTTACGTCCCCTGCGCGGCATAGCCGGGGTTACTGCCTCGGCAGCGCAAGATCATGCCAAGCCGACCACCAGCAGGTCTCCCCTACGGCCCAACCGAGACCGCTCACCACGTTCGCCCCGCGGACAGTTCGCGGCCCGTCTCGATTCTGGACTGATGGAGCGGGGGAGCGAAGCGGAGGAGCGGAGAAGGGAAGAATCGAGACCTCGGGGGCCGCGAACCCGCCCGGAGCGAAGCGGAGGGCAATCAGACACGGAAGGCGAAGTGATGGCAGGCAATTCCCAGCGACGCGGGGCGACCCGCAAGACCGGCAGCAAGAAGGGGCAGACCGTCGGGTCCGGCGGGCAGCGCCGGCGGGGGCTCGAGGGCAAGGGGGCGACCCCCAAGGCCGAGGACCGCGTCTATCACGTCGCCGCCAAGCGCGCGAAGGCGAAGGCCAAGGCCGAGGCGACCGCCGCCACCACCCGGTCACGCAATGCGAGCCGCCCCATCGCGGGCCGCAAGGACAACGAGGGTCCCGAGCTGGTGCTCGGCCGCAACCCGGTCGTGGAGTGCCTGCGCGCGGGTGTGCCCGCCACCGCCCTGTACGTCGCCAATGGCACCGAGAACGACGACCGGCTCTCCGAGGCGGTGAAGACGGCGGCCGAGATCGGGATCTCGATCCTGGAGGTGCCGCGCACCGACCTGGACAAGATGAGCCACAACGGCATGCACCAGGGCATGGCGCTGCAGGTGCCGCCGTACAAGTACGCGCACCCCGACGATCTGGTGGACCGGGTGCACAACTCCGGCGAGCCCGCGCTGATCGTGGCGCTGGACAACATCACCGACCCGCGCAACCTGGGCGCGGTCATCCGGTCGGTGGCGGCGTTCGGCGGGCAGGGTGTGCTCATCCCGCAGCGGCGCAGCGCCAGTGTCACCGCGGTGGCGTGGCGCACGAGTGCCGGTGCGGCGGCGCGGCTTCCGGTCGCGCGCGCCACGAATCTGACTCGCACGCTGAAGGATTGGGCGAACAAGGGCTATCAGATCGTCGGGCTCGACGCGGGCGGCGACACCACCCTCGACGAATTCGACGGCAGCGCACCGACGGTCATCGTGGTCGGCTCCGAGGGCAAGGGGCTCTCCCGGCTGGTGCGCGAGAACTGCGACTCGATCCTGAGCATTCCGATGGCAGGGCCGGTGGAGTCGCTCAACGCGTCGGTGGCAGCGGGCGTCGTGCTGGCCGAAGTCGCGCGGCAGCGCCGCTCCTGAGGCCGGTGGAGCCGGTGCCGAATCCGACGGCGCCGGTTCCAAATCGGTCGCTCGACCATCACCGGCCGCGGTCCATCCGGCCTCGATAATCAAGTGGCCCAAGCGAACACCGCGCGTCCACCTGCCGCGCGGTGCCTTCCGCCCGTAAACTTTGGCGGTGGTCTTCGATCAGCCGCCCCTCGGGTCCCCCGTCGAGCACGAGCACGCAACCGCCGTCCTGCTACTGGGCGCGCTCAGCGTGTTCTGCTGCGGTGCGCTGGGACCGATCGCGTGGGCCCTCGGCCGCCGCGCACTCAACGACATCGAGGAGGGCGGGGGGCGCTTCGGCGGCCGGGTGCAAGTCCTGGTCGGCTACGTCCTCGGCATCATCGGAACGTTCATGATGGTCGTGTTCGGCAGCATCTTCCTGATGATGGTGATCAGCGGACGCGCGTGAGCGACTCCCGGGGGCTCGGCCCCCGAACCTCCGAACCCGGCTCGCCCGGAGTCAGTCCAGGCCCGGGCGCTGCTCGCCGCCGGTGATGCCGTCCCAGGCGGGCCATTCCCCCGCGACGCTGCCGGTCCACTTCGGCGGGCGGCGGTCCTTCAACGCCGCGACGCCTTCGCCGCCGTCGGTGCTCTTGGCGACGTAGTCGTTGAGCTCGGTTTCCAAGCGGCCCACGGTGTCCGGGTCCATGGTGGGGGCCTCCCAGAGCAGGCGCTTGGACAGCGCCACCGGGAGCGGGGCCGAGCCGTGGGCGATGTCGTGGGCCACCTCGAGGGCGGTGGGCAGGACCTCGGCGGCGTGCAGGCAGGAGTTGGCGATGCCGAGCGCGTACGCCTCGTCGCCGTCGAAGGTGCGGCCGGTGAGCAGCAGGTCGGCGGCGCGGGCGCTGCCGATCAGGCGGGGCAGGGTCCAATGCGCGAAGCCGTCGGCCAGCGCGCCGCGGCGGACCTGATTGAGGGCGTACACGGCGTCGCGGGCCATGTAGCGCAGGTCGCACTGCAGCGCGATCTCCAGGCCGATGCCGACAGCGTGCCCGTTGACGGCGGCGATGACCGGTTTCCGGATCCGGAACGGCGCCGGGTCGATGAGGCCGTTGACCTCGCCGACCTTGAGCGACAAGTCCGCGCCCGCGCAGAACGCGGGCGCGGTGCCGGTGATGACGACCGCGCCGATGGCGTCATCGTTGTCGCAGCGGCGCAGGGACGCACCGAGTTCCGACGCCATGGCCGGAGTCAGCGCGTTCTGCTGGGCGGGCCGGTTGAGCGTCAGGACCGCGACGCCCCCGGAGACGTCCACAAGCAATTCCGAACTCATGCGGTGCATATTAGGCCCTGTGCCCGACTCGGGGCGGGTTCCTACAGTTCAGGCGCGGAGGATCTGCCGGCCGATGGCGTACTTGTGCACCTCGGTGGGGCCGTCGTAGAGGCGGAAGGCGCGCATGTCGCGGAAGATCATCTCGACCACGGTCTCGTCGGAGATGCCGATGCCGCCGAGCACCTGGACGCAGCGGTCGGTGACCTTGAACAGTTCCTCGGAGACGGAGGACTTGGCGATCGAGGACTCGTGGCGGGCCTTGTGGCCCTGATCCATCAGCCAGCAGGCGTGCCAGATGGTGAGGCGGCACTGGTGCAGCGCGATCTCGTTGTCCGCCAGCATGAACGACACGCCCTGGTGCTCGCCGATCGGCTTGCCGAAGGCGGTGCGGGTCTTGGCGTAGTCGACCGCGATGGCCTGGGCGCGTTCGGCCGCGCCGAGCCAGCGCATGCAGTGGGTGAGGCGGGCGGGGGCCAGCCGCAGCTGGGCGTAGCGCAGCGCCTGGCCCGTCTCGCCGAGCACGGATTCCTTGGGCAGCACCAGGTTTTCGAAGTTCACCACCGCGTGGCCGCCGACGTAGTTGCGGTCCATGGTGTTCATGATCCGCTCGATGACGATGCCCTCGGTGTCGCCGTCGCAGAGGAACAGGGTGGGGCCCTCGGGCAGGTGCGGGTTGGCGGCCAGGCGCGCCATGATGATCCAGGTCTTGGCGCCGTCGGCGCCGGTGATCAGCCATTTGCGGCCGTTGATGGTGAAGTTCTCGCCGTCGAAGACGGCCTCGGTGGCGAGCTGGTTGGGGTCGGAGCCCGCGCCGCCCGGCTCGGTCATGGCGAAGACCGAGCGCTGGTGGCCGTCGATCACCGGCCGCAGGAAGCGTTGCGTCTGTTCCGGATTCGCGATCTTGGACAGCATGAACATGTTGCCCTCGTCGGGGGCGGCGCAGTTCATGGCGACCGGGCCGAGGGTGGACCAGCCGGCGGCCTCGTACAGCACGGCCTGTTCGACGTGGGTCAGGCCGCGCCCGCCCAGCTCGACGGGGGCCTGGATGGTGAGCAGCTTCTCGGCGCGGGCCAGCTCCACCATTTCCTGGCGCAGTTCGTCGTTGGGGCCGTGCGCGGTCAGGCGCGGGTCGCGTTCGAAGGGCACGATCTTGTCGATGACGAACTGGCGGACGCGGTCGCGTTCGGCAGCGAGGTCGGCGGGAATCGAGAAGTCGATCATCGTGGTCACCATCCGTCAGGAGTCGCGGTCGAGCCGAGCATACGACGGCCACCCCACCCGACTGAAGGCACCCGCCCTCAAACGAGGACGCGACGCAGGAAATCCTCGACTTCGGCCCGGTAGAGGGCCGGTTGATCGTCGTGCACCAGGTGCCCGGCGTCCGCGATGACCACGTGCCGGGCGTCCGGATGCAGCGCGGCCATCTCCCGCATCTGCCCCGGCGGCGTGATGGTGTACTCGCCCTCGATCAGCAGCGCGGGCACGGTCACCGACTTCCATTGCGTCCAGAAGTCGCGGGTGCCCCACTCCTCGGAGATGTCCCGGAAGGTCGGCACCTCGCCGTGCAGGTGGTAGCCGTCGGGCTCGCGCCGGAACGAGTCCAGGAAGTACCGTCCGGCCACCGGCCCGAAGAACTCCAGCACGGCCGCCTCGGTCTCGAACGGGACCGGCCACGCCTCGACCATGGCCGCCCAGTCCGCCGCGGTCCGGCCCTGGAAGTCGGGGGCCATGTCCTCGACCACCAGCGCCCGGACCCGGTCCGGATGGGCGGCGGTGAACATCCAGCCGTGCAGGCCGCCCATGGAGTGCCCGATCACCACCATCGGCTCGTCGATGTGCGCGGTCGCGGCCGCGAGATCGGCCACGAAGGCCTCGGTGGTGAGCCGCGGCGGCGCGGGCCGCCCGTGCCCGGCCGCGTCGAACGTGTACACGTGCCCGAATTCCCGCACCCAGGGCAGCTGCGCCCGCCAGGTCCGGGCACTGCCCATCAGCCCATGCAGCAGCAGGATCGGAGTCCCGGTGCCGCCTTCGTCATACAACATCGCCCCGAACGATACGTCCGGAGTGCCGGAGTACATTCGCAGGCATGGCAGTCGTCAAGATCAACGCAATCGAGGTCCCCGAGGGCGCCGGCCCCGAACTGGAGAAGCGTTTCGCGCACCGCGCGCACGCGGTCGAGAACTCGCCCGGATTCCTGGGCTTCCAGCTGCTCCGCCCGGTCGCCGGCGACAACCGCTACTTCGTTGTCACGCAGTGGGATTCGGAGGAGTCCTTCGCGGCATGGCGGGACGGCCCGGCGCGCGAGGCGCACGCGGGCGAGGCGCGCAAGCCCGTCTCGACCGGCGCGTCGCTGCTGGAGTTCGAGGTCGTCCTGGATGTGGCGGGCAAGAACGCCTGATCACCGGCCACCGGCTACGCGTACACGGGCGGCAGCGGCATGCCGCGTTCGCGGAGGACGTCGCGTAGCCGGTCCGGGTAGTCGGTGATGATGCCGTCGACGCCCTTGTCGATCAGAGCCCGCATGGTGGCGGCGTCGTTCGGCGTCCACGGCACGACGAGCATGCCATTGGCGTGGGCTTCCTGGACCATGCTCGCGCCGACCAGGGGAATCTGCACGGAGCCGTCCGGCGGCAGGGATTCCATGGGTGAGATGGCCGCCGCGCCGAACGATTTCGCGGTGCGGACCAGGCTGCCGCCGTAGGCGAGGGGATGCAGCCCGCCGAGCCACGGCGAGAAGGGGTACACCTTGGTCGGGTCGGTGAGGGCGTAGAGCGGGATCGCCGGGTCGGCGCGGTGCACGAGTTGCAGAGCGCCCCAATCGAAACTCTGGATCTTGACGTTGGAGGCGAAGCCGGAACCGGCGATCTCGCCGAGGGCGCGGCTCACGAAATCGGCGGCCGGGCGGGTATCGGAGCCCGCCGGGTTGGTCTTGAGCTCGATGCTGAAGGAGATCCCCGCGGCCCCGCGCTGCCGGGCCAGGTCGAAAACCTCTGCCAGGGTGGGCATCTTCGCGCCCGGGGCGGTGCGCTGCCCGGGGAAGTCGGCCTGCGCCGCGGAGCCGCAGTCCAGGGTGCGCACCTGGTCGAAGGTGAGTTCCTTGATCAGCTTGCCCACATACGGATATTGCGGGTCACCGGCGGAAACCGGAGCGGTGTCAGCGCATTTCGCGCCGTCGACGCGGCTGTCGTGGGTGATGACCTCGCGACCGTCCTCGGTGATCGCGATATCCATTTCGAGTGTGGTCACACCGATTTCGAGGGCGTGCGCGAAGGCGGGAAGCGTGTTCTCCACCACCAGTCCGCGGCCACCACGATGGGCTTGCGAGTCGAAGTTCGAGGCGGGGGCGGCGCCGGCTGTCGCCGGGAGCAGGGCCGCGCAGGCGCTGACGGCAGCGGTCAGCAGCAGCCAGGTTCTCGTGTGCACCGAATCCCTTTCGTAGAGCGGCAACGCGCTACACCTCAGCACGACCGGGTGCGGTTCGCACGGCGATCTCGAACACGTTCTCACCGAGCGGGATTCACTGGCGATCGATCCCGGCCGACGTCGGCGCCGGCCGGGATCTCACGAGTTGCGGTACGCCTTACGCCTCGAAGCTGGCGTCCAGCTCGATGGTGTCGACACCGGTCAGCGCCTTGGACACCGGGCAGCCCGCCTTGGCGGCCGCGGCGGCGGCCAGGAACCCGGCCTCGTCGATGCCGGAGGCCTTGCCGACCAGGGTCAGCTTGATCTTGGAGATGCGGAAGCCGCCGGCCGGGTCCGGACCCAGGGTCACGTCGGCGGTGATGTCGAGGCTCTGCACGGTGCCGCCCGCCTTGCCGATCTCGCCGGACAGGGCCATGGCGTAGCAGGAGGAGTGCGCGGCCGCGATGAGCTCTTCGGGGCTGGTGGTGCCGTCGGCCGCGTCGGCGGCGCGCTTGGGGAACGAGATGTCGTACTTGCCGACGCCCGAGCTGACCAGCTCGACCTGACCGGAACCGTCCTGCAGACCACCGGACCAGCTGGTACGCGCGGAACGTGTAGGCATCGTTACGTCCTTTCGTATGGGGGAACTCGACTTCCGCTCGAACCTACCCGGTGGCGGCGGCCCTGTGGTCCCACTGTTCGAGGATGCGCGGCCAGGACTGCCGGTGCCGGTCCCGGGCGGGCTCGTCGGGGAACCCGGCGTGGGTGAGCAGCAGGGCGGTGCCCGCGCCGTGCGCCGAGAGTTCCACCGTGAGCACGGTTTCCGCGCCCGCCGTGCCGTCGGTGATCCAGGTGAGTTCCACCAGGTTGTCCGGGACCAGGCGGAGGAAACGCCCGTAGTGCGGGCGGCCGCCGCCCGCCGTGAAGTAGAACGGCTCGTTCACCTCGGGCCGCATGCGCACCGAACCCGGGTCCGCGAACCAGGTCCCGAACTGTCTGGTGGCCATGCGGTAGAGCTCGGCCGGGGAGGCGGCCATGATGCGTTCGGCGACCAGCGAGAACGGTCGTGCGGCGAGGTCGGGTGGCCGCGGGGGCGCAGCGTTCATGGGCGGCGACGATACCGCCCCGAACCGCGCTCACCCCGGATTGGTGACCCGGGCGAGCACGATACCGCCGATGATCATGGACAGCGCCAGCATCCGGCCCACGCTGAGCGGGTCCTTCTGCACCAGCACGCCCAGCACGATCGCCCCGACCGCCCCGATGCCGGTGAAGATCGCGTACGCGGTGCCCACCGGCAGCGACTGCATGGCGTAGGACAGCAGGTACACCGCGACCGCCGCGAGCAGGAAGCACAACAGGGTCGGGACCGGCTTGGTGAAATTCTGGGTCGGTTTGATCGACTGCGACCAGGCGATCTCCACCAGGCCGGCCACACCCAGGACGAGCCAGTTCATGTCAGTACTCCTTACCGAGCGCGCGGACCGCGTCGAGGGCGGCCGCGTAGGAGGCGTCGTGCTTGTCGCGCAGGTGGGCCAGCGCCGGATCATGACGGGCGTTCACCAGTTCGGCGTTGACGAAAACCGTGTCCTCGACGGCGAAGTGGCCGGCGAAGAAGTCGCGCAGGTAGCGCTCCTGGTAGTCGTAGATCGCCTTGGGCGCGCCCGGGGAGTACGCGCCGCCGCGGGCGGTCACCACGACGAATCTGGTGGGGGCCAGCGACATTCGCGGGAAGGTGATCTGGTCCAGCCAGGCCTTGAGGCTCGCCGGGATCGAGTAGTTGTACATCGGCGTGCCGATCAGCACGACATCGGCGGCGCGGACCTCGTCGAGCAGGGGTTCGACGATTTCCCAGGCCCGCTGCTGCGCGGGTGAGTCCACCAGGTCGGCCAGGCGGTCCAGGTCGGTGCTGCCGTGCGCGAGGACACGGTCGCACAGTTCGGTCCAGCCCTCGCCGATGAACGGGATGGGGTCGGCGGCCAGGTCGCGGTGGACGTAGGCGCCGTCGGGGTGTTCGGCCCGCCAGGCGTCGGCGAAGGTCGCGCCGAGCAGGCGGCTGACGGAGTTGCGGCGGGCGCTGGCGTCGAGGTGCAGCAGGGTGGTCATGAGCGGGTCTCCCATCAAGTGGACATGCTGTCCGGTTACTTCTCCGACGGTAGACCTGAACCGGACACGTTGTCCACTTATTTCCCGGCGGCTACAGTGAGCTGCATGAACACCCCCGGCCTACCGCTCATCGACGACCAGGCCGCGCCCGTCGAACGCGCCGACGCGGCTCGCAACCGGGCCAAGGTGCTGGCCGCCGCCGCGCGACTGTTCGCCGACCGCGACCCGCGCACGGTCACCATGGACGACATCGCCAAGGCCGCCGGGGTCGGCCGCGGGACGCTGTACCGGCGCTACCCGGACGTGGGCTCGATCGCGGTGGCCCTGCTCGACGAACACGAGAAGGCGCTGCAGGAACAGCTGTTGCGCGGGGAACCGCCGCTCGGGCCGGGCGCGCCGCCCGCAGAACGGCTCACCGCGTTCTACGCCGCGATGCTCGAATTGCTCGACACCCACGCCCATTTGGTGCTCGGCGCGGAGACCGGGGGCGCGCGCTTCCGCACCGGCGCCTACCGATTCTGGGCGCTACACGTACGGACACTGCTCACCGAAGCCGGTGTGGCCGAACCGGATGCACTGGTGGACGCCCTCCTCGCCCCGCTCGCCGCCGAGGTGTACCGGCAGCAGCGCGACCGCGGCCTCGGCACCGGGCAGATCGCCGCCGGACTCGCGAGGCTCGCGCACGGCGTGCTGGACTCACCCCGGCCGTGACACGGCGCCGCGACCGTCCACGGGTCGGGTGGACGGTCGCGGCACACGGTATTCGCTTGTGCCTCACACCATGTCGCTGCGGCGCACCAGCCAGATCGTGCCACCCGCGAACAGCAGCACGTAGACGGCCAGCACGATCAGGGACTCGCCGCGCGAGAGGATGCTCAGCACCCCCGGCGTGGCCGGGCCGCTCACCGTGCGCATCGCGCCCGCGAGTGAACCGGCGGCCGTACCCGGCAGGTGATCGGTGACCCCCTCGATCGGCGAGAAGATCGCGCCCACGCCGCGCAGCAGATTCTCCACCACCAGCACCCACACCAGGCCGAGACCGACCGCCAGCGCGGGACCTCGGGCCGCGGTCCCGATCAGTGCGCCCGCCAGCGTCCACATGCCCAGAATCGCCGCGCCCGAACCGATTCCGAGCAGCATCCGGCCCAGGGACGGCAGCGCCAGGGACTGCCCCTGGGTGCTCGCGATGAGCGCCGCCACGCCGGTGTCGACCGCGAAGGCGACCAGCACCAGCGCGACCACCGTCAGCGCCAGGCTCGACACCACCGCGCCGATCACGGCGACCCGCGAAGGGCCCTGCGTGAGTGCGGTTTTCCAGCTGCCCCAGCCGTACCCGCTGCCCGTCGCCAGCGCGCCCAGCACCAGCATGAGCGCACCCCCGAACAGCGCCATGCCCTGCGTGAACACCTCCGGCACCGCGGCGGGCAGCATCTGCTGCAGGAGCACGTCGCGGGGCAGACCATTGGACATGCGCGTGCTGCTGCCGGTCGTGTAGGCCAGGTAGTTGAACAGATAGGCGAAGGTGAGGTTCAGCAGGATCCAGGTGCCGAGCACGATCCAGAAGGCGGGCCACTTGCGCAGCCGCAGCAGTTCGGCTCGGGCGCTTGCCACCAGATCCGTGACTGCGCCGCCGTGGTCGCCGGGTGCGCGGGAGTCGGTCATTTCGCTGTCTCCGTCATCTCGAAAAACACTTCTTCCAAGGACTTTTCGTCGCTGCGCAGCTCGACCAGATCCGCGCCCGCCGCGATGACCGCGCGCGCCACCGTGGGGGCTTGCGCGGATCCCGCGTCGACACGGATTCCGGCGGCGGTCAGCAGCGCGGATCGCTCCCCCACCGCGGCGCGCACGGCCTGGAACGCCACCTCCAGGGGCTCGGCGCGGACGAGCAGGGACGCCTGGCCGCGCAGGTCCCGCACCGTCGATTCGGTGAGCAGGCGGCCGTCGGAGATGACGCCGACGCGATCGCAGATCTCCTGCACTTCGCTGAGCAGGTGACTGGACAGCACGACGGTGTGCCCGTCGGCGGCGAGTCCGGTGATGAGTTCCCGCATGTCGGCCATGCCCGCGGGATCCAGGCCATTGGTGGGTTCGTCGAGGATCAGCAGGTCGGGGCGGCCGAGCAGGGCGGCCGCGACGCCGAGGCGCTGCTTCATGCCGAGCGAGTAGGTGCGGAACCTGTCCTTGCCGCGGGCGGAGAGGTCCACCCGGGCCAGGGCGTCGGCGACCGCGTCGTCGCCGACCCCCCGATAACGGGCCAGGACGCGCAGGTTGTCGCGGCCCGAGAGGTAGGGGTAGAAGCCGGGGCCCTCGATGAGAACGCCCATGCGGCGCAAGGCATCCGGGTCGCCGGGCGCGCGGCCGAGCACGGTCGCGGCGCCGGAGTCCGGGCGAATGAGACCGGCCAGCATGCGCAGCGTGGTGGTCTTGCCCGCGCCGTTGGGGCCCAGGAACCCGTAGATCTCGCCGCGGCGCACGCTCATGCTGACCTCGTCCACGGCGGTGTGGGGGCCGTAGCGCTTGGTCAGCCGGTCGGTGACGGCGATCGCTTCGTTCATGGCTTCCACGATCCGATTCCGGGGACGGAAAGTAATCCGTCCCGGCGCGTGATCGGGTGTACGTATCGAGACGTATTCGGGGGCCGTATCCGGACGTATTTCGGTGCGACACGATGCCGCTGCCCGCCGACGGCGCTACGGTGCAGCTATGGACACACGCGGGGGAAGGCTGGGTCGGCGCGACGTGCTCCCGGCTCTGGCGGTGGGGGCGGTACAGCTCGGCGCGGGCCCGCTGGCCAATCATCATCAGAACGTGCCGCGCGCCCTCGACCTGCTCGGATACGTGCTGCTCGCGGTAGGTCCGGCGCTGCTTCTGCTGCGCCGGCGGTACCCGCTGGGGGTGTTCTACGGGACGATGGCCGTCACCGTCGCGTACCTACTGTTCGGTTATGGATACGGGCCGATCTTCGTATCGCTCGTCGTCGCCTTCCTGACCGCCGCCGTACGCGGATCCCGTTGGTACACCTACCCGTTCGTCGCCGTCGGGTATCTGCTCATGGTGTGGCCGGTCCCCGGGTGGTGCGGGTACCGGACCAGCGCCTGGCAGGAATTCGGTTTGCTCGCTTGGCTTTTCCTGCTGGCGGCCGCCGCCGAAGGGCTGCGGCAGCGGCGCGTCGCCCTGATCGCGCGACGGCAGCGCGCCGAAGCCGCGGCACGCGAGGAACAGGCCGAACGGCAGCGCGCCCGCGCCCAGCACGCCCTGGAATCGGCGGAGCGGGAACAGCGGGTCACCGAGGAGCGCCTGGCCATCGCGCGCGAACTGCACGACGTGCTGGCGCACAGCCTCTCGCTGATCAATGTGCAGTCCTCGGTCGCGCTGGAGTTGTTCGAGCGCAAGCCCGAACAGGCCGCCACCGCGCTGGCCGCCATCAAGACCGCCAGCAAGGACGCGCTCGGCGAGGTCAACGCCCTGCTGCGGTCCATCCGCGGCGGCACCGCCACCGTCGCCGCCCCCACCACGCCCACCATCGGCATCACCGACCTCGAGAAACTCACCGGACCGGCCCGTGCCGCCGGACTCGAGGTGCACACCATGGTCACCGGTGGACCGCGCCGGCTGCCCGCCGTGGTCGACGTGGCCGCCGCCCGCATCGTGCAGGAGTCGCTCACCAATGTGGTGCGGCACGCGCCCGGCGCGAGCGTGCTTGTCACCGTGCACTATGCGGCCGAACGGCTACAGCTCACCATCGACAACACCCGGCCCACGCGTCAGCCCGCGCCCCAGTCGCCGTCCGGCGGCCACGGCATCACCGGCATGACCGAACGCGCCCACGCGCTGGGCGGGCAGCTCTCCGCCGAACCCAAGGCCGACGGGGGGTTCCGGGTCAAGGCGCGCCTGCCCACCCATCTGGCCCACCCCGAACCGGCTGCGTAACCTGGGAATTCGAGGAGGACCGATGCCGATCCGAGTGGTGATCGCCGACGACCAGGCGCTGGTGCGCGCGGGCTTCGTCGCGCTGCTCGGCGCCCAAGACGACATCGCGGTGGTGGGCGAGGCCGACCACGGCGGCCAGGCCGTCGACCTGGCCCGAACCCTGGTCCCCGACATCGTGCTCATGGACATCCGCATGCCGGTCCTGGACGGGCTGGCCGCCACCCGCGCCATCGCCGCCGACCCAGCCCTCGCAGCGGTGAAGGTCATCGTGCTCACCACCTTCGACCTCGACGAATACGTCTTCGAGGCGATGCGCGCCGGAGCCACCGGCTTCCTGGTCAAACACACCGAACCCGCCGACCTGGTCAAGGCCGTCCGGGTGGTCGCGGGCGGCGACGCCCTGCTCTCCCCCAGCGTCACCAAACGCCTGGTCGAGGAATTCGCCACCCACGCCAAACCCGCCCCCGCCGCCGCCTTCTCCGAACTCACCGACCGCGAACGCGAAGTCATGACCCTCGTCGCCGAGGGCCTCACCAACGCCGAGATCGCCGAACGCCTCTACCTCAGCCCCGCCACCGCCCGCACCCACGTCAGCCGCATCCTGGTCAAACTCGGCGCCCGCGACCGCACCCAACTGGTTGTCCTGGCCTACGAATCCGGTCTGGTCCGGCCCGGCTGGCAGTGATCAGAAGGTGCTCCAGTACTCCCCCACCGTGAAGCTCTGCACCACACCGCGTTTCATCTGCGGATCATCGGTGATCGTCACCATCTGACGCGACAGGTCCAGCTTCATGCCGTCCGCGGCGAGGAACTGCTGACTGTTGGCGGTGAAGGTGAAGAACTTGGCCTCGAACGGCTGCGCACGCAACTGCGGGACATCGGCGCGCAGCACCCGCGGACCACCGGGCTCCTCGCACACCGCCAACCGCTGCGTGGTCCCGAGCAGGGCGCCGATCAGCAGCACCGGGCGTTCGCCATCACCGCAGCGCGCGAAGGAATCCCGCCAGCCCTGCGCATCCGCGGCGGGCGGCTGGGCGCCCGAGGTGGCGGGAATCGACGGGGTCGCCGCGGCCGTCGTCGTCCCCGTCGGCGGCGTGGCCGTCGCCGGTGACGCGGCATCGCTGCCCGAGCACGCCGCCGTCGACGCCAGGAGCGCGAGCCCGGTCAACACCGGAAAACAGGAACGAACCACGAACATCGGGGCAGGGTAGCAATCACGCGAACCTCCCCGAATCGGTCGCCGATTAGGTCGCCGCCGGATACGTACCCGGACGTAGTCGCGAAGCCGACTCGAAGCGGATTCCCCGCCAATCGAATCCGCGCATGCTCGAAGGCATGAGCATGAACTTCGGCATTGTCATCGCGCCCCGGTCAGGGGCCACCTGGATCCACGCGGTACAGGCCGCCGAGCGGCAGGGCTACGGCACCGTGCTGCTGCCCGACACGCTCTACACGCCCTCGCCGTTCCCAGCACTGGCCGCCGCGGCGGCCGTCACCACCACCCTGCGGCTACGACCCAACGTGCTGGCCGCGCCGATGCGGTCGGCAGCCGCCACCGTGCGCGAAACCGCTGCGCTGCAACTTCTTTCCGACGGGCGGTTCGAGCTCGGGCTCGGGACCGGACGACCCGATGCGGCTGCCGAAGCCGAAAAGCTCGGTGTCGCCTTCGGTTCCGCGGCCCAGCGTCGCGACCACCTGGTGGACGTCGTGCGGGCCGTCCGCGCGGAGGTCTCGCCCGCGCCGCCCGTCGTCATCGCCGCGTCCGGTGCACGCATGCTGGGCGCCTGCGCCGAGATCGCGGACCGCATCCACCTCGCCGTCGATCCGGCCGCCACCGAGGACGACCTGGCCGACATCGTCGCACAGGTCCGCGACCGCACCGACCGTCCGATCCCGTTCAGCCTGCAACTGGTCGCCATCGGCGAGATCCTGCCGCCCTATCTGAGCAAGTTCCGGGGCCTCAGCGTGGATCAGTTGCGCGCCGCCGGCGCGGCCGCTCTGCTGCCCGCCGATCCGGGCGCGGCGGCCGAACTGCTCGAGCACCGCCGCGAGAAGCTCGGCATCGACGAAATCCTGGTGCCGGGCGAGCTCGCCGACGCGTTCGCACCGGTGATCGACCGCAGCCGCTGAACCTCAGCGCACCGGCTCGCCGAGACCCAGCCGAATGGCCTGTTCCACCGGGGAATACGCGCCGTCCGGCCGATCCAGAACGCAAGGCTCGCGGGACAGCAGCGGGGGCTGTGCCAAGAATCGGGGGCGTCCGGTGCGATTGGGCTGGGCGGCGTGGATCAGGAACGGATGGCACAGGTAGACATCGCCCGCCGCGCCGGTGGCCAAGGCCTCGGGGAGATCCCCCGTGGCGGTGTAGAAGTCGGCCAGGTCGAACATCGTGGTACCCGCCTCGCCGAACGACTCCAGCTCCCGGGCCAGACGCAGGTGCGAGCCCACGCGGATGCGGGTCGGTGCGTCCTCGACGCCGATATCGGAGAAAAGGAACAGCATGAGCAGGCAGCGACCCCGGGAGAAGACGTTCACCCGCCAACTCAGATAGTCGTCGCGCGCGGCGTCGCCGGGAAAGCTGACATCGACATGCCAGCCGGCGTCACCCGGCGGCTCCGGGCTGGGAAAGCGAATCGGCCAGCTGCCCAGGCTTCGGCGCGGGATCCAGCGGCCGACGCCCGCCAACTGGTCGAACGCCTCGACCAGGGGCGCGGCGGTGACGGCTCGGGCGAACGGCTCCTCGGCATGGTCCCAGAGCCGAACGACGGGCTGTGTCCAGGTCACGGGATCATCGGGGTCGCAACCGGTTTCGCGCCACAGGATCGACCGGCCCGCGGCAGCGGTCTCGGCCGAGAAGGCTCCGTCGATCTTCACGAAACCGTCGGTGATGAAGGAGGCAATCTGTGCGTCGGTGAGCATCGCGTCCCAGCATCGACCACACCGGAGTCGCGCCGCCACCGAATTTCGGCCCCGGACATGGCGGAAGCCCCGCCCTCCCGAAGGAGGAGCGGGGCTTCCGTTGTCTCGCTGAGACTTACTCGCCGGAGGCGGCGGCCGGAGCCTCACCCGCGAGGGCGGCGACCGGCTTGTCCTCGGCGGCCGAGTCGGCCTTCTTGGTCAGCTTGGCCTTGGACGCGAAGGTGAACTTCGCGTTCTCGCCCTGACCCTCGCCGTCCCAGCCCTCGACGTCCACCGACACGATCTGGCCGGGGCCCAGTTCGCCGAAGAGGATCTTCTCCGACAGCTGGTCCTCGATCTCGCGCTGAATGGTGCGACGCAGCGGGCGGGCGCCCAGGACCGGGTCGAAACCGCGCTTGGCGAGCAGGCTCTTGGCCTTCTCGGACAGCTCGATCTCCATGTCCTTGTTCCTCAGCTGGTTGGCGACGCGGCCGATCATCAGGTCGACCATCTGGATGATCTGGTCCTGAGTCAGCTGGTGGAACACGATCACGTCGTCGATACGGTTCAGGAACTCCGGGCGGAAGTGCTTCTTCAGCTCGTCGTTGACCTTCAGCTTCATCCGCTCGTAGTTCGAGCCCTCCGCGTTGGACTGGGCGAAGCCCAGGCCCACCGCCTTGGAGATGTCCGAGGTACCGAGGTTCGAGGTGAAGATCAGCACGGTGTTCTTGAAGTCGACCGTACGACCCTGACCGTCGGTCAGGCGACCGTCCTCCAGGACCTGCAACAGGGTGTTGTAGATCTCCTGGTGCGCCTTCTCGATCTCGTCGAACAGCACCACCGAGAACGGCTTGCGACGCACCTTCTCGGTGAGCTGGCCGCCCTCCTCGTAACCGACGTAACCCGGAGGGGCACCGAACAGACGCGAGGCGGTGAAGCGGTCGTGGAACTCGCCCATGTCGATCTGGATGAGCGCGTCGTCGTCGCCGAACAGGAAGTTCGCCAGCGCCTTCGACAGCTCGGTCTTACCGACACCGGACGGACCGGCGAAGATGAACGAGCCCGACGGACGCTTCGGGTCCTTCAGACCGGCGCGGGTGCGGCGGATGGCCTTGGACACGGCCTTGACCGCGTCTTCCTGGCCGATGATCCGCTTGTGCAGCTCGTCCTCCATGCGGAGCAGACGGGTGGTCTCCTCCTCGGTGAGCTTGAACACCGGAATACCGGTCCAGTTGGCCAGGACTTCAGCGATCTGTTCGTCGTCGACCTCGGCCACGACGTCCAGATCACCGGAGCGCCACTGCTTTTCGCGCTCGGCCCGCTTGGCGACGAGCTGCTTCTCCTTGTCGCGCAGACGCGCGGCCTTCTCGAAGTCCTGCGCGTCGATCGCGGACTCCTTCTCCCGGCGCGCCTCGGCGATCTTGTCGTCGAACTCGCGCAGGTCCGGCGGCGCGGTCATCCGGCGGATGCGCATGCGCGCGCCCGCCTCGTCGATGAGGTCGATCGCCTTGTCCGGCAGGAACCGGTCGTTGATGTAGCGGTCGGCCAGCGTGGCCGCGGCGACGAGAGCGCCATCGGTGATGGAGACCCGGTGGTGCGCCTCGTAGCGGTCCCGCAGACCCTTGAGGATGTTGATGGTGTGCTCGACCGTCGGCTCGCCCACCTGGACCGGCTGGAACCGGCGCTCCAGGGCGGCGTCCTTCTCGATGTACTTGCGGTACTCGTCGAGGGTGGTGGCGCCGATGGTCTGCAGCTCACCGCGAGCCAGCTTGGGCTTCAGGATCGAGGCCGCGTCGATCGCGCCCTCGGCCGCGCCCGCACCCACCAGGGTGTGCAGCTCGTCGATGAACAGGATGATGTCGCCGCGGGTGTTGATCTCCTTGAGCACCTTCTTCAGGCGCTCCTCGAAATCACCGCGGTAGCGGCTGCCCGCGACCAGGGAACCCAGGTCGAGGGTGTACAGCTGCTTGTCCTTCAGCGTCTCCGGCACCTCGCCGTTGACGATGGCCTGGGCGAGACCCTCCACGACGGCGGTCTTACCGACGCCGGGCTCACCGATCAGGACCGGGTTGTTCTTGGTACGGCGGCTCAGCACCTGCATGACGCGCTCGATTTCCTTCGAGCGGCCGATGACCGGGTCGAGCTTGCCCTCGAGGGCGGCCTGGGTCAGGTTCCGGCCGAACTGGTCCAGCACCAGCGAGGTGGACGGGGTGCCCTGCTCGCCGCGCGAACCGGAACCCTCGACCGGCTCCTTGCCCTGGTACCCGGACAGCAGCTGGATGACCTGCTGACGGACGCGGTTGAGATCCGCGCCCAGCTTCACCAGCACCTGCGCCGCGACGCCCTCACCCTCGCGGATCAGGCCGAGCAGGATGTGCTCGGTGCCGATGTAGTTGTGACCGAGCTGCAGCGCCTCACGCAACGACAGCTCGAGCACCTTCTTGGCACGCGGGGTGAAGGGGATGTGACCGGACGGCGCCTGCTGGCCCTGCCCGATGATCTCCTCGACCTGCGAACGCACACCCTCCAGCGAGATGCCAAGGGACTCCAGCGACTTCGCCGCGACGCCCTCGCCCTCGTGGATCAGGCCCAGCAGGATGTGCTCGGTGCCGATGTAGTTGTGGTTGAGCATCCGGGCCTCTTCTTGGGCCAGGACAACGACCCGCCGCGCGCGGTCGGTGAACCTCTCGAACATCGCTCCCTCACTCTCCTGCTCCGCCATCACTGGCATCCGGCGCTTCAGACCCTGTGCTGCCCTTCTGGTCGCCAGCCTGCCATGAAGCCCTGGGGTTGCATCCCCCGACTCCACTCTAGTTGCCGGGGGTCACGCACGTCGTCCGTCCACCCTATTGCGAACCGGCGACAGTACGACTCATTCAGTCATAACGGGGCAGTTGCGCGGCTCGTTTCCGAACTCGCTACGCCCACAGCGAACAAGCCGGTCAGTCCGGGAAATCGAGCGCGTCGGCTATCCGGTGAGCGGCGGGACGAACTCACACGGGACCGGCCGCGGATGCTCCGGATCGAGAGCGTTGAGCGCGATCATCGCCCCGCGGTGACTTCCCGCGATCGCGAGGTGGTCGGAGTAGTCGATCGGGCAACCGTCCTGCATGAAGAAGTTCGCGACGTTCGGACCGGGCACCAGACCGATCGTGTACGGCACGATCAGCTCGTCGTAGCGGGTGTCCAGGTTGGTGTACGCCACGGTCGGGTCGTAGACGCCGTCGGCGTTCAAGGCCGTCATGAACGGATCCCCGCCCAGCATCTCCGAGCAGGCCGGGCACACGCCCATGCCGACCGCGGCGTCCACGGTCGCGGTATCGGCCCCCAAGCGCGCGGCGAAGGCCCGCACCGTGGCCATGTTGTCGCCGTAGGTGCCGAGCCACGGCGCGGCGATGGCCACGAACTTGTCCACCTGACCCGAACCACCGAGCCGCTTGATGAAGTACTGGCCGACGATATTGCCCTGCGAATGGGCGATCAGATCCACCTTCGGAGCTCCCGTCGCGACCCGAACCCGGGCGACGAAGGCGGCCAGCTGCGCGGAGCTGTCCTCGATGGTCCGGAAACCGCCCATGGCCGACAACGGCCACGGCACATCCAGCGCGCCATAGGTGAGCGCGAAGACGCAGTAGCCCTCATTGGCCAGCAGCGGCGCGTAGGCGCCCCAGTTGGTTTGCGCCCCGCCGGCGGTGCCGTGCACCAGCACCACCGGATCCGGATGCGCCGCGGACGGCTCGCAGTTCCAGTCGTTCGAGCCCGGCAGCGAACCACCGGGATCGGCGAGCTCGTACGGAATACCCGCGAAGAAATTGAAGCTGACCGGGTACTCCGCGCGAGCGGCGCCGCTCGCGGCGATCCCCAGCATCGCCAATACCGCCAGGATCAACAGCGAACCCGATGTTCCCCGCACCGTTGTCGTTCCCCGCACCCTTGTCATCCCTCCCGATGCCCCGAATCCCACGGTGAACCGGCCGGTCAGGCGCCCGTGAAGGGCGGGACGAACTCGCACGGGACCGGACGGGGGTGCGCCGGATCCAGGGCGTTGAGCGTCATCATGGCCGCGCGGCGGCTGCCCGCGATGGCCATGTGATCGGAGAAGTCGAGTGCGCAGCCCTCCTGCATCAGGTCGTTGGTGACGTTCGCGCCCGGGACCAGTGCGATCGACGGCCACACCGCCTCGTCGAAGTTGGAGGCCAGGTTGGTGTAGGTGACCGACGGGTCGAACACGCCGTCGGCGTTCAGGGCGTTCATGAAGGAGGAGTTGCCGAGCATCTCCGGGCAGGCCTGGCAGATGACGCCCATGGTGGCCAGGTTGTCGATCTGGTCCGCGGTCGCGCCGAGCTGCTGGCCGAAGGCCCGGATCACGTTCATCTGGTCGCCGAAGATGCCCAGCCACGGGGGCGCGATGGCCGCGAAGTGGTTGACCTTGCCGGCGCCGCCGAGCCGCTTGATGAAGTAGTTGCCGACGGTGTTGCCCTGCGAGTGGGCGACGAAGTCGACCTGCGCGGCGCCGGTCGCCGACAGCACCCGGTTCACGAAAGCGGCCAGCTGAGCCGCACTTTCGGGGATCGGCTTCATCCCGCCCAGCGCGTTCAACGGCCACGGGACGTCGAGGGCGCCGTAGGTCAGGGCGTACACGCAGTAGCCCTCGTTGGCGAGCAGCGGCGCGTAGGCGCCCCAGTTGGTCTGCGCGCCGCCCGCGGTCCCGTGGATCAGCACCACCGGATCGGGGTGCGCGGCCGTCGGCTTGCAGGACCAGTCATTCGCGCCGGGGAGCGAGCCGCCCGGATTGAGCAGCTCGTTCGGGATACCCGCGAAGAAGCTGAATGTGACCGGATATTCCGCGCGAGCCGTACCGCTCGCGGTGATCCCTAATATCGCCAGCACCGCCATGATCAGCAGTGATCCTGGCGTTCCACGCATGGGCATCCTCTGCATGTTCCCTCCCAAATTAGAACGCGTTCCGACAACCTAGCCAGGAAACAAGCACGGAGGATGGATTACTGACGAGTAAGTTCTGAAACCGGTTTCACTACAGGAAAACGGCGATGGCCGGGACCCGCAGGCGGCTTGTGTTGCCGCATATCGGGTCCCGGCCAGCGCCGGAAGAGCGTGCCGAATTACTGCCGGGCGGAAGGGAATCCGGGCTGCGGGGCGTACTGCGGGTACATCGGAGCCGAGGCCGCAACCGGAGCCGCCGCCGACTTCTGGTCCGCCTTGGCGTGCTGCATGCCCGCCACGAACAGGGCACCTGTCAGAACCAGGAAGGCCAGGGTGTGGATCACCGCGCGCACGACGTTCCAAGCCACCCAGGAGCTTTCGAACTGGGACCGCACCGCCGCCAGATCCGGGATCTGCCCGACATCACCGGCATTGGCCAGCTGGTTGTTGAGCGGCACGTTGAGGCCGGAGGTCACCGCGAAGGCGATCACATTGAGCGCCAGCGCGACGCCGATCCAGATCAGCGTGGTGCGGGTGTCCTTGCCCAGGTGCAGGGCCGCGGCCAGCACGGTGAAGCCCACCGAACCCATGAAGGCGAGCATGAACGGCGGGTTGATGATGACCACGTTGATCTTCTGCATGACATCGACGAAGGTGCGGTCGTCGGACTGACCCAAGGCAGTCATCACCGAGGTCGCGTAGGCGAAGAAGATGCCGGCGGTGAGGCCGGTGGTCAGCGTCGCCGCCACCAGCGCGGCCGTGCGAAGTGCGAACATGGTCTCTCCTGACTGGATCTGCCACCCGTGTCGGTCCCGGGCGATCAACTACATTCAGTCAACCGTCAGCGGGCACGGAAACCCATGGCTCACAAGCTCGCACGCATGCGCGGAAGTCCACCATCCCCCGCAGGTATCAGATTCCGGCCGTCAGAGGTCGCGCTCGGAGATGACGCCCGACTGCATGGCGAGGTTGGCCAGGCGGACCCGCTTCTGGTTCTGCGGCAGATCCTCCACGCCGAACTTGGCGAACAGGGCGCGCAGGTGGGTCTTGATGGCGTCGACGCTGAGGAAGAGTTCGGCCGCGATCTGCTGGTTCGAGGCGGGCGAGGCGAAGCCGTCGTTGCCGCGCAGCGGGCGGCAGAGCGCGATCAGTACCGACCGCTGGGTCTCGGTGAGCGAGCGGAGCGTGGGCAGCCCGCCCGTCGAGGTCTGCGTGACATCGCCTGCGGCGCCGCTGAAGTCGTGGAAGGTGACCCGCGAGGTGCCCATCCGGATGACATCCCCCGGCTGCAATCGATGCCGCCCGACCAGGCGGTCACCGTTGACGAAGGTGCCGTTGCGGGACAGGCCGTCGTCCACGATGGTCCAGTGCGCGCCCAGGTACTCCGCGGTCGCGTGCAGGCGCGACACCTCGGCGTCCCAGAACAGCGAGAGATCGGCCTGCGGGGAGCGGCCGATGGTGATCCGGGGCTGGTCGGAGGACAGCATCAACTCGTGCTGGCGTCCCTCTTGGTCCTTGACCCGGAGGAAGGAACCGTGGAAAGCGGTCACTGTGCCGATACCTCTTCTCTACACCCAGCCAGTGACGTCGTCTGCACGTTTCAATGGTGCCTGGCCACCCCGGGCAGTAGCAAGATCGCAGTTGATCCTCTGGTTATACGCAAAGCGTATGAATAAACCACTGCCGCCCGGGTCGCACGAACACCCGGACGGCAGTCGAATCGGCGACTAGCGGACACTAGTTCTTAGCGGCGGCCTTGTTGTAAGCCTCGGTGATGTCAGCGGAGATACGACCACGGGCGGACACCTTGTGTCCATTCCGGCGAGCCCATTCGCGAATGGCCGCGCTTTGTTCACGGTCGATCGAGACCCGGTTCTTCGGTCCCGCGGCCGGAGCGCCGGCCACCTTGGTGCGACGCCGTCCGCTCGTGCGCCGAGCGGCCGAAACCCAAGTCTCCAGACCCTCCCGAAGCTTGGCCGCATTCGCCGTCGACAAGTCGATCTCGTACGAGACGCCATCGATAGCGAACTCGATGGTCTCGTCCGCGATGGACTCACCGTCGACATCGTCGATCAAGCTAACGGTGACCTTCTTTGCCATGAGATGAACGTCCTCTCGAAATCGTGCGACCCACATAGTCAGGCCGATTACCCGACGCCAGAATACCGCTAATTCCGATAGTCCCAGAACAGGGCCCGGAAATGCAATCCGGAGAACTAACGGGCGGCCGGCCGCACAATTGGAAAGAGTATCGTTTCCCGGATTCCGTGGCCAGTCAGGGCCATCAGCAAACGATCGATACCCATACCCGTTCCCGTTGTGGGGGGCATACCGTGCTCCATCGCGGCGAGGAAGTCCTCGTCCAGGCGCATGGCCTCGTCGTCACCGGCAGCCGCCAAACGCGCCTGATCCATGAAACGTTCCCGCTGGATCACCGGATCCACCAGTTCCGAATAGCCGGTGGCCAGTTCGAAGCCGCGCACGTACAGGTCCCACTTCTCGGTAACCCCGGGCTTGCTCCGATGCTGACGGGTCAGCGGCGATGTCTCCACCGGGAAGTCGCGCACGAAAGTCGGGGCGTAGAGCTTGTCGCCGTAGACGTGCTCCCACAGTTCCTCGACCAGTTTGCCGTGACCGTAGCCCTTACCCTGCGGAATTTCCAGACCGACCCGATCCGCGAGCGCCAGCAATTCCTCCACGGAAGTTTCCGGGGTGACCTCGGTACCGATCTGCTCGGACAGCGACGGGTACATCTCGACGGTCGCCCACTCGCCGGACAGATCGTATTCGGTGCCGTCGGCCAGCGTCACCACCTGCGTGCCGTAGACCTCCTGCGCGACTTCCTGGATCAATTCGCGCATCATCACGGCGGAATCATCGTAGGTGCCGTACGCCTCGTAGGTTTCCAGCATTGCGAACTCGGGCGAATGGGTGGAGTCCGCGCCCTCGTTGCGGAAGTTCCGGTTGATCTCGAAGACCTTCTCGATGCCGCCCACCACGCAACGCTTCAGGAACAGCTCCGGCGCGATGCGCAGGAACAGCTCCATGTCGAGCGCGTTGGAGTGGGTGGCGAACGGACGGGCCGCCGCGCCACCGTGGATGGTCTGCAGCATCGGGGTCTCGACCTCGAGGAATCCCCTGCGCTCCAACGCGTTTCGCAGCGCGCGCACCGCGGCGACGCGGGTGCGGGCCATCTCACGCGCCTCCGGGCGCACGATCAGGTCGACATAGCGCTGCCGGACCCGGGACTCCTCGTTCATCTCCTTGTGCGCCACCGGCAGCGGGCGCAGCGACTTCGCCGCCATCTCCCAGGAGTCGGCCATGACGCTCAATTCGCCGCTGCGCGAGGCGATCACCTCACCGTGCACGAACACGAAGTCACCGAGGTCGACATCGGCCTTCCAGGCCGCCAGCGACTCCGCGCCGACCCCGTTCAGGCTGATCATCGCCTGCAGCTTGGTGCCGTCGCCCTCCTGCAGGGTGGCGAAACACAACTTGCCGGTATTACGGACGAAAATGACGCGGGCCGCGATCCCGACCGTCTGACCGGTCTGGGTATCGGGCGCCAGCTCCGGATACGCCGCCCGAATTTCGGCGAGCGTGTGGGTGCGGTCCACCACCACCGGATAAGCCTCGCGGCCCTCCCCCAGCAACCGTTCCCGCTTCTCCTGGCGAATCCGCATCTGCTCGGGGACGTCATGCTCCACCGCGGGCGCCGCGGCACGCTTTTGCCCAGCGGAAACGGTCGTGCTTGCAGAAGAAGAGGAGGGAGGGGTGCTCACGGGTACCCAGCCTATCCTGCGGCGGAAACCTTTTTCACTCCCCCGCCTCCCTCGAAAGCTACAGCCACGCCAGGGTGGCGACCTCGCGTTCGAAGTGGGGCGCCGAGGCGGCGACGGTCAGCAGGCCGGCGGCCTTGAGCGCCTGATATCCGCCCTCCAGATCGGTGGCGCGACGCAGGCCGAGCTGCTGCAGCGAGGCGGCGGCGAGGCTGGAGGTGTAGCCCTCCGAGCAAACGACGATCCATTCCACGTCGTGGTGCTCGGCCATTGCCAAACGCGCGGAACTGGACGGATCCAAACGCCATTCCAGGACATTCCGCTCGATGACCAGCGCGCCCGGCAGGGTGCCCTCGCGCAGGCGCTGCGCCTGCGGGCGAATATCCACCAGAATCGCGCCGCGGGCGATGGCCTGCGGCAATTCGATCGGGAGCAGGCGACGCAGCTGCTGGCGCGCTTGGGCGAGCATGCCGTCGATCGTCATGTGGGTCATTCGAGTTCGCCTTCGGGCTGGTCGGTGAGGACGGAACGGGTGCGCCGCAGGGTGCCGTGGCCGGTGACCTCGTAATAGGACATGGCTGTCAGCGGCGGCGAATAGGCGTGCACGCTCAGGGTCGGATTCAGCGGGCCGGTGATGCCCGCCTCGGACTCGGGGGCCCGCACCACGTCGTGCACCCAGCCGAGCGGGAAGGAGGCCTGGTCGCCGGCGGTGAGAGTGCGGCGGCGCAGGTCCCGGCCGTTCCAGCGGTATTCCGAGAGCGCGCCGGACAGCACGGTCAGCGCGCCCAGCGAACCCGCGTGGTCGTGCAGTTCGGTGTACTTGCCCTCCACCCAGCTGATCAGCCAGACGTCGACCTCGTCATCCGCGACAAGCCTTGCGGCCCAGCGGTTCTCGGTCGGCCACAGGCCGCCGTCGGGCAGCAGGTGATCGTAGCGGCCCTCCAGCACGTCCTGGGCGCCCTCGTCGGTCAGGCGCAGCAGGTCGGCCGGCCGCAGCCGGGTGGGCAGAGCGGAGGCGGTGGCGCGCTCGGTCACCTCGGGCAGCAGGCCCGATGTGGCGGCGGCACGCGCATCGACAGGTAAGGAAAGAACAGAGGAACGCATGAGCGCATCTCCAAGAAGTGTGAAAGTGGCCGGGGGCTATACGAAGCCTCGACGACCGTCGAGGCGAATCAGCCTCGACAACACTCCTGGGTGCTCACACGGAAAGACACGAGGGCGAGTTTAACAGCGGATCGCCGGGAATCACCAGGCCCCCCGGCGACGACTGCGTCACTTTTATTCCGCCCGGTCGGTTCAGGGGCGGGTGCGTCGCGCCTGATTGCGCTCGTACACCAGCCGCAGGCCGTCCAGGGTCAGGTTCGGCTCGTGATGCTCGATGGTCTCCGACTCCGGCACGATCAGCGGCGCCGTCGCACCCGTCGCCACCACCGCCACATCGTCGCCGGAGAAGGCGTCGATATCGCGGATCCGGTCGATCAGGCCGTCCACCAGGCCCGCGAAACCGAAGATGGCGCCCGACTGCAGACACTCCATGCTGTTCTTGCCCACCACCGACCGCGGCCGGGTCAACTCCGCGCGCCGCAGCGCGCTGCGGGAGATCAGCGCCTCGGTGGAAATCTCCACACCCGGCGCGATACTGCCCCCCAGGAATTCACCCTTCGCCGACACCAGGTCCACACAGATGGCGGTCCCGAAATCCACCACGATGGCCGGGGATTGGAAACGGTGATACGCCGCAAGACAATTCACGATCCGGTCCGCGCCGACCTCTTTGGGATTGTCGACCAGCAACGGAATACCCGTGCGCACACCGGGTTCCACGAGCACATGCGGCACATGACCCCAATAGCGCGAGAGCATCTCGCGTAGCTCACGCAGCACCGGCGGCACCGTGGACAGCGCCGCGACACCCACCACCTGATCGGCGTCCGCGCCGATCAGGCCGCGCACCTGCAGCGCGAACTCGTCCGCGGTCAACAGCGGATTGGTGTGCATCCGCCAGTGCCGGGCCAGGGTCGCGTGCTCCCCGCTGCCGGAGAACAGGCCCAGCTCGATGCTGGTGTTGCGGACGTCGATACAGAGCAGCATGCCCGCCCCGCCGCTCAGGCCATCGTGAGCGAACGCGGCGAGATCAGGTCCGAGCCCTCCGGGGCGTGCGCCGGATCGGTGCCCAGCTCGATCGGGCGATTGCGCTCGTCGACGAAAACCACGTGCGGAGCGTAGTTCTCGAGCTCCTTCGCGTCCATCATGCCGTAGGCGATGAGGATCACCAGGTCGCCCGGGTGCACGAGATGCGCTGCCGCGCCGTTGATTCCGATCACGCCGGAACCGCGCTCACCGGCGATCACATAGGTCTCGAGGCGGGCCCCGTTGGTGATGTCGACAATGCTGACCTTCTCACCCTCGAGCAGGTCGGCGGCATCGAGCAGGTCCTGATCCACGGTCACCGAACCCACATAGTGCAGATCGGCGTGAGTCACCGTGGCGCGGTGGATCTTCGACGTCATCATGGTGCGCAACATCGTCGTCGCCTTCCTACTGGGTCGCCTGGGCAGGCTGGTCGGGAACGGTGGGCAGGCCGTCGAGCGCCTGTCCGACGGGAACATGCATGTTGTCGATCAAGCGGGTGCTGCCGATCCGGGCCGCGACCAGCAGCCGGGCATTGCCGGTCGGCCACGCCTCGGAGAAATCGGAGCCACGCAGGGTCAGGTAGTCGACCTCGATATCGGGCGCCGTATCCAGCACCGACTGCGCGGTCTCCAGCACGGCCTCCGGGCCACGGCCCGCCGCGTGCCGGCCGGCCAGCAGCGCGGCCGACAGGGTGGTGGCCAGCTCGCGCTCCTCGGGGTTCAGAAAGCGGTTGCGCGAGGACAGCGCGAGACCGTCGGCCTCGCGAATGGTGGCCGCGGGCACCACCTTCACGTCCATGTTCAGATCCACCACCATCTGGCGGATCAGGGACAGCTGCTGGTAGTCCTTCTCACCGAAGAACGCCTCGTGCGGCTGACAGATATTGAGCAGCTTCGACACCACGGTCAGCACGCCGGAGAAATGGCCCGGACGGGTAGCGCCCTCGAGGATGTCGCCGTACGGACCGGCCTGCACGGTGGTGCGGGGACCGAACGGGTACATGTCCTGCGCGCTCGGCGCGAAGACCAGCTCCACACCCTCGCCGCGCAGCAGCTCCACATCCGCGTCCAGGGTGCGCGGGTACTTGTCGAGATCCTCGTTCGCGCCGAACTGCAGCGGATTCACGAAGATCGACACGATCACGGTGGTGTTGGTGACCCTCGCCAGCCGCACCAGCTCCAGATGGCCTTCGTGCAGCGCGCCCATGGTCGGCACCAGCGCGACCCGGCGGCCCACCGAACGCAACGCCTTCACGACCTTGGTCATGACGGCCGGATCGTGGTGCACGGTCAGCTCGCCGCGCTTGTACGTTCCGATCAGCTTGGGGTCCATCAGTGTCCTTTCTCCGGCCGGTCGGGGGCCTCCGTGGTTTCGCTTCGCCGCCGCCGGCCCTGACCGCCCGGCCGGGGTCCTTCCAACAGATCGATGAGAGCGGGATCGGTGCGGGCACGCTCGGCCGCGCGCAGCGACTGGGCGCGATAGCCGGCGGCCAGGCGCGGATCCAGCGCCTCGAAAGCCTCCAGGTGCGCGGCCACCGCGGCCACGTCACCGCGGGCGACAGGACCGGTCAACGCGGCCGGGCCGCGGCGCAGGGCATTGTCGAGAGCCGCCGAGGCCAGCGGGGCGAGCACACGCTCGGCCAGGCCGTTCGGCTGATCGTCCACGATCTGCTGACCCAGCAGACCCGGACCGGACAGGGCCGCGCGCAGCGCCTCCACCGCGTCCACGATCAGGGTCACCAGATGGTTGCTGCCATGCGCCAGAGCCGCGTGATAGAGGGTGCGGTTCTCCTCCGCCACCCGCACCGGCTCGCCGCCCATCTCGATCACCAGCGACTGCGCGATGGCGTAGCCGATGTCGTCCGCGGCGGTCACGCCGAAGCAGGCGTTCGCCAGCCGGGCCACATCCTCGTCGTGCCCGGTGAACGTCATGGCCGGGTGAATCGCCAACGGCAACGCGCCCAGCTCGGTCAACGGCGCGAGCACTCCGACACCGTTCGCACCCGAGGTGTGCACCACGATCGTGCCCGAGCGCACCGCGCGCGCGGCCGCCAAACCCGCGACCAGACCGGGCAACTCGCTGTCCGGAACGGCGAGAACCAGCAGTTCACTGCGGGCCGCCACCTCCTCGGCCGGCAGGATGTGGGAATCCGGCAGGCGCGTAGTGGCACGCCGCACCGAGGCGTCCGAAATCGCGGACACCCCGAAAACGACATGGCCGGCACGCTCCAGTGCCACGCCCAGTGCTGAGCCGACGCGTCCCGCCGAGACGATTCCCACCGTCAACCGTGCAGGCGCAGGATCGGTCCCGCAGACATCCTTGTCCGAGGTCACTTCGTCCTCTCGAAAGTCGTTCCAGTCCCGCCATGCGGGTACCGGACGTTACGAGAGCGAGAATATCGCCGCCGATTCGCCAGAGCTACCCAGTGTGGGATAGGCAACTCTCGCAACCCGGGCCTCCGCCTCCCCGCGGCCCGGCTTCGCCCCCGAACCCCCAAGAGACTCGCGGGGGCCACGCCCCGACACCCCTCAGGGGAGGACCGCTCTAGTTGCTGCTCTCCGACTTCAGGTTCGCCATGATCTCGGCGACCGAGAGGCGCTGGGTGCCTTCGGGGTCGCCGCTGTCGTCGCGACGACGGCGGCGGGAGGTGGCTCGGCCGACGGGGACCGCGGCGGCGGGCTCGGGGGCCAGGCGGGGGACCGGGGTGGCGGCACCGCCGTTGCCGTTCTCGGTGGCGTGGCCGTTGGTGGCGGGTTCGGGCTCCGGAGTTGCGGCCGTGGCGGCGGGGGCCTCCGGCTCGGCGGCCGGGGGCTCGGAAGCCGGGTCGGCGGCGCGTTCGGCCTCGTAGTCCTGGCGCATGGCGTCGGTGATGATCGAGGTTTCGGCGGTGACCGGGTCGTCGAAGGGAGTGGCGAAGGCCGGGGGCTCGGGGTGGGAGGGGTCGAATTTGGGGGCGATGCGGGCGCGCGGATCGTCCTCGTCCTCGGCCTGATCGGGCGACGACCACGGGTCCCAGGGGTCCGCGTTCGGCCAGTTATCATTCGCCGCTTCCGGAGCCGTCACCGTGTCGCCACCCGGAAGTTCTTGGACGCGAACGGCATCGGCCCGCAGGGCGGGGCGCTCGGAGGGCAGGTCGCCGTCGAAGAGGCGCTGCAGGCTCTCGCGCAGGACCGTCAGTTCGGCGCGCAGCGCGGCCATTTCCGCGGCGTCCGCGCCGACCTCGTGGCGGACCCGGGTCTCCACGCCCAGCTCGTATTCGCGGCGGGCAGCAACCTCGCGTTCCAGCTGCAGTTGGTAGACCTTCTGGAGGTCGCCCACTTTCGCCTTGTCGACGGCCGCCTCCCTGCGATAACGGGTGGCGGCGAGGGCGCCGATGGCGGCCGCCCAGAGCGCCGCGACCAGGCCCACCCGGATCAGGTGGAGGTTGTCGCTGAAGACCAGGAAAACGCTGGCAACCAGTCCGAGGAGAAGCAGAAAGCCGGTGAAGAACTTTCCCGCATCCTCCCGGCGGCGACGGGAAGCACTGCTACGGGAGGGTGAAACCATGTCCGCCAGCGTAGCGTGATCTTCCGGGCACGTCCTCGACCTTGGCGATGAAGAGCGTCATTCCGTTAGCTATGAAGTAGCCGCCTCGTCAGGCGGCTCGATGGGCGCGCGACAGCAATACTCCAGCCACAACGCCGCCCCGACCAGCGCGATACCGCTGACCAGACCCACCACCGCGCCCGGCGTATCCGCCGTCGCCGCACGCAGATCCGAATGCATGGCCAGCCACACCAGGAAACCCAGCCAGATCCCGCCCACCAGCGAGCCCACCTGCGCCGACGCCTTGGCCAGCGCCACCGCGCGGGCCGCCGTGATCGGATGCAGCTGCCCCGAACCGGGACCGATCCCGTGGTTGTCCTTACGCTGCCGAATCACGAAGGCCAGCACCACCTCCAGCAGCGCCACCGGCAGCAGCGACGCGCCCGAGAACACCGAGATCGGCGGGAAGCTGGAGTACGCCACATTGGTGGCGATCCACGCCACCACCGCGGCCAGCAGCACGTTCGCGCACAGATCGAGAATGCGAGTCGGCTTCACCGCGGCGTCCAGCCCAGCGTCAACTCGGTGCGGCGCACGCCCAGCACCTCGGCGCCGTCCAAGGCGGACAGCCACTCTCGCAGCGAGCGCTGCGCCCCGGCCGCCTCCAGTTCCGCGTCCGGCTCCACCTCGAGCCACGGCACCAGCACGAACGCGCGGTGATGCGCCTGCGGGTGCGGCAGCGTCAACACCGGATCCAGACTGCGCACCACGGTCCGGCCGTCGCGGCGGCGCTGCTCGGCGGACACCACGTCCACGTCGAGAGTGCGCGCGCCCCAGCGGACTTCCCGGACCCGGCCCGCCGCCTGCTCCAGCTCCTGGCCCAGGCGTAGCCAGTCCGAGGGCTCCAACGCCGGATCGTCGGCCACCAGGACGGCATTCAGGTAGTCCTGCTGCGGCACCCCGCCCCAGGGCGGCGTCGAGTAGACCGACGAGACCGCCACCAGGCGCGGGCCCAGGGCCTCCACGACACTGCGCAGATGCGCCAGCCGGTCGCCGAGATTGGATCCGATGGACAGGACTACGCGGGTCACCGCTACTCCTCCGCTCCCTCAGGGTCTGCTGCGCGCCGGCGGGACGTGACTACCCGGACGTCTTCGAAGGTATGCGGAATCGGCGCGAAAGGCTTGTGCAGCACCACTTCCAGCGCCTGGATGCGGGAATCGGCCATCACCTCGTCGGCGATGTTCGAGACCACCGTCTCGATCAGGTCCTTCGGCTCGCCCGCCACGATGGCCACCACCTGCTCGGCGAGTTCGCCGTAATGGATCGTGTCGGCGATGTCGTCGGATTTCGCGGCGGCCGAGAAGTCGGTCCACAGCGTGAGATCCACGACGAACTCCTGGCCGTCGCGCTTCTCGAAGTCGAACACCCCGTGGTGGCCGAAGACGCGCAGGCCGCGCAATTCGATCCGGTCCCCGCTCACTGCCGCTGCCCCGCTTCCCGCCGATACCGCTCCCGCAGCCGCCGCGCGGCCCGGGTGGTGGCGTCCACCACCGAAATCGCGTCCAGAGACGACCGCACGTCGTGCACCCGCACGCCCCACGCGCCGTGCTCGGCGGCCAGCGCGGAGATCGTGGCCGTGGCCACCTCGCGGCCGTCGGGCGGACGCGGGGTCTCGCCCTCGGCCAGCAGCGCGCCGAGGAAACGCTTGCGGGAGGCCCCGATCAGGATCGGGATCCCGGCGTCCATCATCTCGGTCATGCGATAGAACAAGCCGCCCAGCAACTCCCAGTTGTGGTCGGCGTTCTTGGCGAAGCCCAGACCCGGATCCAGCACCAGCTGCTCCCGGGCGACGCCGCCGGCGAGCGCGAACTCGACCTGGGCGTTGAGTTCCTCCCACACCTTCGACACCACGTCGTCGTACTGCTCGGCGGGCCCGGAGTGCCGGTAGTCCGCCTCGGCGCGCCAGTGCATGAGGATCCACGGAATCCCGGACTCCGCGACCACTTTCACCATGTTCGCGTCGGCGCGACCGCCGGACACGTCGTTGACCATGGTCACGCCCGCCGCGATCGCCGCCGCGGCCACATCGGCCCGCATGGTGTCCACGCTGGTCGGCACACCCGCCGCGGCCAGCTCCCGGATCACCGGAACCACCCGCGCCGCTTCGGTTTCCGGATCGATCCGGATAGCGCCCGGCCGCGTCGACTCACCGCCGACATCGACGATGTCCGCGCCCATCCCGTACAGCTCGAGCCCGTGCGCCACCGCCAGACCCGGATCCAGGTAGCGGCCGCCGTCGGAGAACGAATCGCTGGTGACGTTCACGACGCCCATGACCACGCACGAGCGGCCCCCACGAGGAACAACCAATTCGGCCCCCCGCGTACCACTCTCGGCCATGGTCAGCCCGCTCACTTTCGGAGAATGAGGTCCAGGGCCTCGGCGCGCGAGGAGGCATTGCTCTGCAGCATGCCGCGCACGGCCGAGGTGGTGGTGGACGCGCCCGGCTTACGGATGCCGCGCATCGCCATGCACAGGTGCTCGGCCTCGATCACCACGATCGCGCCGCGCGGATCCAGCTTCTCCATCACCGCGTCGGCGATCTGGGAGGTGAGCCGCTCCTGCACCTGCGGGCGCTTGGCGTAGAGGTCGACCAGACGGGCCAGCTTGGACAGACCGGTCACCCGGCCGTGCGGGCCGGGGATGTAGCCGACGTGCGCGACGCCGTGGAACGCCACCAGATGGTGTTCACAGGTCGAGTACATGGGGATGTCGCGCACCAGCACCAGTTCCTGGTGCCCTTCCTCGAACGTGGTGTTGAGGACGTCGGACGGATCGGTGAACAAGCCGGCGAACATCTCGCGGTAGGCCCGGGCCACCCGGGCCGGGGTATCGGCGAGACCGGGACGGTCCGGGTCCTCGCCGACCGCGATCAGCAGTTCGCGGACAGCGGCCTCGGCACGCTCCTGATCGAACTGCCGACCGGTGCCGAGCGCGATCGGGGCGGATACGACACGATTGTTGGTGGCCGACAATCGATACCTCCTGTGTTGACTTGCCGCACATACACACGCGGCCTGGACGCGGTCGCCGTGCCACTCGGGCGAGTCCCTTCGCGTGGGCAATCGCCCCGCGAACGAACTCGCCCGAGCCGGGCCGCGAACCCCTAGAGCGTATCGGGACCGTGGTCAGCGACGACCGTTCGGTCCGTCCCAACCGTTCTTCTCGTCCTCGTCATTCCCGGCGGCGGGCGGCGCGGCCGGGGACTCCGGCTGCTGATAGCCCGGCTGGTACTGACCGCCCGGCTGATACCGCTGGTTACCCGCAGGCGCCCAGCCGCCGTACGCGCCGCGCGGCTGCGGGGCCTGACCCTCGTCCTCCTGCGGCGGCCAGCCCGGCGCGGACCAGCCGGCCGGAGCGCCGTAGTCCGGACGCGAACCGTGGGTGGGCGTGCCGTGGCGGGGGTAGGCCGGAGCCTGCGGCGCCGCCGGGTAGCCCTGCGGCGCGGGGGCCGGATAGCCGACGCCGTACTGCGGCTGCGCCCCGGCGTAGGCCGGATCCGGGTACCCGTTGGCGGGCTGCGCCGGACGCGACTCCTCCTCCGGGAACGGCTCACCGCGCTCGGCGGCCAGCTCGCGCGGCGTCTTCACCGGCGGGCGGTCGGAGGGCTTGCGCTCACCGAAATCGTTGAAAGCCGTGATGCGCGGCCGCTTCTCGACGGTGGCGAGGATGGTCTCGAGGTCCTTGCGGTGCAGGGTCTCGCGTTCCAGCAGCGCGGTGGCCAGCGAGTCCAGCTCGTCGCGGTAGTCGCTGAGCACCGACCAGGCCTCGGTGTGCGCGGCCTCGATGAGGTTGCGCACCTCCTCGTCGATCTCGCGGGCCACCTCGTGCGAGTAGTCCGAACCCATGCCCATGGACCGGCCCAGGAACGGGTCGCCCTGCTCCTGGCCGTAGCGGACCGCGCCCAGGCGGGCGCTCATGCCGTACTCGGTGACCATGGCCTTCGCGGTCTTGGTGGCCTGGTCGATATCGGACGACGCACCCGTGGTCGGCTCGTGGAACACCAGTTCCTCGGCCGCGCGACCACCCATGGCGAACACCAGGCGGGCGATCATCTCCGAGCGGGTCATCAGGCCCTTGTCGTCCTCGGGCACGGTCATGGCGTGGCCGCCGGTGCGGCCGCGGGCCAGGATGGTGACCTTGTAGACGGGCTCGATATCGGGCATCGCCCAGGCCGCCAGGGTGTGACCGGCCTCGTGGTAGGCGGTGATCTTCTTCTCGTGCTCGCTGATCACCCGCGACTTGCGGCGGGGGCCGCCGATGACGCGGTCGACCGACTCCTCCAGGGCCGCACCGGTGATCACGGTGCCGTGCACTCGCGCGGTGAGCAGCGCGGCCTCGTTGATGACGTTCGCCAGATCCGCGCCCGACATGCCGACGGTGCGCTTGGCCAGACCGTCCAGGTCGGCTTCCGGCGAGATCGGCTTGCCCTTGGAGTGCACGGCCAGGATCGCGCGGCGGCCCTTGAGGTCCGGGTTGCCGACCGGGATCTGCCGGTCGAAACGGCCCGGACGCAGCAGCGCCGGGTCCAGGATGTCGGGCCGGTTGGTGGCCGCCATGATGATGACGCCGGTGCGCTCTCCGAAGCCGTCCATCTCGACCAGCAGCTGGTTCAGGGTCTGTTCGCGCTCGTCGTGACCGCCGCCCAGACCCGCGCCGCGCTGGCGGCCGACCGCGTCGATCTCGTCGACGAAGATGATGCAGGGGCTGTTCTGCTTGGCCTGATCGAACAGGTCACGCACGCGGGAGGCGCCGACACCGACGAACATCTCGACGAAGTCCGAACCGGAGATGGTGAAGAACGGCACGCCCGCCTCACCGGCAACGGCCTTGGCCAGCAACGTCTTTCCGGTGCCGGGCGGGCCGTAGAGCAGCACGCCCTTGGGGATCTTCGCGCCCAGCGCCTGGTACCGCGCCGGCTGCTGCAGGAAGTCCTTGATCTCCTCGAGCTCTTCGATGGCCTCGTCGGCGCCCGCCACATCCTGGAACGTGGTCTTGGGCATGTCCTTCGACAGCAGCTTGGCCTTCGACTTGCCGAAGCCCATCATGCCGCCCCGGCCGCCGCCCTGCATGCGCGACATCACGAAGATGAACAGGCCCAACAGGATCACCATGGGCAGCATGAAGAGCAGGATCTGGCTCAGCCACGAGTCCTGCTTGACCGAGGTGTTCACCTTGGCGCCGGAATCCTGCGCGGCCTTGAACATCTGGGCGGACACCTCACCGCCGCCCGGATACTTGGCGAGCAGCTTGGTCTCGCCCTTGGTCGCGTCGGTGGGATTCTTCAGCGTGATGCGCAGCTGCTGTTCTTTGTCGTCGATCTGAACCGATTCGACATTCTGCTTGTCCTGCAGCTGGGACAGCGCCACCGAAGTATCGACGCTATGCCAGCCGCGCGTGTCGTTGCTGAAATAGCTGACCAACCAGATCACGAGCAGAAAGCCCGCGACTATGGCCAGGTTGCGGAACACATTCTTGCGGGTCATAGAGCGTCGGCCGGAGGCCAGTCCTTTCCGGGGGGTGTATCCGGTTGCCTGCTGTGCTTTCGGGGCACGCCCGTTCCGGCGAACGGATGCGGACATGCCACGGTACCGCGTACGGTCTAGTCGTTACATCGCGCAGTTCGGCAGCTAGTGCAGTTCAACAGGTAAACGGCTGGAGAACGCGGGTGGTTCCCCGACCACTTGCGGCAACACGTCGGTTCGATCACCCCCTGGTGTCGGACCTCGTGGTCACAATCATGGCATGGTCGTTACATCGTGAGTGGCGACACAACAGAGCGCAGGGGGTATGGACATAGTCGAGCTACGGACACCCACGGCGATTGTGCGTCATGGCAACGGGCGGTTGACGGTGCTGCGGCCTGGAACGGACGGCGAGCGCGTGCTCGACGTGCCGGTGAGCGACCTGCTGAAGGTGCGTTTGAACCGGCGCGCCGATGACGCCGTCGTCATCGAGATCTATCTCCGCTACCCCACCCCGGTCCTGACCGGAGTCCCCGCCGACCGGACCCCGCTGCCGGTGCTCATCGCCGAACACGATGTGCCCGCCGCGACCGTCATCGTCGAGCGGATCAACAACCAGATTCTGGCCACCCAGCGGCTGGACGTGGCCGCCCCCGATCTGACCCCGCCCGCGCCCTCCTGGGGCCGCAGCGGACCCGCCCGCGCCGACGTGGACCGCGCGGTGCGGCGCATGGCTCCCAAGCGGGACGCCAAGCCCGCGATCGCGGCATTGCAGCGGTTCGTCACGCCCGGCGAGTACGTGCTGGAGACCGCCCTGGTCACCGCGCAGGCGCCCGCGCCCAAGGCCACCGGCCTGCTCGCGGTCACCACCACGCGGCTGATCTTCGTGGCCCTCGGCATAGGCAAGCGTTTCGCCCACGAGCTGCCGATCGCGACCCTGCTGTGGGCTCGCACCACCGACGACGAGGACGCGGCGGACTCGGCGCCGGGTGAATACGGTTTCGAGGTCAGTGACGGCAATCTGATCTGGAATTTCCTCGGCACCGATCGCGCCGATACCGATCGGGTCGCGGGCGCGTTGAATTTCGCCATTCAGCGCGAGGTCGCCGACGGTGCGGCCGGGCCGGCCGATCCGGGCGTGGCCAAGCTGTACTCGGAGTGGGAATTGCTGGTCGAGCGGCATTCGCTCGGCATGGTCGACGACGCGCAGTTCCAGCGTTACGGTCGCGGAATTCTCCGATCCCTGCCGGACTGATCGGCACCGCCGGACCGCGGCACGGGTTTGGGGGCGAATGGCCCCCAAACCGGGGATGTCATTCGTCCGGCTGCAGCGTGATCCGCCGCCACGGGCTGGTCGGCCGCATCCACAGGCGTAGCAATTCCATCCGCCGGTCCACGCCGCCGGATTTCAGTTCTGCGAGGTCCTCGCAGGCCTGCCAGTAGGTCCACCCCGCCAGGTAGGCGTCGCCGAATTGCCGCCAGTTCCGGTATTTGCGCTGAGCCGGGGGCAGGGCCCGCATCAGGTAGTCCCAGGCGACGTCGGCGTCGAGGTAGCCGGCGGTGTAGGCCATGCGGGCGACGGCCACCACGCGGGCCAGATCCCAGGCCTGGATATCGGTGGGCAGCGGGCGGACCAGGTGATCGGTGAGACCGAGTTTGATGGCCTGCGACCAGATGTCGTAATCGCGGACCAGGGCTTCGGGATTCTCCATGCCGCGGAAAGATCCGACCTGGCGTAGGAAGGCGCGATGACGATCCGCGCGTTCGCCGAAGCGGTCGCGTTCAGGGGAGTTGATGGCCGCCATGACGAGCGGATGCACGAGCGCGTAGAGCGGGCCGTGCATGCCGTCGAGCAGTTGTTCCATCGAGGCCATGGCCTCGGTGCCGTCGGTGATGCCCCAGGCGCCGGTGAGGGTGTCGATGGCAAGTTCGCGGCGATCACCCAAGGGGTGGTCCCGTTCGGGTCCGAGCAGCAGCGCGTCGTGGAAGGCGTCCCAGCGCGCTGAATAGAAGCCGCCGAGCGCCAGTGCGCGCAGTTCGTCGTCCGAGACCTGCGCACCGGACCAATGATCGTCTTCGCGCTGGTCCAGCTCCGGATAGGGAAATGTGGTCAGCGTGGGTACGTCGCGGGCGGGCATAACCCGATTGTTCCCCATCGATCTTGGAGTGGCCGCCTATTCGCCGATCGCGTCTGCCACACCCGTCGCGGCGGGTGCGAATAATCGGCAAACCATTCGGTCCGTAATTCCGGCGACCCGGCACGACACAGTCACGCAATTGTCTGAATCTTGCCCTGTCACAGCGGGTAATCCGACGCTAACCTCTGGGGGCATGAGTGGGAACATCACCCTGCTGCGCGGGCTCACACCGGCCGCCACCGAGCAGGAAATCTATGCCGCCGCACAGGAATACGTGCGGAAAGTCGGCGGGGTGTCGGGATTGACGACAGCCACCAAGACCGCGGTGGACAAGGCGGTCGCGGCAATCGCCGCCGCCACTACCCAATTGCTGGCCGAATTACCGGAACGCCGGGCCTCGGAGGGCGAAGCGCCCACCCGTCGCCGGGCCGCCCGGGAGGCCATCGCGGAGGAGGCCAGCTGAGGCTCGCCGAATCACACGCCGTACACCGCCACGCAGTCGAGCGCGATCTCCAGCCGAGGTCCGCGCTGGTCGAGTGAGTGACCGAGTAGTTCTTCTATGCGCTGAACGCGGTATCGCACCGTGTTCTTGTGCACGCCGAGCATTTTCGCGGCCGCGTCGGGGCTGCGCCGGGCTCGGAGATAGGCATGCAAGGTTTCGCGCAATCGCGCCGACTGCGGGTCGGGCGCGGCCAGTGCGCCCAGTTCCCGTTCGATGAGCGATCGCATCGCGGCCTCGTCGGTTCCCGTCAGGTAGGCGACCTCCACCTCCGAGTAGTGCAGCACCCGCGGCGTATCGGGCCGGGCCCGTTCGGCGACCTGCCGGGCCGCGACCGCCTCGCGGTGGCTGGCCCGGAATCCGGCGGTGTGCGTGGCGGGCACGCCGACCGCCACGCGCACGGGCGCGTCCACCGACCACACCGGATCGTCCGGCCCGGGAATCGCCGGGCCGGACGCTCCGTCACCGTCCACGCCGATCCAGGCCCACAGCGCGGCCGCGCCGGAGGGCACGGTGAGCAGGCTGCCGTTGCCGAGCGTGCCCGCGAATCGGGCCACGATCCGGTCGAGCCGGCCCACCGCCTCGCCGCTGCCGTCGGACGGCAACGGCGCGGCATCCTCGTCGGTCCACACCACGAGCGCCAGATGCCGTTGCCCGAGCCGATATCCGAGCCGGGCCGAGGCGCTCTCGGTGTCCACGTCGGCCCCGTCGAGCAGGCTGCGCACGATCTCGGCGCGCTGGGTGAGAGCGGCGCGCAGGCCGCGTTCGCGTTCGGCCATGTAGGTGTCGGTGAGGGTTTCGACCGAGGTGCTGACCCAGCGCGTGGTGCGGTCGAAAAGCCGTAGCAGCAGCGATCTTTCGATATCGCGCGGTAGTTGCCGCTGTTCGAGCACCTCGGTCATGTAGTCGATGCAGGCTTCCTGCCCGAAGTGGTAGACGCGCAGCAGCAGGCGCACGTCGTAGCCGCGGCGGGCGACGGTGCGGGCGAAGGCGTGGGCTTCCTCGGGGACCGGGTAGTCGAAGCGGTCCTGGGTGAGGCCGCTGAGCACGGCGACGGCGTGGGCGCGACTGCTGGCGGCCAGGTCGCGGCGCATATCGCGGTCGCACAGTTCGGGGATGCGGGCGATGATCGCGTTGTCGAGGCGGGTGACGACCTGTTCGAGGGTTTCTGCGGGCAGGGTCTCGGCGACGAAATCGGCGATCCATCGCCGGATCTCGGCGCTGTTCGGCGTCGTCGTCACGGGGGCACCTCCGGGGGTTGTACTCCGAGCACAAAACCGACCGGAACTATTGACCCGATTGGCCAAGCATGGGCTCGCGAAATTGTGTCACGATCATAGTCCGGTGAGCTGGCACACAGCTCGCCATCGCAACGTAGCGCATGGGGAGAGGCACATCGTGACCAATACCGAACCCGCAGCGGGCACCGCTCGCAAGACCGGGACCCGCAAGGCAGCCGGGACCGCGACCAAGGCCGCCCCGCAGCCCGAGGCCCCGGCACCGGCCACCGAGCTCGAGGTCCGCAATCCCGCGACCGGGGCGCTCGCCGGGACGGTCCCGATCGACTCGGCCGACACCGTCGCGACCAAGGTCCGCGAGCTGCGCGCGCACCAGCCCGCCTGGGAGGCCCTGGGCCCCGACGGCCGCAAGCAGTGGCTGCTCAAGCTCCAGGACTGGCTGGTCGACAACACCGACCACCTGGCCGACGTGCTGCAGTCCGAGACCGGCAAGGCCCGCGTGGACTCACTCATCGACCCGGCCTTCTCGGTCGACCTCACCGGCTACTACGCCCGCCGGGCCGCGAAATTCCTTGCCGACGAACACCCTTCGCCGCACAGCCCGCTGGCCCGGGTCAAGCAGCTCACCACCGTCTTCCGCCCGTACCCGGTGGTCGGCGTGATCACCCCGTGGAACTTCCCGCTGGCCATGCCGGTCATCGACGTGATCCCGGCGCTGGCCGCGGGCGCGGCGGTCATCCTCAAGCCCTCCGAGGTGACCCCGCTCTCGGCCGTCGAACTGGCGCGCGGCTGGCGTGAGATCGGCGCGCCCCCGGTGTTCGAGGTCGTCACCGGCGCGGGCGAGACCGGCGCGGCCGTGGTCGGCAACGCCGACTACATCCAGTTCACCGGTTCCACCGCCACCGGCCGCAAGATCGCCGCGGCCTGCACCGAGCGGATGATCCCGTTCAGCCTGGAGCTCGGCGGCAAGGACCCGGCCATCGTGCTGGCCGACGCCGACCTGGACCGGGCGGCGCACGGCATCGCCTTCGGCGGGCTGTTCAACGCCGGACAGGTCTGTATCTCGGTGGAGCGCGTGTACGTGGAAGCCGCTGTGTACGACGAGTTCCTGGCGAAGCTGACCGCCGCGGTCAAGGAGGTCCGCCAGGGCGTGGACGGCCGCAAGCCGCAGTACGACATGGGCGCGCTGGCCAACGAGAACCAGGCCCGGATCGTCCAGCGCCACGTCGAGGAGGCCGTCGAGGCGGGTGCGCGAATCACCACCGGCGGCAAACGGACCGGCGTCGGCACGCTGTTCGAGCCGACCGTGCTCGCCGACGTGGACCACACCATGACCTGCATGACCGAGGAGACCTTCGGCCCCACGCTGCCGGTCATGAAGGTCGCCAACGAGGCGGAAGCCATTCGGCTGGCCAATGATTCGATCTACGGCCTGTCCGCGTCGGTGTGGTCGAGCGACAACGATCGCGCCGAACGCGTTGCGCGCCAGCTGAACGCGGGCGCGGTCAACATCAACGACGTGTTCGCCAATATGTTCAGCTTCGCGCTGCCCATGGGCGGCTGGGGCCTGTCCGGCACCGGCGCGCGCTGGGGCGGCCCCAACGGCGTGCGCAAGTACTGCCGCCAGCAGGCCATCACCAAGCCGATCCTGCCCACCATGACCAAGGAACCGCTGTGGTTCCCGTATTCGCCGCCCAAGCTGATGTTCGCCATGAGCGCCATGCGGGCCGCTGGCACCCGCGGGCTGCGGCGCCTGAACGTGCCCGCCATCGTCAAGACCGTGCGGGGGCTGTGATGACCGACTTCGGAACCATCGCCGGCAAGGTCGTGGTGATCACCGGCGGCGCGCGCGGCATCGGCCTGGCCACCGCCACCGCGCTGCAGGCGCTCGGCGCGAAGATCGCCATCGGCGACATCGACGAGACCACCGTCAAAGAGTCCGGCGCGGCACGGGATTTCGACGTCTACGACAAGCTGGACGTCACCGACCAGCAGTCCTTCGAGGGCTTCCTCGACGAGGTGGAACGCCGCCTCGGCCCGATCGACGTGCTGATCAACAATGCCGGGATCATGCCCACCGGGCGCGTGGTGGACGAGCCGGACCAGATCACCCGCCGCATCCTCGACATCAATGTGTACGGCGTGATCCTCGGCTCCAAACTGGCCATCGCCCGCATGCTGCCGCGCGGCCGCGGGCACGTCATCAATATCGCGTCGCTGGCGGGCGAGAGCCACATTCCCGGCCTGGCCACCTACAACGCCAGCAAGCACGCGGTGCTCGGCTTCACCGACACCCTGCGCGAGGAGTACCGGGGCACCGGACTCGAGTTCTCCTCGGTGCTGCCTACGCTCACCAAAACCGAACTGGGCTCCGGGGTTTCACTGCCCAAGCTGATGCGCGCGGCCGAACCGGAGGAGATCGCCGACGCCATCGCCAAGCTGATCGTGGCGCCCAGGGCGAAGGCGCGCGTCACCGCGGTGGCGGGGATCATCGCACAGGCCGTGGGGCTGCTGCCGCAGGCCGTGGGTGACGCCATCGGGCGGGCGCTGGGCTCGCAGACCGCCTTCCTCGACGACGTGGACGGCGACGCGCGCAAGGCGTACGAGCACCGGGTGCGCGACTAGCTCGCCGTAGGGTCGGCGGCATGGGAAGCAGGAGTGCGGTTTTCGCCGGATTGTCGACACTGGATCTCGCCTATGCCGTCGACCGGTATCCCGCCGAGGACTCCAAGACCCAGGCCGCCGACCTGTTCCTCGGCGCGGGCGGACCGGCCGCCAATGCGGCGGTCGCCTACGCGTTCCTGTCCGGCGCACACCCCGCGCTGGTCACCGCGCTGGGGAAACACCCACTGGCGGAACTGATCCGGGGTGATCTGCGGCAGCACGGCGTCACCGCCGTGGACCTCACCCCGGACGGTGATCAGCAACCGCCGGTGTCCTCGATCATCGTCGCCACCGAAGCGGCCACCCGGACCATCGTGTCGCTGGACGGCTCGCGGATCCATCCGGGTCTCGACGACTCGACGGCCGACACGGTCGCGAACGCGTCACTGCTGCTGGTGGACGGCCACTATCCCGACCATGCCGTGCGGCTCGCGACGGCGGCTCGCGACGCGGGCGTGCCGGTGGTGCTCGATGCCGGACGCTGGCGACCGGTACATGCCGAACTGCTGCCCGTCGTGGATATCGCGATCTGCTCGAGTGCCTTCACTCCGCCTGGGGTAGCGGCGGATTCGGCGGACGAGCTCTTCGACCACCTGCACGCGGTGGGCCCGGCACTGGTGGCGGTCACCGGGGGCGGCGGCCCGATCCGCTATTCGATGCCGGGCGGCCGCGGTGAGATCCGGGTTCCCGCCGAGCCCGCGATCGATACGCTCGGGGCGGGCGACATCCTGCACGGCGCGTTCTGCCACTTCCATGAACGCGGCGCGGAATTCCCGGCGGCCCTGCGCGAGGCGGCCGTCGTGGCCGGCGCCTCGTGTCGCTACCTCGGCACCCGGGAATGGATGCGGCACTTCGATACTCGGCCGGGGCGGTAACCACTCAGTCGATGCGGTAGCCACGACCTGCTTTGCGGAGCACCAGATCGGCTCGGCCGCGGGTGGATTCGACCAGGACCGCATTGCGCAGGTCGCTGTTCGTCACCTTGTCGCGGGCGGCCGCGGGGGTGCGGCCGCCGCGAATATGTCGGCGCAGCAGGCGCTGTTCGATGATCGGGCGCGGCACGTCCAGGTACCAGGCCTCGTCGAGCTGGGGGCGGACGGCGGCCCAGCCCGGGTGGGCGCGGTCGTCGAGGAGCAAGTAGTTGCCTTCGGTGACGACGATGCTGTGGTGGTCGAAGACGACGCCGCCGGGCACCGGTTCGTGCAGGTCGCGGTCGTAGGTGGGCCAGGGCACGGCGGCGCCGGGGGCGGCGTCGCGGAGCGCTCGGAGCAGCGCCACATAGCCTTCGGCGTCGAAGGTCTCCGGTTCGCCCTTGCGGTCCAGGACTCCGGCGGCGCGCAGCCGGTCGTTGGTGAGGTGGAAGCCGTCCATGGGCGCGACCTCGGCGATGGCGGTCCCGGCGGCGAGGTTCAGTTCGTCGCGGATGCCGCGGGCGAGGGTGGATTTGCCCGCACCGGGCGGGCCCGCGATCCCCAGCAGAAACCGACCGGAATGACCTTCAGCACGCCGGCGGACACGCGCCGCCAACTCCGCCAAGGAGGTTTCGACACTGCCACGTATCGCCACCCCACGAGCCTACGGGGAATCAGTGCCCGTCTTCGGGAATGGCGCGAACCAGCGCTCCCAGATCGGCTTCCAGCATTCGTGACAACCGGTAGATCACCGCGAACGCCAGCACCCCGCCCACACTGAGGATGCGCAGCGGCACGATCACCAACCCCAGATCGTCGGTCGCCACGAAGGTCACCGACGCCACACCCAGCAGCGGCACCGACGCCGCCGCGGCCAGATAGAAATTGCTGCGCCGCACCAGCGCCGCCAGCTGCCGCCGATCCTCGTGCCCCACCGAACCGCGCGCCAATAGCTGCGGATACAGCGACCGCACCGAATACACCATGATCGGGAAGAACGGATAGGCCAGCGCGATGGTCGCGCACACCACCTGCGCGGTGAAGAAGTGCGCGAAAGCCATGTGCGGCAGGCGCGCTCCCGCTCCGGCCAGCGCCAGCGGCCACGCGATTCCGGCTATCAGCCACAACGCGAACGGCACCCACACCACCCGCTCCCCGAGCAGCAGGGTGTCGGCGCGGGCACGGGCCAGCTGATCCGGGGTGTACTCGTGCCCGCGGCCCAGCCGATACGAGACCGTCAACGGCCGCCGCGCCAGCCACAACAGCAGCAGCGCGGCCACCGGGAAGGCTGCCAGATTGTTGATCAGCGCCACCTGTTCGAACCGGCTCTGGTCCGGCCCCGACAGCTCGTCCACGATGAGGCTCTTGTTGATCCGGATGTTGAACCAACTGGCCAGTGCGTTCGGCAGACCCACGCACAGCATCGCGATCGGCACCGGCCAGCTCCGCAACCGCGCCCACAGACTGTGCGCGGGCGGGTCGATCAGATCCCGGGCATCGGGATCCAGGCACAGATCCAGCTGCCCGGCCAGCTGACCACCGCTCTGCCAGCGCCGGGACGCGTCGGGGCGCAGACATTCCAGCAACACGCGCCGCAGGGTGGCGGGAGTATCCGGCGGCAGGTTGTCCAACGCCGCCGCGGGCACCCCGGCCATGCGGCGGGCCAGCATCGCCCGCACGGCCTCGACCCCGGTCCCGACCTCCGCTTCGGCGGTGGCTACCGGCTCGGCCGCGGGTTCCAGCTCGACTCCGGCCCGCTGATCAGCACCGGTCCCCCGTTCGGTTCCGGGCCCGCGCTCGACCACGGTCCCGGGGTCGGGGGTGGTCCGACGCTCGGCCCCGGCCCCCGGTTCGGCGGTGGTGTCGTGTCCAGCGTCGGCCCCGGCCTCGGGATCGTCGAACGGCAGTGTGCCGGTGAGCATTTCCCACAGCACCACACCGAGCGAGTAGATGTCGCTGGCCGGACCGGGTGACGGCGCGGCCGAATCCAGCAGCGCCCGCAGCGCTTCCGGCGACCGATACCGCAGTGCCCCAGCACCATTCGCGGTCGCGCCCCGCGTCCCGATGAAGCCCGCGCTCCAATACATCGGCCCCAGTGCGAAATCCGCGAGTTTCGGCACCCCTTCGGCTGTGAACAGCACATTGGCGGGCCGGATGTCGTGGTGCAGCACCCCTTGCCGTTCCCCGTATTCGAGTGCCTCGGCGAGCCGTCTCCCCACCCAGGCCACGGTTTCGGGCCAGCTCAGGGCGGCGATGTCGGTCCGCACCGGTGATCCGGACGGGCGGCTCTCGCCCTTGGCCTCCATGGCGGAATCGATGGCGCGCAGCAGCAATCCACCGTCGGGCAGCCCGTTCGTGGCGGGGGCGGCGCGGTGGATCACGCGGCCGCCGGTTTTGCCGCCATTGCCCGCCGTCTTGGCTTCGCGGCGCAGTTGGGTGAGCACACCCTCGGCGGTGCCGCCGGGCACGTACTGCATGTACAGCAGTCGCAGTGGTTTCCCGGTGCTGCCGTCCGCGATCAGCCGTTGGTCGAAGACACGCACGATGTACTGGTGGTCGAGCTGGGCGACGGTGTCGGTGTCGCTGTCCGCGCCCGCCTCCACCCGGACCGCGACCAGCCGCTGCATGGAGCGCTGCCGGGCCAGGAACATGCGGCTGTAGTCGGCGCCGCCCAGGTCGGTGAGCAGGTCGAAATCGTCGAGGCGGCGGCCGGTTTCGATGCCCTCGGGCAGCACCGGTGGCGGGGGCGGCGGGGTCTCGCCGGTGAAGCGGCGGCGGATCTCGGTGGCGACCTCGGGGTATTCGGCGGTGAAGCTGTCCACGTCGAGGGGCCGGAAGCGGCTGCGGGCCAGGTACTCCTCGCACACCAGGTCCGCGAAGTCCGGGCTGGTTCCCATCTCCGGGAATTCCGTGCGGTACTCCGCGATCCGCTTCTCCAGTCCGGCGCGCCGCCAGCGCTGCCGCATATCGACGCGGACCAGGTCGGTGAGGACCTCGAGCCGGACCGCGCGCCCGTCGGGCAGGTACCCGGCCAGGGGTGGCGGTTCCTGGCGGTCGCCGCGCAGGGTCGATTCCCAGTCGGCGGCGAAGCGGGCGAGAGCTCGGGCCGAGAGTTCACTCACGGCTCGGCACCCGGGTCACCGGCGTCGCCGGATTCCGTGGCCTTGCCGGTCTCGCGCACCGAACGGGCCGGGGCGACCACCCGTTCCAGCGCCGCCAGGTCCGCTTCGAGGGCCCGGAAGATGACATAGATCAGCACGAACGCGGCGATCCCGCCGACGCTGAGCACGCGCACCGCCACGATCACCTTGGGAATGTCCTCCGGCGGCAGGAACGTCACGCCCGCGACCGCCAGCAGCGGCACCGACGCCGCCACCGCCAGATAGGTGGTACAGCGTCGTCCCAGCCGGTGCAGCCACACCGCGTCCTCGCCGCTGATGTCCCCGTGCCGCAGGTACATCGGATAGATGCACCGCACCAGGTAGAAGGCGACCAGGAAGAACGGGTACGCCACCGCGATCGCACCGCACACCACCAGCGACACCAGGAAGTGCACGATCCCGCGAGCCGGCAGGTCGGTGGCGGTCATCCGCAGCACCATCGGGAAGGTGAAGCCCGCGACCACCCACAGCGAGAACACCACCAGGGAGATGCGTTCCCCGGCCAGCAGGACGTCGGCCCGGGCTCTGCGTAGCGTCTCGGCGTCGTATTCGCGGCCTTTGCGCAGGCCGCGCGGCACCACGATCACCGAGCGGCACAGGTAGGCGATGATGGCGGTGCCGAGGGGGAAGAACACCAGGTTCACCAACGAGGTGGTGAGCACGAAGGTACGCATGGCGGACTCGGACAGGTGGCTGATGATGAAGGCCCGATTGTGCGCGATGTTGTACAGCGAGGCGAGGGTGTTCGGGATCGCCACGGCCAGGATGACCAGCGGCATCAGCCACGGCCGCATCCGTTTCCGCCAACTGTGCGGCGGCGGGTCGACCAGGTCGCGGGCGCGTTCGTCCAGGCACAGGTCGAGCTGGGAGGCGAGGATGGCGCCACTGCTCCAGCGCTGCTCGCGGGACGGTTCGAGGCAGGTGAGCAGGACCCGGCGCAGCGCGGCCGGGCAGTCGGGCGGCACCCGGTCGAGGGCCACGGTGTCGACGCCGTTGCGGCGGCGGGCGAGCATGGCCTCGAGGGTGGTACGGTCGCCGTGGTCGCCGGGTCCGGCGGTGGTGTCGTCGAAGGGTTTTGCCCCGGTGAGCAGCTCCCACAGCACCACGCCCAGGGAGAAGATGTCGGCCCGGGTGTCCAGGTCGGCGGCGCTGGTGGCGGCCGCCGGATGGCAGGCTTCCAGCTGTTCCGGGGACATGTAGGACAGCGAACCACCGAAGTAGGAGACCGGGCTGGAACTGTCCAGATTGCGGCTGAAACTGATATTGAAGTCGGCCAGTTTCGGCACCGCCTCGGCGGTGAGCAGCACGTTCGCGGGCTTCACGTCGCGGTGCAGCACCCCGTGCGAATCCGCGTAGTCCAGCGCCTCGGCCAGCCTGCGGCCCAGCCAGGCGACGGTTTCCGGCCAGCTCAGCCCGGCCAGTTCGGCGCGCACGCTGGAGTCGGTGGGCCGGATCTCGCCCTTCTCCTCCATGGCGGCGTCCACCGCGTCCAGCAGCAGCTGCCCGCTGCGTTCGGCGGGCGGGGTGGCGCGCACCCAGCGCAGCACCCCGAGCAGGGTGCCGCCGGGCAGGAACTGCATGTACAGCAGCCGCAGCCGCCGCCCGGATTCGGTGCGCACGTCCGAGAGCAGCCGCTGGTCGAAGACGCGCACGATGTAGTCGTGGTCGAGCTGGGCCAGGGTCTGCGGTTCGGTGCCGTGGTCGGCGGAGATCTTCACCGCGACCAAGCGTTGCAAGGAGCGTTGCCGGGCCAGGAAGACGCGGGCGAACGCCCCGGAACCGAGACTGGTCAGCAGGTCGAAATCATCGATGCGCTGGCCGATCTCGATGCGATCGAGCAGCGCGCCGGTGTCGGGCGGGGTGGCGACTCCGCCGGTGACGCGGGTGGGGTCGGCCGGGTCGCCGACCAACTGCGAGGGGTCCTCGTACTGGGTCAGCTCGCTCGCGTCGGGCACCCGGGTGGTGTCGCCGTCGATCGGCGGACCGGAGCGGGTGGTGGCCTCGACCGGGAGCCGGGTGGATTCGTCGAGCCAGGCGCCGCGGGTGGACGCGTCCAGCTCGAAATCGCCTCGGGTGGATTCATCGGGCCCGGCGCGGCGGGTGCTCTGGTCCTCGTCGTCGGCATTGAGCAGCTGCCGCAGTTCGCTCGCCTGATCCGGGTATTCGCGCAGGCAGTCGCGCGGATCCACGCGCTCGCCGCTGTGGCGGCGGATGACGAACTCCTCGTACACCAGCCCGGCGGGCAGGTCGGCCGCCGCGAGCTCGGGGAATTCGTCGCTGTAGTCGCGCAGTCGTTTGGGCGGGGTGGCCGGTTCCCCGGTCGTGCGGCGCAGCCACCGGTGACGCATGTCGACGCGGATCAGCTCCAACAGCGCGCTCCGGCGCAGCGTGCTGGCGTCGGGCAGATAGTCGGCGATGCGGGGTGGCGACGCAGCGGAGTCCCAGGCCGCCGCGAAAGCGACGACCGCACTCGATTCGGTTCCGGCCGAGTACGCGCCGGAACGGTAGTCGGAACCAGAAGCCATGTCCGCACCCCTCTGGCTCGGCACGGATGTTGTCGATCCGCACGGTCGATCCGGGGATGTCGTGGATTCCGATCTTCGGACAAAGAACCCGCCACACCCAGCACCATCATCCCCGACCAATAGCCGGAATGATAACTTGCGGGCCACGAGCGGATCACCCGATTTCGACACGATGCGACGGGGGAAGACGAGCATGTACGACGAGGGCACGGCATTAGCGGCGGACATCGCCACGGCCGGAGCCGCCGAGGAGGAAGCGGTGGCGCGAAACGCGCGAGACGGGGGAGCCGACATGCCCGATTCCGACACCCCGTCCGACCGTCCCCCGGTGGATCCGACCACGGCGATCGGCGTCGCCACCGCGGTCCAGAACGGCACCCTGTCCCCCGAGGACGCCGTCGAGGCCGCGCTGACCCGGATTCGCGCTCGCGACCGGAAGCTGAGCGCCTTCACCCTGGTCCGGGAGGAGGCCGCCCGCGCCGAGGCCCGCGCCGTCGCCGAGCGGGCCGACCTGGACATGCTGCCGCTGGCGGGGGTGCCCATCGCGGTCAAGAACAACATCGACGTCGCGGGTGAGGTGACCCGGGGCGGGTCGCTGTCCGGGTCCGATCTGGCCGCCACCGCCGATCACGCCGTGGTGCGGCGGTTGCGGGCGGCGGGCGCGGTGGTCGTCGGGCTCACCCACGTTCCCGAGTTCGGGCTGTGGGGCGTCACCGACGAGCCGGGCAGCATCACCCGCAGTCCCTGGAACACCCGCTACTCCGCGGGCGGTTCGTCGGGTGGCTCCGGCGCGGCGGTCGGCTCCGGCATGGTGCCGATCGCGCACGGCAACGACGGACTCGGCTCGGTGCGCATCCCGGCGGCCTGCTCCGGCGTGGTCGGCCTGAAGCCGGGACGCGGCCTGGTGCCCGCGGACGTGGGCATCGACTCCTGGGGCGGAATGACCGAAAACGGTGTTCTCGCAACGACTGTCGCCGATGCCGCGCTCATGCTGTCGGTGCTGGCCGACCGTCCCGACCTGGCCGACCTGGACACCCCGCAGACCCTGCGCATCGGCCTGGCGACCGCGACCCCGATGCCGCTCGCCCACGTCGACCTGGCCTGGACCGCGGCCGCCGACAAGGCCGCGGCGGCCGCCTCGCTGGCCGGGCACATCATCGGCGTGGCCGAACTCCCTTACCAGGGCGTGACTTTCGCGCTGCTGCTGCGCTGGCTGGCCAATGCCGCCCGCGAGGCCGCGACCGTGCCGCACCCCGACCGGCTGCAGCGCCGTACCCGCACCCACGTGGCGCTGGGCCGGACGGTGCTGAAGTCGGGTCTGCTGCGGGCCTCGCAGGTCGACCGGGTGGAATCGCGGCTGCTGGACTACTTCGAGCGCTACGACGTGGTCATCACGCCGACGCTGGCCACCCCCGCGCCGCGCGCCCGCCGCTGGCATTCGCGGCCGTGGCTGGCGAATGTGCTTGCCAACGTGAAGTTCTCGCCGTTCACGCCGCTGTGGAATCTGGTCGGCTGGCCGGCCATCTCCATTCCGATGGGCCTGCACCCGCGCTCCGGCACCCCGGTGGCGGCGCAGATCGCGGGCCCGCCCGGCAGCGAGGCCACCATCCTGCGGCTGGCCGCCCAGATCGAGGCCGCCCACCCCTGGCAGCGGACCGTCTCCTGACGAGATCGGACGCCGTCTCCTGACGAGATCGGACACCCGTCTCCTGACACGGGGCACCGCCTCCTGACCGTCCCCGGACGCACGACAGCGCCGCGTCACCGAAGTGACGCGGCGCTGTCGTCGTGTCGATCCCGCACCCCGTTGTGCCGGTCCCACACTGTCCGGACCGACCGCGGCAACCTCCGACCCACTGCCGCCGCCCGTCCCGGACGGTCCTTTCCTCGGGCCTAGACGGCCGCGAGCGGTTCCTGTTCGGCGAAGCCGCCGTCGAGCACGCGGGCCGCGAACTCGAGAATGGTCGGGCGGTCGTCGTCGGCGCGCCAGGCGACCGCGAGTTCACACGGGGCCAGGCCGGTCACCGGGCGGGCGGTGAGGCCCGGCCAGCGGTACATGGGGACGTTGTTCTCGGCCAGCAGGCAGACGCCCAGGCCGAGGCTCACCGCCTCGAGGCGTTCCTCGGCGGTGGCGGCTTCCGCGCCGATCTTGGCCTGGCGGCCGCCGCGGGAGTCGGCGCCGAGCCAGAAGTCGCGGGCCGCACCGGCTTCGGCGGGCATGGCGACGAAGGGCTCGTCGATCAGGTCGGCGAAGTCGATGCTCTCCTGGCCGGCGAGGGCGTGGTTCTCGGGTAGCAGCACCCAGCGCGGCTCGGTACGCAGCACCTGCCAGCGGTAGCGGCTGGTGTCGGGCACGGGCAGCCACATGAGCGCCAGGTCCGCCTGGCGGCCCGCGAGGCCGCTGGACGGGTCGGTCCAGGACGCGGAGTGCAGGGCGAGCCGGTGGCCGCTGGCGCTCTCCAGGTCGGTGATCAGGCCGCGGCCGATGGAGGACTGGATGCCGACGCGCAGCACCTCACCGGCCTCCTGCAGGGCGACATTGGTGACTTCCCAGAGTTCGAGGATCTTCCGGGCGCCTTCGAGCAGTTCCTTGCCGGCGACGGTCAGGGCCACGCTGCGCTGGTTGCGGTCGAACAGCACGACGTCCAGCTGGCGTTCCAGCTGCCGGATCTGTCGTGACAGGGTGGGTTGAGCGATGTGCAGCCGTTGCGCCGCGTTGGTGAAATGCAGTTCCTCAGCGACGGCGACGAAATACCGCAGGTCGCGCAAATGCGGGTCCATAGCCCCTTGCTATCAGAATCGGTCTTGATTTTCCAGCCGTATCCGACCCAAAAGTTTGCAACAGGATCAGAAAACAGCCGTCAGGTTTGTTACGGACAGCATATGACGCCAGTTCAACATTCCGTTAACCGGACTCGCGAATTCGTGGCCATTTACCAGCACTCCCCCACGCGCCCCGGAACGGTCACTTGACCAGCAACGATTCACGATCTTGTTCGATCCGCGATCCGAAAGCGATCCGAGCGCTGACCTTCAGCAACAACGCTCCGCCCCGGCCCGCACCCCAAACCAGCCGATCGAGTGAGTTTGGTCACAATACGACAAAAAGCCGCCTCCCACAGTGGAAGGCGGCCTGTTTCTCGAGCCGGTGAGGCGGCGGTTACTCCCCGCCGTAGACCTTCGGATCCAGGGTGCCGATGTACGGCAGATCGCGGTACCGCTCGGCGTAGTCGAGGCCGTAGCCGACCACGAACTCGTTCGGGATGTCGAAGCCGACCGCCATCACGTCCACCTGGGTGCGCAGCGCGTCGGGCTTGCGCAGCAGCGTCACCACCTCGAGCGAGGCCGGATTGCGGCTGGACAGGTTGCGCAGCAGCCACGAGAGCGTCAGGCCGGAGTCGATGATGTCCTCGACGATCAGCACATTCCGCCCGGCGATGTCCTTGTCCAGGTCCTTCATGATGCGCACCACGCCCGAGGACGAGGTGGAGGAACCGTACGACGAGACGGCCATGAACTCCATCTGCGTCGGCACGGTGAGCTTCTTGGCCAGGTCGGTCATGAAGAAGATCGCGCCCTTGAGCACGCCCACCAGCAGCAGGTCACCCTCGGGGGCATCGGCGGGATAACGCTTGGCGACCAGTTCGGCCAGTTCCTCGACCTTGGCGGCGATCTCGTCCTCGCTGATCAGCACCGACGCGATGTCGTCCCCGTACACGTCCGCTGGTTTCCCTTCAGTCGACCCGACTGTGACTCTTTCAAAAAACGGGTTCACTCCGACCCGAGTATGAGCCTGCCATGTTCCCGCGCGGCAACCAACCTCGTCCCGCTGGGTGAACCGCCCACCGCGACCCCGCCCTGCCCACGCCACCGCGTGACCAGCGCCTCGACCGCGCGTAAATTGCTGTCCGTCAATGATTTTGCGCCACGCTCGAGCAGCCACGCGCGAATGACGCGGCGCCGGATCGCGGGTTCGGCAGTGGCGAGCGTCTCGATTGCCAGCCCGCCGTCCGCCCGCGCGGCCGCCAGCAACTGTCCGGCGAGCGCGTCCAGCACCGCCGAGTCCTCCCGCAGCTGCGCCGCCGTCCGCGCCAGCGCCTCGGCCGCCCCGCCCCCGAGCACCTCCTCGAGCAAAGGCAGCACCTCGGCACGCAGCCGCACCCGGGTGAACTCCGGCGCGCTGTTGTGTGGATCCTCCCAGGCGTCGAGCCCCAGATCCGCGCACAGCTCCCGGGTCGTGCTCCGCCGCACCCCCAGCAGCGGCCGCCCCCACGGCTCGTCGTACTCCCCCATCCCCCTGATCGATCGCGCCCCCGACCCGCGCCCGAGGCCCAGCAACACGGTCTCGGCCTGGTCGTCGAGCGTGTGCCCGAGCAGTACCGGCTTGCCTTCGCGGGCCGCCCGCAACGCGTCGTATCGGGCTCGCCGCGCGGCCGCCTCGGGCCCGCCCGGGAACCTCTTGCCCACGAGACCGCTGCCCGCCGGCTCCTCCCCGGCCGCCCGCTCTGCCGCCGGAACGAGCCCGTCCTCGGGCGTCGACCCGTTCTCGGCTGTCGGTCCGACGGCCGCGGTCGGATCCGCCGGCCACACCGACCGGATCGCCCCGTTCGGCGCGCTGCGCTCGACCTGAACGCGCAACACCCGGGCAGACCTGCAGCCGAGGCCCAGCGCGGTGGCCGCGGCGCGATCCGCCACCTCGGCCGAACCGTCCTGCAGGCCGTGGTCGACGATCAGCGCGTCGACCACGTCGGCTTCGGCGCAGGCGGCGGCGGTCAGGGCCAGGGAGTCCGCGCCGCCGGAGAGGGCCACGCGGACCACGCCCTCGGGCGCGTAGCGGCCCAGCCACTCCCGGACGGCGCGGCGCAGCTCCAGCGCGGCGCGCGTCTCGGGTAGTCGAGGCCGTTCGTTCACGCCCCGATCGTCGCACGCGGCCGGGGCGCGGTGCCGTGCGGCGAGGATTCCTGCCGGGTACGTCCCGAATTCCGGCGTGGCGCAAGCGCTCCGGACGGGACGAGGGCCGTGGATCAGCCGAGGACCCGGGTGACCCACCGTTGCGGTTCGCCGATCTCGTCGGTGCGGGGCAGGGTTTCCGGCTCGGTCCAGATGGTGTTGAAGCGGGCCATGCCGACGGTGTCGACCACCTCGTCGACGAAGGCCTTGCCGCGCACGTACTGGGCGACCTTGGCGTCCATGCCGAGCAGGGCGCGCAGCAAGCGCTGGATCGGGTTGGCGGGCCGCTTGCGACGCTGATCGAAGGCGGCGCGAATTCGGGTGACGGAGGGGACAACGGCCGGGCCGACGGCGTCCATGACGTGGTCGGCATGGCCTTCGAGCAGGGTGCCGAGCATGAGTAGTCGGTCCAGGGCCAGCCGCTGGGGTTCGGCCTGGGTGGCGCGCAGCAGCCCGATGACACCGCCGGCGGGGTCCTCGACGCCGCGGCGGCGTTCCTTCACGGCGTCGGCGAGCCGGGCCAGGATGTCGGCGACCGGTTCGTCGCCCGCCTCGCCCAGGGTCTCGACATTGCGGCGCATGTAGTCGGCGATCCAAGGGGCGGAAGAGAATTGGACCCGGTGGGTGACCTCGTGCAGGCACACCCAGAGCCGGAAGTCGCTGGGCGGCACGCCCAGTGCGCGTTCCACCGCCATGATGTTGGGCGCCACCAGCAGCAGCGTGCCGTCCGGCCCGGTGAACGGGTCGTACTGGCCGAGGATGGCGGTGGACAGGAAGGCCAGCATGGCCCCGGCCTGCAGTCCGGCCGGTTTGCCGACCAGCTTGCCCTTCTCGCCGGGTTCGATGCCGCTGCCGGTGAGCTGGGCCATGGAGTCGGCGGCGGCCCGGATCCAGCCCGGCCGGTCCACGATCAGCGCGTCGGGCACCACCGAGCCGTCGTCGAGCCCGCTGACCTCACGCACCGGCGCCTCGGCGCGGACCGAGGCGGCGGCGAGTTCGGCGACCGCGTGCTCGGCCGAGTACCGGGACGTGCGCGGCCCGGCCGGGACCAGGGCGGCGCCGGTGCGGGCGGCCACGTTCCAGTCGACCGACCCGGTCAGCGTGGTCCGGGTGCGGGCGGGGGCGGCGGGGTTGTCGGATCCGGTCATGTTCATCCACCCGTCAGGAGCAGCCACAGTTGCGCAGTGCGTTGGCGACGGCGTCCAGCGCGGGTCGGCTCACTTCCGGCGGCCGATCGTTCGACATGAGCGCGAACGTCAGGACGCGTCCGTCGCGGTCCAGCACATAACCGACCAACGCACTCGATACGGACAGAGTTCCTGTTTTGGCCCGGATCCAACCCGCGCCCTCGCGATCGCGGTCCACATACCGGCTCGCCAGCGAACCGGTGCCGCCCGCGACCGGCAGATAGTCCAGCAGCGGGGCGAGCGGGGAGCCGGGGGTGGTGACCGCGGCCGGATCGACGGTCGAATTGCCTTGCGGAGCAGCGCCGTTGGGCAGCGCGGCCACCGTCAGCACCCGGTTGAGCAGGCGCGGCGGGATCCGGTCATCGGTCGAGAGTCCGCTGTTGTCGGCCATTTTCAGGCCGGCGAGGTCGAACCCGGCGGCCTGCAGCACGGTGTTCAACGCGGTGACCGCGCCGGTGAAGGAGGCCTCCTGCCCGCCGGCCACCGCGACCTCGCGGCCGATGGCCTCGGCCAGCACGTTGTCCGAGTGCACCATGGCCTGCAGCAGGCGGTCCCGCAGCGGCGCGGACTGCACCGCGGCCAGCTGGGTGGCGGTCGCGGGCGCACTGCCCGCCTTCACCTTCGAACCGTCCACGCCCAGTTCGGCAGCCATTCTGCGACCCGCGTCGAGAGCCGGCGTGGCGGTGCGGGGCGAGTATTCGACCAGCGGGTCCAGGCGGCCGCCGTCGATCATCACCGCGTCCATGGGCGCGATGGAGCCGCCCCCGATATCGGCGGCGTCCCAGCCGGGCGCGAAGTTCGGTCCCGGATAGGCGGAGGTGTCGACGGTGATCGAGTCCACCCGCTGTCCGGTGGCCTTGATCTGCGCGACCAGGTCCTGCAGGCGCGGCGCGCCCGGGTAGTAGCCCTTGCCGTCGGGCTGCGCGGTGATGGTGGGGTCGCCGCCGCCGACCAGCACGATCTCGCCGGGAGCGGCGCCGGTCACCACCTTGGTGGTGACCCGGTGGTCGGCGGGCAGCGCCAGCAGGGCGGCCGCGACGGTCAGGATCTTGGCGGTGGAGGACGGGATCATGGCCTTGTCCGGGTCCAGCGTCCACAGCACCGTGCCGGTGTCCCCGTCGGACACCGAGGCGGCGAACGCGCCCAGGTCCGGGTTGCCGACGACGGGCGCGAGCGCGGCCGCCAGACCGGCGGTGCTCGCGGCGGGCGCGGTCTCGGGGGCGGGCGCGACCTGCGGGATCGGTTTCACCGGCGCGGGCGGGTCGGCGATCGTCAACCCCCCGTGCTGGAACTCCTCGGTCCAGGGCTTCAGGATCAGCACCACGGCCGTGGCGGCCACCAGCATGACGACCAGCACCGATGACACCACGATCCAGGTTCTGCGGCGCCGCTTGGCCTCCAGACCACCGATGTTCTGCTTGTTCCGACCAAACACCTGCCGCTGTCTCCCTGATACCTGTGGTGGGGCTGATGGCTCTACCGCGGTCCACACTATCCTCGTTGCGCAGTCGTTCCCCCGAACGTGCTGGCGAGTCGGCAGCCTTACCGCCCACCGAAGAAGGAGATGACGTGGAGTTCGACGTCACCATCGAGATCCCCCGGGGTCAGCGCAACAAGTACGAGGTTGATCACGAGACCGGACGCGTGCGGCTGGACCGCTACCTGTACACCCCGATGATGTACCCGGCCGACTACGGCTACATCGAGAACACCCTGGGCGGCGACGGCGACCCGCTGGACTGCATGGTCCTGCTGCCCGAGCCCGTGTTCCCGGGTGTGCTGGTCGAGGCCCGCCCGGTCGGCGTGCTCATCATGAGCGACGAGGCCGGCACCGACGAGAAGCTGGTCGCGGTCCCCAACAAGGACAAGCGCTGGGACCACATCCAGGACGTCGAGGACATCCCGGAATTCCAGCGCAAGGAGATCGCGCACTTCTTCGAGCGCTACAAGGACCTGGAGCCCGGCAAGTGGGTCAAGGTCGAGGGCTGGGAGGGCCGCGAGAAGGCCGAGAAGCTCGTCGACGAGGCCTACGCCCGTCTGAAGGAGCAGGGCCACTAGGTCACGCCGAGTGAGGGGCGGCACGGATTCCGTGCCGCCCCTTCGCTTTCACTCGGGAACGGAATCCAGTCCCGCGGTGGTGCGGAGGGGGACTTCCTTCCAGAACATCACCAGGACGAGCGCCACGAACGCGACCGCGGAGGTCGTGAGAAACACCGTGGACAGCGATTCCGCGAATCCGGCCTTGAACGGATGCGCCAGAACGGGATTCAGCTTCTGAATGATCGAGCTGTCCTTCAACACGCTCTGTGCCGCCGAGGTGTCGTGGTTCAGGAATCCCTGCGCCAGTGCCATATCCGCCGGATTTCCGTCGTGCGCGGCGCTCACCACGGCCTTCTGGAAATTCGGGTCGGTGCTGGACGCCTCCAGCTGAGCGCGAATATCGGCCCCCAGCCGGTCGAACAGGATGGACAGGAATACCGCCGCGCCGAGGGTGCCGCCGATCTGCCGGAAGAAGGTGGCCGACGCGGTGGAGACGCCCATATCCTTGGGCGGCAACGCATTCTGCAATGCCACGATGAGCGGCTGCATGAGATTGCCGAGCCCGAATCCCACGCACAACATGAACAGGACCACGATCCAGAACGCGGTATCGGCCTTCAGATAGTGCAGCAGGAAAAGTCCGAGGGTGATCATGGCCGCGCCGAGCAGCGTATAGATCCGGTAATGCCCGGTGCGCGAGATCAATTGGCCCGACAGCACCGACCCGATCATCATGCCCAGCACCATAGGGATCATCTGCAAGCCGCCCAGCATCGGGCTCGCACCGCGGTCGGCCTGGAGATACTGGGGTAGCAGCAGGATGCCGCCGAACATGCCCGCACCGACCACGAACGAGATGACCACGCCGAGCGCGAAGGTGCGATTGGCGAAGATGCGCAGCGGGATCAGCGCCGCGTCCCCCAGCGCGCGCTCGATCAGCACGAACGCGGCGACACCGAGCGCGCCGATCAGGTAGCAGACCACGGATCTCCCGCTGCTCCACCCCCATTCGCGCCCCTGCTGGGCCACGATCAACAGCGGGCTCATGGCGACGATCAACGCGAGCGCGCCCCAATAATCCACGCGGTCACGGGATTTCTCGCGGGGCGGCAGCCGCAGCACGCGGGTCACCACGACCAGCGTGAACAGTCCGATGGGAACGTTCACCAGGAACACCCACCGCCAGCCCGCGATCCCCAGAATGCTGTGCTGCCCCGCGAACAGCCCGCCCAGCACCGGCCCGATCACGCTGGAGGTGCCGAACACGGCCAGGAAATACCCTTGGTACCTGGACCTTTCGCGCGGGCTCACGATATCGCCGACGATGGTCAGCGCCAGCGACATCAACCCGCCCGCGCCCAGCCCTTGCAATGCCCGGAACACCGCCAGCTCGTACATGGACTGCGCGAACGTGCACAGCAGCGAACCGGTCACGAAGATGGTGATGGAGGCCAGGTAGAAGGGCTTGCGCCCGTACATGTCCGAGAGCTTGCCGTAGAGCGGCGTGGCCAGCGTCGCGGTGATCAGGTACGCGGTGGTCGCCCAGGCCTGCAGCGAATACCCGTTCAGGTCATCGGCGATGGTGCGGATCGCGGTGGACACGATGGTCTGATCCAGCGCCGCGAGCAGAATGCCCAGCAGCAGCCCGGAGAGGATCACCAATATCTGCCGATGCGTGAAGCCGCCCTCGCCGGTCGCTTCGCCCACTTCGGATGTCGCCATGCCAAACCTCCAGCCCCGACCAAAACGATAGGCCGGGAACCGGAGGCATGGGGTCCTTTTTTGGCGGTAACCCGAAGGGGTTACTTGCCTTTGAACTGCGGGTCGCGCTTCTCGAAGACCGCCTGGATGGCCTCGGTCAGGTCCTCCGAGGGCAGGAACGCCGAGTTCCAGGCGGAGACGTAGCGCAGGCCGTCGGCGATCTTGCCGCGCTTGGGCTGGTCCAGGACGTCCTTGATGCCCTGCACGACCAGCGGCGGGTTGGCCGCGATCTCGCGCGCCATGGCGTAGGCGGCGTCCAGCACGGCATCCTGATCGGCGTAGACGTCGTTGACCAGCCCGATCTTCTCGGCGCGGGCGGCGTCGATGTCCTTGCCGGTGTAGGCGAGTTCGCGCACGTGCCCCTCGCCGATGATGCCCGGCAGCCGGTGCAGCGAGCCGATGTCGGCCACGATGGCCACCTTGGCCTCACGCAGGCTGAACTTGGCGTCGGCGCTGGCCAGCCGGACATCGGCGGCGGCGATGAGGTCCAGTCCGCCGCCGATGCACCAGCCGGAGACGGCCGCGATGACCGGCTTCACGCAGTCGGCGACCGCGGTCACCGAGTCCTGCATGCTGCGGACGTGCTTGAGGAAGTCGGTGCGGGGCCCGGCGAGCGCCTTGTCGGCCAGCAGCGGCCCGAACAGCGGGCTCATGGCCGGCAGGTCCAGCCCGTAGGAGAAGTGCTTCCCGGAGCCGGTGAGCACGATGGCCCGGATGTCGGGGTCGGCGTCGAGCTCGGCGAAGATGAGCGGCAGCTCACGCCAGAAGTCGGGGCCCATGGCATTGCCCTTGCCAGGACCGGTGAGCGTCACCGTCGCGATGTGGTCCTTGCTTTCGACGTCGAAAGCCTTCCATTCGGTCATTGGTCCAGCGTATAGGGGTTACCCGCGAGTAGGTTGGCGGGTGTAAACCCTGTGCTAAATCTGCTGCGTCCCAGCGTTTCACCGCGGCCGGAGGCGGACGATTATCGCGTCCGCACAAACTGCTCCTCCTGTGTGTGAGGTCACGATGATGCATCACGGAATCGGCCTCGACCGCTTCAACGCCCTCCCCCGCCGCCGCGCGATTCATGCCCTGTACGAATGCTGCTGCAATGTCACCTGGGCGCAGAAGATCGCCGACGGCCGCCCCTACCCGGGCCACGCCGCCCTGCAGACCGCGGCCGCGGCGGAACTGCGCGCCATGTCCGCCGTCGATCTGGAACGGGTCTTCGATTCCTGTGCGCACCAGCCGGTTTCGGAGCGCACCGTCGACGAGCTCACCCCGATCGTATCCGCCCGCCTGACCACGATGCTGGGCCCCGAGGAGGGCTACCCCGACTACTGATCCCCCCGCACATCCACCGCAATCGCTCTACCCTGGTTGCCATGCGCAGGTCCCTGCCACCGGTCGCGTCGAAGGTTTCCGACACCTTGATCGCGCGCGGCCATCATGGGGTGATCATCACCCAGCCCACACCCACCCCCACCGCGCGCGATGCGGCCGACGCGGTCGGCGTCACCGTCGGGGCCATCACCAAATCCCTGGTGTTCCTGCTCGACGACGACCCCGTGCTGCTGCTCGTCTCCGGCGCGCACCAGGTGCATCTGGCGCGCACCGGGCAACGTCTGGAGGGCACGCTCAGCCGGGCGCCCGCGGCCATGGTCCAGGAGGTGACCGGGCAGCCCATCGGCGGCGTCGCCCCGCTCGGGCACCCCACCAACCTGCCCACCTTCGTCGACAACGCGCTGGCCCAGTACCGGGAGCTGTGGGCGGCGGGCGGGCATCCGAACACCCTGTTCCGCACGACCTTCGGCGAGCTGGTCCGGATCACCGCGGGCCTGGCCATCGACGTGGACTGACCGCCGTCGACAGGGTTTTCCAACAGCGTGGAATACCTGGGCCCGCGACCACGTAGGTTCTTGACGTGACCGATTCTCCGACGCCCGGCGCCGAGCTACACGTGCTCGACGACCTGAGCGGCATCACCGCGCAGCAGTTCCGTGCCGCCATGCGGCACTATCCGGCGGGCGTCACCATCGTCACGCTGAACTCCGCGCAGGGTCCGGTCGGTTTCACCGCGACCTCGTTCGCCTCGCTCTCGGCGCAGCCGCCGCTCATCTCGTTCAATATCGCCGAGACCTCGTCCAGCATCGAGGCCATGCTCGGGGCCGAATCGGTGGTGGTGCACTTCCTGGGCGAGCATCAGAAGCATCTGGCGCAGCGGTTCAGCCGGTCCGCCGAGGAGCGCTTCACCGACAAGTCCTTGTGGGCCACGCTCGGCTCCGGCGAACCCGTCCTGCACGGCACCCCGATCTGGGTGCGCGCGACCGTGCACCAGCTGATCCCGATCGGCGATCACACGCTGGTGATCGGGCTGGTCACGCAGGTGCACGACAACACCGAGAGCTCGCCCGCGGCCGGCCCGCTGGTGTACTACAACGGCGCCTATCACCGCGCCGAGATCGCCGACTGACCTCAGGCCGCCGAGGCCGCGGTGCCGATGCCCAGCGCCGCCAGGATCGCCGCGCTCGCCTGTTCCAGCCGGGCCCGGATCCGCGGCCGCCGCAACAGCGTGACCGCGCGGGCGGCGGCCACCGCGAGCAGGATCATCTCGATCGCCGCGATGCTGGATTCGATGGCGCCGAGGGTGAGCGTGTTCAGGAAAGTGACCTCGTTCAGGAACTGCGGCAGCACCGCGAGGTAGAACAACCCCACCTTCGGGTTGAAAACACAGGACAGCAATCCGGCAGCGAACGCCGAGCGCATCGACGCGGGCGTGCCCGGCGTCACCTGGGGCTCGGCCTCCGCGCTCCGCGCCCGCCGTTGCTCGACCAGCGCCCGAATCCCCAGGTACAGCAGGTAGATTCCGCCGATCACCTTCAGCGTGCGATACGCGGTGGCCGACTGTTCCAGCAGCGCCGCCACTCCGGCCGCCACCACCGTCGCCCAGACGATCCCGCCGAACGCCGAGCCCACCGCCGCCGCGATCCCGGGTCGCGGTCCGGCCATCGAGAATCGCAGCACCAGAAAGGTATCGGGGCCCGGCGTGAGCGCCAGCAGCACGCACAACCCGGCGAAACTCAACAGCAGCGGAAGACTCATGCCCTCCATGGCAACCCAGGACAGCGCCGGGAAGCAAGCCCGATCACCATGAAGTCCGCCACCGCTGACATACCCCCGACGAGCATGTCAGTGGCCCCTAGAGTCACGCCCCGGATAACCCGACGCAACCAGCTGATCTCGTGCGATGCGGGTAATTCACCGGGTACGTCCACAGTTGTTTTCGAGGCCGAACCGCCGGCACGGGCTGCCGACTCCGACGGCTCTCGGCCGCCCGCTACGTACGCGGAGAGGCGGAGTACTCCGCACCCAGCTCACGGAACAGGTCGGTGTTCATCGTGAACGCCAGTCGCGCCTCGTCGAGCACGCGATCGACTTCGGGACCTTCGAGGGGAAGCTGGTCCAGGGCCTCGCGGTACTCGCGCTTGAACGCGGCCGGATTGGTGATCTCGTCGAAGACGTAGAAGCGCACGCCGTCGCCCTTCTTGGGCAGGTCCCACAGCTTCTCGGCGGTGCCGCGGATGACCTGGCCGCCGGAGAGATCGCCCAGGTAGCGGGTGTAGTGGTGGACGACGTAGCCGGCCGGCCACTCCTGCGCGCACTCCTCGATGCGGGCGGCGTAGGCGGCGGTCGAGGGCAGCGGCTGCAGCTCGTCGCGCCAGTTCGCGCCGCCGAGGTGGGCCAGATCGGTCTCGAGCGCGGCCAGGCGCGCCAGTTCCGGCTTCACGAACGGGCCCGCGACGGAGTCGGAAGCCAGTGTGGTGGAGTGCTTTTCGAGGGCCTCGTAGACGAACCAGAGCTGCCCGGTGTAGCGAAGGAAGGCCTCGACGCCGAGCTGACCGGTGAGCATGTCACGCATGAACGTGGAGTGCTCGGCCTCGTTGTGCTGCTGCTCGGTCGCGGTGCGAATGAGCGTCGAGAACGGGGCGGCGGTGTCCGTGTCCAACATGGTCGGGCTCCTCGTGGTCAACTCCGGGGGCACCCCACTTTGGCTACCCTAACTTCCTCATCGACCCTACGCCCCAGCAACGATCGCGCGATTCGAACTTTGCGGCCCACCCACTCCAACTTTCGGATGATTTTTCCGCCCCGCCGGTGCCGTTGGTCACACCCCGCCGCCACCACCGCCGGGGTTGACAAGCCCGCGAAGCGTCTGCCAATCTCTGCAATCAGGTCATGAGTACCAGCGCTAAGCCCCGGCTAGCTGGTCGGCAACCCTCCACCGCGGCGGGGTGCTCCGGGTGACGACCGGGCCGTCGCCCGACCGGGCACGGCAAGCGCGGACTCACGATCGATTCCTGTTTTCCGATCGCGTGGTCCCCTGAATCCGATGGGATTTGTGATGACCGCTTTCGCCGACCAGACCTGTGCTCCCCTCGCCACCGTGTCCGGCTGTGACCTCCGGGTTCCGCTGGTCCAGGGCGGGACCACCGGCTACGCCAACTTCGACTACGCCGCCAGCGCCCCCGCGTTGCGGCAGGTCACCGGCCGGGTCGCCGACCTGCTGCCGTTCTACGCCAGCGTGCACCGCGGCGCCGGATACGCCTCCCGCGTCTCCACCGACTGCTACGAGTCGGCCCGCGGCTCGGTCGCCCGCTTCCTCAACGCCGCCGACGACCAGGTGGTGGTGTTCACCCGCAACACCACCGACTCGCTGAATCTGCTGGCCGCGTGCGTGCCCGGTGACACCGTGGTGCTGGATGTCGAACACCACGCCAACTTCCTGCCCTGGACCCGGCACGGCCGTCGCGTGGTGCCGGTCGCCGACACCATCGAGGAGACCATCCAGCGGCTGGTCGCGGAGTTGTGCTCGAAACCCGCTGCGCTGCTGGCGGTTACCGGCGCCTCCAATGTGACCGGCGAACTACTGCCGCTGGAACGGCTGGCCTGGATCGCGCACCAGTGCGGCACCCGCATCCTGGTCGACGCCGCCCAGCTGGCCCCGCACCGACGGATCGACCTGCGCACCACCGGCATCGACTACCTGGCCTTCTCCGGGCACAAGGCGTACGCGCCGTTCGGCGCGGGCGTCCTGGTCGGCCGCCGGGACTGGCTCGACGCCGCGGAGCCATACCTGGCGGGCGGCGGCGCGGTGCGTTCGGTCGCCGCCGACCGCGTGGAGTGGGCGCCCGCGCCGCAGCGCCACGAGGCCGGTTCCCCGAACGTGCTCGGGGTGGCCGCCCTGGCCGCCGCCTGCGACGCGCTCGCCGAGCTGGACGAGACCACCCTCGTCGAGCACGAGCAGTACCTCACCCACCGGCTGCGCTACGGGCTGAAAACCGTTCCGGGCGTGAACTTCCTGCGGGTGTGGCGCGACAGCACCGATGCCGTCGGCATCGTCGCCTTCACGGTCGACGGATTCGAGCCCGGCCAGGTGGCCGCGTATCTCTCCGCCGAGCACGGGATCGGGGTGCGCGACGGACGGTTCTGCGCGCACCCGCTGCTGTCGCGGCTCGGGGTGGACGCCGCGCTGCGCGCCAGCATCGGACTCGGCACCACCGCCGCCGACGTGGACCGCCTCATCGATGCGATCGCCACCCTGGTCGAGCATGGTCCGAGCTGGGACTACGCCCGCACCGACGGCCACTGGAACCCGGTCCCGGAAACCCGGCCCTTCGGTGGTTCGGCGGACGGCGGAGCGCCCTGCGGATTTTGAATCGCGGGAGCGGGTCAGGGCACCATGTAGCGAGCCGCGAGCTCCTCGACGAACGGGTCGTCCTCGCTGACGGCTTCGAGCCGGTCCAGATCGTTCTGGACCGATACCTGCCGGGTGTCCTGCCGCTCGGGATCGGGCGGTCCGTCCTCGTCGAGCTGGCGGATCAGCTTGTTCCGCACCCGTTCCTTCAGCGATTCGCTCATATCAAGAGCATCCTCCGCCTCAGACGGGCGCGATCCAGGTACCCCATGGCGTGTTCCGGACGACCGTGAACACGACGAGGAAGGCCACCGCGATCCACAGCGCCGACCTGGGCAGAATCCGCGGTAGTCGCGGCGGCGTCGCCCGGCCCCGCCAGGCGCGCACCAGCCAGGTGCCCCACCAGGCGAGGAAGCCGAGCGTCAGCGGTAGCAGCAGCACATTGCTGTGGATGGCGTCGAGGAACCGGCCATCGGTCAGATTGTGCAGGCCGCGCAGGCCGCCGCACCCGGGACACCAGTACCCGGTCAGTTCGTAGAACGGGCAGAACCCGTAGGCCCCCTGCACGTGCGGGTCCCGGAAGTGCAGCAGCGCCAGGCCGCCGGCGACGGCCGCGCCGCTCAGCAGCGGGAGTCCGACGCCGAGCCGTCGCGGGCGCGTAGGCCCTGGTTCGGCTCCCGCCGTCGGTACTGCTGCCGTGGTGTCCACGAGAATCAACGGTAGCCGGGCCACCGCCCACCTGCCAGGTCGCGCCGAACTTCGCACCCGGTCGCGCTGGTTCACACCCGATTGTGTTGTGGCCTCAGCGGATCGGGGCGCGTTCCACGACCGGGGCGGTGAGCACGCCCGCGAGCATGTCCACGATTTCTCCCCAGGCATCCACATCCCCCGCGGCGACCTTGCCCGCCTCGACCGCGCGTTCGTGATCGGCCAGTAGCGCGAACAGTACGGTCGGCAACGCGCGCAACCGCCGCAGCCGCAACCGTTTCGGCAGGTCGGCGAGTTCCCGATCGAGCTGCTGCATGATCACGCGCACCGAGGTGCGCTGGGCGGAGGCCAGATTCGCGGCGTCGGTGACGGCTCGATGGGTGTGGATCTGTTCCAGGAAGCGGGCGTAATGGTGGATCCCGTGCCGGTCCCCCAGCTCGAGCATGGGGATGACCAGTGCTTCGAGCAGGTCGTGGACGCTGGTCACGCCGGTCCCGGCCTGTTCGGCCAGCAATTCGAGGCGCCGGATCTCCAGGGTGGCGAGCCGGTGTTCGACCACCGCCTCGATGAGCCCGTCGCGGGAGCCGAAGTGGTACTGGACCGCGGAATTGTTGCGCTGTTCGGCGACCGCGGCGATATCGCGCAGCGGCACCGCCGGCCCGCGCTCGGCGATCAGCTGTTCCGCCGCCAGGATGATGCGCTCGCGCGCCCCCGTGACTGCCATTCGAGTACCGCCACCCTCCTTGTCCACAGTCTGCACTGTAGCCGTTCACCTGGGGATAAAGAACTTCTCCTTGACGGTTAAGAACTAATGCTTAAAGTGTCGAGTGACTGTCGTCACCCTCGAAGGACTGATTGAGCGATGATCCTGGACACCTTCCGACTGGACGGCCGCGTCGCCGTCGTGACCGGCGCGGGCCGCGGCATCGGCGCCGCCACCGCCCTCGCACTCGCCGAAGCCGGAGCGGACGTGGCCATCTCGGCCCGCACCGCCGCCCAGCTCGACGAGGTCGCCGGCCAGATCCGCGCGCTGGGCCGCCGTTGCGTCACCGTCCCCGCGGACCTGTCGGACCTCTCGGCCGTCACCGCGCTGGCCGAGACCGCCGCCGCCGAGCTGGGCGGCATCGACATCGTGGTCAACAATGTCGGCGGCACCATGCCCAACACCTTCCTCACCAGCACTCCCGAGTTCCTGGAGGAGGCGTTCCGGTTCAACGTGTCGACCGCGCACGCCCTCACCCAGGCCGCGGTCCCGTACATGCTGAAGAGCGGCGGCGGCTCGGTCGTGAACATCTCCTCGCGTATGGGCATCAGCGCGGGCCGCGGCTTCCTGGCCTACGGCACCGCCAAGGCCGCGCTCGCGCACTGGACCAAGCTGGCCGCCGCCGACCTGTCCCCGCGCATCCGGGTGAACGCCATCGCGGTCGGCTCGGTGCTCACCTCGGCGCTGGAAGTCGTTGCGCAGCAGCCGGAGATCAAGCAGCAGATGGAGGACGCCACCCCGCTGCACCGCCTCGGCGAGCCGTGGGAGATCGCCGCCGCCATCGTCTACCTGAGCTCCCGCGCGGGCGGCTACATCACCGGCAAGGTGCTCGAGGTGGACGGCGGCATCGACGCCCCCAACCTGGCTCTCCCCATCCCCGACCTGTAATCCGCCGCGCCCCAGGAGTTTTCCATGACCTACCGCGTAGTCCAGTGGAGCACAGGCAATGTCGGCCGCCGCGCCCTGCGCTCCATCATCAACCGCCCCGAACTCGAACTGGTCGGCGTCTGGGTGTCCAGCGCCGAGAAGGCCGGCAAGGATGCCGGGGAACTGGCCGGTCTCGACCGCGAGACCGGTGTCCTGGCCACCCGGGACGCCGAGGCCCTGCTGGCCCTGAAGCCCGACTGCATCGTCCACACCGCCATGGCCGACGACCGCCTGATGGAGGCCGTCGAGGACCTGAAGACCTTCCTCCGCGCCGGCATCAATGTCGTCTCCAGCAGTCCCGTCTTCCTCCAATTCCCTTACGGCACCCTCCCCGACGAGGCCATCGCCCCCATCGTCGAGGCCGCCGAGGCGGGCGGCGCGTCCCTGTGGGTCAACGGCATCGACCCCGGGTGGGCCAACGACTGGCTGCCGCTGCTCCTGTCCAGCGGCTCCGAACGCATCGACCGGGTCATCTGCTCGGAGATCATGGACTATTCGACCTACGACAATCCGAAGGTCGTCTTCGACATCATGGGCTTCGGCAGCAAGCTCGACGACCTCCCCCTGCTCCTGCAGCCCGGCATCCTCACCCTCGCCTGGGGCAGCGTCATCCGTCAGCTCGCCGCCGCCCTCGACATCGAACTCGACTCGGTGACACAGCATTTCGAGCGCCTCCCCGCGACGGAACCGATCCGCATCGGCGCCCACACCGTCGAGGAAGGCACCGCCGCGGCCCTCCGCTTCCAGATCCACGGCATCCGTGACGGCCGCGAAATCCTCACCCTCGAACACGTCACCCGCCTCCACCCCGAGCTGGCCCCCGACTGGCCCCAACCGGCCGGATCAGGTTGCTACCGAGTGGAAATCAAGGGCGAACCCGACTACCTCCTCGACCTCCAGCTCTACAGCAACGGCGACCATGCCGAAGCCGGAGTGGTCGGCACCGCCGCCCGCCTGGTCAGCACCATCCCCGCAGTAGTCCAGGCCCGCCCCGGCCTTCTGACAGCCATGGACCTCCCCCTGACCACCGGCCGCGGCCTGGTCTCCTGACCCGCCGACGACAAAGGTGAGGACCACGATGGTCCTCACCTTTTCTTGTGCGCCGCCCGGGGGAATCGAACCCCCGACCTTTTCATTACCGCAGGTCACGACTGCTCCCACACGCTTCAGGGCTGTTGATCACCTGAGTAGGATTCTGATCAGGGCGATCGCAGATGGGGGTATCTCCTGGACGGCGCCCCTGGACATACGCCCCCGGATGGTCACGACGTAAGTAGTTGCACGAACGAGATGTGCGAGGTGACGACATCGATTAGTCGCAGCAGTCGGCAACGAGCCCGCCGGAAAGGCAATGATGATGACCAACCAGACTTACCGAAATGTCACACGTCAGCTGTTCACCCCGTTCGTGCTGGCAGGGGTAGTGATGGCAGTTCCCGCGACGGCGGCGGTTCCAGCCGTGGCCGCGTCGAGTGCGGCGTCCGGCGTCGTGCAGGTCGATCGGACTGGAGGGTGGTCCGATAATTTCGCCGAGCCAGTTGTACCACCTCCGCCCGTCCCGCCCCATGGCTGCGACAACGAAAACTGCGGGGAGAGCGATGGGGGCGAGAAGACATGCACCGACCCCAGCGAGACCGGGGACGGCTGCACCAATGGCGAACACGGCGGGACCGGAGGTGGCCCAGGGGTCGCCGAAGCCCGCGGAATCCACCACGCCACAGGCACATCCCTGGTGGTCGGGAGGTAGCGGTGGATGATCCCGAAACGACAACAGGTGGAGAGCGACGATCGCTCTCCACCTGCTTGTTTGGAGCCGCCTGGGGGAATCGAACCCCCGACCTTTTCATTACGAGTGATAAGTTCGAGCATATTCCCAGGTAGGTCAACGATAGGGCGAAACGGATACGTGCAGGTCAGGACTACTTAGTAGGGTCTACT
>NZ_JBHTVV010000008.1:0-211431 GCF_042792755.1 Nocardia sp. NPDC056611
CACACACCGGTACTTCGGACAAGCCACATCCCGGACCCACCACACAGGTTAACCCCGCACCCATTCGGACGTCTTGACATAGAGGGGAGCCATTAGAGGGCATTCTCCCGAGATGTGGGCTCGCTAGCCGATGCGGCCTCCACGGCCGTGCCCCGCGGTGGGGCGCGGGGACACGGCCGACGCAGGGGCTATTCGGCGACGAGGCGGCGGATGATCATGGGCTCGGCGAGGATGCCCTCCAGAACGCCCGCCACGTGCTGGAAGTGCTCGGTGGCGAAGTGCTTCTCGAGGGCGTCGGCGTCCTGCCATTCCTCGACCACGACCATGTGGGCGGGGTCGTTGGGGTTGGTGAAGGGCTGGTAGGACAGGCAGCCGGGTTCGGCCAGGGACGGTTCGATCATGGCTTCCAGGGCGGTGCGCAGGCGGTCTTCGTTTCCGGCGGTGACGCGCAGCTCGGCGACGACGTGCAGGGTCATGGGGAGCTCCTCGGGGTCGGTGTGGGTCTTGGTGGTGGGGTCAGTGATCGTGGGGTCAGTGGGTGATCGGGCCGTCGCCCGCGCCGGTGGTGCGCAGGGCGGTGGCGATGGCGTCGAGGTCGGCGGAGGTCAGTTCCAGTGTGGCGGCGTCGATCCAGCCGTCGATCTGGTCGGGGGTGCGAGCGCCGACGATCGCACCGGTGACGCCGGGCCAGGTCAGGGTCCAGGCGATGGCGAGGGCGCCGACGGTGGTGTGGTGGGCGGCGGCGAGGGGGCGCAGCGCCTCGACCAGGGCGAGGTTGCGGTCGAGGTCGGTGGTGAACTCGGGGAAGCCCTTGCGCCAGTCGTCGTCGGGCAGGTTCGCGACGCGTTCGGCGGAGAAGGCGCCGGTCAGCAGGCCGGAGTGCTGCGGCTGGTAGACGATGCCGCCGGTGTGATGGGCTGCGGCCCACGCCAATTCGCCCGCGGCGGCGCGCTTGATCAGGGAGAACTGGGGCTGGATGGCGTCGACGTGGGCGATGGATTCGGCGATTTCGAGCTGTCCGACGTCGTGGTTGGACAGGCCGATGGCGCGGACCTTGCCCTCGGTGACCAGGTCGGCCATGGTCTGCCAGTACTCGTGCAGCGGGGTGACCACGGCGTCGTCCACGCCGTCCGGGTCCGAGAAGTCCAGGGAGGCACCGGTGTCGGGCCAGTGCACCTGGTAGAGGTCGATGCGTTCGACGTCCAGTCGCCGCAGCGAGTCCTCGATCTCGCGACGCACGCTGGCGGCGGCCATGATCCGCCGGGGCGCGGCGGCGCGGTCGTTGTCGTCCCAGACCAGTCCCGCCTTGGTGAAGACGAAGGGCCGGTCGGCTTCGGGCAGGTCGCCGATCGCCTTGCCGACCACTTCCTCGGAGTGGCCGAGCCCGTAGACGGCGGCGGTGTCGATCCAGTTCACGCCCGCGTCGAGGGCGCGGTGCAGGGTGGCGATCGATCCGGCGTCGTCCTGCGCGCCCCAGGCGTAGCGCCAGCCCGCGCCGCCGAGTGCCCACGCGCCGAAGCCGATCCGGCTGATGCGCATGTCGGTGGTCCCGAGCTGACGGGTGGGAAGGGAGGTCATGCTGTGCTCCTCGGGAGTCGGTGTCCGCCGTGGTGTGCGGCGCTGAGCACTACAGTCGCCCGATCCGGCAGCGGCAGACAGTGCGGCGTCTGCCTGGGCACGCGATGACCAGGATGAAACCCGGGGCCCGCGTGGTTACCTGGTTCCATGACCCTGGACCGTCGCGCCGAACTCGGTGAATTCCTGCGCTCCCGTCGCGCCCGGCTGCGCCCGGAGGAGGTGGGCCTGGTCTCGCACGGGGCGCGCCGCCGGGTGCCGGGGCTGCGGCGCGAGGAGTTGGCGCTGCTGGCCGGGGTGAGCGTGGATCATTATGTGCGCCTGGAGCAGGGACGCAGTCTGCAGTTCTCGGAGTCGGTGCTGGACGCGGTGGCGCGGGCGCTGCGCTTGAATCAGGTCGAGCGTGATCACCTCTATCTGCTGGCCCGCCCGTGGTCGGGTGAGGAGCCGCCCGCCGCGCAGCGGGTGCGCCCGGGTCTGCGGCGGCTGCTCGACGCCGCGCACGACGTGCCCGCCTACATCGTGGGCCGCGGGGTGAGCGTGCTGGCGTGGAATCGCCTGGCGGCGGCCCTGATCGGTGATTTCGGCGCGATCGCCCCCGAGCAGCGCGACTTCCTGCACCTGGTGTTCCTGGACGAGGGCGCGAAAGACCTCTACGAGGACTGGGACGACAAAGCCGCTGACACCGTGGCGTATCTGCGAGTGGACGCCGCCCGCAATCCCGGCGACCCCCGCATCACCGCGCTGATCGACGAAATGAACTCCGCGAGCCCGGAATTCGCCGCCCTGTGGGAGCGCCACGAGCTCAAGGACAAGACGCACGGCCGCCACATCTACCGGCATCCGATCGTGGGCCGCCTCGATCTGGGCTACGAAACCCTGCGCCTGCCCGACGATCCCGATCAGGCCCTGGTCGCCCATCACGTCGAGCCGGGCTCCCCCAGCGCCGACGCCCTGCGCCTGCTGGCTTCGCTCGCCGCGGATCCGGCCACACAGCACTAGCCGACCCGGGCACGACCTCCGGAAAGCACTGCGCCGCACCGGTGATCCGGTGCGGCGCAGGCGGTTCGAGCGATCGGGCTACTTGGTGTCGCTGTCGATCAGCAGCGAGCCGCCGCTGTCGACGACCCGCAGCGTCACCGACTTGCTGCCGCTGTTCTTGGTGCTCAGGCTGGCCAGCGAGATGTCCACGGAGCCATCGGGATTGTTGCTGTCGGTGCCACGCGCGCCCTCGATGGTCGAGTAGCGGCTGACCGGGTTGTTCGTCCAGTAGGTCTGGAACGCCGACGCACTGCCGTACACCTGCTGCGCGGCCGGGGTGAGCCGGGTCCACGCCTCCTGGTACCGCTGCGAGGTGAGGGCGTCGTAGAACTTGTCCACGGCGTCCGCGCCATTGCCCACGCTCACGGTCGAGGCGCTCTTGGTCTGGCCCAGGCCCGAGGGCGTGCCCTTGGTGGAGCTGGCCGAGGTCGAGGCCTTCACCGAGGTGGTGGTCCCGCCCGCACCGGGCGAGTCGCCCGAGCCGGAGTCGCTCATCATGCCGTAGACGATGCCGCCGGCCACCACGACGACCGCGGCCAGCAGGATCCACACCAGCTTCTTCTTGCCGCCCGGCTCCGAATCCGGTTCCGGCGCGGGGTGATTGCGGGTCGGCGGGCCGCCGTTGGGCACCGGCCGCGGCGGCGGGGTCTCGAGCAGCTGGGCCTGGCTCATGGCGCCGGTCGGGATGTCGGCGTTGGCCGACGAACGGCGTTCCATCTGCCGGGTCTGCTGGCGCGGCGCGGTGCCGCCCTGCGGGGTGACCGGGCCGGAGCGGCGGCCGGCGAACACCCGGGCGGCCTCGGCGTCCGGGCCGACCTCGGCGAATTCCGCCATGATGTCGCGCACGTCGAGCATGCTCGGCCGGTCCTCCGGCTCGAAGCTGAGCAGGCTGAGCAGCAGGTCCGACAGCGGCCCGGCATTGCGCGGCTCGCTGATCTGGCCGTTGGCCGCGGCGTAGAGCAGTGCCAGCGGATTCGGGTTGGTGCCGTAGGGCGGTTCGCCTTCCAGCGCGTGGAAGAGCGTGGCGCCCAGGGCGAAGACGTCGGCGGCCGGGGTCGGTTCGGCGCCGCGAGCGACCTCGGGGGCGAGGTAGGCGGCGGTGCCGGAGATGAGCCCGGTGGCGGTGAGGGTGACGTCGCCCTTGGACTTGGCGATGCCGAAGTCGGTGATCTTCACCGCGCCGTTGTCGCCGAGCAGGATGTTGCCGGGCTTGACGTCACGGTGCACGATGCCGGCGCGGTGCGCGGCGATCAGCGCGGAAGCCACCTGTTCGCCGATGCGCGCGCACTGCGGCAGCGGCAGCGTGCCCTGCGCGGACAGCACCACGGCGAGGCTCTGCGAGGGCAGGTACTCCATGATCAAGCACGGGTCGCCCTCGTGCTCGGTGATGTCGAAGACGACGATGGCGTTCGGATGCTGGAAGCGGGCCGCGTTGCGCGCCTCGCGCGCGGCACGCTGCTTGACGATGTCCTTGTCCGCATCCGACAGGCTCGGCTGGGTGAGGATCTGCTTGATCGCGACGGATCGCTCCAGCCGCTGGTCGACGGCTCGCCAGACGACACCTGTGCCGCCGCTACCAATCCGTTCGACCAGGCGGTAATGCCCTGCGATCACTTGGCCGGTTTCGATGGCACTACTCCGAGGTTCTTCGAGATGACTGTGACAATGCGGTTGCCCGCGCGTTTCCCCGCATGAGTGTAGCGGGCGACGCGCGGATCGCCGACGTCAGCGTGAGATATGGCGGAGATCTCGATGAGATCTGCGCCGCCCGTCAGCGACCGGCGCGTGACCCCGCTGACGTATGTGCTGGTAGCGACCCATACATGACCAGACATAGACCGATCGGTTTGGTGCGTGTTTGCTCCCACACACCAACCGAGTTCAGCTACTTTTCACCGCCGCGGGCCACTCCGCGCGAACCAACCGGGCGGCGTCGGCGGCATCGAGCTCGATATCGAAGACCTCCGCGAGCACCTTGGGCAGCTCGGCGACCTCGAGCTCGCGCACCTCCTCCGAGCCATCGGGATGGTGCGTGGTCCAGGTGGTGCCGTCGATCTGGTGGTGCACATCGGGCAGGAAGCGCTGCACGAAGGGCCGCAGGGTGAACGGCGAACGCGCCGCGGTGGACACGTAGTGGTTCCCGACCGCGAAATCGACGCGGTATTGCGGGGTGATGGCGAAGGTGTGCCGGTCCACCCAGCCGTCCTTCCCGAACTGGTACAGCGTCCACAGCTCGCCGCCGACCGCGTCGGTGGTCCGCTCCAGCCGGAAACGCCATGCGCCCGCAGCGAATTCACCGCGGTCGGGGGCCAGTTCGATCGGTTCCAGGGGACCCCAGCCGAAACCGACGTCACACAGCCACAGCCGGTCGTCGTCGGCGGCCTCGACCCGCAGCAGCGCGTGGGTGGCCGGGCGCAGGCCGGTCGCGCCGAGGGTGACCCGGCCGGACATGGCGGTGAATTCGAAGCCGAGCCGCTCCAGCGCGGCCGCGAACAGTCCGACGTTCTCGTAGCAGTAGCCGCCGCGCCGCCGCCGGATCAGCTTGTCCTGCAGCGCTTCCGATTCCAGGGGGATGCCACGGCCGAGGATGATCTCGAGGTTCTCGAACGGGATCGTGGTGGTGTGGGCGCGCACCAGGGCGCGCAGGGTCTCCAGGGTGGGCGTGCGCGCACCGGTGAATCCGATCCGGTCCAGGTAGGCGTCGAGGTCGAGCTCCGCGCCCAGCCAGGTGTAGGTGGGGTCCGCCGGTGTGTTCATCACTGCCTTCCTTCGCGCCCGATTCGCGTGGATCATCGGTCTTCCGAGGTGATCAACGGTAGTGGGCGCGGCTGTGTTCCGACGCGACCGGTCCGCCGGGTCAGGCGTGGACGCGCGCGAGGGTGCGCAGGCCCTCGCGGTAACTCGGATAGCGCGGCGCCCAGCGCAGTTCGGCCCGGGCCTTGGCATTGGACGGGCGGAGGGAGAAGTCCAGCATCTGGGCCGCCGTCAGCGGGGAGGTGATGCGCATCAGGCGCGGGGGCACCCGCAGCGGCGGGCGCGCGCCGACGGCCTCGGCGGCGGCGTCGAACATGGCCTCCCAGGTGGCGGGCTCGTCGTCCACGATGTTGTACGCATGGCCGGGAACGCCGCGTTCGAGGGCGGCCACGGTCGCGGCCGCGGCGTCCTCGACGTGCACGAAGCCGGTGTGCCCGGTGGTCGTGCTGGGCAGCGGGAACAGTCGCCGCCGCAGGGCGCGGGTGAAGGACGCGGACGCGCCGGGTCCGTAGAAGACGCCGTAGCGCAGCGCGATTCCGTCGATGCCCGGCGCCCGCCAGGCGTGGCATTCGGCCTCGTGCAGCGCGCCGATGAGGCCGTCGTTGACGTCGCCGGGGATGCGGCCGAAGGGATCCTGCTCGGTCACCGGCCGCGGGCCGTGGTCGCGCATGCCGTAGCCGAAGATCACCGATTGCGTCAGGTACCGGCGCGCGCCCGCGCGCTGGGCCAGTTCCACCAGGTGCTTGCCGCCGGTCTCGCGTAAGGCGTTGGTGCGCAGCAGGCCCGGCGAGTGGTAGTGGGTGGGCGGCGAGTTCCGGTAGGCGGTGAGCTCGTGGATGACCGCGTCGGCGGTGAGCCGCTCGGTGGCGCGCAACAGCTCCGAGCGGTCCATCACATTGGCGACCAGCGGGGTGGCCCCCAGCGTCCGCGCGACTTCCGCGCCGCGGCCGTCGCGGGTGAGCGCGTACACCTGGTGTCCGCGGGCGCGCAGCGCCATCACCAATGGCCGCCCGATCGCCCCTGTCGCTCCCGCCACCACGACTTTCATTGCGCTTCATCCCGTCTCGCCCTGCCGATGCCGGGCCCGAGCCTAGTGTTCGGCGCGCGATCGTGTGGCACGGCGGTCGGCGCGCGCGGGGCGCGACGGCGGGCGCGGTGACCGCTCGCGCGCGGGACCGGTTGTCAGGCGGCGCATTTGGCGTTCGCCGGGGCCGGTGGAGCGGTGTTGACTCCCGCGCCGACGTCGATCGTGTAGTCGTGATCGCCACCGAGGGGTTCGGTGCCCTGCAGCAGTCGCATGACGGCGCAACCGGATTCGAAGAACACCGGATTGATGCCGTGTTCGCCGGGCACGACGCGGCCGTCGAGATCGCGGCCGCTGACGACGGTGTACATGGACACCCGCTTGCCCGCGAGCGTCAGCGCGGCGCGCATCTCCACCGAACTGATGTAGGGCACCACCGTATCCGCGGTGCCGTGCACCAGGATCGCCCGCTTGACGTCGATGCGGCCGGGCATCAGTACCGGGGAGCGATCGATGTAGGCCTGCGGGCAGGTCAGCGGAATACAGCCGCCCGCATCGCGTTCGATCTCCGGCCGCAGTTGCTTGCCGGCCAGGCCGGCTTCCAGCCAGGCGGTGAGATCCCCGGCGTGGCCGAAGGTGTCGACCCAGTAGTCGTAGGTGCCGGGCGGGGCGTAGGCGGCGGCCAGCCCGCTGGTGACGCCGCCCTGACTCCAGCCCCACAGCACGGTGGGGCCGAGGCCGGGGTGTTCGCCGCGATACCACTGGGTGGCGGCGACAGTGTCGCGCCAGCCCGCCCACACGTTCCACTCCCCCGTACGCCACGGGCTGTTGCCGGAGCGCTGGTCCATGGTGAGCAGGGCGGCGCCGGTGTTCTCGACGATCGAGGCCATGTAGTCGGGGAAGTCGCTCGCGCTGCCGTCGTGGCCGTGCACCGCCACGATGAGCGCCCGGGCCCCGCCCTCGGGTTCGTAGACGCGGCCGGTGGCGGTCTCGCCGTCGACGGTGAGGCTGATCGGCCGCATGGACACGCCGTCGTCGGCCGCGCCCGCGATTCCCGGTAGCCCGACCATCACCGCCGCCACCACGCCCGCGACCGCACCGATTACCCGCAACCCTCGCCGTTGAGCACGCACGTCCGGCATCGTCGCACGTCCGGTCGGTCCGGTCGGGAACCCACGCCGGGCCGGTCGGCGCGCCGGAACCGATGTGGCGGGGTGTGCCCGAATCAGGCTGCCGGCGGCTAGGATTCGACCATGCGTTCGATGGATGCCGCGGAGCGGCGGGCTCGACTCGGGGTGCGGCACCGGCTGGCGTCGACGGAGCGCGGCGAGACGGTCGAGTCGATCGTGCGGTCCCTGGTCGTCTTGCACGCGACCGACCCGGCCACCGTGTACCTGTCCGTCGCGGCGCGCTCGGCGGACCTGGAGACCGGCCACGTGGAGAAAGCGCTCTACGACGACCGGACCCTGCTGCGCATGCTGGCCATGCGGCGCACCATGTTCGTCGCGCCCATCGATCTGGTGCCGGTGCTGCAGGCCGCGGTCGCCGACGCGCTGGCGCACAAGCAGCGCAAGACCTACGGGCGCTATCTCGAACAGTCCGGCGCGGTGCCCGGCAATGTCGTGACGTGGTGGAACGCGGTCGAGTCGAAGACGCACGACGCCTTGCTGGCCCGCGGCGCGGCGACAGGAGCGCAGCTGAGCAAGGAGGTGTCCGAGCTGCGGACCCAGGTGGACACCGCGCCGGGCAAGCCGTACTCCAAGCCCACCAATATCACCACCTGGGTGCTGGTCACGCTCGGTTGCGAGGGCCGGATCGTGCGCGGCCGTCCCAATGGAACCTGGTCCAGCAGCCAATACACCTGGGCGCCCATCGAATCCTGGCTGCCCGACGGGATCGCGGTCATGCCGGTCGAGGAAGCTCGCGCCGAGCTGGTCCGGAAGTGGTTGCGCGCCTTCGGTCCCGCGCCGGTGAGCGATCTCAAATGGTGGACCGGCTGGACCCTGGGCGAAGTCCGCAAGGCGCTGGCGCTGGTGGACACGGTCGAGGTGGACCTGGGCGGGGAGACCGGCCTGGTGCTGGCCGACGATCTGGAACTCACGCCCGCCCCGGAACCGTGGGCGGCGTTGCTGCCCGCGCTGGATCCCACGCCGATGGGCTGGCAATCGCGCGACTGGTATCTGGGACCGCATCAGCCCGCCCTGTTCGACCGCAACGGCAATATCGGCCCGTCGGTGTGGTGGGACGGCCGCATCGTCGGCGGCTGGGCGCAGCGACCGGACGGCGACATCGCCTGGCGGCTGCTCGAGGATGTCGGCGCCGCCGCCGAGCGCGCCATCGCCGCCGAGGCGGACCGGCTGCGCGGCTGGTACGGCGAGGTCCGCCCGATCCCTCGCTTCCGCACGCCGCTCGAACGCGAACTGTCCGCCTGACCGTCCGGCCCCCGCGCGCGGCGCGCCCGATGATCACGGGCGCGCCGAACGCGGTTGCTGTGCGCGAGTATTCGGAGAATTTCTGCGGGCCCCGCCTCGGTGGACTGTTACTGTCGACGATGTTGTTCGCACGATCCGGGCCCGGCTGAACCTTTGGTTCACTCCGCGAACGCGGGAGGTCCACGGGTTCGGCATTTCTTCGGAGTGTGTGTCATGGCGTTCTCGAATCGGCTGGTCTCCCCGGCTGCCCCGCGCACCGATCCGGCCGCCGCCGCGCCCGCCGGATCCTCGGACGCACGGCCCGCACCGCATCTCACGGGGCTGCCGGGAGGGCGCGAGGAGCAGTGGGGTGATGCCTTCCGCGATGCGGCGCTGGGCATGTGCGCGGTATTGTCCGCGACCGACGGCCGCATCGATCCGGCGGCCCGGATGCGGGTCGCGCAGATGGCCGGGGAGCACGAGGTTCTCGGCCGCCGGCCCGCCGAGGACCTGCGCAACCGGTTCGAGGACAACTGCGCCCGGCTCATCATGGATCCGGCGTTCGGCCACGCCTACGTGATGGCCCAGATCGCCAAGGCCACCGAGTTTCCCGACCAGGCCGCCGCCGTGCTGCGCATCGGATTGACGGTGGGGCGAACCGATGGCGAACTCGGAGCACACGCGGCCACGGTGATTCGCGAGGCATGTCAGGTGCTGCGGGTGGACCCGCGCGAATTCGGTGTGTAAAGCCCCCCTGGCTTTTGCTGGACATTGCCCGGAGCCGTCCCGCATTCTTGGATCGTTTGCTGCCCAGCGAGGGGATCCACTCTGCATGGCGATCCAAGGGTTTCTCAATATCCTGCTCGACACCGTCCACCCGAATCGGGGCTGGCGGTACTGCGGATGGTGCGAAGGCACCGGGGCCGCAGGCTATTCCGAGGCGGGTTCGGTCATCCTGTGCACCGGCTGCGGGGGCATCGGCTGGCTCGTCGACCCGCCCCTTCCCCGGGCCTGAACCGGCTCCGAGCAGCGACGCGGCCCCGGGCGAACAGCACCCCGGGGCCGCGTCGACGCAACGGTTTCCGCGCTACATGTCCAGTCCGAGATCGAGCACCCGGACCGAGTGGGTGAGCGCGCCCACGGCCAGGTAGTCGACGCCGGTGCGCGCGTAGTCGGCGGCCATGTCCAGCGAAAGCCCGCCCGAGGACTCGAGTTTGGTGCGCGGCGACCGGGTGTTGCGGCGCTGCACCGCCGCCTGGGTGGCCCACAGCGGGAAGTTGTCCAGCAGTACCAGTTCCACGTCCTCGGCGAGCACGGCGTCGAGCTGTTCGAGGCTGTCCACCTCGACCTCGCACTCGATGTCCGGGTCCAGCTCCCGCACGGCGCGCAGCGCGGCGACCACCGAGCCCGCGGCCACCACGTGATTGTCCTTGATCAGCGCGGCGTCGCCGAGACCCATACGGTGGTTCACCCCGCCGCCGACCCGCACCGCGTACTTCTGCAGTGCGCGCAGACCCGGCAAGGTCTTGCGGCTGTCGCGGATCCGGCATTCGGTGCCCTCGACGGCGTCGACCCACTGGGCGGTCGCGGTGGCGATGCCGGACAGGTGGCACACCAGATTCAGCAGCGTGCGTTCGGCGGTGAGCAGCCCGCGCGTCGGCGCGACCAGGCTCAGCACGGTGTCGCCCGGCTGAACCCGGGTGCCGTCCGGCACCCGCCCGGTCACCTCGTAGTTGCCCGCCCCCAGCACCTCGTCGAGCACCAGCAGCCCGACGTCGAGCCCCGCGACGGTTCCCGGCTGCCGGGAAGCCATGCCCGCCTTGGCGATCGCGTCGGCGGGCACCGTCGCCAGGGTGGTGATGTCGGGCCCGTACCGCAGATCCTCATCGAGGGCGGTGCGGATGAGCGCGAGCATTTCGTCGCGGTCCAGTCCGGCGTCGAGAGCCATTACTGCACTCCTAGATCGATGCGTTGTCCTCCGCGCCGGGTCCTATCGCCCGGAGCGGCAGTGTTGTTCGCGGCGGCGGTTGTCGGACCCGGTGCTCCGGCGTGGTTCACGACGCGGCCGGGACGGCGACCTCGTCCCACGAGGGGGTCGGCGCGCCATCGGTGACCAGCTTGGGCCGTCCGTCGGAGCCGAGGCGCACGGTGGTGCTGCGCCGCAACTCCTCTCGCGGTTCCGGATAGTCGGAGCGGGTGTGGCAGCCGCGGCTCTCGGTGCGCGCCGCCGCCGCGACGAGCAGCGCCCGGGCGGTCAGGGTGAGCGCCGAATCCTCGAGCTCGCGGAGGACGGTGGCCGCCGAATCGGCGCCGTCCGGCGCGGTCGCGGGGCGGTTCAGCGCCCATTCGACGGTGATCTCGGGGGCGTCGTTGCCTGCGATCAGGCCGACCAGACGCAGGATGGCGGCGCGCAGGCCGTCGCCGTCGCGGACCACGGCGGCGTGCTCGGTCATCAGCTCCTGCAAGAGCTTCCGGTCCGCGTGCGGGAACCGCAGCGGGCCGACCTCGGTGATCGGTTCGGCCATACCCTCGCGTTCCGCGGCCGCCGCGCCCGCCCGTTCGCCGATCACCAGGCCCTCCAGCAGGCTGTTGGAGGCCAGGCGATTCGCGCCGTGCAGACCCGTGCGGGCCACCTCGCCCGCGGCGTAGAGGCCCGGGACGGTGGTGCGGCCGGAGGTGTCGGTGAGGACGCCGCCGCACTGGTAGTGAGCGGCGGGGGCGACCGGGATCAGGTCGGCGGTGGGGTCGATGCCCGCGGCCAGGCAGGAGGCCGTGATGTTCGGGAAGCGTTGCGCGAAGCCGTCGATCGCGCGGGCGTCGAGGTAGACGTGGTCGGCGCCGAGCTCCTGCATGCGGGCCGCGATGGCACGCGAGACCACATCGCGCGGGGCCAGGTCGCCGCGCGGGTGCACGCCCGCGGTCACCGAATTGCCCTGGGAGTCGACCAGTGTCGCGCCCTCGCCGCGCACCGCCTCGCTGATCAGCGGGCGGCGGCCGAGACCGCCGGGGGTGAACAGCACGGTCGGATGGAACTGCAGGAACTCCAGATCCGAGACCAGCGCTCCGGCCCGCAGCGCCAGCGCGATGCCGTCGGCGGTCGCGCCCGCGGGGTTGGTGCTGCACGCGTAGAGCTGGCCGAGGCCGCCGGTGGCGAGCAGGACCGCGGGCGTGTGCACGATGCCGAAGCCCTGGTCCGACAGCGCGATCACGCCGCGCACGCCCTCGGGTCCGGTGACGATGTCGAGGACGGCGGCCCCGAAGATCACCGGCAGTCCGGCGGCGTTCAGGGCCCGCTGCACCTCCGCACCGGTGGCGTCGCCGCCCGCGTGGATGATGCGGCGGGTGCTGTGCCCGCCCTCGCGGGTGCGCGACACCTCGCCGTCGCGTCCCAGGTCGAAGACCGCGCCCAGGTCGGTCAGCGCGTCGACCGCCTGCTGACCGCCCTCGACGATGGACCGCACCGCCTCGACGTCACACAGTCCGGCCCCGGCGACCACGGTGTCGTGCACATGGGATTCCACCGAATCCCCGTGTGGCGCGACCACCGCGATCCCGCCCTGCGCGTACTGCGTCGAGGTGTCGGTGGGTCCGCCCTTGCTCAGGGTCAGCACCCGCAGCCCGTGCCGGGAGGCGGTGCGCGCGGCGGTCAGCCCGGCCACGCCACCACCCACCACGACGAGGTCGGCCTCGGCTTCCCAGGTGACCGAAATCGATGTGTTCACCATTGCTCATCCCTCCCCCGACGGGGCGGGCGTGGCTACTCGCCGCCGCCCGGGTTGCCGATCTCGATCATGCGCTGCACCGAATTGCGGGCCAGGGCGGCGGTTTCGGGATCGACGTGGACCTCGTCGCGGTTCTCCACCAGGCAGCGGAGCAGGGCGGCGGGGGTGATCATCTTCATGTACTTGCAGGACGCGCGGTCGTTGACGGCCTGGAAGTCGATGCCGGGGGCGGCCTTGCGCAGCTGGTGCAGCATGCCGACCTCGGTGGCGACCAGCACCTGGCTGGACTTGGCGGCCTTGGCGGCGTCGATCATGCCGCCGGTGGACAGGATGTGCACCCGGTCGGCCGGGAACTCACCCGCGCCCGCCAGATAGAGAGCCGAAGTGGCGCAACCGCATTCGGGGTGCACGAACAGCTCGGCGTCGGGGTGGGTGCGCGCCTGCTCGTTGAGCTCGTCGCCGTTGATGCCCGCGTGCACGTGGCACTCGCCCATCCAGATGTGCATGTTCTCGCGGCCGGTCACGCGCTTGACGTGCGCGCCCAGGAACTGGTCCGGCAGGAACAGCACCTCGCGGTCGGGGTCGATGGAGGCGACCACGTCGACGGCGTTGGAGGAGGTGCAACAGATGTCGGTCAGGGCCTTCACCGCGGCGGTGGTGTTCACGTAGGAGACCACCAGCGCGTCCGGGTACTCGGCCTTCCAGGCGCGCAGTTCGTCGGCGGTGATGGAGTCGGCCAGCGAGCAGCCCGCCCGCTCGTCCGGGATGAGGACCGTCTTCTCCGGGCTGAGGATCTTGGCGGTCTCGGCCATGAAGTGCACACCGCAGAAGACGATGGTGTCCTCGGGCGCCTCCGCGGCGATCCGGGACAGGGCCAGGGAGTCGCCCACGTGGTCGGCGATGTCCTGGATCTCCGGCAGCTGGTAGTTGTGCGCCAGGATGGTGGCATTGCGCTCGCGCGCCAGCCGCTTGATCTCCGCCGCCCAGTCGGGGGTGGCGTCGACGCCGGTGTACCCCGACGGCCCGTCGGCGATGCGCTCGGTCAGCGTGCCCACTGCTGCAGCCATGGCATGGCTCCTTCTCTCATGCGCCCGGCAACTTCGCCGATTCGCATCCACACGGTTTTCGACTTAGAATCGAAAACGTGGCCCATCGTAGCACCATCCACGAAACGCTCACCGCCGTGTTCCAGGTTCGTCGCTTCCCGGAAATCATCAGTGCAGGTGAGAGCGCTAGGGACCGGCGCAGCGCGGTCACGGATCGGTGCCCGCCCGGGCAGCGCACCGAACTCGCGGTGCTGTTGTGGGAGCGCGCCCTCGACCCCGCCAAGGACACCTGGTCACTTCCCGGCGGCCGGTTGCGCGACGGCGAGGACCTCGACGCCTCGGCCGCGCGGCAGCTCGCCGAGAAGGTCGATGTGCGCGAGCTGACCCATCTGGAACAGGTGTGGGTGTTCAGCGATCCCGACCGGGTGCCCGGCGACCGCCGCATCGCCTCGGCGTACCTGGGGCTGGTGCCGCTGACCGCCGAACCGGTGCTGCCGCCCGACACCCGCTGGCATCCGGTCTCGAACCTGCCGACCATGTCCTTCGACCACGGCACGGTCGTGCGGCACGCGCGAAACCGGCTGGCCGCCAAGCTCTCCTACACCAATATCGCCTTCGCGCTCGCGCCCGCCACCTTCACCATGTCCACGCTGCGCGAAATCTACTGCGCGGCATTGGGATACGACGTGGACACCACGAATCTGCAGCGCGTTCTGACCCGCCGCAAGGTGATCACGCCCACCGGCGAGACCGCCTCCCCCGGCCGGACCGGCGGCCGTCCGGCCGCGGTCTACCGCTTCACCGACTCCGAGATCCGGGTGACCGACGAGTTCGCGACCTTCCGCCCGCCGGCCTGAGGCCCCCATTTTTGGTGGCGGCGGCCGGGGTAACCCGAAAAGCGCTGCGCCCGATAGTGGAATGAACAACCAAGATCACTATCGAAGGAGTGCCATGTCCGCATCCGTGCGCATCGGAACCGCCCTCGCCGGCGCCGCCCTGACCGCGGCCGCCGTGTCGATCTCGGGATCCGCGGTCGCGTCCGCCGAGGCCGTGGTGGCCGATCCGAACGCCTACCTCGTGGGCGACACGGTGTACTTCAGCTACGGCAACCTCGCCAGTTGCGCCATCAAGCCCAACGGGGACGTCGGCTGCGACGCCACCGGTTACGATCTGCGCTGGTACGGCCTGCCCGTCACCAACCTCTCCATCGACGCCGCCTTCCTGCCCGCCCACCCCGCGATCGGCCCCATCGGCGTGCACGGCCGTTCCGGCAGTCCCGCCCTCTCCGGCGGCGGCCCCACCCCCGGCTCGAATTCCCCCTACGGCCCCGACGCCACCCTGTCCTACGGTGGCGCGACCTGCAGCGGCAGCGGCTTCCGCGGCGCGATCTCCTGCACCTCCAAGGGACACCACTTCACCTTCGGCTTCGTCACCGACTACAACTGAGCCGCCGCCCCTTACGCTGGCCCGCACCAAGATCTCGACATCGCTGACCCCGGCGCCATCCGCTGATCGGGCTACCACCGCACCATGGGCAGCGGGCGCAGCGGATGGGTGACGGCGTACGCGACACCCCGGCGCGCCAGGAAGGCGTGGAACCCCTCGTAAGGGAGTTGGGCCACAACGGATTCGACGTCGGCGCGGGCCAGCGGACGCCGGAGCAGGCCGTGACTGGCGTCGATCCGGTCAGCGATGCGGAAGGTCTCGACGAGGCGGTCGTCGACGGCCCGGAGCCGGTGATGGTCGAGGACCAGGCGGCGCGCGGTGCCGACATCGGTGATCCCGAAATCGGCGGCGTGCGCGGTGGCCAGGTCGGCCGAGGGGGCGAGATAGTCCCAGGTCCCCGCGGTCCAGACGCCGAGGTCGTGCACGGCCCACGCCAGAGCCGCGACATCGGGGACCGGCTCCCCCAGCAGCAGCCGCTGATAGTTCAGGCTGCGCAGCACGTGATTGCGGTAGGCGGGGAGCGACGCGCCGAGCTGGTCGCGGTGCCGGTCGAGCACGGCATCGACGATCGGATGATCGGTCTGTATCCGCATGGCTCCCCCTGGTGTGTCATCCGGGCTGCAGCGGACACTACACCCGGCATCGCACCGCGGGCGGGTGAGCGATCCCCCGAAAACCTGGGTCCCCGAAAGTCCTTGTGGAACAATGGTTATTCAAAAATACTTCTCGCCCATGAACATCACGAAGATCGGTCACCACGCCGCGCTGGGGGCCGCGCTCGCGGCCGCGGCGGTAGGGCTTTCCACCGGGTCGGCCACGGCCGCCCCGGACACCATCCCGATCTGGTTCGGCGCCGGCGCCGGCGCCGACCCGCTCGCCTGCCAGGCGACCACACTGAAATGCGAAATCGACGTCGAGGTGAACGACGTGACGACGCCCGTCTCGATCGTCATCAACGGCAAGACCATGGTGACCGCCCTGCCCGCGCCCAGCGGGGGCACCCCGGGGCTCGGCTTTCTGGTCTACCAGTGGATTCCCGATACGGCGGGCTCGAACACGATCACCGTCACGCAGGGCAGCCGAACCCACACCGTCACCATCCCCATCATCGACAACAACTCGCCCGAGGCGTTCATCCGGCGCAACCAGGACGCCGTGCGGCGCTTCGCCTGTCAGTCGGGCAGCAGCACGCTCTCGGCATGCTCGAGCGGCGGCGTCAAATGATCAGCTAATCGTCACGGGAACGATCGCGATGCTTGGTGGTGCGCCGGTAGCGGCGGCCGCTCGGAATCGGCTGGGACGCATTGGATCTGCGGAGCTCGTGGCGCTGCCGCCACGCGGTGAGATCCGGGCGCTCGGCCCGCTCGGCGGCAGCGGCCGGGGCGGGCTTGCCCGGCGGTGCGGTCTTCATGGGTTTCCCCCCAGTGGTGCTGATCCGTGGACTCGAACACGGTAGGGGGTACAACGCACGAGATCCAGCGAATATTGCCGGAATCGGAGTCAGCGGGTGGCGGGTTCGGGGGCTTCGAGGGGATGGTGCCAGGACGGGGGCGACTCCCCCGAATTCATCGTCGGGGAAGTCGCCCGGGTTCATCGGTGGTGGACCGGCTATGCCGGCATGGTCGCCGCCCGGTCCGGGTCGGTGACCGGGTCCAGCTTTCGGACTCGGATCGTCAGTGCGACCACGATTGCCGCGATCACGAAGAACCCCGCGCCCCAATAGAATCCGACGTCGTAGCTGTGGATCGCCGCGCGGGCAGGGAGGTCCGGGGTGAAGGGGTGGCTCTGGGCGTAGCGGGTCGAGACCTGTACCGCGATCGTGGTGAGCAGGGCGGTTCCGATCGAGGCGCCGATTTGCTGGACCGCGTTCAACAGGCCGCTGGCCACGCCGGCGTCGCTGTCGTCGATCGCGTAGAGCGCGGTGGCCTGCATGGCCACGAAGATCTGGGCCATGCCGAGCGCGATGATGATCTCGGCGGGAAGCACTGCCGCCCAGTAGGGTTGGCCGACGCGCAGCTGGGCCAGGTAGATCAGGCCGCCCGCGCCGAGTTGGGCGCCGGCGAGCATCAGTACCCGGGGTCCGACCTTGGGTAGCAGCTTGCTGGCGACTCCGGCGGAGAGGACGATGCCGAACGGGAAGGGCAGGAACGCGATTCCGGCCTTCAGCGGCGAATAGCCCAGCGTCTGTTGGAAGTAGTAGCTCAGGAACAGGAAGACCGCGTACATGGCGACCGGAACCAGGAGCGCGACCAGAAATGACCCGCCCCGGTTGATTTCACCCGGAATACGGAGGGGCAGTAGTGGATTGGTGACCCTGGCCTCGATGGCGACGAAGGCCAAGAGCAAGAGCACACCGACCACCAGCAGTGCGACGGTGCCGCCCGCGCCCCAACCGGCTTGCGCCGCACGGTTGAACCCGTACACGACGCTCGCCAGTCCCGCGGTCACGACGACCACGCCGGGCAGGTCGTAACCGCCCGCCCGCCGCACGGGCACGTCCCGGACGACGACCAGCACGGCCGCCGCCGCGGTGGCCAGCGCGATGGGAATGTTCACCAGCAGGCACCAGCGCCAAGACGCGTACTCCGTCAATGCTCCACCACCGATGAGCCCGACCGCGAATCCCGCTCCGGATACGCCGCCGAACACCGCGAAAGCCTTGGCCCGCTCCTGTGCCGCGGTGAATGTCACCGACACCAGCGACAGCGCCGAGGGCGCCAGCAAGGCCGCGAACAGACCCTGCAGCGCCCGTCCGGCGAACAGCATGCCGGGACTCATCGCCGCACCGGCCAGCACCGAGGCCGCCGCGAATCCGACCAGGCCGATCAGGAAGATTCGCCGGCGTCCGACATAGTCCGCCAGGCGACCGCCCAGCAGCAGCAGGCCACCGAACATCAGCGTGTAGGCGGTGAACACCCACTGCTTGTCGGCGTCCCGGATGCCGAGGTCGGCCTGCGCGTAGGGCAGCGAGATGGTCACGATCGTCGCGTCCAGGACCACGAGCAATTGCGCGATGGACAACACCAGCAACGCCCACCAGCGACGATCGGACGCCGCGCGTACTTCGGACATCATCACCCTTTACTCATCGGTTTCATGCGACTGCGCGATTGTTGAAGGTCCGCCCGGGCAGGCGGCTCGCCACGAGATCCACCGCGGACCCGAGCACGCCGATCACGAGAATGATGGCCACAACCTGGTTGTAGGCCAGCTGATCTCGGGCATTGAGGATCTGGTAGCCCAGCCCCGACCGCACACCCAGCATCTCCGCGGGAACCAGCACGATCCAGGCGGTGCCGAGCCCCAGGCGCAGGCCGGTGCGGACGTGATCGCGCACGGCCGGAATGATCACGACGCGCAGTTGCTCCACGCGCGTCGCGTGAAAGGACCGGGCCACGTCCAGGAAGCCGCGATCGATCGCGTGCACCCCGGACACGGTGTTCAGCAGGATGGGCCACACGGCCGCGGCCGCGACCAGGAAGTAGACCGGCTGATTGCCGATCCCGAACAGCGCCACCGCGATCGGCGTCCACGACAGCGGAGAGATCATGCGCAGGAACTGCACCACCGGCGTCGACGCCTGTTCGATCCGGGTGTTCAGTCCGATCAGCAGACCCATCGGCACGCCGATCACCGTGGCGATGGCCAACCCGATGATCAAGCGCCACAGGCTGATTGCCGCATCCGATACCAGCACGCCGCGCCGATACAGATCGACGATCGCGGGCAACACCCGTTGCGGGGCGGTCTGACGCAGCAGCGAATGCTCCGCCGACAGCACCGATGTCGCCAGCCACCAGAGCAAGACCGTGACGATGATGGCCGCCACCGCGGGCCACGCCTTGGCGAAGGCCGATCGGGATGCCACGCGGACGGTGGTATCGGAGGAAACGAGGGTCGAAGTCACAGCAGTTCCACCTGTTCAGCTCTCACGAGGTCGGCGGGTAGCCCCAAGGCCTGTGGTCCTCCGTGCGCGGCAATCGAATTCAGCACGAAGGTGTCGTCCACCAGCGCCCGGTGCACCGTGTTCGGATCCAGGTCGTCCAGAAAGCGGCGGTCCCCGTCGACCACCGTGTCGTGCATGGCCTCGACGAGCTTCCGGGTGAAGCTGGGATAGGGGTACGGCTGGAATCCCACCAGGTGCGGTGACCAGTCGGGATGCCGCAATGGGTAGGGCGGTGCGGGGTAGGTGAGCGCGGTGCGCACCGCCGGCAGGGGCTGGGGAAGGTAGCTGCCGGAGGTCAACGCTCCGGCAGCCCGATTCCGGTCCGCACTGATCTGCGCTTGCGCGGAAACCACCGCATCCGTCACCGCCTGCACCGCGGCCCGCCGCTCCGCGATCACGTCCTCTCTGGTGACCAGGACACAGCAGGCGTGGTCACGCCACACGTCGCCCAGGAAGGTGTGGATTCGCCCGATCTTCTTGATCTGCGCGATGGCATTGAACGGGTCGGCCACCGCGTACCCCGCGATCGACCGATTCGCCAGGGCGGGAACCATGTCCGACGGACTCATGACAATGAGTTCGACGGTGCGTTCGGCTCGCGAGGCACTGCGCCGGACCACCGGCGTGATGTCGTGCGCCCGCAGCAGTTGCTGGAGGACGATATTGTGAATCGACCACCAGAACGGGATCGCGACCTGGCTTCCCACCAGCTGTTCCAGATCCGTGATGTCCGGTGCGACAGTGAGTGCCGAGCCGTTGGTGTGATTCCAGCCCAGCACTCGCACCCCGGCCCCCAGCACGCGCTGGAGTTGCAGGGCCATCGGCATCAGCAGATGGGCGACGTCGATCTGCCGGGAGACGAACGCCTCCGCCAGCCCGGCCCAGCTTCGGAACAACACGGGCTTACCACCGCTCACCCCGGAGGAGTAGAGGCCCGCCGAGTGCGCGATCAGCAAGGGCGCCGCATCGGTGATCGGCAGATAACCGATGCGCAGCGCATCCTCGTGCCGCCGCCCCGCGGTCGCCGCGCTGCGGGCGAGGTCCGCCGTACCGAACAGCCCGGCGGCGACGGTGAGTCCCGTCGCCCCGGCCAGCAGGTACCGTCTCGAAATATCTGTCAAGGAACCGCAACCTCGTCCGGGTGGTACTGCTGGAGGATGTCGTCACGCAGCGCCGGAGTATCGCCGCCGGTCCGCACGTCCCGCCATTCCCGGCGGATCCGGCCGTGATCGAGCAGCACGATCCGATCCGACAGCGCGATCGCCTCCTCCACGTCATGCGTGATGAGCACGACCGTGGCCGCGAGTTCGGCGACGAGCTCGGAAAGCCACTGCTGCAGATCGATTCGAGTCGCCGGGTCCAGGGCACTGAACGGCTCGTCGAGCAGGAGCAGCCGCGGCCGGGTCGCGGCCGCCCGCAGCACCGCCACGCGCTGCGCCTGGCCGCCCGACAACTCGTCCGGATAGCGGCCGGCCAGGCCGTCCAACCCGAATCGCCGCAACAGCGTCATCGGATACGCACCGTCGAACCCGTCGCGATGAGCGGTGAATCGTTTTGCCAGCGAGATGTTCTCGATGACGGTGAGCCACGGCAGCAGCAGGGATTGCTGAAACACCACCCCGGTGCGCGGACGACCGCCGTCCGCGCTCCAGCTCACAGTCCCCGAGGTCAAACTCTCCAGCCCGGCCACAACCCGCAGGAGCGTGGACTTTCCGCTGCCGCTCGGGCCGAGCACGGCGAGAAACTCACCGCGCTCGACCTCGATGTCCACGCTGTCCAGCACGAGATGGTCGCCGAACTTCTTCGTTCCGTGTTCGACGGTCAGTTCCCGGACACTAGGCACGTTTCACGCCGGTGAGCCGCGTATACATGCCGCCGTGCACGCTGTCGACGACGACGTCGCCGAGCCCGTCACGGAAGACCCGCTCGAACGGCTCGAGCTTCTTGTAGTGCGAGCCCACGATGAAGGACTTCAGGAAGTTGTAGCCATTGATGGCGGGGTACCCGAATCCACCGGTCCGCGGCAGCGCATCGATGATGCGAACAGTGGTGCCCGGCTTCAGGTTCGCGAGCAGTTCCGCCAGCTTCTGCGACGGGTCCGGAACACAGCTCATCGCGATGCAGCTGAAGACCACATCGACGTCACGCAGCAGCGGCGTGGTCGCGATGTCGTCGACCACGAGCTTGACGTTGTTCCACCCGTTCGCCACGACCCGCTTCTCCGCCTTGGCGAGAATGGCCGCGTTATTGTCCAACCCGACGACCCGGCCCGACGGGCCGATCGCCTCGATCAGCGCCGGGAAGGCAAGTCCGGTACCGCATCCGAGATCGGCCACCGTCTTACCGGACAGGTCCAGTCCGGCGACCAGGGCCGGGTGCAGCTTGTCGATGCCGCCGAGCGACAGGACCCACGCGGTCCGGTCGTAGATGGGCGCCGCAATATCGTACCGCTCTGCCACTTTGATCTAGTCCTCTCTCAGATTTCTTTCCGGCTGAAGGCTTTCAACGTCGCGTCAATCGAACGCGGAAGCCGCCCTTGAATGTCGGTGCCAGACCGGTGTCCTCGCGCATCACGAAGTTCGGCGGAATGTCGACCTTGTACTGGCTCAGGATCAGGGCGACGAGGTAGGGCGCGATCAGGTATCCGAGTTGGGCGCCGGTGCATCGGTGCGGGCCCGCGCCCCACGCGAGGAAGTGCAGCAGGCGTGGCTGATCGACCCGTTTGCTGTGGTCGTAGAACCGATTGGGATCGAAGGTGTCGGGATCGGTCCACCACCGCGGATCGCGGTGGATCGTCGAGATGGGGGCGCCCAGCATCGTGTTCGGCGCGATGTCGAGCCCTTGGAAATTCGCCCCGGAGGCGGTGAATCGCAGCAGGAGCGGAAACCCTTGCATCCGGATCGATTCCTCGAAACAGGCTTTCACCCATCGCAGACTGCGCACCGACTCGATGGTCGGTTGCGACAGATCGACCGTGCCGCACTCTTCCACCAGACGATCGGTCGCCTCGGCGTCGAGGAGGGTGCGAACGACCGTTTGGGTGATGGCGCCGGCGGTGGTGCCGTACGACGCGCTGGTCATGGTGGCGACGTCGAAGCACAGGTCCCAGAAGGTCATGGGGGTCTTCAGCTTCTTGTACCCGAGCACCATGCCGTCCAAGACATCGCCATAGGTTCCCAGCGCCGGTGAGTTCTGCCGCTCGACAACCCGGTTCTTGACGATCCTCGCCGCGGAAAGCACCGTCCACGGCCGAATTTTGTACGGGCCCCACGGACGCACCAGATTCGGCGGATCAGCGATCTTCAGCGTCGATCCGAGGAACTTGGTGAAGGTCGCCATGCCCTCGTGCAGTTCCTTCATCTCCTTCGGAGTGAAGTCCTCGGTGTAGGTCTGCTTGAGCACGCCGCGCAAGAGGGTCTGAAATATGACTTCTTGCAGATCGGTCACGCCGTCGGCGTCGGTCGCCGCGGCGATATTCGCATCCAGGGTCTGCAGGTAGGCATCGACATTGGCCTGAAAGGTGTTCTTCAGGCCGTCCCGCGTGACCAGCGGACTGACGATTCGGCGACGCTCCCGGAAGATCTCGCCCTCGATGAACGACAGCCCGTTCTGCCGTTTCGCCAGCGCCGGATGATAATTTCCGAACTTGCTGTAGTCGCCGGACGTGTCGTCCATCGCCTTGTGCACGTCTTCCGGATTGCCCAGTACGACGAGGTCGCGCAGTGGGAGCTTGATCCGGACGACGTCGCCGTACTGCCGGACCGCCTCGCGCAGGAACTTGTTGCGATCCTTCGAGAACTTCGGGTACGAGCCCATGATGCGGTGGCCCGGCGGGCCAGGCAGATGCCCATTCGAGAGACGACGGCTGGTGATGCTGGTGACGGAGTGCACCTTCGGTGCCTCGACATGCGGGCATTGATTGGCCATGGAGAATCCTTCTACTTACGGAAGACGTACGCACGGACCAGGCCGCCGTGGTACCGCGCTCGGTTGTCCAACGTCAGCCCGGCGCTCTCGCAGCGGGAGATCGTGTACTCCGCGCCGCGATCCGATTCCACTTCCTCGGTCATGTGGGCGACGGGATCCATACCGAATAGTCCTGCGACCCTGCGGATCACGAGCAAGCGGAGCTTCATGAGCTCGAGCAGCAGCTTGTTGTCCGGCAGGGCGAGCTCGATCAGGAGAAAGCGTCCGCCGGCGCGGAGCACCCGGGTCGTCTCCGCGAGCGCGGCCGCCGGGTCATCCATATCGTCGAGCGCGAAGCACATGACGACGGCGTCGAAGGTCGACGACTCGAAGGTCAAAGCCTCCGCGCTGCCGCACATCTGGTCGAACTCGCTGCGGGGGTGCTCCCGCCGCAGCCGCGCCAGCTTGCGTTCGGCGACCTCCAGCATCTGCTCATTGAGATCGACAGCGCTGTAGGAGATCGGGAATCGATACTCCGCGACCAGCGCGGACGCGATCTCGGCCGTCCCCGCGGCGACATCGAGCACCCTCGCACCGGCCTCGAGCCCGAGCATGCGGACCGCCGCGCGGCGCAGCCTCTTGTCGCCACCCAATGTCATCAATGAGTTGACCAGGTCATAGCGCGGGGCTATTTTCGTGAACATTGCCTGAGGCGTGGCAGGACGTGTCCCGACCATTCAAATCCCTCCTCTCCGATCGACTGGGCACTTCATTCGCTTCGCCCGACCCGGCGCATGGCTTGAACAGCCGCGTCGGCGCCGACGGCCTTCACCATCGACCAGGCCCCGGATCTCGCGGATTTGCCGTCCCGGATCCAGCCCGACAGCAGACCCACGACCTGACGAACATGGATGCGCCCGGCCAGCGCGGGGGCCTCCACCGCGGGGATGCGCGCGTCGATGAGCGTCGGGCCGTCGGTGTGCAGCGCGGCTCGGAACGCCGCCCCGAATTCCTCGGACGTCCGCGCCGTCACCCCGGTGAGCCCACAATGCCGCGCGAAGCTCGCGAAATCGAAGGGCGCGAACTCCGAGGAGGTGTCCGGCCAGCCCATGATCCAGCTCTCGAACTTGATGGCCGCGAGCGCGCCGTTGTTGAAAACGACGATGACCGTGGTCGATTCGGCGTTCGCGACATTGCGGAGCTCGGCCAGCGTGATGCCGATCCCGCCGTCGCCGACGATCGCCACCGAGATGTCCTTCGGATTGCGCACCGCGACATCCACCGCCGCCGGCACCGCGAATCCCATGGTGGCGAACGACGCGGTCCACAGATATCTGGTCGCCGACCGGATGTGGCGGTACGCCCACAGGGTGTTGATGCCGACATCGACGCTCAGGGTGGAGGCCCGATCCGCTTGCGCGAGCTCATGATCGATGATCTGTGATGCTGTCACCGCGAGCAGCTGACGCGCACTCTCCCGCGGCCCCTTCGATGGGGGCTTGCCGATGCGGACGACAGTGTCCACGTCGACAGGATCATTCGAGGTCCCGATCAACGCCTCCAGCACCTCGCGCGCGTCGCCGAGCAAGCCGATCGATTCCGGCGGGAGGCGGAGGAAGGTCAGTGCGTCGGCATTGATGGAGATCACCGGGCCGTCGCCGGCGAGCTCGAAGGCGGAGCCTCGCCAGGACACACCCACCAGAATCACGACCTGGCTCTGACGAATGTTCTGCATCGCCACGTCGTGGCCGGATGTGCCGACCAGGCCGTCGCAATGATCCCCGACGACATCCGCGGCCAGCGCGCCCATCGTGCAGTAGAGCGGGGCCCGGGTGCGTGCGGCCAATTCGAGGAGTTCCCGTCGTGCGCCCGCCGCGCCGCGGCCGACGACGATCGAGACGTTCTCGGCCGCCGCGAGGAGTTCCGCCGCTCGCGCGATCTCGTCGGGTGCGGCCATCGTGCTGCCGGGAAGTCCGATCAATGACGTCGGAATGCTCAGTGCGCCGGCGCTGTTCACGAGCGCCGCGCTGTTGCCTGCCGACAGCGCCGCATGGGAAACGTGAATATGCGTCACGCCCTTGCCGCCACCGGCGACGGTCAGCAACGCGTCTCGAAGGCGCGTCGAATCCTGCTCGGTGCCGTCCAGCACCACCGATATCGCCGAGATCTCCCCCAGCAGATCGACCGGATCCAGGAACCAGCGGTCGATCTCGAAGGAGATCAGCAGCACCGAGGCGCTGTCGAACGAGGCGTCGTAGAGCCCGTTCAGTTGCGCGAGCAGTTCCGCGGGAGAGGTCACCAGGGCGCAGGCGGTCGTGCCGGCGGCCTTGAACGCGGCGGTCGCCCGCATGGCCGCCGCCTGTGTGTCGGCGACGGTCCGCAGGTCCAGGTCCGGACGCGCGGCACTCGTCAGACCGAGTCGCGCGCTGCCGGTTCGCGTCAGATACACCGAGTCGATGCCACGGTCGGCAATCGCGCCGAGCAGATCGCTCGCGAACTCGACGGCGTCGGCGCGGGGCGTCGTATCGGTGAGCGCCGCTTCCATCTCCAGCGCCGAGGTGAGGATCACCGCGGGACCCTCGGCCTGCCCGGCCGCTGCCAATCGCGACGCCAGCTCGCTCGGGTCGCTCGCCCAGAACACCGGGATTCCGAAGGCTCGCGCCAGATCGCTGATCGTCGCGCCGGATTCCGCGGCGCAGATCACCGTGACGGGAACCGTGTATCGCGCGGCGGTGGACAGCTCCGCGATGTACTGGTCCAGCGACGCGAGTTCGGTCAGCGCGTAGGCGCGATCGCCGGCCGCCAGCGCCAGGCCCATCGACATCGGCAGCGCCGAACCCTCGGCTGCCAGATTCCACGCACTGTGGATGTCCGCGTGCTCACTCAGATATCGGCGCGACAGTCGTTGTATCGGACCGGGATCGACGGCGACAGCGGCTCCCGCCAGCAGTCGCGCGAGCACGGCCCAGCCCTCGGGCGCATCCGCGGTCTGCGGGATTCCCGACGGCCGCTCCGATGCCGCCGGTGCGCCCCTGCGGCTCGATACCGCCTCGGTCAGGGACTCCAGAATCGCCGGAATATCGCCGGCGATGCCGATCCTGCGGCATCCGGTGTCGAACCCGGACGTCGCGAGATCGGTGATTTCGATCAGGATCTGCGCCGAGGGGTAGTAGCGCTCCACACCGACGGTCGGCCGGCCGATCAGCACAACGCTGTCGTCTGCCGCCGCGGTTCGCTCATCGTCGACGGGAGATACCAGCGCCTCCGGGATTCCGGATTCGGGCAGCGCCCGCAGCGGAACATCCAGTGCCTGTGCGAGTAACCGGGCCTGCTCGACGGATTTCCCGCTGCCGGAACCCAAGACGATCGGCGTCGGGTTCGCGCAGAGGTGGTCGGCGAGGTCGTCGATGCGCTTCTTGTCGACCCTCGTCGGGCTGCGCCGGTCCAGCCGATACGGGCTCGGCTGTTCCCGCTCGCCGACCGGTGCGATCAGCAGGTCCGAGGGGATGGCGACGTGCGCCGAGGTCTGCTCGAGCCGGATGCCGAGCATGATCTGGTCGAAGACGCCGATCTGGTCGGCCGACATGATGTCCGCCGATCGCCACGTCCCGTCCGCGAACAGTCGCGAGGAATCGATCTCCTGGAACGACTGCGTCCCGATATCACCCAGGTGCACCTGTCCGGAGATCGCGAGCACCGGCACGCGGTCGTAGCGCCCGTCATAGACGCCGGGCAGCAGATGCGTCGCACCGGGACCGGCCGTGCCGAAGCACACCCCGACGGTGCCCGACCGGCGGGCGTAGCCGACGGCCATCCACGAGGCCGCGCTCTCATGACGAACCGCGATCAGCCCGATCTCCTCTCGCCGACCGACCGCGTCGACAAGGCAATTCACCGATTCCGCGGGCATTCCGAAGATGTAGCGAACATCGTTTCGGACCAATCGATCCACCAGTGCGTCGGCGAACCGTGGCCGGCCCATGAGGTCGGCCCCGAGATGCGGATTCATCTGTGGCATGCGGTTGCCTCCATTCGGCTGTATCCATCCGCGAGGACTTCGACAACGTGATCCATGTGTTCCGGTGCGGGCACGGTGATTCGGACGCCGAGGTCCGGATATTCGCGTACCGCGATCCCTGAGCGGGAGAAGCAGTCGACGAGCGGGGCCGGATGCCGCATCGGCACCCACAGGAAATTGCCGTGCGATTCGGGAACGGAAAGTCCGTGCGCGCGAGCCGATTCGATGAACTGTGATCGGCAATGAACGACCCGATCGACCTGATCGGCCAGCTCATCACTGACATCCAGGGATGCGATGGCCGCGGCCACCGCCAGTCGATTCACTCCGAAAGGCATGGCGACGGTTCGGCAGGCGCCGATCAATCCCGCGTCTCCGACCGCGTATCCCACGCGCAGACCCGCCAGACCGTAGGCCTTCGAGAAGGTACGCAGGACAACAAGATTCGGGTGTGCGGAAGTCAGCCGGAAGGTCGCCGAGGCATCGACGGTGCGATCGAAGTCGATATAGGCCTCATCCACCACGACGACCGTGTGCCGCGGAACCGCGCTCAGGACCATCCCGATCTCGTCGAGCGACACTCGCTCACCCGTCGGGTTGTGGGGCGAGCAGATCAGGATCGCGGCCGCATCGTCCCCGGCCGCCGCCACCATCGACTCGACCGGCTGCCACCGGCTCTCGGCGCCCCGCACCGGAACCGCCGTTCCACCGGCATCCACCACAACGCGCTCGTAGGCATCGAAGGCCGGTACCGCGAAGACAACCCGGCCGCCATCACCGGCGACCCGCCGCATGATGTATCCGAGCACGCCCACACTGCCCGGCCCGACGATGACCTGGTCGGGGTCGAAGCCCGCGAAGTCGGCGATGGCATTCCGCAGCGATCCGTAGGCGGCCGCAGGGTAGTCGGCCGCGCGATCCACTTCGGCCTCAATTGCTTTGCGGACGCTCGGCAATGGAGCGAAAGGCAGTGCATTGTTCGAAAGGTCCAGGGTGACAGCAGAATACTCGGTCTCTTCGTTCGAGCGATACTCGCTCCACATCAGACGACATCCTTCTTTCTGCGGGTATCGAGCTTCAGCGCATCCATCAGGAAAATGATGATCAGCGAGCCCAGCACGATGCTGATCGAGGAAATGGACGGGTCCACCAGCAGAATCCAGGTCGACAGATATCCCGTCGATACCACCATGTCGGCACGCAGCATGTTGTTCGCCGAGTGGGCGTCATCGCGCAGGATCATCCGCGCGCATTGAACGCAGACGATCGGGAACCACACCAGGGTCAGCAGGTATTTCGCCGCGAATTGTCCACTGGCCACCAGGAATACCGGTCCCAAGTAGGCGGCAATCGTACCCGCCGCGGCCACGATCGCCGCCTGCTTCCGCGTCGGGCTGAGTGTCGCCGAGGTCTTCAGTCCGGCGCTCTTGTCGCCGTAGTAGTCGGGCAGGTTCTTCACCAATCCCTTGGCCGCGAACCAGAGGAACAGATACGCGGCCATGAGGATGAACGGCCAATTCCCGAGCACCGCCGGGCCATGCTTCGCCACCGCGGGAGCCATCAGGAACGGAAAGGCGACATCCAGCGCGAACAGAGCGATCGACGACACCGGCCGCGCCTTCACCCGGAACGGCCGCAAGGAGTACTGGTGCGCGATGACCACGCACACCGCGGTCAGCACAACGAAAATCGGGCTCACCAGCGCCGCCAGCGCCAGCATGATCAGGCATACGGCATAGGAGCTGCGCAGCAGCCGCCGACGGCCGTAGAGACCGAGCAGGTACAGGCGGGCCGGAAGATTCTCGTTGTCTTCCGCGACATCCGAGTACCCGTTGAACAGATTGGCGACCGCGCTGTACAGGAAGGTGATCGCAAAGCCGATCAGAACATCCAGGTCGATCGACAGGCCCAGCATTTTGCAAGAAAGGCAGAACGCCAGCATTCCCGGCAAGCAGGTGCGCGGGCGAGCGAATGAGAGGAACAGCTCGAGCCGCGCTCGAATTCCTGCCGTCAACCCCTCGGACTCATTTACCCAATCGAGTCTCTCTTCTGCCGGCTTACCCAGAAATTCGTCAAGTGTCGGTATCGAAATAGCACACCCCATCGATCCTTATACGGCGTATCGCGATTCCAGTGCTGCGAGCCTACAACGGAATCCGATGTAGCCCAAGGGTGTTCAACCGCTACCTTCGTCAGTTGCACAGGCTTTTGTACAACCAAAACGGTGAGCAATTCACGTGATCACCCGCGGGCGGGGTATATCAGACAGTGTCTCGTCACGCAGAGAGGTTGCAATGCTGATCGACTTCGTTCCCGACAAGAATCTGTACCCCTTCGAGTCCCGCTGGTTCGACTCGTCCGCCGGCCGGGTGCACTACATCGACGAGGGCTCCGGACCGACAATCCTGTTCTGCCATGGCGTTCCGACGTGGAGCTTCCTCTACCGCCACGTCGTGAAGGAACTGCGGAGCCGGTACCGCTGCGTCGTCATCGACTACCTGGGCTTCGGATTGTCCGAGCGCCCGGACGATTTCGGCTACACGGTCGCCGAACACACCGCGATCCTCGGCGAGCTGATCGATCACCTCGAGCTCGACGACTTCATTGTGATGGGACACGACTGGGGCGGCCCCATCGGACTGGGCGCCGTCACCACCCGCGCCGATCGACTGCGCGGCATCGTGCTGGGCAACACCACCTTCTGGCCGCCCGAAGCCACGGCGAACCAGATCTTCAGCAGGCTCATCCGCACCCCGATGATGCAGCGCCAAGTCCTCGAGAAGAACTTCCTGGTCGAGCGCGTCCTCCTCGGAGAGCTGGGCCGCAAGCTCACCCCCGCGGAGATCGACCACTACCGCTCGGTGCAGCCCACGACCGAAGCCCGACGCGGACTCGGCGTGATAGCCAAACAGATTCGCGACGCCCGCCCGCTCCTGGAGCAACTCTCCCGAGACGTCCCCGCCATCCTCGCGGACAAGCCAACCCTGCTGGTGTGGGGCATGCGAGACATGGTCTACCGTCCGAAGGGCCACATCCCCCGCATGCGAGCGACATTCACCGACCTGGAGGTAGTCGAACTGCCCCGCGCCCAGCAGTTCATCCAGGAACACGCACCGGACGAGATCGCGACCGCGATCGCCAAGCGATTCCCCTGATCCTGGCGACGAAAACGACGTGGGCGGCGCTACCGATCGGTAGCGCCGCCCACGTCCATCCGGTTCGACTGCCCGGTGTTTCAGCCCGCCCTAGCTCTTCTTACCCGGCGCCTTCATGCCCGACTTGAACCCGAGCCCACCCGGCTTGGAGGCGGGCGGCTTGGCAGCGCCATTGCCTTCGGACGTTCCCTTGGCGTCCGGGGTGCCGTTGCTCTCCGAGCCGTCCGGAGTCTCCAGAGCCGAATCGGCCGGAGCAGCGGGCGCTTCCGCAGCCACGGCGGCGGCCGGAGCCGCAGCACCCGGAGCCTTCGGGCCGGGACGCTTCAGACCGGACTTCATGGCCAGGCCCTTGGGCGCGATGGACGGCTTGGCCTCGGCGGCCGGAGCTTCCGGAGCGGCGGCGGCCTCGGCCGGAGCGGCCTCGGCGGGAGCCGCGGCGGTGGAAGCGGTTTCGGCCTTCGCGCCGGGAGCCTTGGCGGCGCCCTTCATGGCCAGACCCTTGCCGCCGGGGGCCTTGAGGCCGCCCTTCATTCCGAGTCCGCCCGGCTTGGCGGTCGGGGCCGCCGGAGTCTCGGCCTCGGGAGCCTCAGCAGCGGAGGCGGTTTCGGCGGCAGCTGTGGCGGTCTTCGCGCCAGGAGCTTTGAGCCCGCCCTTCATGGCCAGGCCCTTGCCGCCGCCCGGCGGCTTCAGACCACCCTTCATACCCAGGCCGCCACCGGCCGCAGCGGCCTTCGGCGCGGCCTCGGCCGGAGCCTCCGCGACCGCGACCGCGGCCTTGACCGGCTCCGGAGCGGGCTCCGGCTCGGGCTCGGCCTTGGGGGTCTGGACGACCTTCAAGTTCTCGGTCAGGGTCGCGGCGTCCACACGGTTGATGGACTGCAACATCAGCTGCGCGACATCGACGACCTCGACACCCTGACCGACCTCGCCACCGTCCTTACGGGCAGTCACACCATCGGTCAGCATCACCCGGCAGAACGGGCAACCCGTCGCGATCATCGACGGCTCGTTGCCGCCCTTCAACGTGTCGAGCGCCTCGTCGACCCGGTCGATGTTGATGCGCTTGCCGAGCTGCTCTTCCATCCACATACGCGCGCCACCCGCGCCACAGCACATGGAACGTTCAGCGTGACGCGGCATTTCGACCAGAGTCGAGCCCGAGGCCTCCATCAACTCACGCGGCGCGTTGTAGATCTTGTTGTGCCGACCCAGATAGCAGGGGTCGTGATAGGTCACGTTCTGCGCGACCGGCGACACCGGCACCAACGCCTTGCCCCGCACCAGACGGTTCAGCAGCTGAGTGTGGTGCACGACCTCGTAGGTGCCACCCACCTGCGGATACTCGTTGTTGAGCGCGTTGAAGCAATGCGCACAGGTCACGACGATCTTCTTCTTGGCCTGCTCGACACCCTCGAACACCGAGTTCAGCAACTCGATGTTCTGCATCGCCAACTGCTGGAACAAGAACTCGTTGCCCGCGCGGCGAGCCGAGTCACCGGTGCAGGTCTCCTCCTGCCCGAGCACCATGAACTTCGTACCCGCGGTCGCCAGCAACTCCGCGACAGCCTTGGTGGTCTTCTTCGCGCGGTCCTCATACGCACCCGCGCAACCCACCCAGAACAGATACTCATAGCCGTCGAAGGAGTCCGCGTCCTTACCGAAGACCGGAACCTCGAAGTCGACCTCGGAGATCCAGTTCAGGCGATCCTTGGCGTTCTGACCCCACGGGTTGCCCTTGTTCTCCAAGTTCTTGAACAAACCCGCCAGCTCGGAGGGGAACTCCGACTCGATCAACACCTGATAGCGACGCATATCGATGATGTGATCGACATGCTCGATATCCACCGGGCACTGCTCCACACACGCACCACACGTCGTGCACGACCACAACACCTCCGGATCGATGACGCCGTTGACATCCTCGCCACCGACCAACGGACGCTCCGCCTCCGCACGCGCCGCCTCGGAAACCTTGGCCTTGTCACCGGCCAGCAGGTATGGGGCCTTGGCGTAACCATGGTCACGCAGCGACATGATCAACAGCTTCGGCGAGAGCGGCTTGCCCGTGTTCCAGGCCGGGCACTGCGACTGACAACGACCACACTCGGTACAGGTGGTGACGTCGAGGATGTCCTTCCAGGAGAAGTCCTCGAACTTGCCGACACCGAAGGTGTCGTTGTCCGGATCAGCGGTCTCCATCTCGATCGGCTTGCCGCCCGACATCATCGGCTTGGCCGCGCCCAGGGCGACGTCGCCGTCGGCCTCACGCTTGAAATAGATATTGAAGAACGCCGCGAACCGATGCCACGCCACACCCCAGTCGATATTGCGACTGACCACGACCACCCACACCAGCGCCGCCATCAGCTTGCAGAACGCGAAGACCGAGACCGCCCCGGCGCTCGACGGCAGCACCCTGGCGATATTCATGCTGACGAAGTCGCTGGCGGCGTGCGATTCCCCGGTGTAGCTGATGACGAACGCCTTGACGCCGACCATGCTGATGCCCTCGGCGACCACGATGAACTCGACGAAATACGCCGCCAGGAAGTTCGAGCCGGAGAACCGGGACAGCCGCTCGGGCCGGCGCGGGTGGTTCAACTGCCGAATGATCACCAGCGTCAGCCCGCCGACGATGGTCCCGAGGCCGAGCAGCTCGTCGAGGAGGTGGTAGGCGAGGGTGTCACCGACCCACGGCCACGTGAACGTGGGGCTGAAGATCTGCCCCTGCGCCTGGAAGACCGTGACGAACCCGATCAGGAAGCCGACCATGACGAGCCAGTGCGCCCACCCGACGGTCCGGAACTTCACCATGCGCGTGTGCGCGGCGAATTCCTTGACCATGGTGGCGAATCGCGGCAGGAACGGCCCGAACCGGTCGGGGGCCGGCTGCCCCAGCCGGATGGTGCGCACCATCTTGCGTATCGCCAAGACAAACCCAGCCCACGCTGGGACACCGATCAGTATGGAGATGATGCCCAGCGTTATTTGCAGGGGGCTCATGCAGTGGCCTTTCACTTACGAAGGGACGCAATGTCGTTCGTCGGTCGACGCACCATAACACGCTCTAAGTTACTCGCGGGTAACAACACTCGATTATCGCTACTCGCGAGTAGACCGACTGCGCCGCGCGTAGGCGGCCGGGTCGATCCCGCGCAGTCTGCACAGCTCGGCGAGCCCACCGGTCAACAGCACGTCCGCGTTCGCCAGTGCGTGCACGGTTTCCGCGCCGAGCACCACCATGAGCTGCCGGATCTGAGCGATCCACGCGTCGATGGCCTCGATCAGCGCGTCGACGCCCGCCGCTTCGAGGATCGACAGGAAGTGTCCCGAGACCCCCACCGCCCGAGCGCCGAGCGCCAGGGCGCGGACGACGTCGAGCGGAGTTCGCACCCCGCCGGAGGCGAGCACGGTGACCCCGCGCAGCGCGGCCACTTCGGCCCCATCGACCAGGCACGCCGGGGTGGACAGGCCCCAGTCGGCCAGCAGGCCGAAGTCGGCTCGACGCCGCCTGGCGTTCTCGATGAGCGCGAAATTCGTTCCGCCGTTGCCTGATACGTCAACGATCCGCACGCCGAGGTCTGCCAGTTGCGTGACCGTATCGGCGCTGATCCCGAATCCGACCTCCTTCACGATCACCGGAACGCCGAGTGATTCGGCGAGGCGGGCGATATTGCGCGGCCAGGCCGAGAAGTCCCGATCCCCCTCCGGCATCACGATCTCCTGGATCGCATTGACGTGCACCTGGAGTGCGTCGGCCCGCAACAGCTCCACGGCGCGTGCCGCCATCTCCGGTGTGGCATTGGCATTGACATTGGCGATGACGTAGCCGTCCGGATTCTGCTCGCGCAGCACGCGATAGGTCCCGGCCACCGAGCTGTCCGCCAGATAGGCGCTCATCGAGCCCGACGCGATCGCCAGGCCGGTCTCCCGCGCGGCGATCGCCAGCCCGCGATTCACCTCGCCGGTGCGGGCGCTACCGCCGGTCATGGCGTTGATGTACAGCGGCACCGGCCACGTCGCGCCGCCCACCTCGGTGGCCAGCGAGACGGCCCGCTCCGCGGTGCCCCGCACGGCATGGTGAACGAAGGCGACATCCTCGAACGGGGATGGGCGCTGCCCGGCCATCGACTCCCGATGCTGCGCGACGGCCAGGCGGACATGATCGTCCTTGCGGGTGGCATAGCTCATCTGATGCTCTCTTTCCTCTCGGGTACCCGGAGATTCAGCGGTTCGATTCCGCCGGCTCGCCACCGTCGCCGCAGGGCCGGTACTCGGGCGGGATCGATCAGGGCGATCCCGCAGTCGCCGCCCCCCGCGCCGGAGCTCTTCGCCACCGCGCCGAGTTCCTCGGCCAGACACCGCAATCGAGACAGTTCGGGGCTTTCGATGGCCACCCCGGAGGCCGCGGCCAGATCGCGGAGCAATCGGCCCGCCGCGCTCAGCGCGAGTTCGATCGCGCGATCGTCGCCCGCTCGGCACGCCGTCACGAGTTGTTCGACACACCGATCGCTGGCGTCGACGAACCGCCGATACACCGAACGATGCTGTCGGGCGGCTTGTTTCATCGCCGCGACCAGGGCGCTCGAACTCGCCGGTCGTCCGACCCAGCCCACCTGCAGCGACAGCTCCCGGGGCGACGGCAACGACCGTGCGGCCAGGTGTTTCCACGGTTGCCGCAGCAGCGCCCCGAGGTCGAGGTCGCGCCGCGCCAGTGCGCTGATCAGTGCCGCGCGATCCGGGGTCCGGTAGTACACCCAGCCGCCCCGCGCCGAGGCCGCGACATCGCCTCCTGAGCAGTGCGGATCCACCGAAAAGACCGACAGCAGAGCCAGTTTCAGTTCGGTGGCGGCATCCAACGGCAACCCGTACGCCCGGGCGGCGGCCCGCACCGCCGCGACGGTCACCGCCCCGGAGGAGCCCAGCCCGTACTTGCGGCCGGTCTCGGCATCGTCCAGCTGGGAATCGATATCCAGGGCGAAGCCGACCGGCCCCCGCCCCGACCCGGCGGCGTAGCGATCGACCATGGCCAAGGCTGCCAGCACATGGGACAGCCCGGCCGCATCGGCCTCCGCCGCCGAGACAGGCTCGAAACCCGCTCCCCGGTGGACGAATTCGATGGAACGTCCCCGGGCATGATCGGTGGTGATCGTCCGGACCGCCGGGCCGATCGACGGCGTCGGAGTCAGGCGCACTCGCACATAGCGATCGACGGCGATCAGCACTGCCGCGCTGCCCGGCTCCAGGACCGCGTATTCGCCCGCGATGTACAGCTTGCCGGGAACGGCGACCGTGATCATCGATGTCCGCTGCCGGAGAGGGCGGCGCCCGGCCCCGCGGTGGTGACCACGACCCGCTCCGCTCCCCCGGCCACCTCGGCGACGGCGGCCGCCACGGCGGCGCTGTCGCGGGAATCGCACAGCACCTTCACGTTCGGACCCGCGTCCATCGTGGCCCACGCGCCGATTCCCGCGGCACGCAACTCCAGCACCCGGTCCAGCACCCGGAAGGTGCCGGGGGCGAAATACCGCACGGCCGGCCGAGCGCCCAGCATGGTCGCATGCATCCCGAGGGCGTTCGCCTCGGCGATTTCCCCGACGGTCGCCAGGTCGCCCTCGCCCAGCGCCCTCCGCATGCGATCCAGGTCCCGGGCGGATTCCTCCACCCACGCCGGGTAGAACGGCGAGGTGGCGACGGTCCGCCGCATGGCTTCCCTGCTGGGAACCGCCTTTTCGCGGGTGTCGACCAGCGCGACCACCAGCGCCGGGTTCAGCAGCGGCGCGTCGATCGGCTCGGCGAAACTGCTCAGATCACCGGACTCGCCGTCACCCGCACCGCGCCACCACACCGCGAAGCCGCCGAAGATCGATCGCGACGCACTGCCGGACCCGCGCCGCGCGAGCCGGGACAGCGCGCGGGGATCGGGATCCAGCCCGTAGGCGGTCGCGGCGGCCAGCGCCAGTGCGGCGAAACCCGCCGCGGAGGAGGCCAACCCGGCTCCGGTCGGCACGGTGTTCACGGTATCCACCGCGGTATGCCGACGGTCGCGCGACAGCTCACGCACCAGATCCAGAAACCGCGAGACCCGCTCCGCGAAGGCCTCGGGCGCCGGTGCTCCGGCGAAGGTCACCCGGTCGGCGGCGAGGTCCGGCCGCACCGTGACCGTGGTCGTGGTGGGGAATTCCCGCAGGGTCAGCGACACGCTGGTGGTCATGGGCAGGTGCAGGGCTTCGTCTCGCTTGCCCCAGTACTTGATCAAGGCGATGTTCGGATGCGCGACCGCTGCCACGGAATTCATGCGCGCACCGGTTTCAGCGGAACCTCGAAACAACGATGCGCGCCCGCGGCGAGCAGTGCCGCGCGGGTAGCCGGAGCATCGGTGGTCAGTGCGATGACGCAGCCGCCGAGTCCGCCGCCCGAGAGTTTCGCGCCCAGCGCGCCCCCGGCCAGCGCGGCGGCCACCAGGTCGTCCACGGCCGGACAGCTGACGCCCAACCGCACCAGAATCCGTTGTGTCGCGGTCATGGCACGGCCCAGCTCGGCCAACCGCCCGAGCCGCAGATCCTCGGCGGCACCGAGGGTGAGGTCCCCGGCCTGCTCGAGCAACTCCGCACCCACCGCGCCGAGCTCGCGGAGTCGCCCGCGCACGGTCGCCACCGCCTGCCGAGTGCTCCCGGCTATCCCGGTGTCGGCCACCACCAGGACCGCGCGATCCGCGCTGTCCGCCACCGGAAGTGACCGCGCCACCCCATCCTGGAACCACAGCGGCCCGCCCGCGCCGATCACCGTGCGCGCGTCGACGCCGCTGGCGTTTCCGTGCGCCAACGTCTCCGACTCCTGAATCAGCGCGAAAAGGGTTTCGCCGGAGAGCTGCCGATCCCACAGATCGGCCACCGCCGCGATGATGGCCGCGGCGACGGCCGCGCTGGAACCCAATCCGCGCTCGCTGGGGATATCGCTGTCCACGGCGACGGCCAGGCCGTCCTCCGGAACCCGGAGATGCGCGCAGACCGCCGCCATCGCCTGCCGCGACACCGCCGTGTCGCCCAGCCGCGCGGCGGTTCCCCTGGATCGATAGGCGGTGGCCCGCACCCCGATCTGCGGCACCGGCAGCGAGATCGCCGGACGGCCGTACAACACCACATGTTCACCGAGCAGAATCAGTTTGGCGGCCGCCCGGCCCTTGCCGAGCGTGCCGCAATCCGAGGGTTTCGCATCCATCCTCATGCCTGAATCGGGTGACATGCCTCGTACATTCGCGAATGCTCGGCGACGGCTCGCAAACGGAACCCTCCCGCGCCGTCCACCTCCAGCACCGTCGACGAACCGTCTTCGGGCAATTCGAAATCCCTTATCGCACGATACCTTTCGTAGGAGATCGACTCCCGTCGCGCGATGGCGTCCTGATTGGACGAGGTCCGCAGCCGTTGCCGGTATCCCGGCACCATCGACAATCCGAAGAACTCCGCGACACATCCCGATCCGTAACTCAGCATCCCGACCGAGCGGCCACTCAAATCCTCGGCGTGGTCGAGCAACGACAACAGGGCCACATACAGCGAGGCCGTATAACTGTTGCCGATCAGGCGGTTGTAGCTGGTGGTGTGCGCGAGATCCGCGTCCAGCCGAGCCATATGGGCGTCGATACCGTGGATCTCGAGCAGCCGCGCGTGGGCCTTGTAGGCCATTTTCGTGAAGGGCTGGTGATAGCAGAAGGCCGCGAAATCCTCGATCGCGCGACCGCCACGAGCCTCGTAGTCCTTCCACGCCTGTTCCGCCGCTTCGAGATACAACGAGACCGACAGCTTGCCGTCGACCATCGGTGTCGAACGGTAATTCGGCCGCCAGAAATCCTGCACATTGGCGGTGTACAGACCCGAGGTGGGTTCCAGGACGGCGACGGCCGGATCCGCCGACACCAGCATGGCGACCGCGGCCGCACCCTGCGTGGCCTCGCCCGCGGAATCGACATCGTATGTCGCGATATCGCTGGCGAGCACCAATACTCGCTGCTCGGGGTCGCGATGCACGAGCCCGGCCGCGAACTGCAGCGCCGAGGTGCCGCCGTAACACGCCTGCTTCAATTCCACCGCCCGGGTCGAGGACGACAGTCCCAGCAGATCCTGCACGTAGACCGCCGCCGCCTTGGACTGGTCGATCCCGGTTTCGGTGGCGAGCAGAACGGTGCGAATGTCCCCCGCGTCGTGCTCGGCGATGATCTGCTTCGCCGCCGCGGCGGCCATGGTGACAATGTCCTCGTCCGTCGCCGGTACGGTCTGCGTGGTCTGCCCCAGGCCGACGGTGTACTTGCCGGGATCGACGCCGTGCCGCTCCGCCAGGTCCTCGAGGCTCAGCGCGTAATGCCCGGTCGCCAAGGCGATATCGTGAATTCCGACGGTCAACGCCACGTCAATTCCCTCCATCCGATGGTGAGCGTTCGAAATTCAGGTGTGTCCGCATCAATTCCCCCGAGTTCGTCTGGGCCGCCATCAGCGACAGTTCGCCGCACAGGACCGCCGCCGCGGTCACCACGGCGAGACGCCGGGAGTTCTCCCCCGTCGGACGGTCGTCGCGGCATCCCAGCCTGGCCAGATTCGCGGCGGCGAAATCGAGACCCTTTCCGTTGCCGACGGTTCCGACGATGAGGTTCGGCAGCGTGCACGAGAAATAGAGATCACCGTCGCGGTTCTCGGCGTGCGTGATGCCCTGCGAGCCTTCGACGATATTCGCCGCGTCCTGGCCGGTGGCCAGGTAGACGGCCAGCAACATGTTCGCGTAATGCGCGTTCGCGGAACGGATTCCGCCCGCCAGGTTCGTTCCGATCAGGTTCTTCCGGACATTGAGCGCCGCCACCCGCCGCGCGGTCGTATGCAGATCGTTCTCCACCACGGCACGAGGGATCAGCAATTCGGTCACCACGTTCTTCCCGCGTCCCAGGATGCCGTTGACCGCGGACGCCTTCTTGTCGGTGCAGAAATTCCCCGACACGGATTCGTAGCGCAGGCCCGGGAACGTTCGCACGACGTACGCGAGGAGGGCATCGGCGGCCAGGGTCGCCATATTGTGGCCGGACGCGTCGCCGGTGGAGAACTCGAATCGCAGGAACAGCAGATTGCCGGCGATCTGGTGGCGGACCTCCAGCAGTTCGGCGTACCGGCTGCATTCGGACACGATCCGGCGCAACTCACCCATCGAGTCCGCGAGACTGCGCGCCGCCGCCAGCGCGGTACCGGCGTCGTCGGCCTCGAGCAGCACCGACCGGGTCATCCGCTCGTCGACGAGCGTGGCCACGATGCCGCGCGCGCAGCGCCTGGTGATCTTGGCGCCGCGCGCCACCGATGGCCACAGTGGCGATTCGTATGTGGCCAACGGGATTTCGACCGGCTCGTCCACCACATTACCGGTGATCTTGACCGGCCCCACCCATCGGAGCGGGACGATTGCCGCGTCCATTTCACCCACTGTCGAAAATAGAAGGTCCCGAGCAAGACGATCGGGTGAGCTGTCAGCCGACGAGCAAATCTCTGTGATTGCGATTTACATGTACCGCAACCGAAGTCGGCCACGGTATTACCGCACATGTCGATCGTCACGACAAGGGCCGAACGCGAGTAGCCGATCTCACCGGGAGAGACGCCGCGGGTGTGAGCCGTCACAATTGTGTGAACGCTCACCCCGTACCGGGCGGTCACCTGCGGCAATGCATCGAATCACGCTGTGCAACTGCGGCTTTCACCCAGTTGCACAGCCCCGGGACGGGCGCCGGCGGGCGCGAGTCGGCACCGCCTGGCATGGTGGTGGGCGGGGGGACGATCACAACGGCTGTGTTCGCAATCCCGAGCACCCTTGCCGGAATGATGCACCTGCGGTAATTTTCGATCAGGCCCAGGGGCACAACGCATTTGGAGCATTTCTAGAACGTGAATCGCGTCAAGACATCCCTAGAGATTGTATCGCTGGTCACCGCCGGATCCCCCAGATCCGAGGGTGAGGATCATTCCCACATCGAACGGTTGGTCGAGGCCGAATGGCCGTTGCCGCCAATTCTCGTTCATCGGCCCACAATGCGGGTTATCGACGGATTTCACCGCACCTCCGCCGCGCGACTGAAGGGATTCACACATATTGATGCATATCTGGTGGACGGTTCCGAGGAACTCGCATTCATAGTCGGGGTCCGCGAGAACACAACCCACGGCCTGCCACTGTCACTCACCGATCGGCGGACCGCCGCGGAACGGATCATGCGGACGCATCCGCATTGGTCGGATCGTTCGATCGCGACCACCGCGGGACTGTCGGCGAAGACCGTCGCATCGATCCGGGGCCGCATCCACGACGATTCACGGTCCAGCCATCGCCTGGGCAGCGACGGCCGCCTGCGACCGGTCGACACCAAGTCGGCGCGGCGGACCGCCGCCGAGCTGATCATGGCCCGGCCCGATGCCTCCCTGCGCAGCATCGCCCAAGAGGTCGGGTTGTCCCCCTCGACCGTTCGAGATGTGCGCACCCGACTCAAACGCGGGGAGGACCCCCTCCTCCACACGAACGAAAACCGTAGTCTCACTGCACCATCCGAGCCGGAGAGCAAACTCTCGGAAACACTCGATCGGCTCAACTCCCCGCTCAATCCCGAGAGGCCCGCCGATCTCGGCGCCCTGCTGGCCGTTTTGTCCAGGGACCCCGCACTACGTATGAGTGCCAGCGGCCGCGACCTCCTGCGGTGGATGCATCAGCGCGCGGTGAAGAGCAGCGATCTCGAGCAGATCGCCGACGCCATTCTCCCCCATACGCGGGACCACATCATCGAATTCGCGTACCAATGCGCGGTCAATTGGTCGAATATCGCACGGGATCTGCAAGGTCGCTCGGACGCAGCGCAGAACAACGAATCACTGGAGTAATCGAAATGTCAAAGATCGCCATTCTCACGAGCGGCATGCAGTACGACATCGTCGGAAAGAATCCGGAGCGTCAGGCAGCCATAGCCGCGGCGACTCCCCATGTGACGGGATTCTTGTCCGCCATGCGGAAACGCGGTTACCCCGTCTTCCACCTGCAGCTCCTCAACGAGCCCGACGATCCCCTCGCCGAGCGGTACGACGGGCGCATCCCCGCCCTGCGAGGCACGGAGGGCGCCGATGTGATTCGCGAGTTCCTCGACTCCGACGACATCATTCAGGAGCGGAGCAAGGACAGCGGTTTCTACGAGACCGATCTGCACGAACGACTCCAGGCGATCGGGGTCGAGACCCTGATTCTCATCGGCCTGCAAACCCAGATCTGCATTCAGACGACGGCGGCCGACGCGTTCTTTCGCGGATACATCGTCGGGGTGCCGAGCGACTGCGTCTTCTCCGCCGTCGAAGCCGACCGGCTGCGTGCGCTCGAATGGCTCGAGGGGTACTGCGCCACCGTTGCCGATTCCGAGGAGATCATTCGGACGCTGGATGAGAACGGCGGACTGCCCCGGAAGGAAACCAAGACACCGTGACTCTCGCGACCCAGCAGATTCAACTCGACCACGGCACGGGTGCGACATTGTCGGGCGAACTCGTGGCATTCATCGCGGAAACGTTGGGCGACGTCTACATCGGCGAGATGGAGGACAGCGCCGTCCTCCCCGTCGAGGGCACCCGGATCGCGATGACCACGGACAGTTTCGTGGTCGATCCGCCCTTCTTCGGCAATGGCGATATCGGGAAGATCGCGGTCTGCGGGACCGTCAACGATCTCGCGGTCTCGGGGGCCACCGCGCGCTATCTCACGCTCGGATTGATCCTCGAGACGGGACTGCCGTTCGATCGCCTGTTCCGCGTGCTGACCTCCATTCGGGAGACCGCGCGCGAAGCCGGCGTGCAGATCGTGTGCGGCGATACCAAGGTGGTGCGCGCCGGGGAAGCGGATCAGCTGTACCTCAACACCAGTGGGGTCGGCTTCTTCGCTCGCGAGCCCCTGCGGATGGATTCCGTGCGTCCCGGGGACGCGGTCATCCTGTCCGGACCGATCGGTAATCACACCGTCCATCTGCTGTCGATCCGCGAAGGTCTGGGCTTCGAAAGCCGGGTCCTCAGCGACTGCGCGCCGCTCAACACCATGATCGACCGATTGTTCGCCACCGTGCCCGCCGGGTCGATCCACTCGATGCGCGATGTCACCCGGGGCGGACTCTCCGCGGTGCTGCACGAGTACGCGGGCAAGCTGGACAAGGCCATCGTGGTCGAGGCGCCGGCCCTGCCCATCCAGCACGAGACCGCGATGGCGGCGGACATGCTGGGGATCAATCCGCTGCACTGCGCCAACGAGGGTTGCGTGGCGATCTTCATCGATCCCGCGGCGACCGATGCCGTCCTGGCCGCACTGCACGGGCACGAGTACGGGCGGCACGCCGTGGCGATCGGTGAAGTGACTGCGCGAGAGGGCGCTTCGGTGCTGTTGCGGGATTCCGCGGGTCGCGAATCGGCGCTCCAACCGCTGCTCGGCGCAGAGCTGCCCCGGTTGTGCTGAGTCGTCATGACCGAACAAGCAACCTGGCAGATCAGGGTCACCGGTGTCGTTCAGGGCGTGGGCTATCGCCCGTTCGTCTACAAGCTCGCCCGCGAACGGCAATTGGCCGGATGGGTTCGCAATGATCCCGAGGGCGTGCTCATCGAGGCGAGCGGCTTCGAGTCCGTGCTGCGGCTGTTCAGCGAGGAATTGGCGAGCAAGGCTCCGGAACTGGCGAGGGTCGACAGCGTGGTCACCCTCGGCAGGTCGGCCGGACGGTCGGAGGCCACCGGCTTCGACATCGTGCACAGCGAGCACACCGGGGCGAAAGTGGCTCTGGTACCGGCCGATACGCACGTGTGCGCCGACTGCCTGGCCGAGCTGCGCGATCCGGCCGACCACCGTTATCGCTACCCGTTCATCAACTGCACGAACTGCGGTCCCCGGTATTCGATCATTCGCGCACTGCCCTACGACCGGTCGCAGACCACGATGCACTCCTTCGTCATGTGCGAGCGATGCGACCGCGAGTATCGGGATCCCATGAGCCGGCGCTTCCACGCTCAGCCCAATGCCTGTGCGGACTGCGGACCTCGCCTGTTCCTCGCCGACCGGCAGGGGACGGTCATCGAGGGCGAGGACGCATTGCGCCGATGCGCAAGGGAATTGACGGCGGGACGGGTCGCGGCGATCAAGAGCGTCGGCGGTTTCCACCTCGCCGTGGATGCGCGCAACGCCGAGTCGGTGGCCTTGCTGCGCGAGCGTAAGCGCCGGGATTCGAAACCCTTCGCCGTCATGGTCCGGGATCTGGCCACCGCTCATCGGATCGTGGAGTTGTCCGCGGCCGAGGAAGCGGTGCTGAGCTCGCCCGCACGGCCGATTCTGCTCGCGCGCAAGCGTTCCGGCACGGTGCCCGAGAACGTCGCCCCGAGGAATCCGAATCTGGGTCTGATGCTGCCCTCGGCGCCGCATCATCACCTGCTCCTGGACGAATCCGGCCTGGACACGGTGGTCATGACGAGCGGGAACCTCTCCGGCTATCCGATCGCCTATCGCAACCAGGACGCCCTCGGACAGCTCTTCGAGATCGCCGATGTGATCCTCTACCACGACCGTGAAATCGAGATCAGGGTCGACGATTCCGTGGTCCGGTTGTCCGCGCACCCCGAATTGGACGGCCCCCTGCTGACGTTCCTGCGCAGGGCGCGCGGATACGCGCCGTACCCGGTGGAGGTCGGGCGGCCGCTGACGCCACTGGTCGCCTACGGCGCCGAACTCAAGACGACGGTGGCCCTGTCCGCCGGTTCCCGGGTCTTCCTCAGCCAGCACATCGGCGACCTGAAGAACGACGAAACCTTTGCCTCGCACCGCAAGACGGCGGCGCACCTGGCATCGCTCTACGATCTGCGGCCCGCCGCAGGTGTTTACGACATGCACCCGCAGTTCCGCACCAGCAGTTCCCACGAAGGCATCGGTGAGCCGGGCGAGCCCGTGTTCGTCCAGCACCATCATGCCCATATGGCCGCGTGTATGGCGGAGAATCGGCTCACCGGGCAGGCCATCGGTGTGGTGTTCGACGGGGCCGGCTACGGCACCGACGGCGCCATCTGGGGCGGGGAATTCCTGGTGGGCGGTTTCGACAAGGTCGAGCGGGCAACCCATCTGCGGCGTCTGGCACTGATCGGCGGCGACCGAGCGGTCCACGAACCGATCCGGACCGCGGTATCGGTCGCCGTGGACACGTTCGGCGATATCGATACCGCCGTCAAGGCCTTCCCGGCGCTCGGCCGGCTCGAGCAGGAGCGTCGGCAGGTGTATTCGACAATGCGGGCGCGAGGCATCAACTCCCCCGAAGTGTCGAGCATGGGCCGGCTCTTCGACGCAGTGGCCGCCCTCCTGGACATCTGCTCATACGCCGAGTACGAAGCCCAGGGCCCGATCGAGTTGGAGGGCCTGCTCGAGCGCAACCTCGACATGGCCGATGGATACGAATTCGACTACACCACAACCGAAGTCGACTTCAGACCCGTCATCCGCGCCATCGCCGAAGACCTGGCCGCCGACCTACCCCTCCCCGAGATCAGCCGCCGATTCCACTCGAGTGTCGTCACCATGGTCCGCCGCCGGTGCCACGACATCTCCCGCCGAACCGGCATCCGCCGGGTGGTGCTCTCCGGCGGCGTCTTCCTCAACGAATTCCTCCAGATCAACTGCCTGACAACGCTCACCCGCGACGACTTCGAGGTCCACACCCACCGCCAAGTCCCCCCGAACGACGGCGGTCTGGCCCTGGGCCAACTGCTGGTCGCCGACTACCGGCACACCATCGGAAACGGCCGCCCGGGGTAATTCAGGCACCGCAGTACTGGTCAGCGGGGGGCGTCGGTTTCGGGGGCTTCGAAGGGGACGACCGGGCCGCGGGGCGCGAGAGGCTGGGGCGCAGCGGAATTGCCGGGGTACGGGCCGTAGAGGATGGCGGATCCGTATTGGGGCGGGGCGATGACGGCCGGTTCGGGACGCGGGCCGCCGAAGGGTAGATATTCGCCGGTGCCCAGATCGTCGGAGGTGCTCAAGGCGGCCAGCAGGAGGATCACGACGGCGGCGGCGAGCGGCTGGGCGATGAGGGCTGCCCAACCCTCCACGGAGGGAGCGAATTCCACGATGGTGTGAATGGGCGGATGGGTCGGCCGGACGTGACGCTGTTCGGCCACCGCCTCGCCGACCACCTTGGTGAGGAACGCGCCGACCGCGGAACCGAGGATGATGCCGGTCAGCAGGACCGGGCCCCGCACCCGCCGCCAGCGCCAGGCCGCGACCGTGCCGAGCACCCCGAGCACGATACCGATCAGCACGTAGATGGCGAGCGCGTCGAAACGGTGCAGGCTCTCACCGGTCAGGGCGGTGCCGCGGTCGGGTTCGACCACCAGCAGTTGTTCCGCCGGAGCGAGATACGCCCAGGCCACCCCGGCCAGGGCGCTCACCGCGGCGAGCGCGGCACACACCGCCGCCGCCGCACGCACTTCCCGCATCAATACCTCGACGCGTAGTCCGCCCGGCTCGGCGGCGAATGTGGCTGCCACTAGCGGTGTTCCAGGCTCGTGGAGTCGAGCACCCCGTGGCGCGAACACTTGGCCCACCAGCCGTCGGGGCTGACCTGCACGATCATGCGGCGACCGCATTGCTCACAGAAGCGCGGCGGCTCCAGGCCCAGGGCCGCAGCGGGGGGTACCGGATCGTCCAGCCCCGGCACGACTCGCTTGCCCGTGAAAGGGTTGTAGCGCTCCTCGATGTCCACGACCACCTCGATGGATCCTTCGCGTATCGAACTCGGCGGGTAGATCAGGTCCAGGGGACAGTCGGCCCCCGTACCCCTACCGTACGAGACGGGTTCGGGGCCTATGCCCCGAACCCCCTTTTTTATCTCAGTGGTTTTCGCTCAGAGGGTTTCGTTGAGCGCCTTGATCGGCATCTTCAGCTCGCCGAGCAGATCGATGTCGGACTCGGCCGGGCGGCCCAGGGTGGTCAGGTAGTTGCCGACGATGACGGCGTTGATGCCGCCGAGGATGCCCTGCTTGGCGCCCAGGTCGCCGAGGGTGATCTCGCGGCCGCCGGCGAAACGCAGGATGGTGCGCGGCATGGCGAGGCGGAAGGCGGCGACGGCGCGCAGCGCGTCGGCGGCCGGGAGCACCTCGAGGTCACCGAAGGGGGTGCCCGGGCGCGGGTTGAGGAAGTTCAGCGGCACCTCGTCGGGCTCCAGCGAGGCCAGGTCGGCCGCGAATTCCGCGCGCTGCTCCAGGGATTCGCCCATGCCGAGGATGCCGCCGCAGCAGACCTCCATACCGGCCTCGCGCACCATGCGCAGGGTCTCCCAGCGCTCGTCGTAGGTGTGGGTGGTGACCACGTTCGGGAAGTGCGAGCGCGCGGTCTCCAGGTTGTGGTTGTAGCGGTGCACGCCCATGGCGGCCAGCTGGTCCACCTGCTCCTGGTTCAGCATGCCCAGCGAGCAGGCGACCTGGATGTCGACCTCGTTGCGGATGGCCTCGACGCCGGCGGCGACCTGCGCCATCAGGCGCTCGTCCGGACCGCGCACCGCGGCCACGATGCAGAACTCGGTGGCGCCGGTCTTGGCGGTCTGCTTGGCCGCCTCCACCAGCGAGGGGATGTCGAGCCAGGCGGCGCGCACGGGCGACTGGAAAAGGCCGGACTGCGAACAGAAGTGGCAGTCCTCGGGGCAACCGCCGGTCTTGAGCGAGATGATGCCCTCGACCTCGACCTCGGGGCCGCACCACTTCATGCGGACGTCGTGCGCCAGGCCGAGCAGCTCCTCGAGCCGCTCGTCGCCGAGCCGCAGGACCGCGAGGGTCTGCTCCTGGGTCAGGCCGACGCCGCGCTCGAGCACCTGCTCGCGAGCGATGGCGAGAATGTCATCGCCTGCGTTGGTACCGGCTTCGGTGGTGACGGCTACCTGGGTCATGTCCGCGGGAATCCCTTCGTCCGGCCGTGTGACCGAGCAACTTGAACGGTGTTCAGGGTAGGCTAGCAGCCCGGAACGTGAGCCGGAACACGAGAGGGTCGGAATCTTCAGTGCAACTCCATCGCACGGACGTGGTCGACGGGGCCATCGCCATTCTCGACCAGTACGGGCTGGCGGATCTCACCATGCGCCGCCTGGCCACCTCGCTGCACGTCCAACCCGGTGCGCTGTACTGGCACTTCCCCAACAAACAGGCGCTGCTCGGCGCGGTCGCCGACCGCATTCTCGCGCCCATGGACGAACCGGTCCGGGCCGAGGAATGGTCCAAGCAGATGGCCGAACTCGCGCACCGGCTGCGCGAGAGCCTGCTCGCCTACCGCGACGGGGCCGAACTGGTCTCGGCCACCTACGCGTCCCGCCTCACCACCAGCAAGGGCCGGGAACGACTGGCCAGCGCCGCGATTCGCGCGGGCATGACGCGCGAGGAGGCCGAACTGGCCGCCTACACGCTGCTGTACTACGTGCTCGGGCAGACGGTGGACGAGCAGTCGCGCATCCAGATGGATTCCGCGGGCGCGCTCACCGAGGAGAACTCGCCGCTGTACGACATGCCCGACGCCACCGCGCGATTCGACTTCGGGTTGCAGCTGTTCGTGAGCGGCGTGCGGCATCTGCTCGGTTCGCGAATCCGCTGATACGCGCGATCGACCGCGAATCGAGTTTCGGCGCAGGCGGATCGGGGCCGGACCCCGGGATGTACCGACCAGTCGGAACCGGCGAAGGTTCCGGACGGTAGGGTTCCCCTCGTCGATATCGGCGGGTGCGGGAATCCGGTGGGAATCCGGAGCGGTCGCGCCACTGTGAGCACCGGATCCCGGTGCGAGTCAGACCTCCCCCGCCGCGCAACACTCTGGAGAGGCCGCGTCATGCCCGAGGAGCTACCGCGATGAGCCGCGCGCGGACCTCGCTCGCCCTGCCCGTCATGGGGGCGCTGCTGGTCGTGGCCATGATCGTCGCGACGGGCTTCGGCGCGGAGACGATCCCGGTGCGCGAGGTGCTCGGAGTCCTGCGCGACCGGCTGACCGGGACCGCGCACAGCGATCTGGGGCTCGACACCATCGTGTGGCAATTGCGCGTGCCGCGAACCGTTCTCGCCGCCATCGTCGGCGCGGGCCTGGCGGTCGCCGGGGCGGCCATGCAGACCCTGGTCCGCAATCCCCTCGCCGACCCCTACCTGCTGGGCGTCTCCTCGGGCGCGGGCGTCGGCGCGGCGGCGGTCATCACCTCCGGGGTGTTCGCCGGAGCCGGACTCTGGGCGCTCTCGGCGGGCGCGCTCGCCGGGGCCTTCGCCGCCGCGGCCGCGGTGTTCCTCATCGCCGTGGCCCAAGGCGGCCTCACGCCACTGCGTCTCGTGCTCACCGGCACGGTGCTGGGCTCGGCCTTCGCCGCCTTCAGCAGCTACCTGATCTTCCGCAGCAGTGACCCGTCCGCCGCGCAGTCGGTGCTGTTCTGGCTGCTCGGCAGCCTCTCCGGCGCGGACTGGACCCGAATCCTGTTGCCCGGCTGCGTGGTCGCGGCCTGCCTGACGGCCCTGCTGCTCGCCGCCAACTGGCTCGACGCGCTGAACCTGGGCCCGGACACGGCCGCTTCCATCGGAGTTCCGGTGCGCGAGTTGCGCATCGCCCTCTTCGTCCTGCTCGCGGTCCTGGTCGGCGTCCTGGTCGCGGTCTCCGGCGGCATCGGCTTCGTCGGCCTGGTGGTCCCGCACGCCGCCCGCCTGCTGGTCGGGCCGCGCCACCGCGTCCTACTGCCCGCGAGCGCCCTGTGCGGCGCCACCTTCCTGGTCGTCGCCGACGCCGCCACCCGAGTCCTGGTCCGCCCCACCGAGATCCCGGTCGGCGTCCTCACCGGACTCATCGGAGCCCCCGCCTTCCTGCTCCTCATGGGCCGCCGCACCTACCGATTCGGCACCGCATGAGGCCCGGCCACCCGGACAACGCCGCTCCGGAGACCTCCGAGGCCATCGCCGCAGCGGACCACCGCGACGCGCTCACGACGAGCGGGCCGAGCAGCCGCGACCTCCCGGCCCCGAATGCCCTGGCGCCACGACAGCGCCGGCGTGGGTGGCGGAACAGCGCGATGCGGCGACACCACCCGGCCGCGGAGAGCCCCGGCGCGCTCCAGGTGGCAGCGCTGGCCTGCGCGGCGGGGCGACGCACGGTTGTCACGGACGTCGACTTCACGGTGTCACCGGGCGAAACGGTGGGTATCGTCGGGCCGAACGGTGCGGGCAAGACCACGCTGTTGCGGACGCTGGCGGGTTTGATCACGCCCGCCGCGGGCGAGGTCGTGGTGGATGGCCGTCCGGTGCACCAGGTTTCGGCCCGGGAGCGGGCCCGGCTGGTGGGTCTGGTCGGGCAGGACGAGGTGCCGCCCACCGATCTGCTGGTCGGTGAGCTGGTGGCACTGGGCCGAACGCCGTATCTGCCGCCGTGGGGTGCGGGCGGCCCGGGCGAACGGGCGGCCGTCGAACGGGCATTGCGCCAGGTGGATCTGGCCGGGTTCGAGGGACGCGCGGTGGGGCGGTTGTCGGGCGGCGAACGGCAGCGGGTGCTGCTGGCGCGGGCGCTGGCGCAGGACACGCCGGTGCTGCTGCTGGACGAGCCGACCAATCATCTGGACATCACCCATCAGCTCGAATTGCTGGCGCTGACCAGGGAATTGGCGCGGACCGTGGTGATGAGCCTGCACGATCTCACCCTCGCGGACCGGTTCTGCGATCGGGTGCTGGTGCTGGACGCGGGCCGGGCGCGCCCCCTGGAACCTCCCGGCGCGGCGCTGCGCCCCGAAGTACTCGCCGAGGTGTTCGGCGTACTGGCACGCCGGGTGCCCGACCCGGACTCGGGCGGCACGCACCTCGTGATCACCGGACGAAAGGCGAACTCGTGAACAAGATCCCGGCACGCACCATCCGAACCGATGCGGCACACGCGGCGCGCGGGGTTCGTCACGACCGGGCGGGCGGCGACCGGCGCCGGACTTCGGCCGTGGTCGCCCGCGGCGCCCGGCGAGCGCTCGCGGTGGCGGCCGTCGCCGGGGCGCTCGCCGCGTGCGGGTCGCCGCAGGCCGCGACCGGCAATCTGACGGTGCGCAATTGCGGTGTGGACCAGCAGTTTCCATCGCCCGCGCAGCGGATGTTCGTCAACGACGGGAATCTGATCTCCATGGTGCTCGCGCTGGGGGCGGCGGAGCAGACCGTCGCGGTATCGAGCCTGAAGCGGGACGCCGACACGCTGCGCAAGCATTACGGGGACGGAGTGGATCGGCTGAATTCGGTCGCGCCGGACTATCCCTCGCGGGAGACGGTACTCGCGCAGCGGCCGGACGTGATGGTGGCGGGCTGGAACTACGGGTACTCGGAGTCGGCGAATCTGACGCCGGAATCGTTGCGGGCGGCCGGGGTCGCGCCGTACGTGCTCACCGAGAGCTGCCGCCGGCCCGGCGGCGAGCGGGGCGTGGTGGACGCCTGGACCGCGCTGCGCACGGATCTGACCGCGCTGGGCGCGATCACCGGTCGCGCGGACCAGGCCGCGCGGGTCACCGGGGATCTGGATCGACGACTGTCCACGCTCCTGGCCGCGCCGCAGCCGGAGCGGCGGCCGACGGTGTTCCTGTTCGACAGCGCCTCCGACACCGTCTTCTCCAGCGGGCAATACGGTGCGCCGCAGGCGATCCTGGAGGCGGCGGGCGCGCGCAACGCTCTCTCGGATGTGGCCGACACCTGGACGGCGGTGTCGTGGGAGCGGCTGGCGGCGGCCGACCCGGACGCCATCGTGTTCGTCGACTATCCGCCGCAGACCTTCCAGCAGAAGGTGGATCTGCTGCGCGGCAAGCCGGGCATCCAGAATCTGCGGGCGGTCACACAGGGCCGGTTCCTGAACCTGCCGTACGCGCTGTGGACCAGCGGGCCGTTGAACATCGACGCCGCCGAGCAGGTGCGGGCGCGGCTGGAACGCTGGAACCTGGTGCCCGCCTCGGGAATTCGTCCGGCCGCCGACGACGCGGTGCGCTAGGCCGACCACGCCGATCGCTGAGCCGACCACGCGGCACGTCGACGCCGATCGGCTCAGTGGCCGGCCGCGGCCGCCCCGGACTGCTCCCGCCACAGCTGCCGCACGAACGGCACCACCTGCTGGTCGATGACGGTGTTGTACTCCTGCGGCCGTTCGATCGGGTTGGCGTGCCCCGTGGTTCGTGTGGTCACCACCAGCAGGGTCCCGCGCACCCCGCCGACCCGGTCGATGAGCACCTGGTGCGAGTACTCGACGTCCACCACCGGATCGTCGTACGGGTCGTGCGGCCGGATGAACACGATGGCCGGGCGGGGTTTGCCCGCCGCGGGTTTGGCCAGCGCCCGCAGGTCGTCGACCGCGCCGCCCGCCACGATGGCCTTGAACTGCGCCTCGATCAGCCCGTTGCTGGCGGCGTCGGTATTGAGGATCTTGGACCGCAGCACGTCGTCGACCGCGCGCCGGAGCTCGCCGCCGCGGATCACGTAGCGCCCGCCGACGAAACGGTCATGGCGCGCATACACTTCCACGACCAGCCGCAGCATCCGGCTCTCCCGCGCCCCGGGCACCCAGCCCATCCAGCGCAGCATCTCCTCGCCCTGGTCGCGGCTCTCGGGCCGCACCGCGTTCAGATCCACCGGCGTGCAGTCCAGGATCACCGCCCGCACCCGGGTGCCGCTGTCCTCGTGCAGGTGCTTGGCGATCTCGAGCGCGATGACCCCGCCCATGCTGTGCCCGGCCAGCACCACGTTCGGCACCTTGGCGGCGTCGGTCACCTTCACGATGAGATCCGCGATCACCTTGGTGTCGATACCGGTGTTGTCGTAGCGGACCGCCCACACCGATCCCAGCCGCGACAGCGACGGCAGCGCCCGCGCGGTGTCCCCGGCGTCGAGCACGCCCAGCCCGACCAGATCGAAGACGGCGGTGTCGGTGGCCTGCAGTTCCGCGGGCGCGGCGATGGGCAGCACCGACGGTTCGGTGCGGGCCAGCCGATCCTGTTCGGGCAGCACGTCCAGGCCGATGTACTCGACGAACGCACCCAGCGCGACCAGCGGAACCAGGCCCAGTCGCAGGGCCAGCAGCCGGGCCCGCCGGAAGCGTCCCCAGCGCGCGCCGAGCCGGGTGGACCGCAGCCGGGCGCGCCGTCGCCGATCGTCGTACTCGGCGGCGCCGGACGGATGCGGGAATCCCGGCAGGGCCATCAATCCACTGTACGAATTTCCGGCTCGTCATCCAGGCTTGTGCCGCGCGTCATCTGCTGATAACGCGTGCTTCACCCGCGCGTGCCGCGGCGTGGATCAGTGTCCCTCGGCGCGTTCGGCGAGGGTGGCGAGATTGTGCAGGGCCGTGCGGAAGCCGACCTCGTTGTCCTCCGGGGACAGCCCCGGGGGCAGATTGTCGTGCTGAGCGGTGACGCGGGTGCCGCCGGGCGCGTCGTCGAGGGTGTAGGTGACCGTCATCTCGCCGGTCAGTTCCGGATTGTCGGTCTCGAACTCGATGGTCTGCACCACCTCGCGGTCGGGGACGACGCGGGCGAAGACCCCGTGGAAGGTGTCGGTGTGCGGGCTCGTCTTGCCGGCCTCGGTGGGCAGGTCGTAGGTCAGTGAGATGCGGAACCGCCCGCCGACGCGGGCATCGAATTCGTGGACGCGGCTGGTCATTCCGTCGGGCACCATCCAGGTCCGCACCGAATGCGCGTCCAGGAGGGCGCGGAAAACGCTGGGACGCGGAGCACCGACGAACTTCTCGACTCGAGTGGAAGGCACGGGCGCCACCCTACGCCCGATGTGACCAAGATCACGACAGCCCCGGCGCATCCGCGCCCGCGTCCTCCGGCACGACCGGCAGCGTGCGGGTGGCCAGGGTGCCGCCGCCGGGCGCGGGAACCGGTGTCACCGAACCGGAATGGACCGCGGCCGCCCACGCTCGTGAGGAATTCGTCAGTCCGGGCGGCCACCGGTCAGGGTCGCAGATACCGATCGGTCCAGTCCGCGTCGAACCAGCCGGGCGCGGCCGAGGTGAACTCGGGTCGGTCCCAGGCACCGCTTCCGGCGGGCAGCGAACCGACCAGGTCGACGCCGGTGACGGCGGGCAGATCGGTGCGATTGCATTCGGAGGCGAGATCGGGTGCGGCGGGCCAGGATCCGATGACCAGGCCCGCGCAGTCGACGCCCGCCGCGGCCAGCGTGCGGGTGGTCAGTTCGCTGTGATTGAGGGTGCCCAGCCCGGCGGCGGCCACCAGCAGGACGGGGGCGCTCATCTTCTGGGCCAGGTCCAGCAGGGTGAACTCGCCCATACGCACCAGCAGCCCGCCGGCGCCCTCGACCAGGATCAGGTCGGCGTCGGCGCAGGACTCGATCCCGGCGACCGTCTCGGCCAGGGTGAGCAACGGCTGACCGCAGCGGCGCGCGGCGGTGTCGGGAGCCAGCGGGTCGGGATAGCGCGCGAATTCGAGGGTGCGGGTCACGCCGCTGAGCCGGGTGATGTCGGCCAGGTCGCCGGGTTCGCCGGGCGCCATGCCGGTCTGCGCGGGCTTGACCACCGCGACCTCGGCCCCGGCGGCGCGGGCGGTCGCCGCCAGCGCGGCGGTCACGATGGTCTTGCCGACATCGGTCGAGGTGCCGGTGACGAACAGCAGTGTCGCGGTCATACCGAAACGGCCTCCCGCCCACGGGCTTCGGCCAGGACCTCGCCGAGAACGGTGGCGATGGTGGCCAATTCGGCCTCGGTGAGATCGGCACGCGCGGTCAGGCGCAGGCGCGAGGTGCCCTCGGGCACCGACGGGGGGCGGAAGCAGCCGACGCTGAGGCCGCGCGCACGGCAGGCCTGGGCGGCGTCGAAGGCGACCTGCGCCTCGCCGAGCACGACGGAGACGACCGCCGACTCCGGGTGCCCGACACCGGCGATGCGGGCCAGGTCGGCGGCGCGGTCGAGGACCCGCTGGGCCATCTCGGGCTCGCGGCGCAGCAGTCCCAGCGCCGCGCGGGCCGCGCCGACGGCGGCCGGAGCCAGGCCGGTGTCGAAGATGAAGGTGCGGGCCGCGTCGATCAGATGCGCGCGCACCCGCTCGCTCGCCAGCACCACACCGCCTTGCGCGGCAAAGGCTTTGGAGAGGGTCGCGGTGATGATCAGGTCCGGTTCCCCGGCCAGCCCGCACTCGTGCACCAGGCCGCGGCCGCCGTCGCCGCGCACACCCAGTCCGTGCGCCTCGTCCACGATCAGGACCGCGCCGTTGGCCCGGGTGACGCGATGCAGTTCGGTCAGCGGCGCCAGGTCGCCGTCGGCACTGAACACCGAATCGGTGAGCACCAGCGCGCGTTCCTCGGTGCGCTGCGCCAGCAGCCGATCCACGGCCGCGGGATCCTTGTGCGCCGCGATCTCCACCCGTGCCCGCGACAACCGGCAGGCGTCCACCAGGGAGGCGTGACTGCCCTCGTCCGAAACCACCAGCGCCCCACGTCCGGCCAGCGCGGTGACCACGCCGAGGTTGGCGGCGTAGCCGGAGGCGAACACCAATCCGGCTTCCGCGCCCACGAATTCGGCGAGTTCGCGTTCGAGCTGCTCGTGTTCGACGGTGGTCCCGGTGACCAGTCGCGAACCGGTGGAGCCGGTGCCCCAGTACCGCACCGAGGCGACCGAGCCCTCGACGACCTCGGGGTGGCGCACGAGCCCGAGGTAGTCGTTGGAGGCCAGGTCGATGCTCGCCGCGTCGGAGGTGCGGGGTCGCAGTTCACGGCGCAGCCCCGCGTCCACGCGTTCGGCGGCGCGGGTGTCGAGCCAGCTCAAGGGATCGGCAGTCACAGCTCGGAAGCATACTTGAACGCCGTTCAGGAGGCCATGGGTGTCGGTGGACGGCGCTATGCTGGAGGATCGTAAGGAGGCTGCGCGATGCCACGATGGGCAATAGTGGTCGAGCAGACGACCGGCTTCGGCGACTCCAAAACCTGGAGTCCGAAGATCCTCACCGAGGTGGTGGGAACCCGCGAACAAGCTCTCGCCAAGGTCCCTGACCTCGTCTCGAAATTCATTCCCGATCATCCGAAGTTGATCAGCCGCCGCACGATTCTGCGCGACGGCGACACCTTCATGCTGATCGCACGTGGCTGGTCCGATGACTATCACTGCGTGTTCAAGGTCTGGGAAGTCCTGTCAGACAGCGACAATGCAGACAAAGCACGCGAGAAACGGGTCAACCGCTAGGAATTCGGCATCCCGGCGGTCGTTCAGGATCAGGCCGCGGCAGCCGCGAGCATGGCGGCGGTGATCCGGCGGACGTCCTCCGAGGTGCTGATGAACGGGGGCATGGCATAGACCAGGTTGCGGAAGGGCCGCAGCCAGGCTCCCGCGTCGACGGCGGCGTGCGTCGCCGCGCGCATGTCCACCGGGTGATCGAGCTCGATCACCCCGATGGCACCGCGCACCCGCACGTCGGCGACGCCGGGCAGGTCCCGCGCCGGGGCCAGACCGGAGTTCAGCTCGGCCTCGATCCGGGTGACCTCGCCCCGCCAGTCGCGCGAGAGCAGCAGTTCGATCGAGGCGACCGCCACCGCGCAGGCGAGGGGGTTGCCCATGAAGGTCGGGCCGTGCATGAGACCGCCGTGCGAGCGGCTGATGGCCTCGGCGATCTCCGTCGTGGTCAGGGCGGCGGCCAGGGTCAGGTAGCCGCCGGTGATGGCCTTGCCGACGCACATCACGTCGGGGCGGACGCCGGCCTGGTCGGCGGCGAAAAGTGTTCCGGTGCGGCCGAATCCGGTGGCGATCTCGTCGAAGACCAGCAGGACGTCGTGTTCGTCGCAGAGGCGGCGCAGTTCGGTCAGGTAGCGCGGGTCGTGAAAACGCATGCCGCCCGCGCCCTGCACCACGGGTTCCACGATGACGGCGGCCAATTCGTGGGCGTGCTCGGCGATGGTCCGTTCCAGTTCGGCGACGTACTCCGGCCGGAAGTCCGCGGGGGGCGCGCTCGCGAAGATCTGCGGGACCAGCACGTCCGACCACAGCGAGTGCATGCCGCCCTCCGGGTCGCACACGCTCATGGGGGTGAACGTGTCGCCGTGGTAGCCGCCGCGCCAGGTCATCAGCCGATGCTTCCCGGGCCGGCCCAGCGCGCGCTGATACTGCAGGCACATCTTCACCGCGACCTCGACCGACACCGAGCCGGAGTCGCAGAGGAACACCTTGTCCAGCCCCTCGGGGGTGAGCTCGACCAGCAGTCGCGAGAGCCGCACGGCGGGTTCGTGGGTGAGCCCGCCGAACATGACGTGACTCATCCTGCGCGACTGCGCCAGCAGCGCCGCGTCCAGCACCGGGTGCTGGTACCCGTGCACGGCCGCCCACCAGGAACTCATGCCGTCCACCAGTTCCCGGCCGTCGGCCAGGGTGAGCCGGGTGCCCGACGCCGAGGCCACCACCAGGGGTTCGGTGCCGGCCGGGAAGCCGCCGTAGGGATGCCACACGTGGGCGGCGTCGAGGGCGGTGATCTCGGCGGGCGACAGCGCGGCCGATGCCGTCAGGGGGTCGGTCAATGCCACAGGTGGTCCTTCGAGCAGCGGGCTTGAACGGTGTTCAAGTTACCAGAACCGCCGCACGACCCGGCAGGCGCGGGCCGATAGGGTTCCCGGTATGGCTCCCGCGACTCCCGGCACCACCGGGCTCGGTGTCTGGCCGGGGACCGCCTACCCCCTGGGCGCGACCTACGACGGCGCCGGGACGAACTTCTCCGTGTTCTCCGAGGTGGCCCGGCGGGTGGAGCTGTGTCTCATCGACGCCGAGCACCGGGAGACCCGGATCGAGCTCGAGGAGGTCGACGGGTACGTCTGGCACGCCTACCTGCCCGGGATCGGCCCCGGGCAGCGCTACGGATTCCGGGTGCACGGCCCCTTCGAACCGGCCGAGGGCCTGCGCTGCGATCCGAGCAAACTGCTGCTCGACCCGTACGGCAAGGCGTTCGAGGGCGACTTCGGCACCGCCATCGCGCCCTACAACTACGGGCAGAACTCGCTCGGGCACACCATGACCGGGGTGGTCATCGACCCCTGGTTCGACTGGGCCGACGACCGCGCGCCGAAACGGCCGTACCACGAGACGGTCATCTACGAGGCGCACGTGAAGGGCATGACCGTCACCCACCCCGAGGTGCCGCCGGAGCTGCGCGGCACCTTCGCGGGCATGGCGCACCCCGCGATCATCGACCACCTGCGCGGGCTCGGCGTCACCGCCGTGGAACTCATGCCGGTGCACCAGTTCCTCGACGACCGCATCCTGCTCGACCGGGGACTGCGGAACTATTGGGGCTACAACAGTTTCGGCTACTTCGCACCGCACCGGGGCTACGCCGCCGGCGCCTCCCCCGCCGCCGCGGTCACCGAATTCAAGGCCATGGTGCGCGCCTTCCACGCCGCGGGCATCGAGGTGATCCTCGACGTGGTCTACAACCACACCGCCGAGGGCAACGAGTTCGGGCCGACCCTCAGCTTCCGCGGCCTCGACAATGCCGCGTACTACCGTCTGGTGGACGACGATCCGCAGCACTACATGGACTACACCGGCACCGGCAACAGCTTCAACATGCGGCATCCGCACGCGTTGCAGCTGATCATGGATTCGCTGCGGTACTGGGTGCTCGACATGCACGTGGACGGCTTCCGATTCGACCTGGCCGCCACCCTGGCGCGCGAATTGCACGACGTGGACCGGCTTTCCACCTTCTTCGACCTGGTGCATCAGGATCCGGTGGTGAGTCAGGTCAAGCTGATCGCCGAACCCTGGGATGTCGGGGAGGGCGGCTATCAGGTCGGCAACTTCCCGGTCGCCTGGACCGAATGGAACGGCAAATACCGTGACACCGTGCGGGATTACTGGCGCGGGCAACCGGCCACCCTGGGCGAGTTCGCGTCCCGGCTCACCGGCTCCTCGGACCTGTACGAGGCGACCGGCCGCCGGCCCAGCGCCAGCATCAACTTCGTCACCGCGCACGACGGGTTCACCCTCGCGGACCTGGTGTCCTACAACGAGAAACACAATGACGCCAACGGCGAGGGCAACCACGACGGCGAAACCTACAATCGCTCCTGGAACTGCGGCGTCGAAGGCCCCACCGACGACCCGGAGATCCTGACCCTGCGGGCCCGGCAGCGCCGCAACCTGCTCGCCACCCTGATGCTCTCGCAGGGCACCCCGATGTTGTTGCACGGCGACGAGTTCGGCCGCACCCAGCACGGCAACAACAATGTCTACTGTCAGGATTCGCCGCTGTCGTGGATGGACTGGACTCGCATGGACACTGAGGCCGAGCTGCTCGAATTCACCAGGCGCACCATCGCCCTGCGCGCGGCGCACCCGGTGTTCCGGCGGCGGCGCTTCTTCGATCCCGCGCCCGCGCCGGACGGGCTCGGTGACATCGCCTGGTTCACCCCCGGCGGCGCGGCCATGACCGACGCCCACTGGGAGACCGGTTTCGCGCGCTCGCTCGCGGTGTTCCTCAACGGCGACGGCATCGGCGAACCGGGCCCGCGCGGACAGCGCGTCACCGACGACTCGTTCCTGCTGTGCTTCAACGCCCACGACGAGGCCCTCGACTTCACCCTGCCCGACGCCCGGCACGGCGACACCTGGATGGTGGCGCTGGACTGCTCCACCCCGACCGGCGAACCGGCAGGCAGCGACCCTCACGGCGCGTCGTCCACGCTGCAAGTGCCCGCACGCTGTCTCGTCGTGCTGCGCCGTACGGCATGATCGGTAGCGACATGACCAGCTCGCCCGAACACACCACCGGACCCATCGCCCGCCAGATGCCCGTGCGCAGCACCTACCGCCTGCAGCTGCGGCCCGACGCGCTAACCTTCGCCGACGCGCGCGGTATCGCCGAATACCTGCAACAGCTGGGCATTTCGCACCTGTACCTGTCGCCCGTCATGAGCGCGGCCCGCGGCTCCACCCACGGCTACGACGTCACCGACCCGACCACGGTGTCGGCGGGACTGGGCGGGCCGACCGGGCTCAAGGCGCTCGCCGACGAGGTGCGCAGCCGCGGTATGGGGCTCATCGTCGACCTGGTGCCCAACCACGTGTCGGTGGCCGATCCGCGGCAGAACCAGTGGTGGTGGGAGGTGCTGCGAGACGGCAAGGACTCGCCCTACGCCACCTGGTTCGACATCGACTGGACGTCCGGCAACGGCGCGGGCGGGCGGATCGCGCTGCCGGTGCTGGCCGGGGAGAACGATCCGGCCGCGCTGACCGTGGACCGATCCGGGCCCGAACCCATGCTGGCGCTGCACGATATGCGCTTCCCCATCGCCCCGGGCACCGACGGCGAGAACGCGCTGCGCATCCACGACAAACAGCACTATCGGCTGGTCAACTGGAAATCCGGGCTGTGCGGGTACCGGCGCTACTTCACCGTCGGCGGGCTGGCCGCGCTGCGCCAGGAGGACCCGGCGGTCTTCGAGGCCACCCACCGCGAACTGGCCGCCTGGTGCGAGCACGACCTCATCGACGGTGTGCGCGTGGACCATCCCGACGGGCTCGCCGAACCCGCGCAGTACCTGCGGCGATTGCGGCAGCTGATCGGGCCGCAGCGGCTGCTGCTGGTGGAGAAGGTGCTCTCCAACCGTGAGCCCCTCGACGCCACGCTGCCCATCGACGGCACCACCGGCTACGACGCGCTCGCCGACATCGGCGGGGTGCTCATCGACCCGGACGGGGAGAAGCAGCTCACCGATCTGTCGCGGCAGTTCACCGGCCACGGCAGCGACCGGGCCTGGTTCACCGAGCAGGAGCATCGGATTCGCCGCGCGGTCGCCGAGACCATGCTGGTGCCGGAGGTGCGGCGGCTGGTGGCGGCGGTCAAACGCGATGCCCGCGCCGACGTGTTCGACACCATGGCGCTCACCAACGCCGCCATCGAGGTGCTGTCGTTCATGCCGGTGTACCGCACCGACTACGCGCCGCTGGCCGGGATGGTCGGCGCGGTGGTCGCGGAGGTGACGCGCCGCAATGCCGAACTCACCGCGCCGCTGCAGGTGCTGGTGACCGCGCTCGCCGTGGGTGGCGAGGCCGCCACCCGCTTCCACCAGGTGGGCGGGGCGATGAGCGCGAAAGCGGTGGAGGACACCATGTTCTACCGCGCCGCCCGGCTGGTGTCGCTGCAGGAGATGGGCGCCGATCCGGCCCGGTTCGGCTGCTCCCCCATCGAATTCCATCTCGCCAACGCCGAGCGCGCCGCCCGCTGGCCCGCGACCATGACCGCGCTGTCCACCCACGACACCAAGCGCGGCGAGGACGTGCGCGCCCGCATCGGCATGCTCTCGCAGGTGCCCGACATCTGGGCGCGGTCGGTCAGCACCTGGGAGGAGATCGCGCCCGGGCCCGACGGCGCGACCACACTGTTCCTGCTGCAGAACATGTTCGGCGTGTGGCCCGCCGACGGACGGCCGGCCGCGAGCGTGCCCGGGCTGCGGGAACGGCTGCACCAGTTCGCGGAGAAGGCGGTCCGCGAGGCGGGCACCCAGTCCTCGTGGGAGGAACCCGATATCGAGTTCGAGACGGCGGTGCACCGTTGGATCGACTCAGTCATCGACGGACCGGTCGGCTCGGAACTCGGGGAATTCGTCAACGATCTCGCCATCCACGCCTGGACCGACTCCCTGGCCCAGAAGCTGCTGCAGCTGTGCGGCCCCGGCATCCCCGACATCTACCAGGGCTGCGAACTGTGGGAGGACTCGCTCGTCGACCCCGACAACCGCCGCCCGGTCGACTTCACCCACCGCTCCCTGCTGCTCCAATCCCTCACCGGCACCCCCGATCTCGACCCCACCGGCGCGGTCAAGATGTGGATCGCCGCCTACGCGCTGTGGCTGCGCCGCGAACGCCCCGACTGCTTCGTCGGCGGCACCTACACCCCCCTCTTCGCCTCGGGCGACCGCGACCACCACCTGCTCTCCTACGCCCGCGGCCGCACCGGCGAAACCCCCGAGATCATCGTCGCCGTCACCCGCCACAGCATCCGCCTCGACGAGGCCGGCGGCTGGGGCGACACGGTCCTCGACCTCCCCCAAGGCCACTGGACCGACCGCCTCACCGGCCACACCTTCTCCGGCCGCGCCCGCCTGGAAAAACTCTTCGCCCGGCTGCCGGTCGCCCTGCTGGTGCGCTGACACCCGACCCACCCAGCTACCGCGAGAACCGCGGCGGCCTCGTCGGTCCGCAGCCTCGAAACCGGCTGCGCGGCGAGCGGCTCGGGCACACCGCAGCCGCAGCCTGCGGAAATCGGCCATACCAGGGCTGCCGAGGTCTGCGATCCGACCACTCCGTAATAGGCGGAGGCGCCTGCTCGCTCTGGTTCTCAGATACCGACTGTGCGGCAGGAGGGTTGGGGGGTGCCGTCGCCGGCGGTGACGGGCCAGGTCATGGCGGCGGAGGTTTGCGGGCCGAACACGCCGTCCTTGGTGACGGCGTGGCGGTCCTGCGCGGCGAGCACGGCGCGCTTGGTGTCCGGGCCGAAAACCCCTTCGGTATCGTTGATCACGGCGCTGTAGCAGGCACGCAGCGCCGCCTGCAAGGTCTGGACACCCGCCAGCGGGCCTTGGGCGGCGTCCTTGGTGGAGAGAATGCACCGTCGACCGCCGTCGGCTGTGGCGGGGACGACGACGTGCAGGCCGGGGGCCACCGGCACCGGAGCGGAGTTCAGGCAGCGCGCGGTAATGGGCGGCGGCGTGGTCGCAGCGCTCGTGCTCCCATCCGACCCGGAACTCCCATGCAGGACACCGGCGATCACGGCCGCCCCGGCCACGGCGCCGACCGCGGCCGTGACAGCGATGCGCCACCAGGCCGATCGGCGCGGCTCATCCGGTCCACCCCGCCCCGAACTCCCGAACCCGCCGGGGTGCTCCGGCTCATCGTCCCAGAGCGGATCCACGTCTTCGTCGGCCGAATCGCTGACGCGAGTACGTGTCGGATCGGCCTCCGCGTCATCGGTCGACCGCGCCACGCTCCCCCGGGCCCGCTCGGCGCTCGGGTCCGCTTGCCGGAGCGGATCGGCGTCCACCGGTGCATCAGTGCCGACGACCGATGGTCCGGCACCGTTCTCGCCGTGCGGCCCAGCGGCATTCGGGCCCCGGCGGCCGATCGGATCCGCCTCCGGCGGGCGGGCGGTGCTCGCGTCCACGGTCTGCGCCGAATCGGCGGCCAGCAGGCGGGCCATATCGGCGTCGAGGGACTGCGCGGGTGGCGATTCGGAGCGGACCGGGCTCGATTCGGTGGGGGCGGTGTCGAGTACGGCCGAGCGGACGAGGGGGTCCGAGATCGCCGGTCGGGCGGGCGGGTCGGAGTCGCGCAGGCGCAGGGCGGCTTCCGCGGCGGCGGCCAGGGCGCCGCAGCCGGGGTAGCGGTCGGCCGGTTGCCAGGCGGTGGCCTTGGCCAGCACCACGCCGAGCAGACCGGGCAGGCTCGGATCCGTTGCGGGGATCGGGATCTCGCGCGGAAGGTGGCCGGTGGTGAGCTGGTAGAGGGTGACGGCCAGGGCGTGGACGTCGGCGGGCGGACCGACGGTGCGGCCCGCGCACTGTTCGGGTGGGGCGTAGGGCTGGGAGAAGGCCCAGCGGCCGGTGGCGGTCTGGGTTTCCTCGGCGGCGAGGCTGCGGGCGATGCCGAAGTCGCCGATCAGGACCCAGTCCGCGCCCGCGGTGCCGGTGGTGCGGAAGATATTGGCGGGCTTGACGTCCCGGTGGACGACCTGGTGGGCGTGGGCGTAGTCGAGGGCGGCGGCGACGTCGGCGACCATGCGGACCGCGCGGTCGGGGTCGATGCCGAACGGGTTGGCCTCGATGAGATCGGCCAGGTCGCCGCCGGGGACGTACTGCATGGCCATCCACAGCGTGCCGTCCGCGTCGCCGAAGTCCTTGACGTCCACGATGTTCGGGTGTTGCAGATTGGCCACCAGCTGCGCCTCGCGGCGGAACTGGGCGGTGCCCGCGGTGCCGGTCTTCATGGGGGTGAGCAGTTTCAGCGCGACGGGCATGTCCAGCGCCCGATGCCGGGCCAGGTAGACCGTGCCCATCCCGCCCGCGCCGAGCCGGCGCTCGATGACGTATCCGGCGAAGACCGACCCCGCGGCCAGCTCGGTTGCGTCCACCGTCCGCGCACCTCCTCCCGGAGCCCGCCGATTGGAGGAGGATAGCGCCGTCACGCCGGTCCGGCAGCCCATTATCAGGCGGCGGATTCCGCCGACCCGCTCCCCTCGTCGATGCTGACCGGATGCCGGGGCAGTGGAACCAGGTCGATGGACTCGATCAACTCCGGCGGGACCGGACCGGGGCGGCGCTCGCACCAGCGCCGAATATTGGCCGGGCGGTAGCCTTTTCGATCTCCGACGGTGGAGGCCAGGAAGCTGTCCTGGTCGCCGGGCTGCAGCAGTTTGCGCCACGAGTCCCAGTAGAAGCGCGGGCTGCGCCAGGCGGTGGTCATGCGGGCGACATTGAGGATGCGGAAGCCCGGGCTCAGCGAATCGTGCAGGTGCGGGGCATCGAACGGGCAGCCGCGCAACAGGTCGTCGAGTCGATCGTGGTCGAAGGCCAGGCCCTCGGCCTCGGCTTCGGCGATCATCCAGCGCAACGGGATGTCGGACAGGCCGCAGTCGGCGTAGCCGCCGCCGATGTCGCAGTGCACGCCCTCGAACCAGACCTGCTTCACCCGGTCGGGCCGGTCGGCGTACAGCCCGCGCTGCTCGTCGGGGACCTCCCACAGGCAGGGTGAGAAGGCGCGCCGCCGCTCGTCGATGGCCAGTGCCTGCCGCGCGCACCGCACGATGCGCGAGAGCCGCACATCGTGGAAGCGGTGCAGGCGCGCCGTGATGCCGGGGACGCCCATCGCGCCCACGGTGTCGAAGACGCCGAGGAAGTTGATGGTCGGGGCCTCGGGGTGGGAGTTCCGGGCGCGGAACTCGGCCCATTCGGGCGGGTCCGGGTCGTCGGCGTGCTTCTTGCGCGTCCGGTAGATCTTCAAGGCCTTGGGGTACTGGCCGCCGATCATGGCCTGGTAGGTCAGGATGCCGAGCCGGTTGATCATCCCGGCCAGGCTGCGGGCGGTGTACGCGCCGCGGCTGAAGCCGAAGATGTAGATCTCGTCGCAGGGTTCCCAGTTCAGGGCCAGCTGCCAGTAGGCGGCCGACAGGTTGGCCTCCAGGCCGAGCCCGAAGGCGCCGCCCATGAGCTTGTCGGACATGAAGCCGCGGGAGCCGGGTCCGGGGACATAGTTGATGCGCTGGCCGACGCGGTTCCCGTCCGAATCCGTCCCGGTCAGCCGGACCGTCTCGGCGATCTTCACGATATTGGACACCGCCGAGTTCGATTCCGCCTGCCAGGTGCCGTCGCAACACACCACGAGTCGTTTCATGAACGTCAGCCTCCCGTTCTGACCGTCCGGTTTCCTGCGTAGCGAACTACTCGAATAATCGCCGCCCCGCCGCACGGCCGTTAACCGTGTGCGCGCCCCAGGAATCCCCGCGCCAGCACCGTCGACACGCCGGGTCCGGCCCGCGATCGGTCATGAATCGTTCACCATCGGCCTGGCACCGTGAGCCCGTGTCCCCACCGCAGCGCACCTTTCCGTGGATCATCCACGGCTCGGCGGCGGGATATCTGCCGCACGCCTGAGAACCCCACGGGGGCAACCGGTCCCGTGTGATCCGGACGAGGGGTCGGATCACACGGGTCACCGGGTCAGGTCAGGTACCGGTACGCGGGCGAGTTCGGGTCCAGCCGCTGGCCCTGGATCGGCGAGGCCTCCAGCCGCGCGATCAGCGACTCCAGGCAGTCCGGGCTGCCCAGTTCGATGCCGACCAGCGCGGCCCCGGTCTCCCGGTTGTTGCGCTTGACGTACTCGAACAGGGTGATGTCGTCGTCGGGACCGAGCACCTCGTCGAGGAAGCGGCGCAGCGCACCGGGCTCCTGCGGGAAGTCCACCAGGAAATAGTGTTTCAGGCCCTGATGCACCAGCGAGCGCTCGATCACCTCGCCGTAGCGGGAGATGTCGTTGTTGCCGCCCGACAGCAGGCACACCACCGTCGAGCCCGGTTCCACATCGATCTCACGCAGCGCCGCCACCGACAGCGCGCCCGCCGGCTCGGCCACCACGCCCTCGTTCTGGTACAGCTCCAGCATGGCCGTGCAGATCGCGCCCTCGTCCACGTGCATCATGCGGAAAGTGCCCGCGCCGGACTCGGTTTCGGTGCTGGTCAGTAAAGGCAGCGAGGCGTGCGAGCGGACCAGGCCGCCGAAGCGCGATACCGCGGTGTAGGGCACCGCGCCGATTCGGCGCACGGCCGCGCCGTCCACGAACGGATCGATCTCGGGGAGCGTGACCGGGCCGCCCGCCACCAGCGCGGCGGTCATCGACGCCGCGCCCGTCGGCTCGACACCCAGGATCGCGGTCTGCGGCGACCGCTCGCGCAGATAGGTGCCGACCCCGGCCAGGCAGCCGCCGCCACCCACCGGCACGATCACCAGATCCGGTGCGCGGCCGAGCTGTTCGAGGAATTCGGCGGCGATGGTGCCCTGCCCGGCCGCGGTGCGCGGGTCGTCGAAGGGCGGGACCATGGTGGCCCCGGTGCGGGCCACATCGGCGGCGGCGGCCGCGGCGGCCGCGTCGTAGGTGTCGCCGACCGCGATGAGTTCCACGAATTCCGCGCCGTGCACGCGGATCCGGTCGCGCTTCTGCTTCGGGGTGGTGCGCGGCACGTAGATGCGCCCGCGCACGCCCATCGCCTTGCACGCGAAAGCCACGCCCTGGGCGTGGTTTCCGGCGCTGGCGGTGACCACGCCGGCGGCCTTCTCGTCGTCGGTGAGCTGCGCCATCAGGTTGTAGGCGCCGCGCAGCTTGTAGGACCGGACGGCGGTGAGGTCCTCACGCTTGAGGTAGATCTCCGCGCCGGTCAGCGCCGATAGCCTCGGAATCCGCTGCAGCGGCGTCGGCTCGATAATGTTCGAAATTCGCTTGGCAGCCGCGTCGATCTCGTCCGCCGTCAATTCGGGCAGCGGACCGGACACTTTCTCTGCTACAGCAAGCGGATCAGACACCCGAACATGCTAGCCGGGTGCGTGCGTCCCGGTGGAGGCAGCGCCCATTTCGGGGCCGCCTCCGGGATCGGGACGGCGTGTCAGGCGCGTGGCGTGAGGACGAACAGCGGGATCTCCCGGGTCGTCTTCTTCTGATAGGAGTCGTAGTCGGGCCATACCTCGGCGGCCCGCTTCCACCACACCGCCTTCTCGTCGCCGGTCACCTCGCGGGCGTCGTAGTCCTTGACCACGTCGCGGTCACGCAGTTCCACGTGCGGGTCGGCCTTGATGTTCCAGTACCAGACCGGATGCTTGGGTGCGCCGCCCAGCGAGGCGACCACCGCGTACTCGCCGTCGTGCTCGACGCGCATGAGCGGGGTCTTGCGCAGTTTGCCGGACTTGTTGCCGCGGGTGGTCAGCAGGATGACCGGTACACCCTGCAGGGTGGCGCCCGTGGCTCCCCCGGAGTTCTCGTACTTCTCGGCCTGCTCGCGTGCCCAATCGGACGTGCTGGGTTCGTACTCTCCGTGAAGTGGCATACGACCAGCAACGACCCGGGCTCGTGTGTTGTTCCCGACAGAAAGTTTCGGTTGCCCGAACTTCGGTTCGACGTCTACCCTGACCATATGGCAGTGGTTCACCCTACGGACACCGAACGCGCGGTCGCGCGCGTCGCGGCCGTGGATATCGCCGGGACGGCGTGGCCGGTCTACAAGCTGGAAGCCTTGTTCGCCGGTGTGGTGGTCGCCCTGACCCTCGCCCTGATCACCGGGTCCGCACAGGCCGCGGTGCTCGGCGCGGCCGTGATCGCGGCCCTGCGGTGGATCGCCGGTTCCATCCGGCGCTGATCTCGATCCGGAATTCCCCGGTTTCGAACCGGACGTTCATCCGTGTTGGTCGGCCCACTCATGCGGGCCCACTTCTACCCATCAACCGGATCGCACCGCTGAATCAGGTGGGCACCACGCGCGCGGCACTGGCCACCAGTACCCTGCCCAACGGCAACCTCGGGGCGATCCGCCGGGCAGGGGTGGGTGAACGCCGGCCCGTGCCGGTCAGCCGGCCAGGCAGCCCGGGCCGAGCAGGGCTTTGAGGTCGCCCATGAGGGCCGAGGACGGCGAGACGCGCAGGTTGTCGGCGACCTTCAGCTTGGTGGTGCGGTCGCGGGAACCGACGTGTTTGATGTGCACGTCCGCGGTGCCGGGGTGGCGAGACAGGACGCGCTTGAGTTCGCCGATCTTGTCGGGGGTGCACAGGCGGGTGGGGATCACGACCTGCAGCGGCTTGTCGACGCCGATCGAGGAAAGATCCGGCACCACAAGGTCGTTGGCGATCAGCGAGACCCGGTCGTCGCGGGCGTTGACGCGGGCCTTCACCAGCACGATGGCGTCCTCGGTGACATCCATGCCGTAGACCGAGTAGGACTGCGGGAAGAACAGCACCTCGATGCCACCGGTCAGATCCTCGAGCTGCGCCGAGGCCCAGGGCAGGCCGTTCTTGTTCACGCGGCGGGTGACATTGGCGAAGATGCCGCCGATGGTGACCTGCGAACCGTCTTTGACGTCGCCTTCGAGGATGGCCGGGATATTGGTGTCCGACTGCGCCGTCAGCACGTGCTCGACGCCGTTGAGCGGATGCCCGGACACGTAGAGGCCCAGCATCTCCCGCTCCAGGGCGAGCTTGTGCTTGGTCTCCCATTCGTCGTCGGGGACCTTCACATTGAAGACGCTCGCGATCGAGTCGTCACCCTCGTCCAGGCCGCCGAAGAGGTCGAACTGGCCGATGGCCTCGGCCTTCTTGGTCGACATGCAGGCGTCGATGGCGTCGGAGTGCACCAGCAGCAGGCCCTTGCGCGGATGCCCGAGCGAGTCGAAAGCGCCTGCCTTGATCAGGGATTCGGTGACCTTCTTGGTGCAGGCGATGGCGTCGATCTTGTTCAGGTAGTCGGAGAAGTCGGTGAACTTCGACTTCTCCTTGCGCGCCGCGATGATCGAGGCCACCACGTTCGCGCCGACATTGCGGACCGCGCCCATGCCGAAGCGAATGTCATTGCCCACCGAGGCGAATTCGAGTTCGGACTCGTTGACGTCGGGCGGCAGCACCTGGATGCCCAGGCGGCGGCAGTCGGCCAGATAGACGGCGGCCTTGTCCTTGTCGTCACCGACGGAGGTGAGCAGACCGGCCATGTACTCGGCGGGATAGTTGGCCTTGAGGTAGGCGGTCCAGAACGACACCAGGCCGTAGCCGGCGGCGTGCGACTTGTTGAACGCGTAGCCGGCGAACGGAAGAATGGTGTCCCACAACGCCTTCACCGCGGGCTTGGAGAAGCCGTTGGCCACCATGCCCTCCTCGAAGCCCTCGAACTCGGCTTCCAGGATCTCGGCCTTCTTCTTACCCATGGCGCGACGCAGAATGTCTGCTCGACCCAGCGAGTAGCCGGCGACCTTCTGCGCGATCTGCATGATCTGCTCCTGATACACGATCAGGCCGTAGGTATCACGCAGGATGTCCTTCAGCGGCTCTTCCAATTCGGGGTGAATCGGCTTGACCTCTTGCCGCCCGTTCTTGCGGTCGGCGTAGTCGTTGTGCGCGTTCATGCCCATGGGGCCGGGGCGGTACAGCGCGAGCACGGCGACGATGTCCTCGAAGCCGGTGGGCTGCATACGGCGCAGCAGATCTCGCATAGCGCCACCATCGAGCTGGAACACGCCGAGAGTGTCACCGCGCGCGAGCAATTCGTAGGTGGCGGCGTCTTCCAGCGGCAGGGTGTCGAGGTCCAGGTCGATGCCGCGGTTGGCCTTCATGTTGACCAGGCAGTCACCGATGACCGTCAGGTTGCGCAGACCCAGGAAGTCCATCTTCAACAGGCCGATGGCCTCACACGACGGGTAGTCCCAGCCGGTGATGATGGCGCCGTCCTGCGCGCGCTTCCACACCGGGATCGCGTCCGTCAGCGGCTCGGACGACATGATCACGGCACAGGCGTGCACACCGGCGTTACGGATCAGACCTTCGAGACCGCGGGCGGTTTCGTAGATCTTGTTGACGTCCGGGTTGGTGTTGATGAGCTCGCGGACCTCAGCGGCCTCTTTGTACCGCTCGTGCTCCGGGTCCATGATGCCCGAGAGCGGAATGTCCTTGGCCATGATCGGCGGCGGCAGCGCCTTGGAGATCTGGTCGGCGATCGCGAAGCCGGGCTGGCCGAACTGCACGCGGGCCGAGTCCTTCAGCGCCGCTTTGGTTTTAATCGTACCGAAGGTGATCACCTGGGCGACTCGGTCGCTGCCCCACTTGTCGGTGGCGTAGCGGACCATCTCACCGCGGCGGCGATCGTCGAAGTCGATATCGATATCGGGCATGGACACGCGCTCGGGGTTGAGGAAGCGCTCGAACAGCAGACCGTGCGGAATCGGGTCGATGTTCGTGATGCCCATGGCGTAGGCGACCAGCGAGCCGGCCGCCGAACCACGGCCCGGGCCGACATTGATGCCGACCGAGCGGGCGTAGGTGATGAGGTCGGCGACGATGAGGAAGTAGGCGGGGAAGCCCATTTCGTTGACGACGCCGATCTCGTAGTCGGCGCGGGTGATGTAGTCGGCCGGAACGCCGTTGGGGAAGCGCCGATCCAGGCCGCGCATGACCTCCTTGCGCAGCCAGCTGGCCTGGGTCTCGCCCTCGGGCACCGGGAAGATCGGCATGCGGTCGCGGTGCGCCCAGACGTCGTCGTAGGACTGGACGCGCTCGCCGATCAGGACCGTGTTGTCGCACGCGCCGGGGACTTCCGCGTCCCAGATGGCGCGCATCTCCTCGGCGGACTTGAGGTAGTAGCCGGAGCCGTCGAACTTGAAGCGGGTCGGGTCCGAGAGCGTCTTGCCGGTCTGAATGCACAGCAGCGCTTCGTGATTGCCCGAGTCGTGCTCGTGCACGTAGTGGCAGTCGTTGGTGGCCAGCGGCGGGATGCCCAGCTTCCTGCCGACATCGAGCAAGCCCTCACGGACCCGGCGTTCGATGGACAGGCCGTGGTCCATGATCTCGAGGAAGAAGTTCTCGGGACCGAAGATCTCCTGCCACTTGGCGGCGGCCTCGAGGGCCTCGCGCTCGTGGCCCAGGCGCAGGCGGGTCTGCACCTCACCCGACGGGCAGCCGGTGGTGGCGATGATGCCCTCGGCGTGCTCGGCGATGATGTCGGCGTCCATCCGCGCCCACTTGCCCAGCTGGCCTTCGATGGAGGCGAGGCTGGACAGCTTGAACAGGTTGCGCAGACCGGTCGCGTTCTCCGCGACCATGGTCATGTGGGTGTAGGAACCCGAACCGGAGACGTCGTCGCCCTTCTGCGACGGGTCGCCCCACAGCACGCGCTTGGTGTTGAACCGGGACTCGGGCGCGATGTAGGCCTCGATGCCGATGATCGGCTTGATGCCCTGCTTCTTGGCGGAGTTGTAGAACTCCGAGCCGCCGTACATATTGCCGTGGTCGGACATGCCGACGGCGGTCATTCCCAGCCGGGTCGCCTCTTTGAACAAGGGCGTGATCTTCGCCGCGCCGTCGAGCATCGAGTACTCGGTGTGGTTGTGGAGATGGACGAATGATCCCGACGAGGCTGACACCCGGACATACTATGCGGCCCCACCGACGAGTTCCGCAGCCACGCGGGGGTGCCCGCGACGATCGGCGTGGCGGGCCCTGCGTGTCGTGGCGGAGCTCACCCGGACGCCCTCGCGGGCATCGGTTTCAGGCGGCGGCGGGCCGGTCGAGGGTAGTGGTGCGGCGCGTCGCGTTGGCGCCCCGCACCGCCAGCGGCAGCACCCATGCCGACGCGATCTGGTCCAGGCTCATGGCCCCGAGGCCCAGCCGGTTGTGGACGAAACCGACGGACAGGCCCAGCCGGGGTTCCGCCCAGCCAAAGGACCCGCCCAATCCGATATGCCCGAAGCCGGCGCGCGCGCCCGGCACCGGCAGCGAGTGATAGCCCATGTGCCACATCATCGGGATGTAGAACAGCGCGCGGTCGAGGTGATAGCTCTCCACACGCCGCATGGCCGCGATGGTCTCCGGCGACAGGAATCGGCGGCCCTCGTGCATGCCGTCGTTCGCGAGCGCTCCGTACACGGTGGCCAGCCCGGTGGCGGTGCACACGCCGTTGCCCGCGCCCAGTTCGGTGTGCAGGATCGGCGGGTCCTCGCCTTCGAGGAGTTGATCCAGGCCGGGCAGGAACAGCGCCCGCGCCGCCGCCCCGACCGCGCCGGGCAGTGAATACGCGCGGCCCAGCGCCAGCGAGACGTAATTGGCGCCGACGGCCGACAGCTTGTTGCCGCTCAGGACCGCGGCGCTGGTCGGCGATCCGGCCGGGGGCAGGCCCAGGTGGATGCCCTCCGCGCCGAGCGGTTCGGCGACCTCGGTGCGGATCAGTTCGGCCATGCCGCGGCCGGTGACGGCGCGGGCCAGCCCGGCGAGCAGCCAGCCGAAGGTGAGCGCGTGATAGGTCGGGACGCCCAGCAGATGATCGGGTTTCGCGGCGGCCAGATGGTCTTCCATCATGCGGTGGTCGAGCACGTCGTCGAGGCCGCGCGCGATCTCGGGCAGCCCGTAGAGCCCGGCGCGGTGGGACAGCAACTGCCGCACCGTGATTCGGCCCTTGCCGTTGGCCGCGAATTCCGGCCAGTAGTGGGCGACGGGGGCGTCGTAGTCGACCAGGCCGCGGTCGGCGAGCCGGTGGATGACGGTGGCCGCGATGCCCTTGGTGGCGGAGAAGACGATGGCCCCCGTATCGGCGTCCCAGGCCCGGCCCGGCGCGGCATCCCCCGTCCAGATCCGGACCAACGGTTCTCCGCGCAGGTGCACCGTGAGCGCGCCGCCGGCGCCCGGGTGACCGCCGACCATGCGGGTGAAAGTACGTACCAGCGGGCCGAATTCGGCGGCCGCGTAACCGCCCACCGTGGCGGGCAGGTCGACGAGCCCCGTGGCGTCATTGCTCACGCAATCCACAGTACGAGTGACCAGTCACCGAGGGCAATGATGACACCGGGAGAGTTACTGTCGTTGGCCCAGTGGTTATCCGGGGTGGCCGGGTAGTGACCCCGGCGTTATCGACGCGGGGTTTACCGAGATCAGCGGGGTGACGGCGGCGTATCGGTAGGCTGAGGCGCATGCGGAAGCCGTGGTCGATGGTTGCGGCGGCGCTGGTCGTGATCGCCGCGCTGGTCGCCGGATGTTCGTCGTCGAAGCAGGAGAGCGCCCCTCCGGTCACGCTGACCGGGAACTGGCACGGCACTATCGAAGTGCCCGATCAGCCGCTGGCGGTGGGAGTCGGTTTCACCGCGGACGGCACGGCCACCATCGACATTCCGGCGCAGGGGGTGGTGGACGGGCCGTTGAGCGAGGTGCGGACCGGCCCGGATGCCGTGACCTGGACGATCACCAAGATTCCGGGCAAGCCGTCGTTCCAGGGCGTCTACGACAGGGGCTCCGACAGCATCAAGGGGCAGTTCACCCAGTCCGGGCAGTCGTTCCCGCTGACCCTGACCCGCGGCAAGGTCGAGGGGCCGCCGCGGCCGCAGGAACCGAAGCCGCCCTACCCGTACAAATCCGAGGACGTCAGCTATCGCAGCGGCGACATCACGATCGCGGGGACGCTGACCGAGCCGCAGTCGGGCGGACCGTTCCCGGCGGTGCTGCTGATCAACGGCAGCGGGGCCAACGACCGCGACGAGGAACTGCTGGGCCACAAGCCGTTCCTGCTGCTCGCCGATACCCTCACCCGCGCGGGCTACGCGGTGTTGCGGACCGACAAGCGCGGTGTCGGGCAGACCGGCGGGCGGCTGAACAGCGCGACCTACAGCGACCTCACCGACGACATCGCCGCCGGAATGACCTTCCTGCGCGGGCGTTCCGATATCGACGCCACCCGGATCGGGCTGCTCGGGCACAGCGAAGGCGGGTATCTCGCGCCGCTCTACGCGCGGCGGCCCGACAGCGGGGTCGCCTTCGTGATCCTGATGGCGGGCCCGGCGGTACCCGGTTCCGAGGTGCTGCTGGAACAGAATCGGCTGATCCTGGCCGCGCAGGGCGCGACGCCCGAGCAGGTCGGCAAGCAGGTCGGGTTCACCTCGACGCTGTCGTCGGTGCTGTGCAAGGGCGATCTGGTGGCCGCCAAGGACTATGTGCGCCAGCACAATGACACCCTCCCCGCGGAGGAACGCCTCTCCGAGGAGGCCATGGACGAGTTGGTGTCGCCGTACATGGCGGCCCTGGTCTGTTACGACCCGGCCCCGGCGCTGTCGGCGCTACGGGTTCCGGTGCTGGCGTTCTACGGCAGCAAGGATCTCCAGGTGCCGGCGGTCCAGAACGAGGGTCCGGCGCGGACGCTGCTGGCCGCGGATCCGGACGCGACCGTGATCGTGTTCGACGGTCTCAATCACCTGATGCAGCCCGCCGACAAGGGCACGCCGGACGAGTACGCCCGGATCGAGACCACCATCGACCCGCAGGTGCTGACCACCGTGACCGACTGGCTGACCCAGCGCTTCCCGCCCGGCCACTGAACCGCCCGCTCGATTCGCCCGTATCCACCGGAAGAGTGGCGGACGAGCCAACCGATTGCGAGAGTGGTGTCGTGGGATTCTACGAGGATCGAGTCGTGCCCCGGCTGGTCGACCTGTGCTGCGGCGCGAAGAACATGAACGGCGAACGCGAGCGGGTCTGCGCCGGCCTCCACGGCCGGGTCGTCGAGATCGGCTTCGGATCCGGCCGCAATGTGCCGTTCTATCCGGAGACGGTGAAGTCGGTGAGCGCGGTCGAGCCCGCCGATCTCGGCTGGCATATGGCCGCCGGACGGGTGGCCGCGGCGACGGTTCCGGTGGAACGCGCCGGCCTGGACGGGCAGGCGCTGCCGTTCGCCGACGACAGTTTCGATTCCGCGCTGTCGACGTGGACGCTGTGCACGATTCCCGATGTCGACGCCGCGCTCGCCGAGGTGCGCCGGGTGCTGGTGCCCGGCGGCACATTCCATTTCGTCGAGCACGGACTGGCACCGGATCCGGGTGTCCGGACATGGCAGCACCGGCTGGATCGCCTGGAGCAGGCGGTCGCCGGTGGCTGCCATCTCAACCGCGACATCCCCGGTCTGATCGAAGCCGCCGGCTTCGAGATCCGCGATATCGACCGGTACTACCAGCGGGGCCCCAAACCCTGGGTGGCATTCAATCTGGGCACCGCGGTCGCCCCGTGAGGATTACCGCGGCCAGCCGCCGTACGGAACGGTGATCAATTCCATGTAGTGGCCGACGGGATCGAGGAAATAGATCCCCCGGCCCCCGTCATCGTGGTTGATCTGGTTGACGCCCTGCTGCCGCGGATCGGCCCAATACGTCATGCCGTACTGCTTGATCTTGGCGTACGCCGCATCGAACTCGTCCTCGGAAACCAGGAACGCGTAATGCTGCGGCTGTGGTTCGCCCTCGAAACCCGGTGGCAGATTGGCGAAGTCGAAGGTGACTCCGTTCCCGACGGAAATCGGAATGAACGGCCCGTACGGCTTGCCCACCTCCACCCCGAGGATATCCGCCCAGAATTCGGCGGAAACCCGATTGTCGGTGCACGCGACAATGGTGTGGTTGAACTGGATAGTGATAGGAATTCTCCTGTGTTCGTGGCGATCCCGACCCTGGACCGGTACAAGTCGGCCGACAGGAGCACCGCCACTGATTCGACGGTAACCAGGTGCCCGAGAATTCGCCAAGGGGGGTGTGGCAACCGTCACAGGTGAGGTTCGTGATCGGGGCGGTCATGCGCGCCGGGGCGCGGAGTACTCCTGTTCCGGGCGGCCGGTGCTGCCGTAGCGCAGCTGCATTCGCAGGTCACCGGCGCCGACCAGGTTCGCCAGATAGCGTTGCGCGGTGGCGCGGGAGATGCCGATGGCGGCCGCCACCTGAGCCGCCGACATCGCGACGTCGGCGTCGCGGACCGCTTGCAGCACCAGATCTTTCGTCGGCGAGGCGGCCGCCGCCGCGCCGGTCGACACGCTGGTCGGGGAAGTGGCAGGGCGCAGTGCCGCCAGTGCGGCATCGACATCGGCGGCGGCGACCTCCGGGGCCGAGAGCAGTCGCCGATAGCGCGCGTATCCGGCCAGCCGGGTGGCGAGCACCGCGTGATCGAACGGCTTCACCAGATAGCCCAGGGCGCCGGCCGACAGCGCCGCCCGGACCGTGGCCGATTCCGTTGCGGCGGTGAGCATCATGGCGTCGCAGCTCAGCTCGCGGACGAGGTCGACGCCGGAACCGTCGGGCAGGTAGACATCGACCAGTGCCAGATCGAACATGCCGTCGGCCAGTGCGGTGCGCGCGGCGGCGATCGAGTTCACGGTCGCTCCGACCGCGAATCCCGGTAGCGCGGAGACGATTCCGGCGTGCAGGTTCGCGACGCGGAAGTCGTCGTCGACCACCAGGACGGTCAGTTCTCCTCGGCCCACGCCGGCTCCTCCTCGGTCAGTACGCCCGGCATTCGGGCGATGAACTCCGCGCCCCGCAGCCGGGACTCCCCGTCCACTGCATCGTCGCGTACCCCACCGGGGTCGCCGAGCAGTACATCGCCGCCGCGGGCGCGCGCCACCTGGCGAGCGAGTGCCAGACCCAGGCCGCGTCCGCCACCGGCTTTGGTCGAGACTCCTTCGGCGAAGATCGAATCCGCGAGCTCGGGCGGTACGCCTGCCCCGCTGTCGGCCACCGCCAAGTGCACGGTATCGCCGTCGCGCACCAACTCGACCTCCACCACGGATTCGTGGCCGGGGGCCGGGGCGTCGCTCGCCGCGTCGATGGCGTTGTCGACGAGATTGCCGAGCACCGTCGTGACGTCCACGGGGGCGGCGAGATTCGCGTCGACCCAGGTATTGGGGCCGAGGCGGAGGTGGACGCCCTGTTCGCGGGCGTGGGCGGCCTTGGCGGCCAGGAACGCTTGCAGGTAGGGGTCTCTGATGGTCTCGATGCCCGGCAGCGTCGTGCCGAGGGGTCCGGATCCCAGCAACTCCTCGACGTAGCGAGCGGCCTCGCCGGGGCGGCCGGTGTGGAGGAGGCCGTTGAGCAGGTGGAGGCGGTTGGCGAATTCGTGGCGCTGGGCGCGCAGGACGGTGCTCATGGTGGAGACGGCGTCGAGCTGGCGGGTGAGGGATTCGACGTCGGTACGGTCGCGGACGGACAGGACCGCGCCGAGGGCGCGGGTGTCGCGGGTGACGGTGCGGGCGGTGACGACCACGATGCGGTCGCCGACGGCGGCCTGAACCGGGTTGCCGTCGGCGGCGCGGAAGGCTTGCAGGACACGGGGAGTCAGGCCGATAGCGTCGATACCGCTGCCGGGCGCGGGATCGATGCCGAGCAGGCGGCGAGCTTCGTCGTTGACGACGGTGATCCGGGATTTCGCGTCGGCGGCGACGACGCCCTCGCCGATGCCGTGCAGGACCGCGTCCTGCTCGCGGACGAGGTCGGCCAGATCGGCGGGCTCGAGGCCGAGGGTCAGGCCGTGCCAGCGACGGGCCAGCAACACTGATCCGGCAATGCCCGCCAGCAGCGCGCCGCCGACCAGCAGACCGGCCCGGCGCAGATCCCGCACCAGTTGTTCGCGCACGGCCGCGGTCGAGATGCCGACGCTCACCTCGCCCACGACCCGGCCGGGACCCGGCTGGCCGCCCGGCGGATCCGGTTGCAGAACGGGCACTTTCGCCCGGACCGATTCGCCGAGGGTGCCATGTTCCTGGATCACGACCTCGCCGCCGCCCAGGGCGCGGGAAGGGTCGGTGCTGACCATCTCGCCCAGGCGGGCGCGGTCGGGGTGGGCCAGGCGGATGCCCGCGTCGTCGGTGATCACGACGAACAGCGCGCCCGTGCGCAGCCGGGCGCTGTCGGCGATCCGCTCGAGTTCCCCGTCGGCCAGTTCCGACCGCAGTCCCGGACCGGCCGAGAGCGGACTGTCGGCGTAATGGGCGACGGCGGCGCGGACCTGCGGGTCGGAGGCGACGGTGCGGGCGATGGCCAGCGCGCGCTGCCCGTATTCGCCGGAGAGGCGGTCGCCGCTGACATAGGCGAAGACGCCGAAGGCCAGGCCGACGGTCAGACCCACCACCGCGATCTGCAGAAGCAGGATCTGCGTCCGGAGCCGGACGGAACGCGGGCCTGGCGAGAACACGACGCCAGTGTAGACAACCCTCCGCAAACGACTGAGCAGAATGCGCAAAACGGTCGAATCGCTGCTTGTGTGACTTGCGCGCACAACCGGGCCGAGTGTGACCCGGCACACGTAGCTTCGCTTCGACGCCGCAGCGGCGGCACTGGAACGGAGCGGTAATGAGCACAACGACCACGGAGCGCGGTGGCACGACGCCACCGATCGAGCCGGCACCCCTGATCGAGTTGCGCGGCGCGACCAAGCGGTTCCCCGGCAACAACGGCGGCATCCACACCGCGGTGCGCGACCTGAACTTCACCGTCGCCGCGGGCGAATTCGTCGCCGTCGTCGGCCCCACCGGCTGCGGCAAGTCCACCACCCTGTCGCTGGTGTCGGGCCTGGAACCGGCCTCGGCCGGCCGAACCCTGGTGCGCGGCAAAGATGTCCGCGGCATCCCGGACGGCGTCGGCTACATGTTCCAGCAGGATGCGGTGCTGCCGTGGAAGTCGGTGCTCGAGAACGTGGCGCTGGGCCCGAAGTTCCGGGGCGTCGGCAAGTCCGAGGCGCGGGAGCGGGCGGCCCGCTGGGTGCGCACGGTCGGGCTCGGCGGGTTCGAGAACTACTACCCGCATCAGCTGTCCGGCGGTATGCGCAAGCGGGTGGCCCTGGCCCAGACCCTGGTCAACGATCCCGAGATCATCCTCATGGACGAGCCGTTCAGCGCCCTGGACGTGCAGACCCGCCAGCTCATGCAGGACGAACTGCTGCGCGTGTGGTCGGGCTCGGACGGCTCCGAGGGCCGGGAGAAGGGCCGGGCGGCGGTCATTTTCGTGACCCACGACCTGGAGGAGGCCATCGCCCTCGCCGATCGGGTCGTCGTCATGACCGCCGGCCCCGCGACGGTGTGCGGCGATTTCGAGGTGACCCTGGACCGCCCGCGCAATGTCGAGGAGGTGCGGCTCACCGAGGAGTTCCGCGACCTCTACAAGGAGATCTGGGACACGCTGCGCGATCAGGTCGAGGCGGCCCGGACGAAGGGAGCGACCCGTGTCGCTTGAGGTTATGGACAAGACCGCTACCACCGCACCGGAATTCGAGGTGGAGACCGAGGAGCAGATCCTCGCGCGGGTCCGCTCGCAGGCGCGCAGGAACAAGATCCGCACCTGGGGCCTGCGCGCCCTGATCGTGGCCGTGTGGCTGGGTTCCTGGCAGCTCACCGCCACCTACTGGATCGACCCGTTCTTCTACTCCAAGCCCTCGCTGATCTGGGACCGCCTGGTCGAATGGTTCACCGAGGGAACCCAGTTCGGCTCGATCTGGCTGCAGCTGTACACCACCGTGCAGGAAGCGGTGCTGGGCTTCGCCATCGGCACCGTGGCGGGCATCGTGCTGGGCGTGCTGCTGGGCCGCTCCCGCTACTGGGCCGACGTGCTGGCCCCGTTCATCAAGGCGCTCAACGCGGTCCCGCGCATCGTGCTGGCCTCGCTGTTCATCATCTGGTTCGGGCTGGGCTTGCAGTCCAAGGTGGCGACGGTGGTGGTGCTGGTGTTCTTCGCGGTGTTCTTCAACGCGTTCACCGGCGCGCGTGAGGTGGACGGCAATGTCATCGACAATGCCCGCATCCTGGGCGCGAGCCGCCGTCAGGTGCTGGGCTCGATCGTGCTGCCCAGCGCCACCACCTGGATCCTGTCGTCGCTGCACACCGCGTTCGGTTTCGCGCTGATCGGCGCGGTGGTCGGCGAGTACGCGGGCGCCAGTAAGGGTTTGGGCCTGCTGATCAGCAACGCGCAGGGCACGTTCGACGCGGCGGGCATCTACGCGGGCATGATCATCATCACCGTGGTGGCGCTGGTCGCCGAATGGCTCATCGGGCTGGCGGAGAACCGGCTGCTGAAATGGCGGCCGTCGCAGGCCGGTTCGGGACACGGGATCTGAGCCATGAGGTACCGCAAGCATATCGCCGTGATCCTGCTCGCCGTCGGCTCGCTGCTGCTGGCGACCGGCTGCCGCGACTCCCGCACCATTCCGACCGCGAACGGGCGGCCGCAGATCACCATCATGGTGGGCGGCCTGGAGAAGGTCATCTACCTGCCCGCGATGCTGACCGAGCGGCTCGGCTTCTTCCAGGCCAACGACCTCGACGTGCACCTGCTGGGTGAGCAGTCCGGCGCGAACGCCGAGACCGCGCTGCTCACCGGCGACGTGCAGGCCGTGGTCGGCTTCTACGACCACACCATCGACCTGCAGGCCAAGGACCAGTGCCTGAAGACCGTGGTGCAATTCGCGGACGTACCCGGCGAGGTGGAGCTGGTATCCAAGCAGGACGCCGCCGCCGTCCAGTCACCCGCGGACTTCAAGGGCCGGAATCTGGGTGTCACGTCGCTGGGTTCGTCCACCGACTTCCTCACCCAGGCGCTGGCCGGGCAGGCCGGGCTGGGGACCTCCGACTACACGCGGGTGAAAGTCGGTGCGGGACAGACCTTCATCGCGGGCATGAACCACAACGGCATCGACGCGGGCATGACCACCGATCCGACCGTCGCCAAGATGGTCTCCTCCGGGGACGCCGAGGTGCTGGTGGACATGCGCAACGAACAGGGCACCCGGGCGGCGCTCGGCGGGCTGTATCCGGCCGCGTCGCTGTACATGCGCTGCGAGACCGTGCAGGCGCATCCGGACATCGTGCAGAAGCTCGCGAACGCGTTCGTGGAGACGCTGCGCTGGATCACATCCCACTCCCCCGAGGAGATCGCCGCCAAGATGCCCGCCCAGTACGCGGGCGGCGATCCGAAGCTGTACGTCAAGTCCATCACCGACTCGATCAGCATGTTCAACGGTGACGGCCTGATGAAACGCGAAGGCGCGGAGAACGTCCTGCGCATCCTCGGCCGGTACTCCCGCAATGTGGCGCCCGTCCGGGACCGCATCGACCTGGACGCCACCTACACCAACGAGTTCGTCGGCAAGGCCCAGGGCGCACGCCAACCCTGACCGGTCGCCCGGAACCGCACACCACATGAGGGGGTGTGCGGTTCCGCGCTAGACGGAGGTCTTCGCGGCGCGGCGGGAGCGGCGCAGGGCGTCGGCGGTGAAGATGGCCAGCGCCAGCCAGATCAGCGCGAAACCCGCCCAGCGGGAGGCGGGCATCGGTTCGTGGCCGACCGCGACACCCCAGGTCAGCTGGAGCGCTGGCGTCAGGTACTGCAGGATTCCCATGGTGGACAACGGGACTCGCGGGGCGGCCAGCGCGAACAGCACCAGCGGGACCAGGGTCACCGGCCCGGTCAGCATGAGCAGCCCGGTGTGCCCGGCCGAGGAACCGAACGTCGCATTACCGGTGAGCGCGATGACGATGACCGCGATCACCGCGAACGGCGCGGCCGCCAGCCCCTCCGCCGCCAGCCCGGGCAGCGCGTCCAGCCGGATCACCTTCTTCACCAGACCGTAGGTGGCGAACGAGCAGGCGAGGATCAAGGCGATCCATGGCGGGCGCCCGTAGTCGACGGTCAGCACGATCACCGCGGTCGCGCCCAGCCCGAGCGCGACCCACTGCGGGGCGCGCAGCTTCTCGCGGAAGATGAGGACGCCGAACGCCACCGTCACCAGCGGATTGATGAAATAGCCGAGCGCGCACTGCACCACGTGATGCGAGATGACCCCGTACACGTAGGTGCCCCAGTTCAGCGAGATGGCGGCCGAGGCCACCGCCGCCAGCCGCCAGGTCCGCGCGTCGATCCGCCGCAGCTCCCCGAGCCGCCCGGCGACCAGCAGCGCCAGCAAGGCGACGACCAGGGTCCACAGGATCCGCTCGGCCAGCACCTCCCCCGCGCTCGCGAAGGACAGCAAACCGAAGAACGCGGGAAACAGACCCCACAGGAAGTAGGCGCCGATCCCGAAGGCGATACCTGTGTCCCGCTCCCCGTCGTGCCGCGCGAATCGGCCACGCCACCCGCGCTCGACCGTCACCATCGCGGCGCCCGCGGCCGGGTGCGGGGCGGGGGACTTCGGATGCTGATGTCCTTCGGCCACCCAATTACGTTAGCGTGCGCAACAAGTCTATTTCGCCGCGATGCCGCCGCGCCGTGCCACCACCGCGCACGGCCCCGCCGCCGCCACGCACCCCGACCCCGCCGGAAGTCACGCGCCGCTCTGTCCCCCAGTCCGTGCCCTCTCCCATCCCCCTTCACGGTGTCCGATTTGTCGGAGTTTGCCTTTGACCTGGCACAGCGCGCATTGTCGACACCGCCGAATTCAGCTACATCTGGGTTAACGGCCCGGAAGGGCTAGCCTGGTCGGCATGTCGATCACCGCGCAGGCAGCGAGTCCGCCGAGCCCACCCGCGCTGGGGCTCACCTCCGCCGAGGTGGAGCAGCGGCGGCGGGACGGGCTGACCAACGACGTGCCGGAACGGGCCAGCCGGTCGGTCAAGGACATCGTCAGGGCGAACGTCTTCACCCGGATCAACGCCATCCTCGGCGTGCTGTTCATCCTGGTGCTGGCCACCGGATCGATCATCGACGGCATGTTCGGCCTGCTGATCATCGCCAACAGCGCGGTGGGCATCATCCAGGAGATCCGGGCCAAGAACACCCTCGACAAGCTGGCCATCGTCGGCCAGGCCAAACCGATGGTGCGCCGCGACGGGCAGGCCACCGCGGTCACGCCGCAGGAGGTCGTGCTCGACGACATCATCGAGCTCGGCCCCGGCGACCAGATCGTCGTCGACGGCGAGGTGATCGAGACCGAACTCCTCGAGGTCGACGAGTCGCTGCTCACCGGTGAGGCCGACCCGATCGACAAAACCCGTGGCGCGCAGATCATGTCGGGCAGTTTCGTGGTGTCCGGCAGCGGCGCGTACCGGGCCACCAAGGTCGGCAAGGACGCCTACGCCGCCAAACTCGCCGACGAGGCCAGCAAGTTCACCCTGGTCAAGTCCGAGTTGCGCAGCGGTATCGACACCATCCTGAAAGTCATTACCTACCTGCTGATTCCGGCGGGCCTGCTGTCCATCTACAACCAGCTGTTCTCCTCCAAGGAATCCTGGCGGCCCGCCGTCAACGGCATGGTCGCCGCCCTGGTGCCGATGGTGCCCGAGGGCCTGGTGCTGATGACCTCCATCGCCTTCGCCGTCGGCGTGGTCCGGCTCGGCGCGCGCAAGTGCCTGGTGCAGGAGCTGCCCGCCATCGAGGGTCTGGCCCGAGTGGACGTGGTGTGCGCCGACAAGACCGGCACCCTCACCGAGAACGGCATGCGGCTGGCCGAGATCCGGCCGGTCGACGACAGCGGACGCGCGGTGGACCCATCGAACGACGGCCGGGCCCCCGAGGAGTTGCGCCGCGTGCTGGCCGCCCTCGCCGCCGACGACCCGCGCCCCAACGCGTCCGTCCTGGCCATCAAGGAAGCGCTGCCGGACGCCCCCGGCTGGCAGTCCACCGGTCTCGCGCCGTTCTCCTCCGCCAAGAAGTGGAGCGGCATGTCCTACGGCGAGCACGGCAACTGGCTGATGGGCGCGCCGGACGTGCTGCTGGACCCCGACACCGAGATCGCCGCCACCGCACAGGAGATCGGGGCCAAGGGCCTGCGCGTGCTGCTGCTGGCCCGAAGTGACCGCCCGGTCGACGCGCCCGACGCGCCCGGCCAGGTCACCCCGGCGGCACTGGTGGTGCTGGAGCAGAAGGTGCGGCCCGACGCCAAGGGCACCCTCGAATACTTCGCCTCCCAGCATGTTTCGACCAAGGTCATCTCCGGCGACAACGCGGTGTCGGTCGGCGCGGTCGCGTCCTCGCTCGGGCTGAGCGGCGGCGACGAGCCGGTCGACGCGCGCACGCTGCCGACCGACCAGAACGAACTCGCGGACGTGCTCGACGAGAAGACCGTCTTCGGCCGGGTCCGCCCGGATCAGAAGCGCGCCATGGTCGGAGCCCTGCAGTCGCGCGGGCACACCGTCGCCATGACCGGCGACGGCGTCAACGACGTGCTCGCCCTCAAGGACGCCGACATCGGCGTCGCCATGGGCTCGGGCAGCCCGGCGACCCGCTCGGTGGCGCAGATCGTGCTGCTGGACAACAAGTTCGCGACCCTGCCGTACGTGGTGGCCGAGGGCCGCCGGGTGATCGGCAATATCGAGCGGGTCTCCAACCTGTTCCTCACCAAGACCGTCTACTCGGTGGTGCTGGCCTTCCTGGTCGGCATCGCGGGCATCGGGTCGCAGATCTTCCACTACAAGGCGATCGGCTACCCGTTCCTGCCCCGCCACGTGACGATCGCCGCCTGGTTCACCATCGGCATCCCGGCCTTCATCCTGTCGCTCGCGCCCAACAACGAGCGCGCCCGCACCGGATTCGTCGGCCGCGTCATGCGTTTGGCGATCCCGTCCGGCGTGGTGATCGGCGTGATGACGTTCATCTCCTACCTGATCGCCTACCGGGGACCCGACGCCGGGGACACCGCGAAGGTGCAGGCGGGCACAACGGCGCTGATCACGCTGCTGATCATCGCGGTGTGGGTGCTGGCCATCGTGGCCCGGCCGTGGAACTGGTGGAAGATCCTGCTGGTCTCGGGTTCCGTTGCGGGATACCTGATCCTGTTCGCGGTGCCGTTCACCCGGCACTTCTTCAAACTGGATCCGTCCAATGTCGCGCTGACCACCTCGGCGGTCGTGTGCGGCGCGATCGGCGTGGTGCTGGTCGAGGTGGCGTGGTGGCTCAGCGCCAAGTATCTCGGCGACACCCCGCACAACGCACCGGCGGTGCTGGACGAAAACGACTGAATCGCACGGCGTTCCGGAGCGGCGGCGCACCTCGGGGTGTGCCGCCGCTCCGCTGTTTCCAAACTGGTCGCATGGTTTGGCTCGCCGGGTGGTCGGCCGTCCTGGGCAGCGGTCGAAATCGCAGGTACCTTGTGCCCCATGGAGGTCTTGCTGCATCAGCTCGACGCATTCGCCGACGCGCCGTTCTCCGGCAACCCCGCGGCGGTCATGCCGCTGCTGTCGTGGCTGCCCGACGAACTGCTGCAGCGGCTGGCCGAGGAGAACAACCTCGCCGAGACCGCCTTCTACACCTCCGCGCTACCCGCGGAAGCGGGTGTGCCGCCGGACAACTCGCCCGCCTTCCACCTGCGCTGGTTCACCCCGACCGTGGAGGTCGACCTGTGCGGGCACGCCACCATGGCCACCGCCGCCCAGATCCTCGACGACATGCACCCCGGCGCGGACCGGGTGCACTTCTACACCCGCAGCGGCTGGCTGCGCGTCGACCGCGACCGCGACGATCTGGTACTGGACCTGCCGTCGGTGGCGTCGGTGGAAATCGATGCGCAGGAGGAACTTCCGCACCGGCTCGCCGAGGCGCTCGGCGTGCGGCCGCTGCGCGCGTTCGAGGGCACCGACGTGGTGCTGGTCGTCACCGCCGAACACGAAGTGCGCGAAGCCCGCCCGAACTTCGCCGCCTTCCCCGACCTGAAACGCGCCGCCATCCTCACCGCCGAAGGCACCGAGGTGGACTTCGTCTCCCGCGTCTTCGCCCCCGGCCAGGGCATTCCCGAAGACCCGGTCACCGGTTCCGCGCACGCCCAGCTCACCCCGCTGTGGAGCCGCGAACTGGGCCGCACCAGCCTCACCGCCCGCCAGCTCTCCCGCCGCGGCGGCTCCCTGCGCTGCACGCTGACAGGCGACCGCGTCCGCCTGACCGGCCGCTGCCGCCGCTACCTCGACGGCGTCGTCCGCATCCCCGACTGAGAGCCGCGTCCCGGACCGAGAGCCGCCTCCCGGACCGATAGCCGCGTCCCGGACCGAGAGCCCGCCGGCCGCCCATGCCTCATGCGGCCAGGTACCGCGCGGCCAGCGGTTCCATCGCGCGTCCGGCCAGGTCACCGCCGGCAGGCCGCGTCAGCGCGCGACGATCTGCCGCGTGAGCGTGTCCAGGTCGTCGGCCCGATAGCCGGGGTAGCCGTGGAGGATCGCCCGCCACTCCGCGGGCACGGCCGACGCGCCCCAACGGGCCCCGAGCAGGCCGCCCGCGATGGCCGCCGTGGTGTCGGTGTCGCCGCCCGCGCGGACCGCCAGTTCCAATGCGGCCGACAGGGTTTCGGCGTGGGTGATCGCCCACCACGCGGTCTGCAGCGCGTGCACCACCCAGCCGTTCTTGGCGAAGTCGGCCGGGACGCCGGTCTCGGCCTTGTCCAGCAGCGGTTCCCAGAAGCCGGTGTCCACCTGCGACAGCGCCTCCCGCAGGCCGTCGTAGGTGCCGAACAGCACCGCGTGGCGGATGGCGAGGGTCCAGAGCTTGCACGCCTGCATGGCCTGCATGTCGTAGTGGGTCAGGGAGCTCACCAGTTTGGCTGCCTTGCCACACTTCTCGGCGTCGTCGAGATAGGCGAGGGCGACCGGGGCGGTCCGCATGAGCGACCCGTTACCCGCCTTGAGCCCCGGCAGATCGTGCGCCCGCAGCTGCATGGCCCGGCCGGTCCGATCGCGGTGCTCGAGCACCTGCCGCGTCTGGTTCCCGATATCGGCCGGCTTGGAGTCCCACCACGCCACGAATTCGGCGGCCACCGCGTCCAGCCCTTCGGGGCCGCACAGGTCGCCCGCCACCGCCGCCGCGCGGGCCACCGCGACCGCCATGGCGGTGTCGTCGGTCCACTCCCCCGGCGCCCACCGGAACGCGCCGCCGCCCTTCATCCGGATCTCCACGTCGGGACCGGGATGGGTGAACTCGTATCCGGCACCCAGCGCATCCCCCGCCGCGGTCCCCACCAGCACGCCCAGGGCCCGATCAGCCTGCTCCGGCGTCAATTCCATCCGCATTCGCCTCTTCCGCTCCGATGCCGTCGGCATCGATCCGCCACGCGTATCCGATCCACGACGACGTTACCCACCCCGGGGCCACGCCGACCCGGGCATCCGCGGTCTTCACGGGTTCTGGACTACCCTCGGATCCGGAGGTTCTGCCGATGATGAATCAGCGCACCGACCGCTCCACCCAGTCCGCCGCCGACCCGCGGTCCGCACCGCTGGCCCCCGTCCCGGGCTCCGGACACATCTTCGACGTCGAACGTCGCCTGAGCACCGTCGACACGGACGAGATCCAGAATCTGCGCATCGACGGTATCGCCCGCCACCTCCAGGACGCCGGAGTCGACCATCTGACGCAGATCGGCGCCCTCGAATCCCACCCGCACTGGATCGTGCGGCGCACCGTCATCGATGTGCTGCGCCCGATCATCTGGCCCACCCGGTTACGTGTCCGGCGCTGGTGCTCGGGCATCTCCCCGCGCTGGTGCTCCATGCGCGTCCGCCTCGACGCCGACACCGGCGGCCTCGTCGACACCGAGGGCTTCTGGATCCACATGAACAAGCAGACCATGAGCCCGTCCCGCGTCGCCGACGAGTTCTTCGACCTCATGGCCACCACCACCGACGACCATCGCCTGCGCTGGCGCCAATGGCTCGACACCCCCGCCCCCGCGGCCGACGGAACCCGGTACCCCCTGCGCCGCACCGACACCGATCACTTCCGGCACATCACCAATACCGCGTACTGGCATGCCGTCCACGAATTCGCCGCCGACACACCCGAACTCACCCGCGGCCCGCACCGCTACATCCTCGAGTACAACAAGCCGATCCGCTTCGGTGAACCCCTCGACATCCACGCCGTCGACGCCCCCGGCGCGCTCACGCTCTGGTTCACCGTCGACCAGGAGACGCGCGCCATCGCCCAACTCCGCGCATTGGAGGACGCCTGATGCTCCCCACCCCCGTCTCCGCCGAGGATCTCAATATCTACGGCCGGGCCGACCTGCCCTGGGACCGAGTCCGCAAAGCCCTCGACATGGCGATCGGACTCCCCGAGACGGCCGAATTCCTCGGCACGGTAAGCCCTTCCGGCAAGCCCAGCTCCGCGGGAATCGGCTGCGTCGAATCCGACGGCCATCTCTACTTCACGAGCGGACCGGCCACCAGGAAGTCCCGAAACCTGGCCTCGAACCCGGACTGCACCCTCTCACTCCGCCTCCCCGGAGTGGACCTGGTCCTCTCCGGGGAGGCTCATCGAGTCACGGACACGGCCGAACTCGACCGCGTCACGGCTGTCTACCGCGCGGGCGGATGGCCCGCGGAACGATCGGGAGACGAGGTCACCGCCCCCTACAGCGCCCAGAGCGCGGGTCCCGCGCCATGGCACCTGTACCGCTTCACCATCCACTCGGCCGTCGGGGTGGCGCTGACCGACCCACACGGGGCAACCCGCTGGCAGTTCGCGCACCGAGGGATGGCGTTGTCACAGGAGCACTCAGATGCACCAGATGACGCTACCGAGGTTGAAGCACAACGCAGCTGATCCGAACGATCCGTTGACCGGAGTGGCGGAGGTCGCCGGTGGCGCCGCAGCAGTGGTGTCGGCGTCGGCCGCGGGTGCGGCCAAGACCAGCAAGGGCGCCGCAAATACAGTCGCCGCTACGGTTTTCATGATCTTTCTAGACATTTTGCTTCCTTACCACGAGCTTTTGTGGTGTCCGCGTCTGCCAGGCTGCGCTGCCGAGCTAGCGGACGTGACCGCGATCGCGTCGCACGCCGAGTCGGCTCTGCGACACCCGATTGGCTCCTCGGTTAAGCAGTAATCCTTGTCAAGCACATGCCGCGTCCCGATCGGAACACGCAGTGAGGCCGGCCGAGAGCTACCGCATCGACCTGACCGAACAGGACGTCAAGTGGAACGACGCCGAGTAGGAGCTTACTCCTGGCTACCAATCGATTTGGGCGGAGTATGCAGATTTAGTTGATGAAGATTCTGCAAAGTCGAGCGTCCGGGAACCGGTCAGCCGGCGGGGACGGGGCCATCATCGGGGCCCGGGACCGCGGCCTCACGCTGCTCGGGCAGCAGTGGCGAGACAGCGAAGACGGCGGCGGAGGCGTCGGCCGGCAGCGCCTCGACAGCGCGGATTCCGGGACGGGTGGCCACGGTTCGCAGCCGGTCGAGGGAGCCGTGGACGACCACGCCCACGACGCACGCGCAGCCGGCGCGAAGCCGCGCGGCGACGAGGTCCTTGACCTGCGAGGAGCGGGAATCGAAGGTCGGGGTCGATTCCATCTGGGCGACGGCCGATTTCACCGAGGCGACCGCGACGGCCTCACCCGATGGCACGCCGATCGCGATGATGGGTGTCGCGACACGGTCCACCCACACGTGATAGTCGACCTCCGAGATACGCAGGCCCGCACCGAATTCCGGGATCCGGTCGGCGGTGACGCCTTCAGCGAAGGACAGCAGGGCCCAGCGACCTCCGGAGTCGCTGCCCTCCAAGGACTTCCGGGCGCGCGTCAGGTAATCGGACACCGGCTCACCGCTTTCCGGTCCCAGCCGGTCCGTCGCGATGATCCCCGGCCGAGGCGGGTTCGCCCAGCCCAGCACGAGGATCAGGACGACGAGAAGCACCGCCGCCGTGGCGATCCCGGCGCGACGCAGGGTCGGGCCCGCCACGCCGCGCGGCCGCGGTGCATCCACTCGGAGCTCCGATCAGTGCTGACGCAGGACGTCGAGCGCGTGTTCCAGGTCGGCGGGGTATTCGCTGGTGATCTCGACCCAGCGGCCGTCGGCGGGATGGTTGAAGCCCAGCTGGCGGGCGTGCAGCCACTGCCGCTCCAGGCCCAGGCGTTCGGCCAGGCGCGGGTCCGCGCCGTAGGTGAGGTCACCGCAGCAGGGGTGGCGCACGGCCGAGAAGTGGACGCGGATCTGGTGGGTGCGGCCGGTTTCCAGATGGATGTCGAGCAGGCTGGCGGCCTGGAAGGCCTCGACCGTGTCGTAGTGGGTGACCGACGGGCGGCCGTCGGCGGTGACCGCGAACTTCCAGTCGTTGCCGCGGGCGCGGCCGATGGGGGCGTCGATGGTGCCGCTCGACGGATCCGGATGGCCTTGCACCAGAGCGTGATAGCGCTTCTCGACGGTGCGGTACTTGAAGGCGCGCTTGAGCTGGGTGTAGGCGTGCTCGGACTGCGCGACCACCATCACGCCGGAGGTGCCGACGTCGAGGCGGTGCACGATGCCCTGACGCTCGTGGGCGCCCGAGGTGGAGATGCGGTAGCCCATCGCGGCCAGACCACCGACCACGGTGGGGCCGGTCCAGCCGACACCGGTGTGCGCGGCCACGCCGACCGGCTTGTCCACGGCCACGATGTCGTCGTCGGCGTAGAGGATCTTCATGCCCTCGACCGGGGTCGCCTCGACGGTGAGTTCGCGCTTGGGCTCGGGGAATTCGACCTCCAGCCAGGCGCCGGCCGTGAGCCGATCCGACTTTCCGGCCGCGACGCCGTCGAGCTGCACCGAACCGTCCTCGGTCATGGCCGCCACGGCGGTGCGGGACAGGCCGAGCAGCCGCGACAGCCCGGCGTCGACACGCATGCCGTCCAGCCCGTCGGGCACGGGCATGCTGCGAGTCTCCCTCATGCCGCCTTCCCCTCCGCGGGCGTCGCGGGCGCGCGGTGCATGCGGGTGCCGTCGGGCTCGAAACCGAACACCGTCAGCGCCACCAGCAGGATCGCGCCGCACACGATCGCCGAATCGGCCACATTGAACACCGGCCACCAGCCGACCGCCACGAAATCCACCACGTGACCCTGCAACGGGCCGGGCGCGCGGAACAGGCGATCGATGAGATTGCCGAGCGCGCCGCCCAGCACCAGGCCCAGGCCGATGGCCCACGGCAGCGAGCGCAGGGTGCGGCCGATCCGGATCACGCCGATCACCACGGCGGCGGCGATCAGGGTCAGCAGCCAGGTCATGCCGGTGGCCATGGAGAACGCCGCGCCCGGGTTGCGGACCAGGGACAGCCGCGCCCAGTCGCCGATCAGATAGATCGGCTTGCCCGGGGTGATGGTGGAGACCACGATCGTCTTGGTCAGCAGATCCAGGCCGAGCACCACCGCGGCGAGCACCAGCAGACTGCGCAGGCGCAGCGGCTGCGACGCGGTCGCGGCGGGAGCGCTGTCCGACTCGGCGGCTGCGCCGGCGGGGGAAGCCTCGGCATCGATCGCGGGAACGGTCTCCCCTGGCGACTTGTCTGGTTCCTCAGCGCCCGTTTCGCGCGGCCGGTCGGTACTCACCCTGACATCATTCCTTATCCGCGCCCGGCGACTCCGAACGGTCCGGGCCCGGCGGCTCCGAACCGCCGCGCGGGCCGACCCGGGGCCCGTCCCGGCGAACCGAAACGGCGGCCGCACAGGATCCCAGCTGTTTTTCAGGAACCCGTCGTAACCTGTTCGACGTGACGGTGTTGTCTTCCTCCCCCAGCTCGGCGAACGCCACCGCACCCTGTTCCGGACCCCCGCGACCGCCTCGCCGCGGGAGCGCCCGCGGCCACCGTTCCGGGGTGCTGTTGCTGGTCCTCGCGGTCACCCTGACCGCCTTCGGCGTCGGCTGCAGCGACTCGTCGGAGACCACGGCCGAGGGCGACGGCACCGAGCCGGTGGGCATCAACAAAGAGGTCACCATGCCCATCGAGGCCGTGACCACCACCGTCGTCACCCCGGGCGCCGAACCCCGCTCGCCGCTGCGCCGGACCCTCGAGCCGGGCACCAGCCAGCAGGTGACGTTGAGCACCGAGCACCACATCGAGCAGCAGATCAATCAGCAGGCGCAGCGCGACATCTCCCCGCCCGCGGTCACCATTCCGCTGACCGCGCAGGCCGGGGCCGACGGGGTCGAACTGACCGTCGGCAATGTCACCTCCCCCGACCCGACCCTGGCGCAGGCGTTGACGCACGCCGACGGATCCCACGTCGGTTTCGACGTGAGCGAGCTGGGCGCGATCACCGCACTCAAGCTGGCCCCCAAACCGGCCACCTCCGACGCCGCGCGCGCCGCGCTGGAGCAGTCGTTCTATCAGGCCGTGTACCAGTCCATCGCCTTCCCGACCGAGGCCGTCGGCGTGGGCGCGGTATGGACCGTACGGCAACAGGTTTCCGGGAGCGTCCCGCTCGAGCAGGTGACCACCTGCACCCTCACCGCCCGCGAGGGCAACGAACTCACCATCGAACTGAACGTGGTGCAGAGCCCGAAGTCCGCGGTGTGGCATCTGCCCAACGAGGCCGGCCAGCTCGAGATCGTCGACTACCTGATGCACGGCACCGGCACCATCGCCGTGGATCTGGGCCTGCCGCTCCCGGTTTCCGGCCAGGTCGAAGTCGGCGGCAACCAGACCTACCGCGACCCGCGCAGCGCGGTGACCCTGCGCCAGACGCTGCGCACGGAGGTGCAGTGGGGAGCCTGACACGGCTGGCGTTGCTGGCGGGCGCGCTGGCGCTGACCGCCACCGCCTGCGGAAACGGCAAGGACTCCGGGGGCCCGCTGCCCAGTCTGGGCCCGACCGTGCAGCCGACGCAGTCGCCCGGCGGCGCACCGGTTCTCGACGAGTACACGCTGCGCTCGGATCTGCTGGATCTGACGGCCATGCCCGCGGGGTTCACCGCCCTGGACGACCCGCCGCCCGGTGCGTCGGGCGGCGCGGGCGCGAAGACCGATCCCGCGCAGTGCGCGAAGGTGCTGGAAGCGATCGCGGTGCAGGCGCCCGGCGCGGCGGCGCGCGCGGCGGCCCAGTTCGGCGGGATGAACTTCGCCAGTGTCGACATCGACGCGGCGTCCTATGCGAACGGCGGCGCGGCCCAGGCCTTTTCCGCCGTCCAGTCGCTGCTGACCGGGTGCACGAAGTACGCGGGCACCGATGCCGACAACACCAAGGTCGAATTCCGGCTGGGTGGTTTGAGTCAGCCGCAGGCCGGGGACGGATCGACCGCGTTCCAGGTCCGGACCACCAGCGAGGGACTCACCCTCTACACCGACGTGAGCATCACGCTGGTGGGCTCGACAGTCGTGCAGATCGCCTACTCCGACGCCAAGGAACCCGATCCGCAGCAGCTCAGCGCCATGACGGCGGCCCAGGTGCGGAAACTGCGGGGAGCCGCGGGACCCTAGGTGTCGCCGGTCCCCGGGCCTAGGCTTGGACGCGTCCGACAACAACCTCGACGGGAGGTTTCCGATGTCCGATGTCACACCCATTCCCGACGGCTATCCCACCGTGTGCCCCTCACTCGCCTGCAATGGCGCCGCCCGGGCGATCGATTTCTACAAGCACGTGTTCGGCGCCGACGAGCGTTTCCGCATGCCCGGCCCGGACGGCACCATCGCGCACTGCGAAATGCAGTTCGGCTCTTCGGTGATCATGCTCGGTGACCCGGCCCCGGCCATGGGGTTCCTGGATCCCCGCACGGTCGGCGGCACGCCGGTCAACCTCTATGTCTACGTCGACGACGTGGACGCCGCCCATGCCGCCGCCCTGTCCGCGGGCGCGCAGGAGCTCCAGGCCCCGGAGAACCAGTTCTACGGCGACCGCACCTCCGGCATCGAGGACCCGTGGGGTCACCGCTGGACCCTCGCCCTGCACGTCGAGGACGTGGATCCGGAGGAGATGGCCAGGCGCATGGCGGCCATGCAGGGCTGAGTCCCGCCGAAACCGCCAGGTCCGAGCCCCCGAAAACGACACCGCACCCGCTTCCGTCGGGAAGCGGGTGCGGTCGCGGTCACTGCGTGAGGGCCGGAGTCACTGCCAGCCGGTCACATTGATCGGCCCGGGATTCCACAGTCCCGGGTGACTCTCGACGGTCACCGACGGCTTGGCGGTCTGCGCGGAACTGTCGATGCGCTCGAACCGCTGCAGCTCGCCCCAGTCCCGGCGCGGGTCGTTGTCCAGGAAGGTGGCGATGGTGACCGGGCGCAGGAGCATCGAGCTCCAGCCCAGCGCGCCGCCGCCGTCGTGGCTCTGCCACAGCGTGGTCATGGCCGCGCCGCCGCGGTCGGGCAGGATGCGGTACTCGGGCACCTCGGCGATGCCGTCGAGGTGATCGAAGGGCCGCTGGCACGGGAACTGCAGGCCCACTTCCCAGTCCAGCAGTACCGGCTTGCTGCTGCCGACGTACTCCTGCAACGTCACCGTGTGCGGGATGCGCGGCGGGGTGAGCGCCACCCACTGCTTGGGGTCGCTGTCGCGATCGGTGGCGACCACGCGAATCGCGGTGGCGGCGGCCGGGATCTCGCTCAACGGCGTCCGCAGGTTGCGCCAGGTCGGGGCGGGACCGATATCGATCGGCGTCACCCGGCCCTGCGCGACGGGCACGCCGTCGGCGCCGGGCACACCGTATTCGACCTCGACCGACTGGCCGGGGGTCACGATGCCGTCCTGGTCGACCGAGCGGATGCGGCCCGCGGCGGCGATCGCGATGATGCCGGAGCGGTTCTCGGCCGCGGGCAGCGGGTACCAGCCGGTGGTCAGGGTGGAGATCGCCTCGGAGCTGTTGTAGCTGCCCAGCACCGGGGTGCTCGCGTCCAGGCCGAAAGGCAGTGGCGCGGTGGTGGTTCCGTCGGCCGTGCCGCTGCTGCGCCCGCTGACCGCGCTGGCGACGCTGCCGCCGGTGTCGAGGTCGTCGTCGGGGCGCAGATCGGCGGCGACGCCCTGGGGCGTGAAGCCGGTGGCCTCGGCGCCGAAGGCGCTGTGCGGGTCGCCGGTCAGCGGCGCCAGCATGCCCGCGTTGGGCTGCTCCTCCACCCGCACGTCGCGAGCCAGGCCGCACGGCTTGCCCAGCACCGCATCGATATTCGAGCGGGCCAGCGAGTACGCCGGGTACTGCACGACCGCGCCCTTGGCGAGCATGGCCACCTCGAACACGACCATGAACGCGGCCGCGACGGTGAGCGGCGGGATGGCGACGAAACGCCAGCCCAGCTTCGAGATCCGGTGCGGGCCCGGCTTTTCGGGCGCGCGCACATGGAACCAGCCGGCGAGCGCGAGCAGCGCCAGCGCGATGCCCAGGAAGATCTTGGAGACCAGGAACCCGGCCAGCACCACCGGCTTGTCGTTCCAGGAGATCGACCAGTTCGACACGTACCACCAGCCGTTGATGCTGGCGAACGCCGCGGCCAGCGCGAACGCCACCACCGCGGCGAACAGCGCCCGGTTGCGCGGCGAGCGCATCACCTTGGGGCCGACCGCGACCGCGGTGAGCACCGCGACGACACCGGCCAGTCCGGCGTAGATGCCGTTGTGGTGGGTCCACTTGGTGGGGGTCAGCATCATCAGCAGGATGACGCCGACGCCCGTGCCCAGCACGCGCCGGGCGGGGCCCGAGGCGGTGAACGGGATCCGGCCGCCCTTGCGCAGCAGCACCGCCGCGCACACCACCAGGCCGATCCAGAACACGAACATGCCGAAGCGCCGGGCCAGCGAGCCGTCGATGGTGGGCATGAAAAGGTACTGGTAGCGAATGTATTCGCCGTCCCAGTGCACATCCGGGCCGACCACGGTGTGCACCCGGCTCATCTCGAACATCGAGGCCAGCGGCTGATCGCAGAACATGACCGCCAGCACCACGGCGCCGGCCGCGGCCACCGGAGCGGCCAGCGACAGGTACGCGCCGAAGCGGGCCCTCAGAATGGTGAGCGCACTCGCGTCGGGCGGGGTCGGCTTACCCAATTCCGTTGCGCGCCGGTTGAGAATCCGCCAGATCGGCCGGATGCCCGCCAGCAGCGGAGCGAAACAGATGATGCCGGACGGGCCGACGGTACAGGTGAACGCGCCGATGGTGACGGCGATGCCGTAGGGCAGCAACCGCCCGGTCGCGATGGCCCGCTCCACCGACACCCAGGTGAGCAGCACACCGAGAGCCACCAGCGGTTCCGGCCGCAGGCCGTTGTTGTAGGCCAGCCACACGGCCAGGAAGCCCAGCGCCCCGGTCCACACCGCGATCCGGTCGCGGCGCACCCGCGCGCCCAGGCGCGGGATCACCTCGCGGCTGAGCACCAGCCAGATCAGCACGCCCGCCACCAGCGCGGGCAGGCGCATCCACACGCTCGCCGGACTGACCTGCGCCATATGACCGATCAGGTCGTAATACGGTGTGCCGACCGGGGTTTCGGGAACGCCGAAGTAGCCGAAGTAGTTGGCCATGTACCCGGCGTGCAGGGACGCGCGGCCCATGCCGAATTGGTAGCCGTCGTCGGAGGTGGTGGCGCCGATGAAGTGCCACAGCACCAGCGTGCCCAGCACCACGGCGTCGACCGGCTTGAACGTCCACCAGTGCGCGGGCAGGAAGCGGCGGCTGCGGCGGCCGTCGAGGCGGTCCAGCCGGAACAGGGCGCCCAGCGCGACGAGGGTGCCCACGATGGCCGTCCAGATGGCGATCCGCTTGAGCGGGCCCGGGGTGGAGGTGAAGCGGCTGTCCACCGCCGCGGTGACCTTCGCGCCGTCGGAGACGGTCAGATCGCTGAAGATCCCGACCAGCTGCGGCCGGTAGTCACCGTCGAGGGTGACCGGCTCGACCGAGGAACCGGTCAGCGTCGCGGTGGAGGAGGTGAAGTCCGAGTGCACGGTGAGCGCGCAGCCCGCGCCGAGCTGGTCCACGGGCACGCTGAGCAGCGTCTTGTGGTGCAGGATCGCTTCCAGCTTGCCGGGCGCGGTGACGCCGTCGGCGGTGGTCGCCGCGGTGACGCGGGCCACGAATCCGTTCTTCTCGAGGTCCGGCGCGCCGTGGGGTCCGGTGGCGGCCAGCGTGCCGCCCTTGGCGCCCAGCTGGGCCACGGCGGCGCAGGGGATGGTGGCGTCGAAGCTCTGCGGCGCGTACGTGATCAGCGGGGCTTCGATGCTTTGCGTCGAATTGCCCTGCGGCCAGGTCAGAGTGGTGTGGTCCACACGCACCGGCAGGAACGGCACCGCCAGCGCCGCGAGCACCGCGATCAGGCCGGCGATCAGGGCGACAGGGCGCGCCCAGCCCCCTCGAGTCCGTCTCTCGGGTTCGGCACCAGCACTCCCGGCGGCATCCGGCCCCGCCTTCTCCAACACGTCCGTCACGACCGCAGATCCTAAGCGGTCCTCATCATCGACCGCCAAGAAGAGGACGAACCCGGCATTCCATCAGGGGATGCCGGGTCCGTCCCCGACGACTAGCCGCAGGCCGGGGAGGTCTGGTTGACCAGCGAGAGGGCGTTGCAGACCCAGTCCTTCTGGACCTTCCACTTGCCGTCCTCGGCCACGAACGGCACGACGGCCTGCTGCGGCGTGCCACCGTTGACGGCGAACTGGGCGTCGGCGGTGAGGGTGCCGTTGCCGAGGTCGGTCACATTGGTGACGGTGATGGTGGCGTTGTTCTGGCGGTAGGCCTCGGTGAGGCGGCCGGGCAGGGCCGGGTCGGCCTGCGCGCCCTGCATCATGTCCAGCTTCTGCGAATCCGGAATGTTCGGATCCAGCGCCTTCTGCAGCTCGGCATTCAGGTCCGCCGCGGACGGGGCCGGCGGGTAGTTGTTCTGCGCGCCGGTGACCTTGGAGGTGGTGGCCTTGGTGGGCTTGGTCTCCTTCTTGTCACCGCTGCCACACGCCGACAGCCCGAGTACGGTCACGACAGCCAGCGTGGCGACCGCGATGCGTCCAGTCTTCTGAAGCTTCAACTGCTCGTCCTTTGCGTTCGAGTAGGTCCGTTCGACAAGTGACAGCTACACCCGCGGCGGGCTGCCCGACTGGCGACACTACCAACGCCCGGTCGCGGAAACCGCCTCCGAGGGTGGTGGCGCGGCACTTTCAGGCCGAATCCTCATAATTCGCGCATTCGGGTCTTAACGCCGTCAGCGCAGGCTGCCCAGTGGATCCGCCCTGGTGAGAGCCGGATCCGCGGCGGCGAAGGTGCGTGTGGGACCCGGTCCGGTGGAACGGGTCTCGAAGCGGACCGTCACCACCCCGTGCCCCGCGCCCTGCACCCAGCCGTGGCCGAATTCCGGGTGCTCGACATCCAGTCCCGGATACCAGGTTCCGATCGCGAAGGACCGAGTTGCGGGCGGTACCAGCGGATCCGGCCCGCCGGGCGCGGCCAGCGTGGGCTCCTCGGCGACCGCGTCGCCGACATCCACGGTCTGATCCAGTTCCGGGAACAGCGATTCCTGCCGGATCTCCGACAGCCCGGCGAAACCCACGCCCACCAAGCGAATCGGACCGATCTCGGCCGGGTCCAGGGCCGAGCGCTGTGCGGCCGCGGTCAGCGTGACCAGGTCCTCGGTGGCGTAGGGCAGTGTGGAGGATCGGGTCACGATGCTCATATCGGCCTTCTTCAGTTTGAGCACCACCGTGCGCGCCGCCCGCCCGTCCGCGCTCAGCCGCCGGTGCGCCGAGGCCGCCATGGCGTCGATGGCCGGGCGCAGCTGGGCGAGGGTGAGAATGTCGGTCTCGTAGGTGGTTTCGGCGCTGATCTGCTTGGCCTCGGCGCGCTCGGCCACCGGGCGGTCGTCGATCCCGCGTGCCAGCCGGTGCAGCGCCACCCCGATGCTGCCGCCCAGGATCGAGGCCGCCTCCGATTCCGGAAGCGCCGCCAGCGCCCCCACCGTCTCGATTCCCAAGGAGCGCAAACGACTCTCGGCCACCGGCCCGATCCCCCACAGTCTGCGCACCGGCAGCGCGGACAGGAAGCCGTCCTGCTCGACCGCCGGAATCACCCGCACCCCATCGGGTTTGGCCAGGCCGGAGGCGATCTTGGCGAGCTGTTTGCCGCTGCCCGCCCCGACCGAGGCCACCAGTCCGGTGCGCTCGCGCACCGCCGTCCGCAGCTCCTCGCAGAATTCGAGCACCCGCTCCGGCGTCGCCCCCGCCAGTTCCGCCGGTTCCCCGAACGCCTCGTCGAACGACAGCGTCTCCAGCACCGGGATCCGCGACCGCAATGCCTCGAACACCTGCCCGCTGAGTTCCCCGTACACCGCCCCGCGCGGTGGTATCACCACCGCCGACGCGCCGACCAGCCGACGCGCCTGATGCATGGGCATGGCCGACCGCGCGCCGAACACCCGCGCCTCGTAACTGGCCCCGGCCACCACGCCGCGCCCGCCCATGCCGCCGACCAGCACCGGCCGCCCGCGCAGGGTCGGTCGGGTGAGCTGTTCGACCGAGGCGAAGAAGGCGTCCATGTCGATGTGCAGCACCCAGCGCCGCTGGCCCCGGCCTCCGGCGGGGCTGAGGGGTTGCCGTGAATCCGCCACGGCCCGCACCGCGCCGCCGCCCGGTGCCGACACCCCAGCACAACCGGCCTCACCAGGCACGATGCCCGGGTTCGCGGGGCCGGCGGAGGTGGTCACAGAGGGAAATCTACAAGCGGCTACCGACAGGTACGAGCAGGAACCTGTGTGAGAATTCGTCCATGACGATTCGCAAGGCCGTGATTCCCGCTGCGGGCATCGGCTCGCGCCTGCTGCCGTTGACCAAGGCGATCCCGAAGGAAATGCTCCCGGTGGGCGACAAGCCGGTCATCGAGCACACCGTCCGCGAACTCGTGGCCTCCGGTATCACCGACATCACCATCGTGGTCAGCGGTGGAAAGTCGTTGATCCAGGACCACTTCCGCCCCAATCCGGCGCTGGTCGCGCAGCTGCGCGCCGACGGCAAGACCGCCTACGCCGACGCGGTCGAGGAGGTCGGCGAGCTGGCCCGGGCCGGCCACATCACCTACCTGGACCAGCACGGTCCCTACGGCAACGGCACGCCGGTGCTGAACGCCGCCCGCCACCTGGGCGACGAGCCCATGCTGGTGCTGTGGCCCGACGACGTCTTCGTCGCCGAGGTGCCGCGCGCCCAGCAGCTCGTCGACGCCTACGCCAAGACCGGCGCGCCCGTACTGGCCCTGATGCCGATGGACCCGGCCGAATCCTCGCGCTACGGCGTGCCGGTGGTCGAGGAGACCGAGGGCAACGGCCTGATGCGGATCAGCGGCCTCAAGGAGAAGCCCAAGCCGGCCGACGCGCCGTCCGAGTTCGCCGCCATCGGCGGCTACGTGGTCACGCCCGGCATCATCGCCGAGCTGCGCCGCCAGGTCGACCACTGGTACACCCACCGCACCGGCGAGGTGTACCTGACCGACGCCATCAATATCTTCGCCGCCGAGAACCCGGTGTACGGCCAGGTGATCCGGGGTCGCTGGTACGACACCGGCAACCCGGCCGACTACCTGACCGCGCAATTCGCCTCCGCGCTGGCGCACCCGGAGTACGGTCCACTGCTGCGCGGCCTGGTCGCCGAGTAGGAGAACCGCGACACGCGCTGAACCACAGCGGATCCGCATAGCCCGGCGCACAAGTGCCGTGTGCCACAAGCACGCCGACCCCGATATTGTCGAAACCTGAAACATTGGGGCACGAGTCGGCGATCATGCGCATGGGTCGGGACACCCTGTGGATCGAAGGTCGGTTTTGCTAGGCGGATTGGGCACTCGGGCAGCACTGCTCGCGGCGGCAAGTTGTTCCCTTGTCACTACGTTCACCACGGTCGTGCCCGCGGGCCCGGCCTTCGCCGCCCCTCCCGACCCGATAACCAGCAGCGCCGCACTCGCGGCGACAACGGTGTCCGAGGACGGATCGACGATCGAGAGCTTCGAGATCCACGACGCGCGCAACCTCACCCTGCTGGTGCACTCGGCCGCCATGGACGCCGACATCACCGTGGAGGTGCAGCGGCCCGCCGATCCCTCGCGGCCCCGGCCGGTGCTGTACATGCTCAACGGCGCGGGCGGCGGCCAGGACACCGCGACCTGGAAGCGCAATACCGACGCCACCCAGTTCTTCATGGACAAGAACGTGAACGTGGTGATGCCCATCGGCGGCGCGTTCACCTACTACACGGACTGGCGCAGCGCTGATCCCAAACTGGGACAGCCCCTGTGGAAGACCTTCCTCACCGAGGAACTGCCGCCGCTGGTGGACGCGGCGCTCGGCACCGACGGCACGCACGCCATCGCGGGCATGTCCATGTCGGGCACCTCGGTGCTGCAGCTGGCCATCGCCGCGCCGGGCCTGTACCGCGCGGTCGCCGCCTACAGCGGGTGCGCGCAGATCTCCGACCCGGTCGGGCAGAAGTTCGCGAACCTGGTGATCAGCATCGGCGGCGGCAATCCGGTGAACATGTACGGGCCGATGGACGATCCGGAGTGGGCCGCCAACGACCCGTACGTGCACGCGGAGGCCCTGCGCGGCATGGAGATCTATGTCTCCAACGGCAGCGGCCTGCCCGGCAAGCACGACAATGTGGCCGATGTGCGCAGCCTGGGCCCGGCCGACGGCGGTCTGCCGCAGCAGATCCTGGTGGGCGGCATCCTGGAGGCGGCCAGCGACTGGTGCGCGCGCAACCTGCGGGCGCGGCTGCGGGACATGAGCATTCCCGCGACCTTCGACATCACCCAGGCGGGCACGCACTCGTGGGGTTATTGGCAGGACGCGCTGCGCGCCTCGTGGCCGGTGCTGGCCAAGGGCATGGGCCTGCCCGATGAGGAATGGGCGCCCGAGACCGAGCGCTCCGACGGAACCAACTGAGCCGGGCCGGGTTCGGGCCTAGCCCGCGTCGGCGGCGTTGTAGCGCACCAGGTATTCCGCCAGCCGCTCCACATCGGCGTCGTCCCAGTCCTGGAAGCGTTCGGTGAAGGCGGCGGCGCGGCTGCGGGCCGCCGCGCGCGCCGCCCGGCGGCCCTCGGCGGTGGCGTGCAGGACCAGGTTGCGGCGGTTCGTCGGATCCACTTCACGTTCCAGGTGGCCGTCGCGTTCGAGGGCGGCCACCTGGCGGCTGACCGTGGATTTGTCGAGGTGGAAGTGACCGGCGAGATCGGCGGCCAGGCAGCCGTTCCGCTCGATCACCAGGTCCAGGATGCTGGAGGCCACCAGCGACAGCTCCGGGTGTAGTTCGCTGGCCCGGCCACGGGCGCGGCGGGCGAAGGCGGTGAGCTCGCGCTGTATGACCTCGATCGCATCGGCGCGGGCGGGGAATGCGGATTCGCTCTTCATGGTTGTAGACTACAACCTCGCTTGGTTGTATTTACCAACTATTGGAGAAGATTTCATGGCCACCCAACAGATCCGGCACGTCGCCGTCCACCTGCTCACCCCGCTGCTCATGTGCCTCGGCATGGGCCTGGCCTACCTGGGCGCGTTCCACCAGCCCCAGCCCAACCACCTGGCGGTGGCCGTGGTCGGCGACAACGCGCAGGTCAAGGTGCTGGCCCAATCGCTGAAGGACAAGGGCGGCAACGCCCTCGACGTGATCACCGTGCCCACCCGCGACGACGCCGTCGACAAGCTGCGCCACCGCGATCTGGCCGGGGCGTACGTCCCCGACCGTGAGAAGCCCGAACTGCTCGTCGCCAAAGCCGGATCCGACACCACCGCCATGGCCGCCGAGGCTGTGTTCGGGCAGGTCGCCGGCCTGCAGAACACGCCGCTCACCGTCACCGACGTCACCACCCCCAGCTCCGGCGACCCCACCGCGCAGGGCATGTTCTTCCTGCTGGTCGCGCTGAGCATCGGCTCCTACGGCAGCGTGGCCGCCATCAGCGCCGCGGGCGCGGGCCTGTCGCTGTGGCAGCGCGGGATCATCGGCCTGATCACTTCGCTGCTGGTGAGCCTGATCGGCCTGGCGCTCGCGGGCCCGGTCTTCCACATCGTCGACCACGATCTGGGCGCGATCTGGGGCATGTCGTGGCTGTACTCGGCGGGCATCCTGAGCATCGGCATCGGCCTGCACACCTTCCTGAAGCGCTGGACCACCCTGGCCATGATGGTGCTGTTCGTGATGCTGAACTTCACCAGCTCCGGCGGTGTCTACAGCCCGTGGCTGCAGAACGACTTCTTCGGCACGCTGCACCGGTTCTGGAACGGCGCGGGGTTCGTGGAGGGCGCGCGCAGTCTGCTCTACTTCGACGGCATCGGACTGGGCAGCCGGATGGCGAGCCTGGTGCTGTGGCTGGCCGCGGGCGTGGCGCTCATGGCCGCCGCGGGCCTCGCCGAGAAGCGGCGGGCCGCGCCGAAGCCCGCCGCGCCCGAGCTCGCCGCGGACGACGCCGCCGAGGAAGAGATGGAGGAGGCGGTCGGGGTCTAGCGAATACCCCACTGCGACAAGGCGGTCCGGATGCCCACCCGGACCGTCTCCGCGTCGCCCACTCCCCCGCTGATGGTCACGCCGTCGCGGGTCAGCAGCAGAGCGCGGGCGGCGTCCTCGACCTGCGGGTGACCGGCGGCGCGCAGGCGCTGGGCCATCAGGTCGCGGAACCAGGCGCGGTACTCGTCGACGACCTTGCGCACGGCGTGGTCGGAGTTCGGGAACTCCACGGCGGCGTTGAGAAACGGGCAGCCCCGGAACCCCGGGCCGCGGCTGAGCTCACCGAGCCGCTCGAAGATGCCGACGATGGACTCCGCGCCCGAGCCGGGGATGGCCTCCAAGGTCTCGCGCTGGCGGCCGTATTCGCGGACCAGGTAGGCGACGACCAGATCTTCCTTGGTCTTGAAGTGCCGATAGAAGGTGGCCTTCGCGATCCCGGCCTCGGCGATGATCCGGTCGATGCCGACCGTGTGGATCCCCTCGGCGTAGAACAGCCGGGTCGCGGTGTCCAGCAGGCGCTCGCGGGCTTCGCTCATGGCTTGACCTGCTCTCCTTCTCCCTGATCGGGGCTATGTATTGACGATAGCAGACAGATCTGTCTACCCTGGGACTCGGACGTGAACAGACAAGTCTGTCTAGGAGATATCAATGCCCGCACTCTTCACCTCATCCGCCACCTCCGTCGGCCGCGAGGGCCGCTCGGTCAGCTCCGACGGCTACCTCGACCTCAAGCTCGCCCAGCCCAAGGAGGCGGGCGGCAGCGGTGACGGCACCAACCCCGAGCAGCTCTTCGCCATGGGCTACTCGGCCTGCTTCGCCGGCGCGCTGCAGGCGGTGGCCCGCAACCAGGGCGTGAAGCTCGGCGACACCTCGGTGACCGCCGACGTCACCCTGAACAAGGACGACGAGACCGGCTTCGGCATCTCCGTGGTGCTGCACGTGGAACTGCCCGAGGAACTGCAGAACGAGCAGGGCCACGCGCTGGTCGAGGCCGCTCACCAGGTGTGCCCGTACTCCAAGGCCACCCGGGGCAACATCCCCGTGGAACTGGTTGTCGACTGACGCGATTCAGAAGAATCGTCGAATGGTGTAGATGTCGAACTCGCTCAAGGGCGTCAATCCGACGGGCACACCCCAGTTGTACGCGTTCAAGACGTTGCCGCCGCCCGCGTAGATCCCTTCGTGGGAGGCGTCATCGTTGAGAATCAGCACATCCCCGGGCTGCAGCGCCCCGAACGGCACCTCGAGGCCGACCTCGGCCTGCTGCCAGGTGGTGCGCGGCAGATTGATGCCGACGCTGCGGAAGGCCCACTGCACCAATCCCGAGCAGTCCCAGGCGTCCGGACCGGTACCGCCCCACTCGTAGGGCTTGCCGGTCTGGGTGCCGGCCAGCGCGAGCGCGGCCATGGCCCGCGGGCTCGCGATCGGCAATTGCGCCGAGCCGCTGGCGCTTCCGGAGAACGATCCGGTCCCGCTGCCGGAGGAGGATCCGGACGCGGAGCCCGAGCCCCCCGACCCGGTGTCGGCGTGCGCGGCGCCCGCCCACATCGCCCCTGTCATCGCCATCGCGGCCACCGTCGTGGCCAAGGTTCTGAGCCTGCCGAGCCGCTTGCGAGCCATAGGGGGCGCCCCTTCATCGGTGGTACCGCGGGAACAGCTGGGAACAAGGTAGGTTAGCTAGCTGATAGCCGTTCTATCGCACCCGCAACAGCAGCCACAAGAGAACCACGGCTGGCGTGTCTCGAGCCGCCGGCGCCCATCCCGAAGAAACTCCTGGTCAACCGATTCAGACCCCACATAACAAAAAGAGCGCCTCCCCGATCAGGGAGGCGCTCCATGTTTGCTGGAGTCGCACGAAGCCGCCGAGTCAGCGCCGCGCCCACACCGCCAGCCGCTGGTTGGCCTTCATCAGCAGCGGAACCAGCAGGTACGCCGAGACCGGAACCACGATCACGGTCAGGATCAGCGTCTTCACGAAGACCGGCAGCCCGCCCATCTCGGGGCCGAGCAGAGCCAGTGCGAGGGTGATGGTCGGGTACACAGCCAGCCAGGTGATCAGCGCGCGCCGGTGCACCGACGGCAGGGCGGCGGGAGTGGCGGTGACAGCGGCGGGGGTGGTGATGGTGGTCATTGTTCGCTCCTAGCGACCGTGTTCCCATTCTCTGGCGAGACGGTCCGTCTCGTCTCATGAAGTAAGTTAGCCCGCCGCCCACACCTTGTCAAGACGAGACGTGCCGTCTCGTTTGGCGGTATGCTGGACCCATGCCCCAGCCGCCCAACCCCGGACTGCGCAGCGCCAAGTCCCATCAGGCGATCCTCGACGCCACCTTCGAACTCGCCGTGCGCAACGGCTACGGGAAACTCACCATCGAGGCCATCGCCTCCCACGCGGGCGTCGGCAAGCAGACCATCTACCGCTGGTGGCCCTCCAAGGGCGCGATCGCCCTCGAGGCCATCAACGACCAGGTCGGCTCCGCCACCGACTTTCCCGACACCGGCGACATCGCCGCCGACCTGACCACGCAGATCACCGCCCTGTCGCGCATGCTCGCCGGCGACGCGGGCTGCGTCTACCGCGGTGTCATCGCCGAAGCCCAGAACGACCCGAAGCTCCTCCAGATGGTCCGCGAGACGTTCATCGAGCCCCGCGTTCGCATGGCCGGCCGCCGACTCGAAACCGCCATGCGCGCCGGGCAGATTCGCGACGACCTCCCCCTCCTGACCATGACCAACATGCTCTACGGCCCGGTGTACCTGCGCTTCCTCCTCGGTGCCGGCGAACTACTCGACGTCCCGACCCTGGTCGGTCCTGTCCTCGAGGGCTTGCGGCCCCGAACCTAGACACACGGCATCAACGGTGTCGGCGTGCTCGTGGAGTCGCTCGTAGCAGGCGACCGAGATGATGACCGCCATCTCGCAGCCGCCGGCGGTGATGATCGCTTCCCCACCGGCGGCTGCCACACCACGCACGATCGCCTCGAGCCGGTTTCGCAGGTCGTCCAGGCCGTATCTGTTCGCGCCCTCCATGTTTGATCGTTCGGGGCCGCCGGGACGCGGATCGGCGCGACACGACAGCACACCGATACGACAGCGGCGCGGACCCGAAGGTCCGCGCCGCTGTCGGGTGAACTCGGTCAGGCCTTGGTGATCGAGACCTTGACGCCGCCGACGATCTCGGACGCGTCCGCGGGGGCCGCGCCGAAAGTCAGTGTGGTGGCCAGGATCTCGCCCGCGATCAGGTCGCGGTGGGTTTCGGCCCAGGCGAGGCGGTCCGCCGGGACGTCGAGGACCACGGTGATGCGGTCGGAGACGTCCAGGCCGAGGGACTTGCGGGTTTCCTGGAGGTCGCGGATGAGGTCGCGGGCCCAGCCCTCGGCCTCGAGTTCCTCGGTGACCACCGAATTCAGCACCACCAGACCGGCATTGCCGGGCAGGGCGGCGGTGGACTCGGGCTCGGCGGCGACCAGGCGCTGGGTGTACTCCTCGGGGAGCAGGGCGATTCCGGCGGCGGTCACGGTGCCGTCGGCGGCCTCGGTCCACTCCCCCGCCTTGACGGCCTTGATCACCGTCTGGACGTCCTTGCCGATGCGCGGACCGGCGGCGCGAGCGTTGACGACCAGTTCGAAGCGGCCGTGGGCGGCCACGTCCGCGGTGAGGTCGACCTTCTTGACATTGACCTCGTCGGCGATCAGATCCACGAAGGGGCGCAGGCGTTCCGCGTCGGCGGCGGCGACGGTGACCTCCGAGAGCGGCAGGCGCACCCGCAGGTTCTGGGCCTTGCGCAGGCTCAGCACCGTGGAGCAGGCGGTGCGGACCTCGTCCATCGCCGACACCAGTTCGGCGTCGTGCGGCAGGACGTCGGCCGCGGGCCAGTCGGCCAGGTGCACCGAACGCTCCCCGGTGAGGCCGCGGTAGATCACCTCGGAGATGAGCGGCAGCAGCGGGGCCGCGAGCCGGGTCGTCACCTCGAGCACGGTGTGCAGGGTGTCGATGGCGTCGCGGTCCTCCTCCCAGAAGCGCGAACGCGACCGGCGCACATACCAATTGGTGAGCGCGTCGGCGAAGGTGCGCAGCTCGTCGCAGGCGGTGGCGATGTCGTAGACCTCGAGCGCGTCGGTCATGACGTCGCGGGTCGCCGCCAGCTTGGCCAGGATGTACCGGTCGAGCACGTTCTCCGAGTCGGTGCGCCAGGTGCCGGGCTGCGAGGCGTACAGCTGCAGGAAGGTCCACGCGTTCCACAGCGGGCGCAGCGCCTGGCTGACGCCCTCGCGGATACCGCGCTCGGTGACGATCAGGTTGCCGCCGCGCAGCACCGGGGACGCCATGAGGAACCAGCGCATGGCGTCGGAGCCGTCGCGGTCGAAGACCTCGTTGACGTCGGGGTAGTTGCCCTTGGACTTCGACATCTTCAGGCCGTCGTCGCCGAGCACGATGCCGTGCGCCACAACGGACTTGAACGCCGGGCGGTCGAACAGCGCGGTCGAGAGCACGTGCAGGTTGTAGAACCAGCCGCGGGTCTGGCCGTTGTACTCGACGATGAAGTCGCCGGGGCTGTGCGGAGCTGCGACGGCGGCGCCGTCAATGGACTCGGTCGAGGTGCCCTCGAACCACTCCTTGTTCTCGAACGGGTAGTGCACCTGCGCGTAGGGCATGGAACCCGACTCGAACCAGCAGTCGAGGACCTCGGGGGTGCGCCGCATCATCGACTTCCCGGTCGGGTCATCGGGATTCGGCCGCACCAGCTCGTCGATCATGGGCCGGTGCAGGTCGTCCGGGCGCACGCCGAAGTCCCGCTCGAGCGCGTCGAGCGAGCCGTACACGTCCACCCGCGGGTACGCCGGGTCGTCGGAGATCCACACCGGGATCGGCGCGCCCCAGTAGCGGTTACGGCTGATGTTCCAGTCGCGCGCGTTCTCCAGCCACTTGCCGAACTGGCCGTCGCGGATGTGCTCCGGGACCCAGGTGATCTCCTTGTTGAGCTCCACCATGCGATCGCGGAACTTGGTGACCGCCACGAACCAGGACGGCACCGCCATGTAGATCAGCGGCTGGCCCGAGCGCCAGCTGTGCGGGTAGGAGTGCTCGATGGTCTCGTGCCGCAACAGCTTTCCGGCGGCCTTGAGGTCCTTGATGATGACCGGGTTGGCGTCGAAGACCATCAGGCCCTCGTACGGCGGCACCATGGAGGTGAACTTGCCGCCCGCGTCGAGCGGCTGCACGATGTCGATCCCGTTGGCGGAGGCGACATCCATGTCCTCCTCACCGAAGGCGGGAGCCAGGTGCACGATGCCGGTGCCGGAGTCGGTGGTGACGTAGTCGGCGTTGAGCACGCGGTGCGCGCGCGGGTGGCCGAGGAAGAAGTCGAAGGGCGGCAGGTAGTTCAGGCCCTCGAGCGCGGCGCCCGAGTGCTCCGACAGCACCTGCGGCTCCTCACCGAACTCACGGGTGTAGTGCGACACCCGCTCGGCGGCAACCACATACCGCTTGCCGTCCTTGCCCTGCACGTGCGCGTAGGTGACGTCCGGGTGCACGGCGATGGCGAGGTTGGACGGCAGCGTCCACGGCGTGGTGGTCCAGATCAGCGCGTTGGCGCCGTCGAGGCCGTGCAGCGGGTGGTCGGCCGGAACCCGCAGCACCATGTCGACGGTGACCGCCGGATCCTGGCGCATCCGGTAGGAGTCGTCGAGGCGCGCCTCCTGGTTGGACAGCGGGGTCTGCTCGTACCAGCTGTAGGGCAGCACCCGGAAGCCCTGATAGACCAGGCCCTTGTCGTACAGCGACTTGAACGCCCACATGACCGACTCCATGAAGTCGAGGTCGAGGGTTTTGTAGTCGTTGTCGAAGTCGACCCAGCGCGCCTGGCGGGTGACGTAGTTACGCCATTCGTTCGTGTAGCGCAAGACCGAGGATTTACACGCGGCATTGAATTCCGCGAGGCCCATGGCATCGATCTGTGATTTGTCCGTGATACCGAGCTGCTTCTCCGCTTCGATTTCCGCGGGCAGGCCGTGAGTATCCCAGCCGAAACGCCGTTCGACCTTCTTACCGCGCATGGTTTGGAAACGCGGGATCAAATCCTTCACGTATCCGGTCAGCAGATGACCGTAGTGCGGCAACCCATTGGCGAAGGGCGGGCCGTCGTAGAAGACGAATTCCTCTGCCTCGGAACGGTTCTCGATGCTGGCACGGAAGGTGTCGTCGGCGGCCCAGTAGTCCAGGACCCGCTGCTCCAGCTCGGGGAAGGAGACCTGCCCGGTGGTCCGGCTCAGGTCCGCGCGGGGGTATGCGCTTCGGGTGCTGCTCTCGTCCGCCATGGCGGCCTCTCGTCTCCTCGTGCCTGCGTCGTGGGCACGGGGACGATCCCGGCGCTCGGCGCGCCGTAACCGCGGTACCACCCCGCTTGCCCGGACCGCGGGTCTGTGAAAACCCTTGCGAGACCGAGCCTCTCGTTGCGAGCTGTGACGGGCTCACCCGTTCGGTTCTAGTGGGCGATACCCGCTCGGAGCAGGTCCCGCCGTTCTTCCGAAGGCTCCCCGGTGATGGCCGGATCGACGCCGTGGTGCTGTCTCCATACTAGCGGGGCGGGTCCAGGGGTTATTCCCCGGACCCGCCCCGAAGCGAATCGTGTGAGCCGCTAATGCCTGGCGTGCCGTCCGCCCGGTGGCGGCGAGGACGCGTCCTCGTCATCGGACCGCAGCGACAACGCACTGACGAGCAGCAGCACCGCGCCGATCACGCACACGATGATGCAGCCCCATGCCCAGATCACCGAACCGGTGGTCAGTGCGGTCACCAGCAGGCCGAAACCGACAGCGGCGAGCCCGAGTGTCACTGCGAGCAAGTGCACCACCCCCTCGTTGGGCTTCGACGGCGCGGGCCATCGGAGGACTCGAAAGGTTGGCGGCGAGGCCGGATCGCCCGGACGGTCACCCGGAGCGGCCCGGCAACGCTGGCCGTAGTTACGACTTTACTTGCTGCCCTTGAGGAGTGCGCCGTTGCCGGAGGCATCCTGACCGAATTCGCCACCGTCGACCGGGACCGCCGAACCACGGTTCTCCAGCTCCTCCAGCTGCGATTCCAGGTAGGACTTCAGGCGCACGCGGTACTCGCGCTCGAAGGTCTTGAGCTGCTCGATGCGGCTCTCCAGCACGCTGCGCTGCTGGGTGATGGTGGCCATGATCTCGGTGTGCTTGCGCTCGGCGTCGGCCTGCAGGGCGTCGGCCTTCTCCTTGGCCTGGCGCAGCTGGGAATCCGAGCGGGTCTGCGCGTCGGACAGCATGGCCTCGGCCTTCTGGCGCGCGTCGGCGATCATCGCCTCCGAGCGGGTGCGAGCGTCGCTGACCAGGCGCTCGGAGTTGCCTCTGGCGTTGGCCAGCAGCGACTCGGCCTCGGTCTTGGCGTCCGAGGTGAGGCGGTCGGCCATCTCCTGGGCCAGCGAAAGCACCTTGGCGGCCTGCAGATTGGCGTCCGCGGAGGGGGCCTCGGCCTTGACGGCGGCGACCGGGGCCGGGGCCGGCATGGGGGCCGGGGGCACCGGCGGGGCGGCCTTGATGGGCTCCGGCGCGACCGGGGCCTTCACCGGCTGGACCGCGGGGCCGCGGTTCTTCTTGGCGTCGGACAGTTCCGCGTCCAGCTCGGCAACGCGCTGGCGAAGATCCGCGTTCTCCTCGATGAGGCGTGAGAGCTCCTGCTCGACCAGGTCGAGGAAGGCGTCGACTTCATCCTCGTTGTAGCCGCGCTTCCCGATCGGCGGTTTGCTGAACGCGACGTTATGAACATCGGCGGGGGTCAGCGGCATGGAACGATCCCTTCACGCTTCGTATGGAGATCTAGCGGTAGATCTGGGCAAGCATTCTTTCGGCTCATTCTGTCACACCTGAGCTACCGACTGCCCTATCTGGCCCGTGATCGACATGAGGATGAACACGATAAACAGCAGGACCATAATCGACAGATCGAGCCGAATTCCCCCAAGATTCACTGGGGGTATCAAACGCCTCAGAAGTTTCACCGGGGGGTCGGTGATCGTGAAGATCACCTCGAGGATGACCACGACGAAGCCGGTCGGCCGCCAGTCGCGCGCGAAGCTGCGGATGAACTCGACGATGACTCGGCTGATCAGCAGCAGCCAGAAGAGGAACAGCAGGAGGTTCAACACCTGGAACAAGGCCACCGCACCACTCTGCCCGACAAACCGTCATCGGCAAAACAGAAACACGGATCGTGCCGGTCACATCCGGTGTTGACGCGGCATAGCCGCAAGACTCCCCCATGATCCCCCCGCGACCCTCGGTCGCAACCCCCGTGTACGCGGCGCGTTGCGCTGCCGCCGTGCGTGTTCGGCGCGGTGTGCGCCGGCACCGGCTGACGCCGCCGTTCCCCACGGCAGCGGCAGCTGGTTACTTCTGGTTGTAGAAGCCGTTCTCGGCGATGCGGCGGCGTTCCTCGGCGGAGACGTCGACGTCGGCGGGCGAGAGCAAGAACACCTTGGTGGCCACCTTGTCGAATGAGCCACGCAGGGCGAAGGCCAGACCGGCGGCGAAGTCCACCAGGCGGCGGGCGTCGGAGTTGCTCATCTCGACCAGGTCCATGATCACCGGGGTGCCGTCGCGGAAGCGCTCACCGATGATGGCGGCCTCGGCGTAGGTGCGCGGGCGCAGCGTGGTGATCTTGGACAAGGTGCCTCCGTCCTCGAAGATCTGGGGACGGCGGGCCGCCTCGATGCGGCGCTCCTGCTCCCGCAGCTCCTCGATGCGCCGCTCGGCGTCGGTGTCCATCGCCAGCGCGCCGCGGGTGCTCGCACCGCCGCCCATGGACCGGGTGCGGCTGGACGGCGCGGTGTCGATGCGGGTGGGGCGACGCGGGGCGTCGTAGCGGGCGTCGGCGTCGTAGCGGTCGCGCTCGCGGTGATCGCGCTCGCGCTCACGCAGCTCGTCGGCGTAGTCGTCGCGACGGGAGGTGCTGTAGGCCGGCTTGTAGGGGGCCTTGTACGACGGCTCGTAGGCCGGCTCGTCGTCGTAACGGTCCTCGCCGTATCGGTCGTAGTCACGCTCGCGTTCGGCGTAGGGCCGGGGACGACGCTGGCCACGCTCATCGGCGCTCCGGGCGGCTCCGCGGTCGTCGACGTAATCGTCTTCGTAATCCTCGAGCGGAACCATCCCGAAGTACGCCTTGAACTTGTGCAGCGTGCTCATCTGGTCGACCTTCCTTCGGCCCCGGTTGGCCTGGGGTGTTGTCCTGCTCAGTCCTCGTCTGTCACCAAGCATATGTTTCAAATGTGACTGGTGAGGTTTCTTTGCTACGCCGAGGTTATCGGTCGCGCGCCCATAAGCGCAGTACCGACACGCACGCACGTACTGCCGTGGCGGATGGCCGACTCCAAGTCGCCGGACATGCCCGCCGACAGTTCTTTCGCATCGGGGTGAACAATCGTTAATACAGAGTGGATGCGGGCCAGTTGCTCGAAGGCCGCGTCGGGCTCCACATCCAGCGGCGGGATCGCCATCAGGCCCGCGAGCTGCAGCGATTCCGACGCCGCGACCTGATCGGCGAGCGCGCGCAGCGCGTCGTCGCGGACGCCGCCGCGGGCCGGATCGGCGTCCAGGGACACCTGCAGCAGCACGCGCAAGGGGGCCGAACGCGCGCCCTCGTCCAGCGCGGCCCGCGCACCGGCGTCGAGCGCGCTCGCGAGCCGCTCGCTGTCCACCGAGTAGACCGTATCCGCCCAGCGTGCAACGGCTTTCGCCTTGTTGCGCTGGAGCCGTCCGATGAACTCCCACCGGACCTGGGACAGGTGTCCCAGCTGCGCCACCTTGCCCGCGGCCTCCTGTTCGCGGGATTCCCCGAACTCCCGGCGGCCCAGGTCATAGAGGATCTCGATATCCGAGGCGGGGAAGAACTTGGTCACCGGCAGCAGCCGCACCGACCCGGGTTCGCGGCCCGCGGCCGCGCACGCTGCGTCGATTCGCTCGATGAGTGCCGACAGGGCGGTTTCGAGCTCGGCGACGCGACCTCCGCCGGACGTGACGTGCGCCGCATCGGATCCCGCTGCGGCGGTGAAACTTTCGGTCATTCTGAAACCCCCTCGGGTGACATCCAAATCACACCGGCGAGTCGGCCTGTCGGCGCGCCGCGGCGGTGGGAGAACAAGGTCTTGTCCTCGATGGTGCACCGCGGGTCCATCGCGACGGCGCCGACACCCGCGGCCTCCAGCTGCCGCCGGATGCCGGCGCGCAGATCCAGGCCGGGCGTGCCCTTGGCGGTGGTGGTCGCGCTGCCCGGCAGATGCGCCTCGACATCGGCGCGCATGGCCGCGGGCACCTCGTACTGGCGGCCGCTGGCGGCCGGGCCGAGGAAGGCCCCGATCCGCTCCGGCTTCGCGCCGACCGACACCATGGCCTCGAGCACCCGCGGCACGATCCCGATGCGGGCGCCGATCCGGCCCGCGTGCACGGCCGCGATCACCCCGGCCTCGTCGTCGGACAACAGGATCGGCACGCAGTCGGCGGTGAGCACCACCAGCGCCAGGTTTCGCTGGGTGGTGACCAGAGCGTCCGTGGCGGGCACCGGCTCGGTGCGCGGACCGTCCACGATCTCGACGGCACGGCCGTGGATCTGCTCCATCCACACCAGCCGGTCCGGCGTCAGCCCGATGCTCTCCGCGAGCCGAACCCGATTGCGCCGCACCGCCTCCGGATCATCACCGACGTGGTCACCCAGATTGAACGAGTCGTAGGGCGCTTGCGAGAATCCGCCCGCCCGCGTCGTCACAACCCGTCTGGTCCGGAAAACAGGTGCCGCTGAAGTCATGCCACCGAGGGTAGTAGCCACTGCGGGGCAACCCGGAATCAGACAGCGTCTGCGGCCGGAAACACGAACGCGCCCACCCTCTCGGGCGGGCGCGTTCGAATCGCGTTCCGTGACGGCGGCCGGCGTCAGCCGCGGCGCATGAAGTCCGGCACGTCGACCTCGTAGTCGTCGGCGTCCGGCGGCTGGATGTGGCCGCGGTTGTTGCTCGCCACCGTCGGGTCCACCACGGGCCGGGGCGCGCTGTAGGACGGGGCCGGACCGCGCTCGGCGATCGGCTGCGCGACGGGCGCGGGCTCCGGGCGCGCGGCCGGGGCGGGCTCGACCGCGCGGGCCGGGGTGTATTCGGTACTGCGGCTGACGCTTCCGGCGCTGGCGCTCGCGGTCGAGGTGCTCGACTGGGTGCCGGGGAACCGGCTGACCGCGGGTTCGATGCGGCGGGCGGGCCCGCTGCCGTCGAAGCCGGCGGCGATCACCGTGACCCGGACCTCGTCGCCGAGCGAATCGTCGATCACCGTTCCGAAGATGATGTTGGCCTCGATGTGCGCGGCCTCCTGCACCAGCGAGGCGGCCTCGTTGATCTCGAACAGGCCCAGATCCGAACCGCCCGCGATGGAGAGCAGTACGCCGTGCGCGCCGTCCATGCTGGCTTCCAGCAGCGGTGAGTTGATCGCCGCCTCGGCCGCCTTCACCGAGCGGCCCTCGCCGCGCGCGGAGCCGATGCCCATGAGCGCCGAGCCCGCGCCGGACATGACCGACTTGACGTCGGCGAAGTCGACATTGATCAGACCCGGGGTGGTGATCAGGTCGGTGATGCCCTGAACACCGTTGAGCAGCACTTCGTCCGCGGAGCGGAAGGCGTCCATCAGGCTCACCGCGGCGTCGCCGAGCTGCAGCAGCCGGTCGTTGGGGATGACGATGAGGGTGTCGCAGGACTCGCGCAGGGCCTGGATGCCGGCCTCGGCCTGGTTGCTGCGGCGCTTGCCCTCGAACGAGAAGGGCCGGGTGACGACACCGATGGTGAGCGCGCCGAGCTTGCGGGCGATGGAGGCCACCACGGGCGCGCCGCCGGTGCCCGTGCCGCCGCCCTCGCCGGCGGTCACGAAGACCATGTCGGCGCCCTTGAGGACTTCCTCGATCTCGTCCTTGTGGTCCTCGGCGGCCTTGCGGCCGACCTCCGGATCGGCGCCGGCGCCGAGACCGCGGGTGAGTTCACGGCCGACATCGAGTTTCACATCGGCGTCCGACATCAACAACGCCTGCGCGTCGGTGTTGACCGCGATGAACTCGACTCCCTTGAGTCCCTGCTCGATCATCCGGTTGACGGCGTTCACGCCGCCGCCGCCGATACCGACGACCTTGATCACAGCAAGGTAGTTGTGCGGGGGCGTCATGGGCTCTCGCCTTCCTTCGATCTGAAACAGCTTGTGTCGTCTTCGGTTACTCGACATATAACGACGCAATGGTCTCGGTCCGATAAACCCTCAACCATAGCTTCAGCGTTATGTCAAGTATCCGACTGGTGCCGAACGGTATTCGCAGCCACCGCGTTACGGGCGCAGGCGCGCCGAAACGAGTGTCAGAATCTTGTGTGATTCGCCTCGTCCGACCCACCCGAGCATCGTATCGTGGACGGTTGCCCTTCGGTCCTGGATCGGGACCGACGGTGCCCTTCCGGCAAACCACCGAAAATTTCGGCGGCCCAATGGGTATCGCTCACTTTACCGTGACCAGATTCGGACTCGAAACATCGAATACCTTGCCCGGCTGGGAAAGCAGGGGTCCGACCACCGCGGCCTTGCGCGAGGAATCCACGGTTCCGCCCCACAGCACCGTGCGACCGTCACGCAACTCCAGGGCAATATCCGAAACCGAGCGGGCCACAACCGCTCCCACGCCGACCTGATCGCGCAGCGGAATCGGAATGGCGGCCATCACCGCCACCGCCGCCTTGGTCACCGGGTCCGTTCCGCCCGGATGCTCGGTCACCAGTTTCGGTACTCCGAGGCCGGGCGGCTCGATGGCGAATTCCACGCTGTCACAATCGAGCAGATGGGCGCCATCGGGACTGTCGAAATACAGCACCGGGGTTCGCTCGGTGACCGTCACCCGGACCGTGGACGGGAAGACCCGCTGGACCCGGACCGAGCGGACCTTGGGCAGCCGGGAGACCTGTTCGGCCAGGGCATCGGTGTCCAGCCGCAGGATGGACAGGCCGTCGGGCACCTGCAAGGCTTGCCGCACCTGCTCTTCCGGCACCGCGGCCAGTCCGTCGACCTCGACCGTGCGCACCGACAGCATGGGAGTGAACCAGGCGACCAGTCCGAGCGCGATCAGGGCCACCGCACCCGCGAGCAACCCGATCCGCACCCCGCGCGACCGCCAGGCGATCGCGATCCGCGACTCCCGCGGCTCCCGGCCGCGTCTGAGCCGAGCCCGGCGGGCCGCCGCGCGTTCGGCGGACCCGGTGTCGCCGGTGGCCGGTTCGGCGGAATCGGTACCGCGCGTGCCGCTATCGGCCGCGGCCGTGTCGTAGGCGTCGTCCTCGGCCGGAACCGTCCGCTCCAGCTCTCCCCCACCCGAGCCCATCGGCGCTCACCGCCCGTGCGAGGGTCGTGCGCGCAGCCCGTCCAGAATCTGGCTGCCCAGCATGGTCACATCGCCCGCGCCCATGGTGATCACCACGTCGCCGGGCCGCGCCAGCGCGCCCACCTGCTTACCGACCCGCGACATATCCGGCTGATAGTGCACGGGTTTGGTGACCGCGCTCGCGACCAGCGCGCCGTTCACACCCGGCAGCGGCTCCTCCCGCGCGCCGTACACGTCGAGCACCACGACCTCGTCGGCCAGCGACAGTGCCGCCCCGAACTCGGTCGCGAAAGTGGCGGTGCGGCTGTACAAGTGGGGCTGGAACACCACGATCACCCTCCCCGGCCGCGACCGCGCGCCGTCGCGCGCCTCCTGCGCGACCAGTTCGGCCGCCGCGGAGAGCACCGCGCGCACCTCGGTCGGGTGGTGGGCGTAGTCGTCGAAGACGCGCACGCCGTTCTCGCGCCCGGTGAGCTGGAAGCGGCGGTGCACACCGCCGAAACCTTCCAGCCCCTGGATGATTTCGCCCAGATCGGCGCCGGTGGCACGGGCGGCCAGCAGCGCGCCGAGCGCGTTGAGCGCCATGTGCCGGCCCGGCACCGACAGCCGCAGGGTGCGCGGCGCGGACTCGTCGGAGAGCTGGAACACCGCGACGCCGCCGACGTCGCGCGGCTCCCACGAGAGCAACCGCGCGCCGACCGTCAGCCCGAGCTCGGCGAAATCACCGGAGCCGTAACCGATCACCTGGATCCCGCGCGGGTCCTCGGCCAGCCGGGCCGCCGAGCGCTGCGCCAGGCCCAGCGAGCCCGGGTCGTCCAGGCACACCACCAGGCGGCCGCCCGATTCGAGCCGGTCGACGAAGTCGTCGAAGACCTGCACGTAGGCCTCGTCGGTGCCGAAGTAGTCCAGGTGGTCGGATTCGATATTGGTGACCACCGCGACATCGGGGGCGTACTGCAGCAGCGAGCCGTCGCTCTCGTCGGCCTCGGCCACGAAGATGCCGCCGGTGCCGTGGTGGGCGTTGGTGCCCGCCTCGTTGAGCTCGCCGCCGACCGCGAAGGACGGGTCGAGTCCGCAGTGCTGCAATGCCACCACCAGCATGGAGGTGGTGGAGGTCTTGCCGTGGGTGCCCGACACCAGCAGCGTCTTGTGCCCCTGCATGAGCGAGGCCAGCACCGCCGGGCGCAGCAGCACCGGCACCCCGCGCCGATGGGCTTCCACCAGTTCGGGATTGGTCTTGGGGATGGCGGCGTAGGTGGTCACCACCGCGGTGGGCCCGCCGGGCAGCAGGTCCAGCGCCGAGGCGTCGTGGCCGATGCGCACCTGCGCGCCGCGCGCCCGCAGGGCCAGCACGCCGCGGCTCTCCTTGGCGTCGGAACCGGACACCATGCCGCCGCGTGACAGAAGAATTCGGGCGATACCGGACATACCGGCACCACCGATGCCGATCATGTGCACGCGCCGCAGATGCTCGGGTAGATCGGTGTGAGCTTCCGCGGTACCCACATCACTGTCCGGCCGCTCCACTGTCACCTCGAATTACCCCGTTCCCTGGCGTGTTTCATCGGATAGTTGGGCTCCCAGGCCCGGGTACTGCGCCACGATTCCGTGGAGCGGCTGGTGCGCCGGGCCGAATCCGAATCTACCGACCGCCGCGAGGATGATTCCGCCGAGCCGCCCCGGCCCCGCCCCGAGGGTAGCGCGCGCTTCTGCGGCGCGGACTTCACCCTCGCGTTCGCCTTCGGCTTACCGGTCGCCTTGGACTTACCTGTCGCCTTGGACTTGGCGCGGGCGCGCGCGGCCCGGGCGGGCGAGTAGATGTCGGGTTTGGGCAGCCGCAGCAGACGGCTGAACCGGCCGTCCTGCCCGGCGTGCAGCGCCGCCACCGCCTCCGGCTCGTGCCGGGCGGCATTGGCGATGATGCCGAACATGAACAGGGTGATCGCCAGCGAGGAGCCGCCCGCGGAGACCAGCGGCAGCTGCAGACCGGTCACCGGCAGCAAACCCACCACGTAGCCGACATTGATCAGCGCCTGCCCGGTGATCCAGGTGGTGGCCGAGGCGGTCAGCAGCCGGATGAACGGATCCACCGACCGCGAGGCGATCCGCAGGCCCGTGTACACGAACAGCGCGAACAGCCCGAGCACCAGCGCGCAGCCGAGGAAGCCGAGCTCCTCACCGATGATGGCGAAGATGAAGTCGTTGTGCGCGTTGGGGAGATAGCTCCACTTGGCGCGCGACTGGCCCAGGCCGCGACCCCAGATACCGCCGTCGGCAAGGGAATACATGGCCTGGCGGGCCTGGTAGCCGATGCCCTGCGGATCGTCGCCCGGATTGAAGAAGGCGCGCATGCGGTCCGAGCGATACCCGGCCGAGAGCGCGAGGATGGAGGCCGCCACCACGCCCGACACCGCGATGGTGACGAACATGCGCAGCGGCAGCCCACCGAACCACAGCAGCGAGGTCAGCACGATGCCGAGCGCGATGGTGGTGGACAGGTTCGGCTCGAGCACCACCAGCAGACAGACCAGCAGTCCGGCCGGCACCAGCGGCATGAGAATGTCCTTGTACCCGGCCTTCTCGGACTGCCGCGACGCCAGCAGGTGCGAACCCCACACCACCAGCGTCACTTTCGCGATCTCCGAGGGCTGCACCGACACCACGCCCAGGTCGAACCAGCGCTGCGAGCCCTGCACCTTGGTGCCGACGCCGGGAATCAGCACCAGCACCAGCAGCACCACCGACAGCGCGAACACCGGGAACGACAGCTGCCGCATCACCCGCATGGGGATGCGCAACGCGATGTAGAACAGCACCGCGCCGACCGCGGCCAGCACCGCCTGGGTGAAGAACAGCGAATAGGCCGAGCCGCCACCGGCGTAGGACTCCACGCTGGAGGCCGAGAGCACCATGACCAGGCCGAGCACGGTGAGCAGTACCGCGATCGCCACCACCAGGTGGAACGACGCCAGCGGGCGGGCCAGCCACGCAACGAACCATCCGGTTCGTAGACGCTGTGGGCCCTTGTTCCCGACCCGCCGCTCACCTCCTGGCGCGGCCCGCCGCGGTGTCGCCGCTGTCACTCTGTTCTCCCGATGTCCTTCTCGTCCAGGGCCTGCACGGCGGCCGCGAAACTGCGCCCGCGGTGCGTGTAGTCGGCGAACATGTCCAGGGATGCCGCGGCCGGAGCCAGCAGCACGGTATCGCCGCGATGGGCGAAACCGGCCGCCACGCGGACCGCGCGCGCCATCACCGCTTCGGGCTCGATCTCGGTGAAGGGGTCACCCATTCGAGCATCGTCCCCCGAATTCAGCTCCACCACCGGGACATCGGGGGCGTGTCGCGCGAGTGCGGCCGCGATCACGGCCGCGTCCTGCCCGAACAGCACGGCCGCGACCAGGTGTTCGCGGCACTCCTCGATGAGGTCCTCCACGCCCGCGCCCTTCAGCTGACCGCCGGCCACCCAGATCACGTTGGGGTGGGCCAGGATCGACGAACGCGCGGCGTGCGGGTTGGTGGCCTTGGAGTCGTCGACGAACTCCACGCCCGACAACTCGCGCACGAAGGCCGCCCGGTGCGGACCGACCCGATGCTCCTGCAAGCCCTCCTTGACGAACTGCGGGGCCACGTCGATGGACCGGGTGAGCGCGGCCGCGGCCAGCGCGTCGGCCACGCCCGCCGGACCCTGCGGACTGATGTCGCCGGTCTCGGCCAGGATGGCGGCCTTGGTGAAGGCGCGGTCGAGCAGCTTGCCGTCCACCACGCCCAGCTCGCCGTCGGCGGGCACGCCGATGCGGAAGCCGACGGTGCGGCGCGCCTTGGACTTACGGGCCAGCGCCGCGGCCACCTGATCGTCGAGGCCGACCACGCCGACCCGGCCGGTCAGCGCGCGCGCCTTGGCGGCGGCGTAGGCGTCCAGGCCGCCGTGCCAATCCAGGTGATCCTCGGCCACATTCAGCACCACCCCGGCCTCGGGGCGGACCGACGGAGCCCAGTGCAGCTGGAACGAGGACAGTTCCACGGCCAGGATCTGCGGGCCGGGATTGCGGCGCAGCGCGTCCAGGATGGGCAGCCCGATATTGCCGCAGGCCACCGACGGGATGCCGGCGGCACGCAGGATCGAGTGCGTCATCTGGGTGGTGGTGGTCTTGCCGTTGGTGCCGGTGATCACCAGCCACTTGCGGACCGGACCGTAGATACGGGCCTGGTCCACCCACCACGCGAACTCGACGTCACCCCACACCGGGATGCCCTCGGTCACCGCGGACGCCAGCACCGGCGAATCCGGCCGCCAGCCCGGGCTGGTGATGACCAGCGCGAAGCGGCGCAGCGCATCCGGTTCCAGCAGATCCGCGCTGGTGGCGGTGCCCAGACCCAGTTCGGCGGCCTCGGCCAGCGCCTTGGCGCCGCTGTCGGTGACCACCGGCCGCGCACCGATATCGCGCAGCGGTTCGATCAGCGAACGCCCGGAGACACCCCACCCGGCGACCAGAACGTCACGGCCACGCAGGAATTCGAGCATGGGCCCCGGCGACCGCAGGACCCTCGGAGAATGTTCGGCCATTGCTGTCTCACCCTGCCGCAGAGAGGTATTCGCTGTAGAACAGGCCCAGTCCGATCGCCGAGGCCATACCGGCCAGCAACCAGAACCGGATGATCACCGAGGTCTCGGCCCACCCGCTCAGCTCGAAGTGGTGATGGAACGGTGCCATCTTGAACAAGCGATTGCGGGTCGCGCGGAACACCGCCACCTGCAGCACCACCGAGGTGGTCTCGGCCACGAACAGCGCGCCGATGACGACCATCAGCAGCTCGGTGCGGGTGGTGATGGACAGGCCCGCGAGCAGGCCGCCCAGCATCAGCGAACCGGTGTCGCCCATGAAGATCTTGGCGGGCGCGGCATTCCACCACAGGAAGCCGATACAGGCCGCGCCGCCCGCCGCGCACACCAGCGCCAGGTCGAGCGGATCACGCACCTGGTAGCAGCCCGCCACCGCGTGCGCGGAGCAGGAGTTACGCCACTGCCAGAAGGTGATGATCATGTACGCGCCCAGCACCAGGCTCATCGAGCCCGCGGCCAGACCGTCCAGGCCGTCGGTCAGGTTCACCGCGTTGGACCAGGCCACCACGATGAGGCAGACGAACGCCAGGAACACCACCACGCTCATCGAGAGCGTGTTGATGTCGCGGGTGTAGGACAGCCGCTTGTCGCCGGGGGTGAGGCCGTGAATGTTCTTGAACTGCAAGGCCAGGACACCGAACACCACCGCCGAGGTGAGCTGGCCGATGTACTTCCCGGCCGCGGTCAGACCCAGGTTGCGCTGCTTGCGCAGCTTGATCAGGTCGTCGGTGAAGCCGACGAAACCCAGCGCGGTGGCCAGGCCCATGACCAGCAGGCCCGAGGCCGAGGGGCCCGGCTCGCCGTAGGTCATGGAGATCAGGTGCGAGCCCAGGTAACCGGCCCACATACCGATGATGATGGCGACGCCGCCCATGGTCGGGGTGCCGCGCTTGGCCTTGTGGCTCTCCGGGCCGTCGACCCGGATCTCCTGGCCGAAGCCCTGCTTGGCGAAATAGCGGATCACCACGGGGGTGAGCAGAATCGAAACGGCCAGCGCGATCGCGGCCGACAAGAGAATCTGGGTCATCGAGCGGCCTCCTGCTCCGCACCGATCAGGTGTTCGGCGACGGTCCACAGACCGACGGACTTGGATGCCTTGACCAGCACCACCGCGCCCGGCTCGAGTTCTTCGTCGAGCAGCGCGATGGCCGAGTCGATATCGGGCACGTGGATGGCTTCCTCACCCCACGAGCCCTCCTGCACGGCGCCCTGGAACATGGCGCGCACCGGACGACCCTGACCGACCACGATCAGCCGGTCCACGTCCAGGCGCACCACCAGGCGGCCGATCTTGTCGTGTTCGAGAACGGATTCCTCGCCCAGTTCACCCATTTCGCCGAGCACCGCCCAGCTGGGCCGCGGCTCGGCCCCGGCGCGGGACATGGTGACCAGCGCCTTGAGCGCGGCACGGACCGAATCCGGGTTGGCGTTGTAGGAGTCGTTGACGACGGTGACGCCGTCGGCGCGGGTGCGCACGTCCATGCGGCGGGCCGAGACGGCGGCCGCGCCGGCCAGCGCCGCCGCGACGGTCGCGAGATCCGCGCCCTGGTCGAGGGCGACGGCGGCGGCGGACAGGGCGTTGCCGACCTGGTGCTCGCCGGACACGGCCAGCTGGACGTCGACCGATTCGCCGTTGGCGTGCAGCGTGAATCGGGCGCGCGCCTGCTCGTCGAGCACGACGTCGGCGGCGCGCACGTCGGCCGAGGACGCCAGGCCCACGGTCACCACCCGGGCGGCGGTGCGCCCGGCCATCTTCGCGACCAGGTGGTCGTCGGCGTTCAGCACCGCCAGCCCGGAGGCCGGAAGCGCCTCGACCAGTTCACCCTTGGTCTGCGCGATCACCTCTCGGCTGCCGAACTCTCCCAGGTGCGCGGTGCCGACATTCAGCACGACGCCGACACCGGGCGGAGCGATCTCGGTGAGCGCCTTGATGTGTCCCGGGCCGCGAGCCGACAGCTCCAGCACCAGGAACCGGGTCTGCGCGTCGGCGCGCAGCGCCGTCCACGGGTGGCCGAGCTCGTTGTTGAACGAACCGGGCGGGGCCACAACGGATCCCAGCGGCGCGAGCACGGCCGCGATCAGATCCTTGGTGGAGGTCTTGCCGGACGAGCCGGTCACCCCGACCACGGTCAGGCTCCCGGCCCGCACCAGCCGGTCCACGCTGGCGCGGGCCAGCGCGGCCAGCGCGTCCAGCACCGCCGCGCCGGAGCCGTCGGTGTCGTGGGCCAGTGCGATGGCGCGGGTGTTCCCGGGGTGGGGCTCCACCACGATGGCGGGCACCCCGACCGGCCGCGCGGCGAGCACCGCGACCGCGCCCTGCGCGACGGCCTGCGCCGCGAAGTCGTGGCCGTCGGCGCGCTCACCCGGCAGCGCCAGGAACAGGTCACCGGAACCGATTCGGCGCGAGTCGAATTCGGCCGAGCCGGTGACCTTCGCCTCGGGATCGGCGACGTCGTGCAGCGTGCCGCCCACGACCTCCGCGATCTCCCGCAAAGTCATCTCGATCATGAATGCGTCAGGTCCCTCGTCTTTTCCGACAGGGCGGCCGCGAGTACCTCACGGTCGTCGAACGGCTGCTTCACGCCTGCAATCTCCTGCCCTGTCTCATGTCCCTTGCCCGCGACCAGCACCGCGTCCCCGGGCCGCGCCCAGTTCACGGCGGCGTGGATCGCGGCCGCCCGGTCCCCGACCTCCCGGACCTCACCGCGTTCCGCGTCCGGCACCTGTTCGGCCCCGGCGAGCACCGCGGCGCGGATGGCGGCCGGGTCCTCGCTGCGCGGATTGTCGTCGGTAATGATGGCCAGGTCGCTGCCGCGCGCCGCCGCCGCACCCATGAGGGGCCGCTTGCCGGCATCGCGATCACCGCCCGCGCCCACCACTACGGCCAGACGTCCCGTCCCCTTCTCGGCCAACCACGTGCGCAGGGTGGCCACGACCGATTCGATCGCGGCGGGCTTGTGCGCGTAGTCCACCACGGCCAGAAACTCCTGACCCCTATCCACCCGCTGCATGCGGCCCGGCACGTCGACCTCGCCGAGCGCCGCTGCGGAAGTCTCGATATCGGCGCCCGCCGCCGCGCAGACCGCGACCGCCAGCAGCCCGTTGGCGATGTTGTACGCGCCCGGAAGCCGCAGCCGCACATCCACATTGACACCCGGCCCCGACGCGGTGAATTCCTGGGTGCCGCCGGTCCCGGCGGTCGCCGCCCCCGCGGTCCAGTCGGCCGGCGCGCCCGCGCGGGTCGCCACGGTGCGCAAGCGGCCGGTGGTATCACCGGATTCGGCTGCCAGGCAGTCGGATACATCGCCCGCCAAGCGCCGGCCCCACTCGTCGTCCACGCAGATCACCGCCGTGCGCGCGGCCACCGAGGGGCGCGACCCGGCGGCGGTGTCCGGGCCGTCGGGAATGAACAGGCGGCGCTTGGCCGCGAAGTAGTCCTCGAAGTCGGCGTGGAAGTCGAGATGGTCCTGGGACAGGTTGGTGAACGCGCCGACCGCGAAACTCACCCCGTCCACCCGGCCCAGCGCCAGCGCGTGACTCGACACCTCCATCACCACGGCGTCCACGCCCTGCTCGACCATGACCGCGAACATGGCGTGCAGCTGCGGGGCCTCGGGGGTGGTGAGCGCCGAGGGCACCCGGACCCCGCCGATGCGGGTCTCGATGGTGCCGATCAGCGCGGTGCGCAGCCCCGACGCGGCCAGCCCGGCCTCCACCAGATAGGAGGTGGTGGTCTTGCCGGAGGTGCCGGTGATACCGATGATGCGCAGTTTGCGAGACGGATCACCGTAAAGGGCCGAGGACAACTCGCCGAGAATCGTGCGCGGCGCGGCGTGCACCAGCACGGGGACGGCGATCTCGCCGATCAGCTCCGCACCCGCCGGATCGGTGAGGACGGCGACCGCGCCGCGCGCCACCGCGTCGGCGGCGTAGCGCGCGCCATGGGAATGCCCACCGGCCAGACCGGCGAACAGATCTCCCGGCAGCACCGCGTTCGACCGCTGCTCGATACCCGTGACCTGGATGTCCTGCAAACCTGCCGCGGACCCGGCGGGCGTCGCGCCCGTCAGCTCCGAGACCGTGCGCAAGCTGGTCGCCGCCGGTGCGGCGGGCCGGAACACCTGCGGGCTGGACTGCGCGGGCACGAAGCTCCTCTCACGGGCGGGTTTCATATGTAGAAAAGATCCGGACGACCGGATCGACGTGTCAGGTTACCTGTGTTCGATTGCCGTGCGATCGGCACGGCGCAGTTCGGTCACCCGCCGGTGGTGGTATCGGCGGCGGCGTGCGTCACGACCATTCGTTCCCTGCTCTAACTCGCCTGCAGAATCAGCTGTTTGGCGGGCGGTGACGGCGGGATCCGGTCCCGCTGCAGCAGCCACGACGCGATGCTGTGGAACAGGGGCGCGGCCGACCCGCCACCGCTGCCATCCGAGCTGCGCATGGGCGCGTCGAGCATCATGCCGATCACGTAGCGCGGATTGTCGGCGGGGGCCATGCCCGCGAAGGTGATCCAGTAGCGGTCGCTGGAGTAGCAGCGGCACTTGGGATCGATCTGCTGCGCGGTGCCGGTCTTGCCGGCGATCTGATAGCCCTCGATCGAGGCCGGGCCGCCGGTGCCGGACTGGACGCCGCGCGGATCCTTCTGCACCACGGCCTGGAACATCTGCTGCAGGGTCTTGGCGGTCTGCGGGCTCACGACCCTCACGCCCTCCGGCGGCTCCTCCTCGGTGCGCGCGCCGTCCGGGGAGATCTTGGCCTTCACGATGCGCGGCGGCATCCGCACGCCGTCGTTGGCGATGGCCTGGTACATGCCGGTCATCTGCAGGGTCGTCATCGAAAGACCCTGGCCGATGGGCAGGTTGGCGAAGGTCGAGCCCGACCACTGGTCACGCGCGGGCACCACGCCGCTGCTCTCGCCGGGCAGGCCGACGCCGGTGCGCTGACCCAGGCCGAACTTCTTGAGCATGTCGAAGTAGCGGTCCTCACCGACCCGCTGCGCCAGCATCAGGGTGCCCACGTTCGAGGACTTCCCGAAGACGCCGGTGGTCGTATAGGGGGCGACGCCGTGCTCCCAGGCGTCGTGCACGGTGACCCCGCCCATGAAGATGCTGCCCGGAACCTGGAGCACCTCATCGGGGTTGGTGAGGCCGTACTCGATGGCCGAGGCCGCGGTGACGATCTTGTTCACCGAGCCGGGCTCGTACACCTCCTGCACCGACGGATTGCCCAGATCGGTGGTGGACCAGAAGCGCGGTCCCATCGCCGGATTGAAGGTGTTGTCATTGGCCATGGCCAGCACCTGGCCGGTGTGCACGTCCAGCACCACCGCCGAGGCCGCGCTCGCGCCCGACAGATCCTTGGCCTGCTGCACCTGCTGCTGCACGTAGTACTGCAGATCCGAATCCAGGGTCAGCTCCACGCCGAAACCGTTCACCGCGGGCTGGCGGTCACGCCACGAACCCGGGATCACCGCGCCGTCGGAGCCGCGGTCGTAGGTCATCGAGCCGTCCGAACCGGCCAGCAGGGCGTCCATCGAGGACTCCAGGCCGATCTGCCCGTGCCCGTCCCAGCCGGTCGCGCCGATCACATTGGCGGCCAGCGCGCCACCCGGGTACTCACGCATGTCCTGGCGTTCGAGCCCGACCTCCGGGAACTTCAGCGTGATGTCGGCGGCGACCCGCGGATCCACGTTGCGCACCAGATAGACGAACGGCTCGTCGCTCTTCAGCTTGGCCAGGATGTCCTTCGCGGGAGCTTCCTTACCCAGCTTCTCGTGCAGGTACTTGGCGATGGCGGCGAGCCGGTCGTCGGGGTCCGGAGCGGTCTTCGGCTGCTTCTCGCGCTCGTCGGCCAGATCCTTGCGGACCCGCACCGGCTGGAAGGTCAACGCCTTGGCGGCGATGGTGAACGCCAGCGACTTCCCGTAGCGGTCGGTGATCGGCCCCCGGGTGGCGGGATCGGCCAGCTTCACGGTCCGCTGACTGGCCGCCTCCGCGGAGAGCTTCGGCGCGGAAATGCTCTGTACCCACAGCAATTGGATGGCGGCCACGACGATCGCCACCAGCATCACCAGCCGGCCCACCCCGAACCGGAACCGCGTACTCGAATCCAATCCCGGAGCCGGCCGCGGTCTGAACTGCCGGCCCGGCCCCGAACCCGCGCGGCCCGACCCGGACTTCGCCCGTGCGACGGCGGCGCGCCCCCGGCCGGAATCGGAACGGCCCCGGCCGGAATCACGCCCGCGCCCCGCGCGGGTAGGGCTCATCGACCATCCCCATTCACGGGCATCGTGGTCGGCCGCGACGGTTCGATCACCGCGGCACGCCGTTCGCCTGGACCGCCGGGTTCTGCGGCGTCGGAAGCGGGGACGCCGGAACGGGATTCGCGGCCGAGGTGGTCGGCGGGGCCGGGGTCGTCGTGGGCGGCGCCGCCGGGGTGGTGGGCACCGGGACGACCCGCTCACCCTGCGTCTGCGACTGCTTGGGCGGGGCCGCGGCCGGAGTGGTGTTCAGTGCGGGAGCCGGAGCGCCCTGCGCGGGCTGCGGATTGCCGACCACGGTCACCTGACCGTCGGGCGCGATGATCAGGCGGGCCGGATCCTTGGCCGGGATCATGCCGAGTTCGGCGGCACGCTGGGCCAATTCGGGCGCCGAGTCGGCCGCGGCCACCTCGCGCTGCAGCGCGTCCCGCTCGTCGGACAGCTTCTGATTGGCGCGGCGCTGATCGCCGAGCTGGTAGCTGTCCTCGGTGGCGCGGGTGGTGAGCAACAGCGTCAAGGCCAGACCACAGCCCAGCAGCGCGATGATGGTGGCCACGAAGGACATCCGCCCGCGCGGAATGGATTCACTGCGCCGGCCGCGGCGCATCCCGGGCAGCTCCACGCCGCCCTCGCGATTGCGGCGCCGGGCGTAGGCTCGTTGCGCCGCACCCGATTTGACCCGCTCGGCGGCCTGCACCCGGCGGGCCCCCCGGCTCACCTGCGTCTTGATCGTCATAGCGCGGCTCCGATCTCTCGGGTCGCGGCCCGGAACCGCCCGCCGCCCCCGCGCTGCCGCCTCCGCGCCTGACCACTCATGCCCTGTCCTCCCCTGCGATACGTTCCGCCGCCCGCATGCGCACCGGAGCGGCTCGCGGGTTCTCCTCGATCTCCTGCTCGGTCGCCTTCTCCGCACCGCGGGTCAGGATCTTGAATTCCGGTCCCATGCCGGGCAATTCGACCGGCAGGTCCAGGGGGGTGCGCGACGCCGACCGCTTGGCCAGCTCCACCTTCACCACCCGGTCCTCGAGGGACTGATAGCTCATCACCACGATGCGGCCGCCCGGGGCCAGCGCGTCCAGCGCGGCGGGCATCGCCGCCTCGAGCGATTCCAGCTCGCGGTTCACCTCCACCCGCAAAGCCTGGAAGGTGCGCTTGGCGGGATGCCCGCCGGTGCGCCGGGCCGCAGCCGGGATGGTGTCGTAGAGCAGCTCCACCAGCTGGGCGCTCGTGGTGAACGGGGTGCGCTGGCGCCGCCGCAGGATCTCCGAGGCGATCTTGCCCGCGAACCGTTCCTCGCCATAGGTTTTCAGCACCCGGGCCAGTTCGCCGTGACTGTAGGTATTGAGCACGTCGGCCGCGGTGGGGCCGGTGCTGGAGTCCATCCGCATGTCCAGCGGCGCATCCACCGAGTAGGCGAACCCGCGATCGGCCTCGTCCAGCTGCATGGAGGACACGCCCAGATCCATGAGAATGGCGCTGACCGAACCCTTTTCGGGCAGACCGGCCTGTTCGAGCGCGGCGGGGATCCCGTCATATCTGGTGTGCACCAGGGTGATCCGGTCCCGGAACGGCGCTAGTCGCTCCCCCGCCAGCCGCAGCGCGGCGGTGTCGCGATCCAGGCCGACGAGTCTGATGTTCGGGTAGGCGCGCAAGAAATGCTCGGCGTGACCGCCGAGACCGAGCGTGCAGTCCAGGTAGACGGCGCCCTCGGAATGCAGTGCGGGACCGAGGATTTCGTCGGCGCGATGCAGGAGAACCGGAACATGGCGGGGGCCGTCATTGCTCTGGTTCACCTAGGACCTCCCGGAATTCACTGCCTCACGTTCATTCGCACGGCCACATCGGATAGCGAGCGACGGCGGGCCTCTTCACAACGACCTTCGAATTAGGGCGAATGCCCCGTGGTCTCTGACCGAAGCACCGCACCTGGCGTTGGGGAAGTACGTCAGGGTCGGTGTCGGGCAGAGGCCGCAGGGCACTCGCCTCGCTAGGGCTAGAAGATCTCGCCCAGCGACTCGTCTCTGGCCTGCGAGTAGTCCTCCTCATGCTCGGCGAGGTAGGAATCCCACGCCGTCTTGTCCCATATCTCGAGGAAGTCGACCGAGCCGATCACCACGCAATCCTTGGAGAGATTCGCGTAGCGGCGATGCTCTGCCGACAGCATGATCCGGCCCTGTGCGTCCGGACGTTGCTCATCGCTGGAAGCCGCCAAGGCCCGGACGAATGCTCGGGCCTGCGGGTTCGATCGGGACGCGGCCGCGGCTCTCCGCGCGAGCGCGGTGAACTCGTCCTTGGGATAAACGGCAAGGCTGTGGTCCTGTCCCTTCGTGACCATCAACCCTCCCGCCAGCTCGTCCCGGAACTTCGCAGGCAACGTCAGTCGCCCTTTGTCGTCCAATCGAGGGGTATAGGTACCGAGAAACACGTCTCGACACCTCCTGCCGGATCACCCTCTCGACTGTCGGCCTCCTGTAGTGCGGGCTCCACATTACCCCACTTTCCCCCACTTTCAATCGAAAGCGCCGGTGATCTCGGTCCCCGCTTGGCGAACTTCGCAGGTCACACCAGCTATCACGATGGTGGGGAAGATTTCGCGCAGTTCCCCCGACACGCGCGACGCGCGCCGGCAGGCACCCGACAACCGCCAGCAAACCCGCAGATAGCGTGCATTTCCGGCACTTGTGGGGCGGGGTGGGGCACCCCCGTGGGGAGGTGTGGGGAATCGTGGCCGCCACCCGACACGCCGATCCCCGACCAACCAGAAACGCCGTGACGCCACACCTCAAATCGGTGTGGCGTCACGGCGTGTCGTGAAGATCTTCAGTTGGTCGATCGTGGTCCGCTACCGCGCGGGTCCGAAAGCACTCGACCGCACGGTAGCTCGGTCAACTGTCCTGTTCGAACCTCTTGCGGAACCGGTCCTCCATCCGCGCGGAGAACCCGCCCTGCTTGCGGGGCTTGCCGCGGCCGGCGCCGGGAGCGCCGCCCTGGCTGGGATGAGCGTCCGAGGCCCGACCGGCCGAACCGCCCATGCGGGGGCCACCGATCAGCAACAGCACACCCGCGCCGAACATGACGATGAAGCCGACGAGACTGATGATCGGGAAGCCGCCGGGCTTGAACGGAGCGGCGATGCCCGCCACCAAGAGAAACAGGCCGAGGACGAACAAGGCCGCCGCCTGGAGTCTGCGCCGACCGGTGGCAGAACGTAACCGCCCGCCCCGAACAGTCGAGGCGAACTTCGGATCCTCAGCATAGAGCGCGCTCTCGATCTGTTCGAGCATGCGCTGCTCGTGCTCGGAGAGTGGCACGGTACCTCCCCCGGCACTAGGTGGTGGCTGTCGCCTCCGGGTAGACGACGGGTAGCCGACCTTGGCGGCTATCTGCCACCAATAATACGAGTTCGATCAGAACCGGACCACCTACTCGCCGATACTCACGCCAGCATTCCGTTCACCCACCCTGAACTGGGCCGAAGCCGCGACGCGGCGGCCAGCAGATCCGCCACGTCGTGCAGGAATGCGCCTACCCGCGAAGCGAACTCGTCGGCGCGGTGGTCGTCGATGGGCCGGGACAGGCCCGCCTCGAGCGCCGCGCGGGTCTCGGACTGGCCGGTGAAATAGTCGGTCCACATGACGAATTCCGGTGCAGCGCGCTGCATCAGGACCCAGGCGTTGCGGGAGCGGGCCCGGGGCGCCCGGTCGGCCCCCGTCAGCGCCAGCACCGCGCCCGCCCCGCGTAGCGCGGCCAGGTAGGCGATGCGGAAACGCTCCGCCGGATCGCGTTCTCCCCGTGCCTCCGACAACAGCCCGTCGGCCTTGCGCAGCAGGTCGCCGGCGCGGCCCGGGTGGCCCGGACGTTCAGTTTTCCCGGTCATTTCGCGTACCTCCCCACTCGCACACCCGAATCACATCTATAAGGACAACGCGTCCCGATCAGGCATTTCACCCAACTCGATGATCGAACAGGCATTCGAAGGTTTCTGTTGGGTTTGAATATAGAGAGACCCACCGACAAGTTGAGACGCCCACCGTGGCGCTACTGTCGATCCATCCGTCCGCGCCAACGAGAGTTGCGTCCAGCCGATGACCGCAGTCACCCCCAAACCGACGCCGGCACCCGTCGTGGTCGACCTGTCGGCCGCGACCCTGCGGCACCGGCTGCACGACGCCCTGGCGGTCTACGTCGCGGCGATGGACTATCCCCGCGGCACCGAACACCAGCGCGCACCCATGTGGACCGAGCACACCACCCGCCCCGGATGGCAGGCCGTGGCCGCGGTGCTGCCCGACGACGACGGGCGCCTGGACCTGCGCACCGCGCCCATCGTGGCCATCGCCTACGGCTATCACGGCGCGCCGCACCAGTGGTGGCATCAGCAGGTGTACAGCGGCATGCGGCGCACCGGCTGGCCCGAATCCGGCGCGCGGGAACTGCTTTCGGACTACTTCGAGCTCACCGAACTCCACGTGCACCCCGCCGCGCAGGGTCGCGGACTCGGCGAGATCCTGCTCACCCGGCTGCTGCAGAACCGGCCCGAGCGCACCGTGCTGCTGTCCACCCCCGAGGTGGACCGCGAGGCCAACCGGGCCTGGCGGCTGTACCGGCGCCAGGGGTTCGGGGATGTGGTGCGGCACTTCATCTTCTCCGGCGACACCCGCCGGTTCGCGGTGCTCGGGCGGCGGCTGCCCCTGTGAGCGGGCGCGACAACGGTTCCCGCACAGTCGTAGTCGTCGGATCGGGGCACAACGCGCTGGTCGCGGCCTGCTACCTGGCCAAGGCCGGGCATCGGGTCGAGGTGCTCGAACGCGACACCGTGCTCGGCGGGGCCGTCTCCACCGTCGAACGGTTCCCCGGGCATCTGGTCGATCGGGGGTCCTCGGCGCACATCATGATCCGGCACACCGGGATCATCGAGGAGCTGGAGCTGGCCCGGTTCGGGCTGCGCTATATCGACTGCGACCCCTGGGCTTTCGCGCCCGCGCCCGCCGGGAGCGAGACGGCGCCCATCGTCTTCCACCGTGATCTGGACCGGACCTGCGCGTCCATCGCCGCCGCCTGCGGGCAGCGCGACGCCGACGCGTACCGGCGGTTCGCGACCGTGTGGGGTCCGCGCAGCGCACGGGTGATGCGGGCCTTCTCCGGCACCCCGACCGGCGGGCATCTGCTGAAGTCGTTCTGGGGCATGGATCCCCGCGAGGCGGCCGGGGCCACCGGGCGGGCCAGCGGCGGGGCCCTGTCCCGGGAGATGATGCAGAGCGGAGACGCGCTGCTGGACAGCCTGTTCGACAGCGAACGACTGAAGGCGGCGCTGGCCTGGTTCGGCGCGCAGTCCGGGCCGCCCATGTCCGAGCCCGGGTCCGCGCCCATGGTCGGGTTCGCGGCGCTCATGCACACCCTGCCGCCCGGGCGCGCGGTCGGCGGCAGCGGCGCGCTGAGCGCGGCACTGGTGGCGCGGCTGGAATCCGACGGCGGCGTCGTCTCCCCCGGCGACGCGGTGACCGCCCTGACCCGCCGCGGCGACCGGTGGGAGGTGCGCACCGCGAGCGGGCGAAACCTGTCCGCGGACACCGTGATCGCGGGCAGCCACATCCTCACCACTCTGAACCTGCTGGAACAGGGCGGATTCGACACCGCGACGATCGCCGACTGGCGACGCCGCATCCGGGTGGGACCCGGCATCGGCATGGTGGTGCGCGCCGCGATCAGCGAACTTCCCCGCTATCCCGGGGCCGAGACCGGCGAATCGGCGCACGGGCTGCAACTACTCGTCACCGACCGCCGCGAACTGCGCCGCGCCCACGGCGCGGCCCTGGCGGGCGACCTGCCGCCACGTCCGGTCGTCCTGGCCATGACCTTCAGCGCCCTGGACCCGAGCATCGCCCCCGCGGGTGAACACCAGGTCACCCTGTGGTCGCAGTGGCATCCCTACGATCTCGCCGACGGCAGCGACTGGTCCGCGCACGCCGAGACCGAGGCCGACCGCATCATCGCCGAAGTCGACGCCCTCGCACCGGGATTCGCCGACTCCATCACCCAGCGCTACGTCCAGACCCCCGCCGACCTGGAACGCGAGATGGGCCTGCTCGGCGGGAACGTCATGCACGTCGAGATGTCCATCGACCAGATGTTCATGTGGCGCCCCCTGCCCGAACTCGCCGATCAGCGCGTCCCCGGCGCCCCGGGCCTCTACCTCACCGGCGCCTCCACCCACCCGGGCGGCGGCGTCTCCGGCGCCAGCGGCCGCAGCGTGGCCCGCATCGTGGAGCGCGACCTACGCCCCCGCCGCCTGTTCTCGTTCCGGCGATGACCGACCCGGCGCTATCGGGCCACCGCTCAGCCGCCGAAACCGTTGCGGCCCAGCCCGCGACCGCGGCGGCGGGGCCGTGGGCCGCCGCGAATCCTGACGGCCCTGCCGCGGCGAACCGCCCCGCACGGGCACCGGCCGTCCGACACCGTGCCCGCCCGGGTGGCGGCGCCGTCCGACCGCGCGACGGTGCGTGATGACTGCGCTGGAACAGTTGAGGACGTCGGGCATCGAGCGGGCGACAGTTGTCGCTGCGGTGCCCGCGGTGTTGCTGGTCCTGATGCAGATCGCTTATCCGCTGGCGGACGGGGTGGGGCGGGATCGGGTGACCGTGGCGGTCGTGCTGCTCTCCGCCGCTACGGCGCTCGTGCACGCCGGAGTCACCCGGAACGTGTGCTGGGCGGCCGGGGTGCTGGCGATCGTGTCGGGGGTGGGGCTGGCGGCGGAGGTTGCGGGGACGGCCACCGGGATTCCGTTCGGCGGCTACGACTATGCGAGCGGGCGGCTGGGGCCCGAGGTATTCGGGGTGCCCGTGGTGGTTCCGCTGGCGTGGACGGGTGGGCTGTATCCGGTGTGGGTCGTGGCGGGGATGCTGGCGAAGGGTGTGGCCGGGCGGGTTTCGCTGACCGCGGCCGGGGCCGTCGGGTGGGATCTGTTCCTGGATCCGCAGATGGTGGCCGACGGGCAGTGGACATGGCGTTCGCCGATTCCCGGGCTGCCAGGGCTGGCGGAGATTCCGGTCAGTAACTATCTCGGCTGGTTCGCGGTGGCTGCGGTGATGGCCGGGCTGCTGGCGGGGTGGGATCGGACCGCGCCGGATTCGGGTGCGGCTCGGGTGGTTCCGGTGGCGGTGTTCGGGTGGACGTGGCTGGGGTCGACGCTGGCGCACGCGGTGTTCCTGGGGCTGCCGGTGTCGGCGGTGTACGGGTGCTGCGGGCTCGGGGTGCTGGGGATTCCGCTGGTTCGGGGGCTGAGGGCCCGTCGAATCACCCTGTGGCCCGGGACGCATGGCACGATGTGAGCCGTGCAGCCGAGTCCGAACATGTCGACAGCAGAGGGAACCCTCGAATCCGCCCCACCCCGGCGGCGATCGCGGCGATGGGTACGGACCGTGGCCGTCATCCTGTTCGCGGGGTTGGCGGTCCTGCTGACCGGGTGCCTGCGGGTACAGGTATCCATGGGCGTGTCCTCCAACGACCGGGTGTCCGGGCGCATCGTCGCCGCGGCCGTGCCCCAGCACGAGAAGGACAAGGGCCCGCAGCTCGTGGCCCCCGACGGCCTGTCCGGCAAGGTGCGGGTGGACTCCTACGCGCAGGACGGCTACGTCGGCAGCCAGGTGTACTTCGACGATCTCACCTTCGGTGAGGTGCAGCAGCTCGGCGGCCTGTCCGACCAGACCTCCGGCATGTTCAACCTGGTCTTCGCCCGCACCGGCGACCTGGTCACCCTGACCGGCCGGGTGGACCTGAAGTCGCTGCCGCCGCAGGGTTCCGACGTGCAGCTGACCGTCGCCTTCCCGGCGCGCGTCGCCACCACCAACGGCACCCGCGAGGGCGACTCGGTGGTCACCTGGAAGCTGCCGCCCGGCGATGTCAGCACACTGCGCGCCGAAGTCGGCTACGCGGACCCGAATACGCGGTCCTTCGCCGGCTGGGCGGGCATCGTCGGCGGCATCACCCTCGCGGTGGCGGCGGTGGTCGCGGTGCTGGCGTACATGACCCGCAACCCCGATCCGCCGGCCTACGTGCGTGCCGCGCGCTGGCTGCGCCCGGACCGCACCAACACGCGATAGCACACACCCTATGACTCTCGCCCCGAAGGCGGTGACGGCCGCGAGCGCCGTCGCCGCCTTCGGCGCCTCGGTGGCCCTCGCCAATCGCCTCACCCTCCCCCGGCTGCGGCGTGGCGGGCCCACCGTCATCGAACCGGTCACCGTCTGCGTCCCGGCCCGCGACGAGGCCGACCGGCTGCCCGAGCTCATCGCGGATCTGCGCGCCCAGCCCGATCTGCCGCGCCTGCGGGTCCTCGTGCTCGACGACGGCTCCACCGACGACACCTTCGAGGCGGCGCGCGCGGCCATCCGCGGCGACCACCGATTCCTGCTCTCCCGCAACGACACCGATCCGGCGCCCGGCTGGACCGGCAAGACCGCGGCCTGCGCCCGGCTGGCCGAACTCGCCGACACCACCGACGGCGTGCTGGTCTTCCTCGACGCCGACGTGCGGCTCGCGCCCGGCGCGCTGTCGGCCGCGGTCCGGGAACTGCGGTCGGCCCGAACCGATCTGCTCTGCCCGTGGCCCCGCCAGCTCGCGGTCTCCCCCGTCGAACGCCTCGTCCAGCCGCTGCTGTGCTGGTCGTGGGCCTCGACTCTGCCGGTCGCGCCGGCGAATCGGACCCGGCGGCCGTCGATGGCCGTGGCGTGCGGGCAGTTCCTGGTCTTCGACGCCGCCGCCTACCGGGCCGTCGGCGGGCACGCCGCGGTCGCGGACAGCGTCACCGAGGATCTGGCCATCGCCCGCGAGCTGCGGCGCGCGGGCCGGCCCACCACACTGATCGCGGCCGGGCCCCTCGCCGAGACCCGCATGTACCGGGACGCCGCCGAGGTGAGCGAGGGCTTCAGCCGCTGGCTGTGGTCGGCCTACGGCGGGCCCGCGGGCAGTCTCGCGGTCGGTTCGATTGCGGCGCTGGCCTTCTGGGTTCCACCCCTCGCGGCGGTGTGCGGGCGCGGACGCGTGCGCCGGATCGGACTGCTCGGCTATACCGCCGCCGTCACCGCCCGCCTGCTGGCCCGCTCCACCGAGAACGGCGGCCCGGTCGACGCCACGGATGCCCTTGCGGCACTGGCACACCCGTTCTCGGTCGCCGCCTACCTGGCCCTGTCGGCCCGGTCCCACCGCGCACATCGCACCCGCGCGCTGCGCTGGAAGGGCCGGACCGTCGGCTGAGAGTCCCGATCAGGGAACCGGCGTCATCCCGATGGTCGGCAGGAAGAAGCAGGTGGTGTCGCCATTGCGGACCGTGCCGAACATGGCCGCCAGCACCGTGCCCGACCCGGTGTTCACCGGAACCGCGCGGACGCCGCCGACCGGCAGGGCCGCGGTGAAGTAGTCGTGCACGGCCTGTTCGACCATGGGCCGCAACTCGTTCGGGACCTGCGGCGGGATCATGGCATTGAGCACCTGGTTCAGCGGGCCCATCGGCACCAGGCCGCCGCGGCCGGTGGTGGTGTTGAACCAGGCGACCTGCATCCCGGAGGTGTCCGCGCCGTCGGGGGCGATGCCGTAGGGCACGAACGCGAACATGGTCTGGCCCGCCTTGACGGCCGAAAGATCCAGGCCGGGAATGGAGATCGCGTAGTGCGGCCACGGGCCCGGGATGCTGCCCGCCATGGCGGGAGCCAGGCCCAGCGTGGTGCCGCCGAGGCAGAACGGCGCGGCGGTCGGGTACAGGAAGGGCTTGATGCCCAAGGTCTGGAGTCCTTCGACGGCCTGACCGTAGGCCGACAGCCAGTCCGTCGGAGCGGACGACGGCCCGGCGGCATCGGACCGGCCGGTGGTGTCCGGACGAGCCGCGGTGTCGGTGCGAGCCGAGGTATCAGGGCGAGCCGAGGTATCAGGGCGAGCGGTGGCGTCGGCGCGGCCGGTGGTCTCGTTCACCGCGGTGATGGCGGCCAGCGCGGCGGCGGCCTCGGGGCTCACCGCGGCGACGGTGGCGTCGCCGGTATCGGCTTGCGCCGGGGCCGCGGCGGCGGGTCCCGCCAGGGTTGCCGGTCCGGCGGCGGCGAGCACGGCGCAGGCGCTGACAGCGCCGGCCACCCGGACGATGTGGTGGAACACGGACATGAAGGGCTCCCCTCGAGGTCACGAGTCGTGAGGGGACGGTACTCCGCTGACCAGTGCATTCCGTTCATTTGCTCCGGCATGCCGGAGCCGATTCGCGGTGCGAACCGGTCCGTTCAGGCGTTGGCCGGCGCGGCCGAGACCGAATAGCCCAGGTTCGCCAGCACTTCGCTGGTTGCCTTGGCGAAATTCAGGGTGATGAAATGCAGGCAGGGCGCGCCCTCGGAGATCAGGCGTTGCGCCATCTCCGTGGCGATCTGGATGCCCTCGGCCCGGACCGCCGCGCGATCCTCCTCCGGCCCGGTGCCCGCGGCCTTGCGCAGCCGCTCGATCACCTTCGCCGGGAGCGGACGCCCCGACAGCTCCTCCGCGCGCTCGACCGTGCGCAGGGAGGTGACCGGCATGAGCTCGGGAATGATCGGCTTGGCGCCCTCGATCGGATCGGCCGCGATGGCCCGATCCCGCAGGCGCAGATAGTGATCCACGTCGAAGAACATCTGGGTGATCGAATACTCCGCGCCCGCGCGCAGTTTCGACACCAGGAAGCGGGTGTCGTCGTCGAGGTCGGTGGAGCGCGGGTGGCCCTGCGGGAACGAGGCGACACCCACGTGGAAGTCGCCCAGGTCGCGCACGATGCGCACCAACTCCTCGGCGTACTCGACGCCCTCGGGGTGCTTGAGCCACTCGCCCAGCACGTCGCCCGGCGGATCGCCGCGCAGCACCAGCAGATTGCGGATGCCCGAGTCGGCGTACGCGCCGACGATGGAGCGCAGTTCGGCGACCGAGTGGTCCACCGCGGTCAGGTGGGCGACGGTCAGCAGCGTGGTCTCGCGCGCCAGCTCGCCGGTGACCCGGATGGTGCGGTCGCGGGTGGAGCCGCCCGCGCCGTAGGTCATCGACACGAACGCCGGATGCAGCCGCTCGAACTCGCGGGCGGCCCGCCACAGGCGCGCCTCGCCGGCGGCGTCACGCGGCGGATTGAACTCGACCGAGAACGGAACCGACCCATCGGGACGTGGGCCCAGCTGCTGCACCACGGAGCGAGTTCCGGACACATGAGGTGTGCGGGAAACTCGGCCAGGGGTCGAATATCCCCGTACATTGTCGAAACTCACGCCAGTATTTTACGGGTCCGCGCCCGAGCCCCGGACCCCGACCTGTGCCTATCCCAGCAGGTGGGACCGACCGGGCCCGACCGATTCCCGGCCGCGACCCGGTGGTCGGTAGAGTCGGGGCGAACCCCGCGCGCGGACCTGACGCCCGCGCGATCGGGCCGGTCATAAGGGCGTTCGCCATCGTCGCACGCGCGCCGGGACCGATCATCGGGGAATCGCGCTCGCGCCGCGCCGCGCACTCACCAAGGAGGCTCCCCTGTCCGCCGGACCCGGTACCCCCACCCGCCACCCGGTCGGCGCGGGATCGCTCGTCGCCGCCGTGGAGGACCGTCTCACCGCCTTCTTCCGCACCCGGGAACCGATCGTCGAGCCCCTCGGCCCGGTCTTCGTGGACGCGGCCGCGGCCCTGGAGAACTTCGTCATTCGCGGCGGCAAGCGCACCCGCCCCGCCTTCGCCTGGACCGGCTGGCTGGGCGCGGGCCGCAGCCCCGAGGACCCGGACGCCGACGCGGTGCTCACCGCCTGCTCGGCACTGGAACTGGTGCAGGCGTGCGCACTCATCCACGACGACATCATCGACTCCTCGCGCACCCGGCGCGGCTTCCCGACCGTGCACGTGGAGTACGAACAGCGGCACCGGGATCAGCACTGGACGGGTGACGCCGACCACTACGGCGTCAGCGTCGCCGTCCTCATCGGCGACCTGGCCCTGGCCTGGGCCGACGACATGACCCGCGACGCCGGGCTGCCCGCCGACGCCGCCGCCCGCTTCGCCCCGGTCTGGGCGGCCATGCGCACCGAGGTGCTGGGCGGCCAGCTGCTCGACATCCACGGCGAGTCCGCGGGCGACGAGTCGGTGGAGGCCGCGCTGCGGATCAACCGGTTCAAGACCGCCGCCTACACCATCGAACGCCCGCTGCACATGGGCGCGGCGCTGGCCGGGGCCTCCCCCGACGTGATCGCCGCCTACCGCGAATTCGGCACCGATATCGGCATCGCCTTCCAGCTGCGCGACGACCTGCTCGGCGTGTTCGGCGATCCGGCCGTCACCGGCAAGCCGTCCGGCGACGACCTGCGCGAGGGCAAGCACACCGTGCTCATCGCCGAGGCCCTGCAACGCGCCGACGCCACCGCGCCAGCCACCGCCGCGCTCATCCGCACCAGCCTCGGCACCGACCTCAGCGCCGAGCAGGTCGCCGAATTGCGCACGGCCCTCACCGAACTCGGCGCGGTCGACGCCGTCGAGCAGCGCATCGCCTCGCTCACCGAGCAGGCCCTGACCGCGCTGGACGCCAGCACCGTGACACCGGAGGCGGCCCGGCAGCTGCGCGGCATGGCTCTCTCGGCCACCGCGCGGCACTACTGACGCCGGATCCGACCGACAGCACGGGCCGCAGGAGGGTGGCATGAAAACAGTTGCGGGACCGACCGATCGGGTGGTCGTGGTCGGCGCGGGACTGTCCGGGCTGTCCGCGGCGCTGCACCTGCTGGCGGCCGGGCGGCGGGTGACCGTGCTCGAACGCGATGACCGCCCCGGCGGACGGGTCGGGTCCTACAGCGGGCCGGACTACGAGATCGACTCCGGGGCGACGATTCTCACGCTGCCCGAACTCATCGACGAGGCGCTCGGCGTGGTCGGGCACACCCGGGAATCGGTCGGCCTGACGATCCTCGACATGGCCCCGGCCTACCGGGCGCGATTCGCCGACGGCACCCGCATCGGCGTCTACTCCGACGAGGAGCGCATGGCCGAAGAAGTCGCGCGGGTGCGCGGGCCCGCCACGGCCCGCCGCTACCGGCGGCTGCGCGGCTGGCTGAAAGGCGTGTACGAGGCCGAGTTCCGGCAGTTCATGGACACCAATTTCGAGTCGCCCCTGGACATGGTGCGGATTCCGGAGAAGCGGACCGCACTGGCGCGGCTCGTGCGGCTCGGCGCCTTCGGGCGACTCGGCCCCCAGGTCGGTCGCGTGATCCGGGATCCGGACATCGCCCGGCTGTTCAGCTTCCAAGCCCTCTTCGCGGGCATGGCTCCGAACCGGGCGCTCGGTGTCTACGGCGCGATCCCGTACATGGACACCTGCCTGGGCGTCACCTACCCCGAGGGCGGCATGCGGGCCATCGCCGCGGCGCTGGGCCGCGCGTTCACCGCCGCCGGCGGGACCCTCGAACTGAACGCCGAGGTGATCGGCGTCGACTACACGGGCCGCCGCGCCACCGCCGTGCACACCGCCGACGGCCGCGTCTTCGACTGCGACGCCCTGGTGGTGACCGCCGACATCGGGTCGCTGACCCGGTTCGGGCTGCGGCATCGCCGCGGACTGCGGGCCTCCCCGTCCGCGGTGGTCGCGCACGGCACCATTCCCGCGGAGGTGGCGGCCACCTGGCCGGTGCAGGCGCACCACACCATCGACTTCGGCGCGGAGTGGGACCGGACCTTCGCCGAGATCGCCGCCCGGCGCGGCCGCGGCGCGCTGATGAGCGACCCGTCGCTGCTGCTCACCCGCCCCGCCCTCACCGATCCGACCCTCTACATCGACCGCCCCGAACAGCACATCGACGCCGAGGGCCACCTGCGCGACAGGGTCCGCTACGAACCGCTCTCGCTGCTCGCCCCCTGCCCGAACCTGGATGCCGCGCCACTGGCCTGGGACGAACTCGGCCCGCACTACCTGCGCGAACTGCTCCAGATCCTGGAAACGCGCGGCTACCAAGGCATTTCGCGGTACTTCCGGGTCGACCACCTCGACACCCCACGCACCTGGCGGGCCAAGGGCATGCTCGCGGGCACCCCGTTCTCGGCCGCGCACCTGTTCCGGCAGACCGGGCCGTTCCGGACCCGGAACCTGGTGGCCGGTCGCGCGAATGTCGTTCTCGCAGGCTCGGGCACCGTGCCCGGCGTCGGCGTGCCGACCGTGCTGCTTTCGGGCAGACTGGCGGCGGCACGCATCACGGGTGACGTACGACATGCCGGTATCGGATCCGCCGACACCGGGGCGGTGGCGTCCGCGCACACGCACTAGACTGACCGCGTCCTGAACCAACGCGGCTGCCGCCGCTGACCTTTCCGGGGGGAACGACCGCCTATGCCGACCCCCGATATGGACGCAGCCACCCCCGGCACCGGCGCTGTCGCCACGCGTCCGGCCGACGCCCCGAGCGCCGCCGAAGCCGCGGACCCGGACGCTCCGTCTCCGAGCGCCCGGATGAACTGGCAAACCCGGGTGCGCCACGCCGCCGACTTCGCCCGCACTCCCGAGGGACACGCGGCCACGCTCGGCTTCTTCGGCGCCCTGCTGATCACCTTCGGCGGCTTCGGCGCGGGCGGCGTGCGGCGCAGCGACCCGTTGCTCGAGGTCATGCACCTGTCGTGGCTGCGGTTCGGGCACGGCCTGGTGCTGTCGTCGATGTTCGTGTGGCTCGGCGTGATCGCCATGATCACCGCGTGGGTCCGGCTGGGGCGCATCGTGATCGGCGGCCAGCCCGGCGCCGCGGTCACCCTCAACGAACTGCGCGGCATCGTCGGCGTCTGGACCTTCCCGCTGCTGTTCGCGGTCCCCATGTTCAGCCGCGACGCCTACTCCTATCTGGCGCAGGGCGCGATGCTGCGCGACAACATCAACCCGTACCTGTACGGGCCGGTGGAGTTGAAGGCCAACGCCGCGGTCCTGCTCGACAATGTCAGCCCCGTCTGGACCACCACCACCGCGCCCTACGGGCCGGTCTTCCTGCTCATCGGGCGGGCCATCACCACCATCACCGGCGACAACGTGGTGGCCGGAACCATCGCGCTGCGGCTGGTCATGCTGCCCGGGCTGGCGCTCATGGTGTGGGCGGTCCCGCACCTGACCAAGCATCTGGGCGGCAAGCCCACCACCGCGCTGTGGCTGGCCGTCCTCAACCCGCTGGTGCTCGTCCACCTCATCGGCGGCGTGCACAACGAGATGCTGATGGTCGGCCTGATGGCCGCGGGCATCGCGCTGGTGCTCGAACACCATCACGCCGCGGGCATCGTGGTGGTCGCCATCGGCGTGGCCGTGAAGGCGACCGCGGGCGTGGCGCTGCCATTCCTGGTGTGGATCTGGGTGATTCACGAACGCGAACGCCGCGCCGCCCAGCACGAGGGCGAACTGCCGCATCCGCTGCGCACCTTCGCCAAGATCGGCGCGCTGGGTGTGGCGGTGTTCGCGGCCGTGTTCGCCGTCGCCACCGTCGCGACCGGGCTGCGCGATCACCAGATCGGCTGGCTCACCGCGCTGTCGGGCTCCAAGAAGATCATCAACTGGCTCTCGCTGCCGACCATCATGGCCCACGTCGTCACCTGGGTGACGCCGCTGCCGATGGACAAGGTGCTGCCGTGGACGCGCATGCTGTGCGCGATCGCCATGGTCGCCATCCTGGTGTGGGCCTGGTGGCGGTTCAAGAACAGCGAGAAGGAGGCCGTGCTCGGCATTCTGGTCGCGTTCGTGGCCATCGTGATCCTGTCCCCCGCCGCGCTGCCCTGGTACTACTCGTGGCCGCTGGCCCTGGCCGCGGGCTTCGCGCTCTCCACCCGGACATTGCAGGTCCTCGTCGGGCTGTGTACCTGGCTCATGCTGATCTTCCAGCCCGACGGCGCACCCGTGTCCGACTATGTGCACGGCACCCTCGCGATCGTCGCCGCCGTGGTGGCGGCGGTTTCGCTGTGCAAGGTGGATCCGCTGAAACTGCGTGCCGGACGCCCGCATTCCGATCAGCTCGGCGGCGCGCCCGCGCCCAGCCCCGCGTGATGCTGGACCGCGCCTACCGCGACTGCCGCCGCATCGCCGCCGCCCACGGACGCACCTACTTCCTCGCGACCCGGCTGCTGGAACCCGAGCGAAGACCGGCCGTGCACGCGCTGTACGCGTTCGCCCGCCTGGTCGACGACGTCGTCGACGCGAGCGACGCGCCCAGCCGCGCCGCCGAATCCGCGGCCCGGCTCGACCGGATCGAACACGAACTGCGGGCCCGCCTGGCCGACGCGCCCACCGCACCGGGCGACAGCCGCGAACAGCGGGTGCTGCTCGCGGTCTCCGACACCATCCGCCGGTACTCGATTGCCGCCGAACACTTCTGGGTGTTCCTCGACTCCATGCGCATGGACATTCCGGGCGCGCCCCAATACCGCGACCGCTACCCCACGATGGGCGAGCTCGAGGACTACATGCGCGGCTCGGCGGCCGCCATCGGGCTGCAACTGCTGCCGGTGCTGGGCACCGTCGTCCCGGTCGCCGAGGCCGAACCGGCCGCGGCCGCGCTCGGGGAGGCCTTCCAGCTCACCAACTTCCTGCGCGACGTCGGCGAGGATCTGGGCCGCGGCCGGGTGTACCTGCCCGCCGACGAACTGGCGGCCTTCGGCGTGGACGACGAATTGCTGTTCCACTGCCGCGAATCCGGTCGGACCGAGCCGCGGGTGCGGCGTGCGCTGGCGCATCTGATCGCGGTCAACAGGGGTGTCTACCGTCGCGCGACCCCCGGCATCGAGCTGCTGGCCCCGCGCGTGCGCCCGGCCATCCGGACGGCGGCCACGCTCTACGGCGGCATCCTCGACGAGATCGAGCGCGCCGACTACGCGGTCTTCACGAGCCGCGCGGTCGTCCCCCAGCATCGCCGGCTCCGGGTCGCGGCACGCGAATTGGTCGCGGCCAGTCCCCTCGGGAACTGACCGCGTCCGCGGTCGATCTATGTCAGAAGGGATCCGCGGCGGCGCGGCGGATCACTTCGCGGGCCAGCGGCCCGTGGATGGCGTCGATGGGACGGCCGGGCAGGGTCTCGTCCTCGGTGTAGATCCACTCGAGGATTTCCTCGTCGGTGTACTTGCCGTCACGCATGACCGTGAACAGACCGGTCAGGTGCTTGGCGATAGCGCCGGTGGAGTCGAAGAACTCCTTCGGGACACCGGCGATACCGTCCCGGCGGACCGCGATGATCTGATGGTCACGCAGCATCTGATGGACCCGGGTCACCACCATGCCCAGCTGCTCGGCCACGTCGGGCAGCGGGATCAGGGTCACCGAATCCGGCAGGACGTCTTCGCTGCAAGGAAAGGCACTCACGCCGACCACGGTAGTCTCTCGCGTCGCCACAGTCGCATCACACCCCGACGCGGCTACCATCGGGTGAGCCGCGCTGGGCGGCATTGACGAAAATCGGAAGGGTCGCAGTTGATCGGCCAGATGCTGGAAGGGCGCTACCGCATCGACGCGCCGATCGCGCGTGGCGGTATGTCCATGGTGTTCCGGGGGGTGGACACCCGGTTGGACCGACCGGTCGCCATCAAGGTGATGGACCCGAAGTTCGCCTCCGACCCGCAATTCCTCACCCGCTTCGAACTCGAGGCGAGAGCGGTGGCCAAGCTCAAACACCCCTCCCTGGTGGCGGTCTACGACCAGGGCGTGGACGGTGACCACCCGTTCCTCATCATGGAACTGGTCGAGGGCGGCACCCTGCGCGAACTGCTGCGCGAACGCGGCCCCATGCCCCCGCACGCGGTGCGCGCCGTCGCCGAACCCGTGCTCTACGCCATCGGCGTGGCCCACGCGGCCGGGCTGGTGCACCGCGACATCAAGCCGGAGAACGTGCTCATCTCCGACTCCGGCGAGGTGAAGATCGCCGACTTCGGTCTGGTGCGCGCCGTCGCCGAGGCCAAGATCACCTCCGACAGCGTCATTCTCGGCACCGCCGCCTACCTCTCCCCCGAGCAGGTCACCAGCGGCAGCGCCGACGCCCGCAGCGACGTCTACTCCGCGGGCATCCTGATCTTCGAAATGCTCACCGGCCGAACCCCGTTCACCGGCGACAACTCGCTCTCGATCGCCCTGCAGCGGGTCGAGAAGGACGTGCCCGCGCCCGGCCGCCTGATCGGCGGCGTGCCCGCCGAGATCGACGAACTGGTCGCGCACGCCACCGCCCGCGAACCCATGCACCGGTTCTCCAACGCCACCGAGATGGCCGACGAACTGCGCCGCGTGGCCCGCGAACTGCAACTGCCGGACTACCGGGTGCCCGCGCCGACCGAATCCGCCGAGCACCTCAGCGCCAAGTACCGCGTCGGGCCCACGCCCGCCCCGCGCGGCCCCGTGCATCCCCCGTCGCGGCCAATTCCGGGCGCGGCGGACCAGACCACCCGGTTCCAGGCCGACGCCACCACGAGGCTCCCGGCCGACCCGCCGACCGTGTTCGCGCCACCCCAGCAGCCCCAGCACACCCGGGTCATGACCGCGGCGCGCGAGATCCCGGCCGAGTACCGGCAGCACGACTACGCCCCGCCGCCGGGCCCCCAGCACCCCGGCTCGGATCTGATCGAGGATCGCGGCAAGTCGCGGCGCCGGGTCGTCGTGTGGCTGAGCATCGTGGTCGCGCTGGCGGTGCTGCTGGGCATCGGCGGCTGGTGGCTGGGCGTCGGGCGCTATTCGCCGGTGCCCACGATCGCCGGCATGGACACCCAGAAAGCGGTCTCCACGCTCCAGGACGCGGGCTTCACCACCGAGACCCGCAACAAGCCCTCCGACATGATCCCGGTCGGCAATGTGGTCGGCACCGATCCGCCCGCCGGCACCCGCGTCACCAAGGGCTCCCTGGTCGCGGTGCTGGTCTCCAGCGGCAAGCCGAAGGTTCCGGACGTGAGCCCCGGCCAGGACCTCAGCTCGGTCAACAAGGCCATCAGAGACGCCGGGCTCACCCCCGTGGACGCGGGCGAAGTGGGCAGTAGCGCACCGAAAGGCTCGCTCGCCAAGGTGGATCCGGCGCCCGGCACCGTCCTCCCGGCCAACGGCCAGGTGAAGGTCTACCGCAGCAAGGGATCCCTGCCGGTGAAGGTGCCGGACCTGCGCGGCAAGACGCAGGAGGAGGCCAAGATCGCCCTGCAGAAGGCCGGGCTGACCGTCAGCTCCACTCGCGAGCAGTTCGATCCGAAGATCAAGTCCGGTCAGGTGATCGGCACCGATCCGGCCGCGGGCGCCAGCGCCGAATCCGGCACCGGCGTGGTCCTCATCGTCAACAGCGCCCTCGACATGCCGAATCTGCTGGGCGCCAATGTCGGTACCGCGCGCGGCAAGCTCCAGCAAATGGGGCTGTCGGTCACCGTGCGCCAGCTGGCCAGCAATGACAGCTCGATCGTCATCTCGCAGAGCATCGCCCCCGGCGACGCGGTCGAACCCGGTTCCACCGTCACCATCGTGGCGATACCGTAACCGCTCGTAGCGCACGACAGCACTCAGAGAGCTCGGAAAACGAAGGAGCCCGAACCGCTTTCGCGGTCCGGGCTCATTTCATACATCCGCCCTCTAGCGCAGCATCTCCGCGACCAGGAAGGCCAGTTCGAGGGACTGCTGGGTGTTCAGGCGCGGGTCGCACGCGGTCTCGTAGCGCTCCTCCAGGTTGAGGTCCGAGATGTCCTGCGCGCCGCCGAGGCATTCGGTCACGTTCTCACCGGTGAGCTCGATGTGCAGGCCGCCCGGGTGGGTGCCCAGCGCGTGGTGCACCTCGAAGAAGCCCTGCACCTCGTCGACGATGCGGTCGAAGTGGCGGGTCTTGTAACCGGTGGACGCCTCGTGGGTGTTGCCGTGCATGGGGTCGCACTGCCAGATCACCTGGTGGCCGGTGGCCTGCACCTTCTCGATGATCGGGGGCAGCACGTCGCGGACCTTCTGGTTGCCCATGCGGGCCACGATGGTCAGGCGGCCGGGCTCGTTGTTGGGGTCCAGGCGCTCGACGTACTCCACGGCCTGCTGCGGCGTGGTGCTCGGGCCGATCTTGAGGCCGATCGGGTTGGCGATCAGCTCGGCGAACCCGACGTGCGCGCCGTCGAGCTGCCGGGTGCGCTCACCGATCCACAGGAAGTGCGCCGACAGGTCGTAGAGCACCGGCTCCCCGGTGACGGGGTGCTCGCTCAGGCGCAGCATGGCCCGCTCGTAGTCGAGCACCAGCGCCTCGTGGCTGGCGTAGAGGCGGGCGCTGGACAGGTTCGGGTCGTTGACCCGGCAGGCCTTCATGAACGCCAGCGCGCGGTCGATCTCGGTGGCCATCTGCTCGTAGCGGGCCCCGGCCGGGGACTGCGCCACGAACTCGCGGTTCCAGTCGTGCACCTTGTGCAGATCGGCCATTCCGGCCGAGGTCAGCGAACGCACCAGGTTCATCGCCGCGGAGGCGTTGGCGTAGGCGCGGACCAGGCGCGACGGGTCGTGCTCGCGCAGCCCGGCGTCGGCGACCAGCGAGTTCACCATGTCGCCGCGGTAGGACTTGAGGCCCAGCGAATCGACGTCGGCGGAACGGGGTTTGGCGTACTGGCCCGCGATGCGGGCCACCTTCACCACGGGCAGGCTCGCGCCGTAGGTGAGCACCACCGCCATCTGCAGCAGGGTGCGGATATTGCCGCGGATGTGGGGTTCGGTGTTGTCGGCGAAGGTCTCCGCGCAGTCACCACCCTGCATGAGGAAAGCCTCGCCGCGCGCTACCTCGGCTAAGCGTAGGCGCAGTTCCTCGACCTCGGCGGGCACGCAGATCGGCGGCACGCTCTCGAGGACGGTGCGCATCTTCTCGGCCTGCTCGGGATCCCAGGACGGCTGCTGCAGGGCCGGTCGGGCGAGCGCCTCGTCGAGACGCCGACGGAGCTCGTCAGGCAGCGGAGGAAGTTCCGGCAAGCGATCGATCGGTACGTCGACGGTCCAGTTCACGGTTTCAGAATACGGATTGCTCCGGATGAACCGGACTACCCCCAGGGCTTGAATTGCTCACACCGCGCTCGGACCGCGTGGCGCCGCCGCCTAGGCTGGGACCGGATTGCCCGGAAGCATCCCGGACCCGAGCTGAGGAGAGACCCATCTCATTGCGGTACTTTTACGATTCGGAATTCATCGAGGACGGCACCGTCATCGACCTCGTCTCCATCGCGGTGGTCTGTGAGGACGGACGCGAGTTCTACGCGGTCTCCACCGAATTCGACCCCGAGAAGGCCGGCCCGTTCGTCCGCCGCAATGTGCTGCCGAAGCTACCGGCGCCGTCCTCGCCGCTATGGCGTTCCCGTCAGCGCATCCGCGACGACCTCTACAAGTTCCTGGTCCCGCGCCCCGGCGTGGAACCCGAACTGTGGGCCTGGGTCGGTGCCTACGACCACGTCGCACTGTGCCAGCTGTGGGGTTCCATGGTGGACCTGCCCAACGCGCTGCCCCGCTACACCAACGAACTGCGCCAGCACTGGGACCAGCACGGCCGCCCGCCGCTGCCGCCGGTGCCGAAGGACGCGCACGACGCGCTGGCCGACGCCCGCCACAACCTCGCGAAGTTCGAGGCCATCGAAGCCCACCGGCGCCTGCAGGCGGTCTGAGCCGCGATACCGGGCAGACGAAAGGCCCCGGGAGACTTGGTCTCCCGGGGCCTTTTCCGGTTCCAGCCGACGGGACTAGCTCGCCAGGGTCTCCGGGACGCGGTCGGCGTCGGGGCGGCTGCCCGAGGGCACGCCCTTCTTCAGGCTCGCGGCGTAGACGTCCACGTACTCCTGGTCGCCCATCCGCATCAGCTCGTACATGATCTCGTCGGTGACGGCGCGCTCGACGAAGCGGTTGCCGCCCATGCCCTCGTAGCGCGAGAAGTCGATGGGCGCACCGAACTTCACGGTCACCTTGCGCGGCCGCCAGCGGAACGGACCGGGCGGGCACACCTCGTCGGTGCCGATCAGGGCGACCGGGATCACCGGCACTCCGGTCTCCAGGGCGAGGCGTGCCACACCGGTCTTGCCCTTGTAGAGGCGGCCGTCGGGCGAACGAGTGCCCTCGGGGTACAGGCCGACCAGGCGGCCCTCACCGAGCAGCTTGCGCGCGGTGTTGAGCGCCGACTCGGCGGCGTCCGCACCGGAACGATCGATGGGGTACTGGCCGGTGCCGGAGAAGAAGAACTTCTGCAGCCGACCCTTGAGACCGGGGGTGGTGAAGTATTCGGCCTTGGCCAGGTAGGTGATCCGGCGAGGGCTCATCAGCGGGGTGAACAGCCAGTCGGTGAACGACAGGTGGTTGCCGGCCAGAATGGCCGCACCCTTCGGGGGAATGTTCTCGACGCCCTCGACCTCGGGCCGGTTGATGAGATGCATCAGTGGCCCTACCAAGACGAACTTCAGCAGCCAGTAGAACATTGCGTCCTTTCCCCTGTTTTCGATACCCGGGACCGGCCTCATTGCGGGCACCACACTCGCTTGCCTACCCTACCGCTGAGACCTGAGAGCAACCAACCGTGGTGACCGGATTCTCCAATGTCGGGACGAACGTCCCATGCTCCGGAATACGGAACCCGGTGAGCAGGTACGGATCAGCGGCGAGCCGGCGCGACCGGCACGGCGGCGGACTTCGCGAGCACCGCCGCGCGCGCCAGTTCCGCCGCGCCGATCATGCCCGCGGCCTCACCCAATTGGGCGGTGCGGATACGGGCCAGGCGGCGGTGGCGGGCGCCGGTGATGGAACCGGCGTAGTGCTCGCGGGCCTCGTCGAGGAACAGCGGGGCCGAACTGCTGACGCCGCCGGCCACCACGATCAGGTCCGGGTCGAAGATGTCGCTCACGAAGGCCAGACCCAGGCCGAGCCAGCGCGCGAAGTCCGCCATCACCTCGAGGGCGACCGGGTCGCCGTCCTGGGCCGCGCCCGCCACCCGGCGACCGGTCAGCGAGCCCGGGTCCCGGCCCGCCTCGCGCGCCAGCACCGTGGAACGCTGCGGGTCGGTGGCCAGCAGTTCCAGGGCGGTGTCCACCAGAGCGGTTCCGCTGCAATACCGTTCCCAGCAGCCACGCTTGCCGCACGCGCAGGCCCGGCCGTTCGGGACGACCTGCAGATGCCCGAGTTCCGGTGCGACGCCGTAGCTTCCGCGATACAGCTGGCCGTTGATCAAGAGGGCCGCGCCGATGCCGGTGCCGATGGCCACCAGCACCACATTGCGCCCGCCCGCCGCCGCGCCGAACCGGTACTCCGCCCACAGCGCGGCATTGGCGTCGTGCTCCAGGATCACCGGCAGGCCGAGCCGATCGGTGAGCCGCTGCGCGACCGGGGCGTCCTCCCACGGCAGATGCGGGGCGAAACGCACGGTGGCGCGGTCCTCGTCGACGAAACCCGCCACCGCCAGCCCGACCGCGCCGATGGCGTGGCGGCCGCGCAGTTCGTGCACCGCGCGGGCCAGGCCGTCCTCCAGGGCGCGCGCCGAATGCGGGGTCGGCGCGGTGACGGTGTCGAGGACTTCGCCCCCACCGTCCACCACCGACGCCCGAATATTGGTGCCGCCCACATCGATACCCACGGTCAACGGCACATCCACACCGCCCGTCATGCCTTGATGGTTATGTCGATGGGCACATACCTGCCGCGTGTCGGCCGCCGCCCGGACTGCGCGGCGCGGCCGGGCGCGGAGGCTTCACGACCGGACGGTCCCGCGGCGGGCCCGCCCGCGTCAGCCGATCGGCCGGGGTCGTCGGCGGGGCGTGCCACCGGCGGCCCGAACGGTTGCGCCGCCGCCCCGGCCCGATCGTCCGCACCGTTCGCGGCGCGAAAGCCCGTGCCCGACACCGGGTCCGGGTCCTCGGGCCGGCGCGCGGCACCGGGGCCCGGCCCCATCGGTTCGTCGGACTCGTCGTCGTTGTGGTGGGCCCGGACGCGAGCCGCGGCACGACCCTGCGCGCCCGCGACGAAGCGCGCGAACACCGCCGCGAGGTTCGCGGCCGCGCCGTGGTGGCCGGCGGATTCGGCTGCGCTCGCCGTGGACTCGGATCCCTCGCCCGGCCCGTCCTTCTCGTCGTGTTCGCCGCGGGCGTTCGCGTAGGCGTCGGCGAACGGCCGATCGCCTGTGCCGGACCCGGTTCCGGCCCCGTGCGAATACCGATGCCAGGCTTGATATTCCGGCGATTCCGGATCCAGATCCGGCGGGATCACCGGGTCCACCGGCACCCCCGCGAGCGCCTCGCGCAGCACGGTCACGATGGCGGTGCCGTGTTCGGCGATGGCGGCCACCACGTCGTGGTGCTCGCCGCGCACGATCGCGGCGGCCGCGCACACCGGGCACCAACTGCAACTGGACCATTCGGTGCGCCCGTCGGAGGCGGTGCGGCGCAGCACCGGTTCCACGCGTTCGAGCAGGGCTTCGGCGAGCAGCCGTAGCTCCTCGGCGAATTCGCCGAGGTTCTCGTCCGGTTGGCCGGGGCGCGGGTGGTGCGTGGTCGTCATTTCGGCCAGACCTGCGGGTCGGGCCGGAAGCGGATCACCAGGTGGTCGCCGTCGAGTTCGGCGGCGTCGACCGTGCACCGCCGCAATACCGGGGCCAGCCGCAATCGCCGCCGGACCCCGTCCGCTCCCACGATCAAATCGTCCTCCACTCGTCCCAGCCGCAGCGTCGACGCATCGACCACCGGCAGATGCATGCGCATCGCGAACACCGAAGCCACCCCCGCCCCGGACTCGAGCCTGACCACCGGTTCGGCGGCGACGGGCGGCGCCCCGTCCGCATCTGTGCCAAGCATAGGGACCGGACGCCATCCCACCCAGTTACCACTCGCGTCCACCGCGTAGGACAGTGCGGCCAGCGAGCCCAGCCCTACCGGTTCGGTCCCGGCATGCCCCACCACCTGCACCGGAACCTCGCGCAGCCGCTTGCGCAGTTCGGTCACCACGTCGAGTTGCTCACCGCGCCGGTTGAAGTACCACTGCACGGCCGGATGCGGCGGCGCGGCCGGATGCGGCCCCGGCATCTCCGGCAGCACCTTGTTGACCAGCACCGCGTCCAGGCGCAGGCCCAGCAGGGCGGCGGCCGAGCGCACCCGCGCCGATTCGGCCACCGCCACCTGTTCTGCGACGGTCACCAGGCGCGCGCCGGTGCGGGTCCGATCCGCCAGCAGGTCACGGGCTTCGGTCACCGCCTCCACGATCTGCTCGACGGTCACCGCCAGCACCGCCTTGCGGAAGTCGGCGCCGATGGCCTCCATGGTGCGAGAGTGCGCGGGCCACACCCGTTCCAGGTAGCCGAGCAGGGTGTCGGGGGCGGTGACGATGCGCAGCATGTCCGCCGAGGGCGGGCAGTCCAGCACGATCACGTCCCACCGCTTGTCCTTGGCGAACTGCGTGATCTCCAGCAGCGCCAGCAGTTCCTGCACCCCGGGCAGCCCGGTGAGCTCGGCGGGATCCAGTGCGCCCAGATCGAATCCGTGCTCGTGCCCGGCGCCGGAGGCCATCATCAGCACCTGCCGGAACCGATCCTCCAGCAGCGCCAGCGAATCCACCTCGATGACATCGAGGGTCGGCGCGGCGGCGGACCCGACCACCGGCAGCCCCGGATCGGTGGCCTCGGGGTCGCTCGCGAGATCCGGTGCGGCCGTGGCGAACACGGGCAGCGGCACGCTGGCCACCGCCGGTTTCGCGCCGTGCCGCAGCCGGTAGCCGAGCGCGTCGCCCAGGGAGTGCGCCTGATCGAGGGAGGCCAGCAGCACCCGCCGCCCGGTCCGCGCGTAGGCGATCGCGGTCGCGCAGGCGAGGGTGGTCTTTCCGACGCCGCCCTTGCCGATGAACAGCTCGACTCGGGCGGCGGGGCGGGTCGGGCGTTCGGTACCGCCGGCGGTCAGCCTTCGACCCGTTTCTTGAGTTCCTTGAGGGCGGTGTCGGTGATGACCTTCTCCGCCTTGCGTTTGAACATGCCGATCATCGGAATGTTCAGGTCGACGGTCAGCTCGTAGACCACCTGGGTGGTGCCGTCGGGCAGGGCGATCAGTTCGTAGGTGCCGTCCTGCGCCTTCTGCAGTTCCCCGGCGACCAGGCTCCAGCTGACCGCGCGGCCGTCGGGCCGCCAGGTGTAGGCCAGCGTGTAGGTGTCCTTGACGACCCCGGCGTCCAGCACGAAGCGCGCGGTGCGGGCCCGGCCGTCGGGTAGTTTGTCGAGGACCTCGACCGAGCGGGCCGCGGAGACCCATTCCGGATACGACTCCAGGTCGGCGATGACGGCCATCACTCGGTCCGAGGGGGCGTCGATCACGATCGACCGCTGAGTTCGATCGGCCATGGGCGGCAACGCTTCCTTTCTAGTGAGCGGCCGCGGGCGCGACCCCGGCCTTGCGCCCCGCCTCCAGGCGGGCCTTGATCTCGAACGACATGACCTTGCCCGCGACCCGGCGGGTGCGGTTGAGCGCCAGCAGGTCACGCCCGGACATACCGGCGACGCCGCCGCGCGGTTCGGCGTGCATGAAGTAATGCATGAGGACGCCGTCCAGCATCGGCTCGAGCCAGAGTTCCATGGTGCCCTCGGCGCCCCCGCTGACGGTCCACCGGATTCCCTTGTCGCCCCGATCTTCCCGCACGTCCAATTGCAGGTCCGGCCACCACTGACGCCAGCGCCCGCGATCAGCCAAGATCTCGGCGACGGCCTCGCCCGGCGCGGCGATGAAAGTCATATCGGCAACCTGGATACTGCTCACAGTGCCTATCTTGCCCTACGCTTCGCTCCGGGCGGGTTCGCGGCCCCGAAGTCTCGATTCTTCCCTCCTCCGCTCCTCCGCTTCGCTCCCCCGCTCCAAGGCGGAGGTCGATCAAGCCGCAGTCCAGAATCGAGACGGCCGCGAACCTTCTGGTGCGGCCTCAGCGCCCAGTACCCATCGCTGCATGGTTCGGGTCCAGCAGCTGCTGTAGTCGCTGACCCATCAGGTCCCAGCGCCACTGCTGCTGCACCCAGGCGCGGCCCGCCGCGCCCATGGCGGCCGCCGCGTCGCGGTCGGAGAGGATGTCGACGATGGCGTCGGCGAGCGACTCCAGCTTGCGGCCGTTGACCACCCGGCCGGTCTCGCCCTCACGCACGGTCTCGGGCGCACCGCCCGAATTGCCCGCGATCACCGGCACTCCCGTGGCCGAGGCCTCCAGGAACACGATGCCCAGACCCTCGACGTCCAGGCCGGCGCCCCGGGTCCGGCAGGGCATGGCGAACACGTCGGCGATGGTGTGGTGGGCGGCCAGCTCCTGCGACGGCACCCGGCCGGTGAACACCACACTGTCGGAAACGCCCAGGGCCGCGACCAGTTCGCGCAGCTTCTGCTCGTACGGTCCGCCGCCCGCGATCACCAGCACCGCGCCCTTGACCCGCTTGCGGATGTCGGGCATGGCCGCGATCAGCGCATCCTGGCCCTTGCGCGGCACCAGCCGCGACAGGCACAGGATGGTCGGCCGGTCCCCCAGCCCGTAGCGCGCCCGCAGTTCGGCACGCGCGGCCGGATCCGGCTTGAACACCTCGGCATCCACAGCGGGCGGTAGGTATTCGAGCGCCGACTGCGCCCCGAACGCCGCCGCGAACCGCCGCCGCGTGTACTTGCTGACATAGGTGACGACATCGGTGTGATCGCCGATGACGCGCAGCGCCTGCCGCGCGCCGGGCAGCATCGACCAGCCCACCTCGTGGCCGTGGGTGGAGGCGAGAATCCGTTCGGCCCCGGCCTTGCGCAACACCGGCGACATCAGCGCCAGCGGCGCCGCCGCCCCGAACCACACCCGGTCGCACTGCTCGTCGCGTAGCAGTTTCCTGGCCCGGCGCGCGACCAGCGGCGTCGGCAGCATCAGTGTCGTGGGATGCCGCACCACCTGGAACGGCTGCTGCGCGTCGAACTTCCAGTGGCTGTCGCCCTTCCAGCGCGGCGCGTACACCACCAGCTCGTCGGCGGGCAGCTGTTGGGCGAGCGCGTGCAGATACGACTGAATCCCGCCGGGTCGCGGCGGGAAATCATTGGTAACCAGCAGAGTTCGCCCCATGCCACAAACCTACTGCACCCGCGGACCAGGCGGCTTTACGCGCCCTCGGTCGTACGGCTGGTGAGCCAGGCGCGCCACTGGCCGACCAGGTCGGTAGAGGTCGTGCCGAGCGAGTCGCGCAGCACGGCTTCCACGGCGGCCCGGTCCTTCGGCCCGGAAGCCAGCTGCCGGTACAGGTCGACCAGGGTCTGATCGCCGTAGCGGTCGGCGATGAAAGCGCAGGCGGACCAGCCCTGTTCGTAGGCGAGCGAGGCCTTGCCGCTGGACGGTTCGAACATCGCGTCGGCGGGGAGATCGGCGGGCAGGTCACCGGCGCGGGCGCGGGCGGTGAGGGTCGGGGCGATCTGGGCGATCGGGTGGCGCATGCCGCGGTGCGCCGAATACTCGGCGAAACCCTCGAGCATCCACATCGGCGAACCGTCGACGGTCACCGCACGGCTGGCCATGTGGGTGAGTTCGTGACGCAGCACCGAGCGCAGGCCGTCCGCGCCCAGCCGGCGTCCGGCGTCGGGCCCGAAAACCACGCGCTGCCCGGTCAATTGCGTACCGGGCCGGTACGGGTCGGCGATGGTGGAGGCGGCGACCTCGGCGGGCACGTCACCGGTGGCGCGGGTCAGCGCCGCGAATTCCGAAGGACTGGAGGCGACCACCACGACCGGCGCCCGATTCCAGTCCTGACCCCACAGCGCGGAGACCGCCGCGGTGGATGCCGCGAGTTCGCTCGCCAGCACATCGAGATCGGCGCGCTGGCCCGGATGGCCGAGCACGATGCCGGTTCGGCCCGATCCGGTCGGCACCGGTTCGGCGACCACCTTCCCGTAGGCGTCCATGGACCGCTTCACCAGCGGCACCTGCGGATCGGTGGCCTGGCTCGCGTCCTGGCCCGGCACCACGGCGCGCAGCGTCGGCAGCACCGAGTTCGGCAGCATGAGCAGCGCGCCGCACGCGGCGGTCAGGGCGCTGACCATGACCAGGGTGAGCACGAACTGGAACCGCCGTTTCGCCGACAGCCAGCCGCGGACCTGCCGCAGAGCGCTCATCGCCGCCTCTCGTTCAGTACCGACGAGCCGAATGGAACGGTGTCGAACCCAGCGGCGCGACCTGGACGGGAACGCCGAATGTCGAAGCGTGCAGCATCAAACCGTTGCCGGCGTAGATGCCCACATGCGAGATGTCCGAGTAGAAGAAGACCACATCACCGGGCTGCAGGTCCTTTTGGTCGACCGGCGTGCCGTATCCGGCTTGCTGCTGCGAAGTGCGCGGCACGCTCTTGCCGACCTGATGGAAGGCCCACTGCACCAGGCCGGAGCAGTCGAACTGGTCCGGTCCGGTGGCGCCCCAGACGTACGGATCGCCGACGCGGGTCAGGCCCGCGGCCAGCGCGCTGGTGCCCGAACCCGGGACCAAGCCCTTGAGCAGGCTGTCACGATCGAAGCCGGGCGGGAACATGGAGCCCGCCAGCGCGGACTTGTCACCGGCCGAGAGCTGGCCCCACGCGGCAATGACCTGGGCCATCGAGCCTTGCAGCGCAGCGCGTTTGGCCTCCAGGTCCGTACGGACCCGGTCGGCGGCGGCGCTGGCGGCACGCGCGGAGTCGGCGGCGGCGCGGGCGCCGGATTCGGCGGTGGCGGCCGCGGCAGTGGCCTTCTGATACTGGGCCAGTTGATCATTGGTGCGCGCGCCCACCAGGTCCACGATCGACATCTGGTCGAGCAGCTGCTGCGGCGAATTGCTGACCAATAGCGAGGTGATCCGGTTGGTGCGGCTGCCGAGCAGCGCGGAGGTCGCGGCGCGTTCGATGACCGGTTGGTAGCGGCGGATTTCGGCCTTGGCGGCGTCCAGCGTGGCGGCCGCGTCGGCGGCGCGCTGGTCGGCGGCGTCCGCGGTGGCGGACTTGGCGTCGAGATCGGCCTGGGCGTCGAGCGCCTGCTGATTCATCTGCTCGGACTGCCGGGAGAGATCGATGAGCTTCTGCACCGCGTCCCCGGCGGAAGCCGGTGCGGCCACCGGATCGGCTCCGGCGAAGCCGTAGCCGCCGTAGGTGCCGACCATGAGAGCCCCGACCGTGAAGGCTCCTCCTACCAGTCGCCTGGTCCGCTCACTGTGTGTCCGCTGATGTCGCTGCTGCGCTGCCACCGCTGGTGTCGTCCCGTTCTCTTACCCCGAGCCGGTCAGAAGGTCTCGGTAAGATTACGAAACGGCGACCGCTTGTGTCCAGCAGGCCACGGAAGCATTACGGTCGCCGTTTCCCCCGCGGGTCGTCCGCCCGCGGTCGGCTGGGGGACGAATCCCCCGGTAGAGCCAGGGATCAGATACGCGTGGCGCCCGAGAACGGCATCGACGAGATCGGGGCGACCTTGACGGGCTGACCGGAGGTCGACGCGTGCACGACATTGCCGTCGCCGATGTAGATGCCGGAGTGGCCGCCGCCGTAGAACGACACCACGTCGCCCGGCTCGAGGGCATCGTAGGAGACCGGGCTGCCCGCGCCGGCCTGCTCGTAGCTGGTGCGCGGCAGGCTGACACCGGCCTGCGCGTAGGACCACTGCACCAGACCCGAGCAGTCGAAGGCGTTCGGGCCCGCGGCGCCGTACACGTAGGGGTCGCCGATGCGGCTCATGGCGGCGTCGACCGCGGCCTGACGGAAGCTGCGCTGCGGACCCGGAGCCGGGACACCCGGAACGGCGATGCCGGGCAGGGCCGGGATGGTGATCGGCAGGGACTCGGGCAGGCCCGGGATCCCGGCGGGAAGCTGGATGGCGTCGGGCACGTCGATGGTTCCGACGGGGGTGTTGACCGGCTGGGCCGACGCGGGCGTGGCGGGCAGCAGCAGCGCGCTCAGCGTGGCAGCGCCGACGGCACCGGCCGCGGCGGCGCGACGCGCAGTGCGCTGCATGCCCCGGACCTGTCGCTTGACGGTGGTGGTCGCCATGGTGAGGTACTTCCAATCTGCCCCGCGACGCCGCACCCGGTGGTGCGTCGGACTCCGCGAGGTCTCAGGAAGATTACGAGGACATAACGGTGCTTTGTAAAGCCAAGGCCGCCGGCGCGTGACTCAAAATTGTTGCGCACTCGCATTTCGGTGCGACAAACGTCACAACAATCACGAAACGATAACAGCGGCCATTTTTCTGAGAGCGTCCTGAGAGCTACCCGCCGGTAGCAAGTGCCTGCCCAAGGCCCCTCCGACCTTGGCGAATTCCGTATAACTCCAGGTCAGAGCCGTGGTCCGCGACCTGGGGGATTCCCGGACCGACATCCGGCGCGCCCGGGCGCGGGGCACCGGGCCAGCACCCGCCCCGCGCGAGTCCGAACCAACCGCCCTCCCCAACAAAATTGATCCATTTTGCGAATAACTGTGACCCTGGCCACAAAGCTGCATATTCGCTCAATTCGAGGATTTCATCTCGAGAATCGCCATCCCATATTCGAGCATTTCCCCAGGTGGCCTCGAAAGATCAACTTCGGGCGGAGTTGTCGGACCCTGCGCCTACGCTTGCCCCTCGTGTCCGGACAGCTGGCCTTCGATGAGCTCGAAACCCCGCTCTATGACACAACGTTCGTGGTCGTGGACCTGGAGACCACCGGAACCAGCCCCGAGGGCGACTCGATCACCGAGATCGGCGCGGTCAAGGTGCGCGGCGGCGAGGTGCTCGGCGAGTTCGCGACCCTGGTCAATCCCGGCTGCGCCATCCCGCCGCAGATCGTGCAGATCACCGGCATCACGACCGCCATGGTGATCGACGCGCCCCGGATCGAGCAGGTGCTGCCCGGATTCCTGGAGTTCGCGCGCGGAGCGGTGCTGGTCGCCCACAACGCCCGCTTCGATCTGGGCTTCCTGAAGGCCGCCGCCACGAAGTGTGCATTGCCCTGGCCCGCCTTCCAACACGTGTGCACCGTCCAGCTGGCCCGCCGCGTGCTGCCCAAGGACGAGGCGCCCTCGGCCAAGCTCTGGTACCTGGCCCAGCTGCTCGGCGCGGAGACCCGGCCGACGCACCGCGCCCTCGACGACGCCAAGGCGACAGTCGACGTGCTGCACGCGCTGATCGCCCGGGTCGGCAATCAGGGCGTGCACAGTCTCACCGAGCTGCTCGACTATCTCCCCGAGGTGACCCGCCGTCAGCGCGCGAAACGCGTGATGGCCGCGGACCTTCCGGCGACCCCGGGCGTGTACCTGTTCCGCGGCCCCTCCGACGAAGTCCTCTATATAGGGACGGCGGTGAATCTGCGCCGCCGCGTCCGCAACTACTTCACCGGCTCCGACACCCGCCCGCGCATGCGCGAGATGGTGCAGCTGGCCACCCGCGTCGATCATGTCGAATGCGCGCACGGCCTGGAGGCGGGCGTGCGCGAGCTGCGGCTGCTGATCGCCCACACCCCGCCCTACAACCGGCGCTCGAAGTTCCCGCAACGCGCGTGGTGGCTGACCCTCACCGACGAACCCTTCCCCCGCTTCGCGGTCTCGCGCACCCCGACCCGGGATGCGCTGGGCCCGTTCACCTCCCGCACCGATGCCCAGGAGATCGCGGCCACCCTCGCCGAGCAGTCGGGCCTGCGCACGTGCACCACCCGCATCCCGCGGACGGGCCGCCACGATTGCCAGCCCGCCATCGTCGGCGGTTGCCCCGCAGCCGCCGAAAACAGCCCCCTCTATATAGAGGAGTACGAACCGGCGCCCACCGCCATCCGCGCCCTGTTCACCGGGGTGGACGACGCCCTGCTGCACACCATCGCCGCGAGACTCGAAACACTTTCCACCGCAGAACATTTCGAGGCGGCGGCCCGCCTCCGGGACCGCACGGTCGCGGTGGTCCGCGCCCTGCGCCGCACCCAGCGCCTCACCGCCCTGGCCGCCATCCCCGAACTGATTGCCGCCCACCCCGACGGCGCCGGCGGCTGGCAGTTCGCGATCATCCGCCACGCCCGCCTGGCCGCCGCGGGCACCGCGGTCCGCGGCATCTCCCCGATGGCCGTCGTCGACCGCCTCGCGGCCGCCGCCGAAACCGTCCTCCCCCAACCCCTCCCGGACTCCGGCGGCACCCCCGCCTTCCCCCCGCTGCGCGGCGCCCTCCCCGAGGAGGCGGGCCTGCTGGTCCGGTGGCTCGAACAGCCCGGCACCCGCATCGTCCGCACCACCGACGGGTACGGCGAACCCCGCCTCGGCGCGGGCCCCTGGCTCGCCTGGGCCGACCGCGCCGAGGCCGCCCGCTCGACCCTCGACCCAGCGGACTGACCGGCCGCCGCACCCCATCGCTGCCAGAATGGCGTGATGTACCTGCCCGACGCCGAGCGCTGGAACCACAACATCGAGTACCACCCGCTGCTGGCCGACGCGGTCTCCGGCGCCGAGAACGTCCTGGATGTCGGTTGCGGGGAAGGCATGCTGGCCAGGCGAATCCGCCGCGCGGGCGCGACGGTCACCGGCATCGACCCCGATCCCGCGAGCATCGCCCTGGCCCGGGAGCAGTCCCCGGACGACGACATCACCTACCTCGAGGCCGACTTCCTCACCCGCCCCTTCCCGCCGGAGTCCTTCGACGGCATCGTCTCCGTCGCCGCCCTGCACCACATGGACACCGTCGAGGCCCTCACCCGCATGCGGACCCTGCTCCGCCCCGGCGGCACCCTGGCCGTCATCGGCATGGCCCGCAGCACTTTCCCCGCCGATCTCCCCTGGGAGGCGGCAGCCCTCCTCACCAGCATCAAAGACCGTCTCTTCCGAGCCCAATGGGCCCACCCCTCCCCCGTCGTCTGGCCCCCACCCCAGACCTACCCCGAAACCCGCCGCACCGCGGCCGAACTCCTCCCCGGCGTCCGCTACCGCCGCCACCTGCTGTGGCGCTTCTCCCTGATCTGGACGAAGCCCGACCCCACTGCAGCCGACTCCACAACCTGACGATGCGAATACTCGCCGACGATCCGGCGACACATCGGGATTCGCGCTACGCCTGTTCCAGCACGTCGAACGGGATCGTCACCTCGACCGGATCATCGAGCAGCAGGACGCGGCGGTGGACGTCGTGGGCACGGTACCGGCGACCGGACCAGTCGAGGCGGTACTCCTCGATTTCCTCGATCCGCTCTTCCTTCTGGTCCAGTCGGACGATCAGGTAGCGGGGGACGCCCGCGATGGCGTATTGGATCCGCTTGTCGGTGATGTCGGCATCGATCGTCGATTCAGAGGTCACTTCGACGATGAGCAGGATGTGGTCCCGGACGGTATTGACGTTGTATGGCTCGCAGTCTCGGATCCAGATATCGGGGTACCGAATGTTCAGGCGGCGATCGGCGGCGGCCGAATCGCTGTCGGCGAAGCGAGCGGCGACATCGGAATCCACCACCATGCACGGCCCTCCGGGACGGCGGGCGGCCTCGAGCAGCCCAGCCAGTCGTCGTACCACCCGGCTGTGGAGCGGGCTCTGCGCCATCATCTGAACAACGCGCCCGTCCACGATCTCGATGTCACCGAGTTCGGCGGTCGCTCCGTCGTCGAACTCCTCGGCTGTCACGCGCTGGGCGTCTTGCTCGTCGGGAGCGCTCATGCCGACCATCATTGCAGCTCGGCTGGTGCCGGGCCAGGAACGGGGAAGGCCCCGAGTCGAATTCGACTCGGGGCCTTCCCTGGTGACGATCCGATCAGTGATCGGTCTGCTTGCCGGAGGCGGCGTTCTGGGCCGCTTCCAGCACGGAGAGCATCTTGTGCTCTTCCTCGTGGGCGATGGCGACGTTCTCCGCCTGCTCCGACGCGGGGTCGGGGCGCATGAACGAGCCGGTGCCGGGCTTGCCGGCGGAACCGAGCTTGACCATCTTCTTGGGCACCGGGGCGCCCTGGTACTCCAGCGGGATCGGGTGGCCGTGCGAGTCGACCGGGCCGAGGGGCTGGTGGACCTCGATGTACTCACCGTGCGGCAGCCGCTTGATGACACCGGTCTCGATGCCGTGCTCGAGCACCGCGCGGTCGGACCGCTGCAGGCCGATGCAGAAGCGGTAGGCCAGGAAGTACGCCAGCGGCGGGGCCAGCAGCAGCGCGATGCGGAAGAACCAGGTGGTGGCGTTCAGCGAGATGTCGAACTTCAGCGACAGGATGTCGTTGACACACGCCAGGGTCAGCACCATGTAGAACGTGATGGCCATGGCGCCGATGGCGGTGCGGACCGGCACGTCGCGCGGACGCTGCAGCAGGTTGTGGCGGGCGGTGTCGCCGGTGAGGCGCTTCTCGATCCACGGGTAGGCGATCAGCACGGTGAACACCAGGCCCATGATGAGGGCGACCCAGAACGGCGCCGGGATCGTGTAGCGACCCAGGTACAGCTCCCACGGCGGCATGAGACGCGCCATGCCGTCGGTCCACATCATGTAGAAGTCCGGCTGCGAACCCGCGGAGACCTGGGACGGGTTGTAGGGACCCAGGTTCCAGATCGGGTTGATCTGGAAGACGCCACCCATGATGGCGACGACGCCCAGGGTGAAGGCGAAGAACGCGCCCTGGTCGGCGGCGAACACCGGGATGATGCGGGCGCCGACGACGTTCTTCTCGGTGCGGCCCGGTCCGGGGAACTGGGTGTGCTTCTGGTACCAGACCAGCGCGACGTGCGCGGCGATGAGCGCCAGGATGATGCCCGGCAGCAGCAGCACGTGCGCGATGTACAGACGCGGGATGATGATGGTGCCCGGGAAGTCACCGCCGAAGATCAGCCAGTGCATCCAGGTGCCGATCACCGGCACGCCCATGGTGATACCACCGAAGGCGGCGCGCAGACCGGTGCCCGACAGCAGGTCGTCGGGGATCGAGTAGCCGAAGAAGCCCTCGAACATGGCCAGGATGAGCAGCAGCGAGCCGATCACCCAGTTGGCCTCACGCGGCTTGCGGAACGCGCCGGTGAAGAAGATGCGGAACAGGTGGATGATGATCGACGCCGCGAACAGCAACGCCGCCCAGTGGTGCACCTGGCGCACGAACAGACCGCCGCGCACCTCGAAGGAGATGTTCAGCGCGGTCTCGTAGGCCCGCGACATGGTGACACCGCGCAGGGGCTGGTAGGCGCCCTGGTACACGGTCTCCGACATGGACGGGTCGAAGTACAGCGTCAGGTAGATACCCGACAGCAGCAGGATGATGAACGCGTACAGCGCGATCTCACCGAGCAGGAACGACCAGTGGGTCGGGAAGACCTTGTTGATCGATCGCTTGGCGAACGCGGCCAGCCGGTAGCGCTCGTCCATTTCGTTGGCCTGGACGGCCACTTTGCTAGGGCTCATGAACGACGCTCCCAGTAGGCCGGGCCGAGCGGCTCGATGAAGTCGCCGGCGGCGACCAGGTAGCCATCGGCATTGACGGTGATCGGCAGCTGCGGCAGCGCGCGGGCGGCAGGACCGAAGACCGGCTTACCCCATTCGGTCGCCGAGAACTGCGACTGGTGGCACGGGCACAGGATCCGGTTGGTCTGCTGCTCGAACAGCGAGGTGGGGCAGCCGAGGTGGGTGCAGATCTTCGAGTAGGCGAAGTAGTCGCCGTAGTTGAAGCTCTCCTGACCCTTGCGCTTGATCGCGGTCTGGGCGTCGTGCGGACGCAGACGGATCAGCATGACCGCGTTGCGGATGCCGCGCAGCGACTGCAGGGTCGCGTGCTCGTCACCGCGCCAGGATTCCTTCCAGGGGAAGACGGTTTCCATGGCTCCGCCGTCGAGGTCCTCCGGCTTGACGAGGACGATGTCCTCGGGGCGGCCGGTGTCGCGACGCAGGTAGACGGTCTCGCCCGGGTAGTCCGGGGTCCAGCCCGAGACCCACAGCGGCGACTTGTCGCGCTTGGCCCACGGGTTCTTGATCATGCCGCCGACGAAGACGAACAGCGCGCCGACGCCGACCAGGCCCGCGCCCAGACCCGCGGTGCGGGTGATGAGCTTGCGGCGGCCCAGGGTCGAGGTGTCGGCGGCGTCCTGCAGCTGCGCGACCAGGGTGCGCCGGTTGACCTCCGAGGAGGCGCCGTCGTGGCGGTCCTGGATGGAGATCTCGGCGGGGATGAAGTGCTTGCGGATGAGCACGACCGCGATGCCGATGGCCAGCACGGCGATGCCGAGGGTGAGGCCGTACAGCGGGGTGGTCAGCGTGTACATCGCGTTGCCGTCCTGGTTGCGGCCCTTGTACTCCCAGGGCCAGAACAGGAAGACACCGATCAGCGCGGCACCCGCGAGCGCGGAGATGCCGAACCACAGGGCGACGCGGCGCTCGGCGCGCTTCTCGGCGCGCGTGCCCTCGACCGGCCAGCGGGGGGCGCGGTAGGCGACGTCGACGCCGTCGAGCTCGGTGCCGAGCTTGACCAGCTCGTCACGCGACATGGCGTCGAGCTGCTCATCGGTGGGTTCGGTGGGGTTGTCCCCCATGGTGTTTCGCTCCTGTTCGCTCATGACCGGGAACCGATCCACATCGCGGAGCCGACCAGGACCACGATGCCGACGACCCAGATGGCCAGGCCCTCGGTCGCGGGACCGAAGCCGCCGAGGCCGTAGCCGCCCTCGGACGGGGTCTCCATGCGGTCCTTGATGTAGGCGACGATGTCCTTCTTCTCGTCCGGCGTCAGCTGCCGGTCGGAGAACTTGGGCATGTTCTGCGGGCCGGTCAGCATGGCCAGGTAGATCTGCTGCTCACTGGCTTCTTCCAGCGGCGGCGCGAACTTGCCGGAGGACAGCGCGCCACCCTTGCCGGTGAAGTTGTGGCAGGACGCGCAGTTCATGCGGAACAGCTCGCCACCGCGGCCGAGGTCGCGGCCCTCGATGAGGGATTCCTGGGCGATCTCGCCGTTGGCGTCGCGCACGACGGTGGGGCCGCCACCGTTGGCCTGGACGTAGGCGCTGATCGCGTCGGTCTGGTGCGCGTCGAACTTCGCCGGCTTGCGCACGATCTGCGCCTCGTTGCGGGCGGCGGGCATGCGGCCGGAGGAGACCTGGAAGTAGACCGCGGCCTCACCGACGCCGATCAGGCTCGGGCCGCGATCCTGGACGCCCTGCAGGTTGACACCGTGGCAGGTGACGCAGGAGGTGTCGTAGATCTGCTTGCCCTCGCGGATCAGCGCGGACTGATCCTCGTGCGCGGTCGCCACCTGAGCCTGCGGGGTCAGGGCCGATGCCGCGAAGCCGGCTCCGACGAGGCCCATCAGGAGGACCAGACCGCCGGCCAGCTTCCGGCGAATGCGGCGCTGCTTGCGGGTCTTGGTGGCCTGGCCGATCCCCTCGGGATCTGGCGCTGACGGGGGAGATGAACTCATCTGTGTCCCTTTGGAGTAGACGGAACCGACTTGTACAAGTTTGTGGTTGCCGGGGCGGGGGGCTGACTGCTCCGGCGGGTGTCCGGTATTAGCGGACGAAGTAGATCGTCGCGAAGAGGCCGATCCAGACGATGTCGACGAAGTGCCAGTAGTACGACACGACGATCGCCGCGGTGGCCTGCGCCGGGGTGAACTTGCTGAGCTTGGTGCGCACCAGCAGGAAGATGAACGCGATGAGACCGCCGATGACGTGCAGACCGTGGAAGCCGGTGGTGATGTAGAACACCGAGCCGTACACCGAGCTGGAGATCGTGGTGCCCTCGTGCACGAGGTTGGTGTACTCGTAGCCCTGGCCGGCCACGAAGAACGCGCCCATGATGAAGGTGAGCAGGTACCAGCGGCGCAGGCCGAACACGTCGCCCTTCTCCGCGGCGAAAACGCCCATCTGGCAGGTGAAGGAGGACAGCACCAGCACCGTGGTCACCGGCACGGCCAGCTTCAGATTCAGCTCGGTCGGCTCCGGCGGCCAGACGCCGTGTGCCTGGGCACGAGCAACGAAGTACATGGCGAACAGGCCGGCGAAGAACATCAGCTCGCTCGACAGCCAGATGATGGTACCGACGCTGACCATGTTGGGCCGGTTCAGCGAATGCACACGCTGGGTAATGGCCGATCCTGGGGTCCCTACTGCGGTCGTCACGCCGGTAAGTATGACTCGTCGTAGTACGACAGGTGTAGGCGGGTACGAAACTTTGTCGTCCGTGTCGGAAAGCCCAGGGCGAGCGTGGCTCTCGCGGGGTTCCCGGCGTGTCCCCGCAGAGCCTAGATTGCGCAGGTAAGAGGAAGCTGAGGCCCGTTTCGGGGCCCGTGAGAGGGAGTGGACGTGAAGTCGTGGTGGCGGCGGTGGCGAGGGCGCGGCGGCGCAACACAACTGGATCCGGCGCGCCCGGATCTGGTGGTGGTGGCATCGAGTTTCGATGACGCGGAGGCCTGTTCGGCGGCCCTCGGCAAGGCCCTGGACTGGACGGCGGACCAGCCGGTGGTGCTCAGGCACCATTTGCGCCTGCCCGCGGCCCAGGTGAATGCGGTGCAAGTCATTGCCGCGCAGGGCGGCTATGAAACCGCCTCGGTCTCCGCCGCGGACCCCGCGAAGCTGGTCTTGCAGCGAGTACAGATCCTCGACGCCGTGCACTGCTCCCAGGAGCGTTCCCGCATGGCGGGCCTGGCTCAGCGTCATGACGGCGACGCTCTGGGCTGGGACGCCCTGCAACCCGCCGAGCGGCCCCGATAGTCGGGGTTCGGGACGAAGCGCCCTGAGAGTCCCGGGAGTCGGGTTCTCGGCACTAGGCTTGCCTCCGAACCACACTGGTGTCCGGGCATCCGGCAACGGGAAGAGAAGGCAATGAGCGCGCGCAGCTGGCGAGAAGTTCTCGGCATCCTCACCGACGGCAACGACCTGTCCTCGGACGAGGCCGCGTGGGCGATGAACGAGATCTTCACCGATAACGCCACCTCGGCGCAGATCGCAGCCTTCGGTGTGGCCCTGAAGATGAAGGGCCCGACCCCGTCGGAGTTGAACGGGCTGGCCGGGGGCATGCTCTCGCACGCGCGCCGGGTACGCCACGACGGCGCGGCGGTGGACATCGTCGGCACCGGCGGCGACCGTTCGGGCAGCGTGAACATCTCGACCATGTCCTCGATCGTGGTCGCGGCCTCCGGAGTTCCGGTGATCAAGCACGGCAACCGGGCGGCCTCCTCCAAGAGCGGCGGCGCGGACGTGCTGGAGGCGCTGGGCGTGAAGATCGCGCTGGGCCCGGAGTCGGTCGAGCAGTGTGTGCAGCGGACCGGGATCGGTTTCTGTTTCGCGCCGGTGTTCCATCCGTCGCTGCGGTTCGCCTCGCAGGCGCGCGGTGAGATCGGGATTCCGACGGTCTTCAATATCCTGGGCCCGCTGACCAATCCGGCGCAGCCGGGCGCGGGCCTGATCGGCTGCGCGTTCCGGGAGCTGGTGCCGGTGATCGCGGGCGTGTTCGCCGAGCGCGGGGCCTCGGCCCTGGTGGTGCGCGGCAATGACGGCCTGGACGAGATCACCACCGCCGACACCTCCGACGTCTGGGTGGTGGCGGGTGGCAAGCTGCACGAAACCACCATCGACCCAACGACTCTCGGCATCGAGCGGGTGGATCCGTCGGCGCTGAAGGGCGGCGACGCGGTGACGAACGCGGCGATCGCCCGGGCGATGTTCGCCGGGGAGCCGGGTCCGGTGCGGGATGCGGTGCTGGTGAACTCGGCGGCCGCGCTGGTCGCGTTCGACCTGACCGCCGACGACGTGCACGCCGATCTGCACGGCAAGCTGGCCGAGGCCCTGATGCGGGTGGCGGAGACGGTGGATTCGGGTGCGGCCACCGCGCTGCTGGAGCGCTGGGTGACCGTCTCCAACGAGCTCGGCGCGGACTAGCCGCCTAGGCCGTGGCCTCGATGAACCGGCGCATGGCATCGAAACTCTTGATGCCGGGCGCGGTTTCGAGGGAGCTGGACACGTCGACGCCGAAGGGCCGGTGGGTGGCGACGACCTCGGCGACATTGTCGGGGGTCAGCCCGCCCGCCAGCACCACCTGGCCGGGCGCTTGCTCGAGCCAGTCGGGGAATTCGGCGAAGACGCCGGAGCCGTGGCTGGCGTCGTAGAAGAAGTAGCGGCAGCTCTGGCCGGGTTCGGGCCGCTCGGCGGAGCAGTAGGCCAGGTTCGGCAGGTCGGTCCAGTGGTAGAGCTGGATGATGTCGAAGTCGTCGATCACCTCGTCGACTTCGCTCTTGTCGAAGGCGACCACGAACGATTCGATCCGGCCGCGCGCGTAGGCGGCGAGTTCGCGGGCCCGCGCGGGTTCGACGTACCGCTTGCTCTTGGTGGTGCCGACCACGCCGATGGCGGTGTAGCCGAGGTCGACGGCCCAGTCGATCTGTTCTTCGGTGGTCAGTCCGCAGACTTTCACGAACATGGGTTCCTGCCTTTCCCTGGGCGGATTGCTCAGAGTGTCCTGGGAGTTCGGGTCCCTCGGCGCCGCGTGGTCGTTCGGCCGCCCGCGGCGGCGTTACAGTTCCGCTATGCGATACGCGGCGGTGCTACCCGGCCTGGTGGTCGTGCTTCTGGGCCTCGGAGTCTCGGTGAGCGCCGCTCATCCCTCGGCCCGGGCCGAGGCCACCGATGCCGGAGGCCTCTCGGTGGACGGCCGCGGCTACGGCGTTCCGTCCGAGTGTGTGACGGTCCGTCACTGGCCGCATCGGCTCGATGTCGCCAATTCGACCAGCTTGCCGGTCAGCGTGTACCTGCTTCCCGGTTGCAAGGGCGGCGTGACGCACGTGATCGAACCGGGTCGGAGCGGCCGGGCGCTGGGCGCCTCGGTGCTGACCCGCTGATCCGGGCGGCTATTCGCCGATCGAGAATCCGGCTTCCACGTCCGCGCGCGAGTAGGACTTGAACGCGATGTGGGTGGCGGTGCGCAGCACGCCGGGCGTCTTGTTGATGTGCCCGGTGACGACGTCGGCGATCTCCTCGTGGTCGCGGACCCGGACCTTGGCGATCAGGTCCACATCCCCCGCGCACGAATAGACCTCGGTCACCCCCTTGATGTCGGCCAGTTCCTGCGCGGTCTCCGGAATCCGATCCGGTTCGGCGGAGATCAACACGATCGCGGTAATCATGTGCCCAACTCTAGTGGTTCGCCGAGCAGGTCGGCGGCGGCGCGGTGGATCTTGGCGAGCGCGGACATCAGGTGTTCGCGTTCGTCGGCGGTGAGGTCGGCGGTGACCTTGTCCGACAGCGCCTTCCGGTCGGCTTCGACGGGTTCGCGCAGTTCGCGGCCGTGATCGGTGAGCCACAGCCGGACCAGCCGGTTGTCCTTGTCGTCCCGTCGGCGCGTGAGCAGTCCGGCCGCGGCCATCCGGGTGGCCATCTTGACCACGGTCGGCGTCGTGACGTTCAGCGCCGCGGCCATCTCCCCCGGCGTCCGCCCGTCCTGTTCCCACAGCGCGGCCAGCACATGGTTCTGACCGAGATGCAGTCCGAGGCGCCGCATGTCCCGATCAGCCAGGGCGCGCAGCACTTTCGAGGTGAGCCCGTGCAGATCGAGAAATTCGACTGAATCGTCGGCGGCCACGAAGCCTCCTTCACACAGTGGCGTTGACGTTCGATCGTTAGCCGTCTAACGTTTTTCAATAGACGGCTAACGATCTGGAGATGCCATGCTACTGCTGACCGGAGCGACCGGGAACATCGGCCGCGAACTCACCCGCATCCTCGATTCCCACGACACCGATTTCCGCGCCCTGGTACGCGATCGGGCGCGCGCGGCGACCCTGCCCGCCCGCGCCGAGGCCGCACTCGGCGATCTCGACAACCCCGCGAGCGTGGACCGTGCCATGTCCGGAGTCACCGCCCTGTTCCTCCTGGTCCCCGGCATCGGCCTCGACCACACCCGCACCCTGCTGCGCGCCGCCGAACGAGCGGACGTGCAGCGAATCGTCCTCATCTCCTCGGCCCACGTCCTGATCGACCCCCTGCCCGCCATGGGCACCTGGCACCGCGACCGCGAGAATCTGGTGCGCGACACCGGAATTCCCGCCACGATCCTGCGCCCCGGCGGCTACATGTCCAATGCCCTGGAGTGGATCCCCCATCTCCGCTCCGGCGACCCGATCCTGGACCCCTCGGGCCCCGGCCGTTTCGCCCCCATCGACCCGGCCGACATCGCCGAGGTCGCGGCCCGCTGCCTGACCGAGCCCGGCCACACCGGGCAGGCCTACCACCTCACCGGCCCGGACGCCCTGACCGCCGCCGAACAGGTCGTGATTCTCGCTCGAATCCTGGACCGGGACATCAAGATTCGCGAAACGACGACACCCGAGGAGGCGGTTGCCGCCCGATACCCCCACGGCGCTCCCCCAGCCCTGGCCGCCGCCATCGTCGAAGGCTTCGCACTACTGCGAGCGAATCGCGCCGACGCCCGGACCGACACCGTCACCGAACTGCTCGGCCGCCCGCCACGCACCTTCGCGGCATGGTGCGAGGCACACCGCGCCGCCTTCACCGACTGACGGACTCCCCGAATTCTCTTGCGCCAGTGGCGGGATTCGAACCCGCGAGGACTGCCATCACACCGGCTGGACCACCCCACGTCCTGCGCGCCAGGGCGTCGGTGGCGACAAGGACAGTAGCCGCCCGCCGCGGAAATCGGTATCGAATTTCCGCGGCGGGTGAGCGGTCACCACTGGCCGGGGGTGTATTCGCCGCCCAGTTGCCCGGAGATGACGTTGAGGCGGTTCCAGGCGTTGATGGTCGCGATCAGGGAGATGAGCGCGCCGATCTGGTCGTCGTCGTAGTGCTTGCGGACCTGGGCCCAGGTGTCGTCGGAGATGGCGGAGGAGGTGTCGGCGAGGCGGGTGCCCTCTTCGGTGAGCGCCAGGGCGGCGCGCTCGGGGTCGGTGAAGACGGTGGATTCCTTCCAGGCCGCGATCATGGCCAGGCGGACGGGGGTTTCGCCGGCGTGGGCGGCGTCCTTGGTGTGCATGTCCAGGCACATGCCGCAGTTATTGATCTGCGAGGCGCGGATCTTGACCAGTTCCTGGGTGGCCTTGGGCAGGCTGGAGTCGTCGATGACGCGGGCGGCGGTGACGATGCGCTTGCTGAACTTGGCGGCGATCTCGTTCTCGTACAGGGCGAAGCGGGTCATCGTTCTCTCTTTTCTGGTGGGTGTTCGTTGGCTTCATGAGGTTGACGACGTGGCTCGCACAGGTGTGACATCGCCTCGCGTGTGAGCCCGGTCACCCCCGGAAAGAGGGGTCTGGCGCGAAATGTGAATCTGGATTTCACCAATTCGCCTCCGCGCGGCGCGATCCCACGCGATCATGAGTCGGTAGATTGTGAACCGACCGGTAGTCACATCCCGGCTACCTAGGGGGTTGCGATGCTCGAATCAGGCAGACACCGCCGCGTCCCGTCCGCGGGCCAATGGCAGTGGGTTGTTCCGCAGCTGCGGCGCACCCCGCCCGGCCGACATCATCGGCAGACACCGAACACCTTGCGCACCAAAACCTTACAGGCGCTGCTCCCCGGGGCGACGGTTGTCGCCCTGGCGGCGGTGTCGACCCCGGCGCACGCCGAGGTGGCGAACCCGGCTCCCGCCGAAACGCCCGGCCCGCCGCTCGCGGACTCGGGGACCCAGCCGCCGGCCGAGTGGGAGGCTCCGCAACAGGCCGCCTCGGACACCCGGCTACTACCGGGCGACTCGGCGGACCAGCCGCCACAGGTCGATCCGGTGTTCGGCCTGTCCCAGGACCTGCCGGCGACCTTCGACGCGGTCAAGTCCATCAATATTCCGGGCATGGATCTGCCGGGTCTCGATCTGCCCGCGCTGTTCACCCCGGACACCGCGATCGTGGTGCTCGGCTACGGCCTGCTCCCCGACGGCCAGATGCGCCCGGAACTCATGGCCCGCCTCTCCGCCGGCTACGTCTCGGCGCTGCTGTCGCCCCAGGCTCCGGTCATCGTGACCGGCGGCAATCCGCAGAACGGCGTCACCGAGGCCGATGCCATGGCCGACTGGCTGGTCGAGCGCGGCATCGACCGCAACCGCATCCACACCGAGACCAAGGCGAATTCGACGGTCCAGAACGCCGCCTTCTCGGCGCATCTGATGGATGTGATCGGCGCGCACGCCGCGATCCTGATCACCTCCGCGGATCACATCGCGCGGGCGCTGACGAATTTCCGGGCTGCCGGAATTTCGGTGGTGGCCACGCTGACCCCGGATTCCGCGCCGCTGTCGGCGCAGCCGTTCGGGCCGGGCGCGAAGTAGGCCGGTCACGGAAACTCGAAGGCCCGCTGATCGATTCGATCGGCGGGCCTTCGGCGTGCGATGACCTCAGGCGAGGTAGCGGGCGATGCTCTCGGCGACGCAGGCGGGCTTGTCCACGCCCTCGATCTCGACGGTCATGGTGCGCACGGCCTGCACACCGCCGGGAATATCGGTGACGGTGTCGAGGGTGAGCCGCCCCCGAATGCGGCTGTCGACCAGCACCGGATTGATGAAGCGAACCTTGTTGAGCCCGTAGTTGATCGCCATGCTCGCCGCGCTGACGGTCATGATCCGTGCGGTCATCGGCACCACCAGCGACAGGGTGAGGAACCCGTGGGCGATGGTGCGGCCGTAGGGTCCGGCGGCGGCGCGGGCGGCGTCGACGTGGATCCACTGGTGGTCGTCGGTGGCGTCGGCGAAGGTGTCGATGCGGCGCTGGTCGACGGTCATCCAGTCGCTGACGCCGAGTTCGGTTCCGGCGGCGGCCCGCAGTGCGTCGAAGTCGCTGAAGTCGATCATGGTCCTGCCCTTCAGAGGTATCGCTGCTTCAATTCGCGCTTGAGGATCTTGTGGGTCGGACCCATCGGCAGCTCGGTGACGAACTCGACGCGGCGCGGGTACTTGTACCGGGCCACATGCTCTTTCGCGTACTCGATGACGTCCTCGGCGGTGAGCGGCCCCGACGGCACGACGACCGCGAGGATCTCCTCGCCGTAGTTCTCGTCCGGCACGCCGATCACCGCGACCTGCGAGATGTTCGGGTGCCGCAGCAGCGCGGCCTCGACCTCGGTCGGGTACACGTTGAACCCGCCGCGGATGATCATCTCCTTGATCCGGTCCACGATCCGCAGGTAGCCGTCCTCGTCCTTGACGCCGAGGTCGCCGGTGCGGAACCAGCCGTCCACCATGACTTCCGCGGTGGCGTCGGGCCGTCCGGTATAGCCGCCGAACACATTGTGCCCGCGGATCACGACCTCGCCGACGGTTCCGGCGGGTTGCAGGTTGATGCGTTCGCGGACGGCGGCGTCGGCGATCTCGACGTCGACGCCCCACACCGGGTGCCCGACGGTGCCGGTCTCGGGGCCGAGCAGCGGCTGGTTCACCGTTGCGGTGGGCGAGGTCTCGGACAGTCCGTAGCCCTCGAGGATGTGCGCGCCGTACACCTTCTCGAATTCCTCGATGATGACCGGCGGCATGGCCGCGCCGCCGCTGATGCACAGCCGCAGCGCGGGCAGCGTGGTCGCGGTCGCCGCGGCCTCGAGCAGCCCGTGGTACATGGTCGGCACGCCGTGGAAGGTGTTGACGTTCTCCCGCACCATCAGCTCGATGGCCTGTGCCGCATCGAATCTCGGCATGAGCACCAGGGTCGCGCCGAGCCGCCAGTGCGAGTTCATGGACACGGTCTGCCCGAACACGTGGAACAGCGGCAGCGCGCCGAGCGCGATGTCTGCCCGCTTGACCTCGTTGGCGTCGAAGGCGTTGACCGTCGCGCACATGACCATATTGAGGTGGCTGAGTTCGGCGCCTTTGGGCCGGCCGGTGGTGCCGCTGGTGTAGAACACGACGGCGGTGTCGAGCGGGCCGCGGGCCACGAACGCCGGAATCGCTGCGCCGGACAGCGCTTTCGGACTCACGCAATCGATGCCGGCCCGAGTCGCCGCCTCCTTGCCGACGGCCTCGACCATCGGATGACACACCATCAGCTTGGCCCCGCTGTCACGCAGCACGTACTCGGCCTCGTCGGCGGTGAGCAGCAGATGCACCGGCACCACGGTCGCGCCCGCCGCCAGAATGGCGAAGTACGCGCGCGGGAAGTCGGCGGTGTTCGGTCCCATGAGCGCGACCCGATCCCCCGGCCGCACCCCGAGTTCGATGAGCGCCCCGGCTTGTTCGCGGGCTTGCCGCCACAGGTCGCGGAAGGTGATGCGCTGCTCGCCCTCGATGAGAGCGAGGTGGTCGGGCCGCCGCCACGCTGGTTCGGCGAGGATGCTGGCCAGGGAGAGAGTCGCGTTCATGGAGACCTCGGGTTCGATCGGGTCGGGGTGCGGGCCTAGAGCCCCATGTCCTTGGCGATGATCATTTTCATGACTTCGCTGGTGCCGCCGTAGATCCGATTCACGCGGTTGTCGGCGTAGAGGCGGGCGATGGGGTATTCGTTGATGAACCCGTAGCCGCCGTGCAGCTGCAGGCAGCGGTCGATGACGCGGTGGGCGACCTCGGTGCAGAACAGCTTGGCCGAAGCGGCGTCGGCGGCGGTGAGGGTGCCGTTGTCGAGGGCGTCGAGGGCGCGGTCGACCACGGCCTCGGCGGCGTCGACCTCGGCCTGGCAGGCGGCGAGCTCGAACTTGGTGTTCTGGAAGCCGGCGACCGGCTGACCGAACACGTTGCGCTGCTGGGTGTATTCCTTGGCGAACCGGATGGCGGCCTTGGCCTGCGCGTACGCGCCGACGGCGATGGAGGCGCGTTCCTGGGGCAGGTTCTGGCCCAGGTAGGAGAAGCCCTGGTGCTCCGCGCCCAGCAGGTCCTCGACCGGCACCTCGACGTCGGTGAAGTTGAGTTCGGCGGTGTCGGAGACCTTGAGGCCGAGCTTGTCGAGCTTGCGGCCGACGGTGTAGCCCGCCGACTTGGTGTCGACCGCGAACAGCGAGATGCCGTGGCGGCGATCGCCTTCCGTGGGCGCGGCGGTGCGGGCGCACACGATGACGCGGTCGGCGAGTACACCGCCGGTGATGAAGGTCTTGGACCCGTTGAGCACGTAGTGCGTGCCGTCCTCGGACAGCTTGGCGGTGGTGCGCATGCCGGCCAGGTCCGAGCCGGTGCCGGGCTCGGTCATGGCGATGGCGAACATGGTCTCGCCGGACACGAAGCCGGGCAGCCAGCGCTCCTTCTGTTCCTGGGTGGCCAGGTTCAGGATGTAGGGCAGGCACAGCCCGACGTGCACCCCGGACCCGCCGAGCGATACCGCCGCCCGCGCGCATTCCTCGATGAGAATGGCCTGGAACTTGAACGATTCGATGCCCGCGCCGCCGAATTCCTCGGGCACCTCGATGCCGAAGACGCCGAGTTCGCCCAGCTTGTAATAGAACTCGCGCGGCGCGATGCCCTGCTCGTACCACTGGTCGTACACGGGCACGACCTCGGCTTCGAGGAAGGCCCGCACGGTCTCGCGGAAGGCTTCGTGGTCCTTGTCGAAAACTGTTCTCTGCATGGGAAACTCTCCGGACTAGAGACGGCGTCCGCCGTCGACGTAGATGGTCTGGCCCGTGACGAACGAGGCGTCGTCGGAGACCAGGAACGACACCACGTTGGCGATGTCGGCGGGTGCGCCGACGCGGCGCAGCGGGGTGATCTTGGCGGCCTCGGCGCGGAACTCCTCCGGCGAGACCCCGACACGAGCGGCGGTGGCGTCGGTCATCTCGGTGACGATGAATCCGGGCGCGACGGCGTTGACATTGATGCCGAACGGCCCCAATTCCATGGCGAGCGTGCGGGTCAGGCCCTGGATGCCCATCTTGGCGGCCGAGTAGTTGGCCTGTCCGCGGGCGCCGAGCGCGGACACGCTGGAGGTGTTCACGATCTTGCCGGACTTCTGCTTCACCATGTACTTCTGCGCCTCGCGGGTGCACAGGAAGGCGCCCTTGAGGTGCACGGACATGACCAGGTCCCAGTCGTCGACCGACATCTTGAACAGCAGGTTGTCGCGCAGCACGCCCGCGTTGTTGACCAGCACGTCCACCGAGCCCAGTTCCGCGGCGATGCGTTCGAACGCGGCGGCGACCTGGGCTTCGTCGGTGACGTTGCAGCCCACCGCGATCGCGGTCCCGCCCGCGGCGGCGATGGCGTCCACGGCATCCGTGCAGGCGGCTTCGTCGAGATCGACGATGGCGACGGCGAATCCGTCGGCGGCCAGGCGGGCCGCGGTGCCCGCGCCGATTCCGCGGGCGGCGCCGGTGACGACTGCGACTTTCGACATCTGGGTATCTCCCTGGGTGAGTGGTCAGTTGAAGGCGTTCACGCCGGTGAGGGCGCGGCCGATGAGCAGTTTCTGGATCTGGCTGGTGCCCTCGTAGAGGGTGAGGACACGCGCGTCGCGCAGGTACTTCGCGACCGGGTACTCGTCGATGTAGCCGTAGCCGCCGAACACCTGGATGGCGTTGTTGGCGGCCTTCACCGCGGCCTCGCTGGCGAAGAGTTTGGCGACCGAGGCCTCGGTGCCGAACGGCTTGCCCTTCTCCACCAGGTCCGCGACCCGCCAGGTGAGCAGCCGCGCCGCCTCCACGTCGACGGCGATATCCGAGATCAGTTCCTGGACCAGCTGATAGGCGGCGATCGGCTTGCCGAACTGCTCGCGCTGTCCGGCGTATTTCACCGATTCCTCGAGGCAGCCGCGCGCGACGCCGACGCATCCGGCGGCCACGCCCATGCGGCCCTTGTCGAGGGCGGCCATGGCGATCTTGAAGCCTTGACCGAGATCGCCGAGCCGGTTGGCGTCGGGCACCCGGACCTGGTCGAGGACCAGTTCGGCGGTGGCCTGGCCGCGCAGCCCGAGCTTGCCCTTGATCTCGGTGCGGGTGAAACCGGGTGCGTCGGTGGGCACCAGGAACGCGGTGACGCCCTTGGGGCCGGGTCCGCCGGTGCGCGCGAAGATGATGGCGACGTCGGCCCAGGTGCCGTTGGTGATGAAGATCTTGGTGCCGGACAGCAGCCAATCGTCGCCGTCGGCAACGGCTTTGGCGATCAGGCTGCCCGCGTCCGAGCCGGTGCCGGGTTCGGTGAGGCCGAAGCAGCCCAGCGCCTGCCCGGCGCACAGCCGCGGCAGCCATTCTCGTTTCTGCGCCTCGGTCCCATAGGTCTTGATCGACTTCGACACCAGGCCCAGTGACACCGACACGATGCCGCGCACCGAGCTGTCGCCGCGGCCGAGTTCCTCGAGCAGCAGGCAGTAGTCCAGGGCGGTGCCGCCGGAACCGCCGTACCCCTCGGGGATCTCGATGCCGAGGAAGCCCATGTCGCCGAGTTTTCCGACGATGGTGGTGTCCACCGATTCGGCCCGGTCCCAGGCGGCGGCGTGCGGGACGACTTCCTTGTCGACCCAGGCGCGGGCCAGTTCGCGCAGTTCGCGCTGCGACTCGCCGAGTTCGAAGTCCATGGTTGCGATAGCTCCTAACCAAACGTTGTTAGGTTTATGACTCGACGGTATCCTAACAGCGTTCGGTTTATCAAGGATCCGGTGATAAGTTCGAGAGCCACCGGAGTGCCGGTGTCGCCGGACCCAGGAGGTGAGCCGCATGGCCAGGCCGAAAGTGCCGCTGCTGAGCCGCGAACGCATTCGCGACGCCGCGCTGACCCTGATCGACCGCGACGGCCTCGCCGAACTGTCCATGCGCAAGCTCGCCGCCGAGCTGGGAGTGCAGGCCGCTTCGCTCTACACCCACTTCCCCACCAAGGACGCCGTCCTCGACGACATCGGCGGCATGCTCATGTCCCGAGTCGACGCGTCGTCCTTCGATCGGGGCTGGCGTATCGGCATCACCCACTGGGCCCACTCCTACCGCGACGCCCTGGTCCGCCACCCCAATTTCGTCGCCTACCTGGCCGCGGGCCCCGGCACCCGCGACGAGAACCTGCGCACCGCCGACGCCGTCCACGGCGGCCTGGTCGCCGCGGGCTGGCCCCCGCGCGACGCCACCAATATCGGTGCGGCCACCCGCTACCTGGTCATGGGCGCCACCATGGGCTCGTTCTCGCGTGGCTTCGTCGACGACGTGCAGGTCTACCGGGACCGGTATCCGCATCTGGAGCAGGCCCACCTCTTGCGCGCCAAAGCCGACGAGATCGACGCGGAGAGTTTCGAATTGGCCCTGTCGGCGTTCCTCGACGGCCTGCAACTGCGCTTCGACGCGATCGAGCGGGAGCGGGCCCGCCGACGGCAGTCGCGCTCGCACCCCCGCGCCGACCAGAGATGAGACCCGCAGGAGTTTCACTCTGCGGGACAGTTCTGGTCAATTGTCCGAATTCGCTGCGGAAGTGCCGCGCCCCCGCTAACCTGCCGCGCATGTCTGGAACTCGTGCATGGGTGGCCGCCGTCGCGCTGGCCGCACTCCCGCTGGCCTCGGCCGCCCCGGCGACGGCCGCCCCCGTGGTGAACAAGGTCGTGGTGATCGGCATCGACGGCACGCTGTGGAGCGAGGTGCAGGCGGCGAACGCGCCGAACCTGGGCCTGCTCGCCGCGCAGGGCACCCTGGCCCGGACCTCGATCGCCCCGCACACCACCATGTCCTGCGTCTCCTGGGCGACGGCACTGACCGGCGTGTGGGACACCAAGCACGGCATCAAGGACAACGACGCCACCTGCAACCCCGCGCCTTTCGCGCAGTATCCGACGGTGTTCACGCAGTTGGAGCGCTACAAGCCGAGTCTGGCGACGGCATCGCTGGGCACCTGGGACAAGATCGGCATGATCGCGCGGACCGGAAGTCCGGCGGCGGACAAGGTGTCGGTGACGCAGGTCGACCCGACGGGCGCGGGAGTCTGTGAGACGACGGCGGATTCGGCCGCGGCGGCGAAGGTGGTGTCCTCGATCACCGACGACGGCGCCGATTTCACCTTCACCCACCTCGATCAGGTCGATATCGTCGGCCACACGCTGCGCGGGGTCTGGCCGCAGGCCTACCGTGACGCCATCGGCCGGGTGGACACGCTGGTCGGCAATATCACCAAGGCGGTGGACGACCGGGCCCGCACGCACGCCGACGAGCGCTGGACGATTCTGGTGACCACCGATCACGGCCACAAGCCCGAGGGCGGGCACGGCGGTCAGAGCGCTTACGAGACAGCGAGTTTCGTGATCGCGCGCGGCCCGGACTTCACCGCGGGCGCCCAGAACAACGGCTACGCGCTGGCCGACATCACCCCGACGGTGCTGGATCTGCTGGGCGCCCCGGCCGATCCGAACTCCGACGGCCGATCCATGCGGCTGGGCGGATCGGGCGATCCCGCCGCGACCCCGCCGAACACGCCCGCCCTCGATTCCGGGCTCACCGGTTCGTCGTCGGGTTCGGCGCAGATGCTGATGGTGAACAACCCGCTGTGCCTGGTCGCGAGCGGCTCGGCCGGTGGCTCCTACGGCAAGTAGGCCGCCCGACGTCGACAAGCCGGTCCCGGGTTCGGTTCCCGGGACCGGCTTTCGCGTGGGTGGGTGATCAGGAGATGAGCCCCGCCGCGTCCGCGTACCCCGCGGGGGCGGGCTCCTCGGCGGGCCCGTAGACCATGTGCACCACGCCGGTCTTGAACGGCGTGGCCGAGATCAACCGCAGCGGAACCGAATTCCCCTCGTCGAACAGCCGCACCCCACCGTTGCGCAGGGCCACCGGATGCACGAGCAGGTGCAGCTCATCCACCAGTCCGGCGGCGAGCAGCTGCACCACCACCGACGGCGAGCCGCTCATCGCGATGTCTCCGCCCTCCTCCGCCTTGAGCGCCGCGACGCCCTCGACCAGGTCGCCGCGCAGCTGCTCGGAGTTCCGCCACGTGAATTCCAGTTCCTTGTGCGAGACCACGACTTTCCGCATATCGCCGAGCGCCTTCGCGAACCCGGCGTCCTCGCCGCCCGCGGCCTCCCGCTCGGGCCACGCTCCCGCGAATCCTTCATAGGTGGCCCGCCCGAACACCAGGGTGTCCGCCCCGGCGACCTGAGCCGAAACCGCTTCCCCCATCTCGTCATTGAAGTAGGGGAAGTGCCAGTCCTGGGGCTCCGCGACGATTCCGTCGAGTGAGATGAACAGTCCCGCCGTTACCTTGCGCATCAGTGTGCTCCTTGCCGATCAGTGGTCGAATGTCTCGCGCGCTTACCTGATACGACGGCGTCCCGGCCCGAATCTCATCGCTCCCTGCCCAATTCACCCCGATTCCTCCCCACGCGCCCCACCGCCGCCACCACGCCGCCCCTCCCATGGTGCGCCCGCTCCCGCCCCTCATACGGTTGAATCCCGACTTGTGGAGCCCACCGTGAAGCGCCTGCTCTTCCTGGCGGCAGCGATCATCTTCGCCGCGTCCACCTACACCTACGCCATCTCCCCCGGCCACTACGGCGCGGTCATCGCCGCCGGCGCGGTCCTCACCCTCTGGTTCGTCGGCAAGGCCATGGACTCCTGACCGTTCGGCTATCGCTGCCGGCGCACGATCTCGTTGATCCAGATGGGTGCGTACGGCGAGGTGCAGTGGGGCGGGGTCGGATAGTCCTTCAGAACCTCCAGGCGTTCGCCGATGTCGATGGCGCGGGCACGCAGCTCCGGGTGCGCGATGCCGATCTGGGCCAGGCAGGTGTTCATCGCCCACTGCAGGCGATCGGGGGCGGCCTTCATCTCGGCGTCGATGGTGTCGAGGAGGGTGGGTAGATCGAGGCCGTCGGGGCGTTTGGTGACGCGGTCGGCGGTGAGGGCCCACCCGGCGCTCGCGACGACCGGGTCGGGGTCGTTCATCCAGGCCAGGCGCAGTACCTCGGTGTTCGGGTTCTTCTTCACGAGGTAGCCGACGAGCCAGTCGTGGACCTTGGGGGAGCGTGCCTCGCGGAGCATGGTGTCGAGGTCGGCGCGGTCGTACTGCTTGGGGCGGGAGAGAAGGATCGCGAGGAGTTTGGCGGCGCTGTCGCCGGTCTTCCAGAGTTGGCGGGCCAGGTCTTCACGGGGGCCGAGACGCTTGGCGAGGGCGCGCAGCTTGGTGAGGTTGACGCCGTGGTCGTCGCCGTGTCGCTCGTTGACGGCGCGGGCCTTGGGGTCTTCCAGGGCGGCCAAGTCGGCCAGCACGGCGGTCAGGGTCGGCTCGGGCACGGAAGTGCTGGTCACGCGACTCACGATAGCGCCGATCGTGATCTCCGAGCGGGAACGGGTATGCGGCAGGTAGTCCTGCTCGACCCTGGTTGGGAGGTTGTCATGACCGCTGATCCACAGCGGGCGAAGCGTCCGGTGAGTGCGGCGCTGGCCGGACCCTACGGCCATCCGTTCCATCCGATCCTGGTCACCGTGCCCATCGGGGCGTGGGTGGCGAGCGTGGTGTTCGACCTGGCCTCCCATGTGGCCGGGGATTCGGACGCACTGGCCTATGGCGCGCGGTGGCTGATCGCCATCGGCGTGCTGGGCGCACTGGCGGCGGCGACCGTCGGGTTCCTGGATTTCCTGGCCATTCCGGCCGGAACCCCGGCGTTCCGCATCGGGTTGACGCATCTGAGCCTGAACCTGGCGGTGACCGTGGCGTTCGCCCTGAACTTCTGGTGGCGCGGCACGCCCGACGGCGCGGTGCCGATCGGGCCGCTGGTGTTGTCGCTCGTGGCCCTGGCGACGTTGTCCGTCTCCGGCTACCTCGGCGGCAAACTCGCCTACCGCTACGGCGTCCGGGTCGCCGACGAGTCCACCCAGGCGGAGGGTTTCCGCCGCTGAATTCCCATCCCTCGCATTCGACAGGAGTTCGTCATGGCCATCGCGGCACTGATCACCTGGCTGCTCACCGCAACCGGCGGCTTCGTCCTGCTCGGCACCTGGATCGCCAAAGGCGGTGTGCGCGAACCGCGTACCAGCCATCTGCCCGCGCCCGTCGTCTTCGGCCATTTCCTGCTGGCCGTGATCGGGCTGGTGCTGTGGATCATCTATCTGGTCGTCGATTCCGACGCCCTGGCCTGGGTCGCCTTCGGCTTCCTGGTGCCGGTGGCGGCGCTCGGGTTCGTGATGCTGCTGCGCTGGCTCCCGGTGTTCCGGGAGTCGCGCACGCTCGCCGCGGAACCGGCTCCGGTTTCGATTCCCGCGCGAGAACCGGCCGAACGACATTTCCCCGTACTGGTCGTCGGCGGCCACGGCGTGTTCGCCGTGATCACCGTTGTCCTGGTGCTGCTCACCGCGCTGGGGGTGGGAGCGAGCTGAGGAAACCATCAGGCGTGCGCGGTCTTTCCGCCGTCGATCACCAGTTGCGCACCGGTGAGGTAGGGGAACTCGGGTGACGCCAGGGTCAGCGCGAAGGCCGCGATCTCCTCCGCCGTGGCGAGCCTGCCCAGGCCGGGCACATTCGATGCCGCCCACTGCTTCATCGCCACCCGGTACGCGTCGTCGGGTAGGTGGCCTATCGGGCTGGCATTGCGGACGAGGTCGGTGTCGGTGGTACCCGGCACCAGGGCATTGACCCGAATCCCCTGGCCCGCGTAATCCAGTGCCGCGGACTGGACCAGCCCGACCAGACCGCGTTTGCTCGCCGTGTAGGCGGCACGGCCGGAATCGGTGGCCAGCGCATTGCTCGACGCCGTGACCACGATCGTTCCGCCGCCACGGCGGATCAGGTGCGGGACTTCGTATTTCATGGCCAGGAAGCTGCCGCGCAGATTGGTGTTCACGACGCGGTCGAACTCGTCGGCGGAGTACTCGTGCAGCGGCTTCTGGATGGTGATGCCCGCGTTGTTGAAGGCGACATCGAGTCCGCCGTAGCGCTGCACGGCGGCGTCGACGAAGTCGCGGACGTCGGATTCGATCAGCACGTCGGCGTGGATGTAGGTGGCTTCGCCTCCCGCCGAGCGGATCTCGCGCTCGACGGCGCGGCCCCGGTCGACGCGGCGTCCGCAGAACGCGACGCGGGCGCCCTCGGCGGCGAACAGCCGGGCCGCGGCGGCGCCGATTCCGGAGGTCGCTCCCGTGATCACGACGACCTTGTTCTCGAACCGTCGCGCCGAGGGCCGCAGGTGCGGTGGATTCGCGTCGGACGCGAGCGCGACTCCGCTCGCGACGCCCGCGGCCGCGCCGGCCACCAGTCCCCCGGCCACCGCGCCCAGGACCCGTCTGCGGCTGGGACCGCGCTGCGGTGACCGCGCCGCCGGGTCATCCGGCTTGCCCGTCTTCGCGTCGTCGTTGGCCGGATTGTCGTTGATGCTCATGCCTTTCACCCTCGCTGCCGAACCGGCGTGAGGGATCCGACCACGGGCCCCTCCGATCGGCCCGATGTAGGAGACCGATCTCCTCCCTGCGGAGGAATCGCCGGTCCTCACCGGTACGCCATGATGAGAAGGTGGTTGGTTCCTCCGGCGTGACCCGAAGTGCCGAGTCGCTGCTCGGCGAGCGCATGCTGCCGGTCCGGCTCGCCGTGCTGACAGTGCTGGCAGCGGGTTGTCTGCTGCTGCTCGGGAATGAGCCGACTGTCTTCGACTGGGCGACAGGCCTGCTCGCGGTGCTGGCGACGGCCCTCGGAGTGCGCCGCCCGATGACGGCCTCGCTGCTGACGACCGGGCTGCTGGTCCTCGGCTTCGAATTCGGCCATACCGGACCGATTGTCGCGAAGGTCGCGGCGGCCTTCGCGCTCGCGGAACTGACCGCTCGCCGTGGCGGCGGTCGTTCCTGGCCGGCGGCGGTCGGACTGGGTGCGGCGTACCTGCTGCATCCGGTCGGCGGAACAGCGGTGATGGTGTATCGCGCGGTCGTCATGGCCGTATTGCCGCTGTTCATCGGCGGTCTGCTGCGCGCCGCGTGGGCCCGCGCCGAAGAGTCCGCCCGCGAGGCGGACGCGCTCGAACAGCGCCGGGCGAGTGAGATCGCCGCGGCGCGGGAGACCGAGCGGACCGCGATCGCCCGCGAACTCCACGACCTGATCGCCCATCACGTCTCCTCGACCGTGCTGCGGGTCGGAGTCGCCCGCCACGCGGTGCCCGACGCGCCGCCCGCACTGCTGGAAGTCCTCGACGACATCCATTCGACCGGCAAGCAAACCCTCACCGATCTACGGAAATTGGTGACGATCCTGCGAGACCCCGCGGGTGACGGCGCGTCCTTCCTGGCTCCGGCGGACCTGCCCGCCGCAATCACCGAGACGGTCGAGCGCGCCCGCCGCGGTGGTCTGGCCGTCACCGCGAACGTGGCCGAGGACGTCACGGCGGTGGACGCGTTGCGCGCGCTGACCGTGCTGAGACTGACGCAGGAAGGGCTGGCCAATGTCGTCAAACATGCCGGGCCGGAGACCACCGTGTGGCTGACCGTCTCCGTGGACGCCGCCGGTGACCTCGATTTCACCTTGCGGGACAACGGCTCTCCACGAACCGGCCGGCCCCGGCTACCGGGCGGGGTGGGCCTGATCGGGCTGCGTGAACGCGTCGAGCTGCTCGACGGCGTATTCGGCGCGGGACCGAACGCCTCCGGCTGGCGGATCACCGCCCGCCTCCCCCGCCGCATCGGTGCGGCCGCATGACGATCCGGGTCCTCATCGTGGACGATCAGCAACTGGTCCGCGCGGGCCTGCGCATGCTGTGCCACACCGCCGACGACCTCGAAGTGATCGGTGAGGCTTCCGGCGGTTCGGACGCCGTGCGGCTGGCCGCCGCCACCGCACCCGATGTCATCCTGATGGACTTGCGCATGCCCGGCATGGACGGAATCCGCGCGACCGAACGAATCCTGGCCGCCCGCCCGTCCGCCCGGGTGCTGGCCCTGACCACCTTCGACGACGACGATCACCTCTATCCGGCGCTGGAAGCCGGAGCCTGCGGATTCCTCGTCAAGGACGCCGCCCCCGCGGACCTGCTCGACGGCATCCGCCGCGCCGCGATCGGCGAACGCCCGTTCTCCCCGGACGTCCTGCACCGCCTGGTCGAATCCGCGGTGGCCGCGCGCTCCGACGGCGAACTCGCCACTGCCCCGGACCTGTTCCCGCTGACCCGCCGCGAAGCGGACGTGCTGGCCCTGCTCACCGAGGGCCTGTCCAACGCCGAGATAGCGGCGCGCCTGGTGCTCGGCGTGACCACCGTCAAAACCCACGTCACCAACCTGATGGCGAAAACCGGCTCCCCCAACCGCGTCCGCCTCGCCATCTACGGCCTCCGCCACGGCGCACCCTGAGGCCCCCGTAAAAGAACTCGGGCCCCGAGCTGAGTTCAGCTCGGGGCCCGCAGGATTCGCGGCTTACTTCAGTCGCAGGCTGCCGAAGAGGCCTTCCTTCTCGGAGTTCGGCCCGGCGGTGAAGTACAGGGCGTCGGCGTCGCCGAGGCTCTCACCGTTGCCGAACATCAGACCCCACAGGCCGTCGATCTCGGCGGGCTTGCCGTCGGCGTCACGCAGGTAGTCGACGAACTTGCCGGACTGGTCGTCGAGGGCGAGGATGTGGCCGGCGCCGGCGAAGTTGCCGATCAGCAGCTTGCCGGACAGCGGTCCGAAACCCTGCGGGGCGACGACGACGGCCCACGGCGCGTTGAGGCGGCCGTCCGCGTCGATGGTGCGAACCAGCTTGCCGCTCTTGTCGAATTCGGCGACCTGGCCCTTCTTGGCCTTGTTGCCTTCCTTCTTCTCCTGGTCCTTGTCGAGGGAGTCCTCTTCGCCGACCTTGAGCTTGTTCGGGTCGCCGCCCTCGGAGCCGGTGATGGCGTAGGTGACGAAAACCCGGTCGCCGATGGTGGCGACGTTGAAGGGGGCCGGGTCGCCGACCTTGATCTTCTTGCCCTTGGTGGCGTCGGCCGGGTCGACCGCGTCACCGGTGGCGAACGGGTTGGCGAAACCGGTGGTGGGCACCAGCTTCCAGTCCTTGTCGAAGGTGCGGACCTGCGGGTCCTTGCCGAAGTCGGCGGCCAGCAGCTTGGTGCCGGACGGGTCGAGGGCGATGCCCTTGAAGTTCATGCCCTGGGCGGTGCCGTCGTATTCGAGGACGGCGGGGCCGTCGTGGCGGACGATGGCGCCGCCCGCGCCCTGCTCGGTCCAGCCGGAGATCTTGCCGGAGTCGGTGGCGAAGATGAATCGCGCGGAGCCGGTGAGCTTCTCGTCCTTGCCGTCGTAGCTGACGGGCTGGTCCTTCACCAGGAAGATGTCGGAGGTGATGGGGGCCGGGTTGAAGACGACGCCGGTGGTCTTACCCTCGCCCTCGTCGCCGTCCTCGTCCGGGATGGAGTCGGCGCCCGGGATGGTGACCAGCTTGAGCTGGTCCTGGAACATCTTCTGGTACTTGGCGTCCGGGGACTTGGTGACGTCGCCGACGTACTGGAAGGAGTAGCCGCCCGCGCCGACCCAGAAGTGGCCGCCCGCGCCCTTGGGCCGGTCCGCGATGCCCCAGGCGTTGATGAAGTTGGGGTCGGTGAACTGGGCCTTGTCGGAGGCCTTGTTGGAGGCGATGTTGACCTGGGCGTAATGGTTGCCGTCGAGGGCCTTGACGTCGTCGGAGTCCGACTTCGTGCTGCTGCACGCCGCCGCCACGACCAGCGCCGCGCCCAGCGCGGACAGCCGCAGCAGGGTCTTGCGGCCCGGGGTACCGCTCGCTCGTCCGTTCATGTCAGTCCTTCCAACGAAACGCCCAGGTTCGGCGTTAGGTGACGCTAACCATAACTGGATGAAGCGGCCCTGTCGTTAGGGGACCCTCATTTCTATTCGGAAGTGATATTCGCGCCGGTCCAGGGCGCGCGGAGCAGTCCGCGAGCCGTGTCGGAACCGTCCAGAACGCGGGTGACGCGGCTGGTGATCCGCCAGCCTTCGGGGGTGCGGGCGAGCCGGAAATGGTTGGCGCCAGCACGCCAGACGAAGAACTCGCCGTCGCGGTGGCGAATCAGGAGGGATTCGCACACCGCTTCGGCGGTGTCGCCGTCCAGGGTGACCGCCGCCGGGCCCAGGAAATGCGCCGATCCGGCCGCGATCAGTGATTGGTGCGCGGTCGAGCCGACCATGGCGCGCACGTCGTCGCGGCTGCGCATGTGCCAGCCCTCGACGTCGTATTCGCCGTCCTCGGTCCACAATTCGGCGACCTCGTCGGCGACCCCGGCGTCCACGAGCGGGCCGTAGGAGGCGATCAGGCGTGTGATGGCGAGCTCGTCCTCGAGGCGCAGCAGCCGGGCTTCGAGGGCGGCGAGGCGCTCGTCGGTCATGAGAGTCCTTCTTCTACCGGAGATGGCGGTCGACGAGTTCGCGGAGTGCGGCGAGTTGCTCGCAGTAGTGTCCGGCGTCGGCGGCGCGCACGGTGCAGGTCAGGTGGGTGGCGCCCGCGTCGCGCAGGGCGCTCAGCCTGCGCAGCGAATCCGCTTCGTCGCCTTGCGGATCCAGCGGGGCGCCGGGCGAGAGCACGATGTCGAAGCCCTCGGGGACGGTGACGGTGACGAGCATGTCGGCGATCTGTTCGGCCTTCAGCCCGAACGGCACCCACCCGGTGCCGAGCGTCACCGCCCGGCGCAGGGACCGGCGGGTGCGGCCGCCGACCCAGATCGGCACGGCATGGTCGATCGCATGGGGTTCGATGACGAAGTCCTCGGCTTCTCGACGACCCCAGACCCGTTTCAGACGCGCCAGGGCCGCGTCGGCGAGTGCGCCCCGGTCCTCCCAGGCCGCGCCGAGCAGCGCGAATTCCTCGGCGAGAGAACCGACTCCGACGCCGAGCACCACGCGGCCATTGCTCAGCCGGTCGAGGGTCCCGTAACTCTTGGCCAGCGCCAGCGGATGGTGGTATCCGAGCACGAGCACCGAGGTGGCGAGCCGGATCCGGCTGGTGTGCGCGGCCAGGTAGGACAGCGTCGCGAGCGGATCCCAGTAGGTCGCGCCCCGCAGCGCGGCCGCCGCGGCGGGCACCCCGACGTGGTCGGCGCAGGTGAGGTGGTCGAATCCGAGTTCGTCGGCGGCCCTGGCGATCCGGGTCAGTTCCTCCGCTCCGGCGGTGGCCTCCCACGGCGACGCGATCCCCGGCACTTGCACGACGATGGGCGTGGACAGCCCGAGCTTTATCGTCATCGGTTCACCCGCTCCGGCAGGCCCATGAGCCGACGCATGCCGCGATCGGCGCGCAGTACCGCGGTCGCCCGATCCGGATCGTTGCGCTGCGCGGCCCCGGCCTCGTTGCCGGACATGATGTGGACCGGCCCGCGTCCGAGATTCGAGAGTCCTTCGCGTGCCACGTCATCGGGTTCGGACACCGCCATGCCCGGCACGTCGAAGTTGAGTCCGACCCGCTCCATGGCGGGTGTCCGCGTCACGCCGAGCACCAGTTCCAGGACGTCGACCCCGTATTCGCCGAGTTCGAGCCACAGGCTTTCGGCGAAGATCCGGCCGAACGCCTTCACCCCGCCGTACACGGTGTGGTGCTGCGACCCCAGATACCCGGCCAGCGAACCGACCATCAGGATTCCGCCCCGTCCACGGGTTTTCATCCGCGCCCCGAAGTGGTGGATCAGCCCGAGCGGCGCGGTGATGTTCAAATCGATGACCCGCTGGAACGCGGTGAGATCCCCGTCGACGAACGGCGCGCTGTGGGTATTGGCCCCGGCGTTGAGCACCAGCAGCCCGACCTCCACGTCCTCGACCGCGGCCACGATCCGCCCGACGGCGGCCGGGTCGGTCAGATCGGTTGCGAGCGTCCGCACCTCGACCCCGAGCTCCCGGCATTCCGCGGCCGTGGCCTCCAGCGGTTCGGCCCGCCGGGCAACCAGCAGCAGCGCGATCCCCGCTCGCGCGAGCTCCTTCGCGAACGACCGCCCGACCCCCTCCGATCCCCCGGTGATGACCGCCCACGGCCCGTAACGCTGCGGGTCCACACCGCTCATTGCGACTCCCTCACCTGTGAGACCGAACTCGATACCCTCCAGTTCTACAAACTTCCACCCAAAAAAACTAGAGTGAATTCTAGTTATCGGACAGAAGGTGGTTCCATGCCGCGCATCCAGGACTCCCGCGCCCCCGGCCGCGTCTCGACGGCCCGGCAACTGGAACGCCAGCGCGCCATCCTCCGCTCCGCCGCCCGCCTGGGCGCCGAGCACGGCCTGGAACGCGTCCAGATGAGCGAGGTAGCCCAGTCCGCGGGCGTCGCCCTCGGCACCCTCTACCGCTACTACCCGTCCAAACATCACCTGTTCGCCGGCGTCCTCGACGGCGCGGTCCGCGAACTACCCCACCCCGCCCCGGTTCCCGGCGACCCGATCGCGGGCGCGTCCGAGTTCCTGGCCACCGCCGTCGACGAACTCCTCCGCCACCCCCACCTGGCCCGCGCCATGATCGTCTCGATGAACGCGGTCCGCGCCGAAGGCCACGCACTGCGCGCCGAACCCCCCGCCGCGGCTTCCTCGGCCGCCGCAGCCGCCCTCGAAACCGACCATGTCATGCCCGAGCGCATCCTCTCCGCCGCCGGCATCACCACACCCACCGACGAGGACCGCCGCCTGACCCGCCTCCTCGAACAGTGCGTCTACGGCATCCTCACCTGGACCATCGCCGGCCGCCTGACCACCCCCCAAGCCGTTTCCGACGTCCACCGCGCCTGCACCCTCCTCCTGGCCCCCTGGCGCGAATCCCGCTGACCCCCAACCTGTTCGCCCCAGAAATTCGGGGCGGTAGCGTTCCCCAACCCCTCGGCCAGCGATTCAGGAGAACGAAGTCAACATATACCCGCCCCGGCCACCGAATCGGCTGGGGCATAACAGGACTGGCCGCCGCCATGGCTGTCGTCGCCAGCGCTCCCGCGGCGTCCGCCGATGTCCAGAGACTCTCGATCCACCCGGCCGATCAGACCATCGTGGCGGGAACCAGCTACCAGCTGTACACATCGACCGGTTGGGGATCGCATTGGATCACCTTCTACGACAACGGCCAGTGCGTCGGAGGCACGAGAACGACGTTCAGTTCGGAAACCGAACTGGACCCTACGCCTACGTGAGCTGGACCCCCTCGACAGCGGGCACCCACGTCATCACCGCCGATGACGGCAAGGCCGCCACATCGCTCACCGTGAACGTCCAGCCGCCCACCGGAAGCAACCCCGCGCCCCGAGCTCCAAGCCCTCCGGCTGCGGCACGCTCGAGCGCCTCCTCGGCACCGGCAGCGCCGCGGCCGGAAACTGAGCGCCCCACCGCCGGGCGTCCACCGCCGCCCGGCCCTCCCCCGCACAGGTCGCATGTGCCCCTCGGTGTGTCGGAGATCGTGGTTATCGTTCGCCTGAGTGCTGACCGAGCGCTACGGAGGAACGGGGAAGAATGAGTTCGACAACATCGCTGACCTATGTGATCGACGTCAGCGACGAGCCCGCCGTCGCCGGTGACCGCGACACGATCGGCGGCTGGTCGGTCCTCGATGCGGAACAACCCTGGCCGGTCTGTGACTGCGGCGCCCGAATGACCCTGTATTTCCAGGTCCGAATCCCTGACGACGTCCCACATTTCGGCGGCGACCAACTCCTGGTCTTCCAATGCCCACTGGAAAGCGACGCGTGCTTCTCCACGGCCGATCCCCAACTGCCGGAGCGATTCTGGGACGAACCGCCCGCGAACTCCCACGCCTTCTGGCGAATCCTCCTGCAGCGCAACGGCGCCCCCGCCCAAACCCCGGACCCCTTCCTGCAGCCGAGTCGCCTGACCGTGCACCGCTACGAAGATGTCGACCACCACAACGAAGATTCCCCGCTTCAGGACTTCAAGGTCGGCGGCGCACCGTACTGGGTACAAGACGCCGAGCACTACCGCTGCCCCTGCGGAGCCGACCTGACCTTCCTCTGCCAAATCCCAGAAGACTTCGGCTTCGACGACCACCTCCGCGACGACCTAGACGACTCCGCCGACTACCCCGCCGCATTCGACGACGGCCTACTCCTGGGCAACATGATCTACATCCTGGCCTGCCCAGCCCACTGCCACCCCGCAGCCGCCTACCCGGTCTGCCAGAACTGATCCGCAGAATCCGCATCGAATAGTCCAGCACCCCAAAACAACTTGGCCAGTTGGCCTGTACCCAACCAGCATCGGCCAGCTCAATCAGCACGGCGTGCGCCCTGAGCGCCGCCACTGAGCAGTAGCGGCCATGGAATCATCAGCTTCGACTCAGAAGTTCCGAGTTCGTGGCCGAGCTGGCCGGTGTTGGGAGCCCGCATCGAAACAGCTATCACTCCGAAAGCGGAGCAGACAACGGCACATGCGTGCCCCTTGGCGATCTCCGCTGCAGACGGCACGCCGAACTTCTCCTGCTCCGGGGGTCAAATCTTAGATTCAATATCTTCCGGATTTGAACCATTTGACCCTGAGGCCGATCTACTATCCCCCTTTGTCATCACGATATTCGTGGACGACGACAGTTCGTCCCCCCTCACGGGGAGTTTGTATCCATCCCCCAGGACTCGCTTGATGTGGCGTTCTGCAATAACTCGATCCATTTCTTCGAGCGTCTGCAGGATCTCAAGCTTTCTATCGGCGGAAGTATGCTTCCGCTTCAGCTGCTTCTTCAATGTGCGGCGCGCCCGCCAAACAGGCAACCATTCCGTTGGCCAGTTTTCGGTCAGTTCCGCAAACAGATTGATCTGAACAAAGAATGCACCCGTCACAACCGCTATCGCCGGAGCCAGATACAGAAGGACCATCCCTGGCAGGGTGCCGGTACCAAGATACTGAGCGAATACAATTACTCCCGTTCCAGTACCAACACCCCCACCACTACTCTTTGCTACAGTTCGTTGCCGTGGAGTTCCTGATCGCCGCGGCTTTGCTGGATTGGCTCCGGGCACTGTTATTTGCTACTCTCATCCGATTCCGCAGTCCGCTGAGACTCAAGCCAAGTCCGAACAATCCGATCGGCCTCGGCAGGGCGATTAGCATCGAGAGAAATTTGCTTGTCGCCGACCTTAAGTTGAAGGTGTCGGTATGATTTCCGCCTGAGAAGATTCATAAGGATCCGCTCAGCAGCAGGAGCAACTGTCCTCAGCGCGGAGGCAATAAGAGCACCCGAGGCCACTCCCGCTAGTATGGCAAACCAGTCCACATCCACACACACAGCATAGATCCGCACAGCCGACTCTTCACGCTGTCACGCATAGGACCAATTGGTATATTTCGCATGCAATCGAGTGCTTACCAAGCCTCGAGTCTCTTCGATTCAGATCTAGCGGGCGACGGTCGCGAGGACATGCGACCTCACTGACCGGAACCGCTTCATGTGCAAACGGGTGTGTGGCATCCGATCTTGCAGGCTGCCAACCCGTTCCAGGGGTCTGTGAACGGTCTGCTTCACCACCAGGCGTCCGGGACCCACGCGTGAACCCGTCCAGCGAGCGGTTCATGAGCCACAGATCGAGTCATTCTGTCTATCCAGACCGAGTGTGTTCACGTGCCTAGCGACGCCGATAGTGTAGTAGCCATTCGACACCGGGTCGGTCCATGCACACCCGTCCACGCTATCCATGGATCCCCACTCGCCGACTCAGTTCGCGCACGTCGTCGCGCATGCCGGTCGGTGGCTTCTTCAGCAGGTCCCGAACCATGTCACGGGCGAATCCGTTGTATCGAATCGTCTCGGGTGCGGTCTGTTCCGACTTGACGAGCATCGTGAGTGCCGCAGTGTCCTCGTCGCGTTGCATGTAGGCGCGGGCGACCTCGATGAGGTGGCGGCCGCGGCGTGGCACGGACACGATGTGGTCGGCGTCGATGGAGCGGGCTGCGCGCAGTGCCTCACCAGGCTGACGCAGTTCGACGCCGAGAGTCGTTGCGTGCGCGGCCATTACCGGCTGAGAGAAGCTGGTTTGCACGTGTCGATAGGTCGGACCGAGCTGTTGGGCGATGTCATCGGCGCGTTCCAGACCGCGCCAGGCGTCGCCGGAGCGACCACGTCGGCCGTGGACGTAGGCGATCTCGAATTCCAGGGCTCCGGCGATGCCGTGCCAATCGTCGGGGGTGTCCTCGCGGTCGAGGTAAGGGGTGATCTGATCGATAGCATTGCGGGCCAGGGCGATTGCTTCCTCCCACCGTCCGGAATCGCGCAGCGCTTGCACCATTGCCCAAGCGCTGCAGGCGATGACGTAGGGGTCGTCGGCTTCGTAGCCTTCGTTGACGGCACGGTCTGCGACCATCCACACGAGCTCGGGTGCGGGCTGGTAGGCAACGTAGAAGTCGGCCAGCTGGTACACACCGGCCAGCGTCCTGCGCGCGGCGCGGCGGTCTTCGGCGGTGCGGGCCGCGGTCTGGGCGTCTCGGATCAAGCCAGGCAGCAACGCACCCACCTGCGAGCGATGGTCGGGGCTGGAATGCCGGATGCGCCAAGCCTTCCGCAGCCGCTCAGCGAGATGCTCGAGGCTGACCGGCCGATCGCTGCGAGTAATGCGGTAGTCGGTCAGCGCCGCCTGAACATCGGTGAGGGCGGCATGGCGTTCGCCCGCGAACACCGTCACCGGTACAGCATGCTCATCCCCCGTCAGGACGGCTAGGTCGTCCAGTTCGAGGACACGAGCGATCCGCAGCAGCAACTCGAGACTGGGCGCGCGCTGAATCCTGCCATTCTCGAGGGCTTTCAACCACTCTGCGGACCGGCCGATCTGGGCGGCCAGCACTGGCCGCGCCATGCCCACCCGTTCTCGATGCAGCCGGACCCGCTGACCGATATCGGACGGATGTTCTGAACCACTCACGGGGACCACCTCCTCGCGCTGTGACGATAACTGCCAGCGTAACGGCGTTGGGGGTACGTTCGTACCCCTTCACGGAGTCGGCCGGACCTACGTTCCAGAGTGCCCCGACGCCGACAAGATCACCAGACCCCGGCGTCGGGTGCACTCCACCACCGTTCCAGGGACATGGAGAACACCCGACATGGAAATCATCGTTGTCGCCACCATCATCGCGCTAGTGCTGATCTTCCTCTCCGCCCGAGCCCTATCGGACACAGCGCCCGGTCATCGGCCGAAGCGGCTCACCGTCGCAAACATTCAAGCGCGACTGGCAGCCGAACCGCCACGCACCTACATACCGATCAGCAGGGGGTGATGACGGATGGCGTTCACCGAACCTGAGGCGAAAGTCCTTGGTGCACTGTCAAGTCTGGGCTTGCCGCACGTGTTGACCGTCCGGGAACTCTGCCGGGCGACCGGCCTGCCCGAAACCTCGGTCCACCGGGCACTACTGCGACTGTCGCGCACCGGCCTGGCGTTGGTGACCCGACATGGCCCAGCACGCTGGCGCTGCACCGACCGTGGCCGCCTCGCGATCACCCGGCCCGTATACCGCGACTACGCGAGGACAAGACAATGAACAACTACGTGATCGGATACCTGCGTCGAGATCTGTCCGGTGAGGCGTGGTCCCAGGACGAGGCCCGCATCCACGCATTCGCCGCTGAGCACGGGCGGTCGGTGCTCCTCGTCTACTACGGTTACCCGAACCGGCCGGGTGGTGCTGTGATCAACCGCCTGATGAACCTCGCATACACCGAATACGCGAGCGAGGTAATCGCCCCGAGCACAGATCATTTCGAGCCCGACGACATTCCTGCGCTAGTCAAGATCGCCGATTTGATCTGTGTGGACACCGGCACCAGATACACGATCCCCACCGCCAACACCCACGTCCAAGACTCCAGAGCCTTGGTGATCGGAGACGGATGAGCTGACGTAGCCCTCGAGATTCGCACCGCCGAATCTCCACGAGCTCCAAGTGGTGCGGATCTCGGCGGCCGAGCGCGGGATGCGCGCGGCCACCGGCCGTGACCGATTCAGTCAGCGCGGCATTGGGTATGTGCGGATTTCGGCGCGCGCTGCGGTGGTCCGCCAAGGCAAGCACGTGGATCGTGGGCCTCAGTAGGCGGTGTCGGCAACACCTTGGCCGGGGGGCAGTTTCGGTTGGCAGCGTGGCGATCCGGCCGGAGGGTAACCATACCCGAGGCCCGAAGCTCACTCGCGCGAAGGATCGCTTGATATTGCTAATCCGCTGTGGTCCTGGCGAATACGATGAAAGTTCTGATTGTTCGTGCCAGGCGGGGGGTTGCCGTGACATCAGCTCTGCTGGCGGCACTTGCAGCGATCGTCGGGATTGCGATCGGTCGGCTGTGGGATGTACGCGCGGAGTCTGCGCGCTGGCGCCGCGATCAGAAGACGGCCTGCTATCAGCGGGTTGTCGAACAATTCCAGGCTCTCTACGAGAACATTCGGGCCGCCACTCTCGCCGATGGCCATGACGGAACGTTCGAGGCCCTGGCGGCGCGTACCCGCACCAACGACTTTGCACCCTGGGACAGCGCGGTGGCGGCTGTCTGGTTGCACGGGTCAGCTGATGTGGTTGAAGCGGTCACTGAATTGGACGAAGCGGTCGGTCAACTGCTTTACGCAGTCGTCGAACAGCAAATCGCGACCGTGTCTGAGTGGAACGGTGTCAGAAGGCCCGCGCGGCTTGCGTTCGAACGATTTGTCAGAGCAGCTCGCGAGGAGTTGGACCTGCCTCCAGTGCCTGTCCAGATCTTCACCAACCCGCCTTCTGGCGGACCGTATGATCCGGATCAGGTGCCGAGCGGTGAGCAGGGATGAGGTGCCGTCTCATTCGGATCGTTCAAGTGAATATCACGCCAGGACCTTTCGCCGTCCGATACTGACGCGGGCAGGCCACGGCCGATACCCCAGCACCGGCGCGCCGGCCTCGAACCAAATTGATCTTCCGCCGCGCGGGCCTGACCGGTTCGCTCACCGCGATCAGCGGCATGTCGGGAGGTTGAGCGGGGCGAGTGTTTCGCGCTGAGCTTCGAGGCAGGCAGGAAGGAACTGTCCATGACTGACAGCTCGGACGGTCTCGTGCGCGATCACCCCGGACCTCGGAAGGATCTGGTGGAGCATTCTTCACCGTTCCTGCCTCCCGGGAGCGTGATCCGGCAGGCGTTTATCTACCAGTCCGCGCCGAGCTTCGCCCTGTTCGTGATCACCTATCTCACCGGGCTGACGATGTTCTGGATCAAATACCGCTGTGTAGCAGTCACTCCCGACACCATCTATGTGCTGGAGAGCAGCAAACTGTCCGGCGGCGCCAAACCTGTGCGCCTTATCGGCACGATCCCTCGCAATACACGGCTCGGCCCGGTCTCCGGACGATGGGGGCAGATGCCCCTTCTCGGTGAGCGCGCATGGGTTCACAAACGTTTTCATGACCAGATCGAGGCCGCCGACCACGAGGCCGGCTTCACGCGATAGGCGCCAAACCCATCGCGTCAAATCCCGGCCCCGGGCCATGCGTGTGCACCCCTTCGGCATGAGCGGGCGCTCCGCGCCGCACCAGGTTCCGGCCGTCGGCGCCCCGCGCTGGCCGGTTCGGTCAGCGCGGTATGCGGCATGTGGGTGCGTTGACGCGACCACCGCGTTCGCTGTGGCAGCGGGCTGGCACTCGGTGGTGCTGGGGAACGAGTGGGCCCCGTGAGCAATAACGACTTGGGGCGTTGAACGCCGTCACTCCCGTGTCGGCATGACGTTGGATTCGGGTAGCTAGAAGCGCCCCTCGGAGAGCAGGAACGATCCGAACCACAGCGTCAGGCCGCCGCCCAGGATCGTGAGGAAGAGCGCGATAAAGATGATGTCACGGGCCTCGCCGTGGTCATGGAACACCGTGGGCGGGTGAATCGGGATCACTGGGGAGCGGGCTTGCACTTGCGCCCCTGGTTTCAGGCCGTCCTGTATCACGCTGCAAGCGTGGCGATTCCCGTCGGCATCGAGGTAGTACCCGACTCCTTGGGTGGCATCCTTGCTGTTCTCACCCCACAGTATGTCGACCGATTCGACATACACGGTCCGCTCTGTGCCATGCCCGGACAAGAACGCGAAACCGTTGAACGCCACGGCCGCACCGTATCCGATCCCGGCCAGTCCGATCAGCACCACCACGAGCCCTGCCAGGGCGGCCAGCCGCTCATCACTGACGTCATGTCTATCCATATCTCATACTGCGTCCTATCGGCAGCTGCATGAACAGATTTCAGCTTGTCAGAGGATGCGCCACACAGACTTCTGGTTGGTCGGGCGGATCATGCAACACGCTCATCGGCAGTTGCGGACGTTCCAGACCCACAAACGCCCCGAGATGATCTCCGGGCGTTCGATCTTCAGCTGGACCGTGCCAGCCACTCCAGACCGACCCGTAAGCGGCAATTGAGTGCGTTCGTGGCGTAACAGTTGGATCGCGTCGCGTGACGTTCCGCGCCGCTGCATCCGGCAAGATTCAAGGCACCCGTCAGGGAAGTTCACGAAGCGAGAGCGCAGAATCGATGGCTGTGCAGTGGGAGCACCTGTAGGGGCGGGCGGCGTTGGCACGAGGTTGCCAAGGCCGGGCTGAGCTGTTGGGCCGCGAGTGGATGGTGATCGGGCAACTCTACTTGCAGGGCGTGGAGTTCACGCATGAGCGACTCCACACAAAACCTTTGTGCCCATCCACATCTGGCCGGGATAGCAGCCATCTCCGCAGTCTCCATGTACCGAGTTCGCCTCGAGATCGTCAAGGCAAGGAAAGACATGCCCGCTCGCTCGTCCTCACAATTCGGGGCATGCATGGCACCGCATTGCTGACGTAGGTTGCTGGAGTGTTCCTCGAAGGTCTTCGCCCCTCCAATCTCGTACGTCGTTGGGGGGCGACACTTTTCTCTGCCTACACTCCCTCATCGGCGCATGCGCGACTCCTCTTCCGCAGAATCAAAGTCATTCGCGTTACCGCACCGCCCGTCATACTGACGATGACGACAGTCCTCCTGACCGGATGTGGCTCTTTCGATCGAGGCAACGATCAGGCCGAGCACGACAGCTGGTCACGCAAGATCGAGACTGCCGTCCGGGCCCTTCCGGGGGTAACCGATGCATCACACCGGTTCGACCATTACAAAGGCAAACACTTCACCTCCAATCTCGACGTGCGGCTCAGCGACGACGCGACCGGGGTCGAGGTTGCGGCCGTGGTGAGTGTCGTGGGCGCTCAACCGGTTCCGCAGCGTTTCCACGGCGACCCGATACAACTCACCATCAAACGGATGACGGATTCGTTCTCCGCATACTGGATGTTCGGCCGGGACGTGAGCTCTGAATCGAACGCAGCGGTCACCTGGTCGCGACTATGGGCACCCGACACCGAGGTGCACTGGGACTCGAGCGGCGGCTTCGCAGACCGCATAACCAACACCATCGACGTCCGGGCGGGCTCCGAGAGCGAACCGCACCGGGCCACCGCGGCGATGCGCCGAATCATTCGGGACTTCCCCGAATTGGCATCGAACAACTGGGTCGTATCCACCATTCGCGAGCGTGAGCGCGATCGCGGGTTCACCAATCACTCCGAACGGAGCCCCGGGTCGTACCCGATCCCCCACGATCGCCACACTCCCCAGCAAAACCCCACCCCCCGATTCCCCTCCAACGACGAACTCGACCTGTGGCAGTGGTTCCTGACCGATCAACCCATCCCGTTCTTCGTTCGAGTGTCGGTCTACGACCCGCCCCTCGAAGGCCGCACTCTGGACGTCACCGTATACCCGCCCGTGGGTACGGAATTCAGCGCCGCGCAGACTACTCGACTCGCCGAACTGCACCTTCCCTACCTGGCCGGCTCCCGCGCAACGGTCGACTACACGATCCACACGCCCAACGGCCCCTCCTACTCCATGGGCCCTTTCTTCGAGGTCGTGGTCGGCGGCTGCCAGATACCCGGGCACGACGTTCTACCGGAGTCGCAGCCCTACGTGCGTCGGTACGCACACTGCTGATCCGCGCCGGTAACCGCCGACACACTGCCATTGCGCCCACCGTCACGTCATGCTCCAGGATGAGATCGCGTGAGTCCCATTCCCACCCGGTCCAGCATCTGGCCGAGTCCGCGAGGAAGAATCTGTCGTCCGTCCAGAACGGGTCGACATTCCCTGATCGAGTAGCGGCCGCGCGGAGATCCGCCCGACACGAGTACCCGTCGATCCAGACCCACCATCAGTACGACCGCACGCGGCGCCGCAAGGGCTGAATGCCGTTGGCAACCCCCGGTAATTCGGGGCAGGGTCAGATACCGAAATCGCCACGTTTCACTCATTGCGAACGGTAGCGTTCGGCGATCCCGGAGCTCGGGAACCGAACCAGGAGAACGATGACCACGCGTACCAACCTCGGCCGCAGAATCGGCTGGGGCACAACAGGACTGGCCGCCACCATGGCCGTCATCGCAGTCGGCGCGCCCACCGCGTCCGCCGATGTCAACACGCTCGCTATCTATCCCACCGGTCAAACCTATTACGTCGGAGGCTCCTACCAACTGGTCTCGACGACCATGCCGACAGGCGGGCTGCGATGGGTGACCCTCTACGACAACGGCCAGTGCATCGGCGGCATGTGGACGAAGCCGAAAGAGAACGTCGATTCCGTCAATCTGATCGCGAAGGTGAACTGGGTCCCATCGACGATGGGCCACCACGTCCTCACCGCTGACGACAGCCGGACCACCAAGACCTTCGAAGTCGACGTCCTGGCCGCACCCGCGGGAACCGTCCCCGCCACACCCACCCAGCCCAGCGGTTGCGGCCCACTGGAACGCTTCCTCAATTCCGGCAGCAGCAACGCCGGCAGCAGCGGCTAGACCGCCGAACGAGCCTGCCGCCCGCCCATCTCGACCGGATGCGGCAAGCTGCAGCGGTTGCTCACCACGGGCAGCGGCACCGGCAGCGCCGCTATCGGCCGCTGAGACACCGCGGGCCGGACACGACACCGTGTCCGGCCCGCGGCTTGTCTTGGGTCAGAGCTCGAATTCGGCTCGGACCTGGTCCTCGGTGAGGCCGTAGTCGGCGAGCGAGTACTTGTGGACCGGTTTGCGGTCGCCGGACTTGCTCTCCTCGTCGAGCGCGGTCATCGAGGACCGCGCCGAGTCGGTGTAGTCCAACCCGAACTTCGAGTAGATCTTCTCGACGGTGGCGAACGGGTCCGCGCGCAGTTCGTCGAATTCGATGTCCAGGAACTGATCCGGGTTGTAGCGGGCACGGGCGGCGTTGAACTCGCGCAGGCCGCGCGACCACAGCTCCAGCTGCGACGAACCGATCTTCTCGCCCACGAAGGTGGTGGACCAGCCCGCGGTGGCCTGCTCGGACAGGCTGCACGAGGAGCCCACGATGGTGACCGGGTCGCGGTGGGTCTGAATGATCAGCGCATCCGGGTACACCTTCATCAGCGCGTCCAGCGCGAACAAGTGACTGGGGTTCTTGAGAACCCAGCGCCGTTCGTCGCCGAGCCCGATCAGCTGCAGGTTCTGCTTGTGCCGGGTGTAGGCGTCGGTCCAGTCCTGCTTGCGCAGCCACTCCGAATACGTCGGCAGGTAGGCCAGCGATTCGTAGGAGATGGATTTCACCGTCTGGCGCAGCAGCTGCCAGCACTCCTCCACCTCGGCGGCGGTCATGTAGTGCACGCCCATGAATTCCGGATTCTCGATCCGGTGCTGGGCGAAGCCCTTGTCGACGGCCTGGTAGACGGGGTTGTCGGCCCAGGTGTCGCGGGGCGGCCGCGGCTGCGGGAAGTCGGCGAGCCACATTTCCAGGGCCTGGTGCTGCGGGTCGGCCGCGAGCAGGCGGTGCAGGGCGGTGGTGCCGGTGCGGGGCAGGCCGGTGACGAAAATCGGTCGGGTGACCTTGGTTTCGGTGTACCCGGGGTTCGCCTTCCAGCTGGCTTCGCTCAGCGCGCGGGCGACCAGCGCGCCGCGCAGGAAGTAGCGGCTCATCTTGGAGCCGATCTCGGTGAGTCCGGCGTCGCGCTGGTAGGAATCCAGCAGCACGCCCAGCGCCTCGTGGTGGTCGTCGGACCCGAAGTCGGTGAGCCCGCAGACCTTGGTGGCCGAGGCGTGCAGATCCTCGACGGTGCCGACGTTGGTACGTCCGGTCATGGTGATGAAACTCCTTGCTCAGACGTGGTATTCGCCGCAGTTGACGTCGATGGTCTGCCCGGTGACGGCGTTCGCGAACGGCGACATCAGGTAGACGATGGTCTGCGCGATCTCATCGGGCAGCGGCAGCCGCTTCAGGTCGGACTTGGAGGCGGTCTGCTGGTAGACCTGCTCCTCGGTAATGCCGTACTTCTTGGCGATCTCCGCGAAATACCACTTCAGCTGGTCGGTCCAGATGTAACCGGGCAGCACGCTGTTGACGCGAATGCCCTTCTCCCCCAGCTCGGTCGCCAGGGTCTGCGACATGGCCAGCAGCGCCGCTTTGGCGATCTTGTAGCTGCCGTAGCGGGGTTCGCTGTGCCGCAGCACCATGGAGTTGACCATGACGATCGACCCCTTGGTCTCGGCCAGCCCGGGCGTGAACGCCTGCGTCATGCGCAGATTGCCGAGCACGGTCAGGTCCACGCTCTCGCGGATCTGCTCGAAGTCGGTGCGCGCCAGCGGCTTCATCGACGGCACCTTGAACGCGTTGTTCACCAGCGCGTCGACCCGGCCGAACGTCTCGATGGTCTGCTTGGCGAGGTTCTCGACGGTCGCCTCATCGGTGATATCGGTGGGCACGCACAGGGTTTCCGCGCCGCCCTCGGCCGCGATCTCGTCGGCGACCTCCTTCAACCGTGATTCGGTGCGCGCCGCCAGCACCACCTTGGCGCCGGCCGCGGCGGCCTCCAACGCGATGGAACGGCCCAGTCCGGGGCCGATTCCGCTGACCACGACGACCTTGCCGTCCAGCAGTCCGGTCTTCAGACGGCTCATCCCAGCATCCTTTCCGCGAAGGCGCGCTGACGTGCGGCGATCCGCTCACGCCACCCGGCCTCGTCGATTCGATTGAGTTCATGGTGCGGCAGGCTCTCCGCCACCTTGTCGAAGGGCACCAGCTCGATGGTGGGCCCGTCCTCGGGCGTCATCGTCCGCGAGACCCGCTGCCAGCGGAACTGGAGAATGCCGAGCTTGCGCCCGGTGGTCTCGATCCAGTTGGCGACGCCCGGATTCCGCGCCGACACCACCATGCGGATCATCCCGTCCGGATCCACCTGCGCCTGCCGGTGATTCAGGGAGGTCTGGTGGTTGACGTAGTCGAGGGAGATGTACCAGCGACTGCCGAGCTGGAATCCCTGGTACGGCGCATCGGATTTCGGCACGGTGATGATGAGCGCCTGGTCGTCCTCGAGCTCGAAGTGCCCGACCGAGGAGTACTGGGTGCTCAGCCCGCCCGGCGTGAGCCGCGGTTCGGTCAGCGTATTGACCGGCAGGTTCAGGTAGAACCACTTCGGGAAGTTGAACCAGGTGTGCACCCGGGTGAGCAGCATGCGCCCGGCCGCCCGGTACCGCTTACGCAGCTGTTCCACGCCCGCTTCGACCGGCGCGGTGCCGATGGTGTCCACCCGCTCGATGCGAATGGTGCCCTTGCGCTCCGCGTTCCAGTCGCCGTACACCTCGCGCACGGCCAGCATGGACGCGCCCTCGGCGAGCACGAAGTAGTTCGGCTCCGGGTTCTCCTTGGGCGGCCCGAAACGCAACTGGTAGCTGCCGTCCGCATGGATCTCGAGCCGCCGGTCGTCGAACGCGTCGTCGCCGTTGGGCACATCGGAGGCGGTGTAATCGCCCTTGAGTACCTGGAAACTCAGGTCGACGGTGCTGCCGCGCACGCCGGTGAGCAGGTATTCCGCACCCGGCTCGATATTGGCGCTGTAGTACAGCGTGTCCGGATTATCCAGGCCCATCTTGGTGTAGGGCCCGGTCGCGGTGACCAGGTACGGGTGCGAGGTGCCGTGCGCCCGGGACAATTGCAGCACCGCGGCGATACCGGCCTGCAAATAGTCGTATCCTTCGGCCAGGTCGTGCGGGTCGCGGATGAAATCCGCACCGGCGATGAGCTTCTCGGCCTCCGCGACGGCCGCCAGGAACGGTTCCGTGAGCGGCGGTTGGGCCTTGTCGATGTCTGTCATCAGCTGTCAGCGATCCCTAGTGTCTCTCGAATTCGATGGGCGATCTCGGCCGGCGTCCCGTCCGAGGGGGTGATGGTGAGGTCGGCGAACTCCGGCCGCTCGTACGGCGAGCTGACACCGGTGAATTCGGGCAGTTCCCCGGCGCGGGCCTTCCGGTACAGGCCCTTCGGGTCCCGCAGTTCGCACTCTTCCAGGGGCGTGTCGACGAAGATCTCCCGGAACGGAAGATGCTTGGCGTCGTGCAGTTTCCGAGCCTCGCGGCGTTCGGCCCGGAACGGGCTGATCAGCGAGACGATGGCGACCACGCCCGCGTCCGCGAACAGCGCCGCCACCTCGGAGACGCGGCGGATGTTCTCGCGCCGGTCCTCGTCGGTGAAGCCCAGGTTCTTGTTCAGCCCGTGCCGCAGATTGTCGCCGTCGAGCAGATAGGCGGGCTGCCCGGACGCGATGAGCTGCCGCTCCAGTTCGACCGCGATGGTGGACTTCCCGGACCCCGACAGCCCGGTCAGCCACACGGTCGCGCCGGTGCTGAGCCGCTGCCCGCGCTCCACCGCGGAGCTGTGCCACACCACGTTCGAGGCCTTGTGCCCGACCTTCGGCGCGCCAGTGGAGCGTCCGGTGATCATGCCCGCGGCCACCGTCTGGTTGGTGGTCTCGTCGATGAGAATGAAGCTGCCGGTGGCACGGTTCTCACGGTAGGGATCGAACAGCAAAGCCTGCCGGCTCTTGAGCGTGAGCCGCCCGATGTCGTTGAGCCCCAGCGATTCCGCGTCGGTCTGCCGGTGCAGGGTGTTCACGTCGAGCCGGTAGTCCAGGTCGGTCACCTCGACCTTGGAGGTCTGGGTGGCGGTCCGGATCGAGTACGAGTTGCCCGCGCGCAGTTCGGTGTCGTCGGAGAACCAGCACACCATGGCGTCGAGTTCCCGATCGGTGTGCGGCTGGTTGCCGGGCCGGGCGAGCATATCGCCACGGCCGATGTCGATCTCGTCGTCGAGGGTGAGCGAGACCGCCATGCCGGTGAACGCCTCGTCCACCTTGCCGCCGCCCGGCCCCCAGATCTGGTTGACGTGGCTGGTGCGCCCCGAGGGCAGCACCACGACCTCGTCGCCGGGCTTGAAGATGCCGCCCGCCACGGTGCCCGCGTAACTGCGCTGGGTCTCCCCGTGCGGCCGGATCACGTACTGCACCGGCAGCCGGTTGTCGATCAGGTTGCGGTCGGAGGCGACGTGCACTTCCTCCAGGTGCCGCAGCAGCGGCGGCCCCGGATACCAATCGGCGGTGTTGGCCGAGGAATCGACCACATTGTCGCCGAGCAGCGCCGACACCGGCACGAAACTCAGGTCGCCGACATCGAGCTTGGTGGCGAAATCCGCGAATTCCGAACGGATCTCCTCGAACCGCTGCTCGGACCAGTCGACCAGGTCCATCTTGTTCACGCACAACACCAGGTGCCCGACGCCCAGCAGCGAGGACAGGAAGGCGTGGCGGCGGGTCTGCTCGGAGACGCCCTTGCGCGCGTCGACCAGGATCAGGGCCAGGTCCGCGGTGGACGCGCCGGTCACCATGTTCCGGGTGTACTGCACGTGCCCGGGGGTGTCGGCGATGATGAACTTGCGTCGCGGCGTGGTGAAGTAGCGGTAGGCGACGTCGATGGTGATGCCCTGCTCCCGCTCGGCGCGCAGGCCGTCGGTGACCAGCGACAGGTCGGGCCCGTCGCCGCCGCGCGAGAGGCTGGCGCGCTCGATGGCGTCGAGCTGATCGCTGAACAGGCTCTTGGAGTCGAACAGCAGCCGCCCGATGAGGGTCGACTTGCCGTCGTCCACACTGCCGGCGGTGGCGATCCGTAACAGGTTGCGGCGCATCAGAAGTAGCCCTCTCGCTTGCGATCTTCCATGCCGGACTCGGAGATCCGGTCGTCGGCGCGGGTGGCGCCGCGCTCGGTCAGGCGGGTGGTCGCGGTCTCGGCGATCACCTCGACCGGGTTGGACGCGCCGGATTCCACGCAGCCCGTGCAGTCGGCGTCGCCGAGGGTGCGGAACCGGACGGTCGCCTCGAATCGCCGCTCGTCCGCGCCGAATTCCAGGAATCGGTTCTCCGCCAGCAGCATTCCGTCGCGCTCCACCACGGTGCGGCGATGCGCGTAGTACAGCGACGGCAGTTCCACCTCGGCCTGGTCGATGTACTCCCAGATGTCGAGCTCGGTCCAGTTGGACAGCGGGAACACACGAATGTGCTCGCCCTTGCGGTGCCGCCCGTTGTAGAGGTTCCACACCTCCGGCCGCTGCGCGCGCGGATCCCACGCGCCGTACTCGTCGCGGAAGCTGAACACCCGCTCCTTGGCGCGCGCCTTCTCCTCGTCACGCCGCGCGCCGCCGAAGACCGCGTCGAAGCGGTGCTCGCGGATGCTGCGCAGCAGGGTGGCGGTCTGCAGCCGGTTGCGGGTCTCGCCCGGGCGTTCGGTGACCCGGCCCGCGTCGATATCGTCCTGCACCTTGCCGACCAGCAGCTGGGCGCCCAGCCGCGCCGCCGTGCGATCCCGGAAGTCGATGACCTCGTCGAAGTTGCGCCCGGTGTCGATGTGCAGCAGGGCGAACGGCAGCGGCGCGGGCCAGAACGCCCGCCGCGCCAGTTCCAGCATGACCGCCGAGTCCTTGCCGCCGGAGAACAACAGCACCGGCCGCTCGAAGGTGGCCGCCACCTCCCGAATGATGTGCACCGATTCCGCCTCCAAGGCGTTCAGGTGCGACAGCTCATATCCCGTGCGCATCTCTCGTCCCATTCGCCGCGTCTGTCGAACCGGTCGGGTTCTCACTAACCCTTGCGGTGTCGAATATTCGACGCTATTGTTCGATAATGTGACACCGACGATAAGTCGGGACCGGGCGACGGTCAATACCCGTGCCCGAATTGGCGCGCACCGTCATCGCCGGAATCGGCCGCCGCCCCGCCGGGATAGGCCCGCGACACCGCCTGGACCGGCCCCGGTCAGGGTCACTCCGCTGTGCGTGACCGATACACCGACCGATACGATTTCCACGCGCCCCTCCCGCACCGCGGGACCGACACCCGCAGGAACCGAGTTGCCTGAATCCACCACCGCACCAGTGGCTTCCACCCCCGCGACGGTGACCGAACCCTGCGCGTCGCCCCCGACCCACCGCGTCGTGCAGGCGATCGAACTGCTGTCCCGGCATTCCGGTGAGCGCCTGTCCCTGGCGGCGATCGTCCGCGCCACCGGCATGTCCCGCGCCACCGCGCACGCCGTGCTCACCCAGCTGTGCGCCGATGCCTGGACCGTCCGCGACCCCGAGGGCAACTACAGCCTCGGCCTGGGCCTGCTCGCCGTGGCCCGCCGCGCCGACACCGCCTTCCCCGTCCGCAGCCTCGCCCTCGGCGCGATGCACACCCTCGCCGCCGACAGCGGCGTACCGGTGTTCCTCGCCGAGCGGGAATTCCACGGCGGCTCACGCACCGCCGCGTCGGCGAAGCCCGGACCCGGTGAGGCCGCGCTGGACACGATCGTCATCACCGAGGTGCTCGGGACTCCCTCCGCCCCCTGGATCCGCCCGGCCCGCCGCATGCCCTTCGCCCCGCCGGTGTGCCGCGAATTCGTCGCCTGGGCACCGGAATCCGAGCGCGCGGCCTGGCTGGCCGCCGCCGACCCCGCCCACCGCGACCGCCTCGCCGCCGTCCTGAACGCCATCGCCTCCCGCGGCTACTCGGTGGAACGCCTCGCCGACGACTCCGCCCCCATGCTGGAAGCCCTGGGCGCCCTGCGTCATTCCCCCGTCACCGACCCCCTGCGCCACCGCCTCAGCGCCATGATCGCCGACCTCATCACCATCGACTACCTGCCCGACGAACTGGGCGACCAGAACGCCGTCGTGTCCGTCGCCGCCCCCATCTTCTCCCCCGACGGCCCCGTGATCGCCTCCATCGTCGCCTGCCCCGACACCAATCTCTCCGCCGCGGGCCTCGGTGACCTGGCCGCCGCCACCATCGCCGCCGCCGACACCGTCACCACCTCCCTCCGCAGCTGACACCCGCGCGCCACCGACACCGCGCGGATCTCCTCGCGCCATCGCGAGACGGCCCACACCGGGTCGGTGCGGGCCGTCGAATCAGACTGCAAACGTCAGCGATTCGCGAGTTCCGAGAGCTGGAAGGCCAGCTTGAAGCGGAACGCGGGAATGCGGGCCAGGGTGCTGATCACCAGGTTTCGGATCATGCGGGCGGGGCGGGCGCGGAGAGTGGCCATGCGGGTGACCCGGTCGGTGAAGGCGACGACGCCGAGAGCGACTGGGCGACGGGTCGTCTCGTAGTCGTCGAGGAGCGAGGCGGGGGCGCCCGCGACCACGGCGGCCAGCAGGCGACCGAGAACGACCGCGTCCTGGATGCCGGTGTTCATGCCCTGGCCGCCCGCGGGGCTGTGGACGTGGGCGGCGTCGCCCGCCAGCAGGACGCGGCCGGCGCGGTAGTGGTCGGCGACGCGGTGGTGGACGCGGAAGCGTGAGCTCCAGATGATCTCCTCGACCTTCGCGTGAGCGCCCGGGCGGCGGGCGTCGACCAAGCCCTGCACGTAGGCGAGGTCCTGGTGCTCGGGAGCTTCGGCGACGGTGGCGACGATGCGGAAGCGGTCGGGCCGCGCGTCCGGCAGCGGGGCGATGACGGTGACACCCTCGGGCGAGAGTTGCAGGCAGACCTCGTCACGCGGCTCCGGCCAGGTCATGCGGACGTCGGCGAGGACGAAGGATTCGGGGTAGGTGGCGCCGGTGAAACCGATCCCGGCCGCCTCCCGCACCTTGCTGTGCATACCGTCCGCGCCGATGACCCACTCCGCGCGAACGGAATTCGCGACGCCGTCGGCATCGGTGAAGGTGACCGTGACGCCGTCCGCGTCCTGCGTGAGCCCGGTGACCTCGGCGTGCCGGACCACCCGCACGCCGGCCTTCTCCAGCCGCGCCAGCAGGATCGCCTCGGTGGATTCCTGACCGAGCATGACGGTGTAGGGGTGTTCGGTGGGCAGCCCCGCGAAGGAGACGCGGGCCAGCGTCCGGTCGCCGTCGCGCATGACGAAGTTCGGCACCACGAGCCCCTGCTCCAGCAGTCGCTCGGTGACCCCGAATTCCTCGAGCACCTCCAGCGTGCGAGCGTGCACCACCACCGCACGCGAGGTGTTGGCGCCCTCGGCGAGCCGATCGAGCAGCACCACATCCACGCCCGCGTCGGCGAGCGCGATTCCGGCGGTCATGCCGGCGGGACCGGCACCCACGATGACGACCTGGGCGGTGGCGGGCACTGCGTTCATGACAACTCCCCAATCTCTGCCAACACTTGTTGGCCAACGTCTGTTGAATTAGACGGTACGACCCGGTCGGCACCATGTCAACAGTTGTTGGCCAACGATTGTTGGCAACTTTTCAGCGGTCGGTCGCCGCGGCCAGGGAATGGAAGATGCTCGCCGTGCGGCTGTGCGGGGTCGCGCAGTAGACGATCACCCGCTGATCGGTGTCGGAGATGTGCAGCACCTGGCACTGGAAATCCAGCGGACCCAGTTCCGGATGCCGGATGCGTTTGCGATGCGTGCGACGCACCTCCACGTCGTGCGCGCCCCACATGTCGGCGAAACGCGGTGAGGTGCCGAGCAATTCGGTGACCAGCGCGGCGAGCGCCGGATGGCCCGGATACCGGGCGTAGGCCGCGCGCAGGTCGGCGATGAGGGCGCGGGCGAAATCCCGGGTGTCGGCTTCGGCCCACTGCGGGTGGTCGACGGCCTCCCGGAACATCCAGCGGATCATATTGCGCTCGTGGCCGGGCACGGTGTCGAGATCGCCGACGAACGGGGTGGCGGCCCGGTTCCAGGCGAGCACCTCGTAGGTGGCGTCCACCACGTAGGCCGGCGTGGCGAGCGCATCGAGAATGGTCCGGACCGCCTGCGGCACCGTCTTGTTCGGTCCCGCCACCACGGGCGGCGCCTCCCCCGCGATCCGGAACAGGTATTCGCGTTCGTCGACGGTCAACATGAGCGCGCGGCCGATCGCCGCCAGCACCTGCCGCGAGGGTCTCGCCCCGCGCGCCTGCTCCATCCGGATGTAGTAGTCCACCGAGATCCCGGCCAGCTGCGCCACCTCCTGACGCCGCAGGCCGGGCGCGCGGCGGTTCAGGCCCAGGGGCAATCCGACGTCGGCGGGTGTCAGCCGGTTGCGCCGGGCCTTGAGAAAGGCCGCGAGCTCGCTACGGTCAGCCATGACTCCAGTGTGGGCCGGTATTCCCGTCCAGGGTGGTACAAACCGGTCCTCCCTCGGAATCCGCTGCCGCGCGAGGCTTTTCCCATGAGCGGAACAGCATTCATCACCGGAGCCAACAAGGGCATCGGCTACGAGACCGCCCGGCAGCTGGCCGCGCGCGGCATGACCGTCCTGATCGGCGCGCGCGACCCCGGACTCGGGCAGGCCGCCGCGGACACGCTGCGGGCCGAGGGCGCGGACGCCCACTTCATCCAGATCGACGTCGCCGACGAGGATTCCGTCGCCCGCGCCGCCACCCGCATCGAGTCCGAGTTCGGCAGGCTCGACGTGCTGGTCAACAACGCGGCCATCACCGGCGGCCTGGAAGGCGACGGCAAGGCGTCCTCGGGCACCCTGGCCACCCTGCGACACGTGTACGACACCAACGTCTTCGGCCTGATCGCGGTCACCAACGCGCTGCTGCCGCTGCTGCGGCGCGCGGAGGCCGCGCGAATCGTCAACGTGTCCAGCGAAGTCGGCTCCCTGGCCGCACGCACGGATCCGGACAGCCCGCTGTCACAGATGCCGTCCGCGATTCCCTACACCGCGTCCAAGACCACCGTGAACATGGTGACGGTCCTCTACGCGCAGGAACTGAAGGACACCCCGATCAAGGTGAATGCCGCCAACCCCGGCTACACCGCCACGGATCTCAACGGCCACAGCGGTTTCCGCACCCCCGAACAGGGCGCGGAACCCAGCGTGTACCTCGCGACACTGCCCGCGGACGGACCCACGGGCACCTTCTGGGGGCACGTCTTCGGTAGCGAGGAGTACGCGCGCCTGGACTGGTGAGCGCTACCAGCTGCCGGTCGACGGCGGGTCGCCGCGGTGCCACATATCGTTGCGGTCACGCATGCAGCGCGGCAGCCACCATTCGTGCTGTTGCTTGCAGCGGTGGATGAACCAGGCGTCGCCCTGGTCGCCGCCGCGATCGCGGTCCGGGCTCTGGTCCTCGTACCGGGTGGCGGCGGGGCCCGCCATCGGAGTCGCCGCCGGTGCGGCCTGGGCCGCGGCCAGGCCCGTCACCAGTGGCGCCGTCACCAGCACGGCCGCCAGCGCGGCCGCGGGAGTTCTTCCGAACATATGATCACTTCTTCGTATTACGGAGTGCACCAATACGATCCATGACCAAATCCCCCAGCCCTTCCCGGCGTGGACCGCGACGACCATTGAACGCCGCCCGCGTCACGCCGCAAGGGCCACTGCTATCCATTTTCAGCGGATCTTCCGCTTTCGACCGTAATGAACCGTCTATCCGACTGGACGCCCGGTCGCCTTCTCGTGCAGCAGCAGAAGCGAATACGCGGCAACGGTTTGCGCGTCCACGATCGCCCCCGCCCGGATCATGTCCTCGAACTCGTCGCGGGTGAACCACCCCGACTCCATGTCCATCTCCGACGGCTCCCGCTCGTGCTCCCCCTCGGTCAGTTCGGTCGCCAGCACCACGGTCCCGTAATGCGTACTCGTCCCCGGCGCCGGAGCCACCTTCCCCAGCACCGTCAACTCCCCGGCCCGCAGCCCGGTCTCCTCCCGCAACTCCTGCCGAGCCACCGCCACCAGATCACTCTCCCCCGCCACCGCCCCACCCGGGAACTCCCAGCACCGCCGCTGCAACGGATACCGGAACTGCTCCACCAGATGGAACCGCTCCCCGTCCCACGGAATCACGATCGCGAAGTCCGACTTCCGGATGAAGGCGTAGATCGACTCCTCCCCATCGGCCTGCCGCACCACGTCCTCCCGCACCGTGATCCACCGATTCGAATACACCTCACGACCGCTCACCGTCTCCATGCCCCGATCCTCCCTCATCCGAACCGAGATCAGCAGAGTGCGGCGATCGCGGCTACCATCCGGCCTCGGGTGTGGGAAGCAAGACGGCGCAGCTCTTCGGAACCGTCCCGGCGAGCGCCCTACCGTCACTGTCCGAGCAGACTCGACTCGACTTCGACAGCTCCCCTCAGCCCGACACTCGGCCTGCCGCCTCCACCGACGAAAACCTCCGGCGGGCAGCCGGAACGGTGCGGTCACCGGCACCCGCATCGCCTGGCTGGCCGAGAACGCCCCGTGCACACCGCAGGTCGAGGCGCGCTCGCGCTCCACGAGCGGCGCGTGGGCGCCGCGTCAGAGCTGGCGGGCGGGGGCCAGTGCGTCGCGGGCGTCCATGAGCGCGAAGCCGAGCAGGTTCTCGCCGCGCCACAAGGACGGGTCGGCGGCGTCCGGATTCTCCGCGCCCAGGCCGATGCCCCAGATGGTGTCGCGGGGTGCGGCTTCCACCAGCACCTTCTCGGTGGTGGCGAGCAGGAAGTCGCGGAGCGCGTCGTGCTGGCCGAATTTGGCGATGCTGCCGCGCAACACGATGTCGAAGCGGTGGGCTTCCCAGGTGTCCTGATCGAAGCCGGAGATGGCGCGGCCCAGGCGTTTCGCGTCCGCGGGGGTGTCGCTGGCGAGGATGCGGGTGCGCATGTCCTCGTCGCCGAACAGACGGGCCTTCTCGGCCATCATGAAATGTTCGGCGCTGGAGTAGGTCTGGCCGTCCACGGTGAAGTCGACGGGCCACCACTGGCTGAGCACCCACTTGCCGACCTCGTGCCCGGGGGTGCGGGTGTGCCCCCAGAAGAAGAGGAACTCCGGTCTCGCTCCGGCCGCCATATCCGCTGTCAGCTGCGCCCTGTCCACGCCGCGACCCTAGCCGACCCAGATGACACAGTCGTGAAGAAATCCCGCCACACCGGCGACGCGCCGCGGCCGTGGCCGGGCGGAGCGCCCTCGCGCCGACGTGTACGTCGCCGGGGCGGCGGTCCTGCCGTGTGCATCGCGCCCCGCCCGAATCAGGCGGATTCTAGGAGTCGTTGCAACACAAGTTGATCAACTGGCTTCGGCCAGGAGCTTAGCCAGACGCTGGGCTGGGGTCTCCCAATCCAGCGT
>NZ_JBHTVV010000009.1:0-173291 GCF_042792755.1 Nocardia sp. NPDC056611
GCCGAAGCAGCGAATCAGAAGTATCTCGAACCAGAGTCCGAAAACCTAGCAAAACAGTCGGCCGGAAAATTGACCGACTTAAATGTCCGACCCCAACACACGGGGGGTGTGAGGCCGGAACCAAATTTCAAAATTTGGCACTGACATTCATCGACACACTATTGAGTTCTCAAAGAACACACGCACACGACTTCGAACCTGAAGTTGATCAGATTCCCCATCGAGGCAACTTTTCCAGCCTAGTCACAGAACCCGACAGATGTCAAGAACTGGTTTTCTGACTGGAAGGTGTTCACGTCCGGCGCTCCTCGTCCAACCTCGTTTCCGTTTCCGATTTCCAGCCTCTGAGCTGGGCTTTTCGGTCCCGGTCGGTGTCCGTGTCGCTCTGACCTGGACTAAGTTACGCGGCGGATAACGCCAGGTCAAATCCGCTGGTCACCGGGGCGTTTGCGCAGGTGAACGAGCTGCGGATCGGGCGAATCGGGGGCCTGAGCCACCGGCTTGTGACTCAGGTCATTTCGATCTTGTTCGCCTATCGCGGATCGCGTCAGGCGCCCGCGCGGCGCACGCCGGCGAAGTTCTTCTTGCCGCGCCGCAGCACCAGCCAGCGTCCGTGCAGGTAGTCGGCCTCGGCGGGGATCCACTCGGGGTCGGCGACCTTCTCGTTGTTGACCGACGCGCCACCCTCGTTGACCGCGCGCCGGGCCGCGCTGCGGCCCTCGCACAGACCGGAGTCGACCAGCAGATCGACGATGGTCGAGGTGGGAGTGGCCTCGGCGAGCTTGCCGTCCACCGCGGATTCGGCGAGCGCCGCCGACAGTGTGGACTCGTTCAGTTCGCGCAGGTCGCCGCGACCGAACAGGGCCTGGCTGGCGAGCTGCACCGCGTGGGTGTTCTCCTCGCCGTGCACCAGCGTGGTCATCTCCGCGGCCAGGCGCTTCTGCGCTTCGCGGGCGAAGGGCCGCTCGGCGGTGGCCTTCTCCAGTTCGTCGAGCTCCTCGCGGGACAGGAAGGTGAACCAGCGCAAGTAGCGGACCACGTCGGCGTCGGCGGTGTTCACGAAGTACTGGTACCAGGCGTACGGGCTGGTCATCTCCGGGTCCAGCCACAGGCTGCCGCCACCGGTGGACTTGCCGAACTTCTTGCCGTCGGCCGAGGTGACCAGCGGGACGGTGAGCGCGTGCACGTGCTCGCCGTCGACGCGGCGGTTGAGCTCGACGCCCGCGATGATGTTGCCCCACTGATCGGACCCGCCGACCTGCAGCGTGCAGCCGTACTCGCGGCGCAGCTGCAGGAAGTCGTTGGCCTGCAACAGCATGTAGCTGAACTCGGTGTAGGACATGCCGTCCGACTCCAGGCGGCGCTTGACCGTGTCACGGGCCAGCATGACGTTCACCGAGAAGTGCTTGCCGATATCGCGCAGGAACGAGACCGTGCTGAGCGGTCCGGTCCAGTCCATGTTGTTGGCGATGATCGCCGCGTTGTCGCCGCCGTCCAGATCGACGAAGCGTTCCAGCTGGGCGCGGATGCGGCCCGCCCACTCGGCCACGGTGTCGGTGGAGTTCATGGTGCGCTCGCCGACGTCGCGGGGATCGCCGATCAGACCGGTCGCACCGCCGGCCAGCACCACCGGGCGGTGGCCCGCGCGCTGGAAGCGCTTGAGCGCCAGCAGCGGGACCAGGTGGCCGGCGTGCAGGCTGGCCGCCGTCGGATCGAACCCGGCGTAGAGGGTGATCGGGCCCTTGGCCGTGGCCGCGCGCAGGGCGTCCAGATCGGTGGACTGCGCGATCAGTCCGCGCCAGGTCAGTTCATCAATGATGTCGCCGCTCACGACCTCTATCTTTCCGCACGTGAATATGGCGGTTGCAGAGGGTTGAGCCGCCGCCGCGGATCGGTACAAGCCCGGACCGATCCGCCGCGTCGGCGGGTGGAACTACCGGAGACGCCCACAGGCCCGTCGCCGGGGCGACGGGCCGGGGGCCTGCGGTAGTCCGGTCACTTCACCAGGTCGGTGAAGGTGGCGAAGGAGGCGCGGCGCTCGTAGGCGATCCAGGCGAAGACGCCGACCAGGACCAGCGGGAAGATGGCCAGGCCCGGCGCGCCGAGCAGGAAGGCCTGGGTGGCGGCGGCGCACACCATGGTGATGGACAGGCCCGCGGCGGCCGGACCGGACAGGCGGGGGATCATCAGGCCCAGGCCGCCGGAGACCTCGACCAGGCCGGTGAGGTAGCGGAACCAGTCGCCCCAGCCGATCTCGTTGTAGATGCGCACGGCGTCGGCCTGGCCCACGAACTTCGGCAGGCCGGAGGCGATGATGAAGAACAGGCCGAGGACGATCTGCAGGGTCCACAGCACGCGGTTGCGGAGCTTGGTCGGGGCGGCGACGGTGATGGTCGGAGTGGCGGCGATGGTGGTCATGTCGAATGTCCTTCCGGGGCTTGTCGGTTCGGTTTCGAACCGCTTGCTGGATAGGACGGGAGCCGTCGCGAAAAATCATCGCGGTCCCGAAAGTTTCTTTTCCGCGCAGGTCAGGCTAGGTGTCGAAGGCTGCTTTGAGGGCGCTGAGGTGCACCCGGCTGGCGGTGGCGGCCGCCTCGGGGTCGCGGGCGCGGATCGCGTCGTAGAGGTGTTCGTGCGCGTCGTGATCGCGCTCGGGCGTGCGCATGGGGCGGATGCGCAGCATGTCGATCATGGCGTGGCGCGAGCGCGGGACGAAGGCGTTGAACAGCTCGAGCAGGATGTCGTTGTGGGCGGCGGCCACCACGGTGCGGTGAAAGGCGGTGTCGGCGTCGACCAGTCCTTCGACGGTGTCGCCGCTTTCGGCGCGGGCGGCCAGGGCGCGCAGCATGGCGCGCAGGTCGGCGGGGGTGCGCCGGCGGGCGGCCAGGGCGGCGCCCTCGGCCTCGATGGCGATGCGGGCCTCGATGACGGTGACGATGTCGCTGCGGCGCAGCACGGTGTCCCAGTCCTCGGGGGTGTCCAGGGCGGTGACGAAAACGCCCGCCCCCTGGCGGCTTTCGAGCACGCCGCGCCCGGCGAGTTCGCGGATGGCCTCGCGCAGGGTGGAGCGGCCGACGCCGAGCTGGGCGGCGAGGGTGGTCTCGCCGGGCAGTTTGTGGCCCAGCTGCCACTCCCCCGCACGAATCCGGGTGAGCAGCACCTCGGCGGCTTGCGCGGCAAGTGGATGCCTCTGGACCTGCGCCACGTGTCGCCGTCCTCTCTACTTGTCTGAGGAGTTGTTTCCCTCTAGTCTAGTCCACATGCTGACCGGTGCCCTGCTTCTCCTTCGCTGCCGCGACGGGGTCTGATCGACCGGCACCCCGTCAGCGGGCTCGCGGTGCTGCGCCGGTCACCTCCTCCGACGCGAAAGCGATTGCCCCGTGCGCACTCCCCCGATCTGGAATCGTCAGCAGCCCTCCGCCATGCCGTCGCATCGGTATCGCGATGTGTACCAGCGTGTTTCGGTTCCGTTGACCGAACGCGACTGGCCGTCCAACCGGATCACCGAAGCCCCGCTGTGGGTGCCGGTGGATCTGCGCGACGGCAATCAGGCCCTGGCCGAGCCGATGGATCCCGTCCGCAAGCGCCGGTTCTTCGAACTGCTGGTGGCCATGGGCTACAAGGAGATCGAGGTCGGGTATCCCAGCGCCTCGCAGACCGACTTCGATTTCGTGCGGCTGATCGGCAGCGAGCGGCTGGCTCCCGACGACGTCACCATCGTCGTCTTCACCCCCGCGCGCCGCGATCTGATCGAGCGGACCGTCGAATCGGTGCGCGGCATCCCCAATGACGTGGTGATCCACCTGTACACCGCCACCGCGCCGACCTGGCGGAACGTGGTGCTGGGCAAGACCTGTGACGAACTGGCCGAGCTGATCACCGCCGGTGGGCGCGACGTCCTGGAACTGGCCGGGGAGATGTCGAATGTCCGGTTCCAGTTCTCCCCCGAGGTATTCATGCTGACCGAGCCGGACTTCGTGCTCGACGTCTGCGACCGCATGACCACGCTGTGGGACGCCACGCCCGAGCGGCCGGTCACGTTGAACCTGCCCGCGACCGTCGAGGTCGCGACGCCGAATGTGTACGCCGACCAGATCGAGTACATGCACCGGTATCTGGCGCGGCGCGAGGCGGTGATCCTGTCGGTGCATCCGCACAACGATCGCGGTACCGGCATCGCGTGCGCGGAGTTGGCGGTACTGGCCGGGGCGCAGCGGGTGGAGGGGTGCGTGTTCGGCAACGGCGAGCGCACCGGCAATGTGGATCTGGCAACGCTGGCGTTGAATCTGCACGCGCAGGGCGTGAATCCGATGATCGACTTCTCCGATATCGACGAGGTGCGCCGGACCGTCGAGTACTGCACCGGGCTGCCGGTCCACGACCGGCATCCGTACGCCGGGGATCTGGTGTACACCGCCTATTCGGGCACCCATCAGGACGCGATCCGGAAGGGCTTCGCCGAACATCGGGAGCGGGCGGCGCGACTGGGTGCGCCTGAGCGTGAAATCGCCTGGGAGGTACCGTATCTGCCGATCGATCCGGCGGATGTGGGCCGTTCCTACGATGCGGTGATCCGGGTGAATTCGCAGTCCGGCAAGGGCGGGATCGCGTATCTGCTGGAGTCGGGGTACGGGCTGGAGTTGCCGCGCCGCCTGCAGATCGATTTCGCGCGCCACGTCCAGCGCCACACCGATCGGACCGGGACGGAGGTGTCGGCGCGGACGCTGTGGGAGCTGTTCGAGGCCGCCTACACGGGCGCGATCGTCGCGACGACGCCCGGTGTCCCCGCCGACGCGACAGTCGAGGAGGCGGTGGAACTGCTGGGCCGCCACGGCTATTCGGTCGAGGTGCTGTCCATGACCCATCAGACCGTGGACCGGGCGGGGTCGGCTCCGGCCGCCACCTACCTGGAGTACCGGACCGCCGACGGCCCGGCCTGGGCGTTCGGTTCCGGGGAGACGGCGGCGCGCGCGACGATCGCGGCCCTGGTGGCCGCGGCCGGGTCGCGCAGCGCGGTGCTCATCTAGACGGCGCGGTCCTCATCCGGCCTGGGCGCCCAGTAATCGCTCCAGTTCGGTGACCCGGGCCTCCAGATCCGCGATGCGCCGGCGCAGATCGGATTCGGGGGCCTGGGCAGGACCGGCGAGGGGCCCGTCGGCGACGCGGGACACGCGGGAGCGGATGTCGGCGGGTTCGGCGCCGAGGCTGATCAGGATCTGCGGGGCGATGCCGTCGCCCTCCTCGATCAGGGCGAGCAGGATGTGCTCGGGCCCGATGTAGTTGTGCCGCAGCCGCATCGCCTCGCGCAGTGATCCTTCGAGGACCTTCTTGGAGCGCGGGGTGAAGGGCACGTGCCCGCTGAGCGGTTTCTGCTCGTGTTCGCCGACCGCCTGCCGGATGCGTTCGCGCACGCTGGAGACGTCGAGGCCGAGGTCGCCGAGCACGCGGGCGGCGATCGGGTCGTCGCCGGCGATGACGCCGAGCAGCAGGTGCTCGGTGCCGATCCAGTCGTGCCCGAGTGCCCGGGCTTCCTCCTGGGCGAGCACGATGGCGCGGCGGGACGCATCGGTGAACCGTTCGAACATGGGGCTTCCACCTAGGGGTGAGCTGTCGATCAATCCACCGTAGTCCTCCGGGCCGCCCACCGATACGGGCTCGGCCCGGAAGCGCGGTCTAGGCGGATCGGTCCAGTTTGGGCGCACGCGGACTGCGCCGGTAGGCCGACACCGCCGGGGAGTCCGGCAGCCACAGTCGCCACGGGCGGTCGGCGGCCAGGCTGACCCCGACCCGGGGTCCCACCGAGACGGCGGCGGAATCGGTGACTTCGGGTCCGAGTTCCAGCCGGATCGGCGCGTCCGGATCGAACAGGTGAGTTCCGTAGTCGTCCAGCCCGATTCCCAGTGCGCTGCCGACATTGCCGGGCCCGCGGGCCAGATCGGCGTCGGTCTTGGCGGCGGGGCGGCGGCCGCGTGCGACGTCGTGCCCGTCGATGATCTCGCCCGCCCGGATGAGCACCGCGCTGGCGGTGCCGTCGGGCCCGCTGACCACATTGACGCAGGTGTGCATGCCGTAACTGAAATAGACGTACAGCACCCCGGGCGGCCCGAACATGACCGCGTTGCGCGGAGTCCGGCCCCGCCCCGAGTGCGCCGCCGGATCGTGCCAGGGCCCGGCGGGATCCCCGCCGTAGGCCTCGACCTCCACGATGCGCAGGGCCACCGGACCGGATCGCAGGACCCCGCCGAGCAGTCGCCGCGCCGCACGCAGCGGTTCGACGGCAAGCTCTTCGGCACTCACGGCGGATCATTCTTCCGCACGGTCGTCCCGGGCGCGGTGCCGGGACGACCGAGCGAGTGGCCCGGGTCAGTGCCGCGTGGCTACAGCCATTCGGCGACGCCGTGGTGACCCGAGCAGGTGCCGCGGCGGTGCTGGCTGAAGCTGTAGGTGCCGTCCTTGCAGCGGGCGGTGGCCCCGTCGGGTGCGGTGGCCGACTGTTCCGGACGGTGCACGCAGGCGCCGTCGGAGTTCTCGTATTCGCTTGCGGTGCAGGCGGCGTGGAGGACCGGCGCGGCGACCGCCGGTCCGGCGAGCGCGGCGCCCGCGCTGAGGAAGGCCGCGGCGGCCCAGGGCAGAATGTGGCGCGTCACGCGGCGCGTTGTCCAACCGTTCACTACGAGATCCCTTGCACATGAGCGTTTTCGACACGGGGGCGGTTGCCCCCGACGAGCGCCGAATAGTACGGGACCCGCACGGCGGTGCGGCCGGGTACTTTATTCGCCTACCGATCCGGCGGCCGATTCGCCGGTGCCGACCGGTCGCTGGATTCCGGCCAGTTTGTCGGGGTTGACCTGGAAGCGGATGTTCTCGATGCGGCCGTCACGGATATCGAAGGTCAGCGCGCCCACCCGGTAGTCGCCGATCACGCCGACCACACCGAGTTCGCCATTGATGTAGGCGGATTCGAGGTGGATGCCGGCGCTGACCGGTTTCGCCATCGCGCCGAGCAGCCAGCGGGCCACGTGGTCGGGGCCGTACAGGGGGCGGCGGGCGGCGGTGACCTTGCCGCCGCCGTCGTTCCAGAGGGTGACGTCGGGGGCGAGCAGTTCCATGAGGGCGTTGACGTCGCCGCCGTGGGCGGCGGCGAGGAACTTGTCGGTGATGTCCGTGCGGGTGGCGAGGTCGGTGTCGAAACGCGGCCGGCGCGAATGGACGTGGGAGCGGGCGCGGTGGGAGATCTGCCGGACGGTGGCCTCGGGGCGGTCCAGGAAGCCCGCGATCTCGGCGTGCGAGTAGCCGAACACCTCGCGCAGCACGAAGACCGCGCGTTCGACGGGGCTGAGGGTTTCGAGGACGACGAGCATGGCGGTGGAGACCGTGTCGGCCATGTCGGTCTCCTCGGCGGCGTCGGCGGTGTTCGTGAGCAGGGGTTCGGGCAGCCACGGGCCGACGTAGGTCTCGCGGGTGGCGCGGGCGGAGGTGAGGCGGTTGAGGGCCAGGTTGGTGACGGTACGGACCAGGTAGGCCTTGGGGTGGGTGACCGAATCCCGGTCCACCTCATGCCATTTGATCCACGCGTCCTGCAGGACGTCCTCGGCGTCGGTCACGGTGCCGAGCATCTGGTACGCGGTGCCGAACAGCAGCCGGCGGTGGGCGACGAAGGGGTCGATCGGATCGTCCTGCATGGACACATACCTACCTCATGCCAGGCCGCGGGTCGCACGGCCACCATTGCTGAGCTGCGCGCTGACGGTCATGTGCTTGCTCAGCTTGTAGCTGGGCACCGGGCTGGCGCTGACCATCTCCTTGTAGGCGACGGCGGCGCGGCCCTTCAGGTACCAGCGGCGCGGGGTGTCGTCGGCGTTGGTGAACTGGATGACGGCGTCGTGGCGGCCCAGGCTGACCGGCTGGTGCAGGTAGCCGAAACGGAAGGGCTTCACGGTCTTTCCGCGCAGGCGGCGGGCGACGGCGTCGGCGGTGTACGCGCCGGTGGGGATGCCGCTCTGGCAGGTGCCGTGCAGGACGCCGAAGGGCATGCGGATCGCGGCGGCGTCGCCGATGGGCAGGATGTCCGGGTGCGAGACCGAGCGCAGGGTGGTGTCGGTGAGGATCAGGCCGCGGCCGTCGACGGCGATTCCGGCCTCCTCGGCCAGCGGCGACACGCGCACACCCGCGGTCCACAGCGTCAGGTCCGAGGCGAGGAGTTCGCCGGTGGTCAGGCGGACGGCGTCGGGCAGCACCTTGGCGACCTGGACGTCGGTGTGGCGGACGATGCCGAGACGGTCGAGGGCGCGGTTCAGGTGGGCGCGGGCCTTGTCGCCCATCATGTTTCCGGGCTCGGCGGCGCTGACCAGGGTGACGGTCAGGCCGGGGTGGGCCTCGGCGATCTCGGTGGCGGCCTCGATGCCGGTCAGGCCGCCGCCGACCACGGTGACGGTGCCGGCGGTCGCGGCGATCTCGGTGAGGCGCTGCGAGAAGCGGCGGGCGCGGCGCGGGTCGTTGAGGGTCCAGGCGTGGTGGTCGGCGCCGGGGACGGTCGCGGTGTCGGTGCTGCTGCCCAGCGCGTAGATCAGGGTGTCGTAGCGCAGTTCTTCGCCGTCGTCGAGGGTGACGACGCGGGCGGCGGGGTCGAGGGCGACGGCGGCGGCGCGGTGGAAGGCCACGCCCGATCCGGCCAGCACGTCGGGGATGCGGTGGTCGGCCAGTTCCTGTCCGGCGGCGATCTGGTGCATGCGCAGGCGCTCGGTGAAGCGGTCCGAGGGGTTCACCAGGGTGATGCGGACCTCGAGCTTGCGGGTGCGGCGGGCGAGGCGGGCGGCGGCCATCATGCCGGTGTAGCCCGCGCCGAGGATGACGATCTCGTGGGTTGTGGTGGTGGCGTTCATGATCGGCTCCGTGGGGTCGTTCCTGCTGGGTCGGCTATGGGACAGGACAGCCCCCGAGAACGTGACAGTCAGGCGATGTGATGTGGGTCACCACGGAACATTCGGGTCAGCCGACCGGTTGGGACAGGGGATGGCCGGGCCCCCGGCCTGCGACAACAGCGTCGGAGTGAGGTGCGATGGCCGTACAGGTCGAGATCTGGACCGATATCAACTGCCCGTTCTGCTACCTGGGCAAGCGGCGATTCGAGGAGGCGCTCGACGCCTTCCCGCACAAGGACGCCGTGACGGTGGTGCACCGGTCCTTCGAGCTGGACCCGACGCTGCCCAAGGATCACAGCGACGCGGTGGTCCCGCACATCGCGGAAAAGTACGGGATCAGCGAGGCGCAGGCCGCCGCCAACGAGCGCGGTCTCGGGGCGCAGGCCGAGGCGGCCGGGCTGACCTACGTCACCTCCGGCCGCGATTTCGGCAACAGCTTCGATATGCACCGGCTGCTGCACTTCGCGCTGGAGCTGGGCCGTCAGGAGCAGATGCTCGACGCCTTGTACGCGGCCAACTTCGCCGAGGAGCGGGCGCTGTTCGGTGACACCGAGCGGCTGGTCGAGGTGGCGGCCTCGGCCGGATTCGACGAGGCGGCGGTGCGGGCGGTGCTCGCCGATCCCGAGGCCTACGCGGACGCGGTGCGCGCCGACGAGGCCGAGGCGGCACGGCTCGGGGCCCGCGGGGTGCCGTTCTTCGTGCTGGATCGCAAGTACGGGGTGTCGGGCGCGCAGCCGCCGGAAGTGTTCGCGCAGGCGCTGGAGCAGGCCTGGAGCGATCAGGCGCCCGAGCTGGCCATGGTCGCGGACGGTGAGGCCTGCGGGCCCGACGGTTGCGCTGTGCCGCAGCGGGATTGAGCCGGCCGCCGCGGCGGTGAGCGTCAGCGCCCGCTGCCGCGGTGCATCCGGAAACCGACCGCGTCCACCGTCGGAATGTAGGCGCTGCGTTCGCCGGAGCGGAGGCGCAGGACGTCGTCGGCGATGACGAAGCCGTAGGCGACGACCATCAGCAGCACCAGCTGACCCCACGCCACCCAGACGATGCCCAGCGGCGTGGTGGCCAGCACCGCGACCGCCCCGACCAACCGCAGCCAGGCCCGCGGAATGCGCAGCGCCAGCCGGAACAGGGCCTGGCCGACGAAGAAGACCGCGACGCCGCCCGAAAGGGCCAGGGCCGCTGCGATGCTCGCGGGTTCGTTGCCGTGCGCGATGGTCATCGAGATGCCCGCGGCGGTCAGGATGATGCCGAGGATCAGCACGAACAGCGAATAGCCGTAGGCGTAGACGGCCGGGCGGATGCGGGCGGGGCCGGGCAGCGCGCGCAGGGCGTGTTCGCCGCGTTCGTCGTCGAAGCCGAAGTAGGCCCACCACAGCACATAGCCGAGGGTGAGGCCGAGGCCCGCCGTCGCGACGAGGCCGACGGTGAGGTCCATGCCGGTCAGGTTCGCGCCGATGGCGATGACGGATTCGCCGAGCGCGATGATCACGACCAGGCCGTGGCGTTCGCAGAAGTGGCTGGGGCGCACCGCGAATCCCTCGGCGCGGATCAGATACGGCGACACCACCTGGATCACGACGGCGGCCGACCAGAGCACGGTACGCAGGCCGCCGTGGGTGATGCCGCCCGCCAGCACCAGCAGCGCGCACAGGCCGTTGAGCGGCGCCAGCCGCCACATCGCCGAGCTGGCTCCCGCACCGCCCGAGGTCGCGAACATGAAGCTGTGCACCGTGTTCACCAACAGGTATCCGAGCCCGAACGCCAGCCCGGAGCCGCCGAACGCGCTCGGGACGGCGATGGCGATGACGAAGAACCCGAACATGCCCAGCAGCAGGAAGGTGCGCCGGGAGGAGCTGTTCGGCGCGACCTCGTTGGTGAGGAACACGTACCCGCTGTACATCCACCAGATCAGGGCGAACATCAGTGCCACGTGCCCGAGTTCGGCCCAGCCCGGGTGATGGGTGAAGGCGTGGGTGAGCTGGGTGATGGTGAAGACGAACACGAGGTCGAAGAACAGTTCCAGGGTCGAGGCCCGGACCTGTCCCCCTTCGGCCTCGAGCTCGCGCGCCGAACCGGACATTTCGCTGGTCACGTGCAGATCGTAGAGCCGCCCCGCCGCCCCCGCCGCATTTGCCGCGCCACACCCGACCGCCGCGGGCCCGATTGCGACAGACCAGGCCATCCGCGCGGTGGAGCTTGTCGCGCGCAGATCGATCCGAACGTGAACTCGCCGCGGTCCGCTCACCGACGCGGGGCGGGCTGCACGGGTGACGAAACCATGACGTGCGGGGTGACATGGCCTCGACCAGGTGGTTGTGCCGGGTCGGCCACCTAGGGTGGAGTCGGGGTGGCAGGTCGATCGGGAGTTGTGAGGCGATGCGGATTCTGGTGGCGGACGACGATCCCGTGGTGCGGGAGGTGGTACGGCGGTATCTGGAGCGCGATGGGCTCGAGGTGGTGGAGACCGCGGACGGGGCGGCGACCGCGGCGGCGTTGGCGCGCGACGATGTCGATCTGGCGGTGCTGGATGTGATGATGCCGGGGCCGGACGGGATCGAGTTGACGCGGGCGGTGCGGGCGGGGGCGCGGCCGGAGCTGCCGATCATTCTGTTGACGGCGCTCGGGGAGGAGGACGACCGGGTGATCGGATTGCAGGCGGGGGCCGATGATTACGTGACCAAGCCGTTCAGTCCCCGGGAGCTGGCGTTGCGGGTGGCGTCGGTGCTGCGGCGGACGCATCCGCAGCCGGTGGCCGAGGAGGTGTTGCGCGGCGACGGGGTGGAGCTGGATCGGGCGGCGCAGACGGTGACGGCGGGCGGGTCGCCGGTCGAGCTGACCGCCCGCGAATTCGATCTGCTGGCTTTCCTGCTCGCGCATCAGCGGCGGGTGTTCAGCCGCCAGGAGCTGCTGGCCGAGGTGTGGGGCTGGAGTTTCGGGGATCTGTCGACGGTCACCGTGCACGTCAAGCGGTTGCGGGCCAAGCTGGGTTCCGCGCATCGCATCGAGACGGTGTGGGGTCGCGGATACGCTTGGGGCCGAGCCGATCTCGGCGCGGAGGCGAGCGATGCCGACTGACACGCCCGGCCTGATCGGGTACGCGCTGGCGGGCACGTTGCCGGTGGTGGTGATCGGCGCGCTGCTGCTGCGCTACACCCGCGGTCGCGCCATGACCACGAGTATGGCCGTGCTGGTGCTGATTCCGACGCTGGCCACCCTGTGCGGCGTCGTCGCGGTGAGCGGTCTGATGTTCGGCGCCGAATTCGAGCGCACCGCCGTGGTGCTGGCGGTGGTCACCGCGGTGACGGTGCCCGCGGCGATCCTGCTGGGCCGCGAGCAGGCCCGCGCCACGGTGTGGGAGCGCGAGATGCTGGAGCAGGAGCGCGCCGCCGAACGGTCGCGGCGCGAGCTGGTGGCGTGGGTCAGCCACGATCTGCGGACGCCGCTGGCGGGGATCCGCGCCATGGGTGAGGCGCTCGAGGACGGGGTGGTGACGCGGCCGGAGGAGGTGCGCCGGTACGCGGATCAGATCGTGCGCGAGACGAATCGGCTCTCGGCCATGGTGGACGACCTGTTCGAAATGTCGAAGATCAACGCGGGGGCGCTGCGACTGCATCTGGAGCCGGTGGACCTGCGCGAGGTGATCGACGAGGTGCTGGCGACCAACCAGCCGACCGCCGCGCGCGCCGGAATCACCTTGTCCGCCACCCAGCCCGCCGACAAGCTGCTGGTGGCGGGCAGTGAGCGGGCGCTGGGCCGGGTGCTGACCAATCTGGTGGCCAATGCCATCGCGCACACCCCGCCCGGCGGGCGCATCGACATGTCGGCCGGCGCGACGGACGGGCAGGCGTGGGCGCGGGTCGACGACACCGGGCCGGGCATTTCCGAGACCGATCTGCCGCGCATCTTCGAGGTCGCCTATCGCGGCAGTTCGGCCCGCTCCCCCGGCGCGGCCGAATTGGGCAGCAGCAGCGGGATGGGGCTGGCCATCGCGGCCGGGCTGGTGGCCGCGCACCACGGCGACATCACGGCGCGGAACCGTCCGGAGGGGGCGCGATTCGAGATCCGGCTGCCGCTGCTGGAGTCCGCCGGGCGGCGGTGAGCAGGCAGGCGGCGGCCACCGCCCAGACCACGGTCAGCGAGATCAGCAGGCCGACGGTGTAATTCCGGTCCAGCACGGTGTCGTTGCCGGGGACCGCGCCCTCGCGGCCGAGGACCGGGACGGCGAGCAGGATCAGGGCGAGGCTGACGAACGCGCCGACGGTGAAGACGGGCCACCAGCGGGCGGGGAGCACGGAGTGGCCGAGGGTGCCCGCGAGGGCGGCGACCGGGCCGAAGATCAGGTTCTCGGCCAGGATCGCGCCGACGAACCACAGCGCGATCGAGCGCAGGTCGGTGGTGCTCATCGCCAGCAGCAGGTCCACCCCGTAGGCGGCACAGCCGATTCCGGACGCGCCCAGCAGGATTCGAATGGTCGTCACGCGATTTCCTCGATGGTCTTCAGCCATTTGGTCTGCAGTACGCCGGGCCGGTTCGGGGCGATGAGACGGCAGGGGTAACCGTGGTCGAGGGCCAGATCCTCGCCGTTGAGACGCAGCGCGATCAGGGTGGCGGCATCCACGACGTGGGTGTGCGGCAGCACGGAGGAACCGTAGATGCCGGTGGTCTCCAGCGACACGAAGCGCACATCGCCGCCGCCGTATTCACCGGCCCGGGCCAGCAGGTCGCGCAGGCGTACGCCGGACCAGCGGCCCTGGGCGCTCCAGCCCTCGACGCAGGCGATGGGTAGCGCGCTGTCGTATTGCGGCAGGGCTTCGAGGTCGGCGCGGGAGAAGTCGCTTTCCCCGCCACCGACTCTGACGGTCAGGACATACCGCGGCGAGCGGGCCGTCTCGGTGACAGCCGCGGCCGCTGCCGTTCTGTTGATCGGAATTCCCTGCGGTCCTTCGCCACTGCGCGGGGCCAGCAGCGACGCCCAGCGCAGGAACGGAATCGACTGCCCGGCCACCGCGATGCCCGCCGCCGCCGCGCCCAGCCCGGCCGCCGCCAACACCGTCCTGCGCGAAATGCCTCGGCGCACTTGCTCATCGAACACATCGTCGACAGGTTTCGACAGCGCCTGGCGCACGACGGGAAGCTTGACCGCCAGATGTACGGCGACGGCCCCGAATGCGACGTAGGCCATGGCGTGATGCGTGGTGGTGAAGAAGAACTTCCACGGGTAGTACTGCGCGGTATTGAACAGACCCGTCACGATCTGGAACAGCACCGCGCCGATCAGCACCGCCACCGACAACCGCTCCAGCGCCTCCGCCGGTCCGCGCCGCAGCGACGGTTTGATGAAGAAGCGCGGATACACCGACCACAGCTTCACCAGCAACAGCGGGATCATCATGACCCCGACCGTGACGTGGGTGCCCTGGGTGAGCCGATACAGCCACACCGGGTGGGCGGGCCACCAGAACCAGTCGGGCGGATGCTGGATCAGGTGGCTGATCAGCCCCGTCACGAACAGGATGGTGATTCCGGCTCCGAGTGCCAGGCCGGTGCGCGCGGCCACGGCCGTCGAGCGGCCCGGACTCCACCGGCGGGAGAGACTTTCCGGCAGTAGTAGTTCGGGCCGATCGATCGGGTCGGGACCGGCGGCCGCGGTTTCGGTGGGCTGGCTCGGCGACACCGCGGGCTCCTTTCGAGAACTGAATATCAGAGTGGAACAGGCATTTTCGTGGTCACCAGCTCGGTGACGGCGCGGGCGAAGCGGCCCCGGGACACCGCCGCCACCGAGACGGCGTCGGCGTAGGTGTCGACGTCGGTGAGCGTGGGCAGCGCGTGCACCCGTAATCCGCTGTGCCGCAGCGCCGTCGCGGTGAGCTCGCCGGTCCGGTCGGTCGACATGGGGATGTCGGCGAGCAGGCGCGCGGCGCGCGGCCCGGACAGGCCCAGCGCCCACCAGCCGCCGTCGGTGGCCGGTCCGAGGACGGTGTCGCCGGTGGCGACCAGGCGGGCGGCCGAGCGGGCGAGCAGGACCGGGTCGGCCTGCGGGGTGTCCATGCCGATCTGCAGCACCGGGACGCCGAACTCGGCGGCGTCGACGTGGGCGTGGGCGAGGCGCTCGCCGAAGCTGTCGCCGCGCTGCGGGATCACGGTCACCTCGCGCAGGGCGGCGTTCAGTTCGACCGAGCGCTCGGCCCGGTCCAGGTCACCGGTCCAGGCGACGACGGGGTGGCGGATACCGCTCTCGCGCACCGCGTCCAGGGTGTCGAGCAGGGCGCAGGCCGCCAGGTAGGCGGCGTCGACCGGCGAGAACTGCGGGGTGAGGCGGGTTTTAGCGAAGCCCGGGATGGGCGATTTGGCCATGATGAGCAGGGCGGCGGGAACGGTGTCGTCGAGCGAGGCGTGGTCTATCTCGGTGGTCATCGCACACTCCAGAAGTCACGGGCGGCCCGCAGGGTGCCGCGCCAGGAACCGGAGACCTTGGACTCGCCGTGAGTCCGCGGCCGATAGGTGATGTCGCGCTCCAGCACCAGCCAGCCCGCACGGGCCGCGCCGGTGAGCAACGCCAGTGGATATCCGGACCGGGCGTGCAGGTGGCCGAGCGCCTGCAATCGGTCGCGGCGGGTGACGCGCATGGCGGCGATATCGTGCACCGGTAGGCCGTACCGGCGGCGCAGCCGGAAAGCGAAGGCCCAGTTGCCGATTCGCGCGTGCACCGGCAGCGCGCCGGGGACGGCGCGGCGGCGGCCCACCACCATGTCGACGTCGGGGCGGAATTCGGCCACCAGCCGAGGTAGTTCGCCGGGGTCGAGGGAGCCGTCGCCGTCGAGGACGGCGACCAGTTCGGTGCGGGCGGCATCGACGCCGGCGTGGACGGCGCTGCCGTATCCGGGCATCGATTCGGTCACCACGGTCGCGCCCGCCGCGCGGGCCACCGCCGCGGTGCCGTCGGTGGAGCCGTTGTCCACCACGATCACCCGGTACCCGATGGGAATTGCCGACAGTACGCCGGGCAGGGCTTCCGCCTCGTCCCGGCAGGGGATCACCACCGTGACCCCGGGCTCGGAGTCCAACTCGGTCATGGCCTCGACGGTAAGCCCAAACGGGGCATTCGACCGCCGGGACACGCATGACGAAAGTATGACGGGAGCAGCAAGAATGGCGATCCGGACAGTTCCGGCGGGTTTCGGGGCCTATGGTTTCCGGCATGGCGAACGCTTCCGCGACGAGGGTCGCGCGCTACGTCTCCACTCGCGTCGACGGCTACGGCGCACTCGCGGCCTTCGTTCTCGTCCTGGCCGCCTTCCTGATTCCGCGAATCGAGGGCAAACCCTGGCGGGACACGTTGTACGCCGGGGCCGCACCGCTCTTCGGCGGCTGGCTCCCGCATCTGGGCTGGGGCACGGTCCCGGCGGTGGCGATCGCGGCGGCGGTGGTGCGGTTCGGCCCGGACCTGGCGCGGCGGCTGTCGTTCGGGCGGCTGCTGCTGGTCACCTGGGCGACGGCGGCGGCGTGGGCGTTCGCGCTGGCCATGGTCGACGGCTGGCAGCGGGGCTTCGCGGGGCGGCTCACCACCCGCGACGAGTACCTGCACGAGGTCGGCGGGGTGCACGACATCGGGGCCATGGTGCGCGGATTCTCCGGCCGCATCCTGGATTTCCAGCCCGACTCGTGGACCACACACGTGTCCGGGCATCCGCCGGGGGCGCTGCTGGTGTTCGTGCTGCTGGACCGGATCGGGCTGGGCGGCGGGGCGTGGGCGGGCCTGGTGTGCCTGGTGGTGGGGACGAGCGCGGCGGCCGCGGTGCCGTTCACCTTGCGGGCCTTGGGCGCCGAGCATCGGGCGCGCGCGGCGACGCCGTTCCTGGCCCTGATGCCGGCGGCGATCTGGATCGCGGTCTCCGCCGACGGCTTGTTCGCAGGCGTGGCGGCGTGGGCGGTGGCGCTGCTGGCGCTCGCCACCCGGCTCGAGCGGGGCTGGATCGCGGCCGCGCTGGGGTCGGGCGTGCTGTTCGGTTTCACCGTGTTCCTGAGTTACGGCCTTGTGCTGATGGCGATTCCGGCCGCGGCGGTGCTGCTGGCGCGGTCGCCGCGGCCCGCGCTGCCGGTGCTCGCGGGTGCGCTGGCCGTGGTGGCGGCCTTCGCGGCGGCCGGGTTCTGGTGGTACACCGGCTATCACCTGGTGGTGCAGCGGTACTACCAGGGCATCGCGCACGAGCGGCCGTACGGGTACTGGGTGTGGGGCAATCTGGCCGCGACGGTGTGCGCGGTGGGTCTGGCCACCGCCGCGGCCGGCTGCCGGGTCCTGGCCGAGCTGGAGATCCCGCCGGTACGCCCGCCACGGGAATGGTTGTCGCGCTGGCGTACTCACGTCGATCCCGCCGCGCTGATGGCGGGAGCCGGGCTCACCGCGATCCTGATCGCCGACATCAGCGGGTTGAGCAAGGCCGAGACGGAACGGATCTGGCTGCCCTTCGACGTGTGGGCGCTGGCGGCGACCGCACTGCTCCCCCGCCACAGTGCCCGGTTCTGGCTCGTGGTGCAGGCGGCGGGGGCGCTGATCGTCAATCATCTGATCCTGACGAACTGGTGACCGCGGCGAGCGGATTCACCGCCAGGTGGGCGTCCCCTCCCCGCAGGCGGCGCGCAACGGCGCGGACGAGAATTCGGCCAGTCCCGCGGTCGGGGTGACGGCGGCGGTGAAACCCAGTGCGCGCCGGGCCCGTTCGGGTCCGGCCACGATGTGGCGGACGTCGCCGGAGCGGTATTCGCCGGTCACCACCGGCTGTTTGCCCCCGCACGCGGTGGCCAGGGTGGCCGCCACGTCGCCGATCGTGATGGGAATGCCCGAGGCGATATTGAGCGGGGTGAACGCCGTCAGCGGCTGTTCGAGGGCGGCCACATTGGCGGCGGCGATATCGCGGACGTGCACGAAATCGCGGGCCTGGGTGCCGTCCTCGAAGACGCGCGGGGCCTCGCCCGCCTCGAGCGCCGACCGGAAGATGGCGGCGACACCGGAATACGGTGTGTCCCTGGGCATGTCGGGGCCGTAGACATTGTGGTAGCGCAGCGCGGTGACGGTGCCGCCGGTGGCCGCGGCCCAGGCGGTCGCGTAATGCTCCTGCGCGACCTTGGAGGCGGCGTAGAGGCTGCGCGGCCGCAGCGGCGCGTCCTCGTCGATCGGCGCCCAGGACAGCGGGCGGCCGTCGGGGCCGCGGTGGTCGAAGCGCCCGGCGTCGAGGTCGGCGCGGGTGCGCGGGGCCGGGTCGACCGGGTCGCCCGCGGAGTCGACGTAGCGGCCCTCGCCGTAGACCACCATGGACGAGGCCAGCACCAGATGGCGGCAGCGGGCCCGGTCCATGGCGGCGAGCAGGACCGCGGTGCCGAGGTCGTTGTGGCTGGCGAAGGCGGGCGCGTCCTGCGCGCTCACCCCCGCGCCGACCACGGCCGCCTGGTGGCAGACCGCACCGACGCCGGTCAGCAGCTCGGCCAGGGCATCCGGGTCGCGGACGTCGGCCGGGATGATGCCGGGCGGCGGGGCGGCGTCGCGGCCGTGGGCGGCGGCGAGCATGAGGTCGACCGCGACGACCTCGTGGCCGGCGGCGAGCGCCGCGCGGTGGATGTGCGAGCCGATGAACCCGGCTGCGCCGGTCAGGAGTACACGCATGCGGCGATTCTGGCCGCAGTGCCGCCGGAATGCGCCCGGACCGGCCGAGGTCGCCGGGTTCGTCACGATTTGGTCAGATCGCGGCGGGCCGGCACCGGGGGTCTTGCCACGCGTCGCCGACCGGCGCACAATTCATCACGTAGTGAATTCAACACTCGATGAATTGAGGGTGACCGTGACGGCACCAGCGACAACCACCGACGCCATCGCCATCGAGCACCTGGAGGTGCGCCGCGGCGGGCATCAGGTGCTGCAGAACATCTCCCTGACCGTGCCGAAGGGCAGCATCACCGGACTACTCGGACCGTCGGGGTGCGGCAAGACGACGCTCATGCGCAGCATCGTCGGCACGCAGATCATCGAATCCGGCACCGTGCGGGTGCTCGGCGACGAGGCCGGATCGCGCGCGCTGCGGCGGCGGGTCGGGTACGTGACCCAGGCGCCCAGCATCTACGACGACCTCACCGTCGCCGACAATGTGGCCTACTTCGGCGCGCTCTACGGGGCCTCGCGCGCCGACGTCGACACCGCCCTGGCCGCGGTCGGTTTGAGCAGTCACTCCGGCCATCACGGCAGCGAGCTGTCGGGCGGGCAGCGCACCCGGGTGTCCCTGGCCTGCGCGCTGGTGGCCGACCCGGAGCTGCTGGTGCTCGACGAGCCGACCGTCGGCCTGGACCCGGTGCTGCGCGCCGATCTGTGGGAGCAGTTCGACGCGCTCGCCAAACAGGGCCGGACGCTGCTGGTGTCCAGTCACGTCATGGACGAGGCCGAACACTGCGATCGGCTGCTGCTCATGCGCGAAGGCCGCCTGCTGGCCCAGCTCACCCCCGCCGAATTGCGTTCCGACACCGGCGAATCCAGTCTGGAGAACGCCTTCCTCAAGCTGATCCGGATGGGAGAAGAGCTGTGACCGCGACCCTTTCGCGCCCGGCGGGCCCGCGCCCGTTGCGCTGCTACACCGCCACCACGGTGCGCATCCTGCGGCAGTTGCGCGCCGACCACCGCACCGTCGCCATGATCGTGCTGGTGCCCGCGCTGCTCATGACGCTGCTGTACTTCGTGTACAAGAACTATCCGATGATGCCCGGCGCGCCCCGGCTGTTCGATCGGATCGGCATCACCATGCTCGGCATCCTGCCGTTCGTGGTCATGTTCCTGATCACCGCCATCGCCATGCAGCGCGAACGGGTCTCGGGCACCCTCGAACGGCTGATGACCACCCCGCTGTCCAAGCTGGATCTGCTCGCCGGGTACGGCACCGCGTTCTCCATCGCGGCGGCCGCGCAGGCGGGGGTGGCGTGCCTGGTGGCGTTCTGGCTGCTGGGCCTGAACGCGGCGGGCAGTCCCGCGCTGGTGGTGCTGATCGCGGTCATCGACGCGGTGCTCGGCGTCGCGCTGGGCCTGCTGGCGAGCGCATTCGCCCGCACCGAGTTCCAGGCCGTGCAGTTCATGCCGGTGATCGTGCTGCCGCAATTCTTTCTGTGCGGGCTGCTGGTGCCGCGTGGTCAGCTGCCGAACTGGCTGGAGGCGATCAGCAATGTGCTGCCGCTCAGCTACGCCGTCGACGCGCTCGAGCAGGTGTCGACGCATACCGGAGCGACGGGCCAGATGTGGCGCGACATTCTGATCGTGGCCGTGTTCGCTGCGGTGGCGTTGGTTTTGGCGGCCGCGACCCTACGTCGGCGGACCGCGTGACGGGTGGCTCCGGCACGCGCAGCGGCCGCCGTCCCGGCAACTCCGGCACCCGGGAGGCGATTCTCGACGCCGCCCGGGTGCGGTTCGCCGAGGTCGGCTTCGACAAGGCCTCCATCCGGTCGATCGCGACCGCGGCCGCCGTGGATCCGGCGCTGGTGCACCACTACTTCGGCACCAAGCACCAATTGTTCGCGGCGGCACTGCAATTGCCGATCGACCCGCAGGAGATCCTGGCCGGATTCGCCCTGGTCCCCCTGGAACAGCTGGGCGAGCACATCATCCGCACGGTGGTCGGCATCTGGGACTCCCCCGTCGGCATGCCCGCCGTCGCCGCCTTCCGCAGCATGCTCGCCAGCGACGATCCCACGCTGGCGCGCACCTTCCTGCTGGAGGTGGTGCTGAAAGAGATTCGCCCGCGCGTGGATTCGCCGCCCGGCACCGGCGCGCAACGCGCGGTCCTGGCGGCCTCGCAGCTCGCGGGGCTGCTGGTGACCCGCAAGATCCTGCGGCTGGAACCGATCGCCTCGATGCCGATCGACCAGCTGGCCGGCGCCATCGGTCCCACGCTGCAGCGCTACTTCACCGGGGACCTCGACGGGCTCACCGCGGGCTGAGCGAACTCAGCCCGGGCCGTGATCAGTCCTGGCCCAGGAACAGAATGTGCTCGTCGTCGGAGACATCGCGGGCCTCGTCCACGAGCAGGACCGGGATGCCGTTGTCGACCGGGTAGGCGCGGCGCAGGCGCGGGTTGTAGAGCACGGTGTCACCGGTGGCGGTGTGGACCAGCTGCAGGGGGCCCTTGTCCTGCGGGCAGGCCAACAGGGTCAGCAGGGTGGGGTCCAGGATTTCCTCCGACATGTCCGACAACCTACCGGTCGGGCGTCGCGGCGACGGAATCGGCGGGGCGGCGGAAGCTGATGTGGCGGTGGCCGAAGAAGCTGGCCACCGCGACCAGGCCCATGACCACGACCGCGGCCGGTTCGGCCGGGGCGTGCGCCAGCGAGACGGCCAGCTGCAGCAGCACCATGTTCAGCACCATGCCGACGGCGTTCACGCCGACGAAGGCCACGAAGTCGCGCAGCACGTGGCCGCGCACCCGGAACACCAGGGTGCGGTGCAGGGCGAAGGCGATCACCATGCCGACCGCGTAGGCCAGCGCCACCGACAGGGCCGCGGCCACATCCTTGGACACCGTGTCGCCGAGCACGGTCAGCCAGACGATGGTGAGCACCATGCCCATCAGCGTGTTGAACCCGCCGACCAGCGCGAAGGCCACCTCCTGGCGGCGAACCAGGCGCAGCAGCGGACCGGCCGGCGCGTTCTTGCCGTGCCCGGGCGCGCTCGCATCAGGGCCGGGCGAGTGGCCGGCGGTGACCGCCGTGTTGTCGGCCGGCCGGTGCTGCGCGTCGGTCACTTCGACGAACCCACCAGTTCGCGATCCTGCTCGTCGTCGAGCTGTTCGGCGGCGGGCGCGTCCGCGCCACGGCGGCGGGAACGGACGTAGAGCCACTGCAGCAGGCCCAGGCCGACGAGTCCGGCGCCGGCGCCGGCGATTCCGATCTTCCAGCCCGGCGGCCGCCAGCTCAGTTCCAGTTCGGCGTTGTCGGTGCCGGCCGGAATGTCCACGGCGACGAACACTTTCGACACGGTGTGGAACGGGATGGTCTTGCCGTCGAGGGTGACCCGGTAGCCGGGCCAGCCCAGGCGGGCGAAGGTGACGCGGCCGCCGGTCTCCGAGGACACCCGCACCCGGCTGGTGGTGTCGGTGTCCTCGATCGAGGTGGCGGTGACGTCGTGGGCGTCGCCGACGCGGCCGTTGACCGTGGAGATCGGGCCGTTGTCGCGTTCGAGCACCCAGATGTACTTCTCGTGGCCGGGAACGTCCACGAAATGCCAGCCCTCGGGGGCGGGCTGGTCACCGGCGTCGGGGAGCATGGCCTTCTGCAGCACCACCCGGTCGATGAGCATGAGGTCGGCCATGATTCGGCCGGTGGTCGGCTCGGGGCTGAACAGGCGGTGGTAGGCGTCGGGGCAGACGCTGGAATCCCAGCGCATGCAGAGCATCTCGCCGAAGTAGAAGTGCCCGTTCGGGGTGTACCCGTTGACGTAGTCCTTTTCCAGGTCCTTGGCGTAGTTGCCCCACACCAGCGATCCGTAGGCCCCGTCGAGGCTCTTGTCGGCGGGTTGCAGCAGGCCGCGTTCGGAGAGCTGAATGGTGGTGCCGCCGGAGAACTTCGGGAACGCGGCCATGGCCTCGGTGCGATTCGCGGGCAGGTTCCACGACATCGGGGTGGGCTGCACCCACCACACCTGGAACCAGGCGATGGGCACCATGGCGGCGATCACCAGCGCGGTGGCCCCGGACGCGCCGCGGGTGCGGCCCAGCCACACCGCGCCGAATCCGAGCGCGATCACGACCGCCGCCGAGCCCAGATGCCACAGCACCTGATGCGGGTCGGCGGAGAAGGTGCGCACCCACAGGGCGAGGACCAGCACCAGCGCAGCGATGATCCGGTTGTTGCGATCCTTCAGCGTGGCGAAGCGGCCCAGCAGCACGCACACCAGCACCAGCAGCCCGAGCGCCAGCATGGGCAGCACGCGGGCGGGCCAGCGCAGCGGGCCGACGGTGCCGGGCCCGGCGGTCCACATCAGCGCCATCAACGCGAACAGGGCGATGGCGACGAACTGCTTCCAGTGTTTCTGCGCCGCCTTCCAATCCACGAAGGCCAGCGCCGGGATCAGGAACCAGGCGATGTAGGTCATGGGCAGCGGCTGCACATAACCCCACCAGGAGTTGAACGCGGGCATGGTGGTGGGCAGGCTGGCGTTCAGCGACTCCGACCACGGCACGGTCAGGAACTGGTCGTTATTGATCTGCGAATTGCCGCGCCAGCTCACCTGCGCCGACAGCATCGACGGCAGGAAGGTCAGCAGGCCCGCCAGGCCCGCGCAGCCCGCGGCGGCGGCCAGGCGCAGCAGCGGCCCGAACGCGGCGCGCCACTGCGGCCAGGTGCGCGGGCCGCGGACCACCAGGAAGCCGACGGCCACCGCGATGAGCATGAGCACGGCCTCGACCGCGGGGAACACGTACTGCACCGAGATGGCCAGGTACAGGTAGACGAAGACCGGGATCGGACCGCCCTCACCGCGCAGGTAGCGCTCCGAGGACGCCCAGGCATGGATCATCCACGCGGTGCCCGCCATGGCGGTGAACCAGCTGGCCTCGTCGAAGAACAGGAAGAAGCCGGTGAACGGCATGGCCACGCCGGCGACCGCGGCCCACTGCGGGCGCGCGCCGTACGCCAGGCAGACGCGGTACACGCCGAGCCCGGTGATGATCGCGTAGATCGCCTTCACGATGGTGGCGTACAGGGCCAGGTTCGGCACCGAGGGCGCGATCAGGTCGATCAGCAGCTGCGGCGGGTTGAACAGTCCCGCTTCCTCATTGGTGTAGTTGCCGGTCATCCACTGCTGCGGCTGCAGCAGCGGGAAGTGGCCTTCGCGGAAGGCGCGGCCGAAGAACACCCACAGTCCGGTGTACTGGGATTCGGTGTCGTCGGTGAAGAAGTGGCGGGGATTGGCCAGCACCACGGCCAGGTAACCGAGGATCACGCCGAGGGCGGTCACCCCGCCCCAGCGATACACCTCGCGCCGGGTCGCGCGGCGCGCCGCGTCGTCTTCGTCCGGCCCGGATTCGGCGGCCCCGACCGCCTGGGAAACTGAGCTGTCCACCACGAGTTCCAGACCCTACAGGGCGGTGCTGTCGATGGCACTTACGCCGGTGCGTCGATGGCACTGACGCCGGTGCGCTGACGGCGGCGAATCCCGGGGGTCGTCCATCCCGCTTACGCCGATCCGTCGCGTCCGGCGGGGATGGGGAATGATGGGCCGATGTCAACACTTCGCGCCGAATGCCGCGCCGAGCAGCGTGTTAGAGTTCACGACGGCTCGGGCTCCGGTTTCCGGTGTGGAGTTCCGGCGCACTCCGTCATCGAAAGTACATTCAGCTGATGCCGATTCCGTCCGCCCGCACCTACGCGAGCGACCCCAGCGTGACCTCCGGCGAGCGCCCGGAGCGGGTGCACGCGGTCTCCGTCGTGGTGCCCGTGTACCGCGGTGAGGACACCATCGCCTCGCTGGTCAGTGAACTGGACAAGCTCGGCGAGCCGGTGACCACGCCGCGCGGCGCGAGCTTCCGGGTCGAGGAGATCGTGCTGGTGCACGATCACGGCCCCGACCGCTCCGACGTGGTGCTGCGCGAGCTCGCCGAGACCTACCCGCAGGTGCGGGTGGTGTGGCTGAGCCGTAACTACGGTCAGGACGCCGCCACCATCGCGGGCATGGCCGCCGCCCAGGGCGACTGGACGGTCACCATGGACGAGGACGGTCAGCACGATCCGGCGTTCATCGCCGAGTTCCTCGACGCCGCCCTCACCGAGCGCGCCGATCTGGTCTACTCCAAGCCGGTCAACACCCGCCCACACGGCTTCCTGCGCAACATCACCTCGCGCGGGGCGAAGCTGGTGCTGGCGACCCTGTTCGCCTTCCCCGACTCGACCCGCTTCGAGAGCTACCGGCTGATCCGCGGCGACATCGCGCGGCAGCTGGCCCGGGTGGCCTCCAACGGCGTGTACCTGGACGTGGCGCTCACCTGGGTGGTGGGTGACGTGGCTCAGGTGCCGGTGCAGCTGCGCGCCGAGGGCCGCGACGAGTCCGGCTACAACTATCGCCGGCTGTTCTCGCTGTTCTGGAAGATGGTGCTGTGCAGCGGAACCCGCGGCCTGCGCCTGGTCAGCATGCTGGGCGTGACGCTCGCGCTGGGCGGGCTCGGCATGGCGGGCTGGGTGGTCTACCACGCGCTCACCAACAGCGGCCGGGATCCGGAGGGCTGGGCGTCGCTGATGACGGTGCTGCTGCTGTGCTCGGGCGCGGTGCTGTTCTCTCTGGGCCTGATCGCCGAATACCTCGGGGTGGCACTGCATGTGCTGGTCGGTAAGCCCCTGTATCTGACGGTGGATTCGCCGACGCCGCGCCCGGAGCAGGGCGTGGGCGCCGGAATCCGCCACACCGCAACTCGTTTCGACGGTATCGAGGGGGATCCCCGCGCGTGAGCAGTGACCGCATCATCTTCAGCCGCCCGTTCCGCGCCGCGCGCGAGCTGCCGAATGTGGAAGCCGTGCTGACGTCGGATCACAGCCACGGCGACGGTCCGTTCACCGCCGCGGCGACCGCGAAGCTGCGCGACATCACCGGCGCGCCGCACGCGCTGCTGACCACCTCCTGCACGCACGCGCTCGAAATGGCAGGGCTGCTGCTGGAACTCGGGCCCGAGGACGAGGTGATCGTCCCGAGCTTCGCGTTCACCTCGACCGCCACCTCGATGGCATTGCGCGGCTCCACCGTGGTGTTCGCCGACATCGATCTCGCGACCGGCAGCCTGGACCCGGAGTCGGTGGCCGCCGCGGTCACCCCGCGCACCAAGGCCGTGGTGGTCATCCACTACGGCGGTGTGGCCGCGGATATGGAAGGGCTGCAACGGCTGGCGGACGCGCACGGTTTCGCCATCATCGAGGACAACGCGCACGGCCTGGGCGGCTCCTACCGCGGCCGTCCGCTCGGCAGCATCGGCACGGTGGGCGCGCTGTCGTTCCACGACACCAAGAACGTGCACTGCGGTGAGGGCGGTGCGGTGCTGCTCACCGATGAGATCCTCATGGCGCGTGCGGAGATCATTCGCGAGAAGGGCACCGACCGGGCGCGGTTCCTGCGCGGCGCGGTGGACAAGTACTCGTGGCAGGACATCGGATCCTCGTATCTGCCCAGTGAATTGAACGCGGCGGTGCTGGACGCGCAGCTGGCGGAGTTCGACACCATCCAGCGCAACCGGCACCGGGTGTGGGACCACTACGCGGCGACGCTGCCGGAGTGGGCCGCCCGCAACGATATTCGGCTGATGTCGGTGCCGTCGGACCGGGAGCACACGGCGCACCTGTACTACCTGCGGGTCCCGACCGAGGAGCGCCGGGACGCGCTCATCGCGCATCTGTCGGGTCTGGGCATCGTGGCCCCGTTCCACTACGTGCCCCTGGACTCCTCCCCCGCCGGTTTGAAGCTGGGCCGCACGCCGAATCCGTGTGCGCGCAGCGCCGAGTTCTCCGCCACCCTGGTCCGGCTGCCGCTGTGGCCGGGCCTGACCGAGGCTCAGCTGACCCGGGTCGTCGAGGGCGTCACGAGCTTCGCCGTCTAGCCCTGCGGGACGCCCGGAACGCATACCTGGTACCGCGAGTCACGGTCCCAACCTGGGCATATGACCAACTGTGAGCTGAAAATTTTCTGAGAGAATTTTTCTCGAAATCGCTCACAGGGAGTGTGGAGCGGATACCTTTCACATCCAGTCGGCGCGTCTGGCCGACAGGATTGAGAGGTAGACACATGGGCAAGATGCGAGCTGGTTACGGTGTGGGCGCGTTCGGCGCCATGGCCGCTGTCGCGGTGCTGGCGGCACCCAACGCCAACGCGCTCATCAACAATGTGATCGTCGCGAGCCAGAACCCGGTGGTCGGGTGCTCGTACCTGGTCACCGCGAACACGACGATCGGCGGCAGCCTGTTCACCGTCACCTTCCTCGACAACGGCGTCGAGTTCGGCAAGTCCAGCGTGGTCCTGGCCGCGAACCAGGCCACCATCAACTGGACCCCGAAGACCGCGGGCAAGCACACCATCACCGCCAAGCAGGAGCTGATCAGCAGCCAGTCGACCGACGTCACCGTCTCCGAGCAGAGCATCGTGTCGAAGCTGCTCGGCACCGGCAGCGCCTCCTGCACCTCACAGAGCAGCCTGAGCGCTCAGTAATCCGCCACATCGGCTCGACGCCCCCGGAGACTTCCTCCGGGGGCGTTCGCCGTTCGAGCGGGCAGACTGCACGAAAAAAGCGCCCCGGCACGGATGCCGGGGCGCTTCTCAGGGGTCGATCAGGCGAACAGACGCGACGCCAGTTCGGGGGTGAGCACCTCGTAGGCGTCGGTGGTGCGGTTGTACCACCAGGTCCGGTCGTCGGGCTCGGCCCGGCCCGCGGCCTGGACCGCGCGGGTGGAGGGCCGGAAGGTGGAGCTGCGCGGAATGTCGTCGACCACGTAGACGATGTCGGGCCGCTGCTCCGGGGCCAGGGCCCGGACCGCCTCGGTGACGTCCTTGGGGGCCAGACCGAATCCCTGGCGGACGCTGACCGCGGCCACCGCCAGCACGCGGTCGCGCGCCGGGAGGGCGAAGGCCACCTCCATGTCGACCGCGGTGATGTCGTTGAGGACGTCCACGATCGGCTGGGTGTAGACCGGACCGCGCGGCGTGGGGATCACCGTGTCGCGGCGGTCCATCAGCCAATAGTCGCCGTCGCTGTCGCGGCGGAAGAGGTTCTCGGTCGGCATCCAGGCGTCGCCGGGAGTGAATACCCCGCGCAACCCTCCCGCGGACAGGTCGACGGTGTCGGTCACCGTGCCGATCAGCAGGCCCACCTCGTTGTCGGCGCAGCGCCGCGCGAAACCGCTGTCCTCGGTCAGGATCTCGTCGGTCAGCGGGTCGTAGGCGATGAGCTCCACCTTCGCGGTGCCCGGGACCGGTCGGCCCTTGGAACCGATCTTCGCGCCGGCCACGTTGGCCAGCACCACGTCACCCTCGATGGAGGCGTAGAACTCGACCACCTTGGCGGGGGTGAAGCGTTCCTCGGTGCGCCGCCACAGGCCCGCGGGCATGCCCGAGCCGATGAACAGGCGGATCGGGTGCGGGTGCCCGGCGACGAAGGTGTCGGTGTCGAGGATGTCGCGCAGCATGGTCCAGGTGTAGGTGACCACGGTGACGCCGTAGCGGTGCACCTCCTCCGCGAACCGGGGGGGCTCGAGCGAACGGGCCAGCGCGATGCGGCTGCCGCCGGCGACCGCGCCGCCCAGACTCACCAGCAATCCGGACGAATGGTGCAGCGGCGCAAGGCAGTACACGGTGTCGTGCCGGCCCAGGTCGGCGGCCGAGGCGGTGCCGAAGGCCGACAGCGCCCAGCGGTGGTTCGTCACGTACTTGACGTCGAACTTGTCGCCGGTGCCGGTGACCAGGATGAAGGCCAGCTCCCGGGCCAGGCCCGGATTCGGGCGGTACCAGGCGGGCAGCTCCACCTTGTCGGGGTCGATCTGTTCCATGTCGACCACGTCGGCGCCGAGCGGGACGTCCAGGTCGCGGGCATCGCCGCCGCCCAGCACCAGCACGCGATGCCCGGTGGCCGCGGCGCTGGCCAGGTTCTCCGGATCGGCGATGAGCAGCTTGGTTCCGGTCAGCTCGGCGATCTTGGACAGTTCGCTGCCCGGCGCGAGCAGCACCGCCACCGCGCCCAGGCGCGAGAGGGCGGCGATGGCGGCCAGGGCGCTGGGCCGGGTCTCCATGACCACGCCGACCCGGGTCGCGGGGCGCACGCCGACCGAGATCAGTCCGCGCACCACATTGTCGATGCGCTGGTTGACCGCCTCCTGGGTGTGCACGCGGTCGTCGAACAGGAACAGGTCCCGGCCGGGCGCGCGGCGGGCCTGCTCGGCGAGCAGGCGGCCCAGCGAGATCCGGGTGTGCGGCTGGATCATGCCCAGCCGGGTCAGCCGGGGCAGCGCGCGGGCGGCCTCGCTGGTGAGCTCGACGGTGCCGCGCAGGGTCTGCCCGGCCACGCCCTCGATGGTCTTGCCGACGCTGGTCCCGGCCTCGGCCAGGGTGCCCAGGGCGTGCACCACCCGGGTCAGCCCGGTGCGCGGGCCGCCGCGGGCCACCTCGGTGCTCATCCGCTCGACCTGCTCGGGCAACTCGCCGCGGCCGCTGACGTGGTTGACCCAGTCGCGGACCACGGGCCAGGTCTGCTTGGTGGCGGTGGATCCCGACACCAGTCCGAAATGCCCGGCCACGATGCTGGTTTCGTACACCTCGGCGTTCGGGGCGGCACGCACGATGCCGCGCACGGCGGCGGGCTGGCCGATGTCGTCGACCTCGCCGACGAAAGCCAGGATCGGGCACTTGATCTCGGCCAGCGAGATGAGCTGGTCGCGGATCACGAAGCCGCCCAGCATCATTCGATTGTGCTTGACGAACTGCTGCAGCAGGTCGGTGAGCGCCGGGCCCGGATAGCCGAGCCAGCCGTCGACCTCGAGGAAGCGGCGCTGGCGCTCCTTGGGCAGCAGCGCCTCACGATTGTGCAGCTGGCGCAGGAAGTCCAGCCGGGAGCGCACCGTCTTGACCGGGTCCAGAGCCTGGAAGCCCAGGCGCACCATGGAATCGGTGATGGGCAGCCGGTTCAGCACGTGGTCGGTGAGGAAATCCGCGGCGTCGGCGGCCAGCCCGTGCGGCAGACCGAACGGCATGCCGGCCACGGCGTCGACCGGGCTGCCGAAGGTCACGATGGACTCGATGCCCTTGCCGTAGCGGTAGGCCGCGGTCTGATACGCGAACATGCCGCCCTGCGAGTAGCCCATGAGATGGACGGCTCGCCCGGTGATCTCGGTGACGGTGTCGATGGCGCTCGAGACCGCCAGCACGTGGTCGGCGAGGTCGCGGTCCCAGCCGCCCTCCTCGGTGGCGGGCGAGCCGAAATCGACCACCCAGCAATCGATTCCGCCCTGGTGCAGAATGCCGACCGCCCCATCGGCGGCATTCACGTCCCAGATCTCGGCGGTCACCATGATGGGCGGCACCAGCACCACCACGGGGCGCTCGGCCCCGGTGTCATCGGGGAAGTAGTGCCGCAGGCGGTACATCCGCTTCCGCTCCACCACTTCGTACGGTGACGATTCGATGTCGTGAACCAGCCCCCCGAACCGGATCACCTCCAGCCCGTTCTGCGCGGTCGCGACCAGTCGCTCGATCGGACCCACGACGGACCTCGTATTGAATTTCACGGCTTCTCTCCCAGACATTTCCTGGCCTTGACCAGCGTCACCCGCCCCGACGCGTCCCGATGAGCTTGCCATACCCCCAGCCTACTGCGCTGGCGCTGTGACCAGCACCATGCGAGCTATTCGTGGCTAACCAAACCGGGCGTTCGGGGTTTACGGGATACAGCAACATTCCAGGCATCATGTTTTGCCTTTTGGGTCCGCCGCACCGGACGGAGCTCTACCATCGGTATCGCTGGAACGCAGTGTCGCGCTTGTCAATTCACTCACTTGTCTCATTTCCGCAGGCCCCGTCCGGGCCTGCTGCTCTGCCGTGGACTCCACCGCCCTCTGACCGCGGTGGCCCTTCTAGGTGAGGACCGCAGCATGACCATCGAATTGCCCATCGAGCTCACAAACGGCCAACGCAAGTCCCTCAGCACCGCGGCGGCCAGCCAGCTGGCCCACACCACCAAATCCGAACCGCAGATGCAGGGCATCAGCTCCCGCTGGCTGACCCGCTCCCTGCCGTGGACCCAGGTGAAGGGTGGTGTCTACCGGGTCAACCGCCGCCTCACCCACACCGTCGGCAACGGCGAGGTGGAGTACATCATCAACGGCCCGCACGCCCGGGTCATCCCGCTCGAGCTGCAGGAGCTGCCGCAGCTGCGCGGCTTCGACGACGAAGAGGTGCTGGCCGCCGTGGCCGGGCGCTTCGAGCAGCGGGACCTGCCCGCCGGCACCGTGGTCGCCGAATTCGGCAACCCCATGGACCAGGTGCTGCTTATCGTGCACGGCAAACTCTCCAAGATCGGCGCCGGCGAGTACGGCGAGACCACCAAGCTCGGCATGCTCGGCGGCGGCGACTTCTTCGGCGACGAGACCCTCACCAGCGGCGACGCCATCTGGCCGGTCACCATCAAGACGGTCACCCCGACCACCATGCTGGTGCTGGCCCGCTCCACCGTGGAGCAGCTCACCGAGAACATTCCCGCACTGGCGGAACATCTTTCCGCGGTGGCCACCGCGCCCGCGCTGCCGCAGAACAAGTACGGCGAGGCCGAGATCCTCATCTCCTCCGGCCATTCCGGGGAGCCGATGCTCGAGGGCACCTACGTCGACTACGACGACCAGCCCCGCCAGTACGAGCTGAGCCTGGGTCAGTCGGTGCTGCGCGTGCACACCCGCGTCGCCGACCTGTTCAACGATCCGATGGATCAGATCGAACAGCAGTTGCGCCTGACCATCGAAGCCCTCTACGAGCGCCGCGAATACGACCTGGTCAACAACCCGGACTTCGGTCTGCTCAACAACTGTGACCTCAAGCAGCGCATCTACACCGAATCCGGTGCGCCCACCCCGGACGATATGGACGACCTGCTGTCCATGCGCCGCAGCACCAAGCTGTTCCTGGCCCACCCCAAGGCGATCGCCGCGTTCGGCCGCGAATGTTCCAAGCGCGGACTGTATCCGGACCCGGTGGAGGTCGACGGCCATCGCGTGCCGGCCTGGCGCGGGGTGCCGATCTTCCCGTGCGGCAAGATCCCGGTCTCCGACACCCAGACCACGTCCATCCTCGCCATGCGGACCGGCGAGAAGGATCAGGGCGTGATCGGCTTGCACCAGACCGGAATCCCGGACGAGTACGAGCCCAGCCTGAACGTGCGATTCAAGGGCATCGACGATCAGTCGATCATCTCCTACCTGGTCAGCTGCTACTACTCGGCCGCCGTCCTGGTCCCCGACGCGCTCGGCATTCTCGACAATGTGCTGGTCGCCCGTCAGTCCGACTGAGCGAGGTGTCCACCCATGTCGGTGCTCTCCCGCGCCGCGGCCCCGCCTGCCACCCATGAGGTGGCGGCGGCCGTCGCCGCTCTGCTGACCAATCTCGACACCACCGCACCCGAGACCCTGTTCGCCGCCGCCGAAGCCGCGGCGGCCCAGGGTGATCGATCCCTCGGCCTCGCCGATCCCCGCCTCGGCGCGCCCGAGGAGCTCTCCCCCCGACGGCTGCTCGGCCCCTCAGGCCTCGGGGCCCCGAGTCTCCGCGTGAACCTACCCACCCCCGGGGTGATCACGGAGCTCGCGGGACAGGCATCGCGTCCGCCGTCGCCTGCCGGCGGCGCGGTGCCGACGCCGCGGCCGCCGATCTCCCCGGCCCGGCCGCGGGGTCCCATCCCCCGGTCCCTGGGTTCCGGGCGGATTCCCGCACCCCCGGCCACTCCGCCCGCCGTACCGGTCACCCCGGTCTCCGGTGCGGTTCCGAGTTCGGTTGACCCCCGCCCGTTCTCGCACGGACCGACCGGTATCGGGACTGCCTCCACCCATCGGGGCCGGCCGCGCGGGTCGATGATTCCCACGCTCTACTGTCCGCCGCCGGTCCGGGACAACCCCGCGCTCGCGGCGGCGGTGAATGTCGGAATCATCGCGTGGGCCGAGGAGATCGGGCTCTACGAGGGCCGGCTCGACGATCTCCGCAAGGCCGACTTCGGCCGGTTGATCATGCTCGCGCATCCGGACTGCGACGATGCGGACCGATTGCTGGCCGCCGCCAAATGCGCGGTCTCGGAGTGGTCGGTCGACGACTACTACTGTGAGGAGGACGCCAGCGACATCGCGCCGGACGGCACCAGGTCCAGCGCGGAGGCCGAGCTGGGCCCCCGGCTCGAATTGGCCGCCGCCGCCATGGATCCGGTGCACCTGCCACCCCGCTACCAGGTCAAGGTGGAGGAGGCGATGCGCGCCGATCCCATCCTGCGCGCCTTCCGCACCTCCTTCGAGCACCTGTCGCGGTTCGCGACCCCGGCCCAGGTGGCCCGGTTGCGCACCGAGATCGCGGGCTGGTTCATCGCGCTCGGCGCCGAGGCGGGCTGGCGGACGGCCGGCCGGATGCCGCCGGTGTGGGAATACCTGCTGAACCGGCAACCGCACAGCTTCCTGCCCTGTATGGCCCCGCTGGACGCGGTCGGCGGCTACGAGCTACCCGCCGCGGAGTACTCCGATCCGCGGGTCCGGCGGGTGGTCACCACCGCCGCGCTGGCCAGCCAGATGGTCAACGACCTCTACTCGATGGCCCGCGAGGACCTCTCGGGCGGACGGGAATTCAACCTCCCGACCGTGCTGGCCGCCGAGGAGAACTGTTCCCGGCGCGAGGCCGTGCGGCGCACCGCCGAGGTCCACGACGAACTGGTGCACCGCTTCGAGGCCGAGGCGGGCGCGCTCGCCGCCACCGGATCCCCGGAACTGCGCCGCTTCCTGACCGGGTTGTGGTCCTGGATGGGCGGCAACCGCGCCTGGCACGCGGACAGCCGCCGCTACAACGACAACCCCTGAGCCGCTCCACATTCCGAGTGATCCGGTCTTCCCGTCCCGCATCCCGATGTGTTCGTTCGCGCAGTACTTCCAGTGTCATATCACCCATTCGAGAGGATGACCTGCCATGACCGCGCTCCACCCCCAGACCGACGCCGTGCTGAAGACCGAGTATCAGAAATCGGTCGCGTCGTACTGGAACAACAACCCCAACGACGACCGGGTCAACACCAAACTCGGCGAGGTGGACGGGCTCTATCACCACCACTACGGCATCGGCGAACCCGATCTGTCGGTCCTCGAGGGTCCGGAGGAGACCCGTCAGGAACGCCTGGTCAAGGAACTGCACCGGCTCGAGACGGCCCAGGCCGACTTACTGCTCGACCAGCTCGGCGACGTCCGCCCCGGCGACGCGCTGATGGACGGCGGATCCGGCCGCGGCGGCACCAGCTTCATGGCCAACCAGCGTTTCGGCTGCCGGATGGACGGCGTCACCATCTCCGAGTACCAGGTGGGCTTCGCCAATGACCAGGCCCGCGAGCGCGGCGTCTCGGACAAGGTCGGGTTCCACTTCAAGAACATGCTCGACACCGGGTTCGAGTCCGGCTCCAAGCGCGGCATCTGGACCAACGAGACCACCATGTACGTGGACCTGTTCGAGTTGTTCGCCGAGTTCTCCCGGCTGCTCGAACCGGGCGGGCGCTACGTCTGCATCACCGGCTGCTCCAATGACGTGTTCGGCGCCCGGTCCTCCTCGGTGAGCTGGATCGACGCCCACTACGGCTGCAACATCCACCCGCGCAGCCAGTACTTCAAGGCGCTGGCGGCCAACAACCTGGTCCCGGTCGCGGTCAGGGACCTCACCCCGGACACCATCCCGTACTGGGAGCTGCGCACCCACTCCGAGCTCGCGACCGGAGTCGAAAAACCCTTCCTGACCTCGTACAAGGAGGGCAGCTTCCAGTACCTGATGATCGTCGCCGATAAGGTGGGCAGGTGACCGGCACCCTTGACGCATCCGGCACCACCCCGGTGGCGGCATCCGACGCCACCCCGGTGGCCGACCGTGAGACCCTGCTCGTCGAACTCGTCGACGAGCAGGGCGACGCGCGCGGAGCACTGTCGGTGGCGGCGGCGCACACCGCGCCCGGACAGCTGCACCGAGCGTTCTCGGTGCTGCTGTTCGACGCCGGTGGGCGGGTGCTGTTGCAGCAGCGGGCCGCGGTGAAGACCCGCTTCCCGCTGCTGTGGACCAATACCTGCTGCGGGCATCCCGAACCCGGGCAGCCGGTGCTGGAGGCGGCGGCCAAGCGGCTGCACGAGGAGCTCGGTGTCACCGCGGAACTGTCCGAGGTGGGCGCGTTCACCTACCAGGCCACCGATCCGAACACCGGCCGCGTCGAATTCGAGTACGACCACGTCGTGATCGGGCGGCTGGACGAGGCCGTCCCGCACCCGAATCCGGACGAGGTGGCCGATACCGCGTGGATCCGGCCGGACGCCCTGGCCGAGGATGTGGCGAACGAGCCCGCCCGCTACACACCCTGGCTGAGCGGAGTACTGAAGGTCATCGCCGCACGCGGCTGACCGCCACCGCCGACCGTCAGCGCCACCGCCGACCGTCGGCGCCGCCCGGCGACATCCCGCCGCCTGGCGCCCGGCGGCATCCCGCCGCCGGGCCGCACCACCACGGTGCGATGCGACCCGAGCAGCGCCCGGGCCGGTGGATATCAGGCGAGGGCGGGCTCGCGCTCCGCGTCCAGCAGCCAGTCGTTGGGCGCGAAGAGCTCGAAATGCACTCGGTCGGAAGGGATTCCGATGGATTCGAGCTGGGCGCGGACGTAGTGCAGGAAGCCGGTGCCGCCACACAGGTAGTAGTCCGCGTCCTGAGGGAGATCGATCCGGGTCACGTCGAGCAGGCCGTGGCCGTCCGCCTCGTACCAGGCGCGGAGATACACGTCCGCCAGCCGGGTAGCCAGATCGGCGACCGTCTCGCGCAGCGGGTGCGCGGTGGTGGAGCGGTCGGCGTGCAGGATGACGGTTCGGCGGGTAGGAGCTTCGGCCGCCAGGTATTCCAGAATTCCGGCCATCGGAGTCACGCCGATGCCCGCGGAGATCAGCACGACCGGCGTGGTGGCCTCGGTGTCGATCGTGAGATCGCCGAAGGGCAGCGTGATCTCGAGGGCATCGCCCACCACGACGGTGTCGTGCAGCCAGGTCGAGACCTCGCCGGCGGGCGTGCCCGCCTCGGCGAGCACCTTGCGCACCGTGAACGCGAGCCGGCCGTCGCCCCCGCGGTTGACCAGGCTGTACTGGCGCAGCTGACGCGCACCGTCGGCCAGCCGTGCACCGACCGAGATGTACTGTCCCGGTGCGAATCCGGGCAGCGGGGCCGCCGGGTCGGCGGACTCGACCACGAAGGTGGCCACACCCGAGGGGTCGTCGATGCGCTGCACCACGCGGGTTGCGCGGAACACGTCGCCGGGCTCGACCCCGGCCGCGTCGTAGAGCTCGCGTTCGAAATCGATGAGGGTCCGCGCCATCAGCCAGTACACGCGATCCCAGGCCGCGGCGATCTGAGCGGTCACCACGTCCGCGCCCAGCACGTCGACGATGGCGGCGAACAGGTGCTCGTGCACGATGCCGTACTCGGGTTCGGTGACGCCGAGCGAAGCGTGCTTGTGGCCGATGCGGGCCAGCAGTTCCCGTGGATGCGGCAGATTCGGGTCCACGAGGTGGGTGGCGAAGGTGGCGATGGAGGCGGCGAGAGCCTTCTGCTGCGCGCCGTCGTGCTGATTGCCGCGATTGAAGCGGTCGCGCAGCAGTTCTGGATGGGCGGCGAACATCTTGGTGTAGAACAGCGCGGTGATCCGGTCGATGTGCGCGGCCACCAGCGGCAGGGTCGCGCGGATCACCTCGGCATGCTCGGGTTCCAGGTCGACGGCGTTGTGCAGTGTGGAATCCGGCGCGAGCCTCATGAGGTCTCCTAGGTATCGATGAGTGCGACTGCCGGGAATACCGGCATATGCAGCAACTCCACGGTGCGCTGATCCACCAGATCGGACAGCAGGTACCGATCGAGCTCGGCATAGAATGCGTTCTGCGCGGCCCGGAGGACACCCCGCAATCGGCAGGCATTCGCGAGCGGGCACGGATTGTCACCGACGCAGTCGATGACTTCGTCGTCGCCTTCGAGGTGACGGACAATGGTGCCGATGGTGGTGGTTCGGCCGGCCTCGGTCAGGAAGATCCCGCCGGTGCGCCCCCGCTGCGACTCGACGTAACCGAGTTCAGCGAGTTTGGAGACGGCCTTGGCAACGTAGTTCTCGGAGGCGTTCACCTGTCGCGCAATGAGTTTGACGGTGACGCGTTCCTCGGCCCCACTACTGACCGCCAGCCGCATGAGCGACCGCAGGCCGAGATCGGTGAACCGGGAGAGCTGCATGAGATCCACCGTAGCTAATTCCGATTCCGAAAAGCAGATTATCTTGGTGTGCGCTTTAATACGTGAATCCGTGCGGATTATGTAACCTGCGCCACACCAATACACCACTCTTTATGACCAATACAGCAAATCCCTGGCAGCGACCGGCGCCGCTGCCAGGGATTTCGGTGAGGGAGAAGCGTTTCCCTCAGGCCGCGACCATCAACTTCGTGCGCGTGGCCAGCCCGTAGTAGATGACCAGCGCCAACCCGCAGCCGATGAACCAGCTGTACTGGGCCGCGGTGTGCATGCCGTACACGTTCTTGGCCAGCACCGGGAACACCGCCGCGATGGCGCCGATCACGGTGGCGATCACCGCGACCGGGTTGAATCCCTTGCGGTACCAGTACTTCCCGGTCTCGGCCATGGTGAACAGCTCGTCGACCACGATGGTCTTCTGGCGCACCAGGTAGTAGTCGGCGATGAGCACGCCGAACAGCGGCCCGATGAACGCGCCCAGCACTTCCAGGGTGTAGTGGATGACGTCGGGGTTGTTGTACAGGTTCCACGGCGTGATCAGCACCGACCCGACCGCCGCGATCATGCCGCCCATCCGCCAGGAGATCTTCTGCGGGCTCACGTGCGAGAAGTCGAAGGCGGGCGAGATGAAGTTCGCGACGATATTGATACCGACCGTGGCGATGGTGAAGGTCAGCGCGCCGAGCACGATCGCGAAGGTGGAGTCGATGCGCGAGACGGTCTCGACCGGATCGGTGATGAGCTCGCCGTACACCGGGATGGTCAGCGAGGCGGTGATCACCACGAGCAGTGAGAAGGCCAGGAAGTTGACCGGCAGCCCGAGCAGGTTGCCGCGTTTCACCGCCGCCATGGACTTGCTGTAGCGGGAGAAGTCGCCGAAGTTCAGCATGGGCCCGCAGAAGTAGGACACCACCAGCGCGATCGCGCCCAGCAGCACCGGCAGGGCGTCCCAGCCGTGGTACTTCACCGCGCCCAGCTGCAGGTCGATCGCGCCCCAGCCGGCCTTGTAGATCAGATAGCCGCACAGGAAGAACATGACGACATACACGGCGGGACCGCAGAAGTCGATGAACTTGCGGATGGACTCCATGCCCTGCCAGAACACCGCGGCCTGCACGATCCACAGCACCAGGTAGGCGCCCCAGCCGAGCAGCGACAGGCCGAGGAAGCCGTAGTCGCCGGACTTGGCGTAGGGGGCCAGGCTCGGAAAGAGCTTGACCGCCACCACGATCAGCGCGGCCGAGGCCAGGTAGGTCTGAATCCCGTACCAGGCCACCGCGATCAGGCCGCGAATGATGGCCGGGATATTGGCGCCCTTCACCCCGAAGGCGCTGCGGCACACGACCGGGTACGGGACGCCCGCGCGCTGGCTGGGCGCGGCCACGAGGTTGCACAGGAAATATACGATCGTGATGCCGATGAGCAGGGCGACCAGCACCTGCCAACCCGCCAGGCCGAGCGCGAAAAGGCTACCGGCGGTGACGTATCCGCCGACGCTGTGCACATCCGACATCCAGAAGGCGAAGATGTGGTACGAGCCCCAGGTCTGTTTCTTCAGGGGGGCGAGATCGTCATTGGTGAGCCTGAGGTCGTAGTCTGGAGCGGGCGGCGGCGCCGCTGATTCCGCACCCGCCGATGCGGGAGTGACGATGTCGGTCATGGGGTTGCATCCGATCCGAAAGCCGATGAGTGTGCTCAAGGTAGGAACGAGCCGTTCCCCATGGATTGCTTTTCGGTTTCCGGGTCATTGCGTGATCCGTATATCTTTTCCGACCAGCCCGTTCACACGTGCTTCACATTTCTCGGGCGCAGGGTGCGGAATTCGCCATTGTCCACCGCGTCGCGCCACCCCGCGGGTGAGGTGAATTCCTGGCAACATGGCGCGCATGGAGCTCATGGCGCGGATCGAGGCGGCGGCGACCCTGCTCGAACCGGTGATCCGCCGGACGCCCGTGGTCGGTTCGCGGGTGCTGGCGGAGCGGGTCGGGCACCCGGTGTGGCTGAAGTGCGAGAACCTGCAGCGCACCGGCTCGTTCAAGCCGCGCGGCGCCTACAACCGGATCGCGAATCTGTCGCCCGCCGAGCGGGAGCGCGGTGTGGTGGCGGCCAGCGCGGGCAATCACGCGCAGGGGGTGGCCTGGGCGGCGACCTCGCTGGGCCTCGAGTCCACGGTGTTCATGCCGGTCGGCGCGGCCCTGCCGAAGCTGGTGGCCACCCGTGCGTACGGCGCGACCGTGTACCAGGTGGGCGACACCGTCGACCAATGCCTTTTCGCGGCAAAGGAATTCGCCGATCGCACCGGGGCGACGCTGGTGCACCCGTTCGATCATCTCGATATCGTGGCCGGGCAGGCGACGGTGGGGCTCGAAATCCTCGACCAGCTCCCGGATGTCGGCACCGTACTGGTCCCCACCGGTGGCGGCGGCCTCCTGGCCGGTGTGGCGGCGGCCCTGCAACGACTGCGTCCGGAGGTCCGGGTGATCGGGGTTCAGGCCGCCGAGGCGGCCGCCTGGCCGGCCTCTCTGGCCGCGGGGAAACCGATTGCCCTGGAACAGATGTCCACCATGGCCGACGGCATCGCGGTCGGCCTGCCCGGCGAGGTTCCCTTCGAGCACGTCCTCGACTCCGCGCCCACCATCGTCACCGTCGACGAGGACGCCCTGTCCAGGGCCCTGCTGCTGTGCATGGAACGGGCCAAGCTGATCGTCGAGCCCGCGGGCGCGGCCGGTGTCGCCGCTCTGATGGCCTGCACCGCAGACGAACTCGCCCTCGAGGGCCCGGTCTGCGCCATCCTCTCGGGCGGCAATATCGACCCCCTGCTGCTGACCCGCGTCATCGGCCACGGCCTCAGCGCCGCGGGCCGCTACCTGGCGGCCCGCATCACCATCTCCGACCGCCCCGGCAGCCTGTCGCGTCTGCTGTCCGAGCTGAGCCGCACCGGCGCGAGCGTCCTCGACGTCGCCCACTCCCGCACCGGCGCCTGGCTCGGCATCGACGAGGTCGAGGTCCTCCTCACCCTGGAGACCCGCGGCCCCGCCCACCGCGACGAGGTCCTCACCACCCTCGCCGACGCGGGCTACGAGGTCCGGGTTCAGGACTGAGGTAGTCGCCGAACCTCAGTGCGCCCCACCGAGTTCCAATGCCAGCACCCCCGCGATGACCAACACGATCCCCCCGATCTGCACCGCCGTGATCCGCTCGTCCAAGAACAGCGCCCCGATGGTCGCCACCGCCACCACCCCCACCGCCGACCAGATCCCATACGCCACCCCGATGGCCATCCCCCGCTTCAACGCCTGCGAAAGAAAGTAGAACGCCGCCCCATACCCGATCCCCACGATCACCGACGGCACCACCTTGCTGAACCCGTCGGAGATCTTCAGCGACACCGTCGCCGTCACCTCACACGCGATCGCCAACGCCAGAAACACCAAGGTCATAGCCGAAGGATAACTGCCCGAACGACGCTCGGGCAGGCGGCGAGGAAGGCAGTGCAGGATCACCTCGCTGTCGGAGGCGGCGACCCCGCACTGCTGACCCGCTAGAGGTGCACCAGCGCGGTCATCGGGGCGACCCCCAGCGTCGTGAGCACGGCGACCCCGTCGGCCGCCTCCGCGCCACCGGCGAGAATCCTGGTTCGCGCCGCCTGATAGCGGCAGCCCGCGGCATCGAAAGTGGTTGCGGTGGACAGCAGCCGGTCGCGGTCCTTCGCCACCAGGGCCTCGGCGCGGTCGACGATGGCCGCGGCCACCGGGTTTCCGGCGACCGCGGTCCGAGCCTGGTCGAATTCACCTGAGGTCTCGGGATTCCCGGCGATCGCCGCCGCCTCGGCGTGCAGGGCGAGGTACCAGGGCAGCCAGGCGCCCGGCACGCGCTCGGCCGCCTCGGTGACGGTGAGTTCCGTGCGTTCCAGGGCATCCTCGGGCTGGCCGTGGTGGAGCATCAGGAGGGCGTCGAAGACCGCCTGGTAACCGTCGGCGTCGGCGGCCGGGGTGCCGAGTTGCTGGAGGACGCCGGTCCATTCGCGTTCGGCGTCGAAGTCGTCGCGCAGGCCGTGGATCATGCGGACCCCGGCCACCGCCGCGCCGAGGGCCGAGCGGGCGGGCCGGTCCTCGCGATGCCAGGCTTCGAGGAAGCGCGCCCCGTGGGTGAGGACGTCGTCGACGTTGCCGGCCAGGGCGTCCGCGACCAGGAGGCGGCTGGTGGCGGTGTGGCCGACCTCGGCCAGCATCGGGTGCTCGGCCAGTTGCCGCCCCCACCTCCGGGCCCCGGCGAGATCGCCTGCCCCGAGCCCGAATTCGGTGGCTTGGCCGAGCGCGTCGACCAGTTCGTGGGTGCCGACCGGGTTGTCCGGCGTGGTGGACAGCAGCCGGATGCGCCGCCGGGCGGTCGCCGCGGCGGCCCGCAGATCCCCGGCGCGACTCTGTGCGGCGGCGAGCGCGTCGAGGGCGGCCGATTCGGCGAACGGATCCCGGGTGCCGTGCGCGAGCTCGACGGCGCGTTCCGCCCGCGACAGCGCTTCCGGCGCAGCGATGTCCGAACCGCCCTGTGGCGCGGTGAACGGATTGGCGAAGACGATGGTCTCGGCCAATTCGACCGCCGCCCGGGCAGCCTCGGCCCGCACCGCGCCACCGGCACCCGCGCGAACAGAGCCGGCTCGCGGGCCTCGCGCCGACAGCGCGACTGTCGTCCGCGCGGCACAGGAGGGACCCGCCGACGCGTCGGCATCTCCCACCGGGATGCCTTCGGCCACAGCGATATCCGAGGCGGCGACAGCGGTCGGCGCATCGTCGTTCTCGGCGGGCGAGGCCGGGTCGATCAGCGCTCGTGCCGCGGTGATGAGCGTTTCCGCGTCACGCCGGTCAGGGAGGTGCTCGAACTTGCCCCAGAAGCGATAGGCGCAGGATGCGGCCGTGGCCAGGTCGATGGCCGCGGCGGCGGGATCACCGGCGCGCTGGGCGAATTCGGCGGCGGAGCGGTGCAGGCGGTACATGTCGTCGCCGTTGCCGCCGCAGCCCGCCGCGGCGGCCGACTGGCGGAGCAGGTCGGCGGCGACGGCGGGATCGTCGCAGAGGTAGGCGGCTTGTTCGTGGCGCCATTGGGATTCGCCGGTGTGGTGGCGGGCGAACAGCAGGCGGGCGAAGCCGCGGGCCAGTTCGAACGCGTCGGCCCGCTGATCCGGGCGTTCGAAGGCCCAGCCGAGGGCGGCGCGGAAATCGTCCGCGGCGATATCGAATCGGGGCCGCCAGCCGTCGCGGACGGACCCGAGCTCGGTGGCCTCCGCCGCGCACCAGCGCAGGTGGGCGGCGCGGGCGTCGTCGATCTCACCGGCGGTGTCGAGCTGTTCGAGGCCGTACTGGCGGATGGTCTCCAGGGCGCGGAACCGGGTGCCGGTCGGGGTGTCGGTGACGACGAGCAGGCTCTGCTCGGCGAGCCGCGCCAATCCGGCCGCGACCGTGCCCTTGTCGACGTCCGCGGCCGCGGCGGCCGCCTCGACGGGGAAGGCTGCCATGAACACCGAGATCCGGCGCAGCAGGGTGCGGTCCTCGGGTTCGAGCAGGGCGTGGCTCCAGTCGAGGGCGGCGCGGACCGAGCGATGCCGGTCGTCGGCGCGGGCGCCGCCCGACAGCATGCGTAGCTGGTCGTCCAAACCGGCGGTGAGGCCGTCCAATCCGAGGGAGGTCCAGCGGGCGGCGGCCAGTTCGATGGCCAGGGCCACGCCGTCGAGGCGCCCGCAGAACGCGGCGACCTGGTCGCGCAGCGCGTGGTTGGGCGGCCAGCCGCCGGCGGCCGCGCGATCCATGAACAGGGCGACGGCGTCCGAATCGCCGTCTCCGGCAAGCGACATCGGCGGCACGGTGTAGGCGTGTTCGAACGGCACCAGCAGGCGGGCGCGGCTGGTGGCGAGCACGCGCATGCCGGGGCAGGTGGCCAGCAGCTCTTCGATGAAGGGGGCCACGCCGTCGCGGACGTGTTCGCAATTGTCCAGGACCAGTAGGGCATTGCGGTCGGCGAGCGCGGCCAGCACGGCGCGGTCGAAGGGGCGGCCGGGCTGTTCGCCGATGCCGAGGGCCATGGCGACGGTGCCGGCGACCACGCAGGTGTCGGGGCTGGCGAGCGGCACCAGGTCGACGAACCACACGCCGTCGGCGAAATCGGCGGCCACCTCGGCGGCGACGGCGAGAGCCAGCCGGGTCTTGCCGACGCCACCCGGTCCGACCGCGGTCACCTGACGTTGTGTCCGCAGCAGTTCGGCGAGTTCGGCGCGTTCGCTGGTGCGTCCGATGAACGAGGTCAACGGTTTCGGGAGCACGGGCGCGGCCTGCGGGCTCGCGGTGCGAGTGGCGGCCGCGTGCTGGGCAAGGGCCCGGCGGTCGGGCACGTCGAGTTTGCGCAGCAGCGAGGAGACGTGGCTCTCCACCGTGCGCACCGAGATGAACAGTCGCGCACCGATCTCGGCATTGCTGAGGTGCTCGCCCACCAGGGCCAGCACCTCGGCTTCGCGGGTGGAGATTTCCAACGTCACAGCCATGAACCCAGTCTGCCGTATGGGATCGGCCGCGGCGGTACGGACGGGCTCGGTGTCGCTCTCCGTGGTGGATTCCGTGGTCGCCACGGATGTGACCGAGGGGTCCCGGCGGCGAAGCTGGAAGCACACCGAACGAACACCCTCTCACCAGGAGAAACAATGACCACCCAGGGCATCAAGACCGTGCTGCACCCCGTCGCCGACCTGGCCGCCGCCAAGACCGTGTACGCCGCTCTGCTGGGCCTCGAGCCGCAGACCGACTCCCCCTACTACGTGGGCTTCGAGGTCGAGGGCCAGCACATCGGCCTGGTCCCGGCGGGCAGCCCGCAGAGCCCGGAATCCCCCGTCTCCTACTGGCACGTCGCCGACATCGAGGCCAAGATCACGGCGCTCACCGCTGCCGGCGCGGCGGTGCAGCAGGCCGCCCGCGAGGTCGGCGGCGGCCGCCTGGTCGCCACCGTGACCGACCCCGACGGCAATGTCCTGGGCCTCATCCAGGACCGCTGACCACCCTCCCCCTCGCCCGATCCTCTTCTCCCCCACTCCCGCAAAGGAATCCAGCCATGGCCACCGAGAACCCCGCCCAGAAGACCACCGTCGGTTTCAGCGCCGACGAGCGCGCCGCCATGAAAGCCCACGCCGAGGAACTGAAGACCGCCGCCCGCCGCCGCAACTCCCGCTCCGCCAAGGCCGACGGCGAGCAGGACGTACTGGCCAAGATCGCCGAGATGGACGACGCCGACCGCGCGATCGCCGAACGCCTGCACGCCCTGGTCAAGTCCATCGCCCCCGAACTCGGCGCGAAGACCTGGTACGGCATGCCGTCCTACACCCGCGACGGCAAGATCGTGTTCTTCTTCCAGCCCGCCGCCAAGTTCAAGTACCGCTACGCCATCCTGGGCTTCAACGACGCCGCCAACCTGGACGACGGCGAGATGTGGCCGGTCAACTACGCGCTGCGGAGCATGACGCCCGCCACCGAGGCCCGCATCACCGAACTCGTGCGGCAGGCCCTGAGCTAGTCCCCGGAGCTCGGAAACACCCACGGGCGAACTTTCCCCGGCCGGATTCGAATCCTTTTCCGGCCGGGGACGCTCTTATGGTGGTGACTGTACGAATCGAAGTGAGAGAGCAGGGCGTGGAACGCGGCTGGGCCGGTGAGCAGCTGGTGACGGCGGCCCAGAACGGTGACCGCGAGGCGATCGCCGCCGTCGTGTACGGCGCGCATCCGCATGTGCGCAGATTCGCGCAGCATCTGTGCGCCTCCGACACCGATGCCGAGGACGCCACGCAGGAAGCGCTGATCATCCTGTACCGCAAGATCGGCACGCTGCGCGCGACCACCGCGCTGGCGTCGTGGATGTTCCGCATCGTCCGCAACGAGTGCCTGCGCCGGGCGCGCCGAGTCCTGGACCACGCGCCGCGGACCGAGACCGGCGATGTCGTCCGCTCCGCCGAGGACGAGGTGCTGCGGCGGCTGGACGCCGACCAGCTGGCCGAGGCGATCACGGCCCTGCCCGAGGTGCAGCGCCGGGTGCTGATCATGCGCGATGTACTGGGCTATCCCGGCCGCGCGACCGCCGACGCGCTCGGATTGAGCACCGCGGCAATGAAATCGCAGCTGCACCGCGCCCGCGCCGCGGTTCGCCAAGGTCTCGACGACCGTCGCTGACCACCGGACCGGTCGCGCCACCGGTCATCTCACGCCATCCGGCCATGTCGTACCACCCCATGCGAAGGGACGCCCCGCCATGCTCACCACCGAACACTCCGCGCCGAACCTGGATCTGATCGATACCGCCGGACAGCCCTGGCGGCTGTCGGACAGCCGCGACGCGCGCGGCACCCTGCTGTATTTCATGCGCTCGACCTCGTGCCCGATCTGCAACCGGCACGTCCGTGATCTGATCGCGCGGCGCGACTTCTTCGACGACGAGAACATCCGGGTGGTGATCGTGGTCCCCGAGGATCGCGACGCCGCTCTGGCCTGGAAGACCAAGCACGCCATACCGTTCGCCGTCCTGACCGGCTCGACCGGCGACCCGCACGAGTCGGTCGGCCTGACCCGCCGGATGTTCGGTTCGATGCAGCAGTCGGGGACGGTGCTCGTCGACGCCGACGGCACCGTCCGCCACGCCCACGGCGCGACCATGCCGGTCAGCAGCTACGACCGGAAGGGCATCACCGCGGCCGTCCTCGCCCTGCGGGACACGCGGAATTAAATGGGATGCGGTGGGTGCGGGCCTGTGGTTACAGTGCTCGGCATGTGGCTGTTCCTGTTCTCCTGAGCGCGATTCGCGTCTGACGCCCGGCGGTCTGTCGTCTCGACCGCCCGTGGCTTTCCCGATTCCGACCGGCATCCGATCCGGTTAGTCGGTCACGCATATTTCTAGGAGGACTTGTGCCCGAGCACTTCTCGCTGCCTGCAACTCCCGCGTCGCATGCAACTCCCGCGGCGCCGGCAATTCCCGCGTCGCTTGCAAGTCCGGCGTCGCCCGCTGTCCCCGCGTCGCCCGACATCCCTGTCGACGCTCCCGAGGAGCCTCGGCTCTCGCGGGCCGAACGGCGCGGCAAAGGCGCGCGGAAACAAAACAATCGCGACGGCAAGGTGCACGACTCCGGTCGCGCGTCCGTGCCCGCCGCGAAACACATGAATTACCGTCGCGGATGACGAACGGCCCGTGGGGGTTCCGGAGCAGGAACCCGCACGGGCCGTTGTCGACGGTGAGTCAGCCCAGCCAGGCGCGCTGGGTGGCGGCCGTGCCGCGCACCTCTTCGAGCTGCTTGGCGACCTGGGTTCCGGCGGTGCCGCCGCGCGCGTTGCGGGAGGCGATGGAGCCCTGCACCGTCAGCACCTCACGCACGGCGGGGGTGAGCGCCGGGTCGACGGCCGCGAACTCCGCGTCGGTCAGCTCGTCCAGTCCGACGCCGCGCGCCTCCGCGGCGCGGACGCAGCCGCCCGCGGCCTCGTGCGCGACGCGGAACGGAACGCCCTGGCGGACCAGCCATTCGGCGATGTCGGTGGCGAGGGTGAAGCCCGCCGGGGCCAGCTCGGCCATGTGGTCGGTGTGGAAGGTCAGGGTGGAGACCAGGCCCGCGATGGCGGGCAGCAGCAGCTCCAGCTGGGCGACCGAGTCGAAGACCGGTTCCTTGTCTTCCTGCAGGTCACGGTTGTAGGCCAGCGGCTGCGCCTTCAGGGTGGCCAGCAAACCGGTCAGATTGCCGATGAGGCGACCGGCCTTGCCGCGGGTCAGCTCCGAGACGTCCGGGTTCTTCTTCTGCGGCATGATCGACGAGCCCGTGGACCAGGCGTCGGCCAGGGTGATGTAGCCGAATTCCGGTGTGCTCCAGATGATCACCTCTTCGGCCATGCGGCTCAGGTCGACCGCGATCATGGACAGCACGAACGCGGCCTCGGCGGCGAAGTCGCGCGAGGAGGTGGCGTCGATGGAGTTCGCGGCCGAGGAGTCGAAGTTCAGTTCGGCGGCGATGGCTTCCGGGTCCAGGCCCAGCGAGGAGCCGGCCAGCGCGCCGGAACCGTAGGGCGACACCGCGGCCCGCTTGTCGAAATCGCGGATCCGGTCGATGTCGCGCAGCAGCGGATGCGCGTGCGCGAGCAGGTGATGGGCCAGCAGCACCGGCTGGGCGGCCTGCAGGTGGGTCTTGCCGGGCATGACCGCGTCGGGGTGCGCGGCGGCCTGCGCGACGATGGCGTCGACCACGTCGAGCACGCCGGCGGCGATGTGCCGCACCGCGTCCCGCAGCCACATGCGGAACAGCGTGGCCACCTGGTCGTTGCGGGAGCGGCCCGCGCGCAACCGCCCGCCGAGCTCGGTGCCGACCCGGTCGATCAGGCCGCGCTCGAGCGCGCCGTGCACGTCCTCATCCGATTCCAGCGGCCCGAACGCGCCCGAGGCCACATCGGCCGCCAGCTGATCCAGCCCGGCCAGCATGCCCTCCAGATCCGGCGCCGAGAGCAGCCCGGCCTTGTGCAGCACGCGCGCGTGCGCCTGGGAGGCGCGGATGTCGTACGGCGCGAGCGCCCAGTCGAAGTGGGTCGACTTGCTCAGCGCCGCCATCGCCGCGGCGGGACCGGACGCGAAGCGTCCACCCCACAGCGCGCCTTCATTGGTGCTGCCGCCCTGGCTCATAGCGTGTCGTCTCCTCGGGGTCGGAGTGCGGTCATCAGAATGTGGTGGCCCATACCGGCCTTGGCCGTCTCCGGGACGGTACGGCCGCGGTCCTCGAGCAGGGTGACCGGGTCGCCCTCGGTCACCAGCCACTGGTGCATGGCGAACCAGGTGCGGGGGTCCTTGCGGTCCTCCCACGGGTAGAACAGGTTTTCCAGGTCGATCTTCACGCCGGCGTCGGCCATCACCTTGGCGCGGCGTTCCCGGAACTGGTCGGCCATGTCCTTGTCGGTGCCGAGGTTCAACGCCACCCGGCTGCCGGGCGCGCTGAGTTCGGCCACCTGCTGGAGCAGTTTGTCCTGGGCGTGGCCGGGCAGGTACCGCAGCAGCCCCTCCGCCAGCCAGGCGGTCGGCTCGCCGGGTTCGAAACCCTTGTCCAGCAGGGCTTTCGGCCAGTCCTGCCGCAGGTCGATCGCCACTTCGCGGCGGTCGGCGGCGGGTTCGTCGTCGGCGAGGGCTCGGGCCTTGAACGCCAGCACCTTCGGCTGATCCAGTTCGAAGATGCGGGTGCCCTCGGGCCATTCGAGCCGGTAGGCGCGGGCGTCGAGCCCGGCGGCCAGGATCACGATCTGCCGGATCCCGGCACGCTGGACGGCGGCGAAGTACTCGTCGAAGTAGATCGTGCGAGCGATCAGGACACTGCCCATCGACCAGTTGCTCAGGTCGGTGTCCGCGCCACCCTGCTCACTGTCGCCGAGGTTGCGCATCCCGGCCATGAGGTTGTTCCAGCCGTCGGAGCCGACGGCGCTCACCAGTTTCGCGGCGTACGGATCCTGGAACAGCGCGTCCTCGCGTCCGCTCTCGTGGGCGCGCAGGGCCGCGACGCCGAGGGCGGTCGCGCCCACGCTCTCCGTGATGTCCCAACTGTCGTCATCGGTTCGCATGGGCGCGTCTCCTTCGGCCGGGTGCGTGCACTGCCCGGATCGACGCTACTACTTGCTGTTGAGATCCCGTCGGGCCGCGACCTTGGAGGACAGGCCGTGGATCTGGACGAAGCCCTTGGCCAGCGACTGGTCGAAGGTGTCGCCCTCGTCGTAGGTGGCCAGGTTGAAGTCGTAGAGCGACTCGTCGGAGCGACGGCCGTTGACGACCACGCTGCCGCCGTGCAGCACCATGCGGATCTCACCGGAGACGTGCTGCTGGGTGTCCTGCACGAACGCGTCGAGGGCGCGCTTGAGCGGGGAGTACCACAGGCCGTCGTACACCAGCTCGCCCCAGCGCTGCTCGACCTGGCGCTTGTAGCGGCCCAGCTCGCGCTCGATGGTGACGGCTTCCATCTCCTGGTGGGCCGCGATCAGCGCGATGGCGCCGGGGGCCTCGTAGATCTCACGGCTCTTGATGCCGACGAGACGGTCCTCGACCATGTCCAGACGGCCCACGCCCTGACGGCCGGCGCGCTGGTTCAGCTCGGTGATGGCCTCGAGCATGGTGACCGGGCGGCCGTCGATGGCGACCGGGACACCCTTGTCGAAGGTGATGATGAGCTCGTCGGGCGCCTCGAAGTTGACGGTCGGATCCACGGTGTAGTCGTAGACGTCCTTGGTCGGGGCGTTCCACAGGTCCTCGAGGAAGCCGGTCTCGACCGCGCGGCCCCACAGGTTCTGGTCGATGGAGAACGGCGACTTCTTGCTCACGTTGATCGGGAGCTTGTTCTCGCCGGCGAACTCGATGGCTTTCTCGCGGGTCCAGGCGTAGTCGCGGACCGGGGCGATGACCTTCAGGTCGGGGGCGAGCGCGCCGATGCCGACCTCGAAGCGGACCTGGTCGTTGCCCTTGCCGGTGCAGCCGTGCGAGACGGTGTCGGCGCCGTGGTACTCGGCGGCCTCGACGAGGTGCTTGACGATCAGCGGCCGGGAGATGGCCGAGACCAGCGGGTAGCGGCCCATGTAGAGGGCGTTGGCCTGCACGGTGGGCAGGCAGTACTCGTTGGCGAACTCGTCGCGGGCGTCCACGACGATGGACTCGACCGCGCCGCAGTCCAGCGCGCGCTGGCGCACGTCGTTCATGTCCTCGCCACCCTGGCCGAGATCGATGGCGACGGCGACGACCTCGGCGCCGGTCTCCTTACCGATCCAGCTGATGGCGACCGATGTGTCCAGTCCGCCGGAGTAGGCGAGTACGACGCGCTTGGTCATAGTCCGTGTGCTCCTCAGTAGTCCGTTTAGGCCCTCGACCGGTGCGCTGCCCGCGGTCCCTTCCCGGTCCCGTGGTGCGCTCCGTCGTCCTGCAAATGATTATGCATGACGATGCAATCCCATTCATAACCGGGGTCCCCGCCTGCGCCGATCGCCGCGCCCATCACCCTCGAGAGCCTTGCCTCGACACCGGAACAGGAATACAGTACGTACGTACGGTTTGGGAAATTCGACGATCGGAGGACCCCATGTGGGACCCGGAGACCTACCTCGCCTTCGACGATCTGCGCGCGCGACCGTTCTTCGATCTGGTCAACCGTGTGCGCGCCGACCGGCCCCGGCGCGTGGCCGACGTGGGCTGCGGCCCCGGCAATCTCACCGCGACCCTCACCGAGCGCTGGCCCGACGCCACCATCGAAGCCTTCGACTCCTCCCCCGAAATGGTCTCCGCCGCACGCGAACACGGCATCGACGCCACCGTCGCCGACGTCCGCGACTGGCACCCCGCCCCCGACACCGACGTGGTGGTCACCAACGCGGTCCTGCAATGGGTCCCCGATCACCTTGCCCTGCTGCCGACATGGATCGACGCGCTCCCCGGCGGCGCGTGGCTGGCCCTCCAGGTCCCCGGAAACTTCGACGCCCCTTCGCATGTCGCGATCCGCGACGTCGCATCGTCACCGCGCTGGCGCGAGCGTCTTTCGGCCGCGGGCATTCTCGACCACCAGGCCGTCCCCGACCCCGCCGGATACGCCTCCGTCCTGGCCGCCGCCGGATGCGCGGTCGACGCCTGGGAAACCACCTACCTCCAGCCCCTGACCGGCGAAGACCCGGTCCTGCACTGGATTACGGGCACCGCCCTGCGCCCGGTCCGCGACACCCTCGACGACCACGAGTGGGAGCGGTTCCGCGGCGACCTCGCCCCGATCCTGCGCGAGGCCTATCCCCGCCACCCCGACGGCACGACGTGGCTGCCGTTCCGCCGCGTCTTCGCGGTGGCGCACAAGGCCGAGTGAACACTCGGGCCGGGTGAACGCTGGGCTGGGTGAACGCTCAGGCCAGCTGTTCGATCTTGGCGGCCAGTTCGGCGCCGGTCATGGGTTCGCGGGCGATGACGGCGATGGTGTCGTCGCCGGCGATGGTGCCGACGACCTCCGGGAGGGCGGCACGATCCAGCGCACTCGCCAGGAAGTGGGCCGCGCCCGGTGGGGTGCGGAGGACAGCGATATTGCCGCTGGCATCGGTGGAGACCAGTAGGTCGCCGAGGAGTTTCGAGAGCCGTTCGGTGCCGCCGGTGACGCCGCGGACGGGGCTGCCGTCCTCGGGGACCACGTACACGCCTGCGCCGCCGTCGGCGGCGCGCAGCTTCACCGCGCCCAGCTCGTCGAGGTCGCGGGAGAGGGTGGCCTGGGTGGTGTCGATGCCCTCGCCGGAGAGCAGGGCGGCCAGTTCGGACTGGCTGCGGACCTCGTGCTGGGCCAGGATGGCGACGATGCGGGCCTGCCGGCCCGCGCGCGTGCGTGCGATGGCCGCACCGGACCTACCCGAAGCCGGTGCGGCCGTGCGTCGTTCGCCGCTGCTCACCTGTCGCCTCGCGCGAATCGTTCCAGCAGCCAGACCAGCAGGGCCTTCTGGGCGTGCAGGCGGTTCTCGGCCTCGTCCCAGACCGCGCTGTGCGGGCCGTCGAGGACCTCGTCGGTGATCTCCTCGCCGCGGTGGGCCGGAAGACAGTGCAGGACCGTCACGTCCGCGGCCGCGCGGGCCAGCAGCTCGGCGTTGACCTGGAACGGACGGAACGGGGCGACGCGGTCGCGGCCGTCGTTCTCCTGGCCCATGGAGGTCCAGGTGTCGGCGACCAGGGCGTCGGCGCCGTCGACGGCGGCGAGCGGGTCGTGGGTGAGGGTGATGGTCGCGCCGGTCTCGGCGGCCCGCTTCTGGGCGGCGTCGACGATCCAGCCGAAGGGTTCGAAACCCTCGGGGGCGGCGATGGTGACGTTCATGCCCGCGGTGACGCCGCCCAGCATGAGCGAGTGCGCCATATTGTTCGCGCCGTCGCCCAGGAAGGTGAGGTTGCGGCCGGTCAGATCGTCGCCCTTGCGCTCGCGCAGGGTCTGCAGGTCGGCCAGCACCTGGCACGGATGGAACTCGTTGGACAGCGCGTTGACGACGGGAACCGTTGCGGCTCCGGCCATCTCGTCCAGACGGGCCTGTTCGAAGGTGCGCCACACGATGGCGTCGACGTAGCGGGAGAGCACGCGGCCGGTGTCGGCCAAGGTCTCCTCGCGGCCCAACTGGGTGTCGCGGCCGTCCACCACGACGGCGTGGCCGCCGAGCTGGGCGATGCCCATCTCGAAGGAGAAGCGGGTGCGGGTGGAGTTCTTCTCGAACATGACCGCGACGCCGCGCGGGCCTTCCAGGGGCTTGCGGGCCAGCGGCGCGGCCTTCAATTCCGCGGCCAGGGCGAGGATCTCGGCCTGTTCGGCGGGGGTGACGTCGTCGTCGCGCAGGAAATGCCGGATGGTCACTTGGACTCCTTCTGGGCCTGGGCGGCATCGAGGATGCCGGGCAGGTCGGACAGGAAGTTCTCGGCCTGGGTCTCGGTGAGCACCAGGGGCGGGGCGAGCCGGATCACATTGGGCTTGGCGGGATTCAGCAGGTATCCGGCCTCGCGGGCGGCGAGATCGACCTCGGCGGAGACGTCGTCGGTCAGCTGGATGCCGATGAGCAGGCCCGCGCCGCGCACATGATCGACCAGCGGGTGCCCGAGGTGCTCGATGCCGTCGACGAGGATCTTGCCGACCTTCTCCACGTGCGAGAGCAAACCCTCTTCGTCGATGGTCCGCAACACGGCCAGCGCGGCCGCCGCGCACACCGGGTTGCCGCCGAAGGTGGTGCCGTGCATGCCCGGCTGCAGCAGATCCGCGGCCGGGCCCTGGGCCAGCACCGCGCCGATCGGCAGGCCGCCGCCGAGACCCTTGGCCAGGGTGATGACGTCGGGCACGATGCCCGCGGCCTGGTGGGCGTAGAACGCGCCGGTGCGGCCGATGCCGGTCTGCACCTCGTCCAGGATCAGTAGCGCGCCTTGGTCCTTGGTGATGGCGCGGGCCTTGGCCAGGTAGTCGGCCGGGGGCACGACGACGCCGCTCTCACCCATGATGGGTTCGATGAACACCGCGGCGGTGTCCTGGTCGACGGCGGCGGCCAGCGCGAGCGCGTCACCGTAGGGCACATGCACGACGCCGGCGGGCATGGGCTCGAACGGCTCCCGCTTGGACGGCTGGCCGGTGAGCGCGAGCGCGCCCATGGTGCGGCCGTGGAACGCCTCCTCGCAGGCGACGATCTTGGTGCGTCCGGTCAGTCGCGCCATCTTGAACGCGGCCTCGTTGGCCTCGGTGCCCGAGTTGCAGAAGAACGCCTTGCCGTGGCCGTCGCCGAAGTGCGCAAGCAACCGCTCGGCGAGTTCGATGACCGGTTCGGACGCATAGAGATTCGACACGTGGCCGAGGGTGCCCAGCTGCTGGGTGACGGCCGACAGGATGGCCGGGTGCGCGTGGCCGAGGCTGTTGACCGCGATGCCGCCCAGGAAATCGAGGTAGCGCTTGCCGTCGGCGTCGTACACCACCGCGCCCGCGCCGCGCACCAGCGCGACCTTCGGGGTGCCGTAGTTGTTCATCAGGGCGGTCTGCCACCGCTGCTGAATGTCGGCTGTACTCATGAGATCTCCTGTGCGGGGGTGACCATCGTGCCGATGCCCTCCCCGGTGAACAGTTCCAGCAGGACCGAGTGCGCGACACGCCCGTCGATCACGTGCGCGGTCGGGACGCCGCCCTCGACGGCGCGCAGGCAGGCTTCCATTTTGGGCACCATGCCCTCGTCCAGCGACGGCAGCAGTTTGGCCAGTTCGTCGGTGTCGATGCGGCTGGTCAGCGAGGACCGGTCGGGCCAATTCGTGTACAGGCCCTCGACATCGGTGAGGATGACGAGCTTCTCCGCGCCGATGCCCTCGGCGAGCGCGGCCGCGGCGGTGTCGGCGTTGATGTTGTGCACCACGCCGTCGGCGTCGGGGGCGATGGTGGACACCACCGGAATCCGGCCCGCCGCGATCAGATCCAGCACGGCCGAGGGTTCCACGGACGTGACGTCGCCGACCAGTCCGATATCGGTGGCCTCGCCGTCGACCTGCACGGTGCGGCGGGTGGCGGTGAACAGGTGCGCGTCCTCACCGGAGATGCCGACCGCGTACGGGCCGTGGGCGTTGATGAGCCCCACCAGTTCCCGGCCCACCTGTCCGAACAGCACCATCCGGACCACGTCCATGACCTCGGGCGTGGTGACCCGGAAGCCGCCGCGGAATTCGCCCGTCATGCCGAGCTTCTTCAGCATGGCGCTGATCTGCGGGCCGCCGCCGTGCACCACCACCGGGTGCACGCCGACCGTGCGCAGGAACGCCATGTCGGCGGCGAAGGCGCGCTTGAGGTCGTCGTCGATCATGGCGTTGCCGCCGTACTTCACGACCACGATCTTGTCGCGGAACTTCTGCAGCCACGGCAGCGCGTCGGCGAGGACGTGCGCCTTGTCGAGGGCCGAAAGCTGTTTCACCACATCGCTCATGAGCTGTAGGCCGAGTTCTCTTCGACGTAACCGTGCGACAGGTCGGTGGTGCGGATCGTGGCCTCGCCGTCGCCGAGGTTCAGTTCCACCAGCACCTGGATGTCGGGGCCGGACAGGTCCACCTCGCGCGCGCCGGGCGCGCCCGCGCCGTCGATGCACACCGGGGATCCGTTGAACGACACCGAGACCCGGTTCGGATCCAGTTCGATGGGCGCGATGCCGATCGAGGCCAGCACCCGGCCCCAGTTCGGGTCGGAGCCGAAGAAGGCGGTCTTGACCAGGCTGTCGCGAGCCAGGGCCCGCGCGCCGATCAGCGCCTCTTCCTCGGTGACCGCACCCTTCACGGTGATGTGCACGCGCTTGGTGACGCCCTCGGCGTCGGACATGAGCTGCTCGGCGAGGTCGTCGCAGACCGCGAGCACGGCCGCGTTCAGGTCGGCCTGGCTCGGGGTGACCCCGGACGCGCCGTTGGCCAGCAGCAGCACGGTGTCGTTGGTGGAGCAGGAGCCGTCCACGTCGAGGCGGTCGAAGGTGTAGCGGGTGGCGTTGCGCAGCGCCTCGTCCAGCTGGGCCGGGGTGGCGGCCGCGTCGGTGGTGAGCACCACCAGCATCGTGGCCAGCGACGGGGCGAGCATGCCCGCGCCCTTGGCCATACCACCGACGTTCCACTTGTCCCGGTGGTGGAAGGCGGTCTCCTTCGGCACCGTGTCGGTGGTCATGATGGCGCGCGCGGCCTCGGCGCCGCCGGACAGGCCGCCGCCCATCTCGTGCACGATCTCGGTGACGGCGGGGATCAGCTTGTCCATGGGCAGCCGGTCACCGATCAGACCGGTGGAGCAGACGGCGATCTCGCCGGCGCCGGTCTCGGTTCCCCAGTTGCTCAACGCCTTCGCGAGTTCCTCGGCGGTGGCGTGGGTGTCCTGGAAGCCCCCGGGGCCGGTGCAGGCGTTGGCGCCGCCGGAGTTCAGGATGACGGCGCGCAGGTGGCCGCCGGTCAGCACCTGCTGCGACCACAGCACCGGTGCGGCCTTGACCTTGTTGCGGGTGAACACGCCCGCGGCCGCGTAATCGGGGCCCTCGTTGAACACCAGCGCCAGGTCGGGCTTGCCGCTCTGCTTGATGCCCGCCGTGATACCGGCCGCCCGGAAGCCCAGCGGCGCGGTGACGCCCTGGGACCGCACCAGCTTGCCGTTCCCCACAGCCGCGCTGTCGTTGCTGACGATGTCGTTGCTCACGGTGCCACTCCTACGGTGGAAAGTCCTGCGGTCTCGTCGATTCCGAGGGCCAGGTTCATCGATTGCACCGCGGCCCCGGCGGTGCCCTTGGTCAGGTTGTCGATCGCGCCGATGACCACCAGCAGTCCGGCGTCGGTGTCCACGGTGACCTGGAGGGTGACGGCATTGGAGCCGAGCACCGAACCGGTCTGCGGGAGCACGCCTTCGGGCAGCAGATGCACGAAAGGCTCGTCGGCGTACGCCTTCTCGTAGACGGCCCGGGCCTGGGCGGCGTCCACGGTGGTGGGGGCGGTGCAGGTGGCGAGAATGCCGCGCGGCAGCGGGGCCAGCACGGGGGTGAACGAAACGCTCACATCGGCACCGGTCGTGCCGCCGGAAAGCTGGGCGGCCTTCAGGTTCTGCGCGATCTCGGGGGTGTGCCGGTGCGCGCCCGCGATGCTGTAGGCCCGCATCGAGCCCATCACCTCGGAGCCGAGCAGGCCCACGTCGAGTTTGCGTCCCGCGCCCGAAGTGCCGCTCACCGCAACCACATTCACCCGCGGTTCGATGATGCCCGCCGCGACGGCCGGGGCCAGCGCCAGACTCGACACGGTGGGGTAGCAGCCGGGGACGGCGATCCGGGTGGCGCCGCGCAGCTTGTCGCGCCCGCCCGGCAGTTCGGGCAGCCCGTAGGGCCAGTGGCCGGCGTGCGGGGTGCCGTAGTACTTCTCCCAGGCCGCGCCGTCGGTGAGCCGGAAGTCGGCGCCGCAGTCGATGATGATCGTGGAGTCCGGCAAGGCCGTGGCGATCGCCGCGGACTGGCCGTGCGGCAGGCCCAGGAAGACCACGTCGTGGCCGGAGAGTTCCTCGACGGTGGTGGGCGCGAGCACCCGGTCGGCGAGCGGCAGCAGATGCGGCTGCAGCTCACCGAGGGTGGTGCCGGCGTTGGAGCCCGCGGTCAGCGCCCCGATCTCGAGGCGCCCGCTTCGGTAGGCGGGGTGTCCGAGGAGCAGGCGCAGCACTTCACCTCCCGCGTAGCCGCTCGCACCAGCTACCGCGACCCGCAGGGGCCCGTTCGAGGTATCCACCATGTGATGATTATGCACGACTGTGCAAGCTCATTCACAACCGGGCGGAAATCTGACAGGAAGCGCCGCTTACGGCACACTCGACAACGCCATGTACGACGACGCCACCCAACCGCTGCCGGTCGTCGGCCCCCAGCCGGGCCGCTCACGCCGGGCACCGGAGACGCCGAATCCCGCACCTCGCCGTTCGCGGCGCGCCCAGGGCGACTCGAACCCCCCGCGCGCGGGCCGCCGTCGTAGCGAGGATCGACAGGGCGGCGGCGAGAAGCCGGGCCGCGGCGCCGACCGCCGCGAACGCACCCCCGCCGAACGTGCGCGCGACAAGAAGCTGCGGCTGGTCGGACGCGGCGCCATGGCCATGGTCGCGGCGAGCGTGATGGGCATCACCGGCATCGTCTGGTACGGCGAGACCACCCTGGACCAGGGTTTCACCCGCTCCGGCGCGATCTCGCCCGAGGACGTGAACCTCGACGGCGACATCAACATGCTGCTGATCGGCCTCGACACCCGAAAAGACCTGAACGGCAACGACCTTCCCAAGGACATCCTCGACCAGCTGCACGCCGGCGACGGCTCCGAGGGCGGCTACAACGCCAATTCGCTGATCCTGGTGCACATTCCGAAGGACCTCAAGCACATCGTCGCGTTCTCCATCCCGCGCGACGACTATGTGCCGGTGCAGGGCATTCCGGGCTACGACCACGCCAAGATCAAGGAGGCGTACGGCCTCAAGAAGTACACGGTCGAGGAGAAACTCAAGGCCAAGGGCATGGCCGAGGGCCCCGAGCTGGAGCGGCAGGGCCGGGAAGCCGGGCGCGCCAGCATCGTTCAGACCGTGAAGGCGCTGACCGGTGTCCCGATCAACCGGTTCGCGGAGATCTCGCTGGCGGGTTTCTACGATCTGGCGACCGCGCTGGGCGGCGTCGACGTGTGCCTCAACCACGCCGTGGACGACAGCTACTACTCGGGCGCGCAGTTCCCGGCGGGACCGCAGCATCTGGACGGTTCGGACGCGCTGGCGTTCGTGCGGCAGCGGCACGGCCTGGAGAACGGCGACCTGGACCGCACCCACCGGCAGCAGGCGTTCCTGACTTCGGTCGCGGACTCCATGAAAAGCTCTGGCACGCTGACCAATCCGGGTCGGCTCAAGGCGCTGATCGATGTGGCGCACAAGGACGTGGTGCTCTCCGACGGCTGGAGCCTCACCGATTTCGCCACCACCCTGGGTCGCGCGGACTCGCCGTCGGTGGAGTTCCGCACGCTGCCGGTGCTGCGCTACGACAATGTCGACGGCCAGGACGTGAATGTCATCGATCCGGTGGCGATCAAGAAGACGGTGCGCGAGGCGTTCGGCGTCTCGACTCCGGCCGCGCCCAGCGCCCCGATCGTCACGCCCACCTCGACGCTGGACGTGGTCAACGCCAGCGGCACCCCCGGTCAGGCGGCCAAGGTGTCGAAGCTGCTGACCGCCAAGGGATTCCCGGCCGGTGAGGTCGCCAACGCCTCCTACGCCGACGGCACCAGCTCGACCGTGTACTACGGCACCGGCGCCGACACCGACGCCAAGCAGGTGTCGGAGATGTTCGGCGGCCTGCCGGTCAGCCCGTCGACGTCGGTGTCGGCCGGGCACGTGAAGCTGGTCGTCGGCAGCGACCTCGAGATCCCGACGTCCCTGGACCCGACGGCCACCTCCACCACGCCCACCACCACCGCCAACGGCTCCAGCACCAGCCTGGCCGCGACGACGGACACGACCACCTCGGACGCGCCCGACTCCGGCAAGCCGGTGACCACCACCATCGGCTCGAAGATCCCCTGCGTGAACTGATCCCACCCGCGTGACTTGCCAGCGCCGCGACCCGCGTGACCCACCGTCGACGAACGGAGTGCCGCCATGACGAAGACCGATCTCTTCCGCAGTCTGCACCACGGTGACCGGCCGCTGGTCCTGCCCAACGCGTGGGACTACGGGTCGGCGGCCATGCTCGCCGAGGCGGGGTTCCCGGCGCTGGGCACCACCAGCCTGGGCGTCGCGGCCGCGGCCGGACTGCCCGACGGCACCGCCGCCACGCGTGCCGAGACCCTCGCGCTGGCGCGGCGGCTCGGCCGGCTGACCATCCCGGTCACCGTGGACATCGAGGGCGGGTTCAGCACCGACGCGCACGAGGTGGCGGAGTTCTGCGCGGAACTCGCGGACGCGGGGATCGCGGGAATCAATCTGGAGGACAGTCGATCCAATACGGCGTTGGCGGATCCTCGTGAGCACGGCGAGGTGATCGCGGCGGTGAAGGCTCGCGTGCCCGAGCTGTTCGTCAACGCGCGCACCGACACCTACTGGCTCGGCATCGACGCGGACTCCACGCTGGAGCGGGTCCAGCATTACGAGAAGTGTGGCGCGGATGGCATTTTCGTGCCCGGGATCACCGACACCGACGGGATTCGGGCCCTCGCGACGGCGTTGAGCGCGCCGTTGAACATCCTGTTCTCCCCCAGCGGGCCGACGGTGGCCGAGCTGGGCGGGTTGGGTGTCCGACGGATCAGCACCGGGTCACTGCTGTACCGCGCGGCCCTGGCGGCCGCGGTGCACACGGCGGAATCCGTGGCTCACGGTCATCCGCTGGTCGCCGAGATCCCCAGTTACGCAACGATTCAGCGCGTACTGGAGCCTTGACCTCCGCGGCGGCCGGTCACCGAGCGAGCACCCGCGCGAGTTCGGCGGTCCGCAGCTTGTCCGGGTTACGGATCGCGTAGAGCCCGGTGATGCGGTCGCCGGTCATTTCGATCAGCTGCACGGTGTCGAGCCGGCCATCCGCGGTGCGCAACAGGACGGCAGGCAGTGCGTTGTATGTACCGAACTCGACGGTCATGTCCGCGATGCCGTTCCGCGCCAGCCGCACCAGATAGATCGCGACCCGATCCGCGCCCACGACGGGTTTCCGGGCCGCGGTGACCTTTCCGCCGCCGTCGGAGATCTGGACGACGTCCGGCGCGAGGACATCCATCAGCGTCTGCGTGTCGCCGGTCTGCGTGGCCAGCAGGAACCGTTCGATCACCGCGCGGCTCGTCTCGGCGCCGGGTTCGAACCGCTTGCGGCGCTCCCGCACGTGCGCGCGAGCCCGATGCGCGATCTGGCGAACCGTGGCATCGGATTTGCCGACCATTCCGGCGATTTCGACGAAACTGTGGCCGAACACCTCGGACAGCACGAACACCGCCCGCTCGGTCGGCCCCAGGGTTTCCAGTACCAGCAGCATGGCCATCGATACTGATTCCGCCAGTAGCACATTGTGTTCGGCGTCGGCGTCGGTGCGGATGGGTTCGGGCAGCCAGCTGCCCACGTATTCCTCACGGCGTCGGCGCACCGTGCGCAAATGATTCAGCGCCTGTCGCGTCACCACGGTGGTCAGGTACGCCCGCGGATTCTCGACCCGCGCCCGGTCCGTCTCCCGCCACCGCAGGTAGCTGTCCTGCACCACGTCCTCGGCGTCGGCCGCACTACCGAGCAGCTGGTAGGCGACGGTGAACAACAACGGTCGCAGCCCATCGAACTCGTCCACCCCGGCCGCGTCATGTGTGTCCGTCCCCATGCCCGAAGCCTAGCCAGTAGCCCCCGCGTCAACTCGCTGGACACCATGTACAGTCAACTCGAATACCCGCCGTCCCGAGGGGAAATCCGATGACCGGCGCCGAACCCGGCAAGCTGACCCTGATGGGCCGCTTCAACTTCTACTCCAGCACCTACCTGGGCGGCGTGGCCCGCTTCTACGCCCGCGTCCACCGTCGTCTCTACACGCGTTTCGGCGGCACCCGCTTCGCCACTCTCTTCGGCGATCCTGTCTTCGAGCTGACCGTTCCCGGCCGCAAGTCCGGCGAGCCGCGGCCGGTCATGCTGATGCTCGTCCGGTCCGGCGATGATCTGCTGGTCTGCGGGTCCAATGGCGGCCATCCCGGTGTGCCCAACTGGTGGAAGAACCTTCTTGCCACCGATAAGGCTCGGGTTCGGATCGGGCGCGACAGTTTTCCCGTCACCTACCGGGTGGTTACTGATTCGGCCGAATATGACGCGCACTGGCGCACTCTCGCTGCCACGTACCCACACTTCAATACTTACCGGGCGTTGAGCCCGCGGCAGTTTCCTATCGCTGTCCTCAGCCGTGTGTAGGTAGCGACGAAAAACCAAAGACCCAAAGACAAAGAGATAAAGGACGCCTGGAGAAGGAAGAGAGGTGGCCGAGCTTGCGAGGCCCCTCACCTACCAGCCCCCACCGGAGAAGACACGAGAAAGAAGAGAGGGTGGCCGAGTTCACGAGGCCCCCTCACCTACCAGCCCCCACCGGAGAAGACAGGAAAAGGAAGAGAGGGTGGCCGAGTTCACGAGGCCCCCTCACCTACCAGCCCCTCGAGGTTCGGCCGTGCATCGTCCCGGCGTAGGGGGACAGCGGCGGGTGGGATTCTCGAAGTGGCTTGTCGTCCAAGGGTTCTTCGGGTCTTCTCTCTCGAGAAGGTGATGCGTGTAGTCCGTGGGCCGGGGGCGGCGGGTAGCGGTTCCCGGCCCGGCGTCAGCCCCAGTCCGGCAGGGCAGGCGAGGTGACCACACTCCGCGTAGCTTTGCGCACGCCAGTCAGGCACGAACGGCTCGGTTTCGACGACACCCGTGAGCGCCACTGCCGACAACTCGAATCGACCGCAGCAGCGATCACCCGCCCCACATGATGACGATCGTTCACACGCGGGGTCCCGGTGGGATCAACACTCTTCGGAGCGATCCACCCAACCCGGCCCGCGTGAGGTGAGTCCTTACCCATCACAACGGTTTTCCAGCCATCCGGGCCATCATTGATCAACGCGTGGCAGTGATCACACGCGAACGCCAGATTATCGATATCGGTCGGCCCGCCCTTGGCCCAGTCAGTGACATGATGGGCGGCGCACATACTGGCAGGTTGCTCACACCCGGGTCGGGTACATCCCTTGTCGCGGGCCAGGAGCGCCAATCGCTGCGCTTCGCTGGCGGTGCGGCGGGAGCGTTGCAGATACAGCGGCATCCCGTCCCCATCGAGGACCGCGATCACCGGGTGCGAATTCGCGGCCATCTTCAACGCCTCAGCGACTGACACCTGGGTCCCGGAGGCGGTGGTGGCGACCCCGGTCCCGTTCTCGAAATCCGCCAAGCTCATCGTGAACACAACCTGGACCGGCATCCCACGATGCGAACCCAGATCACTCACATCCACACCGGGCTGCAGCAACGCGAACAACGCGTCATGAATGCGCTGCCCCGCATCACGACGGTCACGACCGGCAGCAGCGTCGAGCACGTCATTTTCGATGAAACCGTCACGCGCGGTGGGGCTTTCACTGTCTTCGAGGTTACACATACCGGGCCGCGCCAGCTTCGCAAAAGCAGCGTCCAGCAGCGCACGCAACTCGGGGGTGATCCACCCTTCGATCCGCGTCATGCCATCCACACCGGGACGGCACAACGTGACCCCACGACGGCGACGACGATCGGCATCGGAGACAACCTTCCCATCCGGATCCAAGCGCGCGAGAATGTCACGCCCGATCTTCAACAAATCATCCGGCCACCCATGACGGGAGTAATCGACCAGGATCTGCTCGGCCTCCGCACGAGCCTCAGCGGGAACATCAAGGGGCAGGTGGTTCATCACATCCAGGATGTGACGCACATGATCACGCGAAATTTCACCAGCCGCAAACGCTTCAGCCGCCACCGGCAACACCGGCGGCGCGACATGGCCCGTCTGCTGCACGAATTCCCCACAGTGGTGCGTGACCTTCACCCGCACCGACGCGTCATAACGGGACAGCCCGAGAGTGTGACGCAGAAACGGCACCATCTTCCCCGCACCACTGCGCGAATGCAGCGAACGTTCTCCGGCTTCGATGATCAGACGGGTATCGAGTGCGGCGAGCTGACGCTTACAGGTTTCGAGCTGCCGCATCAACGACACAACATCCTCGTCGGAGAACTCCACCATCTTCCCGCCCTGCAAGGATTCAGTCAGGCTCGCCACCGCAGCCGCCAGTTCAGCGATACCACAGTCGTCGAGTGTCACCCCATTCGAATCCATTCCTCTATTCTACCGCGATAGAACAGGGGTGATAGCTGAATCCTATTGTGATACAAGCATTTTCACTCAAGAAGGCCCATCCGGTCCAGGCCACAAAAAAGGGAGGCGGCCGAACCGCTTCCCTCTTCAATGTATATCGCACCCCGCCCCTTGCGGCAAGACCCCCACCATGCTGCAAAATCGCTGCCCGTAGCGAAAACCCACGGAAACGGAGTAGTGCGAGTGCGTAGTACCGATGCCGACGTGATCATCGTGGGTGCGGGCCCGACGGGCCTGATGCTGGCTGCCGAATTGCGGCTGGCCGGGGTGCGGCCGATCGTCCTGGAGCGGCAGCCGCAGCTGCGGACCGTGCCGAAGGCCAATGGACTGGGCGGGCAGATACTGCGCTTGCTGGACTATCGGGGGCTGACCGAGCGGCTCGGCGAGATCGGGGTGGACGCCGGTCCCACGGCGGCGATCCCGTTCGGCGGTTTGCATGTGGACTTCAGCCCCTTGGCTGATTCGCCGTTGCAGGCCATGCACCTGCCGCAGCCGAAACTCGAACAGCTGCTGGATGATTGGGCGACCGAGCTCGGCGCGGAAGTGCGCCGGGGCCATGAGGTGACCGCCCTCGAACAAGACGACGCCACGGTCACACTGGACGTGCGCGGCCCGGACGGTGACTACCGGCTCACCGCGCGCTATGCGCTGGCCTGCGACGGTGCGCGCAGCCGCGTGCGCGATCTGGCGGGCGTCGGTTTCCCGGGTGCCACCTATCCGGAGGTCAACCGGTTGGGGCAGGTCAGTGTGCCGGATTCGGTGACGCAGCGCGAGAACGGGGACCTCGACGTCCCCGGGTTCGGCACCGTCGCAGCCGGTTTCACCCGCACCGAGCACGGCGTGTTCGCGATGGGGTCGCTCGCCCCGGGCACGATGATGATCCAGACCACCGAGGACACCATCGACGACACCGACGACAACGAGCCGCTGACCCTGGCCGAGCTGCGGGACAGCATCCGACGCATCCTCGGCGTCGACCTCCCGCTCGGTGACCCGATCCGGCTGTCCCGCTATCAGTTCCAGGCCCGCCAGGCCGAACGGTACCGGGCCGGACGGGTTTTCATCGCCGGTGATGCCGCCCACGCCTTCCCCATGACGGGTGTCGGCCTCAACGCGGGCATGCTCGATGCGATCAACCTGGCTTGGAAGCTGGCCGCCGACCTGCACGGGCGGGCACCGGAGGGGCTGCTGGACACCTATCACGAGGAGCGGTACTTCGCCGGCACCCGCATCATGATGCAAACCCAGGCTCAGGTGGCCTTGCGGCGCGGTGACGATCCGGCGGCGCTGGCGCTGCGGGAACTGTTCCAGGAACTCCTCACCGACGAGCCCGCCCTGCGCCGGGTCGGAGCGCTCATCGCGGGCACCGAGCTGCGCTACCCGCTGCCGAACCCCAACCAGCATCCCTTGACCGGCACCGTCGCCCCGGACCTGCCGCTGCGCACCGATGAAGGAGACACCCGCGTCGCCGAGCTCCTGCACACGGCCCGCCCGGTTCTGCTCGTCCTGGCCGACCGCCCGGACCTTCGCGCCATCGCCGAGGAGTGGTCGGGCCGTGTCGACCTCCGGGTCGCCACCACCGACGACCGTCCCGCCGACGCCCTGCTGATCCGCCCGGACGCCCACATCGCCTGGGCCGCAACGGTGGACGAACCCGTGGACCCGGCCGAGTCGGCGCTGCGGGACGCGCTCACCACCTGGTTCGGCGCCTCCGAAACGGCGAAGACCGAGGTGCGGGTCGGGGCGGTCAGCGACTGACCGGATCGGCCACACCACTGATCCGCCCTGCCTGAGCCCTCGGCCGAACCCCGCTTCCGGCGTTCAATTCCTGCATGCCGCCCACCGCGGCATCGGAGCGAAATCGCTGGGAAGGACCGGGAAATGACCGAGTATGTAGAGCTCGAGCACGGGCGGATCGCGTGTGACGTGACCGGTGACGGCCCCTTGGTGGTGCTGTCGCACGGGATGGGGACCTGGCGGAGGGATTTCCGTCATCTGGTCGCCCCCCTGGCCGCCGCCGGGTACCGCGTGGTGAACGTCGATATGCGCGGGCACGGCGAGTCCAGCCTGGACTGGCCGTCGGTGACCGGCAAGGCCGCCATCAGCCGCACCGACGTGGCCCTCGACTTGCTCGGAGTCATCCGGCATTTCGGGGGACCGGCGGTGATCGTCGGGCATTCGCTGTCGGGTGGTTCGGCCACCGTCGCGGCGGCCGAGGCGCCGGAGCTGGTGTCGGCGATCGTCGAGATCAACCCCTTCACCCTCACCCAGAGTGTCGACTTCGGCGCGCTCTGGTCGGATCGCCGCCACCGCCGCGGCTTGCTGCAGCTGGTCGGCACCCAGCTGTTGAAGTCGCCCCGGCTGTGGTTCCGGTACCTCGACGGCGTGGCCTATCCGACCGCGCCCGCCGATCACGACGACTACCTCGCCGAGCTGCGGACCCTCTTGGAACGCCCCGGCCGTTGGGCGGAGTTCATGAAGACCGGCAAGACCACCCCGGCCGACGCCGCGGCCCGGCTTCCCGAGGTCCGCTGTCCCGCACTGGTGATCATGGGCTCGGACGATCCGGACTACCCGCACCCCGAGGACGAAGCCCGCGCGATCGTGGCGGGCCTGCCGACCGGGCTCGGCCAGTACGTCCTGGTCGATCAGGGCGGCCACTATCCGCACGCCCAGTTCCCCGACCGGGTGGCCGCGCTGCTGATCCCGTTCCTGGACCGCCACACCACCCGCGATCCGGCCGGATCGGTCAGCCACTGACCATGGCAGCCGCGCGCGCCGACTGCGATGATCGGGAGGTGCCCGCGCCTCGCACCATCGTCTTCGTCGTCTTCCCAGGCATGCAGATCTCCGAACTGGCGGGACCGCTCGATGTGTTCGCGCTCCTCAACACCATCGTCGAGACGCCGCCGGATCGGCTGCCACCGGAATTGCGTGGTCCGGCCGGCGCTCTCGGCGAGACCGCGGACGCCTCGGACGGCGACTCCCCCGCACTGCCGTATCGGCTGCTGACGGCGTCGCCGGGCGGGCTGCCCATCGACGCCGATGGCGGACTGACCCTCTCGGTCGCGCATTCGCTCGAGGACATCGCCGCCGGGGACGACTTCGACACCCTCATCGTGGTGGGCGGCGATGTCCACGGTCCCGGGGCGGCGGCGGTGGTCCCCGCTCTCCCCGCCCTCGCCCGCAAGGCTCGCCGGGTGACGTCGGTGTGCGCGGGCGCGCTGCTGCTGGCCGCCGCGGGCCTGCTCGACGGCTATCGGGCCACCACCCATTGGGGTTCGACCGCGCTACTCGCCCAGCGCTATCCGCGGGTCACCGTCGAACCGGACCGCATTTACGTCCGCGACCGCAATCGCTGGACCTCGGCGGGCATGTCCGCGGGCGTCGATCTGGCGCTGGCCCTGGTCGAGGACGACCACGGTCGCGAGACGGCCGCCATGATCGCGCGGGTGTACGTGGTGTTCACCCGCCGTCCGGGCGGTCAGGCCCAGTTCAGCGCGCAATTGCGCAGTCAGCCCGCCCGCACGCCCGCCATCCGGGCCGTGCAGCGGTGGCTCCCCGATCACCTCGGCGACGAGCTCACCGTCAGCGGGCTGGCCGCACGCGCGGGGATGAGCGAACGTCATTTCGCCCGCGCCTTCCACGCCGAAACCGGCTGCGCCCCGGCGGCATTCGTGGAGGATCTGCGGGTCGAGGCGGCCCGGCGACTGCTGGAGTCCACCGAACTGACCATCGGCGCGATCGCCCGGCAGGTCGGCTACCGCCACGGGGAGACCCTGCACCGGGTGTTCGCCCGCCGCCTGGCCACCACGCCCGAACGCTACCGCCAGCATTTCGCCCTGGGCCCGGTTCAGCCCACGGGCACCAGCGAGTAGATCCACCACGGCCGCTGCGGCAGTTCGAATTTGAAGAGCTGGACGTGCATGCTCACCCATTCACCGGTCTCGGGTGACCGCACCCGGATGGGACGGCGCTCGATATCGGCGGGCGAGACCTCGGTCGACCAGAACCGCTCCCATTCCGGTGCGGCACTGCACCGCTCGATGATGGCCGCGATCCGTTCGGGCGAGTGGATCGGCGCGGCCATGAACCGGAAGCCGAACACCATGAAATGCGCCTCGCGCTCCCAATCCTCGATGACCTCCCGCGCCCGCGGATCCAGCATCATCCATTCGAGGATGATGTCGCCCGGCTCCAGGCCCGGAAACGCCCGCAGGTAGGCGTCATTGGCGGCGACCAGGTCGACGGTGGGCATCATCTGGAAGCAGGCCGGATGCGGCAGCCCGCGCAGGAAATCCAGTTCATAGGGTTCGGGTGGCGTGAAATCGGTGCCGAAACTGAGCAACTCGGGCTGCAGCAGGGTGGCGGCGTGCTCGCGTGCCTGCACCGGCACATCCAGTGCCGTGAACAACGCACCGAGCGCGACCGGGGTGGGCTGTCGGGTGCCCTGTTCGATCTTCTGGATCAGGGCTTCCGAAACGCCTGCGCGGCGGGCCAGTTCGGCGCGGGTCAGCCCCGCGGCCTCGCGTCGCGCGCGTACATAATCCGCGATCTCCGCACGCGACGCCGTCACCCATACCTCCCGAACCGACCGAAGAACGTGTGCGGCCGCGGAATTCGCACCGCCGCAGGTCAAGCTACCGGAGCCGGTGACTGGGACAAATTGGGACAGCGCCGCGCATTGACCCGCACCGCTGCCGCTGGCGATGCTTTCTACGCCGTACGAGGTACCGCACGGCGATATCGGGTGTCTGCGAGGGGACGGCACGAACGCGGGCACCTCGGGTCGCCGTTGTCCGTGAGGCGTGCCGAAAGACAGGCCCGGGTCGCGCCGGTGGACCCGATGAAGGGTCCACCGGCGGCGCGGTATCGCCGGTCGCACAACGGTTTTCACCGAGACCGTCAGGCGACCGCGATGTGCTGGTGGTCGGTGCGGATGCGGCCGTCCGCGTCGAGCGCCAGCACGTCCAGGCCGCCACCGACCACGGCGCCGTCCTCGGTCACCATGGACCAGGTGACGGCGATGACATGGTGCAGCAGCGCCGTCGCCTCCCCGCGCCGCACGAAGCGGTGACCGGTGCCGATGAACATGTCGTAGGCGCGCTCCACGCGACGCTCGAGAGCGTGGTAGCCGCGGACCTCGAGGGCCGGGATCGGAAAGTTCAGCTCGGCGGCCGCGTTGCGCATGTCCTCGGGCGGATCGACGAGGAGTTGCACGCCGTCCTCGGCCCACAGGTCGGCGATGAGCTTGCGGCGCACCTGCGGGTCGGGCTCGTTCCACTGCGCGATGTAGCGATCGGTGAGGTCATTGATGTCGATGGCGGTCTCGTTGCTGTTCGTCATGACCATGAGTCTGCGAGGAATCAATGGGGTGCGCGATTCCCTCCAGGGAATGATTAGCACAGCCCTCCGGGGAATGACGAGCACCACACCCTCCAGGGACCGGCGAACACCACCCTCCAGGGACCGGCGAGCACCGCCCCGGCGGGAACGAGCCAGGGCCGCACGCGGATTCCGCGTGCGGCCCCGTGACAGATACCGGGCGTCAGTTCCCGGCGAGTACCGCCAGCACCGGCTCGGACAGGAAGAAGGGCTCCAGCCGCTCGCGGATCAGCTTGGCCAGCACGCCGTTCCGCTTGGCGGCCTCCACCACGGCCGGGCCGTAGCGCAGGATCTCCTCGGCGATGACCGCCTCGGACAGGCCGAGCTCGGGCAGCATGGCGGCCAGGGTATGGTCGCCGTACTTCTCGAAGAACACCTCGACGCCCTGGTCCACCAGCACGCCGACGTATTCCTTGTTGCGGGTGGTCACCGCGATCCGGTGAATGATCAGCGCCAGATCCTTCAGGTCCTGCTGCGACAGGTACTCGCGCAGGCCGCTGACCGGTTCCCCGGCGTGCAGGTCCCAGAACTCCATGGCGGCGTCGTGCACGGGCGCGTCGCGCAGCATCTCGCGGATGGCGTTATTGGTCCGCTTGAGCGCGAATTGCGCTCCCTTTCCGGCCATTTCGCCGATGAAGGTGCCGCCGGCCTTCTCCGCCGCCTTGCGCGCGGTCTTGGCGGCATTGGTGCCCATCGACACCAGCGAGCCGACCCCGGGAATCTTCGAGGCCATCTGCTTGTTGGTCTCCATGAGATCGTCGACCAGCTTGTCCACGAACTTGGCGGCCACGGTCGCGATCAGGGGGCTCTCGGTGAGGCGTTCCAGGATCCGTTCCTGGGCCTGGTGCATGCCGAAGAGCTTCTCCAGCAGCTGTTCGACCGGTTCGCGGTCGACCACGTCACCGAGGGTGTACTCGGTGTTCCCCGCGATGTCCTCGTAGAGAGTGTCGGCCAGCGTGCCGACCATCTCGCCCAGCACCGGGCTGCCGCCGATGAGGTCGATGACATTGGCGACGGTCTGCTTGGCCTGATCGATCTCGACCACGTCGCGGAAGATGATGGTGTCGGCGACGCCGATCACCGCTTCCACATCGCGGGCGATCACTTCGGCGAAGCGGTCGCCGGAGACCTCGGCGACAATGAAGTCGACCTGGAGATCCAGCAGTTTCTCGGCAATTTCGCGCGGCTCGGTCAAAGGTTCCACCCATTCTCGGACGGAACGCCGGACCTACTCGGAATCGTTGCCCTGCATCGATTTTCGAATTTGATCCAGTCGTTCCCGCGCGGCCTCGGCCCGCGCTTCCCACTGTTCCTCTACGCTACGGCCCACTGGTGTCTGCCGATCGAGCTCGCCCATCCCCTGCGAGGTCCCGTAGCGCTGCTCGACCTTATCGCGAACTGACTCGAAAGTAGGGACGCCGGCGGAGGAATAGCCGCCAATCGAGGGCGCGGTGGGGATACCCGCAGGCGGTACCGGTATCCCGGGCGCCACCGGACCCGCTCCGACCTGCCCGGATCCCCCGACCGTCTCAGACTGTGAATAGCCTGCCACCGGCAGGGTGTCAGGAGTCACATCGATGACATCCGGGGCATGACCGAGAGTGTCCGCCAGGGATCGCGCCACCGCGTGCAGGGCGGCCAGACCAGCCCGGCCCTCGGTGGCGGCTCCGACCACACCCGCGAGTTCGGCGTCCGGCAGCTGCGCCAACAGCGCCGCGAGTTCCTGGGCATCGCTCATGGGTTCCAGGCTACGCATTGACCGCGCCCCGCGGGGTGACGTACCGTGAGGGCGTCGCGATCCCGTGGACGCAGGTTGACGCAGAGTCCCTCCCACCGCGATTACCTCCCCCACCCGAGCAGGTCCCGCCCTTTGCGGGGATCACTCGATATTCATCCGCGGTGCCCCACCGCCCTCGGCCGCATCCCGGCCACAGCAAGGAGAAACACCATGACAACCACCGAAATCCGGCCCACGGTCGTATCCAGCGATCCGGCCCCGGCCCTCGACCACATCGAAACACTCACTCCCGCAACGGGAATCCTGGATCTACAGGGCCAGAACGGCGTTCTGCGCCGCGACGGCTACCTGCCCGGTCCCCGTGACGTCCACGTCCCGGCCCGCCTGATCCGCACGCACCGACTGCGCCGCGGCGACCTCATCGCCGGACTGGCTCAGCCGAATCCCAAGGGCGGCAAGCAAGCTCCCCTGGTCCGCGTCGACACCGTCAACGGCCGGTCCGCCGCCGAGCTCGGCGCCCGACCGCACTTCCGGGACCTGACGCCCATCCACCCGAACGAGCGGCTGCGGCTGGAAACCCAGCCGAACAAGCTCACCACCCGCGTCACCGACCTGATCATGCCGATCGGCAAGGGCCAGCGCGCGCTGATCGTCGCACCGCCCAAGGCGGGCAAAACCTCTGTGCTGCAGTCGATCGCGCACGGCATCGCCGTCAACCACCCGGAGGCGCACCTGATGCTGGTGCTGGTCGGCGAACGCCCCGAGGAGGTCACCGACCTGTCCCGCGGCGTCCCCGCCGAGGTGGTCGCCGCCACCTTCGACCACTCCCCCGCCGAGCAGACCGCACTGGCCGAACTGGCCATCGAACGGGCACAGCGCCTGGTCGAGGAGGGCCGCGACGTCGTCGTCCTGCTCGACTCGCTCACCCGGCTGGCCCGCGCCTACAACACCTCCGGACCGGCCTCGGGCCGAATCCTCTCCGGCGGTGTGGATTCCACCGCGCTGCTGCCGCCCAAGCGGTTCCTGGGCGCGGCCCGCAATATCGAGAACGGCGGCTCGCTGACGATCGTGGCCAGCGCGCTCGTCGAAACCGGTTCGCTCGCCGACACCGTCATCTTCGAGGAGTACAAGGGCACCGGCAACGCCGAGCTCAAGCTGGACCGCACCCTGGCCGGCCGCCACGTGTTCCCGGCCGTGGACATCGCCAAGTCCAGCACCCGCCGCGACGATCTGCTGCTCGATCCCGCCGAACGCCAGGCCGTCGCCACCCTGCGCCGCACTCTCGCCGATCTGGACGATCAGCGCGCCCTCGACCTGCTCCTCGACGGCCTGCGCAAGACCGGCGGCAATGCCGAGTTCCTCGCCAACATCATCCGGAAATGAGCCGCCTGGGCGGCAGTACGCCCGCCGCCCAGGACGCGACCCGCTCGGCCCAGCCGGGGAATCCGATCAGATTGTTGTGCAGCCCGCCCGGATAGATCACCAGCTCCTTGGGCTCCGGCGCAGCCGCGAACAACTCCCGCCCCATCCGCACGGGCAACAGCTCATCCGCGTCCCCGTGCATGATCAGGACCGGGCAGCTCAACCGCCGGATCCGCCGCAGACTCGGATAAGCGTTGGGCACGAAGATCTTCGGCAGGAACGGATACACCGCCGTCGCCGCGTCCCGCATGCTCGTGAAGGTCGACATGAGCAGCAGCGCCGCGGGTGGCGCCGCATTCGCCAACTCCAGCATCACTCCCCCGCCGAGCGACTTGCCGAGATACACCACTCGCTCGGCGTCCACCCCGGGCTGCGCCAGCAACGCCTCCCGCGCGGCCCGCACATCCTGATACGTCCCGCTCTCGCCCGGCCGCCCGGTACTGCGCCCGTACCCCCGGTAGTCGAAGATCATCACATCGAATCCGGCCGACGCCAGCATGCCCAGCATCGGTGACCGATCGCCGATGTTCCCGCCATTGCCGTGCGCGAACAGGATGTGCCCCACCGGTTCCCCTACCGCCGGCACGAACCACGCGTTGACGGTCTCCCCGTCCGAGGTCCGCAAGTACAGGTCCGCATAGGCGAACCCATACGTTTCGGGGGTCTCCATGATGCCGCGCTCACCCGGTTGATAGCTGAGGGCGTTGAGGACGGGCGTCGCCGGATGCCACATGGTTCATTCATACCGAAAGGGCCCCGATCCACCGGGATCGGGGCCCTTTCGCGGGTGGCCTGGGATCAGCCGCGCAGCACCGCGCCCACCGCGTCCGAGGCGCGGGCGACCGCCGCGTCGCGGGCGGCGCTGGCCTCGTCCTCGGTGAGGGTGCGGTCGGTGGCGCGGAAGCGCAGGGCGTAGGTCAGGGACTTGCGGCCCTCACCCGCCTGCGCGCCCTCGTACACATCGAACAGGGAGATGTCCTCGAGCAGTTCGCCCGCGCCGGTGCGCAGCGCGTTCTCCACCGTCACGGCGGGGACAGCCTTGTCGACGCTGACCGAGACGTCCTGCAGCACCGCGGGGAACGCGGAAACCACCGGGGCGGGCCGGATCTCACGCAGCGGCAGGGCGTCGAGGTCGAGCTGGAAGGCGCAGGTGCGCGGCGGCAGGCCGGAGCGCTCCAGCACGGCGGGGTGCAGTTCGCCCGCGTGGCCGACGACGACGCCGTCCACGAGCAGCTCGGCGCAACGGCCCGGGTGCCACGGAAGGAACTGCGCCGCACGGCGTTCGATCGTCAGACCGGCGGCCTGGGCGATCGCGTCGACCAGGGCGAAGGCGTCCGACGCCTCGACCGGGCGGCCCGGGCCCCACGGTCCGCGCGGCTCGCGACGGCCGGTGAGGACCGCGCCGACCCGGGTCGGCTGCTCGGGCAGCGAGTCGAGCAGGACCTGGATCTCGTCGTCGGTCGGGCGGCGATCCACGGGCAGCAGACCGACAGGCGCGGTCCGCTCGGTCGGCAGGGTGACCTGACCGATCGCGTAGATCGCGAGATCGCGCTGGCCGCGGGAGATATTGCGGGCCGCGATCTCCAGCAGACCGGGCAGCAGCGTGGTCGACAGTTCCGCGCGCTCGACGTCGAGCGGGTTCAGCACCCGCAGCGTGTTGCGGCGCGGGTCGTCGGCGTCCAGGCCCCAGGCGTCGAAGACACCGGCCTGCATGAAGACCGGCGCGGGCACCTCGACGCAGCCCTCGAACGCCAGCGCCTTGCTCACGGCGCGGCGACGCAGCTGGGCGGCGGTGAGGCCGCGTCCGGCCGGGGCGGTGGGCAGCACCGACGGGATCTGGTCCAGACCCTCCAGGCGCAGCACCTCCTCCACCAGGTCGGCGGGCTGGGTGAGGTCGGGACGCCAGGACGGCGGGGTCACGATCAGCTGCGGGTGACCGGCCTCGCTGACGCCCACCTCGATGGCGCAGCCGACCTGCTGCAGGCGGCGGGTGGCCGCGCCGGGCGCGTAGTGCACGCCCGCGGTGCGGTCGGCCAGGTCGATGTCCATGGTGATCGGCGCCGCGGCCGGAGTGGGCACGCGCACGTCGGTCAGCACGGATTCGACGGTGCCGCCGGCGATCTCGGCCAGCAGGGTGGCGGCGCGATCGAGGGCGGCGATATTGACCTCGGGGTCCACGATCCGCTCGAAGCGGCGGCTGGCCTCGGAGCCCAGCTTGTGGCGGCGCGCGGTGCGGGCCACGGCCACCGGGTTCCAGGTGGCGGCCTCGAGCAGGATGTCGGTGGAGGTGTCCGACACCTCGGTGCTCGCGCCGCCCATGATGCCGGCCAGCGAGATGACGCCGGACTCGTCGGCGATCACCACGTCCTCGGCGTCGAGGGTGCGCTCGGCCTCGTCGAGGGTGCGCAGGGTCTCGCCGGTGTTGGCGCGGCGCACCACGAATCCGCCGCGCACCTTGGCGGCGTCGAAGGCGTGCAGCGGCTGACCGAGTTCGAGCATCACGTAGTTGGTGACGTCCACGGCCGGGGAGATCGGGCGCACGCCCGACAGCAGCAGGCGGCGCTGCAGCCACCACGGGCTCACGGCCTTCGGGTCGATGCCGGTGACCCGGCGCACCGCGAAACGCGTGCAGCCCGACGCGGGTTCGATCTTCACCGGCCACGCCTCGACCTCGGAGTCCGGCAGCAGCCGCACGGCCGGATCGCCGTACTCCAGGTCGAAGCCGCAGGCCAGCTCACGCGCCAGACCGCGCGCGGAGAACGCGTAGCCGCGGTCGGGGGTGATGGCCAGCTCGATGATGGTGTCGCCCAGGCCCAGCAGCTCGTTGGCGTCCGCGCCGGGCTCGGCGGTGCCGGGCTCGAGCACCAGGATGCCGCTGTGGTCCTTGCCGATGCCGAGTTCGGCGACCGAGCAGATCATGCCGTTGCTGGTGTGGCCGTAGGTCTTCCGCGACGAGATCTTGAATCCGCCGGGCAGCTCGCCACCGGGCAGCACCACCACGACCAGGTCTCCGACGGCGAAGTTCCGTGCGCCGCAGACGATCTCCTGCAGCTCGGCGTTGCCGACGTCGACCTTGCAGAAGCGGATCGGCTTCTTGAACTCGGTCAGCTCGGTGATCTCGGCGACCCGGCCGACCACCAGCGGCTTGTCGATGTCACCGCCGATGGGCGCCAGATGGTCGACCTCTTCGACCTCGAGACCGACCCGGACGAACCCCGCGTCGAGCTCCTCGGCCGTCACCGACCACCCGGGGGTGGTCCGCTGCAGGATGTCCGTCAGCCAGGACTGAGCTACTCGCACTTGACGTTTCGCTTCCTCGTATCGGGGTCAGGTCAGGACTGGATGCCGAACGGCAGCGTGAACCGCACATCGCCCTCGACGATGTCGCGCATGTCCGGCAGGCCGTTGCGGAACTGCAGGGTCCGCTCCAGGCCCATGCCGAACGCGAAGCCGCTGTACACCTCGGGGTCGATGCCGCTGGCGATGAGCACCTTCGGGTTCACCATGCCGCAGCCGCCCCACTCGACCCAGCCGGGGCCGCCCTTCTTGTCCTCGAACCACACGTCCACCTCGGCGGACGGCTCGGTGAAGGGGAAGAAGCTGGGCCGCATGCGGGTGGTGGTGTTCGGGCCGAACAGCGCCCGCGCGAACCCGTCCAGGGTGCCCTTGAGGTGGGCCATGGTCAGGCCCTTGTCGATGGCCAGGCCCTCGATCTGCGAGAACACCGGGGTGTGGGTGGCGTCCAGCTCGTCGGTGCGGAACGTGCGGCCCGGGCACACCACATAGATCGGCAGCTCGCGAGACAGCATGGTGCGCACCTGCACCGGCGAGGTGTGGGTACGCAGCACCTGCCGCGACCCCTCCGGCGCGATGTGGAAGGTGTCCTGCATGGTGCGGGCCGGATGGTCGGGCAGGAAGTTCAGGGCGTCGAAGTTGAAGTGCTCGGTCTCGACCTCGGGACCCTCGGCGACCTCCCAGCCCATGGCCACGAACACGTCCGCGACCCGCTCGGACAGCACCGAGATGGGGTGCCGCGCGCCGGGGGCGCGCCGGTCGGCGGGCAGGGTCACGTCGATGGTCTCCGCCACCAGGACCGCCGCGTCGCGCTCGGCGAGCAGCTCGGCCTGGCGGGTCTCGTAGGCCTGCGACACCCGGCCGCGCGCCACGTTCACCCGCTTGCCCGCGTCGGCCTTCTCCTCCTTGGGCAGCGCGCCCAGGGACCGCTGCGCCAGCGAGATCGGCGACTTGCCACCCATGTACTCGGTCTTGGCCGTGGCCAGCTCGTCCAGGGTCGAGGCCGAGGCGAACGCCTTCTCCGCGGCTTCCGCGGCGGCGGAGAGCGACTCCTCGCTCAACGCGGCGGTCTGCTCGGCACTGTTGTCATCGGCCACGATGGTTCGTCACTCCCCAGGCTGGTTACGGGTCGGGCGGAAAGTCTTATCGGCAATGGTTACTGCCCACCCATTCTTGCTGGTCGCATCGTAAACCTTGTAATCAGCCCACCTCACCTGGATTTTCCCAGCTCGCGCCCACCCTTCGGCGTGGTGGTGACCACAACGGTGGTACCAATGGACTCGTGAAGTCCCGGCCCCTGACCTTGATCGACGACTCCGACCGCCTCATCGAGTACTCGGCGGCGATGGACCGCATGCAGGAGATGTGGGAGGAGCGCGTCGCCGACCAGCGGCCCGACACGCTGTGGCTGCTGAGCCACGAACAGACCTTCACCATCGGCCGCCGCACCCCCGAGCAGCATCTGCCGGCCCCCGACACCGACATCCCGGTTTTCACCACCAACCGGGGCGGCCAGCTCACCTACCACGCGCCCGGCCAGCTGGTCGGCTATCTCATCGTGAAGCTGCAGCCCGGCGAGGGCGTCGTGGATCTGATCCGCGATGTGGAACTGCGCATCGTCGCGGCGCTGGCCGACCTCGGCATCCCGGCCGAGCGCCGCGTCACCCCGCCCGGCTCGGAGCTGCTCACCGGCGTCTGGACCCGCGATACCGGCCGCAAGATCACCTCGATCGGCATGCGCGTCGGCCGCAATGTCTCCACCCACGGGTTCGCCCTCAATGTCACCGGCGACCTGTCGCCCTGGAAGCTGGCCGTCGCCTGCGGACTGCCCGATGTCGACATGACGTCGGTGGAAAGGGAACTGGACACCGACGCGGCCCCGACGATGGAGCGCGTCGTCGCGACCATCGCCGGGGCCTTCGAGGCGAGCGCTACCCCGTCTCCCCTGCCCTGACCGGGACCCGCCGGATCGCGGTCACGATCGGCGCGGTTCCCAGCGCGGCGAACAGGGCCACCGCGATGTAGACCAGCTGCTCGGGAATCCGGAACCACACCGGTGTGGCCGCCTGACCGTCGAAGGAGACATTGTCCACGGCCGCATGGATATTCGCGGGCAGCAGCAGGACGAACAGCACGGCCAGGGCCAGACCCGCGAGTCGGCGGAACGGGACCAGGATCAGCCCGAGCGCACCCAGGTATTCCAGAACGCCGGTCGTGTAGACGGTGAAGTCGGGGAACGGCACGAACGACGGGACCATGGCGACCAGGTCGCTGTGATGCGGCATGACCGTCACCGAGTCGGGGACGAAGTGCGCGGTGCCGGTCATGACGAGCATGAACGCCAGGCCATGCGCGGCGGCGGACCGCCAGGTCGCGAAGCGGGCCACGCCGAGGGCGCCGAGCAGCCGCAGCACCAGGGTCGGGATCGCCAGCAGCAGGAGGGTCTCGAACATGATGCTTCTCCCTTCGATTCGATCCGGCTCAGTGCGCGAGAACGGTTGCGCCGGAATCCGATTCGGCAGCGGTGCGACGGCCGGGCAGCAGCAGCGCCACGAACGCGCCCAGCGCCACGATGACCGAGCCGACCTTCACCGCCGGGATCAGGCCGTCGACGTAGTCCGCCGGGCTCATATACGAGCCGTGCGAGGCGAACACCGAGGCCAGCACCGCGACACCCATGGCCACACCGACCTCACGGATGGTGTTGTTGGCGCCCGAGGCCATGCCCTGGTCCGCCGGTGACGCCGTGGCCATCACGACGGTGGCCGTGGGCGCGAAGGTCAGGCCCATGCCCACGCCGCCGAGGACGAACGGCAGCACGAAGTGGCTGTAGGACACGTCCACGCTCGTGGTGAGGGCCATCCACAGCAGCGCGGCCGCCAGCAGCGCCTGACCGATCGACACCAGCACCCGCGCGCCGACCCGGTCCACGATCAGACCGGCCAGCGGGGCCACCACCATCGGGGCCATGGTCCACGGCAGCGTCCGCACACCGGAAGCGAGCGGCGAATACCCCTGCACCACCTGGAAGTACTGGGCCAGCAGGAAGATCGAGCCGAAGGTGCCCAGCGAGAAGGTGAACGACACCACGTTGATGACGTAGCCGCGCTTGCGGAACAGGCGCAGCGGCAACATCGGATCGGCGGTCCGGCTCTCCCAGACCACGAACGCCGTGAGCGCGATCGCGCCGCCGATCAGCCCGGTCAGCACCTTGGCCGAGGTCCAGCCGTCGTCGGCGCCGTGGATGACGCCCCACACCACCGCGAGCACGCCGCCCGCCGACAGCAGCAGGCCGAGCAGATCCAATCGCCGTGCGCCGCCGAAGGATTCGTTCAGCACCCGGGCCACCAGCGGCACCGCGATCAGGCCGATCGGCACGTTCAGCCAGAAGATCCACTGCCAGTTCAGGCCGTCGACGACCGCGCCGCCGACCACCGGGCCCAACGCGATGCCGAGGCCGGAGATGCCGCCCCAGATGCCGATGGCGGCGCTGCGCATCTTCTCCGGCACCGCCGCGGACAGCAGCGTCAGCGACAGCGGCATGACGGCCGCCCCGCCGAAGCCCTGGGCCGCGCGGGCGGCGATGAGCATCCACGGTTCGGTGGCCAGCGCGCACGCGGCCGAGCCGAGCGTGAACAGCGCGATGCCGCCCAGGTAGACGCGCCGGCGGCCGAGCCGGTCGCCCAGGGCGGCGGCGGTGAGCAGCAGCGAGGCGAAGGCCAGCGTGTAGGCGTTCACGAACCACTGCAGGTCCGAGAGCGAGGCGTGCAGCTCGGTGCGGATCACCGGCAGCGCGTTGGTCACCACGAGGTTGTCGAGCGTGACCATGAACATCGGAATGCCCACGGCGGCGAGGACGGCGGCGAGCGGGCGCTGCCGGGCCTGTTCGGCCACCTTGCCGGTGAGCGAGGAGGTTTCGAGTGTCTCAGTCATGTCCGATCCCCTTGTTGTAATCGACTGATAACTAGAGAGTATGCATCGACTGATAACATGTCAACGGGAAGGATGATTCCCCAACGACCAGGAGGCGCGCCCACCATGACCAGGACCCGGATGACGGCCGAGGAACGCAGCGAGGAAGTGCTGCGCGCGGCCATCTCCGCCTTCGCCGAATCCGGTTACGCGGCAACGAAAACCGATGAGATCGCCCGCCGCGCGGGCGTCTCGCAGCCGTATGTCATCCGGCTGTTCGGCACCAAGTTGCAACTGTTCCTGGCGGTGCTGGAACGAGTCTGCGATCGCGTCGACGGGCTCTTCCGCGAGGGGGCCGCGCAGGCCCCCGCCGACGCGACCCCCAAAGAGCGACTCGACGCCATGGGCGAACGCTTCGGCGACTTCCTGCTCGACGGCGACCTGCCACGGGTCTTTCTCCAGGGGATCGCCGCGGCGGGCACGGACCCCGCCATCGGCGACGTCATCCGTGCCCGCTTCGGCAATATCTACCTGGTCGCGCGGGAGCTCACCGGGGCGTCGGCCTACGAGGTCCGCCGCTTCATGGGCACCGGCATGCTGCTCACCAATATGACGGCCATGGGACTCACCGGCCCGAACCCGATCGCCGCGCCCTGGGCCGAGGAGATCATGGAGAACCTGGAAGCCGACGGCATCTGAGTGGGATCAGGCGCGGTGCTGCACCCGCGAGCTCGAGTAGAGGCAGATAGCCGCGGCGGCAGCCAGATTCAGGCTCTCCGCGCGACCGTGGATGGGAATCCGGATCCGGTGGGTGGCGCGGGCGGCGATGGCCTTGTCCAGGCCGTGCGCCTCATTGCCGAACAGCCACGCGACCGGGCCGCGCAGGATCTCATCGGCGTCGTCGAGGTCGACCTCGCCCTTGGCGGTGGTGGCCAGGATCGCGATGCCCGCCGCCTCCAGCGCGTCGAGGGTGGCGTCGATATCGCGGGAGCGGGCCACGGGGACATGGAAAAGGCTTCCGGCACAAGCGCGTACGCATTTGCCATTGTGCGGGTCCACCGAATCACCCGCGAGCACAACGCCGTCCGCGCCGACGGCGTCGGCCACGCGGATCAGGGTGCCCGCGTTACCCGGGTCGGCGATCTCGACCGGCACGGCGAGCATGCGCGGGGCGGCGTCGAGCACCTCACGCAGCGGCACGTCCACGTGGCGGCACACCGCGACCAGGCCCGGCGGAGTCACGGTGTCCCCCAGCATCTCCGCGGCGCGGTCGGTCACCATCGTGGTCCGCACCCCCTGGGCGGCGGCCCCGGCGACCAGCGCGTGCTCGCGTTCGGCGGCCTTCTCCGAGAAGAACAGCTCCTCGACCCGGCCGGTGTCCAGCGCCGCCTCGACCGAATTCGCGCCCTCGGCCAGGAACAGACCGGTCTTGCGGCGGACCGGACTGCGGTGCAGCTTGACCGCCGACACGATCCGGGAGTTACGCCAGTCGATGGAATCAGCGCTCACGGCCACCTGTCCCTTGGGAGATACGCGGAGATACGAGAAGAAAAGAAACGACCCGCGGAACATCGTCCGCGGGTCGTTTCGGCTATTGCTTTGTCACGCAGACCGAATCAGGCGGCCGGGGCGTTGACGTCGGCCGGCAGGGCAGCCTTGGCGGCGGCGACCAGCTGGGCGAAGGCCTCGGCGTCGGAGACGGCGAGCTCGGCCAGGATCTTGCGGTCCACCTCGATGCCGGCGGCCTTGAGGCCCTGCATGAAGCGGTTGTAGGTCATGTCGTTCAGACGCGCGGCGGCGTTGATACGAGTGATCCACAGCTGACGGAAGTCACCCTTCCGCGCCCGGCGGTCCCGGTAGGCGTAGGTGAGCGAGTGCAGCTGCTGTTCCTTGGCCTTGCGGTACAGGCGCGACCGCTGACCGCGGTAGCCCTTGGAGGCCTCGAGAACGGAACGGCGCTTCTTCTGAGCGTTGACGGCCCTTTTGACGCGTGCCACTTTTCAGTCCTTGATCGAATAGGGGGTGCGGCGATCGCACCCGGAGGTTGGTCGGTCGGCTCAGCCGAATTACTTGGCGAGCAGCTTCTTGACGCGAGCGACGTCGGCCTTGGCGACGACCTCCACGCCGTCCAGACGACGAGTCCGGGTGGTCGGCTTGTGCTCGAGCAGGTGGCGACGGTTCGCCTGCTGACGCAGCAGCTTGCCGCTGCCCGACACCTTGAATCGCTTCGAGGCGCCGCTGTGGCTCTTCATCTTCGGCATGGATTCCTCAGTTCTGTCGTGCCGGAGGCGCGCGAGTACCACACGCCTCCGGAGCTTCTCGTTATTACTGCTGCGGGGTGGCCGATTCGGCAGCCGGAGCCGCGGTCTCGGCCGGGGCCGCCTCGGCGGGAGCCGGCGCGGGCGCACTGCTGCGCTGCTGCGTCGAGCTCGCGTCGTTCTGGGCCTTCACCCGCGTCTTCGCGCCCTTGTGCGGCGCGAGGACCATGGTCATGTTTCGGCCGTCCTGCTTGGCCGAGGTTTCGACGAATCCGAGGTCGGCGACGTCGGCGGCCAGTCGCTGCAGGAGCCGGAACCCGAGTTCGGGGCGCGACTGCTCGCGACCACGGAACATGATGGTGACCTTGACCTTCGACCCGGCCTCCAGGAAGCGCATCACGTGGCCGCGCTTGGTGGCGTAGTCGTGGTCATCGATCTTCGGGCGGAGCTTCTGCTCCTTGATCACGGTCTGGACCTGGTTCTTCCGGGACTCACGCGCCTTCTGCGCGGTCTCGTACTTGAACTTGCCGTAGTCCATGATCTTGCACACCGGCGGGCGTGCATCGGGCGCGACCTCGACCAGGTCGAGGTCAGCTTCCTGAGCGACGCGTAGTGCATCTTCAACACGCACGATCCCAACCTGCTCGCCGCCGGGTCCGATGAGTCGGACCTCGGGAACGCGGATGCGATCGTTGATGCGGGTCTCAGTGCTGATGGGGCCTCCTAGGTCAAGCGGTTCGTCAACGACCGCAAGCAATAACTGCAACCCCAATTTCAACACGAAAGCCCCGCTCCGGTATTTCACCGGCACGGGGCCCGAGTCGACCGATCCGCGACGCAAACAGCTCGCATCGCACCGCACGCAGGAAAAACCCACGCGCAGAACCCATCACGTAAATGATGGGCGACCGGACCGTTCAACCTCGCGCTGTCAGCGCTGGTTGACGGTGGGAGTCGGGCTCCACTTGATGCCCCGAGTCGGTTGCAGGAACCAGTCCAGGGCGGTCGTCGCGGAAGAGTCTAACACTCATAGCCGTGAGCTCCGAATCGGCCGCCCCCGCGACCAGCGCCGACCCGCGCGATGGCATTCTCTACCCCATGAGCGAGGCTACCCTGAACGACGATTCCGCCCTCATCGACGGCGAGGTCGTGCGCGAACTGGCCGAGATCCCCGCGGTCGAGGTCATCAGCCGCGCCGCCGTCATGCTGATGAGCTCCGCGGCCGAGAAGCTCGGCCTCGGCGAACCGGACCCGGCCAGCAGCCCCCACCTGGACCTGGACGAGGCGCGTCGCGTCATCACCGCGCTCGCCGGCCTGGTCACCGCGTCGGTCGAATACCTCGGCCCGCACGCCGGTCCGATCCGCGACGGCCTGCAGTCGCTGCAGCGCGCGTTCCGCGAATCCTCGGAATACCCCGATGCCCCGGGCGCGGGCCCGGGCGAGAAGTACACCGGCCCGGTGTACTGACCGAACCGGTATCGATCTGTCGAAAACGGCCCGCCCGAATTCTTTCGGGGCGGGCCGTTTTTGTTCGAGCGGCCTCTACGTCCTGGGGCCGATGCCGTCGAGGAGCGTCGCGACGACCGCCGCGGGCTCGACGGCGGGCGATGACATGCCAGGCAGCACCGCGTTGAGGACCCGGTCGTGGCAGACGCCGACCAGGACGGCCGCCACGGCGGCGGTGTCGGCGTCGGGGGCGAGGCGGCCGAGTCGCCGCTCACCGGCCAGGTAGTCCGAGAGCAGTACTCGCCAGTCGGGCTGATCGGTCGGCAGTTCGGCGAAGCGATCCAGCACGGCCGGAGCGGACAGCAGGCCCGCGAAGACCGGCAGCACCGCGCGGTGCAGGTCCAGGCCCGCGCTCAGATATATACGGAGATTCTCCGCGACGGTCGCTTCCCCCGGGGCGGGCAGTGCGCCGAGCGCGCGGTGCGCGGCGTCGACGTGCGCGCGGACCGCGGCGGCGAGCAGGGCGTCCTTGTCCGGGAAGTGGTTGTAGAGGACGCCGTCGGCCACCCCGGCCGCGCGCGCGATGGCGCGCACGGTGAGGGTGGCGGCCGAGCCGTCGGCGAGCAGGCGTTGCGCGGTGACGACGAGGTGATCGTGGAGGGTGTCGTCGGTGGCGCGCAGCGCCGCGGCCTTGCGGGGGGACATGGATCGTTACGGTAGCGGGGTCGCGGCCGTCACGAGCCAGGCCGATCCGCGCAGCACGACGCCGCCGGAGGTGGCGTAGGGAATCAGGGCCGTGGAGATCGCCTGGCGGACTTCGGTGTCGGTGGCGAACCCGGCCAGGGAGCGGTGAAAGCGGACCGGGCCCCAGCCCATGATGAAGTCGGTGGCGTCGGCGATGTCGTCGCCCCAGATGCCATCGGCCTCACGGTAGTCGACGCCGATCTCCCCGAAACCCGCGGCGGACAACAGGTCCCGAATGCGGTCGGGCTCGGAGAACGGGCCTTCGGCGGGGCTGACCGCGAAATCCCCGAGATGGGCTGCGGCGGCGCCGAACACGGCGCCCAGATCGGTACCCGGGAGCGGGGTCATGGCGGCGAAGGCCAGGCGGCCGCCGGGGCGCAGGGCGCGGGCGATATTGGCGAAGGCCGCCACCGGGTCGGTGAAGAACATGATGCCGAAGCGGCTCAGCGCGGCATCGTAGGCGGCGTCGGGGAAGGGATGGATCTGGGCGTCGCCCTGTTCGAAGCCGACATTGGGGACGGCTTCGGCGGCGGCCCGTTCGCGGGCGCGGGCGAGCATCGGGCCGGAGAGATCGACACCGGTCGCGGAGCCGGCGCCGGCGCGGCGGGCGGCGGCGCGGGTCAATTGGCCGTTACCGCAGCCGATATCGAGGACGCGGTGGCCGTCGGCGATGCGGGCGGTGGTCAGCAAAGGTTCGTCGAAGCCGTGGTTCACGGCGTCGTAGCGGTCGTAGTGGCCTGCCCAGTGTTCGCCTTCGTAGCCGTTCCAGGCTTCGGACTGGGCGGTATTCACGATCTCGGTCATGCTCGACTCCTATTATGAACGATTGTTCATGAACGCACGTTCATATTGCTCGCGGCCGGGGGAACGTGTCAATACCCGCCCCGGGTAACGGTTTACGCTGAACGTTCAGCGACCGGATGGCAAACAGCCAGCGACGGAGGGGCATCCGGAGAATCGGGCGCATCGGCTTGCCGCGATCTCGGCCGGATTGTTAACGCTCGACCGGACATGCGACATAGCTGGTTGCGGGCTGATCGCCTGTGCGGCTGGATGATCGAAACAGCGTGGCGACATCGAGCCGGTGCTGGTTGGATGCCGGAGTATCGCACCGATCGGCGCGAGCGCGGGCGACGTCCTGCATACTACGACGGGCAGCGGCAAGGCTGCCCTCACTACGAGATCGAATGGACTTCGGGGGTTGTACATGAATGACCTGATATCCCAAGGGAACCGCACGTCCGGCAGCCGGATTCGGCGCGGCGTCCTCCCGATCATGATCGCCGCGGCCGCGACCGCCGCGCTGGTGGCGGGCTGCACCTCGTCCTCCAACTCGGACAGCAAGGCCACCACCTCGCAGGCCGCGCCGCCGGCGCAGCTGCCCGAGGGCGCGCAGATCGTCGCCGAATCGGCCAAGACCACCCAGACCCTGCAGTCGGTGCACGTGGTGCTGGACGTCAAGAACCTGCCCACGCTGTCGGTCAAGAGCATCAAGGCCGACGTCACCAACCAGCCGCAGGGCCAGGGCCAGGCCATCGGCGACGCCGAGGTGAAGGTCAAGCAGGACGGCGACTTCACCAAGACCAAGTTCATGGTCGTCGACAAGACCCTCTACACGGGTGACGGCACCAAGTACGCCCCCGTCGGCCCCGCCGAGAAGATCTACGACCCGGGCGTCCTGCTCGACAAGGACAAGGGTCTGGCCTACGCCATCTCGCAGGTGAAGAACGCCAAGGCCGAAGGCCGCGAGAAGATCGACGGCGTCGACACCGTGAAGGTCAGCGGCACCATCTCCGCCGACGTCATGGACCCGGTCGTCCCGCAGATCGGCAAGGACGGCGGCGAGTTCCCGATCACCCTGTACATCAAGGACGTCGCGCCGCCGAGCGGTACGGGCACCACCCTGCCCTCGAACGCCGCCTCGCCGGGCACCGGCCCGAACCTGGTGCGCGCCATCGTCACCAAGGACGCGGGCACCGTCACCGTGACGTTGTCCGACTGGGCGAAGCCGGTGCACGTCACCAAGCCCGGCGGCTAGTCACCCGTCTATCCGCCCTGTGAGTGGGGAGCCGGTTCGGGGAACGAGCAACGGCGGCAACAGCTGTCGTCCGACCCCGGCCGGCTTTCGCATTTTTTCCGGGCCGCTGTTAACAAAAGCCCACTTAAGAGATTGTTCAGTGAATTGCAAGCCGCAACGCCGACGATTCCATCCGTAAGTTCGAACGCGGTGTGTGCGTGTGGAGGAAAGCTATGACGATCGAACGGCCCGAGGCCGAGGCGACGATCGAACGGCAGGCGCCAGCAGATGAATTCCGCCGGCCCCCGCTCGACGGACCGCCGCCGATTTCCAACGTCTGGGTCTACGACGGGAAAGCCTACGACCTCTCCGACTGGATTTCCAAGCATCCGGGCGGCGAGTTCTTCATCGGCCGCACCAAGAACCGCGACATCACCTCGATTGTCGGTTCGTACCACAAGAATCCGGAAGCCATCGGCAAGATTCTGAAGAAGTACGCGCTCGACCGCGACGCCCTGCCGGAGGACATCCACCCCAAGGCCAACGCGCCCGCGTTCCTGTTCAACGAGGGTTTCGACAGCTGGCGCGACACCCCGAAGTTCAGCTTCGACAACAAGGACGACCTGCTGCACAAGGTGAAGGCGCGGCTCAAGGAACCCGAGCTGGCCGCCCGGATCCGGCGCATGGACACCTATTTCAATATCGTGGTCGCCATTCTCGCGGTGGCGTACTTCGCGGTGCAGGGCCTGCGGTTGTTCGAGCGGTCCTGGATGCCGTTGCCGGTCTTCGTGATCGCCATGGTGCTGCTGCGCAGCTCGCTGGCCGGGTTCGGGCACTACGCCATCCACCGTGCCCAGAAGGGCATGAACAAGATCTACACGAATGCCTTCGACTTCAATTACGTCGCACTGGCATTCGTGACCGCGGACGGCCACGCCCTGCTGCACCACCCGCACACCCAGAGTGAAGTCGACATCAAGAAGAACGTCTTCACCATGATGATGCGGATCCCGCGGCTGTACCGGGTGCCGATCCACACCCTGCACAAGTTCGGTCACACCGTCACCGGTATGACCTTCCGCCTGCTCGACGTCTGCCGCCTCACCCGCAAGGTGGGCATCAAGGACATGTACGGCACCTGGGGTGGGGCGCTGCCGCACTTCATCGGGTCCTTCGGCGCGCGGTTCCTGCTGCTGGGCGAGCTCATCGCCTTCACCGTGATGGGCGACTTCTGGGCCTGGGCCCTGCAATTCGTGATCACCCTGTGGGTCTCCACCTTCCTGGTGGTGGCCAGCCACGACTTCGAGGTCGAGACCGAGGAACTCGAGCACAACTCCGAGGACTGGGGCGTCGACCAGATCGAACAAGCCTACGACCTCAAGGTGGTCGGCAACCGCTACCTGGACTGCTTCCTGTCGGCGGGCCTCAGCTCGCACCGCGTCCATCACGTACTGCCCTACCAGCGCAGCGGTTTCGCCAATATCGCCACCGAGGACGTGCTGCGTGAGGAGTCGGCGAAGTTCGGCGTGGAATGGCTTCCCGCCAAGAGCTTCTTCACCGACCGCTTCCCCAAGCAGATCCGCACCTACATCCTCGCGCCGTCCGACGACGCGGTGGAGCGCAAGTGGGGGTTCGTCAAGGAGCACTTCTCGCCGCTCGCCCTGAAGACCTGTGTCGTCTACACCGCGCAGGGCTTCACCGGAATCGGCACGGTCTGAGCCGATTCCGAACACCGCGGCGCGCCGGAACATGCGCCGGCCGCACCGCGAGTTTCACCAAAGAATACGAGGGGAGTCATTCGTGTCCATCACCATCGACGAAGGGGCCGCCCGGCCCGCCGCCCGGTTCGCGGGAGGCGAGCCCGGCTACGACTTCGCGCCGACCCCGCTGCCGCCGGCCCCGCCGACCACCGTCGGCGTGATCGAGTCCATCGCCACCGGTGCGCCCGCGCAGATCTTCGCGCAGGCCGACGCCGCCGCCCAGGTCGCCGGACTGTTCACCGATCCGGCCCAGCAGGCCCGGATCCCGCGGATCTACCAGAAGACCCGGGTCACCACCCGCCACCTCGCGGTGAACCCGATCGACCCCGAATTCCTGTCCTACAGCCGGGAATCGGGCACCATCCGCGACCGCATGAACACCTTCTACGACCACGCGGTGCCGCTGGCCGTGGACGTGGCCGGCCGCGCCGTCGCCCACCTCGAGGACCCGGCCGCCGAGATCGGCATGCTGGTCTTCGCCACCAGCACCGGGTTCATCGCGCCCGGCGTGGACGTGGCCGTGGTCAAGCAGCTGGGCCTGTCCCCCACCGTCAACCGGGTCGTCGTGAACTTCATGGGGTGCGCCGCGGCCATGAACTCCGTACGCGCCGCGACGGATTACGTGCGGGCGCACCCGGACAAGAAGGCGCTGGTCATCTGCATCGAGCTGAGCTCGGTCAACGCCGTGTTCGACGACAATGTCAACGACGTCATCATTCACAGCCTCTTCGGCGACGGCTGCGGCGCGGTGGTCATCGGCGCCCGGCAGGCGCACCAGAAGCTGCCGGCCGGATCCATCGTGATCCGGGACAGCTTCAGCTACCTGTTCGACGACGCCGAGGACGGAATCGTGCTGGGCGTCAACGACAACGGCATCACCTGCGAGCTGTCGGAGAACCTGCCGCAGTACATCCTGCGGGGCGTGGACCCGGTGGTGACCGAGGTCCTCGCGCGCCAGGGCCTCACCAAGTCCGACATCGATCTGTGGGCGATCCACCCGGGCGGCCCCAAGATCATCGAGGAGTCGGTGCGCTCGCTCGGCCTCGGCGCCGAAGAGGCCGCCACCAGCTGGGACGTGCTCGCCGAGTACGGCAACATGCTCAGCGTCTCGCTGATCTTCGTGCTCGAGCAGATGGTCGCGCAGTCGGCGTCCCAGCCGATCTCGACGGGCGTGGCGTTCTCCTTCGCGCCCGGCGTCACCCTCGAGGGCGTCGTGTTCGACGTCATCCGTTCCTGACCAGCCCGACCCGTCCAGTCCAGAGAGCCAGCAGTCATGCAACTCATCAGATTCCTCATCTCCATCTCGTGGATGCGGATCGCCGGCGTCATCGCCTCCGGTCTCGTCTGCGGTGCGGCCAATACCTACCTGGTGACATTGATTCGGGGAGTGGTGTCACCGGAACCGCATCCGGGCGTCACCGTCCAGGCGTTCGTCGCGACCGCCCTGGTCATCCTGATCAGCGGCGTGATCTCGCAGGTGCTGCTGATCCGGCTGGCGCAGGACGCCATCTACCGGCTGCGCGCGGACCTGAGCTCCCGCATCGTGTCCGCGCCGCTGGAACACCTGGAGCGGCTGGGCCAGCACCGGCTGATCGCCACCCTCACCGAGGACGTGCGGGCGCTGTCGCAGGCGGTGACGGCCATCCCGAGCATCTGCATCGATCTGGCCACCATCGTGGGCTGCTTCGTGTTCCTCGCGGTGGTGTCCGGGCCGATCTTCGCCACTACGGTGGCGGGCACGCTGCTCGGAATCGCCTGTGTGGAACTGGTTCTCAAGCGGGTGCGGGCGCTGTACCAGTCCGCGCGGGAGAACGAGGACGGGCTGCTGCGCTCCTTCCAGGCGGTGTCGCTGGGCATCAAGGAGCTCAAGCTGCACCGCGGGCGGCGGCGCGACTTCATGGACAAGCACCTGCTCGGCTCCGCGGAGACGTTGCGGGCGCAGAACATCGACGCCGGATCGAAATTCACCGTGGCCCAAGGGTTCGGGCAGCTGCTGCAGCTGGCCACCATGGCGCTCATCCTGTTCGGGCTGGCGCGGGCGCTGGAACTGCCGCAGAACGTGATGGTCGGCTACGTGCTCGTCACCACGTTCCTGGCGATGCCGATGCAGAACTTCATGCACCGCATCCCGGACCTGCTGCGCGGCGACGTGGCACTGGCGAAGATCCGGTCGCTCAATCTGTCCATCCAGACCGCGCACGACGAATCGCGGCTGCCCTACACCGAGCGCGCCGCGGTCACCGCGGCACGGCTCGAGCTCAACGACGTCGGCTACAGCTACCTGACCGAGGCCCCGCCCGCGATCCCGCCGCTGCCCGGCACCGGACCGCACCCCGGCCCGGGTCCCGGGCAGCGCCCCGGCGGCGGCCGGCCGCATCCCGGCGGCCCGCCTCCGGGCCACGGTCCGCAGGGTGTCGACCGGCCGGATGTCAACGGGCACAGGTTCGTCGGCCACGGCGGGCACCCGCTGCCCAACGGCGGACCCATGGCCCCGCCGCAGGCCGACGGCTCCGGCTTCCACCTGGGCCCACTCGATCTGACCTTCGAACCCGGCCAGATCAGCTTCATCGTGGGCGGCAACGGCAGCGGTAAATCGACGCTGGCCAAACTGATCACGGGCCTCTACGTCCCGCAGCACGGCCATCTCACGCTCAACGGCGAGACGATCGACCACACGAACATCGAGTGGTTCCGGCAGAACAGCTCGGCGGTCTTCACCGACTTCCACCTGTTCGAGGACTACCTCGGCTTCGAGGACGGCATCGACGACGAGGTCCGCAAGTACCTGAAGGAGCTTCGGATCGATCACAAGGTGACCGTGGAGAACGGCCGGCTGTCGACGATCGACCTGTCGCAGGGGCAGCGCAAGCGCCTGGCGCTGTTGACCGCGCTGCTCGAGGACCGGCCGATCTACCTGTTCGACGAGTGGGCCGCCGATCAGGAGCCGAAGTTCCGTGACGTGTTCTACCGCGAGATCCTGGTCTCGCTGAAGAACCGCGGCAAGACCGTCATCGTCATCACCCACGACGACCGGTACTTCGACTGCGCCGACCAGCTCGTCAAACTCGACTTCGGGCACATCGCCGAGGTCACGGAACACGAGCCGCCGCTCGCGGCCGCCGAGTAGGAGCGAAAGACGAAGGCCCCGTACCGATTCCGGTACGGGGCCTTCGCGCTGCCGGACGGTCAGCGCAGCGCGGCGGCCTTGCGGCGCGCCGCGGCGGCCTTCTTGGTGGCCGCGGCCTGGGCCTCGGTCTTCGGGGCGGCCTTCTTCGCGGGCGCCTTCTTGGCCACCGCCTTCTTCGCGGGCTTCGGCTCGGCGAGGGCGGCCGGCTGCGCCGCGAGCACATCCTTCAGGAACTGGCCGGTGTAGCTGTCCGGCACCGCCGCGATGTCTTCCGGGGTGCCCTGGGCGATGACCATGCCACCGCCGGAACCGCCTTCGGGGCCCATGTCGATGACCCAGTCGGAGGTCTTGATGACATCGAGGTTGTGCTCGATGACGATCACCGTGTTGCCCTTGTCGACCAGGCCGTTGATGACGGTCAGCAGCTTGCGGATGTCCTCGAAGTGCAGGCCCGTGGTGGGCTCGTCGAGGATGTAGATGGTGCGGCCGGTGGAACGCTTCTGGAGTTCGGCGGCCAGCTTCACGCGCTGCGCCTCGCCGCCGGACAGCGTCGGGGCCGACTGGCCCAGGCGGACATACCCGAGACCGACGTCCACCAGCGTCTTGAGATAGCGGTGGATCGAGGTCACCGGTTCGAAGAAGTCCGCGGCCTCCTCGATCGGCATGTCCAGCACCTCGGCGATGGTCTTGCCCTTGTAGTGGACTTCGAGGGTTTCGCGGTTGTACCGCGCGCCGTGGCAGACCTCGCACGGGACGTACACGTCCGGCAGGAAGTTCATCTCGATCTTCAGGGTGCCGTCACCCGAGCACGCCTCGCAGCGGCCGCCCTTCACATTGAAGGAGAACCGGCCCGGCTGATAGCCGCGCACCTTGGCCTCGGTGGTGGCCGCGAACAGGGTGCGGATCTTGTCGAAGACGCCGGTGTAGGTGGCCGGATTCGAGCGCGGGGTGCGGCCGATCGGCGACTGGTCCACCTGCACCAGCTTGTCCAGGTGATCGAGGCCGTTGACCCGGGTGTGGCGGCCCGGCACCTGACGCGCGCCGTTCAGCTTGTTCTGCAGCACGGTCGCCAGAATGTCGTTGACCAGCGTCGACTTACCCGAACCGGAGACGCCGGTGATCGAGGTGAGCACGCCCAGCGGGAAATTCACGTCGATGTCGCGCAGGTTGTGCTCGGTCGCGCCGACCACGGTGAGCTGCTTCTTCTTGTCGATCGGCCGCCGCACCAGCGGCAGGTCGATGCGCTCGCGCCCGGAAAGGTAAGCGCCGGTGAGGGAATCCTTGTCCTTCAGCAGCCCCTCGTAAGGACCCGAGTACACCACCTGACCGCCGTGCTCACCGGCCAGCGGGCCGATGTCGACCACCCAGTCCGAGGCGTGGATGGTGTCCTCGTCGTGCTCGACCACGATCAGCGTATTGCCGAGACTCTTGAGGCGCGTGAGGGTTTCGATCAGGCGGCGGTTGTCGCGCTGGTGCAGGCCGATGGACGGCTCGTCCAGCACATACAGCACGCCCACCAGACCCGACCCGATCTGGGTGGCCAGGCGGATGCGCTGCGCCTCACCGCCGGAGAGAGTGGCGGCGGCGCGCGAGAGCGTCAGATACTGCAGGCCGACGTCGAGCAGGAAGCCCAGGCGCGCCTGGATCTCCTTGATCACCTGCGCGGCGATGGCGGCCTGCCGGTCGTCGAGGGTGAGGGTGTTCAGGAAGTGCGCGGCATCGCCGATCGACAGATCCGAGATGTCGGCGATGGAGCGGCGTTCGGTGCCGGCCGACAGCGTGACCGCGAGGATCTCCGGCCGCAGACGCGCGCCGGCGCACACCGGGCACGGGATGTCGCGCATGTACCCGTCGTAGTGCTCCTTCATCGCCTCCGACTCGGTGGCGTCCATGCGCCGCTGCAGGAACGGCATCACACCCTCGAAATCGGCGTAATACGAACGCTTGCGGCCGTAGCGGTTGGTGTAGGAGACGTGGACCTGCTCGGAGCTGCCCTCCAGCACCGCCTTGCGGGCCTTGAGCGGCAACTGACTCCACGGCGTGTCCATGGAGAAGCCGATGGCCTCGGCCAGGCCCGACAGCAGGCGGGTGAAGTACTCGGCGGTCTGCCCGCGCGACCACGGGGCGATCGCGCCGTCGGCCAGGCTCAGATCCGGGTCCGGCACAACGAGATCCGGATCGACCTCCTTGCGAATACCCAGACCGGTGCAATCCGGGCAGGCGCCGTAGGGCGAGTTGAAGGAGAACGACCGCGGTTCCAGGTCCTCGATGTCGAGGGGGTGCCCGTTCGGGCAGGCCAGCCGCTCGGAAAAGCGCCGCTCCCGATCGTGGGCGTGCTCGTCGCGGTCCACGAAGTCCAGCACCACGATGCCGTCGGCCAGCCGCAGCGCGGTCTCGATCGAATCGGTCAGGCGCTGTTTGGAACTCGGCTTCACGGCGAGGCGGTCGACGACCACCTCGACATCGTGCTTCTCCTGCTTCTTCAGCTTGGGCGGATCGGTCAGCGGATGCACCACGCCGTCGACCCGGACCCGCGAATAGCCCTGCGCGTTCAGCGACTCGAACAGGTCCACGAACTCACCCTTGCGGGTGCGCACCACCGGCGCGAGCACCTGGAACTTGGTGCCCTCCGGCATGGCCAGCACCTGATCCACGATCTGCTGCGGGCTCTGCTTGGCGATCAGGTGACCGCAGACCGGGCAGTGCGGGGTGCCCGCGCGCGCGAACAGCAGACGCAGGTAGTCGTAGACCTCGGTGATGGTGCCGACCGTGGACCGCGGGTTCCGGTTGGTCGACTTCTGGTCGATGGACACCGCCGGGGACAGGCCCTCGATGAAGTCCACGTCCGGCTTGTCCATCTGCCCCAGGAACTGCCGGGCGTAGGCCGACAGCGACTCCACGTAGCGGCGCTGTCCCTCGGCGAAGATGGTGTCGAAAGCCAGCGAGGACTTTCCGGACCCGGACAGACCAGTGAAAACGATGAGACTGTCACGGGGTAGGTCGAGATCGACCCCTTTGAGGTTGTGCTCCCGTGCTCCGCGCACCGTCAGGCGATCCGCCACCTGGCCATCCTTCCAACGTTCCGGCATCCAGACATACCCCCGACGCCATGCTAGGGGCACCCACCGACAAGTTTGGATACCAGAGCTGAAACGCTGGTCACAGTGTGTTTATTGCGACGGGCGAGGGTGATGTCGCCCGCACCGGCTCAGGCCGACTTCTCGGTGATCGCCCCGGCGGCCCCGGCCGCGCTGGGCAGCGCCCGGCGCACGCAGCTCGCGATCACCCGCGGCTGCCGCGCCCGCTCCCGATCGCGGGCGCGATCCTCGGACCCGGCCGCGGTGACCAGGGCGAGATCGCCGTCGAAGCGGCGGTACAGCAGCCGCCCGCGGCGGACATCGGCGTCGATGAAGAAGAGGTACGGCAGCCCGCCCAGGCACAGCCGGGCCACCGCCTCGTCCTCGAGCAGCATGGGCACGCCGTCACGCGGGCGGCCCAGCGTGCGCACCCCGAGCGGCCCGGTCCAGCAGACCACCGCCTCGGATCCGGTGTCGGCGTCGATGAACAGGTGCGCGTCGTAGTCCATGGCGTCGAGCACGCGCGCCGCCGCCGCGGGTGTGGCCACCTGTAGTCGGCAGTCCTTGCGCCGCACGATCGGCCGCGGCTCGGTGATCGCGGACAGCGACGGCCGCGCGGGATCCGGCCAGGGCCGGGACAATTCGTCCGGCGGGCAGCCCAGTCGCAGGTCCAGCCGTTCCAGTGCGAAGGTGGCGGCGAACCGTCCCGGCCCCGCGACCTGTACCCGGAACGCCTTCCCCAGCGCTCGGACACTCGCCTGCACCAGGGTGGTGCCGTCCTCGGGATCGCCGTGGTCGGGATCGGGCCAGCGCAGGCGTGCCCGCACCGGCCCGCCGACTCCGTGGCGGCGCAATATCCTGCCCAGTCCGCGCACCACCCGGGTCACCTCCCCCGACGGGACGGGCCCGTGCGTGGTCACCACGAAATCGGGATCGATTCCACTCGACCACACATCGAACGCGCCCATAGCCGACCCCGCTCTCCCTGTATCCGACCCGGCAACCGAATTCCATGGCAACACACGTCACGCGGGCCCGACAGTGCCGAAAGTCCCGAAACAGACCACTTTCGGGGAAAAGTCTCCGACAAAAGATCTCGGGCCGCCGATCATCCGGGAGATTAGGGACCTTCGGCGGTATCCCGTTGCCGCGCCGCGAGTTACGTTGGCCGGGACCGTTCGCGCACGCGCGCGAACCGACCGCGCATCACCGACATCCTGGAGGCCGTCGTGATCAAAGTCTTCCTGGTCGACGATCACGAGATCGTCCGCCGCGGTCTGACCGATCTGCTGGAAGAGGACCCCGAGCTGACCGTGGTCGGCGAGGCCGGCGACGTCGCCCAGGCGCTGGCCCGGATCCCGGCGCTGCGCCCCGACGTGGCGGTGCTCGACGTGCGCCTACCCGACGGCAACGGCATCGAACTGTGCCGGGACCTGCTGGCCGACATCGACGATCTGCGCTGCCTGATCCTCACCTCCTACACCGACGAGCAGGCCATGATGGACGCCATCCTGGCCGGCGCCAGCGGCTACGTGGTCAAGGACATCAAGGGCATGGAGCTGGCCAAGGCCATCAAGGAGGTGGGCGCGGGCCGCTCGCTGCTGGACAATCGCGCGGCCGCCGCCCTCATGGCCCGGCTGCGGCGCAGCACCGAATTCGACGGCCCGCTGGCCGGTTTGACCGATCAGGAACGCAAACTGCTCGACCTGCTCGGCGACGGCCTCACCAACCGGCAGATCGCCGAACGGATGTTCCTGGCGGAGAAGACGGTCAAGAACTATGTGTCGCGGCTGCTGGCCAAACTCGGGATGGAACGCCGTACCCAGGCGGCCGTGCTGGCGTCGAAATTGCGTACAGGACAACCACGTTCGGCATGACAACCGCACGGCAACCTCGGCGCGCATAGAATCGCGCTGACGTGGCGTATCCGCCGGACCGCAGGACATACATGCACGACACTCCCCGCACCGGCCCTTACTCGGTGCGTGAAACGCTGTCGCAGCTGCGATTACGCGAGTTGCTCACCGAGGTCAAGGACCGAGTCGAACAGATCATCGACGCCCGCGATCGGATCGACGGGCTGGTCGAGGCGATGTTGCTGGTCACCTCCGGGCTCGATCTGGACCAGACGCTGAGCACCATCGTGCGCGCGGCCACCATCCTGGTCGACGCCCGCTACGGCGCGCTGGCGGTGCTCGGGCACGAACAACAGCCCAGCCAGTTCATCTTCCACGGCATCGACGAGCAGACCCGGGTCAAGATCGGGGCGATGCCCGAGAGCCACGGCGTGCTCGGACTGCTGCTCGACAAGCCCGAACCGCTGCGCCTGGACGATCTGACCCGCCATCCCGCCGCCGTCGGGTTTCCCGAGCACCACCCGGACATGCGCACCCTGCTGGGCATGCCGGTGCGCATCCGCGGTGAGATCTTCGGAAACCTGTATCTCGCCGAGAAATCCGGCGGGCACCCCTTCACCGAGGACGACGAGGTGCTGCTGCAGGCGCTGGCCGCCGCGGCCGGTATCGCCGTCGACAATGCCCGGCTCTACGAGCAGGCCCGCACCCGGCAGGCGTGGATCGAGGCCACCCGCGACATCGCCACCGAATTCCTGGCCGACACCGAACCCAGCAAGGTGCTCGCGCACGTGGTGGCGCACGCGCGCGAACTCACCGCCTCCCAGCAGGCGCTGCTGGCCGTGGTCGCCGATCCCGAGGAAGCGCCCGAGCGGGTCACCGAGCTGGTGGTGGCGCAGTGGTCCGGGCCGGGCGAGCCGCCCGCCGGGCACGCGGTGCGCACCGTCGAGACCGCCGTCGGCCAGGCCCTCACCACCCGCACGCCGCTGCGTTTCGACGACGGCCGCCACATCGACCTGGGCACGCCGATCGCCGATATCGGCCCGGCCCTGGTGCTGCCGCTGCACACCCCCGATTCCACCCTGGGCGTGCTGATCACGCTGCGCTCGGCCGAATCCGCGCCCTACTCCGACGAATTGGTGGAGCTGATCGCCGCCTTCACCGATCAGGCCGCGCTGGCCATGCAGCTGGCGGTGGCGCAGCGGCGCATGCGTGAACTCGACATCCTCACCGACCGCGACCGCATCGCCCGCGATCTGCACGACCACGTCATCCAGCGGCTGTTCGCCATCGGGCTGGCGCTGCAGGGCACGGTGCCGCGCGCGCGGGTGCCCGAAGTGCAGCGCCGGCTCGCGGACTCGATCAACGATCTGCAGGACGTGGTGGAGGAGATCCGCACCTCGATCTTCGACCTGCACGGCGGCGACGGGCACAGCACCCGGCTGCGCCAGCGCATCGAGCGCGCGGTCAAGCAGCAGACCACCGCCACCGACATCCGGGCGCTCATGCACATCACCGGCCCGCTGTCGGTGGTCGAGCCCGCGCTCGCCGATCACGCGGAAGCCGTTGTGCGCGAGGCCGTCTCGAACGCGGTCCGGCATTCGGGGGCCGACACCATCACCATCGACATCGGGGTGGCCGACGATCTCACCATCGTGGTCGCCGACAACGGCCGCGGGATCCCGGACTCGATCACGCCCAGCGGGCTCACCAATCTGGCGCGCCGCGCCGAGCAGGCGGGCGGGCGGCTGGCGGTGTACCCGCGCCGCGCCGACAGCGGCGACGACGATGAGGACATCACCACCACGGGGACCAAACTGCACTGGTCGGTGCCGCTGCACTGACCGTGTCACGCGACCGCACCGACCGTGTCACGCGACCGCACCGACCGGTGTCACACGATCGGGCCGAGCACCACCGCACTGTTGTTGCCGCCCATGCCGAGCGCGGTCTTGAGGGTGAGGCCGCGGATGCCGGGTTGCACGCCGTCCACCAGGCGGGCCCGTGTGGGCGCGACGATCGGCGCGGACACCAGCACACCGCGCTCGTAGCCCATGGCCGCGGCGGCCACCTCGATCCCGGCCGAGGCGGCCTGGCAGTGCCCCGCCAGCGGCTTGAGCGCCGTCACCTGCGGGCGGTCGTCGAAAATCCGGGCCAGCAGCGCGGTTTCGGCCGCGTCGCACTGGGCGGTGCCGGAGGCGTGGGCGCTGAGGCAGGCGATCTCCTCGGGGCGGACGTCCGCCGCGGCGAGGGCGCGGTGCACACAGTCGAAGATCTGCTCGTACGAGGGCTCCACCGAGACGACGTGGTAGGCGTCGCTGGTCATGGCCCCGCCGAGCACCGCCGCGTAGGGGCGGTCGGCGTCGCGGGTGAGCATCAACGCGACCGACGCCTCTCCGAAGACGAAGCCGCGACTGCCCTCCTGGAACGGCCGGCACGCCTCCAGCGGATCGGCGTCGAAGACCGCCGCGCCCAGATTCACGAACGCCTGCACCATGTCCGGGGAGGCCGACAGGTCGGTGGCGACCACCAGTACATCGTCGGCCAGGCCGTGGTCCATCCATAATCGGGCGGTGACCAGGGCCACGTTGAGCGAGGAGCAGGCGGCGCTCACGTTCATGGCCGGGCCGTGGAAGCCGAACTCGCTCATGAGCATCGACACCGGGGTCGAGGGGATCAGCCGCAGATAGTCGCGTGAGCGCCGCTGCCCGCCGTCGACGGTGAAGAACTCCTGCCACTCGTCGAGGTTGCCGAGCACGATCGCGTGCAGCAGTCCGACGGTCCGGCCGGGCCGCCAGCCGCGGCCGCGGGCGTCGGTGACCGCTTCGCGCGCGGAGTCCAGGACCGCGCGGAGGTAGCGGCTCGGCGGTAAGTCCGGATCACCGCCCTCCGGCACGCGGGCAATCCACCCGTGCCGATCGCGTCCGGGCCCGTACCCTGGATGTAGCCGGGCTGCGGATTTGCCGCTCAGCAAACCCTCCCAGAGGGTTTCTCGGCCCCAGCCGTACCCGGTCACGGCACCGATACCGGCAATCGTCATATGATCTTGATGCTGACCGTCGGCAATCGGGACGGGGATAGTGCCAGGCATTTACATCGCTCCTCTCCGGTAATTCATTCAATACGGTCGGCAAGCTGCAGCAGCAAATTTCCAGATAACAGAATGGTGCCGTGCTCCATCGACGTGTTCCGCACCGACGATCAGGGGGTGAACGAAATGGTGGGTAACGATCGGGCAAACCTCCCGGCCGACGCCGAACAGCTGGCCCAGCGCTACCGGTCCCTGGTGGACTACAGCCCGGACGGGATCGTGGTCCATGAACGCGGAATGATCGTCTACGCCAATCCGGCGCTGCTGCGCATGCTGGCGGCCGCAGAACCCGAGGACGTCATCGGGCGGCCCGTCACCGAGTTCGTCGCGCCGCCGTCGGTCGCGCCCATGCTCGACCGCATCCGCCGGCTCACCATCGCCGGCAACGCCTCCGACCCCGCCGAGATGACCCTGCTGCGCTGCGACGGGCACTCGGTGGAGGTCGAGACCGTGTCGGTGCTGACCGCCTGGCACGACCATCTGGCCTATCAGGTCGTCGTGCACGACCTGACCCCGCAGCGCCGCGCCGAGGCCGCCCAGCGGCGCGCCGAGCAGTTCTTCACCTCCGTGGTGTCGCAGCTGGACGAGGGCGTGGTGGTGATCGGCCGCGACGGCCGCATCGAATCCGCCAATCCGGCCGCGCGCCGCATCTTCGGCTACGACGCCGAGGACCTGATCGGCACCCATATCGACGACCTGCCACTGTGCCTGCTCGACGCGAACGCCCAGCCCATGCCCTCGACCTGGTATCCGGTCATCCGCACCCTGGCCACCGGCGAGGACGTGACGCGGTTCGTGTTCGGGCTGGACCGCCCCGACGGGCAGCGGCGCTGGCTCTCGGCCAACAGCCGCCTGCTCAACCCCGAGGACCCGAACTCCCCGGCGGTGTCCTCGTTCAACGACATCACCGAATTCCGGGCCAGCCGAAGGCAATTGGAGTACCAGGCCACCCACGACCCGCTCACCGGGCTGGCCAACCGGTCGCTGGTGCTGTCGAGGCTGGCGGCGGCGCTGGGCACCACCGAGACGCTGCCGGTGTCGAGCGTGCTGTTCATCGACCTGGACGGGTTCAAGACCATCAACGACACCCTCGGCCACGCCATCGGCGACACCGTCCTGCAGATCGTGGCCCAGCGGTTGCAACGCGGGCTGCGCGCCGACGACGTGGTGGGCCGCATCGGCGGCGACGAGTTCCTGGTACTGCTGTCCGGGCGCACCCTGGGCGACGATCTGGACGCCCTCATCGCCCGGCTGCGGCAGGCCACCTCCGAGCCGATCGTCGCGCGCGGACACCGCATCCAGGTCGACGCCTCCGTCGGCGTCACCCATCTGCACGCCGGCGACACCCGCACACCGGAAGCCGTGCTGCACGACGCCGACCTGGCCATGTACCGGGCCAAGCCGCCCAACCACCACAACAGTCCGCTGGCGCGGCGCACCGACAGCACCCACGCCTCGTAACCCGGACACCCACGCCTCGTCACCTGGCGATACGGCGCGGGCAAGCAAGGCGCACTAGACTCGACAACTCTGTTCTCGATGCTTCGCGCGCCGTCCCCGCACGGCGGACGTGGTGAACAAGGAGTTCCGTCTTGCCCGACCTCACCGAGGAGCGTTCTGTGCCCGATTCCGCTGACGCGGCATCTCCGGACCTGGAACGCGAGCAGCAGTACCTCACGAAGCTCTACGAACAGCTCGACGGCATGCGCGCCTACGCCCAGCGGCGGCTGCGCACCGTGCTCCTGGAAACCGGCGGCACCCCGCAGGCGCGCAGTGAGCGCGAGTCGTTCACGCAGCTCTACTCCGAGGATCTTTCCAAGTACGACGCCGCCGAACACGGCCTGTGCTTCGGCCGCATCGACATCGCCCCGGGCGAGAACGACGGCGACGGCGAGAACCGCTACATCGGCCGCATCGGCATCCTCGACGAGAGCGCCGACTACGAGACCCTGCTGCTGGACTGGCGCGCTCCCCTGGCCCGGCCGTTCTACCTGGCCACCACCGCCGCCCCCGACGGGGTGACCCGGCGGCGCCACATCCGCTCCCGCAACCGCAAGGTCACCGGGGTCAACGACGAGTACCTGAGCCTCGAGGCCGCCCAGGCGGCGGGGGTGATCGGCGCCGACGGCGGGGTCGGCAGCGAGAGCGCGCTGCTGGCCGCCCTCAACGCCGCCCGCACCGGGCACATGAACGACATCGTCGAGACCATCCAGAGCGAGCAGGACGCGATCATCCGCTCCGAGCACAAGAGCGTGCTCGTGGTGCAGGGCGGGCCCGGCACCGGCAAGACCGCGGTGGCGCTGCACCGCGCGGCCTATCTGCTCTACACCTACCGCCAGCAGCTGGACAAAGCCGGTGTGCTGATCATCGGGCCGAACTCCACCTTCCTCGACTACATCGGGCAGGTGCTGCCCTCGCTCGGTGAGACCGGCGTGCTGCTCTCCACCGTCGGCAACCTGTATCCGGGAGTGCAAGCGACACTGGAGGATTCGCTGCGCGCCGGGGAACTCAAGGGTTCCCTCGACATGCTCGAGGTGCTCAAGAAGGCGGTGCGCGACTGGCAGGACGTGCCGCGCGAGACCATCCCGCTCTACTTCGACGGCCACCAGCTCGAACTCGACCGCAAGATCGTCACCAAGGCCCGCGGCCGCGCCCGCTCCTCGCGCCGCCCGCACAACCTGGCCCGGCCCATCTTCGCGGCCGCGGTGGTGGACGCGCTCACCGATCAGCTCGCCGCCGCCATCGGCTCGAACCCGCTGGGCGGGCGAAACCTGTTGAGCCAGACCGATCTCACCGAGATCCGCGACGAGATGCGCGCCGACGCCGAGATCCAGCGCGCCATCGCCGGACTGTGGCCGATCCTCAGCCCGCAGGAGGTGCTGGGCGGGCTGTGGGCCGACCCCAAACGCCTGGCCAACGCGGCCGGACAGCTCAGCGCGGCCGATCGGGCCGAACTGCGGCGCTCCGACAGCGGCGAGTTCAGCGACGCCGACGCGCCGCTGCTCGACGAACTGGCCGAACTGCTCGGCATCGACGACAGCGAGGAGCGCGAGCGCGCCCGCCGCCGCTGGCGGGCCCAGCTCGCCGAGGCGCAGGATGCCCTCGACATCCTGACCGGTTCCGCGCCACAGGATCTCGAGGACGACCTCGACCCCGAACTGCTCATGGCCTACGACCTCATCGACGCCTCCCAGCTCGCCGAGCGTCAGCAGGTCCGCACCCGCCAGACCACCGCCGAACGCGCCGCCGGGGACCGCACCTGGACCTACGGGCACGTCATCGTGGATGAGGCGCAGGAGCTTTCGGCCATGGCGTGGCGGATGGTCATGCGCCGCATCCCGAATCGGTGGATCACCGCGGTCGGCGACGTCGCCCAGACCGGCGATCCGGCGGGCGCCTCGTCGTGGCAGCAGGTGCTGGAACCGTATGTGGCCAAACGCTGGAAGCTCACCGAGCTGACCGTCAACTACCGCACGCCCTCGGAGATCATGGCGGTGGCCGGGGACGTGCTGGCGGCCATCGATCCGGCCGCGCCCGCGCCGCGCTCGGTCCGCGACTCCGGCTTCGATCCGGCCGCGACCCGGGTGACGGCGGGTGAGCTGGCCGACGAGGTCAAGCGGCTGATCGCGGCCGAGGCCGAGCATCCCGGCACCACGGCGGTCATCGTGCCGCACGACCTGGCCGCCGAACTCGGTCACCTGTCCGATGATTCGACGCGGGTGCTCACCGTCCACGACGTGAAGGGCCTGGAATTCGACGCGGTGATCCTGGCCGAACCGCACCGGATCCTGAGCGAATCGCCGCGCGGACTCAACGACCTGTACGTGGCGCTGACCCGCGCCACCCAGCGGCTGGCCGTCGTGCACACCGAGGACCTGCCGGAGGTCCTGCACCGGCTGGCGTGACCCGCCCGCGAACAGCGAAGCGGCCGAGCCCGGTGGGCTCGGCCGCTTCGTAGGAACGGGGGTTCGGGGGCCAGGCCCCCGATTTCCTCCCGGCTGTGGGGCGGCAGCCCCACTCAGCGCACGGTGTGCACGATCAGCACGTCGCAACGCGACTTGCGGGCCACGTCCGAGGGCACCGAGCCGAGCAGTCGACCGGCCAGGGTGTTGAGGCCGCGGTTACCGACGACCAGCAGGTCGGCCTCCACGTCCTTGACCAGGTCCAGCAGCGACTCGACCGGCTCGCCGACGACAGGCTTCTCCACGACGTTCACCGCGCCGAGGGCGACGGCCTTGTCGCGGGCGACGCGCAGGATCTCACTGGTGGGCGCGGAGCCGCGCACCTGGTAGGCCTCGTCCTTCAGCACGTCCGCGGCCGCGGCGACATCGCGGTCGTCGGTCGGGAAGTAGGCGCAGGCGATGTACAGCGTGGCGCCCTCGTCGCCGGCCAGAGCCGCGGCCCGCTCGACGGCGACGTACGACGAGTCCGAGCCATCGGTACCGACGACGATCGTCCGGTAGGCGGTCATTTCTCCTCCAAGTACAAGGGTCGGGGCCGCGGAATCCTCGACAGTGGGGTTTTCACCGCGGCAACTTCGCCTGACAATAGCGGCATAACCGGCGGAAATATTCGATATCGCAACACATCACACTGCGTGGCGGGATCGGCGACTGTGACATTCCCGGCGCGCCCCGAACACGGCCCCGGCTACCAGCGAATTTCCCGGCGATCGCGACGCGGAACACACAATGCCAACAGCCTTGCACGCCTGGGAGATTCGTCACAAGCCCGAAATGTCCGCGGGCCGCTCGTTGTGTCACGTCACAACGAACGGCCCGGGAATCAGTGACTTCGATTTGCCGGTCGCCGCGGATTTCCTAGGAGAGGTCGAAAAGCGGTCCGGTGAGCGTCAATCCGAGATCGTGGCCGACGTGGGCGAAGAAGGCGAACAGCATGAGCGACGCGCCCGCCAGCGCGATGTCCTTGTTGAAGTGCACCATCTCGCCCTGCTTCGCCTCGGGATCGGTCTCCTTCCAGAAGGCATGCATGAGGAAGGCGGTCGGCACCAGGAACAGGATCAGCAGCAGTGCCCCGAGGTCGGCCCAGACGCCCAGCAGCACGCTCAACCCTCCGGCCAGCAGCAGAACGCCCGAGGCGGGCACCGCCAGGGTGGGCATCGGTATGCCCTTGAACTGCGCGTACTGCGCCATCGACGCCCGCTGCGCCAGATGCCCGAAGCCCGAGCCGAGGAACAGCAATGCGAACAGGATCCGTCCGATCAACACCAGCACGTCCATGGCCCGCTCCTTCGATGATCGATATGCCATTGGGTGACATGGCAACCAACCTCATCAGGTCCACCGCTATTCCCGTACCAGCCAGTTTGTCAGGATGGTAGCGAGATGCGGGCGTATTCGAGCGGAGGCATTCCGATCTCCTTGGCGAACTCGTTGGAGAAGTGCGCCTGATCGAAATAGCCGAGCTCGAGGGCCAGCGCGGCCAGGTCCGAGGTGCGGCCCTCGGCCAGCAGGTGCGCGCCGTCCTGCAGCCGATAGCGGCGCAGGACCCACTTCGGGCCCGCCCCGACATAGCGGCGGAAGAGGCGCTGCAGGGTGCGGACCGGGATGCCGAAACGCTCGGTGACCTGGTCCACCCGGGTCAGGTCGCGATCGTGCTCCATGGCCTCGATGATCGCCAGCACCTGGCGGTAGGCGCTCTGGTCGCCCTCGACGCCCTGGGCCGCCACCAGGAAATCCTCGATCAGCTCGCGGCGGAGCAGCGGGTCGCCGGTGGCGAGCACGGCCTCGGCCAGAGTGTCGGCGGCGGGGAAGATCTCGGCCGCCGGGACCGAGGTGTCGCTGAGCGCGCCCACATCCAGCCCGGTGAACGCGCCGAAGCCGCCCGCCCGGAACTTCACCCCGAACGTCTCACCCGCCCCGGCCAATTCGCGCACGTACTTGGTGGTCCACACGCCGGTGACGAAGGCGCCGGTGCGCTCGTGGGTGCGCTCGAAGGTCAGGTTCACGCACGGGTACGGCAGCACCTCGGCAGAGAACGGCGGCTCACCGCGGCGATCCCAGCGGACCGCCCAGTACCACTCGACATAGCGCGACACCCGTTCGCCCGCGGGCAGGCGAGCGTGGTTGTTGGCGGCGTTCTGCTGGCGCGGCCGCAGGATGCCCTTGGCGGCCTCCGGCGGCGGCACCGGCCGTGGCGCGAACCGGTTTTCGGGATTGTCAGCGCTGGTCATCGCCCCTGTCGCTTTCTTACAAGACCATCGCGGCCGCGCCGGGGAAGGTAGTAGCCATGAGCGACACAGTGAATCCGATCCCGCAGGACTACCACTCCATCACCTGCTTCCTGGCCGTCCCCGACGCCAATGCGGCCATCGACTTCTACAGCGCCGTGTTCGGCGCGAAGGTGCTGAGCCGCAACGATCTTCCCGACGGCCAGGCCGCGCACGCCGAACTGCTGATCGGCGACTCCACCATCCAGGTCGGCATGCCGATGCCCGACGAGGGCCTGCGCGCGCCCGCCGCCGACTGGGTCCACACCAGCGTGGTGCACTACTGCCCCGATGTGGACGCGGTCTCGACATTGGCCACCGAGAACGGAGCTCGCTTCGTCTCCGAGCCGCAGACCTTCGTCACCGGCGACCGCTACGGCCGGGTCATGGATCCGTTCGGCCACCGCTGGATCGTCATGACCCGCGTCGAGGACGTCTCCCGTGAGGAGGCCGAACGCCGCGTCAACGAATGGATGGCGGAGCAAGCCTGAGCACCGGGAGTGGGTGCGCGGAGTCCCGACGGGCCCCGCGCCCCACACGCCCGTGGAAGCGGGTCGCGTAACCCCTTCCGGCCGAAGGGTTCCCGTCACGACAGACCGGCGGCGTCCATGCCGCGTAGTTCCTTCTTCAGGTCGGCGATCTCGTCGCGGAGGCGCCCGGCCAGCTCGAACTGCAGTTCGCGGGCCGCGTTCATCATCTGCGCGGTCATGTCCTTGATCAGGTCGGCGAGTTCGGCGCGCGGCATGTTCCGCACGTCGCGGCCCTCGTAGACGCCGGCGCTCACCGCGCGTCCGGGCTCGCCCTGGGCGCGGCGGCCGCGGCTGGCATTGCGGCCCGAGCCGCCCACCTCGACCTCGGTCTCCTCGGCCTCGCGGTACACCTGGTCCAGAATGTCGGCGATCTTCTTGCGCAACGGTTTGGGATCGATGCCGCGCTCTTCGTTGTAGGCGACCTGCTTGGCCCGGCGGCGCTCGGTCTCGTCGATGGCGTGACGCATGGAGTCGGTGATCTTGTCCGCGTACATGTGGACCTCACCGGACACGTTGCGCGCCGCGCGGCCGATGGTCTGGATGAGACTGGTGGCGGAGCGCAGGAAGCCCTCCTTGTCGGCGTCCAGAATGGCGACCAGCGACACTTCGGGCAGGTCCAGGCCCTCGCGCAGCAGGTTGATGCCGACCAGCACGTCGTATTCGCCCAGGCGCAACTGCCGCAGCAATTCGACGCGGCGCAGGGTGTCGATCTCCGAGTGCAGATACCGCACCCGCACACCGAGTCCCAGCAGATAGTCGGTGAGGTCCTCGGCCATCTTCTTGGTCAGCGTGGTGACCAGGACGCGTTCGTCGCGTTCGGTCCGCAGCCGGATCTCGTGCACCAGATCGTCGATCTGCCCCTTGGTCGGCTTGACCACCACGTGCGGGTCCACCAGGCCGGTCGGGCGGATCACCTGTTCGACGAACTCACCGCCGGTCTGGCCCAATTCGTACGGGCCGGGGGTGGCCGACAGGTACACCGCCTGCCCGATCCGCTCGGCGAACTCCTCCCAGGTGAGCGGCCGGTTGTCCACCGCCGACGGCAACCGGAAGCCGTACTCGACCAGGTTGCGCTTGCGGGACATGTCGCCCTCGTACATGCCGCCGATCTGCGGCACGGTCACGTGGGATTCGTCGATGACGAGCAGGAAATCGTCGGGGAAGTAATCCAGCAGAGTGGCGGGCGCGGAACCCGCGGGCCGCCCGTCGATATGCCGCGAGTAATTCTCGATACCCGAGCAGAAACCGACCTGCTTGATCATCTCCAGGTCGTATTGGGTGCGCATCCGAAGCCGTTGCGCCTCCAGCAGTTTGCCCTGCTTCTCCAAATCCGCCAGCCGCGTCTCGAGTTCGGCCTCGATGTCGCGCACCGCGCGTTCCATACGGTCGGGACCCGCCACATAATGGGTGGCCGGGAAAATCCGGACCATATCCACCTGACGCACCACATCACCGGTCAACGGGTGCAGATAGTAGAGCGCCTCGATCTCGTCGCCGAAGAATTCGATGCGCACCGCCAATTCCTCGTACGAGGGGATGATTTCGACGGTATCGCCGCGCACCCGGAAACTACCGCGGGTGAACGACATGTCGTTGCGGGTGTATTGCACGTCCACCAGCAGACGCAGCAGCCGGTCCCGATCGATCTCGGTGCCCACCTCCAGCTGCACCGACCGGTCCAGATAGGACTGCGGCGTGCCGAGGCCGTAGATGCACGACACCGACGCGACCACCACGACGTCGCGGCGCGAGAGCAGGCTCGAGGTCGCCGAGTGGCGCAGCCGCTCGACGTCGTCGTTGATCGAGCTGTCCTTCTCGATATAGGTATCGGTCTGCGCGATGTAGGCCTCGGGCTGGTAGTAGTCGTAGTACGAGACGAAGTACTCGACCGCGTTGTTGGGCAGCATCTCGCGCAGCTCGTTGGCCAGCTGCGCGGCCAGGGTCTTGTTGGGCGCCATGACCAGGGTGGGCCGCTGCAACCGCTCGATCAGCCAGGCAGTGGTCGCCGACTTACCGGTACCGGTGGCGCCGAGCAGCACCACGTCCTTCTCCCCCGCGCGGATGCGACGCTCGAGTTCGGTGATGGCGGCCGGCTGGTCACCGGCCGGAACGTGTTCGCTGACCACCTGGAACTGGCTGTCGGTCCGCTCGACCTCACCGATGGGCCGATGCTCCGAATGAGCCAGCGGCAGGTCGTCCGGGATCTCGGTTGCGAAAGCCATGGCACCAGCCTAGGACGGACCACCGACAAGAACACCCAGCCGCTCGCCTGTTCACCGAGGGCGGACCCGGCCGTGACCCGGGTCACGATCGGCAGGGCCCCGGGTCACGATCGGACTCGTCGCCGCGCGATGGCTGCCCGCGCGGAGCCCACCCGTCCAATCGCGCGACGGCTCCGAATTCTCTAGTCCGGTACTCATTTCGGTAAAGGACTTCTAATGTCTGAATTGACCGTTACCCCAACGGATTTCAGACCGTCCACGCCGATCGGTGTCGCGTAGATCTCAGTCCGTTCACGACGGTTTGAATCCCAGGTTCCAGGTGTACTCTGAGCTCGCTGGTCGCACGATTCGAGAGAAGGCATGGCGATGACCGGTTTGTTTACGCCACAGCGGAATTCCACCAATGGCGCGCGCCCGCACCGGACGACCGACGACACCCCCGCGGTGTCCCCGCATCGCCCCAGACTCGAGTATTTCAATCTCGCGGATCTCTCGTGGACCGATTATCGCGGGTTTCTGCACCCCGTGGAGCGTTTACAGGCCGAACCGTTCGGTCTGTATATCGAACGGACAGTGGACAATCCGCGGTACCACTACGTCGAGTCCTGGCTGCTGCCCGAACTGTCGCTGCGCGCCACCGTGTATCACCTGCGCCCGGGCCACGATCGGACCCAGACCCACTACCTCGACATCGGCGAGTACGGGCCGTGCGAGGACAAGAAGTGGCGCGCCGAGAGTCACTACCTACACGTGGTGGCCCGGCCCGGCCGCGCGCCCGAACTGCTCGGCATCGACGACCTGCTGACCGCGCACGCGGCCGGGCAGTTCGACACCGCGCAGACCCACCGGGCCATCGAGCGGGCGGCCGCCGTGGTCGACGGCCTCGGCGCCTGCGGGCACGATGTCGACCGGTGGCTCGCCACCAAGGGCGTCACCCTCACCTGGCTCTGACCCCGGGAACGCGAACGCCCGGTCCGGATGGATCCGGACCGGGCGAGGTCTTGCGGGTATCTCCGCCCTCCGACTAGCCGGAGATGCTCGGCAGCAGGCCGTTCAGACCGCCCGACAGACTCGGGAACAGGCTGCTCGAGCCGCTGCTCAGGCCGCAGCCGACGCTGCCGGTGCTGGTCAGCGGGTTGGCCTCGGCCACGTCGACGTCGATCGACTTCGAGATCAGGGTCTGGGTCACGGTCAGCGTGTGCTTGCCCGCGGTGCTCGGAGTCCAGTTGATGGTGACCTTGCCGCTCAGCAGCGACGGGGTGACCGGGCTGCCCGGCAGCTCGGCGCCGTTGTCACGGAAGGCCACCGACAGCAGCCGGTCGACGTCGATGGACGCGGTCAGCGTGTAGGAGCAGCCGACATTGTGGCTGGTGCCGGAAACCTCGAGGCCGGTCGGCCACGCACCGGCCTGGGGCGCGGCCAGGACGATGGTCCCAGCCACCGCGCCGAAGGTCGTGAGGCCCATGCCGACCCGGCGGGCACGGGTTTTCTGTTCGCTCATGCAGGTATTCCCTTACGGTTGAGGCCCCGCCCACGAAACGGCGGGTCGTCGTGCGCGACGATACAGCGCAACCGAACCATAGCGAAACACGCTCGCTTCAAATAGAGTTTTCGGAATATTCGCCCCGCTCCGCACCGGATTCCAGCAATCTGCGAGCGATGCCACCCCCGCTCCCCTGGACGACCGCCGCTCGACACGCGATGCTGAATGACATGACTCGGGCGCCCGCGGTGGATCTGCACCGACCCAAGGTGGAGTACTTCAATATCGACGAGCTCACCAATATCGATCCCAAGGGTTTCGTGCGGCAGGTGGAGCGCTACCAGGTGGAGCCGTGGGGGCTGTACATGGCCCGCACCTCGGACCATCCCGAGTTCCACTACATCGAATCCTGGCTGCTGCCCACGGTGTCGTTGCGCGCCACCGTCTTCCACTTCACCCCCGCGCATCTGCGCGACCAGGACTACTACATCGACATCGGCGAGTTCGCGCAGGTCGGGCCGAAGCGGTGGAAGTCGGTGGACCACTACCTGGATCTGGTGGTGCGGCAGGGCAGAGAGGTGGAGCTACTCGACGTGGACGAGCTGCTGGCCGCCCACGCCGCCGACTACCTGACCCTGGCCGAGGCCCAGCAGGCCATCGAGTCCGCCACGGCGACCATCGACGGAATCGCCGCGCACGGACACAGTTTCGAGGGCTGGCTGGCCGCCCAGGGCATCACGCTCACCTGGATGTAGACCGAGAAACCAGGGGCCGTCCGCACCGAGGGGTGCCGACGGCCCTTCTCGTCGGCTAGGCGCCGATGATCAGGTTGACCGTACGGCCCGGGTCGGCATTGGCGTGCAGCCGCTCCCCCGCCGCGAGCTCGACGCCCGCTGCCAGCGGATCATTCGCGGCGACCGGCGGAAAACCGATGTCCGCCAAGCGATCCCGGAGCGACTCCGGGTCCACCCCGGCCGCGACCGTGATCCGGATGTCGAGGACGTCGGCCGCGGGCTTGCCGGCCACGGCGGTGGCCCCGACGTGTTCGATGCTCGCCGCGTCGGCCGCGCACGCCAGCGCGAGGCGGGCGATCACCCGCCGCGCCTGCGCGGGCCATTCCGGATTCGCTTCCACCACGGGCAGTTCCGGCCGCGCGGCGGGGGTGCGGGTGCGCAGATTGCGTTCGAAGGGCACGAGGCGCTCGTCCCACAGCCGGTGCACCTCGGCGTCGATCAGGCCGGTCGCGCCATTGTTGTCGAGCAGAACGTCGGCGGTGGCGCGGCGCTGGGCGTCGGTGGCCTGGGCGGCGATGCGGGCGCGGGCGTCGGCCTCGTCGATGCCGCGGAACTCAACCAGGCGGCGCACCCGGGTCTCCTCGGCGGCGTCCACGATGACCACCAAATTCATGAACGGCGCCAGGCCGTTCTCGACCAGCAGCGGAATGTCCTGCACCACAATGCCGTCGGCCGGCGCGGCGGCGATGAGCGCGGCGGTGCGCTTGCCGACCAGCGGGTGGGTGATGCCGTTGAGGGTGGCGCGGGCCTCGTCGGTGGCGAAGGCCTTGGCCGCCAGAGCGGGCCGGTCGAGGCTGCCGTCGGCGGCGAGGATGTCGTCGCCGAACGCGGCGGCCAGGGCGGCCAGGCCCTCGGTGCCGGGGGCGACCACCTCGCGCGCGATGACATCGCTGTCCACGAGCACGGCTCCACGCTCGGTGAGAATGCGGGCCACGGTGGACTTGCCCGCGCCCATGCCTCCGGTGAGACCGATTCGCAACATTCGACCAGTCTCGCACCGCCGCCGGTTCCGGCGCGTGCCAGGGTTACTCGGCCCGTCAGGATTACCCGCTCGACCCGGTCGTTTCACCTGCAAGCACAGTCCTTGCCCGTTCCGTGATGCCGGTGAGATCATTTCGCAACTTTTCCGGCCAATCCCGACCGTTTGTCGGCAACATTCCGACACGCCGGGGCACACGCCCCGCAAAATTCGGTGACGCACACTTTTGTTCGGCTATCGTTCGCCGCAGGCGATCTTCAGGCCGGTTAACACGCAAGAGAAGGAACATCAGTGAGCACCAAGAACCTCCAGACGGGTCGCCACCGTCTGGGCCTGGCGGGCACCGTGCATTGCATCGAGATCCCCGCCGTCGCAGCCGCTCTCGCCGAGCACGGACGGTCCTGGCTGACCGCGCTGTTCAGCCCGGCCCGGCACAGCGCGACCGCCAGGCGAAAACAGTCACCCGAGTCCGGCGTCGTCCGCCGCTGGGTGCCTGCCACCGTCGGCTGATTCCGCCGGAATCTCCAGCACCGCTCCCTGATTCGCCACATACATACGCAGTGGCTCGGTCCGAACCGGACCGAGCCACTGTGTTGTGCGCGTGTCTCCTTACGCGGCAGCGGAATTACACGAGGCCGCTGGGCTTGCGCCGAGTGCCGGGATCCTGACGGGGCATGGAGTTCGGCGGCACCGGGTACGGGGTGCCGACGGTCGCGGTCCCGAGGGCGATATTCGGACCGCACTGCGCGATGGCGTCGTTGACCTTCCGGTCCGCCGGGGCGAACACGGGCTTGGACGCATCGGGGCCGGAACCGAAGTCGAAGGCCGAGGTCATGTCACCGGTGACGCTGCGCCGCCACGCGGTCAGGTTCGGCACGTCGACTCCGAAGCGGCGCTCCAGGAGTCGCAGCTGCGAGGTGTGGTCGAAGGTCTCCGAGGCGACCAGGCCGCCCCGGCTGTAGGGCGAGATGACCAGGCCCGGTACGCGGTAGCCGAGACCGATCGGCCCGGTGATGCCCTCGTGCTTCTTGTCGATCGGCACCGTGACGTACTCCCCCGGCGTGCCCGCGGGCGCGGTCGGCGGGGTGACGTGGTCGAAGAAGCCGCCGTTCTCGTCGTAGCTGATGATCAGCGCGGTCTTCTCCCACACCGCCGGGTTGGAGGTGAGGATGTCGAGCACCTGCATGATGCCGACCGCGCCGAAAGCCGGTGGCAGCGCCGGGTGTTCACAGTTCAGCAGCGACGGGATCACCCACGACACTGCGGGCAGCTGGTTGGCGGCGACGTCGGCGGCGAAGTCCTGCGGATACGCCGGTGCCTTACCGCGCCGGGCCAGTTCGGAATTCGGGTCGGCGGCCTGCTTGAAGCAGCCCATCATGCCGTCCAGGATCACCGACGACAGCGGACCGACGTCTCGGTTGTTGTAGATCTTCCAGCTGACGCCGGCATCGGAGAGGTTCTCCGGCATGGTCCGCCAGCTGTAGGCGTTCTGCGGGATCAGGGTCGGCGTCTCGAGCAGCGGGCCGCCGTTGTGACCCTCGGGGTCGATCGTGGCCGACATCCAATACAACCGGTTGGGGTCGGTCGGGCCGAGCACCGAGCAGTGGTAGTTGTCGAGCAGGGTGAAGGCATTGGCCAGGTCCCAGTGCACCGGAATGTCGGCCTGGGTGTAGTAACCCATTGCGGCGGGCGCGTTTCCGGGGCCGACCGAGGCGATCGACATGGGCATCCAGCCGTCGTTGCGGCCGTCGTTCCACGCCTTGTGCATGGCCGCCCAGCTGTGGTCCGGGTCGTTGATGCACTCACCGTCGAGGCTGGCGCCGCGGGTGGTGTCGAGGCGGAACGGGTTGAGGAAGCCGTCCGCGGTGGGGCCGACGCCGGGGGTGTAGCCGTACTGGTTCCAGGCCGGGGACGGGTCGTCGAACCCGCGCACGCCGGACATGGTGCCGAAGTAGTGGTCGAAGGAGCGGTTCTCCTGCATGAGCAACACGAAGTGCTCGATGTCGCCGAGGCCGCCCATGCCCGCCGGGTCTGCGGCGTAAGCCTTTTCGATGATCGGTCCGGCGACCGACGCCAGCGCGCCGGCACCGCCCGCTGCCATGGCTTTCGCCAGAAATTCCCGCCTGTTGACTCCGGCGAACACGCCCATGCTCCGGTGGTGCCTTCCCGCTAGAAGTGACAGTGAAGGGACGGCGCCGACACGGATCGGTCGCACGTCCAGTTCGTATCCAACCCGCGCATCATGACAGCCCAGCGAACCGCTGGTAAACGAAAGTCCCCTGGTCGAGGACCAGGGGACTTTCGTTATCGCTTAGCGCGGATCAGCGAATCAGGCGTTGCCCGACAGCTTCTCACGCAGCGCGGCCAGCTGCGCATCGCTCGCGAGCGAGCCACCGGCCGGCGCGTCCGAGGACGAAGCGGCAGCCTGCGAACCGGACTCCGAGGAGTAGTTCTGCGGTCCACCGTTGGCAGCCTCGGCGGCGGCGTCGGCGGCCATCTTCTCCATCTGAGCGGTGTGCATCTTGTGGCGACGCTCGGCCTCGGCGTACCGGGTCTCCCACTCCTCACGCTGCTTCTCGAAGCCCTCGAGCCATTCGTTGGTCTCGGAGTCGAAGCCCTCGGGGAAGATGTAGTTGCCCTGGTCGTCGTAGCTGTCGGCCATGCCGTACTTCGACGGGTCGAACTCGGCGGTGTAGTCCTCGTTGGCCTGCTTCAGCGACAGCGAGATCCGGCGACGCTCGAGGTCGATGTCGATGACCTTGACCATGGCGTCGTCGCCGACGGCGACAACCTGGTCCGGGACCTCGACGTGGCGCTCGGCCAGCTCGGAGATGTGCACCAGGCCCTCGATGCCCTCTTCGACGCGCACGAACGCACCGAACGGAACCAGCTTGGTGACCTTGCCCGGCACGATCTGACCGATCGCGTGGGTGCGGGCGAACTGACGCCACGGGTCTTCCTGGGTCGCCTTGAGCGACAGGGAGACACGCTCGCGGTCCAGGTCGACGTCGAGAACCTCGACGGTGACCTCGTTGCCGACCTCGACAACCTCGGACGGGTGGTCGATGTGCTTCCAGGACAGCTCGGAGACGTGCACCAGACCGTCCACGCCACCCAGGTCCACGAAGGCACCGAAGTTGACGATGGAGGAGACCACACCCTTGCGGACCTGGCCCTTCTGCAGCTGGTGCAGGAACTCGCTGCGGACCTCGGACTGGGTCTGCTCGAGCCAGGCGCGACGCGACAGGACCACGTTGTTGCGGTTCTTGTCGAGCTCGATGATCTTGGCCTCGATCTCCTTGCCGACGTACGGCTGGAGGTCGCGGACACGGCGCATCTCGACCAGCGACGCCGGGAGGAAGCCGCGCAGACCGATGTCCAGGATCAGGCCGCCCTTGACGACCTCGATGACGGTGCCCTTGACGGCCTCGTCCTTCTCCTTGAGCTCCTCGATCGTGCCCCAAGCCCGCTCGTACTGAGCGCGCTTCTTCGACAGGATCAGGCGGCCTTCCTTGTCCTCCTTGGTGAGAACGAGGGCCTCGACCTCATCGCCCACGGAAACGACCTCATTGGGGTCGACATCGTGCTTGATGGACAGTTCGCGAGACGGGATCACGCCTTCGGTCTTGTAACCGATGTCGAGAAGGACCTCATCGCGATCGACCTTGACGATCGTGCCTTCGACGATATCGCCGTCGTTGAAGTACTTGATGGTCTTGTCGATGGCGGCGAGGAAGTCCTCGGCAGTGCCGATGTCGTTGACGGCAACCTGCGGCGAGGTGACAGTGGTGGGCATGTGTTGGGAGGCTCCGGACGGATTGTGGTCGGTAGTGGACATGTGGACTTTCGGTTTTGCTGCGAACAGCGGGCAATGGATCTAACGTTGCACAACGCTGCCGTGGCTGTAACTTCCAAAGACAGCTTGCGGACTCACAGCACGATTATCTGCTCTACGCGGTCTCGAGAAACCGGGTACAGAAGACACTCGCGGAAAACAGCGTACGCGACGGGTGTTGTACCAAGCAAACATGGGTCTCATCGCAAGCCTCGCTAGGGTGTGCCCATGTCCGAAGATCACTCTGCCACCCCCGACGACGTCCGGCACGCCCAGGCCAATACCCTGCTCGGCACGGTGGGAGTGACCCGCGCCAAGGTCGATTCGGAGTCGAGTCAGCGCGCCAGCCGCAAGTGGTGGGACGCCGACGCGGCGGCCTATCACGAGACGCACGCCGACTTCCTCGGCGTGGACTCCCCCGCCGGCGAGTTCGTGTGGTGCCCGGAGGGGTTGCACGAGGGTGACTGGCATCTGCTCGGTGATATAGAGGACAAGCGGATCCTGGAGATCGGCTGCGGCTCGGCACCCTGCTCGCGCTGGCTCGCCTCGCACGGCGCGCACCCGGTCGGCCTCGATATCTCCCGTTCCATGCTCGACCGCGGTCTGGCCGCGATGGCGGCGGGCGGACCCCGCGTCCCTTTGATCCAGGCGGGAGCCGAGGATTTGCCGTTCGCCGACGAATCGTTCGACCTGGCCTGCTCGGCCTTCGGCGCGGTTCCCTTCGTCGCCGACTCGGCCCGGGTGATGCGTGAAGTCCACCGCGTCCTGCGTCCCGGCGGCCGCTGGGTCTTCTCCGTCAATCACCCCATGCGCTGGATCTTCCCCGACGATCCGGGCCCCGGCGGCCTGCGCGCCACCATCCCCTATTTCGACCGCACCCCTTATGTGGAGGTCGGCCCCGACGGCGAGCCCACCTACGTCGAGCACCACCGCACCATCGGCGACCGCGTCCGCGAGATCGTCGCCGCGGGGCTGATCGTGAAGGACATCATCGAACCCGACTGGCCCGAATGGCTCGACCGCGAATGGGGCCAGTGGAGCCCCCTCCGGGGCGAGATCTTCCCCGGCACAGCTATTTTCGTCACCGAAAAAGCGAACTGAGACCGACGGACCCGACAGCCGGAACGGGACCGAGCCGCGGCGTGCGCGGCTGGTCCCGTCCGGGGGGCTACCGGATCGACAGTGCCGAACCGGTGTCGTGACTATTTGGGTTCGCGGCCCGCTTGTCTGAGAGCCATCCGGAGCGCGTACTCGATCTGGGCGTTGATGCTGCGCAGGTCATCGGCCGCCCATTTGGCGATGGCGTCGTGGACGGCCGGGTCCAGGCGCAGCAGCACGCGTTTCGGCTCGCGTTTGGCGGCGGACATCAGGCGTAGAGGGTGCCGGCGTTGACCACGGGTGCGGCGGAGCGGTCCCCGCACAGCACGACCAGCAGATTGGACACCATCGCCGCCTTGCGCTCCTCATCCAGGTCGACCACGCCCTGTTCCGCGAGCCGGTCCAGCGCCATGCCGACCATACCGACCGCGCCTTCGACGATGCGGCTGCGAGCGGCGACCACCTGAGCGGCCTGCTGGCGGACCAGCATGGCCTGGGCGATCTCCGGCGCGTAGGCGAGGTGGGTGATGCGGGCCTCGATGATCTCGATGCCGGCCAGTTCGGTGCGGGCGCGCAGCTCCGCGGTCAGTTCACCCGCGACCTCCGCGCCGTCGCGCAGGCTCGAGGTGCTCGCGTCGTCGGTCTGGTACGGGTGGGTGGTGGCCAGGTGCCGGACAGCGGTCTCGGACTGGGTGCGCACGAAGTCCTCGTAGTCGTCGACGGCGAAGGCGGCCTTGTAGCTGTCCACCACCTGGTAGACGACGACCGCGGCGATCTCGACCGGGTTGCCGTCCAGGTCGTTGACCTTCAGCTTCTGGGTCTCGAAGTTGCGGATGCGCAGCGAGATGCCGCGGCGGCTGGACAGCGGGGTCACCCAGTGGAAGCCGGACTCGTCGACCGAGCCGATGTAGCGGCCGAAGAACTGGATCACCTTGGCCTGGTTGGGATTCACCGTGATGAAGCCGCTGGCGGCGAGCACCGCGGCCAGGATGGTGACCGCCAGCGCGACGCCGATGACGGTCCGCGCACCTCCGGTGGCGCCGCCGCTGCTCAGCGCGTGCGACTCCAGCACGATTCCGACCACCAGCAGGATGAAGACCCCCAGCAGGAGGAACCCGTTCAACCGGAAGGCCCGACGCATCTCCATGACACTCTCCTAGTATCGAAGTGATATCACGACGATAGCGCGGCCGCGCCGGCGCGGCAAGCGTGAAAAGCAGCGTGCCCCGCCGCGCAAAGGTGCGGCGGGGCACATGGTTTCGGGTGCCGGCCGATCAATTCGGGCGGATATTGCGGTTGTTGCGGAACAGGTTGGCGGGGTCGTACTTCGTCTTGAGCGCGGCCAGCCGGTCGTAGGTGGCGGGGCTGTACCCGGCGCGGGTCTGCGCCTCGTCGGCCTGGTCACCACTGCCGTAGAGGAAGTTGAGGTTGTGACCGACGGTCCACGGCCGCACCGTCTTTCGCGCCAGCGCCAGCTGATCGCGCACCGCATCGGCGTTGTCCGGCCGCGGCATGGCCAGCACCCGCGCGATGTACCGCGCGTCGCGGTGGTCCATCGAGATTCCGTGCGGGCCCGGGCGGCTCAGCGCCCCGCCGAGGTGCCGGAATCCGGCCACCGTGGGCGGCGCGGCCTCGGGTCCGGTCGCCGCCAGGAAAGCGTCGGCGGCATCGGCGGGCAGATCCGAGAGCAGCGCGTTGGTGGCGGTGTAGGCGTGCGGGTGATCGGGATCCCGGTAGATGGCATGGCTTTCCGTGTAGGGCATCATCCGCAGGTCGTCGGTCACGCGCTCCCCGACCGCGCGCAGCGGCGCGACGAGGCGCTCGCCCTCGGCCTCGGTGCCGGTGAAGGCGATATTGATGGTCGCCACGTACCGCCCGCGCAGGTGCGGGGGCACCTGCGGGAGGTCGGGGAAGGTCAGCATGGTGATGGCCGAGGTGACGGTCTCGGGCGCCTGCCGGGTCCACCGGCGCCAGGCCTGCAGCGCCGGGGCGACCAGCGCGGTGTCGAACTGCAACTGGCCGCCGTAGACCCGGGTGACGGGCAGCAGGTCCAGTTCCAGCGCGGTGACCACGCCGAAGTTGCCGCCGGTGCCCAGCACCGCGCCGAACAGCTCGTCCCCGGGCGTCAGTCGGCGCAGGCGACCGTCGGCGGTGACGATCTCGACGGCCCGCACATGCTCTGCGGCGTAACCGTATTCGCGAGCCAGAATGCCGATGCCGCCGCCGAGGACGTAACCGACCACACCGACCGAGAGCGAGGAGCCGTTCAGCGGCGCCAGTCCGTGCGCGGCGGCCGCCTCGATCAGGGCTCCGGCCCGCACGCCCGCCCCGATGCGGGCGGTGCGCGCGTCCGCGTCGACGCGGATGTCGGCGAGGCGGCGGGTGGTGATGAGCACGCCGCCGTCGGTGGCGACCGACAGGCCGTGCCCGGTGGCCTGCACGGCGACCGGAAGTCCGTGCCGCGCCGCGTATTCCACCGCGGCGCGGACGTCCTCGGCGTGAGCCGCGGCCACCACGACGGCGGGCCGGTGGGTGTAAGCGGTTTGGAACCCGGCGATCTCGGCGTCATAGCCGGTGTCGCCGGGTTGGAAGACGGGTCCGGTGGTGGCGGGCAGTTCGGTGATCGCTGTCTTCGTCATGCCTCCCACCCTGCTCGCCTCGGAACAATAACTCCAACAGATAGTTCTTCTCGAAGCTAGAATCATCAGTTATGGAACTGCGTCAGCTGCGCTACTTCGTCACGGTCGCCGAGGAAGCGAACTTCACCCGCGCGGCGGCCCGCCTGCACCTGGCCCAGCCCGGCCTCAGCGCGCAGATCCGCCGGCTGGAACGCGAACTGGGACAACCCTTGCTGGATCGGACCAGCCGCTCGGTCACGCTCACCCCGGTCGGCGAGGCGGTGCTGCCGATCGCCCGCGCGGCCCTCGAACATGTCGAGCGCATCACCCACGCCGTGGACGAGTTCACCGGCCTGCTGCGCGGGCATGTGCGGGTCGGCTTGATCTCCGGCGCGGCGGGCGAGGAGATCGACATCGCGCAGGTGTTGTCCGACTTCCACCGCGATCACCCGCAGATCGGCATCTCCCTCACCGAGGACACTTCCGACGCCATGTACGGCGCTCTGCGCCGCGGCGAGCTGGACATCGGCCTGCTCTCCATCTCGGAGGATCTGGACCCGAGCATCGGCACCGAGCTCATCTACGAGAGCACCATCGTGGCGGCCGTGCCCGCGGCGGCCGAGGGCTTCGGCGCCCGGATCACCCTGGCCGAACTGTGCCAGCACCCGCTCATCTGCCTGCCCACCGGAACCGGGTTGCGCGCACTACTCGAAAACGCCTGCGCCGCGGCCTCTCTGGTACCCGATGTGGCGTTCGAGGCCGCCGCACCCCCGCTGCTCATCCGGCTGGCCGCCCACGACCTCGGCATCGCCGTCATTCCGAGAATTCCGGCGGAGGAGGCCGCTCGCCTCGGTATCCGCACCCTGGAGATCGATCCGGCGATGTGCGGCCGCCTGGTGCTGGCGTGGAGCACCGAGCGGCCCCTGAGCCCGGCCACGAAAGTCCTGCTCGGCCAACTCCGTATCGCGCTCGCGAGCTGGAAGTCGCCGGGTCAGGCGAATACGGCTCGCAGACCGCGGTCCCGCACGGCCTGAATCCCGACCAGAGCCAGCAGTACGACACCGGTCACGATGTGCTCGATGGCGTCGCTCCGGTGATTCGGGAAGCTGAACATCACGACGCTGTGCGCGAACAGCGCCCAGATCCCGACCACGAATCCGCCTCCGACAGCGGCGATCACGCAGTACCAGGCGGCCCAGCGCCTGCGCAGGGCGGCGAGCAGCGCGGGGGTGAACAGCAGCAGGCCCGCGAGCCCGTGCCAGCCGTTGTAGTCCATGCCGAGAACCGGTGTGGCCGGGGCGTGTTCGCCCATCGCGAAGCTGGGTTCGGCGATCCAGCCCACGATCGCCCACACGATATGGACGACTCCGACCACGAATACCGCCCCTTGCAGAAAGCTTCCTCGCGCCCGCGCCACCGGACGCTCCCCTGTCGCCGTCATCGCCATGTCGCCGCCTCCCAACGGTGCGACCGAATATCTACTACAAACTGTAGTTGACTTGACGGCTCCACGTAAGTGCCATCACATAATTACCCAAACTTCCCTATTGCTACTCCACACAGGGAACGTTAGGGTAGTTTTCATGACCGATCGTCTCTACTCCGTCGAGGAAGTCGCCGAACGCCTAGGCCTGCACGTGCGCACTGTCCGCGGGTACGTGCGCGAAGGAAAGCTGCCCGCCACCCGCATCGGCAAGCAGTACCGCATCACCCGGGCCGATCTGGAAGCCTTCACCGGCCTGCCCGCACCCGAGGCCGGATCGACTGCCCCGCAACGGTATTCGGAGGTGTCCAGCATCGTCGAGGTCGACGCCGCGGATCCCTCGATCGCCGACCGGGTGAGCACGCTGCTGACCGCGGCGGCGGGCACCCACACCGGAGACGGGCAACCGCTGCGGGTGCAGACCTTCTACGACCGCGAACGCGCCCGGCTGAAGGTCATTCTCGTCGGCGGCCTGGGCGATACCGCCCGGCTGCTCGAATACATGGAAGGAGTTCTCGCGTCGTGAACGCGATCTACAAGTCCGAGGCCGGACGGGCCGCCATCCAGGCCCGCTATCAGGAACTGGTGCGCCGCTGGCCGGTCGCGGTGGAGCAGTTGCACATTCCGACCCGGGAGGGCGACACCTTCGTGCTGGCCTCCGGCCCGAAGGACGCGCCACCGGTGATCCTGCTGCACGGGTCCGGGGCCAACTCCGCCACCTGGCTCGGCGACATCGCCTCCTGGGCAACCGATTTCCGCGTCTACGCCGTCGACATGGTGGGCGAGCCCGGCGGCAGCGCCGAGTCCCGCCCGGTGCTCGGCTCGGACGCGGTCGCGTCGTGGCTCGACGATGTCCTTGCCGGACTGAGCGTTTCCGCGGCGGCCTTCGTCGGCATGTCACTGGGCGGCTGGACCGCCCTGGACTACGCAGTCCGCCGGCCCGACGCCGTCACCAAGCTGGCGCTGCTGTGCCCCGGCGGGATCGGCAAGCAGCGCTACGGCTGGATCTTCAAGAACCTGCTCGATCACCTGTTCAGCAACCACGACCTGCGCCGCTCGGCCGCCATCGTCACCGGCCTGAACCTCACCGACCACGCCGAGATCCTCGACGACGTGACGCTGACCTTCACCCACTTCAACCCGCGCACCGGCAAACTGCCCATCTTCACCGACGCGCAGCTGAGCGCCCTCCCGATGCCGGTCCTGGTGATCGTGGGCGCGGACGACGTCATGTTCAAGTCCGCCGACACCGCCCGCCGCGCGCAGCAATCCATCCCGAACGCGACCACCCGGGTGCTCCCGGGCGTCGGCCACGCCATCCTCGGTCAGACCGCGCCCGTACTGGAGTTCCTCCGCACATAGCGGATCAGGGAGCCCCCGTACCGAGGGCTCCCTGATCTCGTTGCGGACCTAGAGGATTCGTGAGAGGAACGCCTTGGTCCGGTCCTGCTGGGGGTTGGCGAGCAGCTCGCGCGGATCGCCCGCCTCCACGACCACTCCGCCGTCCATGAAGGCCAGCTGGTCGGCGACCTCGCGGGCGAAACCCATCTCGTGGGTGACGACCACCATGGTCATGCCCGAGGCCGCGAGTTCCCGCATGACACCGAGCACCTCACCCACCAGCTCCGGGTCCAGCGCCGAGGTGGGCTCGTCGAAGAGCATCAGCTTGGGGTCCATGGCCAGGGCGCGGGCGATGGCGACACGCTGCTGCTGACCGCCCGACAACTGGGCGGGGTAGGCGTCGGCCTTGTCCGCCAGGCCGACTCGGGCCAGCAGGTCGCGGGCGCGGGCCACCGCGTCGGCCCGCTTGAGCTTCTTGACCTGGGTCGGCGCCTCGATGATGTTCTCCAGCGCTGTGCGGTGCGGGAACAGGTTGAAGTGCTGGAACACCATGCCGATATCGCGGCGCTGCTTGGCGGCGTCGCGCGGGTGCAGCTCGTAGAGCTTGCCGTTCTTCTCGCGGTACCCGACCAGATCGCCGTCCACGTACAGGCGTCCGGCATTGACCCGCTCGAGATGGTTGATGCAGCGCAGGAAGGTGGACTTGCCGGAACCGGACGGGCCGATCAGGCACAGCACCTCGCCGCGCTTCACCTCGAGGGTGATGCCCTTGAGCACGTTCAGCGCGCCGAAGCTCTTGCACACCCGGTCGGCGCGCACCATCGGCACCGCCGAGGGCGGCAGCGAGCCGTCGATCAGCGGCGTGGATTCCTTGGAGAACGACATCGAATCCTCGGACATGTTCACCTATCCCGTTCCGCCGGCGACCTGCGCCTGGGCCAAGGCGCGCAACTGTTTCGCGGTCAGCTGCCGGGAGGAACCGCGCGAGTAGTACCGCTCCAGGTAGTACTGGCCGATCATGAGCACGCTGGTGACGGCCAGATACCAGGTGGCGGCGACCAGCAGCAGCGGGATCGGCTGGAAGTTCACGCTGTAGATGTCGCGGGCCCGGCCGTAGAGGTCGGTGGTGAGCGGAATGGCCGTCACCAGCGAGGTGGTCTTCAGCATGGAGATGAGCTCGTTGCCGGTCGGCGGGATGATCACCCGCATGGCCTGCGGCAGCACCGTACGGGTCATGGTCTGCGACCACGACATGCCCAGCGCCACCGACGCCTCGCGCTGCCCCTCGCCCACCGAATTGATTCCGGCGCGCACGATTTCGGCCATGTAGGCGGCCTCGTTGAGCCCCAGGCCGATCATGGCGAAGAAGAACGGCGCCGACCAGTGCTGCACATCGAAGTGCGCCAGCGACGGCCCGAACGGCACACCCACGGTGACGGTCTTGTACAGCGACGGGAACAGGCCCCAGAACACCAGCTGCACATAGACCGGCGTCCCGCGGAAGATCCACAGATACGCCCACGCCACCGAGCGCAGCACCGGGTTCGGCGACAGGCGCATGACCGCCAGCAGCACGCCGAGCACCACGCCGATCAGCATGGCCAGCACGGTCAGTTCCAGAGTCACCAACGCGCCCTGGGCGATTCGCTTGTCACCCAGGTACTTGAAGTAGGTGTTCCAGTGGTAGGCCTCGTTGGTCTTGGCGCCCCAGAGGAACAGGGCCAGGGCGATCAGGATGATCGCGGCGGCGATCCACCGGCCCGGCCGTCGCAGCGGAATCGCCTTGATCGGCTCGGGCTCGGAGCTCTCGACCGGCATCGAGAGGTGGTTCGTGTCCTGCGACATAGGAGGTCAGCTGGCTCCGTTGATGACGGACTTGGTGATCGCGCCCTCCTGGACACCCCAGTTGTCGGCGATCTTCTTGTACTGGCCGTTGTCCATCAGGTACTGCACGGCTTCCTGCAGCACCGGCGCCAGCGTGGAGCCCTTCTTGACCGGCCAGCCGTACGGCGCGGAATCGAAGATCTTGCCCGCGGGCTCGATCTTGTCGCCCGCCTGCTTGATCGCGTACGCGGTCACCGGGGAGTCGGCGGACATGGCGTCGACCTGGCCCTGGACCAGCGCGTTGGCGGCGGCGGACTGCTCGTCGTAGGCGACCTTCTGGATCTCCGGCTTGCCCGCGGCGACGCACGCCTTGGACTTGGCCGGGATCTCATCGGTGTCCTGAACGGTGGTGCGCTGCACCGCGACTCGCTTGCCGCAGGCATTGTCCGGGTCGACGGTCTTGCCCTTCTGCTGGGCCCACTGGCTGCCCGCGGAGAAGTAGGTGACGAAGTCGGCGGTGGCCTCGCGCTCCTTGTTGTCGGTGAAGGAGGACATGCCGAGGTTGTAGGTGCCGGCCTCGATGGAGGGGATGATCTTCTCGAAGTCGGCTTCCTTGTAGTCCGCGTTCAGGCCCAGCACCTTGGCGACCGCGTCCATCAGGTCGACGTCGAAGCCGACGATCTTGCCGCTGGACGGATCCCGGTACTCGTTGGGCTGATACGGAACGTTGACGCCGACGGTCAGCTTGCCGGAGGACTTGATGTCGGAGGGCACCTTGGCCGCGATGGTGTCGACCTTGGCCACGTCGACCTTGGCCACCTCGGGACCGCTGGACTCCGAATTACTGGTACACGCGGTCAGTGCGAGAGCGCCACCGGCGACGACGACAGCGGCTCGCAGGGCACGCCCGCGAAAAGAGTTACGAACAGACACAGCAGTCCTCCACAGTTCGGGTGCGCGACATCCGTGGGTCGCCCGCCGTTTGAAATGTAAGCGAGTGACACCGTCCGCGTCGGCCGGTAACCGAAGATTAATCGGCGACACGCCAGAGCGGGGCCGAACACGCCCGGCCCGGAATGCGCGCTCACCAGCGGTGCAGCCGTGCGCGCACCTGCTCGGTGAATTCGGAGGTAGAGGCTAGCCCACCCAAATCGGACGTTGCAACACCAGCCCGCAACGTATCAGCAACCGAGCGTTCGATGCGGTCGCCGACCCGGCGCAACGCGCTGTAGCGCTGGGTGCGACCCATCCAGTGCAGCATCGCCGCCGCGGAGCCGAACAGCGCCACCGGATTCGCGCGATTACGCCCCGCCAGGGTCGGGGCCGCGCCGTGTACCGCCTGCGCCATGATCTGGGTATCGGAGCAGTTCACCGAGGCGGCCATACCGAGCGAACCGCTCAATTCGCCCGCCAGATCGGACAGGATGTCGCCGAACAGATTCTCGGTGACGATCACGTCGTAGTCGCGGGCCGCGCGGACCAGATGCGCGGCCGCCGCGTCCACGTGCTCGTCGTCGATCTCCACGTCCGGGTAGTCCGCGGCCACCTCATAACAGATGTCGCGGAACATGCCCATGGTCATGGGCAACACATTGGCCTTGTGCACCACGGTCAGCTTCTTCGAACGCTCCGACGCGATCTCGAACCCCAGTCGCGCGATGCGTTCGATCGCGGCCCGGGTGAACACGCCGACCGACAGCGCGACATCCCGCGACGGCTGGAACTCGCCGGAACCGGCGGCCATATTGCGGTCGGCGTAGAGGCCCTCGGTGTTCTCCCGCAGGATCAGCAGATCCATGTCCTGGGCCAGTGCGCGCACGCCTTCGAGGCTGCGGGCCGGGCGGATGTTCGCGTAGAGACCGAAGCGCTTGCGGACCGCGCCCGCGGGCGGCAGGCCGGTGCGGTGTTCGGGCGCGTAGGAGGCGCTGTCGTGCGGGCCCATGATCCAGGCGTCGAGTTCGGCCAGCGCGGCGAGCGTCTGTTCGGGCACCGGGTCGCCGTACTGTTCGATCGCCTCGTGCCCCAGCGGCAGCGGGACCCACTCCACCGGCGGCAGGCCGGTGGTCTCGAAGGCGTCGTCGACCACATGCCGGGTGGCGCGGACGATTTCGGGGCCGATGCCGTCACCCTCCAGCACGCCGAGCCGGATTCGAGTGTCGCTGTCGCTCATGGCAGTCATCCTCGCGCAAGCCCCGCCGCCGTCGTGCTCCGGCACACGCTGCCACGCCTGTTTCGAGACCTGGACGGGGATCGCGCGTAAGTTCAGGACACCATGGTGCAATCGGTGGAACTGGTGCTCGACGAGGCGTCCGAGGCCGCGGTGCGGCGGCAGTGGGCGGCGCTGAGCGAACTCGGCCTGCACACCCCCGGGCCCTGGTACCGGCCGCACATCACCATCGCGGTGGCCTCCGAGATCTGGCCCCGGCTGGACAAGGTCTTGGCGCAGCAGGACTTCCGGCCGTTCCCGGTGCGCCTGGGCGGACTGCTGGTCTTCGGATCCCGTGCCGCCGTGCTGGTTCGGGCGGTGGTGCCATCCGAACCGCTGATCTCCTTGCAGCACAGGCTGTTCCGGGTCATCGCCGACTGCCCCGGCATCCCCGGCAATGTCCGGCCCGACAGCTGGACCCCGCATGTCACCCTCGCCCGCCGGCTGAAACCGGGCCAATTCGACGCCGCGCTGGGCGCGGTGGGCTGGGACAAGGACGTGCGGGCTACCGTGGAGGGTATCCGCCGGTGGGACGGTGACCGGCGCGCCGAATGGTCGGTGACCGCCGGTGACCGGCCCGCCCGGTGACGCGGGGAAGATAACCGCAGGGCCCGGTGTTGGACCGGGGACATCGATACGAGAGGAAGCCATGGCCACCCAGACCCTGACCGAACAGAACTTCGACGAGGTAGTCACCGGTAACGACGTGGTTCTCGTCGACTTCTGGGCCTCGTGGTGCGGTCCGTGCCGCAGCTTCGCCCCCACCTTCGAGAAGTCGTCCGAAACCCACCCCGACGTGGTGCACGGCAAGGTCGACACCGAGGATCAGCAGGGACTGGCCGCCGCGGCCAACATCCGCTCCATCCCGACCATCATGGCGTTCCGCGAGGGCGTGCTGGTCTTCGCGCAGCCCGGCGCGCTGCCCCCGGCCGCGCTCGAGGATCTGGTCACCCAGGTGAAGGCCCTCGACATGGACGAGGTGCGCAAGCAGCTCGCCGAGCAGGAATCCGCCAAGTAGCCGCCTCCCGCCGCAGCGTCAGCGCCGCGACTCCCGAAGGAGTTGCGGCGCTTCGCTTTTCACGGAGGGATCAGAAGTGCGAGCCGAGGTGGTTGATGCCCGCGATCATGGCGCGGATGGTCGACTCGGCGGCGTCGTCGGCGAGGGCGGCGCCCCAGCCACGGCGGCCGTTGAACTCGCACTGCACGAAGGTGGCGGTGCCGTCCTGAGTGCGGCGCTGGTGGAAGGCGAGGATCTCCACCGGGTAGCCCTCGTCGTAGAGCGCCGAGGTGAGCGCGGCCACCGGGCTGCCGGTCGCCACGACGGTGCGCAGGTGGGAGGCGATTTCGAGGGTGGCCGTACCGGCGCGGTCGCCGATCGGCGTCCAGTCGCTGAGCTTGACCGGGCCCATCGGGTCGCAGTAGCGGTCATGGAACTCGGCGGGGGTCAGTCCGGCGCATTCGGCCCGCAGGCTCGCGGGGGCGGCGGCGATGAACATGGCGGTATCCAGGGTGATGGTCATTGAACTAGGTCTTCCCGACTTCTTCCGAAGAATTGACAGAGGGGACCAGCAAAAGAAAGTTTCATCGGCCGCAGCGAGGGGCCGGTCCGAATCAGACCCCGCTACGGCGGAGAACTACGAGTACCCGATCGCCGGCCACATTCGCGGTAAGCGAAATAAGCGCTGCGCGGTCGCGGTCTGCGACATCGAGCGCTGCGCTGCGGCTGTTGGCGGGATTCGGCACGGGGTCGAGCATAGGGGGACGCTCACGCAATGGCAACCACATTCGTGAGGGACCCACGAGTAACTTCGTCGCAGGTCACCGCCAATGCGACGGGCGCCACACGGCCTCCGGCGCGGCCGCGAGCAAACACTGTGGGCCCGGCAAACATCCGATTCGTGAACATCCCCAGGTCGACGCAATTCCGGCAACCCGTACAGCGGGTGGCGAGCGGGTGCCCAAGCGCGCGCGGACGGCGTCCGAGACGCGGACGGCCCGCACCGAAACCCGGTGCGGGCCGTCCGCGTGTCGCGCGACTCGCGAGTGCGTGTCGAGTTCCCTAGTGCGCGGCCGAATCCCAGCTGCGACCCACGCCCACCGACACCTCCAGCGGCACCGACAGTTCGATGGCATTGGACATGTGCTCGCGCGCAAGCGATTCCAGTTGCTCCCGCTCCCCCGCGGCGACCTCGAAGACGAGTTCGTCGTGGATCTGGAGCAGCATGCGCGATTTCAGGCCCGCCGCCCGGATCGCCTGCTGGGTGTCGATCATGGCGACCTTGATGATGTCGGCCGCGGTGCCCTGGATGGGGGCGTTGAGGGCCATGCGCTCGGCGGCCTCGCGGCGCTGCCGGTTGCTGGAATCCAGGTCCGGCAGGTAGCGGCGGCGGCCGAACAGGGTCTCGGTGTAGCCGACCTTGCGGGCCTGATCGACGGCGTCGTGCAGGTAGTCGCGGATGGCGCCGAAACGGTTGAAGTAGATGTCCATCTGGACCTTCGCCTCGTCGGCGCTGATCTTCAACTGCTGGGACAGGCCGTACGCGGACAGACCGTAGGCCAGGCCGTAGGACATGGCCTTGATGCGGCGGCGCAGCTCCGGCTCCACCTCGGCGATCGGGATGTCGAAGGCCTTGGAGGCGACGAAGTTGTGCAGGTCCTCACCCGAGTTGAAGGCCTCGATGAGGCCCTCGTCCTTGGACAGGTGGGCCATGATCCGCATCTCGATCTGGCTGTAGTCCGCGGTCATCAGCGACTCGTAGCCGGGGCCGACGACGAAGGTGTCGCGGATGCGGCGGCCCATGTCGGTGCGGATCGGGATGTTCTGCAGGTTCGGCTCGGTCGAGGACAGGCGGCCGGTGGCGGCGACCGTCTGGTTGAAGGTGGTGTGGATGCGGCCGTCGTCGGCGACCGACTTGAGCAGGCCGTCGACGGTCACCTTGAGGCGGGTGGCGTCGCGGTGCTCGAGCAGGTGCTGCAGGAACGGGTGCTGGGTCTTCTCGTAGAGGCCCTCGAGCGCGTCCGCGTCGGTGGTGTAGCCGGTCTTGGTGCGCTTGGTCTTCGGCATGTCGAGCTCGTCGAACAGGACCACCTGCAGCTGCTTGGGCGAGCCCAGGTTGATCTGCTTGCCGATGACGCCGTAGGCCGCCTCGGCGGCCTCGGCGACGCGGTCGGCGAACTCGCGCTGCAGCTGCTCGAGCTGAGCGGAGTCGACCGCGACGCCCGCGGCCTCCAGGTCGGCCAGCACGCTCAGCAGCGGCAGTTCCATATCGCGCAGCAGCGCGGTGGATTCGATGCGCTCGAGTTCGGTGTCGAAGGCGTCGGCGAGGTCGTAAACCGCTCGGGCGCGCAGCATCTGGGCGTTGGCGACCTCGGCGTCGACCTCGTCCTCGTCGTCGAGCAGCGACAGCTGGGTCTCCCCGGCATTGTCGACGCGCAGTTCCCGGCTCAGATAGCGCAGGGACAGGTCCTCCAGATTGAAGGTGCGCTGGCCCGGCAGGATCAGGTAGGCGGCCAGCGCGGTGTCGCTGGTGAGCCCGGCCAGCCGCCAGCCGCGACCGCGCAGGGCGTGCATGGCGTTCTTGGCCTCGTGCAGCGCCTTCGGGATCTCCGGGTCGGCGAGCCATGCGCCGAGCGCCTTCTCGTCCTCGGGAGTCAGCGTGTGGACATCGATGTAGGCGCCCTCGCCGTCGGCGGCGGCCAGCGCGACGGCCTGGGCGTCACCGGTGACCGGTGAGCCGTTGCCGACCACGGAAACCCCGTGCCGCGCACCGGGTCCGGCGTGCTCGGCCAGCCAGGCGGCGACGGTGCCCGCCGCCAGCGCGCTGCCGCTGATCTCGAACCCGGACTCGGCCTCGGGCTCCACCGGGGCCAGGGTGTCGAACAGGCGGTCGCGCAGGACGCGGAACTCGAGCTCGTCGAACAGGCGGTGGATCTTGTCCCGATCCCACGGCTGCATGGCCAGCTGCTCGGGGGTGTACGGCAGCGGCACGGTCTTCACCATCTCGGTGAGCTGCCGGTTCAGCACGACGCTGGACAGGTTGGCGCGCAACGCGTCTCCGACCTTGCCCTTCACCTTGTCCACCTGGTCGACCAGCGTGGCCAGATCCCCGTATTCGCGGATCCACTTGGTCGCGGTCTTCTCCCCCACGCCCGGAATACCCGGCAGATTGTCACTCGGGTCGCCGCGCAGCGCCGCGAAGTCCGGGTACTGCGCCGGGGTGAGCCCGTACTTCTCCTCCACCGCGGTCGGGGTGAACCGGGTCAGCTCGGAGACGCCCTTCTTCGGGTAGAGCACGGTGACGTCGTCGTTGACCAGCTGCAGCGAATCCCGGTCGCCGGTCACGATGAGCACCTTGAACCCCTCCGGCACGGCCTGCGTGACGAGGGTGGCGATGACGTCGTCCGCCTCGTACCCCTCGATGGCCATCACCGGAATCCCCAGCGCACCCAGCACTTCCTGGGTGGTCTCCACCTGCCCCTTGAACTCGTCCGGCGTCGTGGCCCGATTGGCCTTGTACTCGGGGTACGCCTCGGTCCGGAACGTCTTGCGGCTCACGTCGAACGCCGCCGCCACATGCGTGGGCTTCTCGTCCCGCAGCAGATTGATCAACATCGCCGTGAACCCGTACACCGCGTTCGTGGTCTGCCCACTCTGCGTCTTGAAGTTCTCCGCCGGCAGTGCGTAGAACGCCCGATAGGCCAGCGAATGCCCATCCAGCAGCAACAGGGTCGGCTGCTCCCCGGACGGCGACACGGACGCGGCAACAGGGCGCTGATCAGTAGAGGCAGGGGTCACCCGCAAGAGTCTAGGTACCGCCCCCGACATCCGTGGGCAGCGGGCATACTCGGCCCGTCGCCCCAGGTCAGCGAAACCGATTTCACCCAGGACCCGCTACCTGGTAGCGTTGCCCCCGCCAAGGGGTGTAGCTCAATTGGCAGAGCAGCCGTCTCCAAAGCGGCAGGTTGCAGGTTCGATTCCTGTCGCCCCTGCTTGAAGGTTCGGGCCGGTCACCGGAAGGTGACCGGCCCGAATGCTTTTCGGGGTGGGTGGGGTCAGCCGACGCCGAGGTAGGCGGACTTGACGGCGGGGTCGGTGAGCAGGGCTCGGCCGTCGCCGGTCTTGGTCACCTCGCCGGTTTCCAGGATGTAGGCGCGGTCGCTGCGGGTCAGGGCCTGCTGGGCGTTCTGTTCGACCAGCAGGACCGTGGTGCCCTGGGCGTTGATGTCGGCGATGATCCGGAAGATCTGCTGGATCACCATGGGGGCCAAGCCCATCGACGGCTCGTCGAGCAGCAACAGCTGCGGGCGGGCCATGAGGGCGCGGCCGATGGCCAGCATCTGCTGCTCGCCGCCGGAGAGGGTGCCGCCCACCTGGCGGCGGCGCTCCAGCAGGCGCGGGAACAGCTCGAAGACCCAGTCCAAGGTTGTCGCGTAGTCCGCCTTGGACGCGAACGGCCGTGCGTGGCACCCCATGTCGAGGTTCTCCTGGACCGTCATGCCCGGGAAGACGCCGCGGCCCTCGGGAGCCTGGATCAGCCCCGCCACCACACGTTCGTGGGCCTTCATGCGGGTGATGTCGCGGCCCTGGAACATGATGCGGCCGCGGGTCAGCGGCAGCAGGCCCGACAGGGCGCGCATGGTGGTGGTCTTGCCCGCGCCGTTCGCGCCCAACAGGGTGACCAGCTCACCCTGACCGACTTCGAGCGAGATGCCGTGCAGCGCTTGGATTCTGCCGTAGTTCACGACCATGTCCTCGACGGTCAGCAGCGGCTCGCCGGTCGAGGTGGCGGGTGCTGCGGAACCGGGCGCCTGCTTGATGAGGTCCGGAACCGGTTCGGCGGCAATGCTTCGCGCCTCGGCGGCGTCCTCGGCCGACTCGGCGTCGGCCTCGTCGGGCACGCCCAGGTAGGCGTTGATCACCGCGGGATCCTGGCGGATCTGCTCCGGCAACCCGTCGGCGATCTTGCGGCCGAATTCCAGCACCACGATGCGGTCGGTCACGCCCATGACCAGTCGCATGTCGTGCTCGATGAGCAGCACCGTGTAGCCGTCGTCGCGGATCTTGCGGATCAGATCCATGAGCGCCGACTTCTCGCTCGGATTGAACCCGGCGGCGGGCTCGTCCAGGCACAGCAGTTTCGGCTCGGTCGCCAGCGCGCGGGCGATCTCCAGGCGGCGCTGATCGCCGTAGGAGAGGTTGCGCGCCTTCTCGACCGCGTGCGCCGCGATGCCGACGTACTCCAGCAGCGCCATGCCCCGCTCGAGCGCGTCCCTCTCCTCCTCGCGGTGCCGCGGGGTGCGGAAGAGCGCGCCCGGGACCGAGGTCTTGTGCCGGGCGTCCGCGCCGACGACCACGTTCTCCAGCGCGGTCATCTCCCCGAAGAGCCGGATGTTCTGGAAGGTGCGCGCGATGCCCAGCCGGGTGATCTCGTTGCGCTTGGTCTTGGTCAGCGGCTTGCCGTCGAAGTAGACCGTGCCGTCCGACGGGCGGTACACCCCGGAGATGGCGTTGAAGCAGGTCGTCTTGCCCGCCCCATTGGGCCCGATGAGTCCGAGGATCTCGCCGCGGCGGATCTCGAAGCTCACATTGTCGAGCGCGGTGAGGCCGCCGAACCGCATGGTGAGCCCGTCGGTGCGCAAGAGCGGCGCGCCGACCTCGGTCTCGATGTCACGATGCGGCGCAACGACTTCCGCGACCACCTCGGGGTCCTTGTAGACGGGCAGCACCTCGGTGACGTCGAGCATGCCCGCGCTGGGCTCGACCTCAGGCCGCGCGTACCCGGCCGCCATGTCCTCGTTGTCGAACAGCGCGTCGCCCGGCCCCGTCACTGTCCAGCTCCCGTCGTCTGCGCGGCCACCGCGGGCCGTCGCACCGCCCGATACACCTGCCGCCCGTAGGTCAGCAGTTTCTGCCGCGCCGGGAACAGCCCCTGCGGCCGGAAGATCATCACGACCACCAGCGTGAGACCGAAGAACAGATACTTGTAGTCGCCGAGGGACTGCCCGCCCACGTTCACGCCCATGAACCGGTTGGGCAGGTACACGATCAGGAACGCGCCGACGATCACGCCGAGCTTGTTGCCCTGCCCGCCCAGCACCACCGCGCACAGGAACAGCATCGAGTTGATGACGTTGAACCCCTGCGGATTCACGTACTGCACCTGACCCGCGTACAGCGCGCCCGACAGGCCGCCGATGGCCGCGCCGATCATGAACGCCCACAGCTTGAACTTGAAGGTGGGCACGCCCATGATCTCGGCCGCGTCCTCGTCCTCCCGGATGGCGACCCACGCGCGGCCCACCCGGCTGCGCTCGAGATTGCCGACCAGCATGAGCACGGCGACCACCAGGACGATGCCCAGCCAGTACCACCAGGTGCCGGAGTTGGCCCGGTCCAGCACATTCCAGGTGTGCACGTCACCGAGATTGCCGGAGGAGAAGTAGCCGCCCGGATGGGTGTCGGACTCGCCGACATGCGGGTACTGGATGCGGGACAGGCCGAGGCTGCCATTGGTGATCTCGGGCAGATTGTCGGCCAGCAGCCGGACGATCTCACCGAAGCCGAGGGTCACGATGGCCAGGTAGTCGCCGCGCAGACGCAGCGTCGGCGTGCCCAGGATGAGACCCGAGATCGCGGTCGCCAGGATCGCGATCGGCACGCACGCCAGCCACGCCCACTGCGGATCGAGCCAGCCGCCATTGGTTTGATTCCACGGACTGTTCGGACTGGTCAGCAGGCCGACCGAGTACGCCCCGACCGCGTAGAAGCCGACATAGCCCAGGTCGAGCAGACCCGCCTGTCCGACAACCACATTCAGGCCGATGGCGATCAGCGCGTACATGGCGAACTGCGCCATCACCCCGCCGAAACTGGTGCCGGGCGTGTCCAGCAGTGGCAGCTTGAACAGCGGCAGCGCGGCCAGCACGATGACCGCCGGAATGCCGAACGCCCACTGCGCCGGTCGCGAGAGCCCGGCCCACCAGGTGCGGATGGCGTCGCCGACGCCGCGTCCCGCGGGCGAGCCCTGCGGTGCGGGAGCCGTTTTCGTGTCGGTCATGCGCGCGCCCTCCCCAGGCTCTCCCCGAGAATGCCGGTGGGCCGGACCATGAGCACCGCGACCAGCACCACGAACGCGACCACGTCACGCCACTGATCGCCGAAGAGCACCTGGCCGTAGTCCTCGGCCAGGCCGAGCAGCAACCCGCCCAGCAGCGCGCCGCGCAGGTTGCCGATACCGCCCAGCACCGCGGCGCTGAAAGCCTTGATGCCCAGGATGAATCCGCCGTTGTAGATGATGCCGTTGGGGATCTTGAGCGTGTACAGCAGCGCGGCGGCGCCCGCCAGCACACCGCCGATGAGGAAGGTCAGCATGATGACCCGCTCCCGGGAGACGCCCATCAGCGTCGCCGTGTCGGGGTCCTGGGCCACCGCGCGAATGCTGCGCCCGAATTTGGTGCGGTTGATCAGCAATTCGGTGGTGAGCGCCAGCGCCACCGCGGCCAGCACGATCACCAGCGCGACATTGGTGACCGACGCGCCGAAGAACTTGAACTGCTCGGTGGGCGTCACCAGTTGGATCGGCTGCTGCGCGTTGGTGCCGCCGAGCTTGTTGCCGGTGAGCTTGGGCAGGATGTAGTGCACGAATTCCTGCAGGACGAACGACATTCCGATCGCGGTGATCAGGAAGATCAGCGGTTTCGCGCCGCGTTTGCGCAGTGGCCGGTACGCGACCCGCTCCAGCGCCACCGCGGCCGCGCCGGAGACCAGCATGCCGAAGACCATGGCCGCTGCGAGGTAGACCACGGTCAGTCCGACACCCTGGGAGTACGTATCACCGCTCGCCGCGAATCCGAACACCATCAATCCGACCAACTGGCCGAAGGTGCCGAGCATGAATACTTCTGAATGGGCGAAATTGATCAGGCGCAACACACCGTAGACGAGTGTGTAGCCGACCGCGACCAGGGCATAGATCGAGCCGTAGGTCAGTCCTTCGACGGTGAGCCGCCAGAATTGATCGGCGACGCCGGACAGATCGAACTTGATGGATCCGCTCGCGAGGAGGGTCACATCGGCCAAAGCGGGTGCAGACATTCGTTACTTTCCGCTGTCGTGGAAAACAGCGTGTGCCGAAACGAATTCGGCACACGCTGTTCCGATTAACGGTGATCGCTACTTGACCTGATACATCCAGATCAACGCGTTGGCCAATTCACCGGTGGGACCCCACTTGTACTGACGGGCCAGACCCTGGCCGTCGTAGCCGCGCACGTATTCGACCAGGTCGGGGCGGGTGACCTTACCGGCCTCGATGCCCTTGAGCACGATCGTGGTCAGGTCGTAGCCCTCGGTCGAGTAGGTGCCGGGCTCGTAGTTGTTGAACGCCTTGTACGCGGAGGCGAACTTGTCACCGGCCGGACCACACGGGCAGGAGAGCAGCGCGTCCTTGGACTTGCTGCCGGCCTGCTTGGTGAACTCGACGTCCTTGGTGCCGTCGTCGGAGATGAAGGTCGCGGTCACGCCACCGTCGCGCAGCTGGCTGACCAGCGGCGCCGCTTCGGCGTAGTAGCCGGAGTAGAAGATGCCGTCCGGCTTGGCGGAGGCCATCTTCGACACGGTCGCGGAGAAGTCCTTCTGCTTGGCCTTCACATTGGCCGCGCAGCTCGGGTCGGCGATCGGTCCCAGGCCCTCGGTGACCGTCTTGGCCAGGCCGGTGCCGTAGTCGGAGTCGTCGGCGATGACGCAGATCTTCTTGAACTTGCCGGTGCCCTTCAGGTATCCGGCCACGGCCGGGCCCTGGATGCCGTCATTGCCCAGACCGCGGAAGAAGTTGGTCCAGCCGTTGGTGGTGAGGCTGACGTTGGTGGCCGACGGCGTCAGCGACAGCAGGTTGGCCTGGTTGAGGATCGCGCCCGTCGCCTTGGTCTCACCGGAGAAGGTGGGGCCGATCAGCGCCACGATCGACGGGTCGCTGACGATGGTCGGAATGACCTGGGTGGCCTTCTGCGGGTCACCCTCGGTGTCGAATTCCTTGACCGAGACCTGGCAGCCGGGGTTGGCCTTGTTGTGCTGGTCCAGCGCCAGCTTCACACCGCGGATGATGTTGAGGCCGAGGTTGGCGTTGTCGCCGGTCAGCGGGCCAGCCATCGCGATGGTCTGGGGGGCGCACTTGCCCTTGCCGTCACCGGCGGGGTCGGCGGCCGCGCTGGAGTCCGTGACCGGGACCTCCTTGCCCTGCGAGTCCACCTGCACCAGGGGCGAAATGGTCAGATTCGACCCGCCTCCGCCCGAATTGTCCGTCGATTTGCTACTGCAGCCGGCACTGCCCAATGCGAGTACGGCCGCGGCCCCGACGACAAGCATCCTGACCGTGCGACTGTGCCGCATGGTCGACGTGCGCGTCATTGAACCAAGCACGATTCACCTCATGTTCTGTGCGCCCCCGGGGTGACCGAGGAGGGCCGCCCCATCGATCGGCCCGCACAGAAACATAGTCGGGCCACGTTAGGTCCGCATCACATTCGAATCATCCATGTGACATCGCAACTAAAGTGGAACGCCCTGTTGTTACCGCACTGTAAATTTCCTCAGTGCATTAGTGGCAACAACAGGGCGACGACCCGGCAAATGCGACTTACTTCGGCGCGAGGTTCTCCAGCACCACTTCCGCGACCGCCTTCATAGTGGTGCGTCGATCCATGGCGGTGCGCTGAATCCACTTGAACGCCTGCGGCTCGGATAGCCCCTGGGTCTGCATGAGCACACCCTTGGCACGCTCTACCAGCTTGCGCGTCTCGAGCCGGTCGGTGAGGTTCGCGACCTCGCTCTCGAGCGCGGCGATCTCATGGAATCGCGATGCGGCCAACTCGATGGCCGGCACCAGATCCGACTTGGTGAACGGCTTCACCAGGTACGCCATCGCCCCCGCGTCGCGTGCCCGTTCGACCAGGTCACGCTGGCTGAAGGCGGTCAGGATGACCACCGGCGCAACGCGTTTCGACGCGATCTCGGCCGCCGCGTCGATGCCGTCCCGGCGCGGCATCTTCACATCCATGATCACCAGATCCGGACGCAGCTCCACAGCGAGGTCCACGGCCTGCTGACCGTCACCCGCCTCACCCACCACGTGATAGCCCTCCTCGGAGAGCATCTCCACCAGGTCCATCCGGATGAGCGCCTCGTCCTCGGCAACCACCACCCGCTTGGGGGCGGACGCCGCAGCGTCCTTCTTCGAACCGCCCCCTGCTGTCGTTCCCATAGATGAACCCCTGTCGCTTCCGAAATCCGATACCCGATGCACCTCGTCTTGCGCCACCCACACAGGACCAGCACGCACCCGAGTCTCCCAAAGAGTACCGTTCACCCGGCCCTACAACCCACGTACCCAGCGCAAACCGACCAGTATCACAACCTTGTAGTCCCCCGACCCCCTCGATTAGTTGGTTTGCACCACTACCCGCTATCATTTCCCTCCGGTGCGCCGAGTTGGCGGAATTGGCAGACGCGACGGTCTCAAAAACCGTTGCCCGGAAGGGCGTGTGGGTTCGATTCCCACACTCGGCACCAAGGTCGAGGGCCGTTCCGATGATCATCGGAACGGCCCTTTTTCTCTGCTTTTCCATGCGGTCCGCGGCAGCCCGAATCACTCTCCGAGCCAAGAAGTTCCCGCTTGCTCATCGGCCCGATGGTCTCGCTCCCGGAACCGGGACGCTCGGGTCGGCGCGGAGCGGCGGGAGGGCGGCGGCGCAGATCGGGGCGAAGAGGGCGCGGGCGGCGCGGGCGAATTCGGTTCGGGTGCTGCCCAAGTGGCGCAGGGCGGGGCCGTGGTCGAGCAGGACGACCAGGATGGCGGCGTGCAGAATGGTCCACCAGGCTGCGCGGATGACGGGGCGGAACGCCGGCGGGGTCGAGGCGAAGCCCAGGCGTAGGCGGTGGGTGTGGAAGGGGATGTGGCGTTGCTCGTCGGCCAGGATGAGGGCGGCCGTGCGGGTGGTGAGCGGGTCGCGGGCGCCGTCGCGCAGGGTCCGGTAATAGGGGACGGCGATGACCTCGGCAACCGACAGCACCATGAGTTCCAGGCGCAGGCCCAGTCCCCGGCGCAGCCGGACGAAGATCGCGTCGGTCCAATGACCGGATATCGGCTTCTTCCCCGCCGCCCGCAGGAGGTTCAGCAGCAGGCGCGCGTGGTTGCGTTCCTCGGCGACGAACAGCCGGACCGCCGCCGCGTACACCGGATCACCCGCCCCGTCGGCCTTGGCGATGAGATGCGCCCCATCGCCCGACTCCCCCACCTGAAAGCGTCGAATGCTGCGCACGAGGTCGGGATGCAGAGTCATCCCACCGGCGCTGTCGGGATCGCCCGCACGGGCCCGGGCGCGCGCCTTGGCCTCGAATTCCGTTTTCCACCGGGTGAATTCATCCGAGTCACGCATACGAGCCTTCCGATCTCGACTACTGGGCCGTTCCCGAACCGACTCTAGAAACCGGATGTGCGGACCGGGCGGACACCGAGTGGAGATTCTGTGATGGCGCGCCAGGTGTCGCCGACGATCTCATCGATCGTCGAATGGATTGGCTTCCACCCGGTTTCGGCGGTGATCGTGGACGGGTCGACGATCAGGGTGGGCGGTTCCGGGGCCGGAGGGCGGTGATCGAGGGCGAGGGACACGCCGGTCACCCGCCGGACGGCCGCGGCCACCTCGAGGATTGTCGTGCCGCGGCCGCTGCCGACGGTGTAGCGGGTGGCCGTACCGGGATGCGGCGGGGTGTGCAGGCACGCGATGAACGCGCGGGCCGCGTCCTCGACATGGAGGTAGTCGCGGGTGGCGGTGCCGTCGCCGTTCACGGGCAACGGCGAATCGGCTACCGCCGCAGCCACTGCGCGCGGGATCAGGCGGGAGAGGTCGCGGTCGGATCCGCCCGCGATGTTCGACAGGCGCAGAATCACGGCCGACAATTCGCCGGTCCGGGCCGCGGCCTGGATCGCCAGCTCGGCCGCCAGTTTGCTCTGGGCGTAGGGGTGAGGCGCGGCGTCGGGGAGGTCTTCGGTCATGGGCTCGCGGTCCGGGGCCCCGTAGATCGCGGCGGTCGAGGCGAAGACGATGGTGCCGACGGCGGCGGCGGACATGGCTTCGAGCAGGGCGAGGGTCGCGGTGGTGTTGGCGCGGAAATAGCGCAGGGGGTCGGCGATCGATTCGCGGGCGCGGGCCAGCCCGGCCAGGTGGCAGACCGCGTCCACCGAGTCGACGGCTCGCGCGAGGGCGGCGGGGTCGAGCAGGTCGGCCGGACGGACCTCGGCCGCGCCCGGGATGACGGTCCCGGGGGTGCGCGCCATGGCGATGGGTTCGTGGCCGGCGGCCTGCAGGGCCGCCACGACGGCGCGGCCGAGGTAGCCGGCGGCTCCGGTGACGAGTACGCGCACCGGGTCATTCTGACAGGGCAAGGGAGACCGGTCGGGACTGATCTCGGGGAAGCGGTGTCGCGGGGGTGGTGTGTCGCGCATGATCGGTGAGCCGTAGTCGACACAGCAGTATGGAGGGCGCATGCGAATCCCGATGACCTCGATGGCGAGAGCCGGATGGGCCAGGATCGGCGCGGGGGTGGTGATGGCCGCGCTGGTGGGGGGATGCGGGGCGCAGACCGATGGGCACGCGGTGCCGGAGACGACACCGACAGTGGTGACCACGACGATGCGGGATACATCGAGCACGACGAATTCGGCGAAGACGACAGCGAAGGCGGCCGACGGACTGCCCGCAGCGGCGAACGGGACCGATCTCGGGGCGTGCGCGAAGGGCAACTGCGAAATCCGGGTGGACGGGCCGACCACGATTCCGGTCCCGGGGTTCTCACGGATCGGGGGCAGCGTGCGGATCGGGGAGATCAGCGCGTTGTCGACCACGGCGTCCACGACCGTATTCGGGTTGCCGGTATCGGGATCAACCGGCGTCGGCGGCACCATTTTCCTCAATGGCCTGACCGTGAAGATAGTTGCCGTCCAGGGCAGCTCGGCGGTGCTGCGGCTGAGTACGTCCTAGTCGGCGACCCGGGTCGTAGACTCGGGAAGTAATGGGCCGCGTTTCGAACCGCGAGCACGGGAGTGACGTAGACCCGCACAGATCACCGAGAAGTGCGGAGGCCACGAATGCCGGTGAAGAGGATGACCGCGGACCTGTCCGACTATCCGGACCTGGTCGTGATCTTGCTCGGTATGCGCGTGCACAAGCCGCGGGGAATGCTGCGATTGCTGGGAATCGGACCCAGGCTGTACAAATCCCATCACGATCGGCCCGACGGGCTGTTGTCGCACGAGGACGTGGTGTGGTCGATGTGGCCGCCGCATTGGGGCGCCAGGCAGTATTGGCGCGATCTCGACAGCCTGGAACGCTGGACCCGCTCCGAACCGCATCGCGAATGGTGGCAGCGGTTCCTGCGTGATTCCGGCGGCACCGGATTCTGGCACGAGGCCTATTTCGCCAGGGGCGGAATCGATTCCGTCTACGACGATATGGCCGCAGCCACCGGGCTGGGCCGATTCGCGCCCACCGTTCCCGCCCGCGGACGGCTGTTCTCCACCCGTGGCCGCACCCGGGGCACCGCATCCGAAATCGCGCCCGCGGTAACGGAATCCGCGCTTTATGGAACGACAGACAAATAGCGGTCCCGGTATTGATTCGGCGTGCGTGAAAAGGCATGCTGATCTTCCACGCCGAGTCGCCCACCGGACGCTCCGGTAAACGAGAGTCGACAGCGAGTGAGCGACATCCGGCCACCGCGTGAACAATGCGGTTGAAACGTGTGATTCGGTCACGGAACTGTTTCGAATCGACAACGGCGGGCATAGGTTGTCCGCATGCACGTCCTGTTCGTCTGCAGCGGAAATGTTTGCCGATCCGTCATCGCCGAACGCCTCACCCTGGCGGTGGCCGCCGACCACGGACTACGAGAGCTGACCGCCGAGAGCGCCGGCGTGCGCGCCCTGGTGGGCTTCCCCGTGGAACCCCTGGCCGCACAGACGATTACCGGCCTCGGCGGTGACGCCTCGAACTTCAAGGCCCGGCGGCTCAAGGCCGAGATGGTGCACCGCGCCGACCTGGTGCTCACCATGACCGAGAAGATCCGCGACCAGGTCCGCGAACTCGTGCCCGCCGCGCTCCCCCGCACCTTCACGCTGCTCGAGGCGTACCGGATCGCGAAGGTCAGTGGTGCGCGCACCGTGGTCGGCCTGCACGCCGCGCGCGACGACCTGGCCTATGTCGGCCGCGAGAACATCTCCGACCCGGTCGGGCTGTCCCCGCAACAGTATTGCGATGTCGGCGACAAGATCGCCGAGGCGCTGGTGCCGCTACTGCTGGCGATGCACGCGCATCAGCATCCGCAGGCCACGCTGCGTCCGCGCAGCGCCGCCGACGGACAGCCGGCGCTGCTGGTGATAGACGGCGGACGCGGCGAATCTCCCCGCACGGCAGCGCCGTCACCGCGACCGGCCGCGCAGTCGCCCCATCCGGCACCGCGCCCGGCCCGCCGCGCGGCGGAATCCGCCGGATAGCAGGCGATCCCGGCAAACCGGCCGGTCGGAGTCTGCGTGTCAATACACCTTGCTGCCGCGATGGTCCGGTAAGGGATTACACTCTCGCGCGGAACACTTATCCGTTCCGCCGAACGCCACTGCCGGTGGTTCGACACAAGAACAGGACCAAGGACATGCCGAAGCGCATTTCGGATGTTTCGCTCCATGTTTACGTGACACCTCACACCCTGCGCCGCGTCACCGAGACCGTGTGCCGGGTGGTCGACGAATACGTCGCCGATCGAGATATCTTCGCGTGGCGCTTCACCCTCCCGGTGGAGTGCGACGATCCCGCCCACACGGTGCTCGAAACCCAGTGGCGGCTGGATCATCCCGCCGCCCAGCCGGGCGAGCGCCGCACCTACGAGATCGCGCTCAGCCTCGTCGGGGAAGCCCGCCAGCTCACCAAGGCGGGCATCGCCAAACTGGAGCAGCGGCTGCTGCTGGAGCTCTCCGCGGGCGAGCCGATCCCCTACATCGTGCACGCCCTGCAGCGCGAGAACTTCGACCTCGAAGAGAACCGCGAGTTGATCTGACTCGCAGGGCTCTCAGGGGCCCTGAATCCCCCGGGGATTTCGGGACTCGGACCTCGGGACGCACATCGGGCCGCACCCCGAAGGGCACGGCCCGATGTCCGGTGTCCGTATCTCAGCGACGTGCCGGGAAGTGGCGGATCACGCCTTCCTGGACGGTCGTCGCCAGCAGGTCGCCGTTGCGGGCGTAGAAGTGCCCGCGGGCCAGGCCGCGCGAGCCCGCCGCCACCGGCGACTCGGTCGCGTAGAGCGACCAGTCGTCGAAGCGGAAGGGCCGGTGGAACCAGATGGAGTGGTTCACCGTCGCCGCGATGATGCGGTCCCAGCCCCACGACAGGCCGTGCGTGGTGATGATCGAGTCCAGCACCGTGGTGTCGGACGAATACGCCAGCGCCGCAACGTGAATCAGCGGATCGTCGGGCAGCGCGCCGTCGGTGCGCATCCAGACCCGGTTGTGGCCGAGGCTCTCGCCCTTGCCCTTGAGGACCCACGCCGGATCGTTGGTGTAGCGCATCTCGATGGGATGCGGTGCGTCCACGAACATCTGGAGCTTGTCCTCCATGCCCGCGAACGACTCCTCCACGCGCGGAAGGCCTTCCGGCCCCGGCACCTCGGGCAGGGGCGTGCCGTGCTCGAGCCCCTTGCCCCAGTCCTGGAAGGCCGCGAGCATGACGAACAGCTCCTGCCCGTCCTGGTACGCGGTCACCGTGCGGTTGGCGATGGAGCGGCCGTCGCGATGCCGATCGACGTGGTACTCGATCGGCTGCTTCGGGTCGCCGCCACGAACGAAGTGCGCGTTCACCGCGTGGATCGGCCGTTCCGGTCCCACGGTCCGGCCCGCGGCGATGATCGCCTGGGCGACCAGCTGGCCGCCGAACGTGCGGCTCCACACCTTCTCGGGGTGATGTCCGAGGAAGATGTCGGGGCCGTTCTCCTCGAGATCGAGCAGACGCAGCAGCACCCGCAGATCATCCGACAGCCCGGCCCCCTCGGGGTCCACGACGACGTCCGCGGACGTCTCGTCCAGCGACGCACTCAAATTAGTGGTCCTCCTCGCCGATGCGATGCACGTGGATCAGGTTGGTGGACCCGACAGTACCCGGCGGGGAGCCGGCCACGATGACCACGAGATCACCCTTGCTGTACCGCCCGATCGACAACAGCGCGTTGTCGACCTGGTGGATCATCTCGTCGGTCGTGCCCACCGGAGGAACGATGAACGTTTCCACGCCCCACGTCAAGGCCAGCTGACTGCGAATCGCGGACTGCGGGGTGAAGGCCAGTAGCGGCAGCGGGGTGTGCAGGCGAGCCAGACGGCGCACCGTGTCACCGGACTGCGTGAACGCCACCAGCGCTTTGGCATTGAGGCGCTCGCCGATGTCGCGGGCGGCGTAGGAGATGACACCGCGCTTGGTCCGCGGCACGTGGGTCAGCGGCGGAACCCGGGTCGAGGACTCGGACTCCACCGCGTGCACGATGCGGGCCATGGTGCGCACGGCCTCGATCGGGTAGTCACCGACCGAGGTCTCGCCCGAGAGCATGACCGCGTCCGCGCCGTCGAGCACCGCGTTGGCCACGTCGGAGGCCTCGGCGCGGGTCGGGCGCGAGTTGGTGATCATGGATTCCAGCATCTGGGTGGCCACGATGACCGGCTTGGCGTTCTCACGCGCCATCTGCACGGCACGCTTCTGCACCAGCGGCACCTGCTCGAGCGGCAGCTCGACGCCGAGATCGCCGCGGGCGACCATGATGGCGTCGAAGGCCAGCACGATGGCCTCCAGATTGTCGATGGCCTCGGGCTTTTCGAGCTTGCCGATGACCGGCACGCGGCGGCCCACGCGGTCCATGATGTCGTGCACCAGCTCCACATCGGAGGGCGAGCGCACGAAGGACAGCGCGATGAAGTCCACGCCCAGCTTCAGGGCGAATTCCAGGTCGTCGATGTCCTTTTCGGACAGCGCGGGCACGGACACGTCCATGCCGGGCAGCGAGACGCCCTTGTTGTTGGAGACGGGGCCGCCCTCGGTGACCTTGCAGACCACGTCGTTGTCCTCGACGCGCAGCACGGTCAGCCCGACCTTGCCGTCGTCCACGAGCAGTCGGTCGCCGGGCTTGGCGTCCTTGGCCAGGTGCTTGTAGGTGGTGGAGACCCGGTCGTGGTTGCCGATCATGTCGTCGACGGTGATCCGGACTTCCTCGCCGGTGTTCCACACCGTTTTGCCGTCGCCCTCGAACCGGCCCAGCCGGATCTTGGGGCCCTGCAGGTCGGCGAGGATGCCGACCGCGCGACCGGCGGTATCGCTGGCCGCACGCACCTTCTTGTAGTTCTCGGCATGATCGGAGTGCTCGCCGTGGCTGAAGTTCAGGCGCGCAACGTCCATGCCACTTTCGACGAGCTCACGAATCCGGTCCTCGGATGACACTGCGGGTCCGAGGGTGCACACAATCTTCGTTCGTCGCATCACGCGTTCAACCCTAGACCTGTGGTAAGGCTCATGCCGACCCCGGCACACACATATACGGTTCTCGTAAGCACCCGTTCAGCTACTGCCTGGTCACCGTGCGACGTGCCTGGCCAAACGGGTCTCCAAGTGGGTTTGGAAGAATCCCAGGATGAGGCAGACAACCCAGTAATAGATGGCGGCCACGCCGTAGAGGGCGAAAAAATCGAAGGTGGGCGCGGCGGCCATCTGGGCGGTGCGCAGCAATTCGGTGACCAGGATGGTCGACGCCAGCGAGGTGTCCTTCACCAGTGAGATCAAGGTGTTGGACAGCGGGGGCACCGCGATGCGGGAGGCCTGGGGCAGGATCACCAGCCGCAGCGCCTGGGCATAGCTCATGCCGACCGAGTACGACGCCTCCCACTGTCCGTGGGCGACCGAAAGGATCGCGGCCCGAATGATCTCCGCCGCGTACCCGCCCACATTGAGGCTGAACGCGATGATCGCCGCCGGGAACGGCTCGAGCACGATATCGAACGCGGGCAGGCCGAAGAAGACGATGAACAGCTGCACCAGCAGCGGCGTGCCGCGAATGATCGAGATGTACACGCGTGCGGCCGCCGACAGCGGCCACACGCTCGACATCCGCGCCAGCGCCACGAACAGCGCGATCACCAGCCCGATCGCGAAACTGATCGCGGTCAGCGGCAGCGTCTTGCTCACCATGGCCTCGAGCATGGGCCACAGGTTGTGCCGGATCAGCGCCCAGGTGGCGTCGTCCATGTCGAAATGCCCCGCGCCGCTTACTTGCTGACGTCGGTGCCGAAGTACTTCTCGGAGATCTTGGCCAGGGTGCCGTCGGCCCGCAGCTCGTCGAGGGCCTTGTTCACCTGATCGGTGAGGGCCTGGGAGTCCTTGCGGGCGGCGAAGGCCTGCTTGGAGGTCTCACCGGTCTTCCCGGCGACCTGCACGATGCCCGCGCCCTGCTGCTTGGCGTAGGCGTTCACCGCGAGGGTGTCGTTGACGGTGGCGTCGGCGCGGCCGGTCTTGAGCAGCTGCACGGCCTCGACGAAGCCGGGGATGGCCTCGACCTTGCACCCCGCGCCGCGCGCGACCTCGGCCCAGTTGCTGGTCTCGGACTGGGCGCAGGTCTTGCCGGACAGGTCGGTGAGGGCGTGGACGCCACCATTGCCGGTCTTGGTGACGATGACGCCCTCGGAGACCGTGTAGGGCTGCGAGAGCGAATACTTCTGCTCGCGTTCGGGTTTGACGGTCACCTGGTTGGCGATGAGGTCCACGCGCTTGGATTCCAGGGCCGCGAACAGCGAGTCCCAGGGCGCGGTGGTGAACTCGACCTTCTTGCCGAGCTTGTCGCCGACGGCCTTGATCACGTCGACGTCGTAGCCGGTGAGGCTGCCGTTGTCCTGGTACGTGAAGGGAGAGTAATTGCCCTCGGTGCCCACCTTCAGGGTGTTCGCGTCGTCCTTGCTCGAGCTGCAGGCGACGAGCCCGGCTGCGGCGACGACGGCGAGCAGGACGGCGGCTAGCTTGTGGCGCACGACGTGGACCTCTCCTCGGGCGTGTGGGTGAACACGCGACAAATAACCGACAAAGGGTACGCCGCGGACCGACCGGGCGGCACGGCAACCATCACGATGCGCGAAAACCTGGATCCGGCTCCGGCGCGATGATATGTGCGACCGGCCGCCACCCTGTCGAGTGACGGCCGTCGCTAGGCGGAGTGTCGCGCTCAGTCGCGCAGGGGACGCCCCTGGAGATCGGGCACCTTGCCGGTGAGGATCAGGATGCCGTCGATCAGCGCCCAGATACCGCAACCGCCACAGGTGACCAGCTGCAGCACGCCGATCGTGGTGTAGCCCAGGTAGAAACGGCCGATCCCGAAACCGCCGGCGAGCAGCTGCAGCAGGCCCGCGGTCAGCTTGCTTTTGTCCGACAACGGAACTCCGAACGGATCCCGGCCGAACGGGGCCTCCGGGTCCCCGCCGTAGGGACCGTACGGGCCGGGCGCGGCGAACTGCTGGGGCTGGCCGTAGGGCTGACCCGGCTGCGCGAACTGCTGGGGCTGGCCGAACTGGTCACCCGGCTGGCCGAATTGCTGGCCGGGCGCGGCGAACTGCTGGGGATCGGGATAGGGCTGCTGGCCGTAGGGCTGTCCGTACTGCGGGCCCGTGCCGGGCGCGCCGTACTGCGGGCCGTCCTGCGGCGGCTGTTTCTGGAAGGGGTCGGTCACGCAGGAATTATCGCGTGTCGTCGCGGATTCGTTGCCGGGCGAAGCGAATCGACCGCTACATGGCGCTGAGTGTGCGCGCGTAATTCACCTGGTGCATGACCATCGGGAAGGTGGATTCGTTCCGCACCGCGATCATCGCCGAGTGGAACCGGCCCGCGCTGTTCACGGTGACCTGCACGTATCCGGCGACCACCTTCTGCTTGATGAGCAGGAACAGCAACCCGAGGAAACAGAAGGGCAGGAACAGGATCGCCAGCACGATGGCGTACGGCGGGGTCCGCTCCGAGGATTGCGACATATCGGTCGCGGTCCAGATCGCCCCGCGCAGCGGGAAACTGCCGGACGGGGTGGTGATCAGGCCCTCCGAGACCGCGATATCGCCGATCGCGATCAGGAACCCGGGTTGCCGCGGCACCGTCGCGGGCATCGGAGCCGGGAGGCCGTACTGCTGCCCGGACGGTCCCGTTCCCGGTGGACCGTACTGTGGCCCACCGGGAACGGGTTGCTGCTGATACGGACCGGTCACTCGCCCCTCCTGGCATGCGTACGGGTCCTCCCGCCGACCCGTTCCCCCTACGGCCGCACCGGCGGCCGTCGATGATGCCCGATTGTCTCCCGAATCACCGCGCCGCGCTAGGGGATTCGCGCGATTCCATGATCAGGAATCGCTCTTGCTGTCCGCCTTGTCCGCGGTGTCGGACTTCTTGGCGACCTCGACCTTCTCCGGCTCCTCGGCGGCCTCCGCCTTGCCGGCGGGCTCCGCTTCGCCGGCGGGCTCTGCCTTGCCGGCGGATTCGGATTCGGCCTGGTCGGCGGATTCGGTCTTGTCGGTGAAGTTGTCGGCGCCGGACTTCTCGTCAGCGGGCTCCTTCGCCGCGGCATCCGTGCCCGGAATCGCGGGTTCGGTCGCGGCGGCCCGGGCCGCTCCATAGGCGCGCAGGGCACCGAACTGCCACGGCCAGGGGCGTTCCGCGCCCGCCCGCACCTGCGCGGGAGTCTCCCGGCCCTTGGTGGCGAGCAGGAAATAGGCCACGGCGCAGACGAAGACGATCGCCGAGGTGAAGGTGTTCACGCGCAGGCCCGCGATGTGGGTGGCCTCGTCGTCGCGCAGCAGTTCCACGAAGAACCGGCCGAAGCAGTAGATGGCCACGTACAGGGCGAACAGCCGGCCGTGGCCGATGCGGAACCTGCGGTCCACGTACAGCAGGATCGCGACGCCGAGCAGGTTCCACAGCAGCTCGTAGAGGAAGGTCGGCTGCACGACGTGCACCACCACGCCGTTGGAGACGCCGTTCATCGGGTCGGAGCCGCCGTTGGCGTCGAAGCGGTCGAAGATCTCCAGGCCCCACGGGAGGGTGGTCTCGCGGCCGAAGAGCTCCTGGTTGAAATAGTTGCCCAGGCGTCCGATGGCCTGCGCCAGCAGCACGCCCGGCGCGATGGCGTCACCGAAGGCGGGCAAGGGGATTCGATAGTGGCGGCAGCCGATCCAGGCGCCGAACGCGCCCAGCAGCACCGCGCCCCAGATGCCGAGCCCGCCCTGCCAGATCGCCCACCAGTGGGCATCGGCCTTGCGATGCGGGCCGAAGTACTTCTCCCAGTCGGTGGCCACGTGGTAGAGCCGACCGCCGATCAGGCCCAGCGGCACCGCGAACATGGCGATGTCGAGCACCGCGCCGGACTCGCCGCCGCGGGCCACCCACCGCTTCTCCCCCAGCCAGATGGCCGCGACGATGCCGATGATGATGCAGATCGCGTAGGCGCGCAGCGGGAACGGCCCGAGGTACCACACGCCGCGAGGCGGGCTGGGAATGTAGGCCAGGACATCGGCGCCGGTGCTCTCGGCAAGGGCTCGTATGGTCACGAGTCCCCACCGTAGCAGTGTTCGATCCGGCCTTCCGCTTCGCTACGGGCGGGTTCGCGGCCAAAAAGAAAGGTGTATACCGAATTCGGTACACACCTCTCGAAAAGGTCCTTCGGCTAGGAAGCGACCGCCGCCGAGCGGACGCCCTGCGCCAGCTCCTCGGTCAGCGCCCGGATCGCGTCCAGGCCCTGCGCCGCCGCCGACACCAGGGCCGAGCCCACGATGACGCCATCGGCGTAGGAGGCGATCTCGGCGGCCTGCGCGCCGCTGCGCACACCCAGGCCGACGCCGATCGGGATGTCGGAGTGGGCGCGGATGCGGGCGCACAGCGCCGGAGCCATGGACGACACCGCGTCACGCGCGCCGGTGACGCCCATGGTGGAGGCCGCGTACACGAAGCCCTTCGAGGCCTCGAGGGTCTTGACGAGCCGCTCCTCGGTGGAGGACGGCGCGACCAGGAAGATGCGGTCCAGGTTGTGGGTGGAGGACGCCACGAACCAGTCGTCGGCCTCCTCCGGAATCAGGTTGGGGGTGATCAGGCCCAGACCGCCCGCCGCCGCGAGATCGCGGGAGAAGCTGTCCACGCCGTACTTCAGCACCGGATTCCAGTAGGTCATGACGACGGCCTTGCCGCCCGCCTGGGAGATGGCCTCCACGACCTTGAACACGTCGCGCACCCGCACGCCACCGGCCAGGGCCTGCTCGGCGGCGCGCTGGATGGTGGGGCCGTCCATCACCGGATCGGAGTAGGCCACGCCGACTTCGATGATGTCGCAACCGGATTCGACCATCGCCTTGCACGCGTCGATCGAGCCCTGCACATCGGGGTAGCCCGCGGGCAGGTAGCCGATGAGCGCGGCGCGGTTCTCCTCGCGGCAGGCCGCGAAGGTGTTGGCGAGACGGGACTGCTGGCTCACTTGTCGTCCCCCTCGGGCTTGTCGAACAGCCCGAACCACTGGGCGGCGGTGTCCATGTCCTTGTCGCCGCGGCCGGACAGGTTCACGACGATGACCTTCTCCGGGCCCAGCTCCTGCCCCAGCTTGATCGCACCCGCGACCGCGTGCGCGGACTCGATGGCCGGGATGATGCCCTCGGCGCGGGACAGCAGCATGAGCGCGTCCATGGCCTCGGTATCGGTGATCGGGTAGTACTCGGCGCGCCCGGTGTCCTTGAGGTAGGCGTGCTCGGGGCCGACGCCCGGGTAGTCCAGACCCGCGGAGATGGAGTGCGAGTCGATGGTCTGCCCGTCCTCGTCCTGGAGCAGGTAGGAGTACGCGCCCTGGAACGCGCCGGGGGTGCCACCGGTGAAAGTGGCGGCGTGGCGGCCGGTTTCGACACCGTCGCCGGCGGCCTCGTAGCCGATCAGGCGCACGCCCGGATCGTCGATGAAGGCGTGGAAGATGCCGATCGCGTTGGAACCGCCACCGACACAGGCGGTTACCGCGTCGGGCAGCCGGCCGGTGTGGGCCTGGATCTGCTGGCGCGTCTCGATGCCGATGATGCGCTGGAAGTCGCGCACCATGAGCGGGAACGGGTGCGGGCCCGCGGCGGTGCCGAAGCAGTAGTAGGTCTGCTCGGCATTGGTGACCCAGTCGCGCAACGCCTCGTTGATGGCGTCCTTCAGCGTCTGCGAACCCGTTGTCACACTGATGACTTCGGCGCCGAGCAGGCGCATGCGGGCCACGTTCAGCTGCTGGCGCACGGTGTCGACCGCGCCCATGTAGATGACGCACTCGATGCCCAGCAGCGCGCACGCCGTGGCGGTGGCGACGCCGTGCTGGCCCGCGCCGGTCTCGGCGATGACGCGGGTCTTGTTCATGCGCTTGGCCAGCAGCACCTGACCGAGCACATTGTTGATTTTGTGAGAACCGGTGTGGTTCAGGTCTTCCCGCTTCAGGAAGATGCGCGCGCCGCCCGCGTGCTGGGCCAGGTTCTTGCACTCGAACACCGGCGAGGGCCGCCCGGTGTAGTCGCGCTGCAGCCGGTCCAGCTCGTCGAGGAAGTTCGGGTCCACCCGGCACTTGTCGTATTCGGCGGTGACCTCTTCGATCACGGCCATCAGCGCCTCGGGCACGTGGCGGCCGCCGTACACGCCGAAGTGGCCGCCCACGTCGGGTTCGTGACTCTTGTGCGCGACACCGTCGCTGGCCTGGGGCAGGCCGAGAGTGTTCTTGCCGGACAGCTTTTCGGTCTGAGTCATCGCTTCTTTCACCGTCCCCGGCGAACCGGTTTCGGGCAGGACGGGTGGGTTCCGGCGGTCACCAGCTCGGCCACCGCGGCGCGCGGGTCGCCGCTGGTCACCAGGCCCTCGCCGACGAGCACGGCGTCCGCGCCCGCCCCGGCGTAGGCCAGCAGGTCGGCGGTGCCGCGAATGCCGGACTCGGCCACGCGGATCACTTCGCTGGGCAGACCGGGCGCGATGCGCGCGAACACATCCCGGTCCACCTCGAGGGTCTTCAGATTGCGGGCGTTCACGCCGATCACGCTGGCCCCGGCCTCGAGCGCCCGGTCGGCCTCTTCCTCGGTGTGCACCTCGACCAGCGCGGTCATGCCCAGCGATTCGGTGCGGTCGATGAGCGCGGACAGCACGTCCTGCTCCAGCGCGGCCACGATCAGCAGGATCACGTCCGCGCCGTGCGCGCGGGCCTCGTGGATCTGGTACGGGCCGACGATGAAGTCCTTGCGCAGGACCGGGATGTCGACCGCGGCGCGGACCGCGTCCAGGTCGGCCAGCGAACCGCCGAAGCGGCGCTGCTCGGTGAGCACGCTGATGATGCGGGCGCCGCCGTCCTCGTAGGCGCGGGCCAGGTCGGCGGGGTTGGGGATGTCGGCGAGCGCGCCCTTGGAGGGGCTGGCCCGCTTCACCTCGGCGATGACGCCGATGCCCTCGGCGTGCAGGGCGGCCTTGGCGTCACGCGGGGACCGCGCCGCCGCGGCGGCCGCTTTCACGGCCTGGAAATCCAGAAGGGCTTCCCGCGCGGCCACGTCCGCACGGACCCCGTCGAGAATCGAGTCGAGTACCGTCATCTGGCTCGAATCCTTTCTGGGGAGACGGACTTGCTGCCTGAGAATCCCCCCAGGCGCTGTCTCACCGCTGCTGATAAAGAGTAAATGGCTATGTTCCCGGTCTTGACGGCGGGGCTGGAAGCGGCGACGCTGCCGCTGTCCGGCCCAGCTCAGTGGCGTTCCCCGCGCGTACCCCCGGAACCCGGATCATCCTGCGCGGCAGAGTGATCGGCGTCGTCGGCGGTCGGATCCAGGCCCTCGTCGAGCGCGTCCCACAGCACGCGGCCCGACAATTGCTCCGTGGGCGGCGGCTGTGACCCGGATTCCGCGGGTCCCCGGTCGGCGTGACGCTGGGCAACCTGTTCGGCCGCCGCGGACTTCCGCACGGCCGGGCTGTCGTACTTGCCCGACATGCGGGCCGTCTCGCGGGGCATGCGCACCAGCAGCAGCCCGGCCACGAACGCGGCCACCGCCCCGACCAGCGTCAGCACGGCGGGCAGCGACGCGGTGGTGACGGTTCCGGGGTGCTCCCAGCCCCGCAGCTCGGCCAGCCGGGCGGCCCGGTCACCGGTCCTGCCCTGATGCATCAGCAGGGCGTAGGCGGGCACCGCGGCCACCGCGGCGAGCACCGCCACCACCACACCCACGCCGCGCCGCCACCAGCCGTGGGTGGCGAACACGGCCGCGATGGTGGCCAGCAGGACCAGGGCCAGCGGGGTCAGCGCGCCGAACCAGGTGCTGCCATTGAGGTGGGCGGTGCGCGGCGGGCCGAGCTCGCTGGTCACCTCGAGGGTCACCCACGTCATCCGCGAAGCCGCCCACAGCAGGGCGGCGGCTACCGCCAGCAGGGCGACGGCCGCGAACGGCCGGGGCCGCTGACGCGCGCCCTCGGCGACCGCGGCGTGGGCATCGGCCTCGGCTTCCCGCGCGTCCGCTTCGGCCGCTCGCGCATCGGCCACCGCCCGCGCGGCATCCGCGGCGACCTCCGCCCGGTCTGCCGCACCCGCTCCGGCGGACCGTTGATCAGCTTGTGGCGCAACCGGTTTCCCGGCGACCGCGTCGTCTCCCGATGGCACGGCAGGGGTTTTCGACGGCCGATCGGGGTCGGGCTCGGTCATTGCCCGGCGCCGTTCGGCCGGTAGGCGCGGACCGTCTCCGCGGCGGCGACGGCCTTGAGCACCGCCATGGCCTTGTTGCGCGATTCGACGTCCTCGTACTCGGCGTCGGAATCGGCGACGATGCCCGCGCCGGCCTGCACGTAGGCGGTGCCGCCCTTGAGCAGTGCGGTGCGGATGGCGATCGCGGTGTCGGCGTCACCGGCGAAGTCGAGGTAGCCGACCACGCCCGCGTACACGCCGCGGCGGGTGGGCTCGAGCTCCTCGATCAACTCCATGGCCCGGACCTTGGGCGCGCCGGAGAGCGTTCCGGCCGGGAAGCAGGCCTGGACCGCGTCGAGCGCGACCTTGCCCGCCCGCAACCGGCCCGACACCGTGGACACCAGGTGCATGACGTGCGAGTACCGCTCGACGTGCCGGTACTCGGTGACCCGCACGGTGCCCGGCTCGCAGACCCGGCCCAGATCGTTGCGGCCCAGGTCGACGAGCATGAGGTGCTCGGCGTTCTCCTTCGCGTCCTCGAGCAGGCCCTTCTCCAGCAGGAGATCGTCCTCCTCGGTGGCCCCGCGCCAGCGGGTGCCCGCGATCGGGTGCGTCGTGGCGACGCCGTCCTTCACCGTGACCAGCGATTCGGGGCTGGAGCCGACGATGGAGAACGCGGTGCCGCCGGAGCCGTCCGGGATGTGCATGAGGTACATGTACGGGCTCGGGTTGGAGGCGCGCAGCATGCGGTAGAGGTCCAGCGGGGTGCCGTGGTAGTCCATCTCGAAGCGCTGCGAGAGGACCACCTGGAACGCCTCGCCCGCCTCGATCTCCTTGACCAGGCGGCGCACGCCCGCGCCGAACTCCTCGGAGGTGCGCTGGCGGCGGTAGTCGGGCTCGGGCCGGTCGAAGACCGAGACCGTCGACTCGGCGGGCACGGCCAGGGCCTCGGTCATGCGGTCCAGGCGGGCGACCGCGTCGTCGTAGGCCTCGTCGACGCGCTCATCGGTGCCGTTCCAGTTCACCGCGTTGGCGATCAGGGTGATCGCGCCCTCGTGGTGATCGAAGGCGGCCAGGTCGGTGGCCAGCATCAGGACCATCTCGGGGACCTGGAGGTCGTCGGTGGCCAGGCTGGGCAGCCGCTCGAGCCGGCGCACGGTGTCGTAGCCGAGGTAGCCGACCAGGCCGCCGGTCAGCGGCGGCAGGCCGGGCAGGCGCTCGGTGCGCAACACCCGCAGCGACTCGCGCAGCGCTTCCAGCGGGTCGCCGCCGACCGGCGCGTCGGCCGGGGTCTGCCCGAGCCAGGCGGCCTGGTCGTCGACCACGGTGAGCGCACTGGGACTGCCCGCGCCGATGAACGACCATCGCGACCACGAGCGGCCGTTCTCCGCCGACTCCAGCAGGAAGGTGCCGGGCCGGTCAGCGGCCAGTTTGCGGTAGGCGGACAGCGGAGTCTCGGAGTCCGCCAGCACCTTTCGGATCACCGGGACCACGCGGTGATCGGCCGCGAGCGACCGGAACTGCTCCCGGGAGGTGGTGGTGTCGATTGGCAAACCATGGGCGCCGTGCATTGCCCCATCATTCCAGGCCCACCGGGCGGGATCTAAATCGCTCTCCCCGCCCAGCCGACCGGGCCGCTGCGGCGAATACCTGAAGCGGTCTCACTACGCTCGCGGCGGTAGCACGCGGTATCCCCCATTTTCGAGAGGAGATCAACACAGATGTACCCCTCGCAACCGGTGGCTCCGGAGGGTCCACGGCACGCAGCTCCGCAGATGGCCCCGGGCGTGATGCCCGGCCAGCCGCCTCGGATGATGCATATGAACCCCGGCGGTAAGTACTCCGCCATCTCCTCGTTCGTCACGTACGTGAAGGCGCTGGAGTCGCTGGATCCGGGCAACTTCCCCGATGAGTACGCCGAGCACACCGACCGCATCAAGGAACTGAAGCCGTTCCTGCGCGCCCACGGCATCCTCGACGTGATGAACATCAAGAACCCGGAGGTCGCCGCCCTGATCGGGGCGTGACGCCGCACCGACACCGCGTGTCGGGGGTGGTTGGGGCTCCGGGGGCCGACCCCGGACCCCCAGGCAGGGACGTTGCCGACAGGCCGGCGGTGAGCACCCGCCAAGCCCCGTGCCCGGCAAGGGATTCCAGCCGGACGGTGACCGCGTCCCCGGATAGCTCGTGCACGATGAATTGGGGGTAGGGTACGAGCATGAAGGTCGGTCAGCTCGCACCCAATTTCGAACTATCGGATCAGTCCGGCACCCCGCGTTCGCTCGAGGCGCTCCTCGCGGACGGCCCGGTGGTGCTGTTCTTCTATCCCGCGGCGAACACGCCGGTGTGCACCGCCGAGGCGTGCCACTTCCGGGATCTGGCAACGGAATTCAAGGCCGCCGGGGCGAGCTGCGTGGGCATCAGCGCGGATTCGGTCGAGGTGCAGTCGGGATTCGCCGAGAAGCAGGGACTGGGATATCCGGTGCTCTCGGACCCGGGCGCGAAGGTCGCCGCGGAGTTCGGCGTGAAGCGCGGCCTGCTCGGCGCGATCGTGCCGGTCAAGCGGACCACCTTCGTGATCGACCCGGATCGGACCGTGGCCAAGGTGATCAACAGCGAGATGCGCGCCAACGTGCACGCCGACGAGGCCCTGAAGTTCCTGCGCGAACGCTGAGGAACGGCTCCCGCTCGGCGTCGGCCGCGCGCCCCGTCGCGTCGGTGCTTCGCCCGCCGACAATTCGGACATACGCTGAGCGCATGACTACGGCCGGCACCGAGCAGGAGCGAAAGTCTTCAACCTTCGTCACGTGGCGCAATCGCATCATTGCCGCGGTCGTGACCCTGGCGGTGTTGTGGTTGTCCTATCTGATCCTGGCCGCGTTCATTCCGCGGTGGTGGGCGCAGCGCCTGGGGGAAATGGTCGGTTCGAGTTTCGCCAAGGGCATCTGGTACGGCCTGTTGATGGGCCTGATATGCACGGCGGTGCCACTTTTCCTGTTCCTGGCGGCGGGCCTGTCCTGGCGTAAACGGGCCGGAAAGTTCGTCGCGGGCGGGGCCGCCGTGCTGGCGCTGGTCCTCGCCGTCCCGAATTTGATGACGCTGACCATCGTGTGGGGAAACTCCAATGCCGCGCACGCCGGGGAACGCATTCTCGACGTCGACGCCCCGGGATTCCGCGGCGCCTGTTTGGCGGGCGCGATCATCGCCGCCGTGCTGTTCCTGCTGGTCGCATTTCTCTTGCTGCGCAGGCGATTCCGCCGCCACCGCGCCGACAAGCAGCGAAACGAACCGGAAAAGCCGAGCGTGTCGCCGGAAACTCCGGCAAATCCTCCCGAAGTCGGCACGAACTAATTCCGCGCGCAACACGCGTGATCGATGTCACGTCATTCAGCAACATCGTGACTGACGAGCGAAGTCGTGGCAAACTTTGACGTGCGAGTGACTTGTTCGATGCCGCGACACGGGCTCTCGAACGGTCGGGGACCAACCGTCACTCGGCTGGTACGAGAGGGCGCGCACGGTGACCAAGTCGATGAATCCCCAAGAACTGCGAGCTTGGCGAACCTTGATCGCGCTCACCACCCGACTGCCCGCCGCCTTGGATACCCAGCTGCAACGCGAGTCCGGGATTACCCATTTCGAATACTTCGTGATGGCCTTGCTCTCCGAAGAACCCGATCACCGCTTGCAACTCAGCGACCTCGCGCAAAAGGCAAACGCATCGCTATCACGGCTCTCGCACGTGGTGTCCAAACTCGAGCGGCTCGGCTGGGCGCAACGCGTGGCGCTGACCGGCCGTCGCGGGGCCCAGGCCGTGCTCACCGACGCGGGATATCGCAAGGTCAGCGACGCCGGACCCGGCTATCTGGAGTGCGTGCGCGGCCTGGTGTTCGACGGCCTCGACGCCGATCAGACCGAACAGCTGCTGACACTCGGGGAAACCCTGGTGGCGCAGCTCGACAAGGGCATGACCCGCGGGCTCGGCCGCTCGGGGCGGCCCAGCTCGTATCTGGCTCTGGATCCCGCCGAATCCGACTGAGGCTCAGCCCTCGTCGGACAGCAGCCGATCGCCCTGCGACAGCAGTACGTCGGTGTCGAAGCAGGTGTGGGTGCCCGTGTGGCAGGCCGCGCCCTCCTGGTCGACGATGAGCAGCACGGTGTCGCCGTCGCAGTCCAGCCGCACCTCGTGCACGTACTGGGTGTGGCCGGAGGTCTCGCCCTTGACCCAGTACTGCTGCCGCGAGCGCGAGTAGTAGGTGCCCTTGCGGGTGTCGAGAGTGCGGGCCAGCGCCTCGTCGTCCATCCACGCCATCATGAGCACGTCGCCCGTGCTCTTCTCCTGGGCGATGGCGGCGAACAGGCCGTCGGCATTGCGCTTGAGGCGCGCGGCGATCGCGGGATCCAGGCCGCTCATCGAACCGTGATTCCTTCCGTGCGCATGGCGTCCTTGACCTCGCCGATGGTGAGATCGCCGAAGTGGAAGACGCTGGCGGCCAGCACCGCGTCCGCACCCGCCTGCACGGCCGGGGCGAAGTCGGCGACCTTGCCCGCACCGCCGGAGGCGATGACCGGCACCGACACCGCGGCGCGCACCGCGCGGATCATGGTCAGGTCGAAACCGGCCTTGGTGCCGTCGGCGTCCATCGAGTTCAGCAGGATCTCCCCGACGCCCAGTTCGGCGCCGCGCACGGCCCATTCCACGGCGTCGATGCCGGTGCCGCGCTTGCCGCCGTGGGTGGTGACCTCCCAGCCGGACGGGGTGGGGTCCTGGCCCGCGGGCACGGTGCGGGCGTCGACCGACAGCACGATGCACTGCGAGCCGAACCGCTCCGACATCTCGCGCAGCACCTCGGGGCGGGCGATGGCGGCGGTGTTCACCGACACCTTGTCCGCGCCCGCGCGCAGCAGCCGGTCCACGTCCTCGACGGTGCGCACGCCGCCGCCGACGGTGAGCGGGATGAAGATCTGCTCGGCGGTGCGGGTGACCACGTCGATCATGGTGCCGCGGTCGCCGGTGGAGGCGGTGACGTCGAGGAAGGTCAGCTCGTCCGCGCCCTGGGCGTCGTAGGTGGCGGCGAGTTCCACGGGATCGCCCGCGTCCCTGAGGTTCTCGAAGTTGACGCCCTTGACCACGCGCCCGGCGTCGACGTCCAGGCACGGGATCACGCGTACCGCGAGGGTCATTTCTCTGCCTCGAATGTCATTGTTCTGCCTCTCCTCGGACCCGATCGGCGGTGTCGGCGATCAGTTCCAGTAGTTCCTCGTGCACGCCGGGCGCGGCGGCCAGCACCGAACCGGATTCGATGGTCCAGTCCGCGCCCAGCAGATCGGTGACGACCCCGCCCGCGGCCCGGACCAGCACCACGCCCGCGGCGTTGTCCCACGGGTGATGTCCGAACACCACGGCCCCGCCCAGAATTCCGGACGCGGTGTAGGCCAGGTCGATGCCGGTGGAGCCGTACATGCGCTGCCGGCCCGACAGTCGCGACAGCGCGCCCAGCAGGTTGAAGCGGAAGATGCCCGGAATCCGGCCCGCCCCATCGATATTGAAGCTGCCGAACCCGATCATGGCGGTGGCCAGTTTGGCCGGGGCCAGCCGCGGCAGCGGGGTGCCGTTGAGCAGCAGCGGCCCGCCGTCGACGGCCGCGTAGCGCTGGCCCAGGATCGGCAGCCAGGTCAGGCCGATGACGGGGACGCCGTCACGCACCAGCGACAGCAGCATCCCGCACATCGGGCTGCCCGCCGAGTAGTTGAAGGTGCCGTCGATCGGGTCGAGCACCCACGCGGTGCCGGAGGTCAGCTGCGGGCCGCCGAATTCCTCGCCGTGCACCGGGATTCCGGTGCGTTCGGCCAGTCGCTGCGAGATGGTGCGCTCGAGTTCCAGGTCGAGTTCGGTGGCGAAGTCGTTGCGCCCCTTCTCGACCGCGCTCGGCGCCCCGATGCCCTCGACGAAACGCGGTGCGGCGGAGTCGAGCACCGCGCAGGCGATGCCGAGCAGTTCGGCGAGTTCGGCGGCCATCGGCGGTTATCGAACCGCGGCCAGGGCTTCGGGCAAGGTGAACCGGCCCGCGTACAGGGCCTTACCGATGATCGCGCCCTCGACGCCCTCGTCCACCAGGGTGGCGATGGCGGTCAGGTCCTCGAGCACCGAGATGCCGCCCGACGCGATGACCGGCGCCTCGGCCGCGTTCGCGACCTGGCTGAGCAGATCCAGGTTCGGCCCGGTCAGGGTGCCGTCCTTGGACACGTCGGTGACCACGTAGCGCGAGCAGCCGTCGCGTTCGAGCCGCTCGAGCACCTCCCACAGGTCGCCGCCGTCGGTGACCCAGCCGCGGCCGCGCAGCCGCCACTCGCCGTCGATGAGCTTCACGTCCAGGCCGACGGCGACCTTGTCACCGTACTCGCCGATGGCGCGGGCGCACCACTCCGGGTTCTCGATGGCCGCGGTGCCGATATTGACGCGCGCGCAGCCGGTGGCCAGCGCCGCCTTCAGCGACTCGTCGTCACGGATGCCGCCGGACAGCTCGACCTTCACGTCGAGTTCGCCGATGACCCCGGCGATGATGTCGCGATTGGACCCCTTGCCGAACGCGGCGTCGAGGTCGACCAGATGCACCCACTCCGCCCCCGCCTGCTGCCAGGCCAGGGCGGCGTCGCGCGGCGAACCATAACTGGTTTCGCTGCCCGCCTCCCCTTGAACCAGGCGCACAGCTTCACCATTGGCGACATCGACGGCAGGTAGCAGCACAAGACTCACGGGGTAAGCCTAGTGGTTGCCCGGTGTCACACCGTTCGCAGGGTGAACCGAGTCGCGGCGGGGCGGCCACCACGCTCGGCCGCCCTCCGTCGCGATTTCACCGCCGGGCGAGCCAGTCCGCGAGCCGGGTCGGGGCGAGTTCCGCGCCGGGTCCCGGCACCAGGCTGTCGGGACCCAGGAGGGTACCGAAGTATCGGGCCTGCGGGTCGGTGACCACCTCGCGGGGGTCGGATCGGGCGGTCAGCACGGTGCGAATCCACTGGTCGAGGCCGAATTTCTCGGGTCCGCCGACCTCGAGCGCGCCATGGCGAGGCGAGTCCAGCGCGGCCCGCGCGATCGCGGCGGCGACATCGTCGGCGGCCATCGGCTGGACGCCGCCGTCGGACAGCCGCACCACGCCGTCGACGGTGGCGGAATCGGCTATGCCACCGGCGAATTCGAAGAATTGCGTGGCGCGCACGATCGTGTACGGGAGGCCGGAACTCCGGATCAGTTCCTCCTGCGCCGCCTTCGCTTTCAGGTACCCGGACTCCGGCAGGTCGCCCGAGCCGACCACCGACAACGCGACGTAGTGGCCGACGCCCGCGCTCTGCGCGGCGTCGAGCAGGTTGGCGGTCGAGATGCGGAAGAACGCCATGACGTCGTCGTCGGCGAACGACGGCGAATTGGAGACGTCGACGACGACGTCCGCGCCCTGCAGCGCCTCTTTCACGCCGACACCGGTCACCGTGTCGACGCCCTTGCTCGGTGAGGCCGGAACTGCCTGGTGGCCGCTCTCGCCCAAACGGTTGACGACATTCGACCCGATCAGGCCGGTGCCGCCGATGACGACAATCTTCATGTCCGTTCCTTCCGTTGTCGCGTTTGCCTCGGCCTCCACCATCCCACCGAGCGGTTGTTCAGCTGCCTCCGGCGTGCGATTCGAGGATGCGATTGAGGGTCAGGACGAAGTTCGCGCGTTCGGCGGCGGTGAACCCGGGCAGGAGTTCCCGCTGCGCCGCTTCCAAACGTTCGTCGAGCTCGGTGAGGTGGGCTCGGCCGGCACGGGTGAGAGTGAGGGTGTTGCGGCGGCGATCGGCGGGGTCGGGGGTGCGGGTGACCAGCCCGCGGTCGGCGAGGTCGTTGACCGCGGAGACGACGTCACTGCGGTCGATGCCGGTACGGCGTCCGGCGTCGGCCTGACTGAGCGGGCCGTGCTCGTCGAGGGTGGCGAGCAGGGCGTAGTGGTAGCGGCGGGAACCGGTGGGTTCCAGGGCCTTCTCGGTGCAGCGGTTGGCGATGATCGCGGCCTGACCCAGGAGGCGGGTGGGCAGGGCGCGCAACCGGCCGGAGGCTCCTTCGGGCGCGGTGTCCATGACAGCGAATCTACCAACACTTGTTGGGAGCACCCACGATCAGTTACATTGGTTCCACCAACGTTGGATAGACCAACAATCTTGTCGAAAGACTCTCACCATGAACGCGATCGACATCAGCACCAGCCGAATCCAGGACCTGGCAGACAAATTCGAGGTCACCGAGCTGGTCCACCGCCTCGGCCGCGCCCTCGACGAGGGCGACTGGGCCGAACTCGCCACGCTCTACACCCCCGACGCCACCGCCCAGACCCCGGGCGGCCTGGCTGTCGGCCGCACCGCCCTGGTCACCCAGGCCAGCCGAAACCACTCCCCCGACAAGCACATTCAGCACATCATCACCGGAATCATCGTCGACCTGGACGGTGACACCGCCCGCGTACGCGCCAACCTCCTCGCCGTCTTCGCCTGGGGCCCCGCCCAAGACCCCACCCTCGGCTCCCAACCCCGCCTCACCCTCGGCGAGGTCTACCGCTTCCAGGCCGTCCGCACCCCCGACGGCTGGCAGTTCGCCGGCGTCGCCTCCTCCCCCGTCTGGTCCGTCGGCGCCCGCCCGACGCGGGAGTGACCCACCTCACCGGCGGTGCTGTCAGGAATCCGCGCGCTGTCTCGTTCAGAGGGCACGCGAACCAGACAGGAGCGAAATCATGCAGCACCGCATCGTGGTCCTGGGGGCCGGCTACGCCGGCGCCTTCACCGCCGGATACCTGGCCCGCACCCTCCATTCCCGCGACTTCGAGATCACCGTGGTCAACGCCGAACCCGATTTCGTCGAACGCCTGCGGCTGCATCAGCTCGCGGCCGGGCATGCGCTGCCGCACCGGCCGCTGGCGGAGGTGTTCGCGGGCACCGGGATCCGGCTGCGGGTGGCGCGGGTGATCGGTGTCGACGCCGACCACCGCAGCGTCACCATCGCCGACGCCGAAGGCACACACCGCCTCGAATACGACACTCTGCTCTACGCGCTCGGCAGTACCGCCGCCGTGCACGACGTTCCGGGTGCCGCGGAGCACGCGTTCGACGTCGCCGGACGGCCGTCCGCGCTGGCTCTGCGCGCCCGTCTGGACGAGCTCGGCGAGCACGGCACGGTGCTCGTGGTCGGTGGCAATCTGACCGCGATCGAGACCGCCACCGAGATCGCCGAAGCCCGTCCAGGAGTGCGGGTCCAGCTGGCCACCAGCGGTGAACTGGGCGGCTGGCTGGGTCCGAAGGCCCGCCGTCATCTGCTGCGCGCGTTCGATCGATTCGGTATCAGGATCCACGAGCACACCGCCATCGCGCGGGTCGAGGCGCGGCGGGCCGTCGCCGACGACGGGACCGTCTTCGCCTCGGATGCGATCGTGTGGACCGCGGGCTTCGCCGTCCATCCGATCCCCGCCGACAGTGGCCTGGCGGTGGAAGCCAACGGGCAGATCACGGTCGACCGGCAGATGCGGTCGGTCTCGCACCCGGAGGTGTACGTCGCGGGTGACAGCGCCTTCGTCATCGGCGAGAACGGTCGTCCGCTGCCGATGTCGTGCGCGTCGGCGGGATTCACCGGCATGCAGGCGGCGGCCGCGATCCTCGGCGACCGGACCGGGCGCACCGTCAAGGCGACCACCCTGAGTTACGTCGGCAACCACATCAGTCTCGGCCGCGAGGACGCGATCTTCCAGCTGGTCGACGGTGCCGGGCAGGCCAAGCCCGGGGCCCTGTGCGGCCGACCGGCGGCGCTGGTCAAGGCGGCGATCGTGGCGGGCAGCGGCTGGAGCATCAGCCACCCGACCTTCGGAATGCCAAGCCGCACACGCCGCTTGGCGCCGCCCCGCCCGCACCCCGTCGATGTGGTCGCCACCTAGGGTGAAGCTCATGGATGCCGCCACCGTGGCGTGTTTCGAGGCCAGTCGCAACCGGCTGGCCTCCCTCGCCTACCGTCTGCTCGGCTCGGCCGCCGACGCCGAGGACACGGTGCAGGACGCGTTCCTGCGGTGGCAGGCGGCCGACCGGGACTACATCGAGGTCCCCGAGGCGTGGCTGACGACAATCGTCACCAACCTGGCGCTCGACCGTCTCCGCTCGGCGCGGGTCCGCCGCGAACGCGCGGTCGGCGCCTGGATGCCCGAACCCTTGCTCGACGGCGACCCGATGCTGGGCCCCGCCGAAACCGCCGAACAACGCGAATCGGTGACCGTGGCGGTCCTGCTGCTGATGGAGCGCCTGACGCCGCTCGAACGAGCCGTTTACGTTCTGCGCGAGGCCTTTTCCTACACCCACGCCGAAATCGCCGACATCCTCGCCATCACCGAATCCGCCAGTCAGCAGCACGCCCACCGAGCCCGCCGCCGAATCACCGTCTCCGCCAACAACACCGGCGGCGACCCCGCCGCCGCCCGCGGCATCGTCCAGGCTTTCGTCGACGCCGCCACCTCGGGCCGCACCGACCACCTCGTATCCCTGCTCACCGCTGACGCGACCGCCACTTCCGACGGCGCGGGCGGCTCGGCGCCGAAGCTGATCCACTTCCTCACCCCCGAACGCGTAGCCATCGCTGTCCGAGCCGGATTCACCCCCACATCCGCCAAACTCCGCCAGTTCAATGGCGCCCCCACCATCCACGCCGCCGTCCTCAACGGCTGCCCCGCCATGCTCATCACCCTCGCCGACCGAATCCTCAGCGTCACGATCCTGGAACTGCGCGACGACAAGATCGCCGCCCTGCACGGCATCGGCGCCCCCGCCCGCCTCCACCGCCTCACCGAGCACTGGCGACGCCGCGACCACGACGCACCACTCGTCGAGCTGTGGGGCCGGACTCCCGAGTAGCGCGGCCGTCGTGCCTACCCGTGTCGTGCCACGTCCTCGCACAGGACGCTCGGCCAGCGAGCGAGATCGGCCGGTGTGTGCGCCACCTCCAGGGTGGCCTTCGGCAGCAGATCCACCAGCGCCTCGGCGGTCGACACCGGATGGGCGGGGTCGTCTATCCAGGCCAGCACCGTGGTCGGCACGTCGATCGCGGCGATCGCCTCGGGGGCGGGCAGGTCGCTCATCGCTGCCCCGCGGAACAGTGCGGGCAGTAGGTGCTCGGCGACATCCGGCACGGTTTCGGGCGTTCCGACGGTGGCCGGCGGGCGAGGCGCGGTGAGATCGGCGCCGAGGAAGGCGGCGAGTCCCTGCTCTTCGATCAAGCGAGCGTTCTTGCGGTAGATGTCGGCCTTCGCGGCTCGGGTGCGCCACGCGGTCGCGGGCACGAGCAGGGTGAGGCCGGCGAATCGGCCGGGATCGCGGACAGCGGCATGCAGCAGTGTCCCGGTACCCATCGACGGACCGACACCGTGCACCTGTTCACCGGGGAACCAGTGGTCGAGCAGGTTCAGCAGGTCATCGGCCAGAACCGGCCACCGATAGTCCTCGGGGACGGCACGACCCGTCGAGTGGCCGTGGCCGCGCGCGTCGTACCGCAGCAATCGGGTTCCGCTGAGTCCGCGGCCGAGATCGAGGTCCATCAGACGGTCGCGATGACGGCTGGAGGTGAGGCCGTGGAGTTGGACGACCGGGTGGCCACCCTCGTCGCTCAATTCCATGTCGATGTCGGCGCCGGAAACGCGGAAGGTCGGCACGGTGGCTCCAGGGTGCTGGTGAGACGGCGATCGCTCGAGAAGGAGCCTAGGATACCGTCATGCGGCTGACCAACGTCGCGCACCTGCGCCTGCCGTTCGGCCGCCTACTGGGCTTCGACGTCACCGTGGCGCGGGTGGGCCGGTCTCTTCCCGTGTCCTTCGACCAGCGACGCCATGTCGGCGCCGGCGACCGAGCGGGATCCTGGATGGCGTTGTCCTTCAAGCTCTCCGGGCCGGTACCGCCCGACGACCTCGCGGCCGCGTGGCTGGCGGTGATCGAGCGGCACGGCACGCTGCGGTCGGTCTTCGTGCCGGGCGCGGACGGCGAGCCTCAGCTGTACGAGGTCGATATCCTCCCCGGCGGCTGGGTCGAGCATGTGATCGCTCCGGGGCAGGCGGTCAACGATGCGCTCCGCGCCGTGCTCGACCGTGCTTGTTCACCGTACGGTCGTCCGTCGCATCGGCTGTGTGTGCTCGAGACCGCGGTCGGGCCGACCGTGGTGGTCGCCGCCGACCACTCGCACGTCGACATGTGGTCGATGCTGGTGATCGCGCGTGACCTGCTCGCCGCGCTGGCCGCGGTGCAGCAGGGTCGTTCACCGTCGTTGCCGCCCGTACCCGCCTTCGCGGAGCACACCCGCGCGCTGCGGGACCGCCCGCCGGCGCCCGCCGAGGTGCACCGCCGCTGGGCAGAGGTGCTGGCGGGCAGCGGCGATGTGATGCCACGATTCCCGCTGTCGCTGGGTGAGGCGGCGTTGCAGCAGGAGCGCGTGGAGGTGCGCGATGTGCTCGACGTCGACGACAGCGCCGCCTTCTCGGCGCAGGCCCGCGACGACGGCGTCTCGACCTTGGCGCTGGTGGTGGGGGCGATGACCGAGGTGACTCGCGAGCTGGCCGGCACCGCACTGCGGGCGGTGTTTCCGGTGCACAGTCGGTATGACACCACCTGGCACGACTCGGTGGGGTGGTTCATCACCAACTCGGTGCTCGAGTCGGCCGACTCCGATCCCCGTGCCAGTGCCGAGGCGGTGAAGGAGGCCGTCCGGATGGGGTCCTGGCCACTGGAGGACATCCTGCGTCCGTGGGGCGGGATGCCCGAGGCGCCGGGGATGTTCGCGATTTCGTGGCTGGACCTGCGCCGACTGCCGGTGCGAGTCGACGCGACCGGATTGGAGGCGCAATACGTCGGCGCGACGATTCGGACCGACGGCGTGATGCTCTGGTTCGTGCTCGACGAGACCGGGCTGCACCTGCGCTGCCGGTACCCGGACACTCCCGAGGCCCGGCGGCACGTCGGCGCCTGGCTGGACACGCTGATCGCCCGGCTGCAGGCACGGGCACGGGCTTCGGTCGGTGGCCGGCTCCGACTCGGCGACCGGATCTACCGTGTGCAGCGGGCGGCGCGCGCCGACGTTCCGGCACTGGTCGCGCTGCTCTCCGATGACGAGATCGGCCGTGCCCGCGAAGGTTCCGACATTGCCCGCTACGAGGAGGCGTACGACGCCATCACCAGCGATTCCTCGCACTATCTGGCCGTGGTCCGGGACGAGGGCGACAGGATCGTCGGCACCATGCAGCTCACCATCATTCCGGGCCTGTCCCGCGGCGGCGCCACCCGCCTCCAGATCGAGGGAGTTCGGGTCGCCGCCGCGGAACGCTCTCGCGGCATCGGGACCGCGATGCTCGAGTGGGCGCACGACCACGGCAGGCACCGAGGTGCGACACTCGCGCAGGTCACCACGGACCGGGTCCGCATGCGGGCTCACGCCTTTTACGCGCGGCTCGGGTACGACAACAGTCACGTCGGGCTGAAGCGGGCGCTCTGACCGATTCGCCGCGGAACCCGGAGGTTGGGCGAGCGCGGTCGATCAGATCGAGTCGACCCAGTTGCGGAGGAGGTGGGCTCCGGCGTCGCCGGACTTCTCGGGGTGGAACTGCGTCGCGGCGAGGGGGCCGTTCTCGACGGCGGCGAGGAAGGGGACGCCGTGTTCGGCCCAGGTGAGTTTGGCCGGGGCGATCTGGCCGCCGCCGTCGTCGGTCCAGCCCCAGTGTTGAGCCGCGTAGGAGTGGACGAAGTAGAAGCGGGTGTCGGCGTCCATGCCCGCGAACAGGACGCTGTCCGCGGGAGCCTTGACCGTGTTCCAGCCCATGTGCGGCAGGATCGGCGCGTTCAAACGCTCGACAGTTCCGGGCCATTCGGCGCAGCCGTCGGTCTCGACGCCGAACTCGACACCGCGCTCGAACAGGATCTGCATGCCGACGCAGATGCCCAGGACGGGACGGCCGCCGGAGAGGCGTTTGCCGATGATGCGGTCGCCGCGGACGGCGAGCAGGCCGGACATGCAGGCGGCGTAGGCGCCGACGCCGGGGACCACGAGACCGTCTGCGTTCAAGGCGGTTTCGGGGTCGGCGGTGATGATGACCTCGGCGCCGGTGCGGGCGAGGGCGCGGCCGGCGGAGTGCAGGTTGCCGGAGCCGTAGTCGAGCAGGGCGATCTTCTTGGTCACAGCGAACCCTTGGTGGACGGGACCCCGGACACGCGCGGGTCGTATTCGACCGCCGCGCGCAGTGCTCGCGCCACGGCCTTGTATTCGGCCTCGGTGATGTGGTGCTGGTCGCGGCCGTAGAGCACCCGCACGTGCAGGGCGATGCGCGCGTTGAGCGCGATCGACTCGAACACGTGGCGGTTGATCACCGTCGAATAGGACGCGGTCGGGGCGACGCTCGGAATGATGGTGTGCAGCATGTGATCCGGCTCGCCGGTGTGCACGCAGTACGGCCGGCCGGACACGTCGACGACAGCGTGGGCGAGGGTCTCGTCCATCGGGATGAAGCAGTCGCCGAAGCGGCGGATGCCCTTCTTGTCGCCGAGCGCCTGGCCCAGGGCCTGGCCGATGACGATGGCGGTGTCCTCGACGGTGTGGTGGGCCTCGATCTCGATGTCGCCCTTGGCCTGGACGGTGAGGTCGAAGCTGCCGTGCTGACCGAAGGCGGTCAGCATGTGGTCGTAGAACGGAACGCCGGTGGAGATGTCGGTCTTGCCGGAGCCGTCCAGGTTGAGCTCCACCACGATGCTGGACTCGCGGGTGATGCGCTCGACCCGGGCGATGCGGTCGGCGGGACGTTCGGTGGTCATCGGGCGATCAGCTCCTCGGACGCCAGTTTCGCGCTGACGCGCAGGAATTCGTCGTTCTCGGCGGCCAGGCCGATGGTGGTGCGCAGGTAGCCGGGGATGCCGACATCGCGGATGAGCACGCCCTCGTCGAGGTAGTGCTGCCAGGCGCGCGCCGCGTCGGCGAAGCGGCCGAACAGCACGAAGTTGGCGTCGGACGGGATCACGTCGTAGCCCAGTTCGGTCAGCGCCGCCATCACGCGGTCGCGCTGCGCGGCCAATTCGTGGACGCTGCCGAGGGTTTCGTCGGCGTGCCGCAGCGCCGCCCGCGCCGCGGCCTGGGTGACCACGGACAGGTGGTAGGGCAGGCGCACCAGCAGCATGGCGTCGATGACCGCGGGCGCGGCCACCAGGTAGCCCAGCCGCCCGCCCGCGAAGGCGAACGCCTTGGACATGGTGCGGCTGACCACCAGCTTGGTCGGGTACTTGTCGATCAGGCTGATGGCGCTGGGCGCGGAGGAGAACTCGCCGTACGCCTCGTCGACCACCACGATGCCGGGGGCGGCGTCGAGGATGCGCTCCAGGTCCGGGATCGGGATGCTGTGCCCGGTCGGATTGTTGGGGCTGGTCACGAAGACCACGTCAGGGTTCTTCTCCCCCACCGTGAGCACCGCGTAGTCGATGTCGAGGGAGAAGTCGCCGTTGCGCTTGGCCTCGATCCACTCGGTGTCGATGCCCTCGGAGATGATCGGGTGCATCGAGTACGAGGGCACGAAACCCAGTGCGCTGCGGCCGGGTCCGCCGAACGCCTGCAGCAGCTGCTGCAGGATCTCGTTGGAGCCGTTGGCCGCCCACACATTGGCCAGATCCACCGCGACGCCGGTCTGCCGGGTCAGGTAGGCGGCGAGGTCGCCGCGCAGGCCGACCGCGTCGCGGTCCGGGTACCGGTGCAGGTCGGCGGCGGCCGCGCGCACGGACTCGGCGACATCGTCGACCAGGTCCTGGCTCGGCGGGTGCGGGTTCTCATTGGTGTTGAGCTGGACGGGCACCGTCAATTGCGGTGCGCCGTACGGGCTCTTGCCGCGCAGGTTGTCACGCAGCGGCAGGTCGTCGAGCGAGATGGTCGAGCCGGGAACGGTCACGGCGCCTTCGTCCAGGCCGGCCTGGGCGCTCACCGCAGCTCTCCGAATCGCGCCTGCACGGCCTGGCCGTGCGCGGGCAGGTCCTCGGCATTGGCCAGTGCGACCACGTGCCCCGAGACGTCCTTCAACGCGGCCTCGGTGTACTCGACGACGTGAATGCCGCGCAGGAAGGTCTGCACGCTCAATCCCGAAGAGTGCCGGGCGCATCCGGCGGTGGGCAGCACGTGGTTGGAGCCGGCGCAGTAGTCGCCCAGCGACACCGGGGACCAGGCGCCGACGAAAACCGCTCCGGCCGAACGCACCCGGGCGGCCACGCCCGCGGCGTCGACGGTCTGGATCTCGAGGTGCTCGGCGGCGTAGGCGTTGACCACGCGCAGGCCCTGCTCGATGTCGTCGACCAGCACGGTGCCGGACTGCTTGCCCGACAGCGCTTCCGCGACCCGGTCGTGGTGCTTGACCACGGCCATCTGCGCGGTGAGCGCCGCGTCCACGGTGTCGGCGAGTTCGACGCTGTCGGTGACCAGGACGCTGGCGGCCAGCACATCGTGCTCGGCCTGGGAGATGAGGTCGGCGGCCACGTGCGCCGGGTCGGCGGTGGCGTCGGCGAGGATGGCGATCTCGGTGGGACCGGCTTCGGCGTCGATGCCGACCAGGCCGCGGCACAGCCGCTTGGCGGCGGTCACATAGATATTGCCGGGGCCGGTGATCAGGTCGACCGGTTCCAGCTGCGCGCCGTCGGTGTCGATGCCGCCGTAGGACAGCAGCGCCACGGCCTGCGCGCCGCCGACCGCCCACACCTCGGTGACACCCAGCAGCTGCGCGGCCGCCAGGATGGTCGGGTGCGGCAGACCGCCGAACTGGGCCTGCGGCGGGGAGGCCACGACCAGCGACTCCACGCCGGCGGCCTGCGCCGGGACCACGTTCATGACGACCGAGGACGGGTAGACGGCATTGCCGCCGGGCACGTACAGCCCGACCCGCTCGACCGGCACCCACCGCTCGGTGACGGTGCCGCCGGGCACCACCTGGGTGGTCTTGTCGGTGCGACGCTGGTCGTCGTGGACCTTGCGGGTGCGCTCGATGGCGACCTCGAGGGCGGCGCGGACGGCGGGATCCAGCTCGGCGAGGGCCTTGTCCAGTTCCGCGGCGGGGACGCGCACCGAGGCGGGCGTCACACCGTCGAACTTGGCGCTGAATTCCAGCGCGGCCTCGACGCCCCGATCGCGGATCGCCTCCACGACGGGCCGCACATGATGCAGCACCGAGTCCACGTCGACGCCCCCGCGCGGCAGAGCCGCGCGCAGTTCGGCAGCAGTGGGAGTACGTCCGCGCAGGTCGACGCGGGCGAGCTCGATGCGGCTGGTCATAGCGCTGTGCAGTCCTTGTCTGTGCTGATTCGAGGGGGTTCGCGACGCAGCCGAAACCGCTTGCGACCAGCTACCAGCCTATCCGGTCACCGCCACCGCTTTCTCCGCGCACCACCCGAGCGCCCGCTATTCGTGGGCGACCGCCGCCGACCCGGTGCTTTCGCCGCGTCCGCCCCGCTCGGCGCGGTCGTCGCCGAAGCGGGTCGCCACCACGTGTTGCTGGGCGAATGTCCAGGCATTCTGGGTGACGAAGTACAGCAGGATCGCGATCGGCATGACCGGTCCGACCACCAGCGCGCCCGCCGGGAACACCCACTGCGAGAGGGTGTTCATGATGCGCGCGGTCGAGGCCGCCGGGCCGTCGGCCGGTGCGGGCTGGCGGGCGATGGCGGCGCGGGCGGTGAAGTGGGTGGCGATGGCGGCGATCACCATGAGCGGAATGGCGACCGCGGCAATGGTTCCGAACTGCGAACCCGCCCCGGACAGCGTGGCCGCCAGCGGCGCGCCGAACAGTTTCGCGTCCAGGAACGACTGGACCTGCCCGGCGCCGAACACGTAATTCTGGGTGTGACCGGGCTGGAAGGACCGCAGCACGTGGTAGAGCCCGATGAACACCAGCGCCTGGCCGATGATCGGCAGGAACCCGGTCAGCACATTGACCCCGGACTCCTTCTGCAACTCCTGCATGGCCAGCGCCTGCTGCTCGCGGTCGCCCGCGTGCTTGCGCTTGATCTCCTGGATCTGCGGCTGCATCTCGGCCAGCTTCCGCGAGAACCGCAGCTGCGCCACGAACGGCTTGATCAGCAGTCCTCGCAGGGTGAGCACCAGGAACACGATGGCCAGCACCCAGGCCAGACCACTGGTCGCGCCCAGCACGGACGCGAAGGCGGTGTGCCACAACCACAGGACGGCGGACACGGGGTAATAGATGAAATCGAGCACGGGAGAACCTCGCTGCGCGGCGCCCGCACGAACGTGCGGGCGAGGGGAATTCGGACTGCGAAGAACCCGACAGCGACCTGGCCCGCCGGACCGTATGGCGTGATTCGATCCGCACCATCAGCTCGGAAGGCTGAGGTTCGGCTCCGGCGCGGGCGCTGTCAGGCCGCGAGAACTCCCGGCGCTCGCGGCCGCGGCCGCCCCGCCGCATCCGGATTGCTCTGCCGTAGGAAGGCACCCCGGCGACGCCGGGCGGCCGATTCCGGCGGACCCGCATGCGCGACGGCGACCAGCAGCGGACCCCGGGCCGACAACACGGCGGCAGTCACGGCGACCAGCGCGACCGCACCGAGCACCAGCAGCGAATCAGGATGTGCGGCACCCAGATACAGCACCGCCCACGCGGACACCACGAGCGCGCCCACCAGCAGCGCCGCCGTCCGAATCCGCCTGATCATGCGCTCGACAGTACCTGCGTTCCTCCCCCGGGGCACCCTGTGTTTCGCGCCACGGGACCCCGACGACACCGCGGTGAGGGATAGCCTGACGAATGGGGGTTCGGATCACAGCGAAGTCGAGGATGAGGTGAAGCGGCGAGAGTTCGGCATCTTGCTGGGGGCGACACTGTTGGCGACCAGCAACCGGTCGGTGGGTGTCGCTGACACACAGCGGGTATCGCGCGCCGTGGCCGCCTTTGCCGAACAGGATCAGCGTCTCGGTGGCGCAAGCCTGGTGGAGACCGCGGTGCGGTAACTCGAGGTGGCCAAGGAACTGCTCGAAACCTGCTCGTTCACCGACAGCGCTGGAAAGGCGTTCGCCAGTGCCGCAGGAAGCCTCGCGACCATCGCAGGGTGGCTCGCCTATGACGCCGATCAGCACCGGCTCGCGCGCAGCTGCTACAGCGACGCTTTCTCTCTGGCCAACCAGGCCGGCGACGACGAGCTCACGGTGCACGTTTGCCTCGGGGCCGCGCACCAGTCGATCACCGTGTCCCGCCAAGGTTTCGGCAACCCGCATCGGGCGCTCGCCTTGATCAGCAGGGCGCGTGAGCTCACCCATGGGCTACCGTCCGGGCGCCTACACGCATTGATCGCGACCCGGGCGGCGCAGGCCTATGGCGTGCTCGGTGACCGCATGAACTTCCGGCGAGCGATCGCGACGGCGTGGCGGGAACCCGACTTCGCGATCGAGCAGGAACCGCTCGCGGACTGCGCTGCTTGGCTGCGTTTCGTGACCTCGACCGAGGTGCGCTGCCACGAAGCCCGCGCCCACGGCGACCTGGGAGACCGAGCCAAAGCAGCCGATCTGTCCGGCGCCTTGGCCCTCGAGACCGCCGGTGCGCGAAACGCAATCAACTACAGGCCCGGTTGGGCGAGAGCGCTTGCGGAAGTGGGGGATCTGACTGAGGCGGTATCGGTCGGGTTGCCCGCACTCGAGCAGTTGCAGGCGGTTTCGTCGACCCGGACGCTTCGTGTCCTCGAGCCTGTTCGATCAGCTGTCCAGCCAGACAGCGCATTCGGTCTGCAGTTCGACGACCTGGCAAAGAAGGCGGCGCGTGTATGACAAGCGTGGATTTCGAGCACCTCACCGCGGCGGAGGCGCGAACGCACCGTACCGAGGTCGAGGACATCTACCGTGGCGCGTACGTGGACGCGATTCGCGCCGGCGCACCATTCGCGGATCCGGTGGCGTTCATGCAGCGGTTCGACGCCTACACCGCACCCAATAGACCTGGTGAATTCGAACAGATCATCGTCTCGATCAGCGGGCGGCCCGTCGGCCAGGTGTGGGGATGGTCGCTGTCCAAGGAAACCGCATGGTGGAATGGCCTACAGCTCGACGAACCGCAAGGTCACGACGACTTCACGGCTGAGGACGGCACACGCACCTTCGCGCTGAGCGAGCTCATGGTGAAGAAGGACATGACCGGCCGAGGCCTTGCGCGCACCCTTCACAACTCGGTGCTCCGATCGCGACCCGAGCAGCGCGCCACACTGCTTGTCCGGCCCGACAACACTCGCGCCTATCAGACTTACCTGCGGTGGGGTTGGTACCGGGTCGGCAGGCTCCGCCCAGGCTGGCCGGACGCGCCGCAGTTCGACGTCCTGATTCACGACCTTCGTCAATAGCTGCATCGAGGTCGGTCTCGTTGACCGCGCGCACCGAATCATCGAGACCGCGCGACCACATCCCGGCCGCCCCAGTGCGATACAGGCTGTCACACACCACGGTCAATTCTGGGAATTCTTCCAACCGTTGGGAATCCGTAGTTCACTCCGTCGCGGTATCGACCGGTTCACCATTACCCGCGGGCGCGCACCCGAGATCCGTTCCCCTCGAACAACCCCGAATCCGCAAGCGCAAACGATCGCTCCGCGAGCGTAGATCACCCTTGGAATGAGCACGATTCGGCAGCTGTGGACGTTCCGCCAGCCTCGGATCGTCACGCCCGGTTGGCCTTCCACCGATCCGCGCTGGCCGGTTCGGTCAGCGCGGTACGCGGCAGAAGAGTGCATTGACCATCCCCGCGTTGAAGATCTACTCAAGAACGCGGGTGAGTAGCGAGGCGAGATGATCTCGCTCAGTGGGAGACAGGCGGTGGAGCAGGTCGCTTTGAACAATCGAGAGTGCTGAGTCCAGCTTCTCGAGCCGTCGTCGACCCGAGCGGGTCAACGTGATCAGGTTGCGGCGTCGATCGCTGGGGTCCGGGGCGCGTGCGACGTGTCCTTGCTCGGTCAGTTCCTTGAGCATGGTGTGCATATCGCTCTGGTCGATTCCGCACCGTTGGCCGATCCGCACCTGGCTGTCCGGGCCGAATTCGTCGAGTGCGGCGAGGATCGCGAAGTGATAGGCGCGGCCGTCGACCGTGGCCATCGCTTCGCCGATGAGCCGGTGCGCCTGCACAGCAGTCTTGCTGATCAGCCATGTTGGTTTACTGCGCAGGCGGGTGGGTGTTTCCTCCAGCTCCATGGCCTGAAGTCTAGCCAAACTCTTGGACCGCCCCACGAATATGGTTATCCTTGGGGCGGCCAAGCTTGGTTGGTCCAAGAGATTTGAAGGTGGAGCGATGTCACTCACGTCGGAGCAAGCGCGAGCCGTCAGTGCCCGTGTACGAGAGCATGCCACCACACTCGGTGCGCGAGTCACGGTCGCGATCGTCGATGGCGGCGGACACGTGCTAGTTGTCGATCGCATGGACGGCGCGCCACCGCTATCGGCGCGCATCGCCCCGGCGAAAGCATCCAGTGTGGCGCTGTTCCAGCGTGACGGCGGCGAGTTGGTGCGAATGCAGCAGGCGTGGCCCGCACTGTTCGCACAGATGGATCAGGTTGCGGGCACACCCATCATCGCGGGTGCAGGTTCTCGGCTAATACGACGCGGCGATGCCGTCGTCGGTGCAATCGCGGTCAGCGGAGGCATCCCCGAACAAGACGACGCATGCGCAGAGGCTGGGCTCGCCTCGCTCCTGCCCGCCATGTCGGCTTAGCGAGGGGCCCCATCGGGAAACTGTGCGCGGACACGACCGCGCACAGCAGGCACCCAGACACCGGCACTGCGCGCTCATCGGCTAGTTAGAGACTGGTGTCAGGATCGGATCCCGGCCAGGATTTGATCCAGGTGCCCGGTGGGAGGCTCCCAATATTCGGCTGCCCGCTGTC
>NZ_JBHTVV010000010.1:0-142662 GCF_042792755.1 Nocardia sp. NPDC056611
GATAGGTCGAGGAACCGCCGTACATCTTCCGGCCGACCACGCGCTTGGCGTACTGCACCGGAATCCGGCGCTGGCCCTGCTCCACGAAGATGACGGCGACGATCAGCACCAGGATCGCGGCGCCGACGAGGGCGAGGATCAGTGCGCCCTTGCTGTCCAGAATCGACCTGCCCTGACTGGGGATGCGGGCGGCGATACCGGTGAAGATCAACAGCGACATGCCGTTCCCGATGCCGCGCTCGGTGATCAGCTCGCCGAACCACATGACCAGGGCCGCGCCCGCGGTCATCACCAGCACGATGATGATCATGCCGAACAGGGATTTGTCGGCCAGGATGTCGTGAGGGCAGCCGCGCAGCAGCTGTCCGCGCGCGGCCAGCGCCACCAGGGTGGTCGCCTGCAGGACGGCCAGCGCCATCGCGAGATAGCGGGTGTACTGCGTGATCCGGGCTTGCCCGGATTGGCCCTCCTTGCGCAGATCCTCGAATCGCGGGATCACCACGGCCAGCAGCTGGGTGATGATGCCGGCGGTGATGAACGGCATGATGCCGACCGCGAACACCGACAGCTGCAGCATCGCGCCGCCGGAGAACAGGTCGATCAGCTGGTAGATACCGGCCGATTCACCACCGGAGACGAGTCCGATACAGCTGCGGACCGACGTAAGGTCGACACCGGGTGACGGCAGCGCCGCACCGAGCCGATACAGCGCGAGCAGACCCAGCGTGAACCCGATCTTCCGCCGCAATTCCGGGGTCCGCACAGCCGGTACGAAGGCGGAAAGCACGCACACTCCTGACGAATAGGGGTGCGGGGCAGCATGATCGGCCAGCACCGGAGATATTCGACGCTACGGAGATTCGCCCCCGCCCACCTCGGCCGCGAGAACGAATTCGACCTCCCCCGATGGAGGGATCCGCAGCGCCCGGCGCGCGGTGCGTCCGCGTGGGCGGCGGTGCTCCTCGGGCCGACCGCGAGGAGGTAGCGCAGCAGAGCGCCCATGATGCGGGGACGCCCGACGAGGCCATCAGACGCTCGCCGACGCCGCCATCGACGTCGTCGCCAACGATGATCCAAGCGTCATTTCGGCACTCATCAGGCCCTACTTCAGCAGGGTCATGCCTCGGTATTCCACACAGGACAGCCTCGTCGGTCAATAATCCACCACGAGCCGCCGATTCCTTTATCGGCTCTATGACTCGAGCGTTCCCCCGGCTATAAGGGCCGGTGGCGCGCACGAAAGCGAGTCGTCGCGAGGGAATAGTTCGCCGGGTCGTGCGCATTTCTGCTCTATTTGGAAATCCATGGCTCGAGGCTGCGATCGCGACATGATTGAAGATTCAAGAGAAACGACCTTTTTCAAACGGGTCAAGACGTTCACAATGAAGGGACTCCGTCGACGCCGAAGGGAGTATCCGATGAACTCGATGCGAGCGTGGCGAGTGCGGAAACCGGGCCGGATCGACGGCGAGCCGCTGCAGGCGGAGCGTATCCCGGTGCCCGACCCCGGTCCGGGCGAATTGCAGGCGCGGGTGCTCGCGTGCGGGGTCTGCCGGACCGATCTGCACGTGACCGAGGGCGACCTGACCGTGCATCGACCTGATGTGGTGCCGGGCCACGAAGTGGTCGGCGTGGTGACCGCGCTCGGGCCCGACGCCGGGACCGAGTTCGACGTCGGTGACCGGGTGGGAATCGCGTGGTTGCGGCATACCTGCGGCCGGTGCCGGTTCTGTCGCCGCGGCGACGAGAACCTGTGCCCGCGTTCGCGATACACGGGCTGGGATGCCGACGGCGGCTATGCCGAATACGCGGTGGTTCCCGCCGCCTACGCGTTGCCGTTGCCCGCGGGCTACGCCGACCTCGAACTCGCTCCCCTGCTGTGCGCCGGGATCATCGGCTATCGGGCGCTGCGGCGCGCGGCGCTCCCGCCGGGCGGGCGGCTGGGGATCTACGGGTTCGGCGGCAGCGCGCACCTCGCGGTGCAGGTGGCGCTGGCCCAAGGCGCGCAGGTGCACGTCATGACCCGCGATTTCGCGGCCCAGCGGCTCGCGCTGGAGCTCGGTGCGGCGTCCGTGCAGGGGGCGGTGGAACCGCCTCCGGAACAACTGGATTCGGCGATCCTCTTCGCACCGGTCGGCGAGCTGGTGTTGCCCGCGCTCGAGGCGCTGGATCGCGGCGGCGTTCTCTCCATCGCGGGTATCCACCTCTCGGACATCCCGCCGCTGAACTATCAGCGACATCTGTTCCAGGAACGCGAGATCCGCTCGGTGACCGCGAACACTCGCGCGGATGCGCGCGAGTTCCTCGCCTTCGCGGGCGCGCATCGCCTGGAGGTCATCGCGCACCCGTACCCGCTCGCGGAAGCCGATCGCGCACTGCGCGATCTGGCGCACGGGCGCTTCGCGGGCGCGGCCGTCCTGGTTCCCTGAACCGGCGCGCGTGCTGCCACACTGCACGGGTGACCCTGTTGCGCCGTGTCATTCGCGTCCTGTCGGCCTTCCTGCTGGTGACAGCCGTCGGCACCACGGGTTACCGGTTACTCGGGTTCGGGTACCTCGACGCGCTGTACCAAACCGTCACCACGATCACGACGGTCGGTTTCCGCGAGGTCCATCCGCTCGGTCCCGGCGGCCAGGTATTCACCATGGCGCTCATCCTGTTCGGCGCGGGCACCGTGTTCTATATGTTCGGTGTCCTGCTCGAGGCACTCATCGAAGGCCATGTACACCAACACCTGGAACGGCGGCGCATGAACAACCGGATCGAACGACTGCGCGGACACGTCATCGTGTGCGGCTGGGGCCGTGTCGGGCATTCGACAGCGCAGTACCTCAGCGGTCTCGGCAAGGAGATCGTGGTGGTGGATCGCGACCCCCAACGCCTGGAGAACCTCGAATTCCCCTACATCCTGGGCGATGTCACCGACGACGCCGTCCTCGAGGCCGCGGGCATCCGCCACGCCCAGGCCCTCATCGCCGCCCTGGACAGCGATGCCGACAACGTCTACGTCACCCTGTCGAGCCGGGCCCTGCGCGGCGATCTCATCATCATCGCCCGCGCCCGCACCGAAAGCTCGAAATCCAAACTGCTGCGCGCGGGCGCCAACCGCGCGGTCAACCCGCAGCTCATCGGCGGCCGCCGCATGGCCGCCTTCGCCCTGCAACCCAATGTCGCCGAATTCCTCGACGTGGTCATGCACGACGAGAATCTCGAATTCCGCATCGAGGAGATCGAGATCGGCCCCGACTCACCACTGCTGGACCGCACCGTCGCCGACGCAGTGCCCCGGCACGGTGGCGGCGCGCTCGTCCTCGCCCTCCGAGCCGACGACGGCCGATTCATCGCGAACCCCCACGGCGACACCCGGCTTCGGCTCGGAACCGTCCTCATCGCACTCGGCACCCAGCCGCAACTCGACTCGATCCGCACCAGCACCCGGGCCACAGACGGGGCGAGGTGACCTCCCGATCGAACCGGCGACGCCACCGTCGCACGGGCGTTGCTCGCGTGGAACGTCACCGATCAATCCCCGTGCGCGTCCGGCAGCGAACGCCCATGACCCGATCCGACGCTCGTATCTGGTTGCCACCGTGTCCTCCGCCCCTCGGATCCGTGATTCACGCGGCCGCGGTCTCGCTGGGTTCCCGCGGGCCCTGGTCGAGCCGCAGGGGCGGGTACTCGTCGGTCAACAGGGCGGAATAGGCCAGAACTCGGTAGAACCATCGGTTGACGCCGATGACGAAGCCGAACAGTCCGCGGGGGTAGCGGACGAAGTCCCATGCCGGGTGGCATTTCGACGTCAATGGGCCCGGTGCGCATCCCGCACCGACGGGGACGTTGGTCCCCCGCGCACCGGGCTGTCGTGTTCACCGGTGTCGAGCGCGGCGACCGCGCGGAATCCGCCGGCCAGACACTCGGCCAGCACCGCCGGATCAGGCACCGCCGCGGTGTCGGAATTGATTCCGATACAGCAGGTTCCGGTGCGCGAGATCAGAGTGATGTTGAACGCGGTGCCGGTGGTGGGTCCGAAGGCGTAGACGCGCTCGACCTTCGCGCCGGCGACGTAGAGCGCGACCGGGGAGCCTGGGACGCGACCCACGCAGCAGCGGTCCGCGCCGGCGCGGTCGGCGGCTGCCGGGTGGTTTCACCGGTGTCGACCCCGTCGACGACCGCGGGCGGCCGAGTGTCGAAATACCCTGCCACACAGGAAGAACGACCGTATCCGCCGGATTCGGACCACCCCGACACTGATGGTATGAGCGTCAACGATGATGTACGCGGCCGTCCGGCACCCGATCCGGGGACGGTCTCCGCTGTGATCGAGCTGGCGGCGCGGGCGCCGTCGGTGCACAACTCCCAGCCCTGGCGGTGGCGGTTCGACGGCATCCACCTGAATCTGTTCGCCGACGCCGAGCGGCTGCTCTCGGCCGCGGACCCGCTCGGACGCCAGCTGGTGATCAGCTGCGGCGCGATGCTGCATCATGTCCAGGCGGCCTTCGCCGACCGCGGCTGGCACACCGACATCGTCCGGGTGCCCCAGGCGAAGCGCCCGGATCACCTGGCGGCCATCGGATTCCGGCCGTGGGTGGATCCGCCGCCCGAGATCCGCGCGCACGTGCGCGCCATCACCCGGCGCCGTACCGATCGGCTGGCGCTGCTGGAGCCCAGCGGCTGGGAGGACCTCGTTCCCCGGCTGCGCGAACTGGCCGCGGCACGGGACGTCCGGCTCGACGTGCTCGCCGAATCCGCTCGCCCACGGCTCGCCGCCCTGTCCCGCGAGTACGCGACCCTGCGCGGTCACGACCAGTTCTACGACCTCGAACTGCATACGTGGGCAGGGAACTCCGATACTCGCGATGGTGTTCCGCCGGCGGCCCTGGTCTCGGACGCGGAGTTCGCCCGGGTCGGCGTCGGCCGCGTCTTCCCGGCGGGTCCGCGTTCCACCCGCCGCGGTCCCCGCACCGACCATGCCCGGCTCGTGGTCCTCAGCGCGCTGCCGGACTCGGTCCCGCAATGGCTGCGCATCGGCGAGGCCCTCTCCGCGGTGCTGCTCGAGTGCGCCGCCGCCGGCCTCGCCACCTGCACCCTGACCAACATCACCGAATTGCCGCCCGGCCGAGACCTTCTCGCGAGCCTGATCGGCGGTCCCGGCATTCCGCAAGCGGTCATCCGAATCGGCTCCTCCCCACCCGATGAGGCCGCCGCGCCCCCGCTCACTCCCCGTCGCCCGGTCACGGACATCCTCACCTTCGGGTGAGGCCGCGGCCCGGCCGGGGAGAGCCGGAATCACCTCGTCATCGGGCGCAGGATGCCCTGCTGGTGCATCCACATCGGCATGCTCTGGGGTGAGCCGTCGATTCCCACGAGCAAGGAAACCGCTGATCCGTCGGTCGCGACGACGACCGGAGAATTCAGTTGTCCACTGGGGGAATCGGCGGCGCCGCTCGCCGGATCGGAACGCTCGCTCAGTGCCGCGCGCCCGACGCCCGGAGCGCGGTGAGCCGCGACGTGTACTCGGCCTCATCGATCTCGCCGCGTGCGAAGCGCTGCGCCAGAAGTTCTTGCGGCGACGGGGATTCGTAACGCGGCGCGCCGCCCCGGTCGGGGACCGCGAACCGGATCGCCAGGACGATCCCGCCGATGACGAGAGCCCAGAAGATCAGCATTCCGACGCCCATCCCGGCATAACCCCACCACTCAGATCGTGGTCGTTCCAATACATCATGGCGACGCCTCCTTCTGTCGTTCCGCCATCACCGGTGGTCAGCACCGGATGTCTCGAGGACCCCGGCCTGGCCGGTGGTCGCGCCGCCGTCGATCACGAATTCCGAACCGGTCGAGAAGGTCGCCTCGGTGACCAGGAAACGCACCATGGCGGCCACCTCCCCCGGCTCGCCGAACCGCGGCAGCGGCTGGGTGGCGGCGATGGACTCGTCCATCCCGGCGGTCATCGCGGTGTGGATCGGGCCGGGGTGCACCGAGCACACCCGGATACCGGACGAACCCAGTTCCAGCGCAGCGGCTTTGGTCAGCCCGCGCAGCGCCCACTTGCTGGCGACCCATCCTCGGTCAGCAGGTCGGCGATGACCACACCGAAGCCCGCCATCACCAGTTCCGCGACCACCGCCGCGCCGATTCCCCGCGCCCCGCCCGTGACGACGGCGCTCCGGTCCGCGAACTCGGTCATGGCTAGTCCTCCGATCCGTGCGAATCCGCTGTTCGGTCACAGCATCCCGCGCGCACCCACCGGCCCGAGACGGCCGAAAGTCACCGGTTGTGAGGGCGATTGCCGGGCCATCGGTCCCTGCGGTAATCGCGTCGGGCGGCCCAGGATCGATATCGACGCCCATCGAGAGGAATCGACCCCATGAGAACAGCGACCGCGACCGGCATCGGCGTGGCCTCGGCCCTGGCCGGACTGGCGATCGGCTATCGCCTCTTCGCCCGGAACAAGTGCGTGACCTGGGGCTCGACCGCCGAGGAGGTCGGTCGCGTCATGCCCGGTGACGAACTGCTACCCGATGCCGGCACCGTCACCACCCGCGCGATCACGATCGCGGCGGCGCCGGAACAGATCTGGCCCTGGCTGGTGCAGATGGGTCCCGGCCGCGGCGGGGCGTACACCTATGACTGGATCGAGAACCTGCTCGGCCTGAACATGCACAGCGCCGACGAAATCCTGCCGCAATACCAGCGGCTCGCGGTCGACGACGTGCTGCCGATGGGCACGTCCGGTCCCGCCATGCGTGTCGCCGTGCTGGACGGCCCGCACGCCTTCGTCCTCGCCTCGACCGACCACCACTGGGTGTGGTCGTTCGGGCTGTACCCGACCGCCGAGGGCACCCGGCTGATCAGCCGCAACCGCATCGCGCTCCCGGACGCCGGTCTGCCGCAACGCCTGTTCTACATGCTGATCATGGAGCCCGGCAGCCTCGTCATGGAGGCGAAGATGCTGCGCGGGATCAAGGAGCGCGCCGAACGCGCCGTCGCGCCGCTCGCCCCGGTGACCAACGTCCCTGACCTGCGGGCGGAAAGCCCGTATGTTCCGCAGTGGCCGACGAGAACACTCGGAGGATGACCACCATGAACGCCACCCCGCTCGTCCCCGACCATCGCACCCTGATGTCCGCGATGCGCCTGGCGTCGCGCGCGCCCTCGGTGCACAACACCCAGCCCTGGCATTGGCGCTTCGACGGCGAGCGCCTGCACCTGCACAGCGACCCCGACCGGGTGCTGGTCACGGCCGACCCGCAGGGCCGTCAGCAGGTGATCAGCTGCGGGCGATGCTGCACCACGTGCGCACCGCGTTCGGCGCGCAGCGCTGGCACACCGACACGACTCGGATGCCGGATCCGCTCGATCCGGGCCGCCTCGCAGAGATCAGTTTCCGGCCCTGGCCCGACCCCCCGGCCGGGCTGGTGGCGCGGGCGGGCGCGATCGACCACCGCCGCACCGACCGCCTGCCGATGGACCCGCCCGCGCACTGGGATGACGTGGCACGCACGCTACGCATGCTGGTGTCCCCGCATTACGTGGACCTGGAAGTCCTCGACGACTCCGTGCGGCCGAGGCTGTCGGCGGTGTCCGAGCAGGCGGCCGCGCTGCGCCGGCACGACCAGATGTACCAGGCCGAAATCGGCTGGTGGTCCGGTCATTCCGGATTCCCCGAGGGAATCCCCACCGACGCGCTGATCTCCGACTCCGAGCGCGCCCGGGTCCGGGTGGGACGGGCGTTCCCGTCCGCGCCGCACTCCGCGCGCCGTCCCGATATCGAGGACCGGTCGCGGCTCGTCGTCCTCAGCACACCCGGCGATTCGGCCGCCGAATGGCTGGCCACCGGTGAGGCGCTCTCGGCGATCCTGCTCGAATGCACCGTGGCCGGTCTCGTCACCTGCGCCCTCACCCACATCACCGAATTGCCCACGGGCCGCACCATTCTCACCGGATTCCTGCCCAGGCCCGGCCATCCGCAGCTGGTCGTGCGCATCGGCGCCGCCCCCGCCGACGAACCCGAGCACCCGCCGACGCCACGCCGGCCGCTCGCCGACACCCTCACCATCGACCGGCACTGACCGGAGCAGGACGTCCCCTGCGAGCAATGGTTTGTCACGGTCCCGACCGGAACTCCTGCGAGACCCGTGCACTCGAAGTCGTCATCACCGCCGAACAGGCTCGCCGGCCGGGTGCGACACGATCGGGTCAGGTGGCGAATCGGGTCAGGTGGCGAGGATAGCGAGCAGGGTCGCGCCGACCAGCACCACCGCGACGGCCGTCACGAAGGCGATCATGGCCCAGTCTTCCTGTGTACGAGGGAGTTTGGTTGTCATGGCTGAATTTCCTCGCTGCGGGGTTCGGTCGGACCGGGGAGAACGTGGCCGTCGGCCCGCTCACCCGGCCGGGTGCTGGGTGCGGGCGCGCGCCGCGGCGAGCAGGTCGGCGATGGCGGTGTGGATGCCGTCGGCGATTCGGTCCAGGTCCGGGGTCGAGTCGTAGTCGCCGGTGATGCCGAAGGTCAGCTGGTCTCCGTAGCTGAGGATGGCGATGCCGGTGCGCAGGCGCATGGCGATGGGGATGGCCGGAATCAGCTCCAGCACTTCGCGTCCCAGCACCGACAGGGTGCGGCGCGGGCCGGGGATGTTCGTCGCCACCGCGGTCACTCCGCGCTGGGGCAGGTGCGACCACAGCCGCATACCCCAGGCGACCGGCGCGAACGGCAGCCGCCCGGCCAGTGCGAGCAGCGACGTCTCCGCCTGCGCGGCGCCGCCGGACTTGTGCCGGGCCATGCGCTGATGAATGGTGGCCAGGCGTTCCACCGGGTCGTCCAGATGCAAGGGCAGCAGGGACAGGACCGCGGAAACCCGGTTGTCCAGCAGGGATTTCGCGTCGGCCGCCCGCATCGACACAGGCACCAGGATGCGCACCGTCTTGCCCGTGGGCTGTTCCCCGCGGCCCAGCAGAACGCCGCGATAGGCCGAGGTCACCGCGGCGAGCACGACATCGTTGACCGTCGCGTCCAGGCCGCGGCCGATCTCGCGGATCTCCGCGAGGGAGGCGCGGGCGATCGTGTAACGCCGCTGACGGCCGATCGGGCCGTTGAGCGAGGATGCCTCGGGCACCGAGACGAACGCGGCCACCACCGGGATCAGGCTGCGCATCATCCCGACCGCGTAGCGCGGCACATCCAGCGGCAATCGCAACCCGGTGACGACGCGGTCGAGCCAGCCCGGCCCACCGGCCGCGTCCTCCGCGGGCAAGGCGTGCGGCCGCTGGACGGATTCCGATGCATCACAGAGCCTTTCGAACAGGCTCACGCCGGAGACGCCGTCGACGAGGCTGTGGTGCGCCTTCACGATCAGCGCCCAGCGCGCATCCCCCAAACGCTCGACGACGACGCATTCCCACATCGGATGATCTCGATCCAGGCGTTCGACGAGCTCGCCGGCCACGAACTCGCGCAGGGTCTTCTCGTCGGCGGGTGCGGGCAGGGCGGCCCATCGAATGTGGTGGGCCAGATCGAAGCTCGGGTCTTCCTCCCACACCGGGACGGTCAGATCCAGTGGCGCACGCCGGATTCGCTGTCGCAGGCGCTGGTTCGCCGCGACGCGCTCGGCCAGCATGGCCGCGAATTCCGCTCGCGCGGGGGGCTGCCCGGCCAGGATCGCCACCGCCGCGATGCCGAGGCTGATGCGACGGTCCGCATCCTCGAGTTCGATGAATCCCGCGTCCAGCGGCTGTAATTCGGTCATGACCGACACCTGATCTTCGTTATGCGCGGACAACGATCGTCGGGGTTTCGACATTGTGCAACACGGTGGAGCTGGTGGATCCGAGGAGCAAGCCCTCGAATCCGCCCCGGCCGCGGCTGCCGACCACGACCAATTGCGCGTACTCCGATTCCCGCAGCAGCGCCTGGTGCGGGCGTTCCATCACCAGCAGGCGGCGAACCGCCACGTCGGGATAGCGTTCACCGAATCCGGCGAGCCGCTCGGAGAGCAGTTCGTTCTCCCGCGCCCGCAGCGGCTCCCAGCCGATGAGCGGCACGTACGAACCGAGAATATCCGTCCAGGCGTGCAGTGCGGTCACCCCGACCTTACGCGCGGCGGCCTCGGCGAAGGCGAGTTCCAGCGCGGGCACGCTGTGGGGTGTGCCGTCGACCCCGACCAGCACCGGTTTCTCGGCGGAAAGCGGATCGGTCGCCGCAGTGGCGTGGATGACCGCCACCGGGCATTCCGCGTGCCGAACGACCGCATCGACCACCGAGCCGAGCAGCCCGCCCCGGATCGCGCCGAGACCGCGGCTGCCCACGACCACCGTCCGCGCGGTCCGGGACTGCTCGATGAGGTGTCCGACAATGGGCGCGCAGATCACTTCGGTCGTGATCGTGACCGCCGACCCCGCCGCTCCGGCGCGCGCTACACGACTCGCCTCGTCCACGATTCGCTGCCCGTCCCTGGCCAGCAGCTCCCGATCGTCGGGCCCGAGCACGTCGACCGGGACCTCCCCGCCGGGCAGCGAGATCGAAGTGACGATGTGCAGCGCGCAGCCGTGCAATCCGGCGTCCACCGCAGCCCACACGGCGGCCTGATAGGAGGTGGCCGACCCGTCGACGGCGGCGACGATACGCGCGGCCCGGGCGTCGAGATCAGTGGTCATGATCAGCTGTCCTTCCGATGGATCCGGGGGGCTCTTACCTGCCGATGGGACGATCGAGCCCCCGCAGCTCGGCCCCCCAGCGCACGCCGCGCAGGCGCTCCAGCAGCTGGCACCAGCCACCGCGCCCGCCACGCCACGCCAGCGAGGAATTGTGCGACACGGTCTGTCACCTCGTCTCTGGAGAACCGATCCGTCCATCCAGCATCGCGTGACCGGGCCCACCGGAGACGGGCCTTAAGTCACCGATCCGCCGGTCCGAGGTCGTCGGTCTCGCGCCGGTAGGCGGCCAGGGCGGTCGGCAGTGTCGGGAACAGTCGCTCGGCGACGATGCGGGCGGTCACCCCGGCGTGGGGTTCGAGACGAGCTCGCTACGGCATCACACCGGTCAGGACCAGCACCCCCGCGGTGAGCAGAGCAACCGCTTTCACCACTTCCACAGCGACGTAGGCGTAGTGGCTGCGCGACCGCGGGCCCTCCGCGCCGGCGAGCACCGCATCACTGCGCCGGGTCAGCCGGGGACGGACGAACAGCAGCTGGATCGCCAGTGCGCCGATCGCTACCGCGAGGGTGATGGTCGTGGCGAGTCCGGGCGGATCCGCCCAGACCGCCGCGAGAATCAGGATGGCGAACAGGGATTCGACGCCGTTGAGGGCGCGGAAGACCAGGCGGCCGATGCCCAGCCCGATGGCCAGGGTGACGTTCGGGGCGCGGAACTTCAGCGGCGCTTCGATGAACGAGATGGCCAGCACCATGCCGAGCCACAGGAAATCGGCGGCGGTGAGGAAGGCACGGGCGGTGGTCATGGATATCACCCTCTCGAGACGTCCGGTCCCGCAACGAGTCCCAGATCCCCGTCGTAGCGTCGGTACAGCAGGCGGCCGCGGCGGTCGGACGGGTCGGTGAAGAACAGGAACGGCAGGCCGTAGGCGCACAGCCGGGCCGCCGCCTCGGCTTCGGTGAATTCCCTTGTCGGGCGGGGGCTCATGGTGAGTGGCCGCCAGGTGGCGGAGGCCGGTGGACGCATCCGCCGTTGCCGGGCCATCCGGACGCCCAGCGGACCGGCCCAGTGCACGATCGCGTCCTCGCCGGTCTCGGCATCGGTGAACAGGAGGACGTCGTAGTCCATGGCGTCCATGGCGGCGGCCGCGCCGACCGGATCGAGGACCTGGAGGCAGCACTGCTTGCGCCGGACGATGGGCCGCGCGCCGCTCACGGCCGCCAGCGGCGCGCGGCCGGGATCGGGTGCCCACCGCGGCTCGGCTTTTCCGGTGAGCCGGTCGAGTTGGCGGTCGAGGCGCTCGGCGGCGAAGGTGAGCGCGAAACCGCCCGGACCGTCGGCCTGTACACGAATCTGGGTGCCGTCGAACCGCGCGTTCACCTGCGCCACCGTCGTGGCCCCGAAACTGCCGTTCCTGGTGAGCCGGACACTCGCGGGCGACTCGAGGTGGTGGCGACGCAGCACCTGCCGGACCACACGGTCGGCCCGGCTCCTCTCGGCAGCGGTGATCGGACCACGCGACTCCACCGCGACCCCGGGCGTCGCCGCCGCCACTCGCGTCGTATTCATCGAAGATGCCCTCGCTTCTTGCCGATTCCGCCGAATGACAACGCCCATGCCATCATCCGGCGAGCGGCGCGGAACAGGGTCCAAGGTCCTCCCGGGTCACTTCCCGGCGCACACCGGCAGGATGCGGGCCGGGAGCCCATCGATCGTGCACACCGGCGACAGGTTCAGTGCGCCGCGGTCGGGTTCGGCGCGGTACCTCCGGCGGGCCAGCGCCAGTCGGCGATCTCGGGCGGGTCGATGCCGTGGCGGCGGGCGTAGGCGTCGGCGGCTTCGCGCTGCGTGGTCAAGCGCTCGGTCAGGGACGCGAGCCGGTCGGTGAGGCGGGGCACCTCGGCGAGGGCGGCGGCCGCGAGGGTGAAGCGGTCGATGCCGTTCATCGCGCACATGCTGAACGGTGTGGTGGTGGTGCCGTTGTCGGTGAAACCGTGGACGTGCATGCGGTCGTGGCCCGGGCGACGGTAGGCGATGCGGTGGACGAGCCAGGGATAGCCGTGGAAGGCGAAGATCACCGGGGCGTCGGTGAAGACCGCGCGATAGTCCGCGTCGGCGATGCCGTGCGGGTGACGGTCCGGCGGGAACAGCCGGGCCAGGTCCACCACATTGACCACGCGAACCGCCAAGTCCGGCACCGTGTCCCGCAGCAGCGCGGCCGCGGCCAGGGTCTCCTGGGTGGGGACATCGCCCGCGCAGGCCAGCACGACCTCGGCGGGGCGACCGGAGTCCGTGCTCGCCCACTGCCAGACACCCAGTCCACGTTCGCAGTGCACGCGCGCCGCGTCGTCGTCGAGGTATTGCAGGGCGGGCTGTTTGCCGGCGACGACGACATTGACCCGGCCCCGGCTCCGCAGGCAGTGGTCGAAGACGTGCAGCAGGCAGTTGGCGTCCGGCGGCAGATACACCCGGCTCACCTCGGGCCGTTTGCTGAGCACGTGGTCGATGAAGCCGGGATCCTGATGGGAGGCCCCGTTGTGATCCTGCCGCCACACGTGTGAGGTGATCAGGTAGTTGAGGCTGGGAATGGGCTCGCGCCAGGCGAAGTCGGCCGCCATGTGCAGCCATTTCGCGTGCTGCACCACCATCGAGTCGATGACGTGCGCGAACGCCTCGTAGGTGGAGAAGACGCCGTGGCGTCCGGTGAGCAGGTAACCCTCGAGCCAGCCCTGGCACAGATGCTCCGAGAGCACCTCGAAGACGCGGCCGTCGGGAGTCAGCCGGTCGTCGCCCACGACGCGCCGCTCGCGCCAGCGACGGCCGGTGACCTCGAGGATGGCGTCCAGGCGGTTGGAGGTGTGTTCGTCCGGGGAGAAGAACAGCAGATTGCGGGGATTCTCGACCAGGGCGTCCCGCAGGTAGCCGCCGAGTACGCGGGTGGCCTCGGCCGATTCCGTTCCGGGCGTGGCGAATTCGACCCGGTAGTCGGTCGGGCACGGGAGCCGCAGGTCGACGCTGTCGTGCCCGTGCGCCGCGCGGTTCGCGCTCATGCGCAGCTGCCGCGGGTGCAGGTCCGCGATCCGGGCGACCGGACGACCGTCGGCGTCGAAGAGCTCCTCGGGCCGGTAGGACCGCAGCCAGTCCTCCAGTTGCACAAGGCGTTCCGGGTTCTCCCGGACGCCTGCCAGCGGTACCTGGTGGGCCCGGAAGGTGCCTTCCACGCGGACGCCGTCGACCACGGCCGGCCCGGTCCACCCCTTGGGGGTCGCCAGCACGATCATCGGGCGGCACGGGTCGCGCGGCCCCAGCCCGCGCTCGGCGTCGTCGCGGATCTCGCGGATGCGCTCCATCGCCTCGTCGAGCACGGTCGCGTAGCGTTCGTGCACTTCGGCCGGATCGGAGCCCTCCACGTACATGGGCTCCCAACCCTGCGCGGTGAGCATGGCGTCGAGGTCATCGCGCGACATGCGCGCCAGCAGTGTCGGATTCGCGATCTTGTAGCCGTTGAGGTGCAGGATCGGCAGCACGGTCCCGTCGGTCACGCGGTCCAGGAACAGCGACCCGTGCCAGCTGGTGGCCAGCGCGGCGGTCTCGGCCTCGCCGTCGCCGATCATGCAGGCCACCACCAGATTCGGATGGTCCAGGGCCGCACCGGTAGCGTGCGCGAGCGAGTAGCCCAGCTCACCGCCCTCGTGGATGGAGCCCGGCAGATGCGGCGAGGCGTGACTGGGCACGCCGCCGGGGAACGAGAACTGCCGGAACAACTCCCGCATCCCGGCCAGGTTCTGCCCCACTTCCGGATGCCGCAGCGAGTAGGTGCCCTCGAGCCAGGTCGCCGCGGTGAGCGCCGCCGCGCCGTGGCCGGGGCCGAGCACGAACAGCATCTCCTGCCCGGTGCGCATGATGACGCGATTGAGGTGGGCGTAGGTGAGTGTCACCCCGGGCACGGTGCCCCAGTGCCCGATCAGGCGCGGCTTGATGTGTTCGGGCCGCAGCTTCTCCGTCAACAACGGGTTGTCCATGAGGTAGATCTGGCCGGCGGCCAGATAGTTCGCCGCCCGCCACCAGGCGTCCAGATCGACCAGGTCGTCCCGGATTCCGGTCTCGGATCCAGGCATGGTTCTCGTCATCGCTTCGTCTCCTCGGTATCGGCGTGCACCACCATCACCGGGCAGTGCGCGTGCTGGACCAGGTGGTGGGCGGTGGATCCGAGGAGCAGGCCCGTGAATCCGCCGCGGCCGCGGTTGCCGACCACGACCAGTTGCGCGGTCTTCGACAGCTCGGTGAGCTGGGCCCCTGGCCCGGCCGTGCAGACCTCCCGGGTCACCTCGACGTCCGGGTACTTCTCCTGCCAGCCCGCCAGCCGCTCGGCCAGCACGGCCGTCTCGACATCGTCGAGGTTTCCGGTCATCGAGGTCACCTCCCCGGCGAACTGCCCGGTGTCCCAATCGCTCCAGGCATGCATCGCGACCAGGCCGGTGCGCCGCTCGGCGGCCTCGGCGAACGCCGCGGCGAGGGCGGCCTCGCTGGTCCGGCTGCCGTCCACACCCACCACCACCGGTCCGGAGGTCCGGACCACCTCGCCGGTGTCGGGGTCCGGCCGCACCACGATGACCGCGCCGCGCGCGTGGCTGGTGACCGCCAGCAGGGTCGAGCCCAGGTGCGCGAGGGTTCCGGCGGTGCCGGACGCGCCGATCACCACCGCGAAGGCGGTCGCGCTGTCCTCGATCAGCAATTGGGCCGCGGTGTCGCCGGACATGGACGCCGAGAGCGGGACCTGCGGGTCGTACTCGCCCGCGACGGACACCGCGCGCGCCACCAGCGCCCTGCCCGCCGCTTTGACGCTGTCGATCAGCGGCTGCGTGGCGACCGCGTAGGTTCCGACGCCGCGGCTCACGCCGACCAGGTCCAGCCCGTGCACGATGTGCAGCCGCCGCCGATGCTGCGCGGCGTACCGTACCGCCCACCGCAGCGCTCGCGCCGCGCCGTCCGAGCCGTCCACGCCGACCACGACGGGCGCGGAGGCCAGCCGATGCGGATCGTCGTACTGCTGCTCTGTCATCGTGACCTCCGGGTGAGGTGAAATCAACGGCGCCCGAACCGGGCTGGTTCTCTCACGGTAGGAATGCCCCCGCTCCCGCTGCTGCGGGCGATCGTCCTCGAAGCGGGGACCAAAGGCCTCTGCGCGACGGCTCCCATCACCGACACGGGACTTCGGCCGCCGTTGGTCACTCCCAGGTCGGGAACAACGACCCTGCTGCCCGCCCCACGCCGGGACGAGGCTGGTCACCATGGATTCTCCCGCACCCGCCCATGCCATAGCGATAGCGGCGCTGGTTCTCGGTTCGGTCATGGTCGTCGCGATCCCCGCGGCCACCGACTATCTGTCCGGCTGGGGGCGGATGTACGGCGCGGCGCTGGTCTACCTCGCGTTCGCCGAATATCTGGCGGTCGCGGTCGGGCTGGTCCGCTGGGGCGTCGGTCAGCTGCGTTCCTGATCGCGGCCCGCCACGAAAACCCGCGCTTCCAGCGGTACCCGCACGGTGGCCCCGGCCGCCAGCATCTCGGTGACGCCGTCACAGTGGATCTCCACCGGATCGGCGCAGCCCGGATCCGCGGCGACCTCCAGCGCGCGAGCGCTGATCCGGATCGCCAGGCGATGTCCCCGATAGATGATCGAATAGCGCAACTCCCCCAGCTCCGACGGCCAGCACGGGTTGAAGATCAGCCGATCGGATCGGATCTCCATCCCGGTGAAGCAGCGCTGCACCAGGTCGATGCTTCCGGCCATGGCTCCCAGGTGAATTCCCTCCTCCGTTGTACCGCCCTGGATGTCGGCGACATCGGAGTCGAGCACCCGGTCGAAGAACTCCATCGCCTGCGCCCGGTGCGCGCGGGCCAGCACCCAGGCGTGGACCAGCGCGCTGAGTGTGGAGCCGTGCGAGGTCCGGGCCAGGTAGTAGTCGATGGTCCGCGGAATCATCTCCCCCGGCATTCGAGGTCTCCGGTCGCCTGGTAGTACTGCCACACGGTGTAGGCGATCGCGCTGCCGATGTGATGGGCGCGCGGGCTCGGATCCGGATTCCAGTGCCCCGACAGCGGATTCAGGTGCAGCAACTGGCTCTCCTCGCGACCGTCGGAGCCCGACTGCCACGGGAACATCGCGCCGCGCTGACCGGCCGCGGCGGCGGCGCGGCGCGCCTCGGGCAGTCGCCGGTAGCGGTAGCGCAGCAGCCCGCGCGCCAGGCGCGGGAAGCGCGGGTTCAGGACGGGGTAGACGAACAGCTCGTCCCAGAAGACGTGCCCGCGGTACGCCTCGCCGTGCAGGCCGCGCGCGGGGACGCCGACATCGAGATCGGCGGCGTGCGGTGACAGGGTCTGCACCAGATGCAGCAGGTGCAGCCGGATCACGCGAGTCGCCCGGTCACCGCCGTCGAGGTCGATGCGCAGCCGATCCCACAGGTGTTCCCAGGCGGCCGTATGGGATTCGAGCAGATCCGCGAAACCGCCGGCCGCGCGCAACGACCGCGCGGCCTCGTCGTCCGGGGCCGAGACGGCGTGGTCGCGACCGGTGACCACGGCCGCGATCTTCTCCAGCACGACGCTGTCCCCCTCGGCCAGCGCGACGCCGTGGTCGTGTCCGATCGAGCTCTCCGACTCGACGAGTTCGGTTGCGGGGCACAGTTTCACCCCGTCACGGTGCAGGGTTCCGCGCGCGGCGGTCGCCACCGGAATCCCCGACTGCCCGGTGCGCACGACCAGCACCACCGATTCGGGCGACAGTTCACGCGCCGACACCGGCGCGAGATGATCGCCCGACAGGTCGCGATACCGGGCCACCAGTTCGTTGCGGACGCCACCGTCCACCGTCGAGCGGAAGATCACGGTGCCCGACCAGTTCTCGGCGGTCACCTCGGTCTCCAGCGCGCACAGGTGCGGGGCGTGCATGGCCGCGAAGCGACGCTGCCGCACCCGGGTGATCCGCCCGGTGGCGTCGCGGAAACGGAAGCGCCGCGACAGGACGGCCCGGCGCAGATCGAATTCCTGCCGATAGGACAGCAATTCGACGGAGTCGATGTCGAACCAGTCGCCGTCGCCGACGCGGAAGGTCACCGGCAGCCAGTTGGGCAGGTTCACCAGGCTCTCGTTGTCGACGGTACGCCCGGCGACCTGGTCGACGAGCCGGTCGTAGGTCCCCGCGACATACGTGCCCGGATAGTGGTGCTCGCTCGCCGCGCAGTCGGGCGCGGCGCCGCGGGTGGCGAGGTAGCCGTTGCCGACCGTGCACAACGCCTCCCGCAGCCGCTCGTGCGCCGGGTCGTAGCCGTCGAAGGCGAGCACCCACGAATCCGACACCGCCCCGGTCGATTCGGCGTCGAACAGCCTGGCCAGGTCGTCGAGGAACGCGCGCACGCCCTGCGGGCCGGACAGCGCGAACCGGGCGGCGGTCCGGCGGTCGCCGTTCTCGTCGTGGCGGACCACCACGGACAGTCCCTCGGCCTCGATGGAGTCGAAGGCGTCCTCGTCGGTGAGATCGTCGCCGACGTAGATCGGCAGGGTGGACGTGGTGAGGTGGCCCAGGATCCAGTGCAGCGCGGTTCCCTTGTCCCAGTCCACGTCCGGTCGCAGCTCCACGACCTTCCGCCCGCCCGTCACCCGCAGGCCCCGGTCGTGGGCTTGTGCGTGGACCGCGGCGGTCACCGCGGGCACCCGTTCCGACGGCACGCGCCGGTAGTGCACCGCGACGGCGAACCGCTTGTGCTCCACCAGAATCCCGGGGACGTCGCCGAGCGCCCGCTCGAGCTCCGCCGCCGCCGCGGCCAGAGCCGCCTCCGCACCCGGCGCCGCGTCGTGCACATACGTCGTTCCGTCCGGGGCCAGCAGCTCGAATCCGTGACACCCGGCGTACCAGAGTCCGTCCACGCCCACCCGATCGCGCAGATCCGCCAGTTCGCGCCCGCTCACGATGGCCACCGGGCATCGCGCCGCCAGTCGCGTCAGGGCCGCGGCCGCGCCGTCGACCAGGGTCGCGGCGGCCGGGTCGGGCACGATGGCCGAGAGCGTGCCGTCGAAATCGAGCAGCACCGAGGCCTTCTCGGTATCGAGCAGGTCGCCCAGGCGAGCCGCGGCGGCCTCGGGCAGCTCCGACATCCGCCGGAAACCGTTGCGCAGCCCCACCTGCCCGAGGTCAGCGACCACGACATCGGCGCCGTGTTCGGCCAGCCGGTCCGCGTGCCCGCCCCGATCGACGCCGATCACCAGGCCGAAACCGCCCGCGCGCCCGGCGGCCACACCGGCCTCCGCGTCCTCCACCACAATGGTCCGCGCCGGTTCGGCCCCGAGCCGGCTCGCGGCCTCGAACAGCATCGCGGGATCGGGTTTGCCCGCCAATCCCAGCTCGTCGGCGTCGATCCCGTCCACGCGCACCCCGAACAGTTCACCGATGCCCGCCGCGCGCAGGACCTCGGCGCAGTTGCGGCTGGCGGAGAAGATCGCGACGCCGAGTCCCGCGGTCTGCAAGCGGCGCACCAACGCCACCGTGCTCGCGAACGCGGGCGCCCCGTCACGGGTGAGCCGATCCAGGAACAGCCGGTCCTTGCGGTTGCCCAGCGCACAGACGGTCCCCGCGTCCTCACCGTCGCCGGGTTCCCCAGACGGCAGTGAGATACCCCGGGCGGCAAGGAAATTGGTGACCCCCTGATATCGAGGAACGCCGTCGACCCACCGCAGATAGTCGTCGGCGGTGAACGGCGACCGATCCTCGCCGGGCGCCACGGCACGGTGCGCCAGGAACTCGTCGAACGTCTCCTTCCACGCCGCCGCGTGGACCGAAGCGCTGTCGGTCACCACGCCGTCCATATCGAAGATCACCGCATCGTGACGCCGCGCATCGATCAGCGGCGTGGCATGAGTGTGCTCGTCCACCACTTCAGCGTGCGTCGCGCCCGGCGTGTCGCCAAGGGTCCTGTAGCACCGCACCGAGGACCAATGGCCCCTGCGGCCAGGACCGCGCGCGTCCTAGCGTGAGTCCATGAGCCCACTACCCAGCGGCGACACGATCGAGCAGGCCGTCCGGCTGTCCGGTCGAGCGCCCTCGCTGCACAACAGCCAGCCCTGGCGCTGGGTCTTCGACGGCGCCGCCCTGCACCTGTACTCGGTCCGCGAGCGCATGCTGCCCGCCACCGACGCCTCCGGACGACAGCTGCTGATCAGCTGCGGTCTGGCCTTGGGCCACCTGCGAGCCGCGCTCGCCGCGGCCGGATGGCAGACCCGGGTCGCCTACTTCCCGAATCCCACCCGCCACGAACACCTGGCGACGGTCACTTTCGAGCCCGCGCGCATCGTCACCGACGCCGACCGGGATCGCGCGGCCGCCATCGAGGTCCGCTACACCGACCGGCTGCCTTTCGGCGCGCCGAACGACTGGCGCGACTTCGAACCGGTGCTGCCGGTGGTCGTCGACCCGCGCGACGCGGTGATCACCGTACTGCCGCCCGAGGCGCGCTCCGAGCTGGCCCAGGCGTCGCGGCTCACCGCCGCGGTGCGCCGTTACGATTCCAGCTATCAGGCCGAATTGCAGTGGTGGGCAGGGCATTCACTGGCAGCGGAGGGCATCCCCCCGGACGCTCGGATCTCCACCGAGGAGCGGGAGCGCGTCGAGGTCGGCCGGGTCCTGCCCGCCGTCGGGGGCGAATCGCGCCGCACCGAGATCGACGAGGACCGATCGGTCGTCGTGGTCCTCTCCGGCGACGACAGCGCGATCGAATTCCTGCGCTGCGGCGAGGCGCTGTCGACGCTTCTGCTCGAGTGCACGGTCGCCGGCTATCACACCTGCCCGCTGACCCATGTCACCGAACTGCCGCGCAGCCGGGCCATGATCCGGGCACTCACGGGCCGCGGCGAACAGCCGCAGGTCCTCGTCCGGATCGGGAGCGTCCCCGTCTCCGAACGGCGGCGACCCCGCACGCCGCGACTGCCGCTCACGCAGATCCTGACCCTCGCCGCATCCACCACCGCGGTATCGGAATGAGTTCCGGCGTTTCCGGGCCGCGGGCCCCGCGGGCTATCGTTGACTTGACCACCCAAGAAGATGGGAACCGGCCATGACCACCGTTTTTCTCGTGGACGACCACGAGATCGTCCGCCGGGGGCTCGTCGATTTGCTCGAGAGCGACCCCGACATCACCGTCGTCGGCGAGGCCTCCGACACCGCCCAGGCCCTGGCCCGGATTCCCGCGCTCAACCCCGATGTCGCGGTGCTCGACGTGCGGCTGCCCGACGGCAACGGCATCGAGCTGTGCCGCGATCTGCTCTCCCGGCTGGACGGGTTGCGCTGCCTGATCCTCACCTCGTTCACCGACGAGCAGGCCATGATGGACGCCATCCTGGCCGGGGCCAGCGGGTATGTCGTCAAGGACATCAAGGGCATGGAACTGGCCAAGGCCATCAAGGAGATCGGGGCCGGCCGCTCACTGCTGGACAATCGCGCCGCCGCCGCCCTCATGGACCGGCTGCGCCGCAGCACGCAGACCGACGGCCCGCTCGCCGGGCTCACCGAACAGGAACGCAAGCTCCTCGACCTGCTCGGCGAGGGCCTGACCAACCGCCAGATCGCCGAGCGCATGTTCCTCGCCGAGAAGACCGTCAAGAACTACGTCTCCCGGCTGCTCGCCAAGCTCGGTATGGAACGCCGCACCCAGGCCGCCGTCTACGCCTCCAAGCTGCGCGGCGACCACCCCCATCCGGTCTAGATCGACATCGCGCCCGAACGCCGCGCCCGCTGATCGGGGCGCGGCGTTCGTCGTCGTGGTGAGTGCGGCCGCGTTCGCGAAAGCCGACCCCCGGCGCCGGAGCGATTACATAGCGAAGGCGATCGGAAGGGCGTCTCCGGCAGCGCGGGTCCGATCACCGTCTCCCGTGACTGCAGGTGTCACGTCGCGGCGGAGATTCGATTCGACCGGTGTACAGCGCAATCCGGCGTGCGGCCCACCCACGCCTCGCTCCTGGAACCACCCCTGGCCCCGGGGATCGACCTGCCAATCATGCGGGGCACTGCGCGGTAGCCGCAGCGGCGGCAAGTCCTCAGCTACAGGGTCTTTGGTCCTCGACCCGCCGCGCCGATCACCGATCACGGAGTCGCGCAGCACGTTTCGCCGCCGGAACCCACGCCGCGCCGGGGACTTCCGCACAGCCGGGACAGGCATTCGGTCCCTAGAGCCCGACAGCGACGAGACCGATGTCGACGGGGACGAGGACAGCGAATGGGAGATCGACGACCCCTTCGCGTGAGCCGGCCGTGACGCGGCTATCCCGCCTTCTTCGCCACGAGCCGCACCCCGGTCACCAGCGTCGGCTCGATGGCGACGATGGAATCCATCATCCCGTCCACCCACGGCTGCAGCATCTCCTCGTAGCGGGCGACGCGTTCGGGATCGGTCACCGGTCGGGCGATGCCCGTCACCACCACGGACCAACCGAGCTGTTCGACGGGATCGATGTCGTCGGCTTCGTAGGCCACGACGACATTCTCGTCCGCGCGCACCGTCGAGGTGAGCCGCGAAGTGAGCCGGGTCCGCACGATGACGATCTCGCCATCGTCGACCAGGTGATTCACCGGCCGCACGGCGGGCAGCGCGTCCCGGGTGAAGATCACCCGTCCGAACGGCACGCTCGCCAGCAGCCGCAGCGCCTCGTCCCGCCCCATGGCCACGGTCGCGCGGGGACCGAACGAACGCTCGGCGTGCCCGTTCACGCGAAAGCCCCGGACAACCGGCACGCCCGCGGGCCGGATACCTCCGGCCACAAGCGCTGGACCGATCGAGCCTCGTACGCGCGCATGAACTGACAACCCTTCCTCACGTCCCCTTGGCACGGTGCGCTCCCCCGGATCAATGTCATCACCGATACCCGTCGGCCCCACAGGGCCGAAGGTCCCATCTCGGGCGTCCTTCCGGCACCGGGCGCCGCCTACCGAGCGCCGAGTCCGTTCGGCAGGACCGCTCCGCGGAAGCCAGCGAACCGCCGCGTACCCATAGATCACCGGCTGCGGGTCCAAAGGCAGTCCGTCCGAGGGACTGTGGCCCTGTGGTGCGCCGCATTCGTGCGGTGCACTTCAGAGGAACACGATCCGGCGGGAAGGGAGCATTCCGGTGCCCGATTCACGAGGCCGGCATCGGTGGGAGCGGTACACCGGTGTCGCGAGCGCGTTGCTGCTGGCCGGCACCATCGTGCCGCTGCTGGCGGGTGTGATCGCCCGGGTGGCCGGCGCGATCACGGTCGCGGAATGGTGGTAGGCCGCGGGCACGGTGGTCGCCATCGTGCCCGCGCTGTGGTGGGTTGTCTCGGCACTGCGGCGCGGGCGGGCGGGCGTCGATCTCATCGCGGTGCTGTCGCTGGCCGGCACCCTGTGGGTGCATGAATACCTCGCCGGGGCATTGATCGCGGTCATGCTCAGCGGCGGGCACGCACTCGACGCGGCGGCCGAACGCCGGGCGACGCGGGATCTGCGAGCGCTGCTCGAACGGGCCCCGCGATCGGCGCGGCGCCGGCGCGGAGCGGTGGTGCGGGTCGTCGACCTCGACGAGATCGCCGCGGGTGACATCCTGGTCATCGCCGCCGGAGAGGTGGTGCCGACCGACGGCAGGATCCTGGATTCGGTTGCGGTGCTGGACGAATCGGCCTTGACGGGGGAACCGTTGCAGGTCGAACGGGCCGCCGGGGAACCGGTCCGCAGCGGCGTGCTCAACGCCGGTGCGGTATTCGAGATGCGGGCCACGGCGACCGCCGAGGAGAGCACCTACGCCGGCATCGTACGACTGGCCCGGGAGGCGGGGGCCGACACCGCGCCCACCGTCCGTCTGGCCGACCGCTACGCCGCGTGGTTCCTTCCCCTGACCTTGGCCGTCGCCGCGGCGGCCTACTGGTTCAGTGGTTCGCCCACCCGCGCGGTGGCGGTACTGGTGGTCGCCACGCCCTGTCCGTTGTTGCTGGCCGCGCCGGTCGCGATCGTGTCGGGACTGTCCCGCGCCTCCCGCGTCGGCGTCGTCGTCCGCGGCGGTGGAGCGTTGGAGAACCTCGGCCGCGCCACCACTCTGGTGATGGACAAGACCGGAACCGTCACCGCCGGGCGGCCCGTCGTCACGGAGGTGGCCGCCGCCCCCGGCACCGATCCGACGTGGCTGCTGCGGCTGGCCGCCCGACTCGAGGTCGCCACCGAGGTTTCCGAACGGGCGGGCCACGGTGTGAGCGGCATGGTCGACGGCCGCCGCGTGCAGGTCGGCAAGCTGCCCGACACCGCGGCCGTTCCGGATTGGGGCCGGCCGGTCATGAATCGCGCACGACTCGATTCCGCCGCGATCGCCTGGATCACCGTCGACGACGACCCGCTCGGGGCCGTGCTGCTGCGGGACCCGTTGCGGCGCCACGCGCCCCGCACGCTGCGGCGGCTGCGTGAGGCGGGACTGAACCGGCTCGTCATGCTGACCGGTGATCGCCCCGAACCCGCGCGGGAGGTCGCCACCGTGCTGGGCCTGGACGAGGTGTACGCGAACCAGAGTCCGGCCGACAAGGTCGAGGCGGTCCGGCGGGAGAGCGACCGGCACGTGACCGTGATGGTCGGCGACGGGATCAACGACGCCCCGGCCCTGGCCGCCGCCACGGTCGGCGTGGCCATGGGCGCGCGCGGATCCACCGCGTCGTCGGAGGCCGCCGACATCGTCCTCACCACCGACCGGCTGGACCGGCTCGCCGATGCCATGGACATCGCGCGCCGCTCGCGGCGCATCGCGGTGCAGAGCGCGACCGTCGGGATGGGACTGTCATTGCTGGCCATGGTCGTCGCGGCCGGCGGATGGCTGCCGCCCGCGGCGGGCGCGCTGCTCCAGGAGGCGATCGACGTCGCCGTGATCCTGAACGCGTTGCGGGCCCTGCGCCCCGGCCCCGCGAGCGGGCGCGCCGTGCCGGTCGACACCGATGAACTGCTACGGCATTTCGCCGCCGAACACGACACCCTGCGCGACACGCTCGCCACATTGCGGGCGGTGGCCGACCGGATCGCGGACCGCCCCGACGCCGAAGCGCTGAAGGCGCTCGAAGCCGCGCACCGCTTCCTGGTCGAGGATCTGCTGCCGCACGAGCGAGCCGAGGAGACGAAGCTCTACCCCGCGCTGGCCGGGCCGCTCGGCGGATCCGAGGCGACGGCGACCATGAGCCGGGCGCACGCCGAGATTCAGCGATTGACCACGAGAATCGGCACGCACCTCGAATTGGCGCGGGCGCGTGATGGTTTCGATCCCGACCAGATCGACGATCTGCTCGCGTGCCTCTACGGGCTGCACGCCGTGCTGCGCCTGCACTTCCTGCAGGAGGAGGAGAACTACTTCGTCCTCGCCGCCGACGAACGGCTGTGACGGTGGCGCCGTGCCCGGGACGCTCGACACGGTCAGGTCATCGACTTGTTCCCGCCCCGCCGGGACCTTCTCCTCTGGAACCCCGACCGGCCTGTGCGCAGGCTGGTGATACGGCAATCGAAGGAGGCGTGCGATGGAATACCGGGTCACCGTGTGCGAGACAGCGCCGCAGGCGGTCCTGCGCATCCCGTTGGAGGTCCGGCCAGACCTGTTGAGCGAGGGCATCGTCAGCGGGATGGACCGGCTGAGCGAGGTCGCCGGGAAGGCGGGACTGACCGCGAACGGTGCGCCGACGATCACCTTCCATCGGGAGCTGCCCGCCGAGGACGCCATCGTCGTCGACTTCGGGCTTCCGATCGAAGCGGCCCCCGCGCTCGGACCGAGTTCCGGGGCGGAATTGGTGATCCAGTCGCCGATCCTGGTGGCCCGCACCAGCCATCGCGGCGGCTACGGCGATATCGACGCTGCCTACCGCGCCCTGCGGGAGTGGCTGCGGCAGGCCGGTTATCGTCCGGTCGGACCGCCGACCGAGGCGTACCTCGTGGGGCCGGACGAGGTGAGCGATCCCCGGCTGCTGATCACCGAGATCCGGATCCCGGTGGCGCCCGCCCCGGCCATCGCGGTACACCTGGCCACCGCCTTCTCCGACGCGGTGGATCGAACCCGAACAGCGTTGCGAGAGCGTGGATTCGGCGTCGTCACCGAATTCGACGTGCAGGCGTCGCTGCGGGAGCGGACCGGTGAGCACATCGAGGAGTATCTGATCCTCGGCGTCTGCAATCCCCAGCTCGCGGGTCTGGCCTTGGCGACCGATCGGGAGGCCGGGCTGCTGATGCCCTGCACCGTGGTGATCCGCGCCGAGGACACCGGCGTTCTGGTCGAGGCCGTCGATCCGACCCTCCTGGTCCAGGTCCTGGCCCGGCCCGAGTTGGCGTCCTCGGCCGAAGAGATGCGCCGCATGCTCGCCGGAGCGCTGTCGGGACTGGATCAGCCCGCCGCCGCGGCGGGCTGACGGCGATGCCGGGGACCATGGTCCCGACCGACGCGGGTACGAGTCCTCTCACCGAATCTCGCCCGCGCGAGCACGCTCGACACATGGCAAACACAGCCCCCGCATCACCGTCGATGAAGCAGGCGCGGCAGTCCGCACCGCTGCGGCGGCTGCTGCTCGGCGCGGACTTCAGCGATATTCTCACCGCGGCAGGCATTTTCGAGGTCCAAGAGGCCCAGCCGTGACCGTTCGCCACGCGCCCCTGTTCGTCATCGCACTCCCCTTCGTGATCACCGGCCTCGAACTGGCCGGCGCGTCACCGACGGTGCTGATGTGCGCGCTGTTCACCCTCTCCGTCCCGATCCTGCTCTTGCCGCTACTGCCGGGGTCGAACAACACCCGGAGTCGTCGTGGGTGACTATGTCGCCACTGTCGAGGAACCGCGACCGACCGACGCCGGCCGTGCGGGCGGCAAGGGCGGCGATCTCGGAGAACTGGTCGCGGCGAAACTACCTGTGCCACCGGGCTTCGTGGTGCTGTCGGCTACGTACCGGGAAGTGGTCCAAGCGGGTCCGCGCGGGACCGAGCACGCGCTGTCCATGCGTTCCGTGCGGTGATCGAGTCTCGACCGTCGATGCACGGAACACGCGGCGCCCCGAACTAGAATCGGCACCGACCTAGAATCGGGGCAGGCCGTAACGGACAAATCGTGCGCGGATCCCTCACGTACAGGAAGACGATATGACCGTTGAGCCCCCGGACGGCTCCTACTCGGTGCGCGATACCCTCTCCCAGCTCCGGCTGCGGGAACTACTGGTGGAGGTCAAGGACCGCGTCGAGTTGATCATCGATGCCCGCGACCGCATGGACGGTCTGGTCGAGGCCATGCTCGCGGTCACCTCGGGGCTCGATCTCGACCAAACCCTGCGCACCATCGTGCACACCGCCATCAGCCTCGTCGACGCCCGCTACGGGGCCCTGGGCGTGCGCGGGCAGGACCAGCACGGACAGGATCCGCTCGAGCAGTTCATCTACGAGGGCATCGACGAGGCGACCCGCGCCGAGATCGGCGAACTGCCCGAGGGCCGCGGCGTGCTCGGGCTGCTGATCACCCAGCCCAAGACGATCCGGCTGGACAACATCGCCGATCATCCGTCGTCGGTGGGCTTTCCGGCCAACCACCCGGCGATGCGCACCTTCCTCGGCGTACCGGTCCGGATCCGCGACGAGGTCTTCGGCAATCTGTATCTGACCGAGAAGGCCGGCGGACAACCGTTCACCGAGGACGACGAGGTGATCGTGCAGGCGCTCGCCGCGGCCGCGGGCACCGCCATCGACAACGCGCGGTTGTACCAATCCAGTCGCAGCCGGCAGGCCTGGATCGAGGCGACGCGCGATATCGCCACCGAATTCCTGGCCGGAACCGATCCAGAGGAAGTCCTCGCGCACGTCGTCGTGCACGCGCGCACCCTGACCGAATCGGCCTGGGCGTTTCTGGCGGTCGACGACGAACCCGACAGCGACCCCGACGCGGTGGCGGGGCTGCGGATCAGCCATTGTTCCGGGCCGGACGGCAAGACCCACAGCGGATTCGCCCGGACGTCGGGGACCGCGGTCGGGCGGGCGTTCCGCCAGGGCCTGCCCCACTGCCCGGACGTCGGCGAGGATATCGGCCTCGACACCGAACTCGACGCCGGCCCGTCGCTGGTCCTGCCGCTCAACGCGCAGGACTCGACCTTCGGCGTGCTGGTCATGGTCCGCCCGGTCGGCGCGCCGCCGTTCTCGGACGAATTGCAGGGGCTGGCAGCGGCATTCACCGGTCAGGCCGCCCTGGCCATCCAGCTGTCGGAAGCGCAGCAGCGGATGCGCGAACTCGACGTGCTCACCGATCGCGACCGCATCGCCCGGGATCTGCACGATCATGTCATCCAGCGACTGTTCGCGGCCGGGCTGAGCCTGCAGGGCACCGTGGCCCGCGCCCGGTCCGCCGAGATCCGGGAACGGATCTCCGACGTCATCAACGATCTCCAGGATGTGGTGCAGGAGATCCGCACCTCCATCTTCGACCTGCACGGCGGCGCCGAGGGCAGCACCCGGCTGCGGCAGCGGATCGAGGACGTCATCCGCAAGCACACCGCCGACACCGGACTGCGCACCTCGTTGCGCATCTCCGGACCGCTGTCGGTGGTGGCGGCCGAACTGGCCGATCACGCCGAAGCCGTTGTGCGCGAGGCGGTCTCCAACGCGGTCCGGCACGCGCACGCCGAGACGGTCGCGGTGACCATCGACGTCTCCGACGATCTCACCGTGCTGATCGCCGACGACGGCCGCGGTATTCCCGCCGACATCACCCCCAGCGGTCTGCAGAACCTGGCCCGCCGTGCCGAACAGCTGGGCGGCACGTTCTCCTTCGGCAGCAACCCCGACGGCGCGGGGACGCTGCTGCGCTGGGCCGTGCCGTTGCCGTGACCGGACACGACGGCGGGTGCGCCGCCGACCCCGCACAGGGTTGGCGGCGCGTCCGCTCCGGCCGGATCACTCGCCGCGCACGACGATGATCGGGCAGTCCACCGCATGCAGCAGAGCATTGCTGGTGGAGCCCAGCAGCATGCCGAGGAAACCGCCGCGGCCGTGGCTGCCGACGACCACCAGCTGCGCGTGCTCGGCCTCGTCCACCAGTGACCGAACCGGCCTGTCCTTCACCAGGATTCGCCGGACCGGGACATCGGGGTAGCGCTCGGCGTATCCGGCCATCTCCTCGGCGAAGGTCGCGTGCTCCTGCTCCTGGAGTGTCTCCCAGCCCGCCATCGGCATGTAGGGTCCGCTGACATCGCTCCAGGCGTGCACGGCGGTCAGGCCGGTCTTGCGCAGCGACGCCTCCTGGAACGCGAGCTCGAGCGCGGCGACACTGTTCGCGGTTCCGTCCACGCCGACCAGCACCGGCTGGCGGGCCGAGATCGGGTCCGCCGCCGCGGTCGAATGGATCACCGCGACCGGGCAGTGCGCGTGGTGGGTCACCGCGGTGGTGACCGAGCCGAGCAGTCCGCGCCGCAGCGCTCCGAGCCCGCGGCTGCCGAGCACCACCATGCGGGCGTGCCGCGAGAGCGCGATCAGATGCGTGATGATCGGCTCGGTCGTGACCTCCGACGACATCGGAACGCCTTCGCCGGGCAGCGTCTCCGACGCGATCCGGGTCGCCTCGCCGACTACCCGCTCGCCTTCGGATTCCAGCCACGCCATGTCCTCGGCACTGAGCGCCACGGTCGGCGACGGCCCGACCGGCGCACAGATCGAGGTGACGATCCGTAACGGGCAACCGTGCCGCGCGGCGTCGAGCGCCGCCCACGCCACGGCCTGGTACGAGACGGCCGATCCGTCCACCGCGACAACGATCGTGGGATTCGGATCCGCCTGCGGGACAGTGTTATCGGTCATGATGATCTCTCCTGTTTCCTTGTCCGGTCGCGGGTGCTCAGCTCTCGCCGGACGAGATCGCGGGCTCGAGCGGCCGCACCACGTCGTGCAGCGGCAGCCGGGGTGTGGCCGGTACCGGAACGGCGCTGGTCGCCGCCCAGCCCATGCGAATGATCAGTTGCGGATACCCGAAATCACCCAGCAGATCGTGGCGGATCCTCGACCGCACTCCGGTGATCTCGAGCGGTTCACTCAGCACGCAGGTGGCCAGTCCGCGCACCGTGGCTTCGAGCAGCACCGCGCCGGCCGCCTCGCCGGCGCCCAGCCAGGCGTTCAGGTCGTCGGCGGCGGTGCACACCAGCAGCATGCGGGCCTCCTCGTCGGTGTCACGAACCACCGCCTCGGGCAGGCGCGGGTCGCCGAACGGCCGCACAGTGGGGTCCGAGGACGCGACCGCGTTGCGCGCGGGAACGCCTTGCGGGTCGGCGTGATGCCCACTCCACCGCGCCAGTTCGGCGCTGTAGGCCGGATCACCGCGGTGCGCGGTCGCCGCGTCGACGAAGGCGCGCAGCAGGCGGGCGTGCTCACCGTCCGCGTCGACTTCGCGGACCTGGACTCCGGATGCCTCCGCACCAGCGGCGGCGATCGCCGACACCTGCGCCGACGGCACCTCCCACGAGGTGAAGCGGCGGCGGTCGCTGCGTCGCTGCGCGATCGCGCGGGCCGCCCGGACCGCCGCCTCGTCGACGGAGCCCGGCCGCAACTCCACCGACGCGAGGTGCCGCGGTTCCGCGGGGTTCGGGAACCGGTGCACAACCGGCTCCCAGCCGAACGCGCGCAACGCGACCCGCAGATGGTGCAGTGCCGCACCACAACTCACGACGAGCTCACGACTGTCGGGATCGGTGTAGGGCAGGCGCCGGCTGTCGTCGGCGTACAGGTGCACCGTGGTGTCCCCGACCCGCCACAGCCACGGCTGGGTGTTGTGCACCGACGGCGCCCGCACCGCCAGCGCCAGGGCGGCGCGGACGGTATCAGGATCGGGGTGTCTCGACATCACTTGTCCTTCCTCGGAATTCGCGTGCTGTTGGCTTCAGCATGGCCCGATCGCGGGCCGCCGGTGACGGCCGAAAGTCACCGTCCCGCGGGTTCTTCGGCCTGGTTTCGCGAGGGCTGACGGACCACCACGACCGGGCACGGCGCGGTGTGCAGCAGCGCGGTGCTCACCGAGCCCAGCAGTATGCCTGTGATCCCGCTGCGGCCGTGGCTGCCGACCACCACCAGCTGGGCCGACTCGGCATGGTGGAGCAATACCCGCGCGGGCGTGTCCCACGCGAGGACTCGGTGCACGGTCACCTCCGGGTAGCGCGCGGCGTACCCGGCCAGCGCCGCTCCCAGCAGCACGTCCTCGGTCCGGTGGATCGACTCCCAGCCCAGCACGGGCGCGTCGAAGCCGGTGGTGTCGTTCCACGCGTGCACCGCGATCAGATCGACCTTGCGCCGCGACGCCTCGGCGAAGCCGAACTCGATGGCCGGTTCACTGTTCGGCGAGCCGTCGACGCCGACCACCACCGGCTTCGGCACCGATTCCGGCTCGGTTTCCGAAACGCCGTGCACGATGGCCGCCGGGCAGTGCGACTGCCGCGCCACCACGGAGCTCACCGACCCCAGCACCGCCCGCCGGACCGCGCCGAGACCCCGATTACCGACTACCAGCACTTGTGCCCGGCGCGAACGCTCGAGCAGGGCCGTGGTGACGTCGTCGAAGATGAGTTCGGTGCTGATGTGCAGGCTTTCGCCCGGCACGGTGTGCCGGGCGATCCGCGCGGCGTCTGCCAGTACCCGCTGCCCCTGGACGCGCAGGTCCCGCAGGTCGCCGGGTTCCAGCTCCATCGCCCCGGGCACGATCGGGTTCGCGTACGACGTGACGATATGCAGCCGGCACCCCCGCATATCCGCTTCGCCGGCGGCCCAGGCCACCGCCTGATACGAGATCTCGGACCCATCGGTGCCGACCACGACTCCCAGGTCGTCGTCACCGGCGGGTTCGAAAGTCGTTGTGGGGTGGGCGTTGTCTGCCATGGCGTCTCCTGGATCGGCGGTGCACCGAGCATCCCGCCCGCACCGGATCGGCCACAGAGAACAACGTCACACTCCGGCGGGACGTCCTCCCCCACCGCCCGGGGACCCGGCGGCCACCCGGGCCTCGCGCAGGTTCGCGGCCACTTCGGCCTCCCACACCTCATTGGCCCGGGAGGTGTCGACCTCGAATTCGAAACGCTGCCGCGATCTCGGGTCGACGGCGGCGACATCGGTGTAGAACTGCTCGTACCAGCGGCGCAGCTGGTAGATCGGGCCGTCCTCGTCGCACAGCAGCGGATTCTCGATCTTGGTCTTGTGCTTCCAGATCTCCACGTCCTGCAGGAAGCCCGCCTCGATACCCTCGGTCATCTTGGCGGCCAGGCGGTCGGCGGCGTCATCGGACAAACCGTGGGGCTTCTCGAGGGTGATGCCGTACTGCAGGACGAACGCGTCCTGACCGACCGGGTAGTGGCAGTTGACCAGGACACTGCTCACTTCGAACCCGCCGTAGTTGTTGAGCAGTGTGTTGATCATGTACGACGGCCCGAAGTAGGACGCCTGCGAGGTCAGCAGGGTGTCGCCGCCGTACTTGGCGCCGGTCGCCACATCCGGGCGTCCCTTGGTCTGCAGGTACTGCGTGGCGATCTCGCCCTCGAAGACGTTCTTGAAGAAGGTCGGGAAGGCGTAGTGGATGTAGAAGAAGTGCGCCATGTCCACGATGTTGTCGATGATCTCGCGGCAGTGGGAGCCCTCGATGAGGATCGAGCGCCAGGTCCATGGCGTCCACCCGGGATTCATGGTGTCGAGGTTGCCGCCCGCGGCGTCGATGTACGCGCCGGGGGCATAGGGGATCGTCACCCCCGGCGCGGGCGGATTGCCTTCATGGTCGTGCCACACGAACAGCTGACCGTTGCGTTCCAGGGTGAGCCACGAGCGCGTCCGGGCCAAGGGCGGCACCCGCCGCGCATAGGGGATGTCCTTGCATTTGCCGTCACCGCCCCAACTCCAGTCGTGGAACGGGCACGCGATGTTGTCGCCCTTGATCTTTCCCGTCGCGAGGTCTCCGCCGAGATGGCGGCAGTAGGCGTCGAGCACCTGCAATTCGCCCGTGCTGTCGGCCCAGACGACGAGCTTGGTCCCGAACGCCTCGACCGGATGCGGTCGAGGGTCACGGAAGGAATCGGCGAGGCCGAGGCAGTGCCATCCCCGGGCATACCGGCTGGGCGCGGAGCCCACGTCGATGTCGCGGACCTTGCCTCCGTAGCCCTGGGGGTTCGCCACCATCACACACTCCTCGCAATTAGAACATGTTTCAGAACAGCGTCAGCTTCGGGCATGATCAACCGCAGCGACAATGGCCAAAAGTCCCTACTATTCGGTCATTTGCTCCACTAGCCCTTGCCGCAGCGGTGCTCGATATTGACGAGAACGTGTTCTACAAATGGCGGTCGGACAGCCGCCCGCCCGACAGTCAGGAGCATTCCGCGAGATGACCCAGGACATCATCGACCGCGTCGCAGCGGTCCTTCCGGCACTACGCGAACGAGTCCAGGAAACCGAGCGGCTGCGCCGGATCCCGGACCAGTCCATCAAGGATCTCCAGGAGACCGGGTTCTTCACCCTGCTCCAGCCCCGCCGGTGGGGCGGTCTGGCGGCGGACCCGGTCATCTTCTACGACTCCGTCCGCACGATCGCGAGCGCCTGCGGTTCCACCGGCTGGGTGGCCGGCATCCTCGGCATCCACAACTGGCATCTGGCGCTGTTCGATCAGCAAGCGCAGCAGGATGTCTGGGGCGAGAACACCGATGCCCGCGTCGCGTCCTCCTACGCGCCCCTGGGCGCGGGCACGAAGGTCGCGGGCGGCTATCTGGTGACCGGGGCGTGGGCGTGGTCGTCCGGCTGTGACCACGCCGACTGGGTGTTCGTCGGCGGCCCGGTCCTCGACAACGGCAAGACCGTCGACTTCGGCTCGTTCCTCATCTCTCGCGACGACTACCGCGTCGAGGATGTCTGGCATGTGGTCGGACTGCGCGGCACCGGATCCAATACCGTGGTCGTCGAGCGGGTCTTCGTCCCCGAACACCGCTTCCTGAGCTTCCGGACCATGGGCGAGCTGAAATCGCCCGGCCTGGAGGTCAATCCGGACCCGGTGTACCGGATGCCCTGGGGCACCATCCATCCCACCACCATCTCCACCCCCATCGTCGGCATGGCCTACGGCGCCTACGCCGCGCACGTCGAGCATCAGGGCACGCGCGTGCGCGCGGCGTTCGCCGGCGAACAGGCCAAGGACGATCCGTTCGCCAAGGTGCGCGTCGCCGAGGCCGCCAGCGATATCGACGCCGCCTGGCGGCAACTGTCCGGGCACGTGGCCGAGGAATACGCGCACCTCGTCGCGGGCCGCGATATCCCGTTCGCGCTGCGGGCGGCCGCCCGTCGCGACCAGGTGCGGGCCACCGGACGGGCCATCGCGTCCATCGACCGGCTGTTCGAAGCGGCGGGGGCGACGGCGCTGGCCGAAGACACCGCGCTGCAGCGGTTCTGGCGTGACGCGCACGCCGGGCGGGTCCACGCGGCCAATGACGCCGAGCGCGTCTACGTCATGTACGGCAATCACGCTTTCGGGCTGCCGCCGGGCGACACGATGGTGTAGCCCGGCGGCGTTTCGCGGTCAGACCCGGGCCGCCTCCCGCGCGAGTGCGCGGTCGCGGTGTTCCTCGAAACGCGGAATCTGGTTCTTCGCGAGGTTCTCGAGGAATCCCGCGAGGCGTTCCCGGGCCTGTTCGCCGCGCGGCCCGAAATCGTCGCGGCCGAAGATGTTCCACTGCCGCATGACCGGCTCCAGCACTTCCTCGAGGTGCTGGCGCAGATCGTAGATCCCGTGCTTGGCCATGAGCACGCCGTGCCGCCGGAAGTTCGGCATCCCGGCGCCGGGCATCCGGAAGTTCTCCACGATCAGGTCGATGGCCTCCATCGCCTGATCGGGAACCAGATCCAGGGCGGCGCCGCACAGGGTGCGGTAGAAGATCATGTGCAGGTTCTCGTCCAGGGCGACGCGCTGCAGCATCCGATCGGCGATCGGGTCGTCGCATACCGCGGCGGTATTGCGGTGGCTGATCCGGGTCGCCAACTCCTGGAACGACACGTACGCAACCGAATACAGGAATCCCGCCTGCCCCTGCGCGGTGAGCTGATCGACGGGCGGGGCGAAGCCGTTCGTCATGTGCGCCATCCGGTCGTTCTCGAGCGCGACCGGATCGGCGCCACGAGTCACGACGAGATAGTCACGCAGCACGATGCTGTGCCGGGCTTCCTCGGCGGTCCATCGCCCGACCCACGAGCCCCAGGCGCCGTCCCGCGAGAAGTTCTCCGCGATTTCCCGGTGATACGAAGGCAGATTGTCCTCGGTGAGCAGATTGGTGATCAGCGCCGCCTTCGCCACCTCGGACAGCTGCGATTGCTCAGGCTCCCAATCGGTTCCGCCCAGTGACGCGAAGTTCCGGCCTTCGTCCCACGGGATGTAGTCGTGCGGATGCCAGTCCTTGGCCATCGACAGATGCCGGTTCAGCGCCGCCGCGGCATCGGATTCGAGTTCGGTCAGGATCTCCAGCTGAGTCAGATCTCGCGCCAAGGGATTGTCCGCCTTTCATTTCCGGAAACAGGAATGGGAGAGGGTGAAACATGGCCGCCTACCCCGCATGCGCCTGCGCGGCAGACACGCATCGGGGTGACAACCGATAGGGGAAGCGAACTGTGAGCCTTCGGGCTCGCGATTACCCGCCGTCAGCGGTGACGAGACCCAGATCGCCGTCGTAGCGGCGGTACAGCAGCCGCCCACGACCGGTGGCCGGATCGACGAAGAACAGGAACGGCCATCCGCTCTCGCAAACCCGCTGCACCGCAGCGATTTCGGTGAGCGTGGGGGCCGGTCGGGGGTTCACGACGAACGGCCTGGCCACATCGCCGTCCACCCGCGGCGGATGGACACTGCGTTGACGCGTGAGCCGGAGCCCCGAGGGACCAGCCCGGTAGACGACGGCGTCCTCGCCGGTCTCGATGTCGGTGAACACGTGGGCGTCGTAGTCCATCCGGTCCATCATCATGGCCGCGTGCGACGGCGAGAGGGTCTGCAGCGAAGCGGATTTGCGGCGCGCGATGACTCCCGGTCCAGGCGCGTCCAACGGTCGATGGTCAGGGTCGGGCCAGGTGCGCGGCCGCCATGCCGTGCGCAGAGCCAGAATCCGGCGTTCCAGCCGCACGACCACCGGCAGGGCGTCTCCCGCGCCATGGGTCAGCGTCTGAACCCGCACCGGGATTCCGTCGACCGACAGGTTCACCTGGGCCAGATAGGGGCCGATATCGCAGTTCGGCCCGGTGATCCGCAGCCGCGCACCGTCTTCCGCCCGCATCCGCCGCAACTGCCGGCCCACCGCCCCGGCGTACCGCTCGCCTTCGAGCACCGGCACCCGGCCTCGGGCGACGACGACCACGTCCGGAAACGCCATCGAGGTCCACGCCTCGGACGCCCGCAGCATCGCACCACCTCCACGTTCTCGGCACACCGGACACATCACGTTCATGCCGAGAGTGCCGGTCCGCGCACAGCGCCGAGAAGGGCCGAAGGTCACCGATACGCGGACTTTCCGCATGGCCTTCACGGCGTCGGCCAGGGAGCTTGCGTGGATCGGGTCGAGCTACTCCGGCGGGGCGGTGCGGGTGCGGCCGTCGTCGGTGCGGTAGCCGAGGGCGTAGCTCGGGCAGCGATCGATCACTTCGACGATGTCGTCGACCGAGGCCGCGGACGGGTCGATCCAGGGGCGGCGGTCGCGGTCGAAGACCGAGGGGAGGCCGTGGACGCACTCCTGGGCGTGGCGGCAGCGGCCCGGCTCCCAGGTGATGGTGACGCTGGGGGCGGAGTACGCGGGCACAAAAAAGCCCGCGCGGTGATGCGCGGGCTTCCTCGTGGTCGACGACTTAGATGGCGCGGACCTGCTGGGCCTGCGGGCCCTTCTGGCCTTCGCCGATTTCGAACTCGACGCGCTGACCCTCATCGAGCGACTTGAACCCGGAGCCGGTAATCGCGGAGTAGTGGACGAAGACATCGGCGCCGCCACCGTCCTGGGCGATGAAGCCGAATCCCTTTTCGCCGTTAAACCACTTCACAGTGCCTTGCGTCATTACTGAATGCGTTCTTTCTGTAGCGAGCCGGGCGATCAGTTCGACAACCCGTTCTCAGCCTTAAAGAATGCCACCTTTCGGAAATAATCTCTAACAATCGTGCCTGAGCACACACTCAGGCCAGTGCGGTATGCATCTCCCAGATCAGCACCTCGGCAGGCTCGAGTGCGGTCACAATGTGCCCGCCACCTGCGGATATGCGCACCGCATCGCCCTGCGACAGCCCGCCGGAGCCCTCGAAATCCACCGATCCGCGGGCCACGAAGACATGGCCGTACGGCGCGTCGGGGACCTGGATGGCGTGGCCGGGGTCGAGCCTCGCCACATGGAAGGCGGCTCCACTGTTGCCGATCGCGATGGCCGTCCGATCGCGGTCCCGGCGCATCCCGGACGCGACGGTGACCAGACTGTTACCGGTCAACCGGTCGGCGATATCCAATTCCTGATAGCCGGGGGTCAGCCCGGGCTCGTCGGGCGGCACCCACATCTGCACGACATGCAGCCGCTCCCGCTCCCGATAGCCCGCGCCATTGCGTTCCGAATGCATGATTCCGGCGCCCGCGCTCATCCGCTGCGCCATACCGGGATGGATCACACCGGAATTGCCCGCCGAATCCTGGTGCACGACAGTGCCTTCCAGCACCCAGGTCACGATCTCCATATCCCGGTGCTGATGGGTGTCGAACCCCTCACCGGGATCGACGATGTCCTCGTTGTGGATCATGAGCAGGCCGTGCGCGTTCGCCGCCAGATCGAAATTTCCGGTCGCGGGAAACGACTGCCGGGAGTCGAGCCACTCGCTGCGCCACCGCCACCGATCCGCGGCCGGGACCACCCGGACCTCCGATTCACGCACCGCCATCGCTCGCCTCCACCAGCCGATCCCTCCCGCCTCTGTAAGCCGGGCGGGCGGCCGGGCATTCCCGGCCGAGCCACGCCTCACACCGCACCGAGACGGTGATCGGCGGCGTGGCCCGGCGCGGGTGTGGCCGCTCAGGCCGGATCGGCTCGCAGTGAGGCCAGGATGTCGGCGGATCGTTCGACGAACAGCAGGTGACCGGCATCGGGCACGAGGTGCAGGCGGGCCCGTGGGAGGGCCGCGGCCAGGCTGGTGGCGTCGGCGGCGGGGACATTGCCGTCGGCTTCGCCGTGCCAGACCTGGACGGGGGCGGTCACCTCGGTCAGGTCGAAGCCCCAGTCGCGGGTGAAGACCAGGCGGATGTCGGCGGCGAAACCGCGGCTGCCCTGTTCGAAGCTGCGGCGGAGGTTGGTGTCGAGTTTGGCGGAGAGCTCCGGGTCGGCTTCGACGCGGTCGCGGTCGACGGGGGCCATCTGTGAGACCAGGCCCGCGACGCCATTGCGGCGGCGGATGACCACCGACATCTCGAGGGCCATGGGGTGGACCAGGAACGGGACGCGGCGCAGGACGTTCAAGCCCTTGCGCCGGCGGAGCGCCACCGGGTCGAGATCCGCGGCGGCGGGCTGTTCGCCGGGCGGGGCGGGGGCGGACACGAGGGCCACGCCGGTGACGCGATCGGGCAGGCGGGCCGCGACGGCGAGGGCGAAGGGGCCGCCACCGCTCACGCCGATCACGCCGAAACGGCTCAGGCCCAGCCGGTCCGCCAGGGCGGCCACGGTAGCCGCCCAGTCGGCGACCTGCTCCCCCGCCGGTAGCGACGATTCCGCCATGCCGGGGCGGTCGACCGCGATGACGCGGACCCCGGCGGCGGCTCCGGCTTCGTCGAAAGCCTCACCCTCGACATGCGTTCCGGGGACGCCGTGGCAGTACAGCACCGGTATCCCATCCCCCGCACCGTACTCGGCGTAACTCACCCGGCAGTGCGGCAAAGCGATCGTTCGCGACACGGCAGCACTCACGCGTGCCAGCCTAGGCGAAACCGGCCCCCAACAGGTCAAACAACGTTGTTCCACACGGGGGCAGGGCAATTCGGGTCGAACGGACAGCCCGACGTGGCGCCGTCACTGCGGCTCGAGCAGCACCACCGGGATCAACCGTCCGGCCGCGCGCTCCTGATAGAACGCGAAGTCCGGCATCGCCGCCACGAACCGCGGCCACCACCGCTCCCGTTCGTCCGCGGTCGCCACGCGCGCGTGCACCGGCCGCACCGCACCGCCGACCTCGACGACCGTGTCCGGGTGCGCGAGCAGATTGTGGAGCCAGGCGGGATGCTCCGGCTCCCCAGCCTTCGACGCCGCGACCGCCAGCACGCCGTCCGCCTCGACGTACATCAGCGGGGAGGTCCGGCGCACGCCGCTGCGCGCGCCGACGTGATCCAGCAGCAGGATGCGGCCGCCCCGCCAGCCGGGCACGCGCCCGCCGATCCGGCCGCGCGACCACCGATAGACGCGCACGTGCACCGTCGTGGACCGACGACCCAGGTAGATACCGCGACGATTCGCGAATCGCGAACCGGCCGAGACCATTCGACCGAAGAGCGCCATACCGCCAGTAAACACGACACCGGTCCGTGAGCCCGGCCTCGCACAGACCGCTCTGTTCCGTCCACAGGATTCGAGACACGTCACCAATGCGCCTGCGTCCCACTGAGGCCGCCTGGAGCGACTTTTCCGTTACCGGCGCACATGCGCCTGACCAGTGTCGTTGCCGGATCCGCGAAACGCCGGGACTATCGAAGGGGAGGGCTCAGTGCCGTCGAGATGCGTTGGGGCAGGGTGGCCCGAAGGTGACGAGTGGCGAAACTCAATGAGCGGCCCAGTGTGTCGCTCTTGCGCGGACCGGATGGACCGACCGACAGTGAGAGGGTCGCCGCCTGATGAGCGAATACACGGCAAACGCCGTGTTGGTGCCGAACCGCACCGGCTCGCGCGCGCCCGACACCGAGCCCCGGCAGAGGAATCGGCACGGAAGGATCGAAGGCGATGACCGATATGACCATCGACGCGGCGGTCGGCCGCACCCCGTTCGCGCGACCCACGGTGGCCGTGGCAGCCACACCGGCCCCGACCATACCGGCCCAGGCCGCGGCGGCGCGGCCGTCGACGGTGTGGGAGAAGGCCAAGACCGCACTGGTCACCCGGACGCTCGGACACCGCCAACTGGTCACCGCCCCGCGCCTGGTGATTCCCTTCGGCGACAACGGTCTCGCCTTCCGCGTCTCGTCGTTCGCCGCCGAAGCCGAGCAACTCGCCCTCGACCCCCGCGTCCTGGTCCAGCCCGGGGACTGGCGCGGCAACCCGGCCGTCGGCAGCCGTCAGCTCATGGGCCACGCCAACCTGGTCGCCCAGGGCGACCTGCTAACCCAGGTAGAAGCGGCGATCGACGCCAAGTACGGCTGGCGCACCTCACTGGCCAAGGCCGCCCACCGCCTCGCCAACGGCTCCGCCCCCTACGGCAATATCGTCGTCCTGGTCACCGTCTTCGAACCCGGCCCGCTCGCGCTTCCGCCGGTCGGCTGACCGCGCCGGCCGACGCCGCACCCGACGTCTCGTCGCGACCACCCTGCGCCGCGCCCAATCTGGCGGCGTGGGTATTCGCGGGTCCCACACCGCCCGCCTCCGCTACGGCAGACAAGCCTCACGTCGCGCCGATCTCGCGGCATGGCACACCGCGCGCCCAACTGCGGTTCGCGACATCGCCGGCAGCGCGGCGCCCATGTCCGCCGCACCACGGACGACCCCTCCGCGTGGCTAGCCTTGCGGCGCGGCCGGTTTCGTCGCCACCCAGTGGGTGACCGGGAGTTGGGGGCGCCAGGCGGTGAAGCCGCCGAGGGGTTCGGCGCGGTAGATCTGGAAGCGGCGCAGGGTGCCTCCGTGCTCGTCGGCCAGGCGCAGCAGCAGGCTGTCGGATTCGGCGGTGACGGCGCTCGCGACCAGACGCCCACCGGGACGCAGGCGCGACCAGCAGGCGTCGAACATTCCGTCCTGCGTCAGGCCGCCACCGACGAAGATCGCGTCGGGGGCCGGGAGATCGGCGAAGGCGTCGGGGGCCGGGCCGTGGACATCGATGCCGGGGACGCCGAGGGTGGCCGCGTTGGCGGCGATCTGCTTGCGGCGGCTCTCGACTCGTTCGAACGTGACCGCCCGGCAGGACGGGTGGGTGCGGCACCATTCGATCGCGATGGTCCCGGATCCGCCGCCGACATCCCACAGCAGTTCGCCGGGCGCGGGAGCCAGCGCCGACAGGGTGAGGGCCCGCACCTCCGACTTGGTGAGCTGGCCGTCGCCGTCGTAGACCTCGTCGGGGAGGCCGGGCACACGGGTCAGCCGCAGTGCCGACGGATCGGCCACGCAGTCGATCGCGATGATGTTCAACGCATCACCGAGGGGGTGATCCCAGCGCGCGGCGGTACCGGTCACCAGGCGTTCGGCGGGGCCGCCGAGCTGTTCCAGGACCGTGAGAGCCGATTCGCCGAATCCATTGCGTGCCAGCAGCTCCGCTACCGCGGCCGGAGTGTGCTCGTCGGAGCTCAGGACGAGAATCCGGCGGCCGGAGGACAATTCCGGGAGCACGGTCTCCACGCGCCGGCCGACCGCGCTGACGACCGGTGTCGCATCCAGCGCCCAGCCCAGACGGGCGCACGCCAGCGACACCGACGACGGCTGCGGCAGCACGCGCAGCGCTTGGGCGCCAACCAGTTTCGTCAGGGTCACGCCGATGCCGAAGAACATCGGGTCGCCGCTGGCGAGGACACCCAGCTTGCGGTCGGCGTACTCGCGGAGCAGTCCCGGGAGGGCGGGCACCAGCGGCGAGGGCCACGCCACCCGCTCCGCGCCCGTCTCGCCCTCCGGGATCAGCGCCAATTGCCGTGTGGAGCCGAGCAGGACGTCGCAGGCGGCGATCTCGCGCCGCGCCGGACCGCCCAGACCGTCCCAGCCGTCGGCCCCGATCCCGATCACGGCGATCGGGACCGACGGCGCGGGAAGCTCGGTCATCGGCGGGCCCGCCGCCACACCGCGTAGGGCGTGAAGCGCATGGCGATGAACAGCAGCCGAATGCGGCGCGGCACATCGACAGTGCGGGCGCGCCGGTACAGGCTCGCCACCACCGCGTCGGCCACCTGGTCCGGGGTGCTCGACATGATGGCGGGCTTCATGCCCGCGGTCATGCGGCCGATGACGAAGCCGGACCGCACCATCAGCAGGTGCACACCGCTGCCCTCGAGGGCCATCTGCAGGCCGCCGGCGAAGCCGTCCAGGCCCGCCTTGGCCGATCCGTACACGTAATTGGCGCGCCGCACCCGCACGCCGGCGATGGAGCTGAAGACCACGATCTGCCCGTCACCCTGCTCGCGCAGCAGGTTCGCCAGACTGGTCAGCACGCTGACCTGCGCCACGAAATCGGTCTGCACGATCGCGACCGCGTGTTCGGGGTCCTGCTCGGCCAGTGCCTGATCCCCGAGGATTCCGAAGGCCACCACCGCGACACCGATGCGCCCGTGCTCGGCGATGATCTTCTCCAGCAGCGGCTGGTGCGAGGCCATGTCGTCGGCGTCGAACTCGACGCAATGCACCGCCGCCGCCTCCGCGATCAGCAGCTCCTTGGTCTGCGCCTGTAACCGGTCGGCGCCGCGCGCCGCGAGAATGACCTCCCGGCCCGGCGACAGCCGGCGCGCCACTTCCAGCCCGATCTCACTGCGCCCGCCCAGCACCAGTACGACGCCCTTGTCGACGTCCCGCGATCCGAAACCCATGGCCCACAGTGTGCCACCCGGGCACCGCCGCCCGGTGCGCCCGACGGCGGATTGCTAGCGTCGAATCATGACCAGCACCGCCGCACGCCCCGAACTGTCCCCCGCCGCCGCCGACTTCGTCACCGAGCGTCACCTGGCCACCCTGTCCACGCTGCGCGCCGACGGCACCCCGCACGTCGTCGCCGTCGGATTCACCTGGGATCCGGAGGCCGGGATCGCCCGCATCATCACCAATGACGGCTCGGTGAAGGTCAACAATGTGCGCCGCTCCGGGTACGCGGCGGTGAGCCAGGTCGACGGGCCGCGCTGGATCACCCTCGAGGGACCGGCCACCGTGCTCGACGACCCGGCCGCGGTGGCCGACGCCGTCGACCGCTATGCCGGCCGCTACCGCCAGCCCCGCGAGAACCCCACTCGCGTCGTCATCGCCATCGAAGTCCGGCGCGTCCTCGCCAGCAGCGTCTTCAAGCCGGGTGCTCCCGCCCTGGACCACTGATCCCAGCGACCCAGCCGAGGTCGGGTTGCCGTTACCAGCAGCGAGCGTAGATCCCCGACGCGCACCGAATCGGCATGCCGCGATCGGTGCGCAGGGGAATCACGTTGCCGACGTGGCGCTTTACAGCTGGGTCAGCCCGTGGGGACGCTTGTTCATCGACTCGCAGCCGTCCGCGGTGACGATGACGATGTCCTCGATGCGAGCGCCCCACTGGCCGGGGAAGTAGATGCCCGGCTCGATGCTGAACGCCATGCCCTCCTGCAGGACCAGGTCGTTGCCCGCCACGATGTAGGGCTCCTCGTGCACCGACAGGCCGATGCCGTGGCCGGTGCGGTGCACGAAGTAGTCGGCCAGCTCGGCCGCGGCCAGCACGTCGCGGGCGGCGGCGTCGATGGATGCGGCGGTGACGCCCGGGCGGACGGCCGCCACCGCGGCGGCCTGGGCGCGTTCCAGTTCCGCGAACTGGGCCGCCACCTCCTCACTCGGCTCGCCGAGGATGTAGGTGCGGGTGGAGTCGGAGAAGTAGCCGGGCTCGACCGGGCCGCCGATATCGATGACCACCACGTCACCGGGCTCGATCACACGGTCGGACACCATGTGGTGCGGGTCCGCGCCGTGCGGGCCGCTGCCGACGATGACGAAGTCGGCCTCGGTGTGGCCCTCCTCGACGATGGCGGCGGCGATATCCGCGCCCACCTCGGCCTCGGTGCGGCCGGGGCGCAGGAACTCACCCATGCGGGCGTGCACCCGGTCGATGGCCGCGCCCGCGCGCCGCAGGGCCTCGGTCTCGCTGGGGTCCTTGCGCATTCGCAGCTCGCGCAGCAGTGGGGTGGCCGAAACCGGTAGCGAGCCAAACTGATCGGCGATGGGCAGCAGGTGCAGGGCGGGCATCACATCGGTGACCGCCACGCGCGCACCGGCATTGAGCACGCTCTTGACGATGCGGTACGGATCGACCCCGTCGACCCAGTCCACGATCTGCAACCCCAGCTCCCCGGCCGCCGACCCCTTCAGCGAGGCCAGCTCCAGCTTCGGGATCACCACCGAGGGCGTCTCCCCGCTGGCCGGGATCACCAGGCAGGTCAGCCGCTCGAACGACTGCGCCCGCGACCCCATGAGAAACCGCAGGTCAGGCCCGGGAGTGATGAGCAGCGCGTCCAGATGCGCATCCCTGGCCAATCGCGCGGCGCGCTCCAACCGCGCCCCATAGACCTCCGCCGCGAACCGTGACTCGTCATGAGAGCTCATGCCATCCGACGCTACTCCCCCACCCCGCCACCCTCCAGCCACCACCGAACTTCGCACCCCCACCACCGGGTACCCCCACCACCGCATCACCCGACCACCCTGCCGCCGAGCACCTTTCGATCCACGAACGCCTCCCGTGGTGCGCGCATCGCACCGTGGTATCCCGCGCACGCCGCCGCCCCGCTACCGGTCCGCGCCCTGAGCACGCCGGCCGCGGGCCCCACGACGTCCTGCCACTGCCGCGGGCCTCGGTGGAACGACGCAGATGCTCGGTGGAACGACACAGCCGCTCGATGCCAAAGCCCCTGTAAACGGTCGATCCGCACCTGGCCACCGGTAGAGCGTTCCGTCCCGCAGATCCGAGCGCCGAGCCGTCTCGCCCCGCCGCAGCCACGGTCAGCGCGTCGAATTCGATGGGCCCGGGCGCGAATCCGAGGGTCCGACTCCCCGTGCCGTCATCGGCCGCGCTGTCGGACGCGAACGGTAGGGTCGTGCGCTATGAGCAACCCTGCCGCCGGTCCGCTGTTGCTGCTCGATGGGGCCAGTCTGTGGTTCCGGGCGTTCTACGCGATCCCGGAGAAGATCACCGCGCCCGACGGGCGGCCGGTGAACGCGCTGCGCGGGTTCACCGACATGATCGCCGCGCTGGTCAAGCAGCACGCGCCGAGCCGGCTGGTGGTGTGCCTGGACCTGGATTGGCGCCCGCGGTTCCGGGTGGACCTGCTGCCGTCGTACAAGGCGCACCGGGTGGCCGTGGTCGCGGGCGAGCCGGTCGCGGGCGAGCCGGTCGCGGGCGTGATCGCGGAGGAGGTTCCCGACACCCTGACCCCGCAGGTCGACATGATCATGGAGCTGCTCGAGGCGGCGGGCATCACGACCGCGGGCGCGGCGGGTCTCGAGGCCGATGACGTCATCGGGACGCTGGCCACCCGGGAGGGCGCCGACGAGGTGATCGTCGTGAGCGGCGATCGCGATCTGCTGCAACTGGTCCGCGATACACCGGCGCCACCGGTGCGGGTTTTCTACGTCGGGCGCGGGCTGGCGAAGGCCGAGCTGTGGGGTCCGGCCGAGGTGTCGGCCAAATACGGTGTGCCCGAGGACATCGCGGGCCCCGCGTACGCCGATATGGCGACCCTGCGCGGCGATGCCTCCGACGGCCTGCCGGGTGTGGCCGGAATCGGTGACAAGTCCGCCGCCCAGCTGATCACCAAGTTCGGCTCGGTGGAGGCGCTGCGCGAGGCGGCCGCCGACCCGGACTCCGATCTCGCCAAGGGCGTGCGCGCGAAACTCGTTGCCGCCGACGACTATCTGAAGGCCGCGGCCCCGGTGGTGCGAGTCGTCCGCGACGCCACCGTCGAATACTCCGGCCCCGACCTGCTGCCCCGCACCCCGGCCGACCCGGAACGACTGGCCGCGCTGGCCGCCGCCTACAACGCGGAGAGCCCGGTCAAACGCCTGCTCACCGCCATGGCCAAGCGCTCCGCGTCCTGACCGAACGCGCCCGTCGCGTCGACTGCGAGCCGACCGCTGTCAGCGGCGGATCGGGCCTACAGGCCACGTTTCGGGCTTGCCGTCGAGGTCGGTGATGGCGGCTTCGGTGAAGTAGCCGTCCTGCACCTTGCGCAGCGTCACGTGGGTCGCGCCGCTGGCCGTGCGCCCGGCCGCGCAACTGGGCTCGCACACCCGCCGGTATTCGGTGCCGTCGCCCTCGGCGGTGTCGGGACCCCAACTGCTCCAGGTGATGTCGCGGACGCTGAGCCCGCCGTCACCGCAGGCCAGCAGCATGCTCGCGGGTTTCTCCACGGCTTTGTTCGCGACACAGTCGTTCACCACGGGAGCTTCCATCCGCGACGCGGCGAAGGACGCGACGACCGACGACGGCGCGGGTCCGGCCGACGACGCCTGCCCCGCGCAGGAGGTGGTGACAAGTGCCGCGGCGGCGACCGCCAGTGTGGTGCCGGCCAGTCCGATGGCCCGAACGAACGAATTCACATCGCCCCCCGATCACGATCAACCGAAAGAATTTCGGCCCACCTTACTCGCAACGAGCATCCAGACAACCCCTGGCAAACAGAAGGGTCCGGCCGCGATTCCCAATCGCGCCCGGGCCCAACACCTTTGCCTCGAAAATCAGTTCGGGCGGCCGACCTCGTAGGTGCCGTCGTCCTTGGTGATCTTGATGGTGACCTTCTTGCTCTCGCCACCCACCTTGAGCGTGCAGTCGAAGGTCTTGTCGACCTCGACCTTCTGCCCCGACGGGCACTTCACGTCCTGCACGTCGTCGATGCCGTAGGTGTCCTTGAGGACCTTCTGCACCCCGGACTGCACGGCGCTGTTGTCGAGCTGGTCCTTGCTCAGCAGCCAGGCCAGACCGCCGCCGACCGCGGCCAGCACCACGACGATCGCGACCACCACGCCGACGATCACACCGGTCTTCTTCTTGCCCGCGGGCGCCTGCTGGCCGGGCTGCGGCCACTGCTGCCCGGCCTGCTGGTTCCAGTCCTGCTGGCCCGGCTGACCCTGCTGCGGCCACTGGGGCTGCGACTGCCCCCACTGCTGATCGCCCTGCGGCTGCTGCTGCCACTGCGGCTGGCTCTGCCCCCACTGCTGGGCCGGCTGCTGCGGCTGCGACTGCCCCCAGGGCTGGGCGGGCTGCTGCGGCTGGGACTGGCCCCACGGCTGCTGGCCGGGCTGCTGCTGCGACGGATCGCCCCACTGCGCGGTCGGCTGGGCGGGCTGCTGACCGCCCCACTGCTGAGTCGGCCCGGCGCCGGGCGCGGGCTGCTGTCCGCTCCACTGCAGGGTCGGATCGTTGTTGCCCCCCGCCGGGGCGTCATTCGGTCCGTACGGGCCGCTCATCTGCTTGCCTCCAATAGCAATCCGTTGTACTCACGCTAGCCCCCCGAGCGGGAACACGCGCATGCTCCCGCTGCGGTCGGTACATCCAAGAATCAAAGCACAGTCGTATCTACTACGCCGCGTCCACGGCTACGACACCCCGGCGGATGGCGCGCACCGCCTTGCTGGCCGTGGCCGCCACCTCGACGTCGTCGGCGGTGTTGTGAATCTGGTCGAGCAGGTCGATGACCTGACGGCACCAGCGCACGAAATCGCCCGCGGAGAGCGGGTTTCCGCGATCACCGCTGGCGAGCAGGGCGTCGGCGAGGTCGTCGCCGCGCGCCCAGGTGTAGACGCCCGTGACGAAACCGAGGTCGGGTTCACGGGTGGGCTGCACCCGGTGCCGGGACTCGTCGGAGCGCAGCTGCGACCACACCCCGATGGTGGCGTCCACGGCCCGCCGGATGGGCGCGGTGGGCCCGGACGCCCCCAGGTAGCCGCCCTCCTGCCGGGACTCGTACACCAGGATCGACACCACCGCGGCCAGTTCGGCCGGGCCGAGCCCGCGCCACAGCCCCTGCCGAAGGCTTTCCGCGACAACCAGATCCGCCTCGGCGTAGATCCGGGCCAGCCGCCGCCCGTCCTGGGTGACCTCGCCGTTCTCGACGTAGCCGCGTTCCTGGAGCAGCCCGAGGATGCGGTCGAAGGTGCGCGCCAGGGAGTTGGTGGTGGCCGCCACCTGCTGGCGTAGATGCTCGGTCTCGCGTTCGAGGCGGTTGTAGCGTTCCCCGATGCGCGCCAACTGCTCTCGATCCGGCCGCGAGTGTGCCGGGTGGTTGCGCAGGGCGCGCCGCAGGGTCTGCAGGTCGCGGTCGTCGGCGGCCTTGGACTTGCCGGCGGTGCGGGGGCGGCGCGGCATGGTGATGCCGGTGCTGCGCAGCGCCGAGGCCAGATCGCGGCGGACCCGCGCGGTGCGGTGGTCCACGTGCTTGGGCAGCCGCAGCCGGCCCAGCGATTCGGCCGGGGTCGGGAAGTCGGCGGCCGAGACGCGACCGGCCCACTTGTCCTCGGTGAGCACCAGCGGACGCGGATCCCCCGGTGTCGCGTCGGGTTCCAGGATCACCGCCAGCCCCTGCCGGCGGCCCGACGGAATCGCCACCACGTCGCCGCGCCGCAGCGCGGTCAGCGACGACACCGCGGCCTGCCGCCGGTCGGTGCGGCCCTGCCGTTCCAGGTTCCGTTCCCGGTCCCGGATGCGTTCGCGCAGCTGGATGTACTCGAAGAAGCTCTCGTCACCGAGCTGCGAGCGCAGCTTGCGCAGCTGGGCCTCGTTGCGTTCGATGCCCCGCACCAGGCCCACGACCGACCGGTCCGCCTGGAACTGGGCGAAGGAACGCTCCAGCAGCGCACGCGATTCCACCGCGCCCATGCGATCGACCAGATTGATCGACATGTTGTAGCCCGGCCGGAACGACGACCGCAGCGGATAGGTCCGCGTCGAGGCCAGACCCGCGACCGCGCTGGTGTCGACCTCGGGCTGCCACAGCACCACCGCGTGACCCTCGACATCGATGCCGCGACGCCCGGCGCGTCCGGTGAGCTGCGTGTACTCCCCCGGCGTCAGTTCGGCGTGGCTCTCGCCGTTGAACTTGACGAGCCGTTCCAGGACCACCGTGCGCGCGGGCATGTTGATGCCCAGTGCCAGTGTCTCCGTGGCGAATACCGCGCGCACCAGTCCGCGCACGAACAGGTCCTCGACGGTGTGCCGGAAGGCGGGCAGCATGCCCGCGTGGTGCGCGGCGAAGCCGCGGTGCAGCGCCTCGCGCCACTCCCAGTAGCCGAGCACCTCGAGGTCGCTCTTGGGCAGATCCCCGGTGTGCTTCTCGATGATCTCGTCGATCACCGCGCGGTCGTCCTCGCGGGAGAGGTCCAGGCGCGAGCGCACGCACTGGGCCAGCGCCCCATCGCATCCCGCGCGGCTGAAGATGAAGGTGATGGCGGGCAGCAGCCCCTCGTCGTCGAGCCGGGAGATCACCTCGGGGCGCGGCATGGGCCGGAACGAGCGCCGCGGCCCGCCGCGCCCGCGCCCGGGCACGCCCCAATTGTCCATCCGGTCAACGGATTCGCGGTGCTTGATATAGCGCTGCAGATCCTGGTCGACGACGACCTTGGCGTCGCTGGACTTGGGATCGAACAGATCGAACATGCGCTTGCCGACCATGACGTGCTGCCACAGCGGCACCGGCCGGGTCTCGTCGACGATGACCGCGGTGTCGCCGCGCACCGTCTCCATCCACGCGCCGAACTCCTCGGCGTTGGAGACCGTGGCGGACAGGCTGACCAGGCGCACCTCGGGCGGCAGGTGCAGGATGACCTCTTCCCACACCGCGCCGCGGAAGCGGTCGGCCAGGTAGTGCACCTCGTCCATGACGACGTACGAAAGTCCGCGCAGCGCATCCGATCCCGCGTAGAGCATGTTGCGCAGCACCTCGGTGGTCATCACCACCACCGAGGCGTCCGGATTGATGGACTGGTCACCGGTCAGCAAACCGACCTCGTCGCGCCCGTAGCGGGCGGTGAGGTCGGCGAACTTCTGGTTCGACAGCGCCTTGATGGGCGTCGTGTAGAAGCATTTGCCGCCCGAGGCCAGGGCCAGGTGTACCGCGAACTCGCCGACCACCGTCTTGCCGGCGCCGGTGGGCGCGCAGACGAGCACACTGTGCCCGCCCTCGAGCGCCGCACACGACTGCCGCTGGAACGGATCGAGCTCGAATGTCAGTTCGGCGGTGAATGCCGCCAGTTCGCCAGTAAGCGACCTTGATGTCACGCGTCAGAGGGTATCGGAGTAATCCGACACGACTCCCGTGGTTTTCTCCACCGGTGTGGCGCTCACCGGCTCGGCGCCGGGCACCGGGGTCGCGGCGTCCACCCCGCCGGGCGCGGTATCGAGCGGGGAGGCCTCGTCGTCGGCCAGCTTGTCGCAGGCCGCCGCGTTGCGGGCCTTGCGCTTGTCGTTGATCCGCGCGACCTGCACCGCGATCTCGAACAGCAGGGTCAGCGCGAACGCCAGCGCCAGCATGGAGATCGGATCCTGCGGGGTCACGATGGCCGCGAACACGAACAATCCGAAGATCAGCCCGCGCCGCCACTTGGTGAGCCGTTCGTAGGTCAGCACCCCGAGGAAGTTCAAACCCACGATGAGCAAAGGCGTTTCGAAGCTGACGCCGAAGATCACCAGCAGCTTGATGATGAAGCTGAAGTACTGCGCACCCGAGAGCGCCGTGATCTGGACATTGTTGCCGATGGTCATCAGGAAGCTGAGCGCGTGCGCGACCACCCAGTAGGCCAGCACCGCGCCCGCGACGAACAGCGACGCGCCCGCCGCCACGAACGCGATCGCGTACTTGCGTTCCTTCGCGTACAGGCCCGGGGTGATGAACGCCCACAGCTGGTACAGCCAGAACGGGCTGGCCACCACCACACCCGCGGTGGTGCCGACCTTCAAGCGCAGCGTGAACTGCTCGAACGGGGCGGTCGCCAGCAATCGGCAGGCGCCGTCGGTGCTGAGATTGGCCCGCGAGGAGGCCGGGAGCGCACAGTAGGGGCCGCGCAGGATCTCACCGAGGCTCTCGATCCCGAACAGGGTGTGCGAGTACCAGAAGAACCCGAACAGGGTGCCGATCGCCACCCACGCCAGCGCGATGAGCAGGCGTTTGCGGAGCTCCGAGAGGTGCTCCACCAGGGACATGGTGCCGTCGGGGTTCGTACGGCGCTTGCTGCGCCGCGGATCGAACGGGATGCGAATACGCATGTGAGTGTGACTGCCTCCGCCTTACGGCCACAGAAGACGTGGGCGCGGGTGCGCCCCCGGACCCGGACAACACCACATCCGGGATGAGCCCACGCTCATCCCGGATGATGGCCGATTCAGGCCTTCTGCTGGTCGTTCGGCTGTGCCGCGGGCTGCTGCACCGGCTGGGCGGGCGGCAGCTGCGCCGGCGGCTGCACCGGCTGGGCCTGGGCCTCGGGAGCGGCCTCGCCCGTCTTGCCCTCGTTCTGCATCTGGCTGACCTCGGTCTTGAAGATGCGCATCGAGCGACCCAGGCTGCGGGCCGCGTCCGGCATGCGCTTCGAGCCGAAGAACAGCAAGAAGATCAGCACAACGATCAGCAAGTGCCACGGGCTGATGGCGCCTGTCATTCCATTACCTCCAAAGACTTGGTGAGTCCGATGCTACCGGACCCGCATACCGCGAACCTCGTTGTCAACCCTCGTTCGCCGCGTCGTCACGCACGGCGCCCTCGAGTTGTGCCAGCAATTCCGCTCCCGACCAGGTGCGCCGGTCGCCGTTCTCCGCGGCTGTCACGAGTTCTATCAGCTTCTGGTTCACCGGCGTGGGTATTCCTACCATGGCACCGAGGCTGACGATTTCTCCGCACAGCCAAGGGATTTCGGTGGCGCGCCCGGCGGCCAGGTCGTCGGCCATGGACGAGCGGGCCACCGGATCGATGGCCAGCACACGTCCGGCAACTCGACGGAAGACGCCGTCGGGCGCGGTCAGCAGACGCGCCATCAGCTCCGGCGGCAACGGGGTGAGCCGGGCCGGGCGGATCCGCGCGGCCGCCATGGCGGCCAGCGCCTCGCGCTGGGCCAGGGCCAGGCAGCGCCGGTAATCGCGGGACCCGAGCTCCTCGCGCAGCGGGCGGCCCGACAGCGCGTTGATCGGGTTGTTCAGGTTGAGCAGCAGCTTGGCCCATTGGATGGACAGCAGGTCGGCATGACGTTTGAAGCCCAGACCCGACCGGGCGAAGACGCCGGTGAACCGGTTCAGCACCGCATCGTCGGCGATGTCGACGGTGCCCGCGGTGCCGCGGTGGAAGCGGCCCTCGTCACGGTGGACCACGTTGAACATCACCATGCCGGGCAGCACCACGCAGGTGGGCAGGATCTCACGGATCACCGCGTCGTTGCCGATGCCGTTCTGCAGGCTGAGCACCACGGTGCCGGGCGCGAGCACCCCGGCCAGCTCGGCGGCGGCGGTCGCGGTGCCCGCGGACTTGACGGTGATCAGCACCAGATCAGCCTCATCGGTGGGCTCGGTGGCCGTCCGGAACGCGGTCGGCTCGACGGTGACGTTCTTGCCGTCGAGGTCGGTGAGCCGCAGGCCGTACGCGTTCAGCTCGTCGAGGATGCGCGGACGGCCCACGAAGGTCACCTCCGCGCCCGCCGCGGCCAGCCGCCCGCCCACATAACACCCGATGCTGCCCGCGCCGAGCACCGTCACCCGGAAACTCAAGCGGGACCGACCTCCTCGAGCCCGGCGAGATCCCCGAGCCCGGTGTCGTCGAGTCCGGCGTAGGCGGCCAGCGCCGAACCGGACCGATCCCGCACCGCGGTCACCAGTTCGGCGGGGCCGAGCACGGTGACGCCCGCGCCGAAGCCGAGCAGCAGCCGCGCCATCCAGTCCAGGGTGGCGAAGCGCATGGTGGCCTCGAGGCTGCCGTCGGGGTGGGTGGTGACCTTGTGCATCGGGTACTGCTCGAGCACCCACGCGTAATCGGGGCGAATCAGCAAGCGCGCCAGCGGGACCGCGGGATCGTCGACGAACAGGTCCAGCGCCGCGGACTCGTCGAGGGCGGCCTCGGCGGGCGGGCGCGCGGGCTCGTCGAGTTCGGTGGCCTCCTCGATCCGGTCGAGGCGGAACAGGCGCACGCCCTCGGCTTGCCGGCACCACGCCTGCAGGTAGCTGTTGTTGTCCACCAGCACGATTCGGATCGGGTCCACGACGCGTTCGGACACCACATCGCGACTGGCCGAGTAGTAGACCAGGCGCAGCGCGTGGTCGTGCTCGACGGCGGACCGGACGGTCGCCACCGCGGGCGCTTCCACCGGCGCGGGCAGCGCAGGACCCGCGAATTCCCGTCCGGAGATGGCCGATTCGATCTTCGCCGTGGCCGAGTGCGCGGCGCTCGGATCCACCATGCCGGGCAGATCCGCGATCGAGCGCAGGGCCACCAGCAGCGCGGTCGCCTCCAGGGAGGTCAGCCGCAGCGGGCGATCGATGCCGGCGCTGAAGGTGACCTCGATGCTCTCCTCGGAGAACGACAGGTCGATCAGGTCACCGGGCCCGTAGCCGGGCAGGCCGCACATCCACAGCTGGTTCAGGTCGGTCATCAGCTGCTTGGTGGTGACGCCGAGTTCGGCCGCCGCCTCCGCCGCGCCGATGCCCGGGTTGGCCTGGAAGTACGGAATCATATTGAGCAGCCGGGCCAGCCGGGTCGACAGGCGGCTACTCGCCGCCGCGCTGCCCCGCCGGTCCTTCGCGCCCTCCGACGCCCGGGCTCCGTCACCCTTGCGGGCATTGTCGATCACGCTGTCTCCCCGGCGTTTCCGCGACGCGTCCGCACTCACGCCGTCACCTCCGTCCGCTCCAGCACCGACTTCAGGCGCGCGATCACGTTGTCGCGCAGGTCCTCCGGCGCGAGCACCAGCGCGTCCGCGCCGAGTCCGGTGATGAGCCGGGCCAGCCAGTCGCGGGACCGGATCGGCACCTCCACGATCGAGCCGGGCCGCCCGCCCAGCACCCGGTCCTCCATGATCGGTCCGAGGCGGCGGATCTCCTGGCCCCGCCCCTCCGCCACCCATACCGTGGCCGATCCGGTGATCGGCGACTGCGCGGTGACCTCGGCGACCACGGCGCGCAGGTCCAGGTCCTCGGGTTTGTGCACGGCATTGGCCGGGCCGTATTCGATGACGTCCTCGTCGATGCGGGAGATGCGGAACACCCGTTGCGCGTCGCGCACATTGTCGTGCGCGACCAGGTACCAGCGGCCGTGGTGGGTCACCACACCCCAGGGCTGGACATCGCGTTCGACCGGATCCCCGTGCGACTGCCGGTGTTTGAACCGCACCGACCGTCCGGCATCGATCGCGGCGAGCAGCTTGCCCAGCACCGGCTCCGAGCCGCGTGTCCGCGCCGGCACCGCGGGCACCGCCGACACCCCGGCGTCGGGCTCCACGTGAATACCGGCCGCGCGCAGCTTGAGCAGACCGCCCTCGGCGGCCGCCGCCAGCTCCGGCGACTCCCACAACTGCACGGCCACCGCGACCGCCGCCGCTTCCTCGCTGGTCAGATCGATGTCCGGGAGCTCATAGGCATCCCGGTTGATGCGGTAGCCCTCGACACTCGACAACCGGCTCACCGGCCCGATCTCGAGGGGTATGCCCAGATCGCGCAGCTCGTTCTTGTCGCGCTCGAACATCCGGCTGAAGGCCTCGTCGCTCGCGGACTCCTCGTACCCGGCGACCGACTCCCGAATCCGCTCCGCGGTCAGGAACTGCCGGGTGGACAGCAGCGCGATAACCAGATTCATCAACCGCTCGACCTTGGATATCGCCACCCCGTAGAGAGTAATGGGAGTGTCGCCGAGTCGGCGCATGGGCGGTCGCGTTTTTCCCCTAACCCGCCCCATAACGCGCGGAACGGGCCGCGAACCGAGTGATTCGCGGCCCGTTGCCGGACGAGGTCCCCGGGATCCGGGGGTTCGGGGCGAAGCCCGGCCTCGGGGGGCGGAGGCCCGAGTCCCGAGAGCTGGGCCGTTCCCTACATGGAGGCGATGAGCCGGTCCACGCGCTCGTCGACCGAGCGGAACGGGTCCTTGCAGAGCACCGTCCGTTGCGCCTGGTCATTGAGCTTGAGGTGGACCCAGTCGACGGTGAAGTCGCGGCCAGCCTCCTGCGCGGCGGTGATGAAATCGCCGCGCAGCTTGGCCCGGGTGGTCTGCGGCGGCGTGGTGACCGCCGCGTCGACCGCATCGTCCTCGGTGATCCGCTTGGCCAGACCCTTGCGGGCGAGCAGGTCGAAGACCCCGCGTCCGCGCTTGATGTCGTGGTAGGCCAGATCCAGCTGGGCGATCTTGGGGTCGGACAGCTCCATGTTGTAGCGGTCCTGGTACCGCTGGAACAGCTTGCGCTTGATCACCCAGTCGATCTCGGTGTCCACCTTGGCGAAGTCCTGCGCCTCGACCGCGTCGAGGGTACGGCCCCACAGATCCACCACCGCGTCGACCTGCGGGTCGCGGTCGCGGTTGCGCAGGTGCTCGACGGCGCGGGCGTAGTACTCGCGCTGGATCTCGAGCGCCGACGCCTGCCGCCCGCCCGCCAGCCGCACGGGCCGACGACCGGTGAGGTCGTGCGAGACCTCGCGGATGGCGCGAATCGGGTTGTCCAGAGCGAAGTCTCGGAACGCGACGCCCGCCTCGATCATCTCCAGCACCAGCGACGCCGTGCCCACCTTCAGCATGGTCGTCGGTTCGGCCATGTTCGAGTCGCCCACGATCACGTGCAGGCGCCGGTACTTCTCGGCGTCGGCGTGCGGCTCGTCACGGGTGTTGATGATCGGCCGCGACCGCGTGGTCGCCGACGACACCCCCTCCCAGATGTGCTCGGCCCGCTGCGACAGGCAGAACGTCGCCGCCTTCGGCGTCTGGAGCACCTTCCCGGCCCCGCAGATCAGCTGCCGGGTAACCAGGAACGGCAACAGCACGTCGGAGATCCTCGAGAACTCCCCGGCCCGGACCACGAGGAAGTTCTCGTGGCAGCCGTAGGAGTTGCCCGCGGAGTCGGTGTTGTTCTTGAACAGGTAGATATCGCCGCCGATACCCTCCTCCGCGAGCCGCTGCTCGGCGTCTATGAGCAGGTCCTCCAGGACCCGCTCGCCGGCGCGGTCGTGAGTGACCAACTGCACCAAGCTGTCACATTCGGCCGTAGCGTACTCCGGATGGGAACCGACATCGAGGTAGAGCCGGGCACCATTACGAAGGAACACGTTCGAGCTACGGCCCCAGGAAACTACCCGGCGGAACAAGTACCGGGCCACCTCGTCAGGACTCAACCGACGGTGACCGTGGAACGTGCACGTCACCCCGAATTCGGTCTCGATCCCCATGATTCGTCGCTGCACCCTATCGACATTACAGCGGAATAGTGCCCGGTAACGGCCTTGTCGGAGCACTGATGCAAACGTATTCACAACGATTTAGCACGGCATGCAACGCGGCACGCGCTCTACCCTGCGAAAAAGCAAGGCTCCTTTGCACTCTGCTATTGAGAGTGCAAAGGAGCCTTATCCCGAATAGCGGGATTTGCCGACGTCGCCGGGGCCTTAGGACGGGTCCCCGCCCGACGGCTTGTCGGCCTCGGCGGCCGTTTTCGCGTTCGGCGCCTTGCCGGTGATCAACTCCGACAGCGCGGCGCCCTGGACCCGGCGGAACGCCCGCCGCGGCCGGGACTGCTCGAGGGTTGCCACCTCCAGGGAGGAGACGCCCACGGTGCGCTGCTTGTCCTTGTCGCCCTCGGGCACGGCCTTCTGTAGCGCGGCCACCGCCGTGGTGATGGCCGAATGCAGGTCCATGCCCGGCTTGTAGGAAGCCTTCAGGGCGGTGGTGATCGGGTCGGTGTTGCCGCCCATCACCACGAATTCCCGTTCGTCGACGATGGATCCGTCGAAGTTGATGCGGTACAGCACCGAGTTCGTGGACTGCTCCGGGTACCCCACCTCGGCGACGCAGATCTCCACCTCGTAGGGCTTGAGCTGGTCGGTGAAGATGGTGCCCAGGCTCTGCGCGTACAGGTTGGCCAGGAACCGGCCGGTCACGTCGCGGCGGTCGAACTGGTAGCCGCGCAGGTCGGCCTGCAGGATGCCCCCGCGGCGCAGCGCCTCGAACTCGTTGTACTTGCCGACCGCGGCGAAACCGACCCGGTCGTAGAGCTCACTGATCTTGTGGAGGGTGGCCGAGGGGTTCTCGGCCACGAACACCACGCCCTTGTCGTAGACCAGCACGATGACCGAGCGGCCGCGCGCGATGCCCTTGCGCGCGAGCTCGGTCTTGTCGCGCATGATCTGTTCGGCCGACGCGTAATACGGCAGTGTCATGCTTCGCCGATCCCCTCTGCCGCCAGCGCGGCCCGCTCCTCCACCATCGCCCGGGTGATCTCCTTCAGGCGCTCGTCGGTGACCTCCACGGTGCCCTCGGAGTCGATGACGATGGCCGTCGGGTAGATGTTGCGCATGGTGTCGGGACCGCCGGTGGCGGTGTCGTCGTCGGCGGCGTCGAAGAGCGATTCGATCGCGATCCGCAGCGCCCGGTCCTGGTCGAGGCCGCGCGCGTAGGTCTTCTTCAGCGACGATTTGGCGAACAGGGAACCCGACCCCACCGCGGTGTACCCGAACCGCTCCTCGCTGCGCCCGCCGACCACGTCGTAGGACACGATCCGCCCGGACTTGTCCGGGTCCGGCGCGTCCGGGTCGAAGCCGACCAGCAGCGGGACCACCGCCAGCCCCTGCAGGGCGGCGGGGAGGTTGTCGCGCACCATCTTCGACAGCTTGTTGGACTTGCCGTCGAAGGTGAGGGGCACGCCCTCGATCTTCTCGTAGTACTCGAGCTCCACCGCGAACAGGCGGATCATCTCGATCGCCATCCCCGCGGTACCGGCGATGCCGGCCGCGGAGTACGTATCGGTGATGTACACCTTCTCGATGTCACGCTGGGCCAGCAGGTTGCCCTGGGTGGCGCGACGGTCGCCCGCGATCAGCACACCGCCGCGGTAGCTGACCGCGACGATGGTGGTGCCGTGCGGAGCGATATCCGACGGCACGCCCGGATTCGGGTGCGTGCCGCCGGATCCGAATCCGTTGCCGGGCAACAGTTCCGGAGCGTGTAAACGCAGGTACTCGGAGAAAGAGGATTGGGCGAACCCCAACTGGAGCCGCAGGGGGTCACCTTGGGTCACTGGCCGCCCTTCTGCACGTATGCGCGGACGAAGTCCTCCGCGTTCTCCTCGAGCACGTCGTCGATCTCGTCGAGCAGGTCGTCGGTTTCCTCCGCCAGCTTCTCGCGACGCTCCTGTCCCGCCCCACCGTCGCCGACCGGGCCCTCGTCCTCGTCGCCGCCACCGGCGCGCTTGGTCTGCTCTTGTGCCATAGCAGCCGACCTCCTCTGTGATCATCGGCGAGCACCGGAGAAGACCCGATGCTCGTGCCGTCAACAGTACCCACCAGCGGGGACAACATGCCGGATTAAACGTCATTGTGCTGTGCCCGCGATCTCTCCGCCGCCATGTCGCGGACACGAAAAAGGGGTACGGGGTTCAGTTCCCGTACCCCTCTCACGTGGGCCTAGTGGGTCAGCTGGCGCACCAGTTCCGAGGCGGTGTGCACGCCGTCCAGGAGTTTGCCGACGTGGGACTTGGTGCCGCGACGCGGTTCCAGGGTGGGGATCCGCACCAGCGAGTCGCCGCCCAGGTCGAAGATCACCGAATCCCAGCTGGCCGCCGCGATATCCGCGCCGAACCGGCGCAGGCACTCGCCGCGGAAGTAGGCGCGGGTGTCGGTGGGCGGGTTGGTCATGGCGTCGGTGACCTGCTGCTCGGTGACCAGGCGCTGCATGGAGCCGCGCGCCACCAGGCGGTTGTAGAGGCCCTTGTCCAGGCGCACGTCGGAGTACTGCAGGTCGACCAGGTGCAGCTTGGGGGCGGCCCAGGACAGGCCCTCACGCGAGCGCATGCCCTCGAGCAGGCGCAGCTTGGCGCACCAGTCCAGCAGGTCGGCGCATTCCAGCGGGTCGCGCTCGAGCAGGTCCAGCACGTGGGCCCACTTCTCGATGACGTCCAGCACCCGCGGGTCGTCGTTTCCGGTGCGGTCCATGAACTTCTCGACCCGGTCGAGGTAGATGCGTTGCAGCGCAAGGCCGGTCAGTTCGCGGCCGTCGGAAAGGGCAACGGTGGCACGCAGAGTCGGGTCGTGGCTGATGGTGTGCACGGCGGTGACCGGGCGGGCCAGCTGCAGATCCGAGAAGTCCTCACCGGCCTCGATCATGTCCAGCACCAGCGCCGCGGTGCCGACCTTGAGGTAGGTGGACCATTCGGCGAGGTTGGCGTCGCCGATGATGACGTGCAGGCGCCGGTACTTGTCGGCGTCGGCGTGCGGCTCGTCGCGGGTGTTGATGATGCCGCGCTTGAGGGTGGTCTCGAGACCGACCTCGACCTCGATGTAGTCCGCGCGCTGCGACAGCTGGAAACCGGGGGTGTCACCGGACTGGCCGATGCCCACGCGCCCGGACCCGCACACCACCTGCCGGGAGGCGAAGAACGGGGTCAGGCCCACGATGATCTGATTGAACGGGGTCTCCCGGCTCATCAGGTAGTTCTCGTGGGTGCCGTAGGAGGCGCCCTTGCCGTCCACGTTGTTCTTGTACAGCTGCATGCGGGCCGCGCCCGGCACGCTGGAGGCGTAGCGGGCGGCGGCCTCCATGACCCGTTCACCGGCCTTGTCCCAGATCACGGCATCGAGGGGGTCGGTGACCTCGGGCGCGGAGTACTCCGGGTGGGCGTGGTCGACGTAGAGGCGGGCCCCGTTGGTGAGGATCATGTTGGCCGCCCCGACCTCGTCGGCGTCGATCACCGGCGCGGGCCCGTTGAGCCTGCCGAGATCGAAACCGCGCGCGTCGCGCAACGGCGATTCCACCTCGTAATCCCAGCGTGTGCGCTTGGCGCGCGGCACGCCCTCGGCCGCGGCGTAGGCGAGCACCGCCTGGGTGGAGGTGAGAATCGGGTTGGCTGACGGCTCGGTCGGCGTCGAAATGCCGTACTCGACCTCGATTCCGATGATGCGCTGCATGGCTTCGAGCCTAGGCGAAAGGCGGGCCCGGACGCGGCCGGACTGTCCGGGTCGGTCTCATTCGCGAGTCGTACGCCGGATCGTCCTCGCGGGCGATCCGCCCGGGACCGGCGCGACGGCACAATCACCTGCATGGTCGAATCGGCTCCCCTCCCCCGCCCGCCGCACCCGGTCACCACCGTCGCCGACGACCCCGATCCCGCACCCGCCCAGCCTGTTTCGAGCCGGGTGGCCGCGCTCGACGTGCTGCGCGGCATCGCGATCCTGGGCACCCTGGGCACCAATGTCTGGATCTTCACCAATGCCGAAGGGCTGCTCGGCTACATCGCGCGCAGCGACGAGCCGCATGGGGCGTGGCTGTGGATCGAGCGATTCCTGCAGCAGCTCGCGCAGGGCAAGTTCCTGGGGCTGCTGACCATCATGTTCGGCATCGGGCTGGCTATCCAGCAGCGATCGGCCGTGCGGGGCGGGCGCGCCTGGCCGGGCAGCTATCCGGTGCGGGCGGGGCTGCTGTTCCTCGACGGCCTGCTGAACTTCTTCCTCGTCGCCGAGTTCGACGTGCTGATGGGGTACGCGATCACCGGCCTGGTGGTGGCGTTCATCCTGGCCACCGGCCCGAAGGCGCAGCGGCGCTGGCTCATCGCGCAGGCGAGCGTGCATCTCACCCTGTTGTCGCTGTTCGCGGTGGCGATCGCGGTCGGATCTCCCGATGATTCCGGCCCGCGCCGGACGCTGGATCCGAATCCGTACGCGGACGGCTCGTTCTGGGATCTGGTGGCGTTCCGGTGGGAGCACCTGCTGGTGTTCCGGCTCGAACCGCTGCTCATCTTCCCGATGTCCATCGCCCTGTTCCTGCTGGGTGCGCGCCTGTTCCGGGCCGGGATCTTCGAGCCGGGCGGGGCGCGAATCCGCAAGCGGCTCATGCTGATCGGGTTCGGCATCGCCGCGCCCGTCGACCTGGCGCTGGGCCTGATCGGCGGCGATCTGATCCTGCTGGCCCGCTACGGCACCGCGCCCGTGGTCTCGCTGGGCCTGCTCGCCCTGGTCGCCGAGGTGTACGCGCATCGGCCCCGGCCCGGCTGGGTGGGCCGCCGTTTCGGCGAGGTCGGGCGAATGGCGTTGAGCTGCTACATCCTCCAGAACCTGGTGGCGGGATTCCTGTGCTACGGATGGGGTCTGGGCCTGGCGAGCCTGGTGTCGGCCAACGCCCGGGTGCCGTTCACGGTGGGGATCTACGTGCTGGTGTGCGCGCTCATGCTGGTCTTCGCCCACTTCTGGCTGCGCCGCGTCGAGCGCGGACCGGTCGAGTGGCTGTGGAATCGCAGCTATCTGGCCCTCACCGGTGCGGCGAGGGGCTAGTCGACCTCGTCGATGGAGCGCAGGTAGGGCGCCTGCCCGTCGATGCAGGACGAGAGCCGGTAGAGCGAATGGGCCGGTACGAAATCGACGAACTGCTCGCTGCCGGAGGAGCCGCCGCCGTCCGAGTCGTGGTACTCGCACTGCATGTAGCCGGAGACCACGTATTCGGTGTCGGTGTCGTTGCGGCAGTCCAGGACGTCGCAGTGCAGTCCGGCGGGAAGTTCGGCGTCGGCGCCGGCGGAGGCGGCCGGAGCCAGTGCGGCCCCGGCGATTCCGGTGAACACGGCCAGCCGGGCGAGAGTGCGTGCAGCCATCGGAGTCCTCGGGTCGATCGACGTCACGCCCGCGCCGCCTCGGTGCGCGAGAGCAGGTCGGCGACGACGGTGTCGCGGGTCAGCGGCACGTCCAGACTACGGGCATTGCCCTCGAGCAGGGACAACACCGATTCGGCGAGGATGCCCTCGATGTGGTCCGAGGACAGTCCGGGGGCCGCGCGCCAGCTGTTGACCACGCCGTCGACGAAGCCGACCGTGCCGAAGGCCATGGGGCGGGCCCGGTTCCGGTCGATGCCGAAACGGTGCAGGGCGTCGGCGAACAGGTCCGCGAGCCGCCCGCCGATCCGGTCGCGGGCCCCGGCCAGCGCGGTGGAGGATTCGCCGTGCGGGTCGGCGGCGGTGAGGAAGCGGTGCAGGTTGGGGTGGCGTTCCACCCAGCCGACGTAGGTGCCGACGGCTCCGCGCACCAGGTCGCGGACGGTGCCGTCGGGGTGCAGGCGCGGCATGAGTTCGGCGGTGAGGCCGTCGAGGATGTGGCGGCGGATGGCTTCGTCGAGGTCGGTGCGGCCGTCGAAGTGCCGGTAGACGACCGGGCGCGGGACCGAGAGGCGGTCGGCGATCTGCTGGACGGAGATCTCGGTGCCGTGCTCCTCGATCACGGTCAGCGCGGCGTCGAGCATCTCGACGCGGCGGCGGGCCTTGTGGTCGTCCCAGCGCGTACTGCGGCCGTCGGCGCCCGGCGGCGCGGGTGTGCTGCGTCGGGTCCCGGTCACGCGCCTTACGATACCCACCTCCGACATTGACCGTGACGGCATGTACCACTAATCTGAGTGTAACAGCCTGTATCAGTAATAGTCGGGAGCTGTCATGGGCGACAACGCGGTCTCCACGCCTGCGCGCGGCCTCTCCGGGCGCGAATCATTCGCCCAGCGTTTGCTGGCCGGATCGGTGAAGAAGTCCTACGACCCGGTCGTCGATCTGGACTGGGACGCCCCGCTGGACCCGGACAAGCTCTTCCTGCCGCCCGAGGTCATCTCGCTCTTCGGCACCCCGCTCTGGGACGCCATGACGCCCGAGCAGCGCCGCGAACTCTCCCGCCAGGAACTCGCCAATGTGCTCTCGGTCGGCATCTGGTTCGAGAACCTGCTCAATCGCCTGCTGCTGCGCGAACTCATGGCCGGTGACCCGACCTCGCGGCACGCGCACTACACGCTCACCGAGATGGGCGACGAATGCCGGCACATGATGATGTTCGGCAAGCTCATCGACCGCATCGAGGCGCGGCCCTACTGGCCCAACCGGTTCGAGCGCTGGACCATCAGCGCGCTGCAGCAGCTGCTGCGCGGGTCCATGGTGTGGGTGGGCGCGCTGGTCGGCGAGGAGATCTTCGACGCGCTGCAGCGCCGCACCCTCGACGATCCGCAGTTGCAGCCCTTGGTCGCGCGGGCCATGCGCATCCACGTCACCGAGGAGGCGCGGCACATCGGGTTCGCCCGCGACGCCCTGGCGCACCGGGCGCCGAGCATGTCGAAGGCCGAAACGCTGTACACGCGACTGTGTGTGGCGGTGGCCGCTCCCCTGTTCGTGTACCTGATGACCAACTGGCACATATACGTCCGCGCGGGCATCGAGGACGGGCGGGCGGCACGGCGGATGGCCCGCGCCAACCCGCATTCGCGGCGCGCACTGGGGCTGGGCGCGGCGAATCTCGGCGCGTACCTGGACGAACAGGGGCTGATGGGGCCGATCGGCAAGCGCGTGTGGCGACGCCGAGGGCTGCTGTGAGGTTCCGGCGGGACCGCCGCGATCCCCGGCCACCGGCCGACCCGGAGAACTTCGCCGAACCCGAACCGGCGCCGGACTATTCGGGCCCGGCGCTACTGGACGCGCCGGGCGTCGAAGTCGCGGTGCGAGTCGCGCTGACCGGCCACCTCGATCCCACCGATGGCCAGTTCCATTGGTACGGAAGGATTTCCACCGACGACGGTGCAACTCTGCCCGATCCCGGGCGCGGTCAGGTCTTCCTGACCGTGCCGGGCCGGTCCCCGGCGCCCGGCGTGCTCCAGGAGCGTGATCCGTGGGGCAATCTGCGCATCACCGGGATCGGCGCGCCGCCGTTCACGCTGTAGCGCGACGCCGTTCGGGTCGCTAGCGGGTCAAGCCGATGAAATCGGCCATGGCCTCGACGGAGTACGCGAAGAACGGTCCGGCCGGATCCATGCTGTTGTCGAGCTGGCCGAACAGTTCGAAGGTGACCGTGCCGTAGAGCTGCGTCCACGCCATGACCCCGCGCACCACGGCGACCTCGGGCAGACCGGGCGCGACCTGCTCGGCGATGCCCGCGGACTGGGCGGCCAGCACCGGATCGACCGATTCGTCGGGCACCGTGAGACTGGCCGACTTCCACGCCCGGTTGACCACGCCGAGCGCGGCCACCGGCACCCGGGACGCGGGGCCGACCGTGGATTCGGGGGCCCGATAGCCCGGCACGGGCGAGCCGTAGACCAAGGCGTACTCGTGCGGGTGCGCCTTGGCCCAATCCCGGACCGCATGGGAGATCGCCCGCCACTGCGCCCGGGGCGTGTCCGCGGCGGCGACCGCGTTCTCGACCGCGTCGGCGATGCTGTCGTACGCCTCGATGATGAGCGTGGTCAGCAGGTCGTCACGGCTGGGGAAGTAGCGGTACAGCGCCGAGGACACCATGCCCAGTTCACGGGCGATGGCCCGCAGCGACAGCGCGGGGGCGCCGGATTCGGCGAGCTGCCGGCGCGCGGCGTCGGTGATCTCGCGGGTGATCTCGGCTCTGGCCCGGGCGCGGGCGGTTCGGGGGACGCTCATCCCGATAGTGTGCCACGTTTCGGATCACCTGAATATTTCGAGAGCACTGCTCTTGACATTCCGTGAGGCGTGCATGCACACTGATCACAACAGAGAGCACCGCTCTCAAAGAGTGAAGGAAGACCCCATGGACGCCCACACCGCCGCCACCCGCTACATCGGCCCCACCGGTCTCGACCCCTACATGAACCGCTTCTTCAATATGCTCCCCAAGCTCGGCATCAGCGTCGCGGGCTCGCGGCTGCTGGCGGTGCGCGGCCGTACATCCGGCGAATGGCGCACCACCCTGGTCAATGTCCTGACCATCGACGACACCCGCTACCTGGTCGCCCCGCGCGGCCACACCCAGTGGGTCCGCAATCTGCGCGTCGCCGGGACCGGCGAACTCCGCCTGGGCCGCAAGTCCGAGACCTTCACCGCCACCGAACTCCCCGACGCCGACAAGATCCCCGTCCTGCGCGCCTACCTCGACCGCTGGGGCTGGGAGGTCGGCCGCTTCTTCGAGGGCGTCACCAAGAACGCCACCGACGCCGAACTGGCGGACATCGCACCGGGATTCCCGGTCTTCGTCCTGCACTGACCCACCCCGGCTCCCTGCCCGACGCTGACATCAAGGCCGGGCCGCAGTCCAGCCGTCCACCACGACGTCTGTCCCGCTGTCGACCGCCTCGAGCTTCGACCCGAGAACACCTCGCCCCGGCAAGGCCTGCGCCTTGCCGGGGCGATTTCATGCCCGGGCGCGGATGCGCTCGTGCCGGTGGACTGCCGGACCACTCCTGTCCGGCGATGTCAGCGGCCCGCCGGACCAGGGGACGCTGTCGGTGCGTGAGGCCGCGGCCGGGCCTGCCCAGCAGCGGCGCATCGAGAACGAGCGGGAGCTGTTCACAGGTGCCGTACCGGCAGGGCCCGGAGTGGCGCGATCCCAGCGGACCGCCCGGTGTCGGCAGGCCGCCGTACGGGATCTCGCCGACCGGCGTCAGCGCAGTTCGTCGAGGGTTTCGTTGTCGCGGGCGACGAAAGCGCGGCCGTCGGCGGTGAAGACGATGGGGCGCTGGATGAGGCGGGGGTGCGTGGCCAGGGCCTCGATCCAGCGGTCGCGGTCGGCGGGGGTGCGACCCCAGGAGGCGACGCCGAGTTCCTTGGCCTGGGCCTCAGCGGTGCGGGTGATGTCCCACGGTTCGAGGCCGAGTTTGGTCAGGGCGGCGCGGATTTCGTCGGCCGAGGGCGGGTTGTCGAGGTAGCGGCGCTCGACATAGTCCGAGCCGGTTTCCTCGAGCACCGCTTTGGCGGTGCGGCTCTTGGAGCACTGCGGGTTGTGCCAGATTTCGGTCGCCATGCCGCCAGCCTAGGCGGCGGCGCCGGCTCCCCCGGTCACCGGCACGGGTCAGGACGTACCGACCGGCACGGTCAGGGCACGGGCGGCCGGACGGTCACAGCCAGTCGACGACCCAGCGGTAGGGGCGCATCCAGTACAGGCCGCCGTCGGGAATCGGCGCGCCCCAGCGCTGTTCGGCCTGGGTCAGCTGCCAGCGGTATTCGGGAGCGGGTTCACCGCCGTGGATCTCGAGCAGGTGCCGCCGCCAGCTGCCGATCATGGCGGGGACGACCTGACGGTCGTTCTCGTAGGCCCACTCCATGTTTCGGGTCATCAGGCTGTCGACGGCGTGGTTGGCGGCGTTCGGGTCGCCGGTGCTCAGCGAGTGCAGGAACGCGGCCACCAGGTTGTAGGCGATGGCGTCGTGCACCGAGGTCTGGCCGTTCTCGAGCGACCAGATACCCAGGTAGGTGGGTCCCTGCTCGTCGATCCACACCGAATGCGCCTCGCCGACCCGATTGTCGAAGATGAGCGCGGTGAGCAGGCCCAGGGTGGCCTTGCCCATGATGAGCGGGTCCGGTCGCCCGGTGCCGACGGCGTCGTCGATCAGCGCCCGGTAGGCGGCGGCGGCGATGCCCGGACGGTTGGCGTCCATCAGCGCGTCGGCGGTCGCGCCGCCCGCGAGCTGCTCGGCCGGCGGCTGCGCCGGACCGGTCGCGAGCTGCGGCGCACCGTCACCGACCCGCAGGTACTGGGTCGCCATGGCGTCGGGCGCGACGGCGGGATCGAGCGGCGGCAGGCCCGGCACCGGGCCGGACTGCGCGGCACCGAAATCGGCTCCCGGCGCACCGGGTTCGGGCTGCGCGCCAGCGGGTTCCAGCGGCGAGAACGCCTGATCAGGCTGTGCCGAGCCGGGTTCGGGGAAGGCCGCGCCCGGTTCGGGGAACAGTGCGCCCGGGTCGGGGAACAGTGTGCCCGGGTCGGGAAAGGGTGCGCCCGGTCCGGGCGATATGGCGCCGGGTTCGACCAGCGGCGCGCCATTGCGGAGCGGGTCCTCGAGGCCGAGGTCGATGGCGAGCGGGTCACGCAGGGCGGGGGCGGTCTGCAGATATTCCAGTGCCACCCGGGCGAATTCGTTGTCCTGGGTCTCGAGCCATTCGCGCCCGGCCCGCAGGGTGTCGATGAGGTGTCCGCCGACGCCCTGTTCGATGGCGGCGCACAGCGCGTAGTACCCGTAGCCGCGGTAGTCGTCGTGGCCGACGCCCTCGGTGATCAGCAGTTGCGCATATCTGCTTGCCAGGTCGTGTCTTTCGATGTCGCCGAGCAGGGTGCAGGCGGTCATGGCCGCCATCAGCACTTCGGCGTGTTCGCCGTGGGCGCGGCGCAGGTCGATGCAGCGGTCGGCCATGAGGACGGCGCTGTCGGGCAGGTCCTGCTGGGTGGCGGCCTCGACGGCCATGGAGTACATGGTGGCGAGGGTGGCGGGCGGGATGTCGGCCGGGTAGCGGGCCGGGCCGTGTTCGGCCAGGTGCAGGGCCTGGGCGTAATCGCCCGCGGCGAAGGCGGATCGGAAGCGGTAGGAGACGATCCAGCCGTATTCCTTGGGATCGGGGACCCCGGCCAGCTCGTCGTCGAACGCCGACAACCGCGCCAGCGCCTCCTCGGCCCGGCCGGTCTCCAGCATGCCGCTCGCCTCGTTCATCACCTCGACGAACGCATTTCGATCCATGGCCTACTCGCCTTCCCGCATATGTCAGCCCCGGATCGTATGACCGCACCACGACCCCGCGCGGTCACTGAGGTCAAGGTCATAGTTTGACGCCACCCCACATGACCACGCGTTGTCATTCGCGTGGCACGTTGTGTCACAACGGTATTCCCGCACCTCGACACGAACCCGCCTCCCTGCGGGCCACTCTCGCGTCGCGGTCGATCCGTCCTGCCCCCAATCTAACGACAACACACCGAACGAACCCGTAACCACCCTCGGCGCGTCTCGTTGGGCGATTCCTGATCGGCGAGCCGCCGCGCACCGGCTCGGATATACTTCAGGGACGATTTATATATCCCCGTGGAGGTGACCATGACGAAAACCCTGATCGACATTCCGGATGACCTCATGGAACAGGCCCGGCGGGTCACCGGTGGGGCCACGAAAACCGAGACCGTCCGCACGGCGCTGCGCCTGCTGGTCCAGCAACGTCAGCAGCACGACGCCATCGCGTGGTTCGCCGACTCGGCGCCCTTCCTACCCGAGGCCGAACCGACCGGGGAGGCCGAGCCGCAGCAGCCGCGATGACCGGCGGCGGAAATCTCGCGCTGTACCTCGCCGATCACAGCGCGGTATCCCGAATTCAAACCCGCCCGGCCGTGCGCGCGGCATTCGACCGCCTCAACGCCGCCGTCGGCGTCCTGTGCTCGAATGCCGTCACGCTGGACGAGGCCTGCTATAGCGCCCGCAATGCCCAGGACCTGGAACGCATCATCACGATCTATACGGGAGTGTTCCGTTTCCTCCCGATGGATCCCGCGATCGACCGGTTGGTACGCACGATCCGGCAACAACTCTGGGCGCACGGCCACGGCCGTTCCGCCCAGGCGACGGATGTCCTGATCGCGGCGACCGCGGTCCATTACGACGCCACGGTTCTGCACTACGACAGGCATTTCGAACTGATCGCCGGCGTCTTCCCGACACTGCGACACCAGTGGATCGTTCCGCGCGGAACCGCGGAGTGACCGCGCGGTCCGTCACAGGACCGGCAGGGTGGTGTCCGGGGCGGGGGTGAAGGTGACGATGCGGCGGCGGGGATCGCCGGGTAGTTCGAGGTTCTCGTAGGCGAGGGTGAGATCGCCGGAGTGGGGGTGGCGGACGCGTTTGCCGCCGTGGGTGCGGTGTTCGACGTCGCCGGCGCGCCAGAGGGCGGCGAATGCGGGGCTGCCGGTGGCGAGTTCGTCGATGAGGGCGGTGGTGGCGGGGTCGTCGGGGTAGCGGCCGGCGACGCGGCGCAGCTGGGCGACGGTGGCGGCGGCCACGTCGTCCCAGTCGAGATAGAAGGCGCGGGCGGCGGGGGCGAAGAACAGTGAGCGGGCCATATTGTCGCCGATCAGATCGCCGAAGACGTAGTGCGCCAGCGGGTTCGCGGCGAGCACGTCGAACAGGTCGGTGATGAGCGCGGCGGGAGCCTTGTCGATCAGGTCGAGCATGCGCAGCAGTTCGGGACGCGGTGCGGCGGACGTGGTTTCGGAGCGCCGGGGCGGGCGGGCGAGCGCGTGCAGGTGCTCGGTTTCGACGGGGTTGAGGCGCAGGGCGGCGGCTAGGGAGTCGAGGACTTCGGCGGAGGGGTTGGCGGCGCGGCCCTGTTCGAGGCGCTGGTAGTACTCGGCGCTGATTCCGGCGAGGTGCGCGAGTTCGGCGCGGCGCAGACCGGGGACCCGGCGTGGCCCCGAGGGCGGCAGTCCGGTGTCTCGCGGATCGACGCGCGCCCGCCGGGACTTCAGGAATTCCGCCAGATCCTCGCGCACGGCCATGTCCGCAGTGTGACACAGGACCCGGGTGGCCCCGCGAGTACGAGGCACGGCGTGCACTGGTTGCCGCCGGCGCGGGCGAGCAGGCTCGGTGGCGAGAGTTCACCACCGATTCCCTTGCACCGGAGGAGTTTTGCCATGACCGCCACCGCTCAGCAGCGCGCCGACATCATCGAGGCCGTCACCCGCCTGTTCTGGTTCATCGACATTCGCGACTGGGACGCCTTCCCGGGCGTCTTCGCCGACGTGGTCACCCTCGACTACTCGAGCGTGTGGGGTGGTGAGCCCGCGACGGTGAATCCTGGTCAGATTCGGGCGGATTGGGAGAAGTTGATCGGCGCGTTCGACGCCACGCAGCATCTGCTGGGCAATCATCTGGTGACCGTCGACGGTGATCGGGCCGAGGTGACCGCCGTCTTCCAGGCGGTGCATCTGCTGGCCAATCCGCTCGGTTCGCCGCGCTGGACGCTGGGCGGCACCTACCGGATCGGCTTGCGCCTGGTGGCCGGTGTGGAAGGTCGAGGCCATGGTGATGTCCGCGCAGTGGGCCGACGGCAACAAGGACATCATGAACCTGGTGTCGGGCGGGCAGCGGCCGACCGCCGCGTAGCGGCTGCGCGAAGGGGAATCGGGGAGGGCTGTACCTCTCTCCCCTTTCAACATATATCGCAGTGGGGGGCTTGCGGCAAGGCCCCCGTGGTGGCGCACAATCGCTGGCCGAGGGCTGCGGCCTGCGCGGATGGCGCGCGGGCGGCGGCCGGGGACCGGCTGGGCGGAAGGTGTGGTGCTGATGTCTGATCAGGGATACGAGAACGAACTGCGGTCCGAGCGCGACTACGTGGCCGGGCTGTATGAACGGCTGGACGCCGAGCGGGCGCGGGTGCGCGGCCGGTACGGCGAGACGCTGACGGTGCGCGGCAATGCGACGGTGCTGGTGGAGCGGGATGCCGAGGCGCGGGCGCTGGCCAAGGAGATGACCCGGCTGGGTGTGGCCGACAACGGCCTGTGCTTCGGGCGTCTCGACAGCGAGACCGGCGAGCACGCCTACATCGGCCGGATCGGCATCTACGACGAGACCAACGAATTCGAGCCGCTGCTGCAGGATTGGCGGGCCCCGGCGTCGCAGGCGTTCTACACCGCGACCGCCGCGACCCCGGAGCGCATGCGCCGGCGTCGCCAATTCCACACGCGGGGCCGTGACGTGGTGGATTTCACCGACGAGGTGTTCGGCCGTCCCGGGGACGGGGAGCGCGGTGACGCGGCCCTGCTGGCGGCGGTCAACGCGCCGCGCGGCGAGGGCATGCGCGACATCGTGGCGACGATCCAGGCCGAGCAGGACCGCATCATCCGGCTCGATCACCCGGGCGTGCTGGTGATCGAGGGCGGGCCGGGCACCGGCAAGACCGTGGTGGCGCTGCACCGGGTGGCGTATCTGCTGTACACGCAGCGTGAGCAGATGGAACGCAACGGCGTGCTCGTGGTGGGCCCGAATACGGCCTTCCTGAAGCACATCGGGCGCGTGCTGCCGTCGCTGGGCGAGACCAACGTGGTGTTCACCACCACCGCGGATCTCATGCCCGGCGTGCACGCGACCGCCGAGGATGTTCCGGAGGTGGCCCGGCTCAAGGGTGCGCTGGGCATCCTCGAGGTGTTGAAAGCGGCGATCGCGGACCGGCAGCGGGTGCCTGCGGAGCCGGCGTCCCTGGAGCTCTCGGATGTGACGGTCCGCATCGGCGCGGACATCGCGGACTGGGCGCGGTCGGAGGCCCGCGAGAGCGGTCTGCCGCACAATCTGGCCCGCGCCACTTTCGTGGAGGTGCTCACCTGGGCGTTGACCGAGCGCGCGATCGCCCGCATCGGTCGGGGCTGGCTCACCCGCGAGGACCGCGAGGCGTGGGAGAACATGCGCACCGACCTGCGCACCGAACTCGCCGAGCACGAGGGCTTCACCGCCCTGCTCGACGAACTGTGGCCGACGCTCACGCCGGAACAGCTACTGGCGGAACTGTTGTCGTCGACCGACCGGCTGCGCGCGGCGGGCGCCGACCAGTCGCTCTGGCGGGCCGAGGGCGAGGCCTGGACGGTGTCGGATGTCCCGCTGCTCGACGAGCTGGCCGACCTGCTGGGCCGCGACACCTCCGCCGAGGAAGCCGCCGCCGAGCGGGAACGCAAGGCGCAGGCCGCCTACGCCGAGGGCGTGCTGGATCTGCTGGTGAGCCGCGCCGACCACATGGACGACGAGGACCATCTGTTCGCCACCGACATGCTCTACGGCGAGGACCTGGCCGAGCGGTTCATCGAACGCGACACCCGTGAACTGGCCGAACGCGCTGCCGCGGACCGGGATTGGACCTACCGGCACATCGTGGTCGACGAGGCCCAGGAGCTGTCGGCCATGGATTGGCGGGTGCTGATGCGCCGCTGCCCCGGCCATTCCTTCACCGTGGTGGGCGATCTCGCACAGCGTCGTTCCGCGGCGGGCGCGACCTCGTGGGGCGCGATGCTGGACCCCTACGTTCCGGGCCGCTGGCAGTACCGCTCGCTCACCGTGAACTACCGCACCCCGGCGGAGATCATGGCCGTCGCCGCGGCCGTGCTCGCCGACTTCTCCCCCGACGTCACCCCGCCGGATTCGGTCCGAGCCTGCGGCGTCCAACCCTGGGCCCGGCAGCTCTCCACCGACGACATGCCCTCGGCCATCGAGGAATTCGTCCGCGACGAGGCCGCCCGCGAGGGCACCAGTATCGTGATCGGCCCGCCCGGTATGCCGGGCACGGTCCCCGCCTCGGAGACCAAGGGCCTCGAGTTCGACGCCGTCCTGGTGGTCGAGCCCGAGCACATCCTCGCCGACGGCCCCCGCGGCGCGGCCGAACTGTACGTCGCCCTCACCCGCGCCACCCAGCGCCTGGGCGTCCTGCACCGGGGCCCGCTCCCGCGTGCCCTGACCGGGCTCTACACGTCGAAGTACAGCTCGAATTCGTAGGGGTGGGGGCGCAGGTTGATCTCGGCGATCTCGGTGTCGCGCTTGAGGCGGATCCAGGTGTCGATGAGGTCCTCGGTGAACACCCCGCCCTGGGTGAGGTAGTCGTGGTCGGCCTCGAGACGGTCGATGACCGCGTCGAGGCCGGCCGGGGTCTGGGTGACCTCGGCGGACTCCTCGGGGGTGAGTTCGTAGAGGTCCTTGTCGACCGGCAGGGCGGGCTCGATCTTGTTGGTGATGCCGTCGAGTCCGGCCATCATCATGGCGGCGAAGGACAGGTACGGGTTGCCCGAGGAGTCGGGGCAGCGGAATTCGAGACGTTTGGCGCGGGCATTGGTGCCGGTCACCGGGATGCGTACGGCGGCGGAGCGATTGCGCTGGCTGTAGACCAGATTCACCGGGGCCTCGTAGCCGGGGACGAGGCGTTTGTAGGAGTTCACCGTCGGGTTGGTGAAGGCCAGCAGTGACGGCGCGTGGTGCAGCAGCCCGCCGATGTAGTGCCGGGCCAGATCCGACAGTCCGGCGTAGCCCGCCTCGTCGTAGAACAGCGGCGCGCCGTCCTTCCACAGGGATTGGTGCACGTGCATGCCGGACCCGTTGTCGCCGAAGAGCGGTTTGGGCATGAAGGTGACGGTCTTGCCGCCCGCCCAGGCGGTGTTCTTGATGATGTACTTGTAGAGCATGAGGTCGTCGGCGGCGGCGAGCAGGGTGTTGAACCGGTAGTTGATCTCGGCCTGTCCGGCGGTGCCGACCTCGTGGTGGCCCTTCTCCAATTCGAATCCGGCCTGTTGCAGGTGCGTGCACATGGCGTCGCGCAGATCGACGTCGGCGTCGTAGGGGGCGACGGGGAAATAGCCGCCCTTGGGCCGGACTTTGTAGCCGCGGTTGGGAGTTCCGTCGGGATTGACTCTCTCGCCGGTATTCCAGTCCGCCGACGACGAATCCACTTCATAGAAGGCCCGGTTCATGCCGGTGTCGTAACGGACCGTGTCGAAGATGTAGAACTCGGCTTCGGGGCCGAAATAGGCGGTGTCGGCGATTCCGGTGGAGCGCAGGTATTCCTCGGCCTTGCGGGCCACATTGCGGGGGTCGCGGCTGTAGGCGGCGCGGGTGTGCGGGTCGTGCACGAAACAACTGATATTGAGGGTCTTGGCGGCGCGGAACGAATCCAGTTGCGCGGTGCGCAGATCCGGCAGCAACAGCATGTCGGATTCGTGGATGGCCTGGAAGCCGCGCACCGAGGAGCCGTCGAAGGCGATGCCGTCCTCGACCAGCTCCGGGCCGAACATGCTCGCCGGGATCGAGAAGTGCTGCTGGATGCCGGGGACGTCGCAGAAGCGGATGTCGACGTACTCGACGTCCTCGGCGTCGATGTAGTCCTGTACTCCATTGGTGGTAGGGGTGATCACCGCTGCCTCCTCGTGGCCGCGCACGCCTACCCGATCGGACGGCCCGGTCGGGGTCCGGCGGTCCTGTCGTGCTAACAGGTTACGTCGCGGAGACACCCGGACGGAGACGAATGAGCTTGTGCACCAAGATCATTCGCTACAATGGTCAGCGTGCAGACGTCGGCGCGGGATCCACGGCTCCGGCCTGCCCTGCCGCTCCCCCTGTGTTTTGGCACAGTGCACAACTCGCCTGTCCCAGTTCTTCTCCATTGCCCCTGGTCCGCCCCACACGCTGTGCGATCTGCTGGAACCGTGAGTTCAACATCGGTAGCGGGGACGACCCCGCGCACCATGGTCGAGGCGTTCCAGGCCACCGCCGCCCGTTATCCGGACGCGATCGCGTTGCGCACCCTCGGCGGGGCGGTCTCGATCACCTGGCGCGAGTACGCCGACCGGGTGCGCGCCATCGCCACCGGCCTCGCGGCGCTCGGCGTCGGCCGGGGCGACACGGTGGCGCTGATGATGACCAACCGGCCCGAATTCCACCTGTGCGACACCGCGATCCTGCACACCGGCGCGACCCCGTTCTCGGTGTACAACACCAATCCGGTGGAGGTGCTCGCCTACCAGTTCACCAATGCGGGCAACAAGGCCGTGATCTGCGAGGCGCAGTTCGCGCCGCAGGTCCGCGCCGCGGTGGCACGGGCCGCCGAGCAGGGCGCGACCGTGGAACACGTGATCTGTGTCGACGAGGCGCTCGCGGGGTGCGTCGTACTGACGGAGATCGAGGCCGCCACGCCGGGCGGGTTCGACTTCGAATCCGCCTGGCGCGCCGTGGCTCCCGAGGATCTGCTCACCATCGTCTACACCTCCGGCACCACCGGCCCGCCCAAGGGCGTGGAGCTCACCCACACCAATTTCCTCGAGAACGCCCGTGTGGTGGACGAGTTCGGCGGTGGCACCCCCGCCGACCGGGTGATCTCCTATCTGCCCGACGCGCACGCCGCCAATCGCTGGCTCTCGCACTATCTCTCGATCCTGACCGGCGGCCAGATCACCACCTGCCCGGACCTGAAACAGGTCGCCGCGGCGCTGTCCGAGGTGCATCCGACCGTGTTCATGGGTGTGCCGCGCGTGTGGGTGAAAGTCAAAGCGGCGCTGGAGGAACGCTTCGCCGCCGAGCCGAGCTCGATCAGACGCCGCCTCATCGCCTGGGCGATCGCGAGCGGCCGGGCGCGAGCCCGCGCGGCGTCGGAGGGACGCACGCTGAACGTCCTCGACACCTGGCGGTTCCGGCTGGCGGATCGCCTGGTGCTGTCGGCCGTGCGAGCGCAGCTGGGCCTGGACCGGATTCGCATCGCCGTCACCGGCTCCGCCCCGATCCCGAAGGACACCCACGAGTTCTTCCTCGGCCTGGGCCTGCCGCTGTGCGAGGGCTACGGGATGACCGAGTGCACCGCGGGCGCGACCATGGACCGCCCGGCCCGCATCAAGATCGGCACCGTCGGCACCGCGTTCCCCGGCACCGAAGTCGCCATCGCCGAGGACGGCGAGGTGTTGGTGCGCGGCGGCAGCGTGATGCGCGGCTATCGCGGTGAGCCCGCCAAGACCGCCGAGACCGTGGATGCCGACGGCTGGCTGCACACCGGCGATATCGGCGAACTCGACACCGAGGGCTTCCTGCGGATCGTGGACCGCAAGAAGGAACTCATCATCAACGCGGCCGGCAAGAACATGTCGCCCACCACTATCGAGAACACCGTCACCGAGCACACTCCCCTGGCGGGTGCGGTGGTGGCGATCGGTGAGGGTCGCGCCTACAACACCGCGCTGATCTGCCTGGACCCCGACCTGGCCGCCGCGTTCGCCGAGCGCCATCAGCTAACCGAGCGGGACATCGCGGCCCTGGCCCGCGATCCGCGCGTGCTCGCCACCCTCCAGGAAGGCGTGGACGCGGCGAACGGCAAGCTCTCACGGGTGGAGCAGATCAAGAAGTTCGCGGTGCTGCCGGAGGTGTGGATCCCGGGCTCCGATCACCTCACGGCGACCGGAAAACTCAGGCGCAAACCCATAGCTATCACCTACGCCGCTACTATCGAGTCGCTGTACGGGTAGTAGGAGAGTTATGCACGCGCGATTACGGGATCGGACGCTCGAGGAGCTGTACCGACGCGCCGTCGTGGCGCGCGCGGAATTCCCCGCCCTCGCGCCGCCCTACCCCAAGCTCCCGGAATCCCTGGTGACCAGCGGTTTCGAGCGCGGCACGGCCCTGAACGTGGACCTGTTCTTCGAGTTCCTGCGCACCGGTGTCGCGCCCTCGCCCGAGGACACCGCCGAGGTCGTGCAGATCGCGTTGAGCCGCATCCGCGACGGCGAGACGCTCGAGGAAGTGCTCAACCGATACAGCCTGGGCGCGGAGCTGATCTGGTCGCGGGTGCGCGAGACCGCCCACGGACCCGAACGCGAACTCCTCGACGACGCCGCGATCTCGCTGCTGCGCTACATCACCCTGCTCACCACCCGCATCGCCACCGCCTGCGCGCAGCGCGCCCACGACCCGCGCTGGGAGTTGCTGGAACGCCGCCGGGCCATTGCCGACGCGCTGCTCACCGGCCGCGACCCCGTCGAGTGGGCGGGCGAACCCGCGGTGGCGGTGCCCGACGCGTTCCTGCTCGCCGCCTTCCGGCTCGGGTCCGCCCGCGGCGGCGACACGAGCGAACTGCGCCACCGCATCGAAGCCATCCCGGGTGTGTTCCTGCGCCTGGACAGCGGCGGCTGGACAGCCCTGCTGCCACTGCATTCCGGCGACGACGGCACGGCGACCCTGGCGGCGCTCACCGCGCGCCTGCCGGGCCGGCTCGCTCTCGGGCACTCCGCACCGGCCGAGCAGCCGCGCTCGGCCGCGCCCGCCCCGTTCTGGGTCGGCGTCGCCACCGCGGCGAGCCGCGCCGCGATCCCCGAGGTGTTCGCCGAGGTGCGCACGCTGGCCGAGCTCGGCCGCTGCCTGGGCCGCCCGCAGCCGGTGTGCCGCCGCGCGGACCTGATGTTCGAATACACCGTCGCCGCAGGTGGTTCCGCGCGCCCCGGGCTGGCGGCCGTGCTCGAGCCGCTCGACAGTCAGACGGTGCTGACCGACACCCTGGACGTGTTCGTGGACACCGGCTTCAACCAGCTGGCCACGGCCCGGCTGCTCAACGTCCACCGCAATACCGTCACCTATCGCCTGGCCCGGGTGCACGAGCTGACGGGCCTGGATCCGCACCGCCCGACCGACGCCATGACCCTGTCGGCCGCCCGGATCGCCCGGCGGCTCGAAACCGCCTGCTTCGCACCGTAGTTGGCGCCGCCACCGATCCCACGCCGGGTGGCTGCACGCCGCCGGTCCGCGCCGCACGCCGCGCATCCCGGTCCGTCGCACACGGCTCCTGGTCGCGGTCCGCAACGTACCCGCGTGGTGGACTGTCGTTCCTCCTGCCCGTTCCCCCGAGCCCGCGGTTTGGTCGGCTGCACAATGCCCTCGGCTACTCTCTTGGCGATTGCCGATACCGGCGCGCGGGCACTGTGCGGTGTGCTGAACACCGACGACGAGGTCATGCGGCGCGGCATCCGGTCCGCGCCCGCCGGGACCTCCCGACCATCCGCAGAGGTACTTCGTTGAGCAGCACCTTCCGGCCGCGCCGCTGCCGCCTGGCCCCCTGGGCCGTGGCGGGCTTCTCCGCGCTCGCCATGACCATCGCCGCCACCACGCCGTCGGGGGCCGCGCCCGTGTTCGGGCCGGTGCCCGACGCGCCCGCCAACTTCGGCCTGCCCTCGGACTACCGGCCCACACCGGAGCGGTACGGCGTGGGTTATCAACTCGGACAAGTGGTTTCCCTGTCGGACGGCACCCAGTTGCAGGCCGAGGTGCGGTATCCGACCGATCCGGCGACCGGGCAGCGGGCCGCGGGCGAGTTCCCGGTGGTCGTCAACTTCACCACCTACGGTGCGGTGGCCAGCGCGCTGACCGCCGCCATCACCTCGGTCATCGACGAGCTGCACATCCAGCTGCCCGATCAGTTGAAGGATGCGCGACGGGTCATCAATCAGGCCACTTCCATGCAGGACATGCTGGTCCGGCACGGCTACATCGAGGTGACCGCGGATGTGCGCGGCACCGGCGGCTCCACCGGCGCGTGGAGCCCGGCCTCGCAGCAGGACGGCAAGGACGGTGTGGAGCTGGTGGACTGGGCGGCCACACTGCCCGGCTCCAATGGCAAGGTCGGCATGTACGGCTACTCCTTCCCCGGCCTGTCGGCCATGCGCACCGCCGAGAGCATCGGCCCCGATTCGCCGTTGAAGGCGATCGTGCCGTTCGCGGTGCCCAACAATATCTTCGACGAGGTGCTCAACCACGACGGCATGATGAGCCCGCTGCTGCTGACCGTCATCTCGCTCATGGTCCCGTACCTGAGCCTGATCGGCCCGTTCCTGACCGCGCCGCTGTCGCCGCAGACCTTCCTGAAGTCCCTCGGTGATCACCTCGCCGCCCTGGTCGGCCCCGACACCAGCACCGTGAAACTGCTCTTCGACGCCTACACCGGCGGCGCCACCGCCTACGACAACTCCTGGTGGCGTGAACGGCGTTTCGAGACCGATCTGCACAACCTGGTCGACAACGGCATCGCCATGTACCAGGTGGACGGCTGGTGGGACCTGTATCAGGAAGGCGCGGTGCGCAATTACGCGCAGTTGCAGAATCTGGCCGCCGGGCGCGACCAGTTCGCGCCGATGGCCGCCGATCAGCAGGCCGACGGGCGCTACCAATTGCTCATGGGCCCTTGGTATCACGTCGGCCTCGGCCTGGGCCCGGGCTCGCGGATGGACACCGACCAGATCACCCTGGCCTGGTTCGACCGGTGGCTCAAGGACATTCCCAACGGCATCGACGAGACCCGCACGCCGCTGCACGTCATCGACGCGAACAACACCGCCGCCGACACCGCGCGCTATCCGTTCGAGCAGGCCGCTGTCGAGCAGCGCTACTTCGACGGCGACCGCCTCGTCGCGGACAGGCCGACGGCCGTCGACGCCTCGGATCGCCTGAACTACACCGGAATCGACAATATCTGCAATCGCGAGACGCTGGGCCAGTGGGCGGCGGGCCTGTTCGACTTCGTGTTCCGGGTCTTCACCGTCTCCAACCCGTGCACCGAGTGGGTGCGCAACCCGACCGCCGGGCTGCGCTACACCATGGACCCGGTGACCGAGCCGACCATGCTGGCCGGGCCGTCGTCCGTCACCCTGTACGCCTCCTCCACCGGTTCGGACGCCGCCTTCCAGGTGTGGCTCGATGACGTCGCGCCGGACGGGACGGCCGTGAACATCACCGGCGGTTCGCAATTGGCCAGTCAGCGCACCCTCGACGACGGCAAGACCTGGCGCAGCGGCGACGGCACCGTGTATGCGCCCGAGCACACCGTGCTGAAGGAGAACGAGCAGCTGCTCTCCCCCGGCGACGTGGTGCGGATGGAGATCAAGATCCGCCCCGCCTTCCACCGGCTGGAACCCGGCCACGCGCTGCGGCTGCGCATCACCAGCGGCACGTTCCCGTCGACCATCCCGAATCCGGCCGATCTGGGCCGGCTGCTGGGCACCGCGCAGCAGATCCAGCGGACCGCCGCGTATCCGTCGGCGCTGGTGGTGCCGCTCGGTCCGGCCACGGCGTTCGGGCGCTAGGCCCGTCGCGGTCGCCTGTCCGGTCCTTGCGGTCACCGCCGCCCAGCCGCGAAGATCGACACCGTGACACAGTGAGGCTCTCGACGTTTCGGAGGTTCTCGATGCTCGAACCGCGCCAGGGCGGTGTGCGGGGTGCGCGCCGCCGCTCGACCGGCTCGGCCGACGGCCTGCCGACCCGCGCCGCGGCCCGGACCGCCAAGATCACCGCGCTGCCGGTGGCCTATGCCGCGCGCCGGGTGGGCGGGCTCGGGCGGCGGGCGCTCGGAACACCGTCCCGCGAGGTCGAACTCGATATCCAGGCGCGCACCGCCCAGCACATGTTCGAGGTGCTGAGCGAGCTCAAGGGCGTCGCGGCCAAGCTGGGTCAGCTGCTGGCGCTCTACGAACTGGCGTTGCCGCCGGAGCTGGGCGAGCCGTATCGGGAGGCGTTGACGCGGCTCCAGGATTCGGTGCCCGCGATGCTGCCCGCCGCGGTCGACGGGGCCATGGCCGCGTCGATGGGCGACCGGTGGCGGGACCGGTTCGCCGAGTTCGACACTCGCGCGGCGGCCGCCGCCTCGGTGGGACAGGTGCATCGCGCGGTGTGGCCGGATGGGCGGCGGGTCGCGGTGAAGCTCATGTATCCCGGGGCCCGGGCGGCGGTCGCGGCGGATCTCGAGCACATGCGCCGGCTCGCGCCGCTGGCCAAGGTCTTCGCCCCGGACCTCGACACCCGGGCGGTGACCGAGGCGTTCGCCGCCTGCATCGGCGCGGAACTCGATTACGCCGAAGAGGCCGCCACGCAAAGGATCTTCGCCGCCGCGTTCGCCGACGACCCCGACTTCCACCTCCCGGCGGTGGTGGATCAGCAGGGCGACGTGCTGGTCACCGAATGGCTCGACGGCGTCCCGCTGCACCGGGTGATCGCCGCGGGCACGCCCGCCGAGCGCACCCGGGCCGGACTGCTGGTGACCCGATTCGTCATGTCGAGCTTCGCCAGGACCGGGCTGCTCTACACCGATCCGCATCCGGGCAATTTCCGGATGCTGCCCGACGGCCGCCTGGGCGTCCTGGACTTCGGCGCGTGCTCACCGTTCCCAGCCGAATTCCCCACGCTGGTGGGCGATATCGGCGAGGCGGCCCTCAACGGCAGCCCCGCCGACCTGGAGGTGGCGCTGCGCGAGCACGGATTCGTGCGCCCGGAACGGGACTTCGCGATCGCCGACCTGGTCGGCATGGTGGACCCGATCGTGGACCTGTACCGGCACCGCGACGCCCACCTGACCCAGGCGTGGCTGCGCGCCCAGGTGCGGCGCGCCACCGAGCCGAGCCTGTCCAATGTGTCGCGCCACCTCACCACCCGGCCGGAGTACGCGCCGATCGGGCGCACCATCCTGGCCGCCACCGGCGTGCTCTGTCAGCTCGGCCTGCACGGCCCGCTGAGCGACGAATTGGTCGCGCCGCTCCCGCGATTGGCGGCGGCGGTGCGCACCTGCCGCGACCGCGAGGCGGCTGCGGCGGCGGTGGTCCGGCCGTTTACAGGTGCATCCACTGCGGCCACACCTGTGACCACGGCTTCTTCCGACCCGAGCACTTCCAGATGGTGACGTCCTGGGTATTGCCCTTGAACCCGAGGCGGGTGTCGACCTTGCCGACCGGGTCGATGTGCTCGAACTGGCTGCGCAGCACCGCCTCGTAGCCGCCGACGGCCAGGACCACCGAGGCGTCGTCGGGCGGGGTGCCGAAGTAGCCGAAACCGCGGCTGGGACTGTAGAGCGGCGGCAGGTGCGTGCGGCCGAACTCGTCCAGAGCGCTGGCCTGCCAATAGGTGTCGGTGATGATGATGGCGCGCTCACGCTCGGCCGGGCTGAGCGCGTCGTAGGCGCGGGTCACCTCGTCGGTGAGCTCGTGCCAGCCGAAGGACCCGTAGACGCCGATATTGATCGCCGCCTCGGCATCGTCCTTGGGCGGATGCACCTCCTCGGCGGGCCGCCACGGCGTCGAGTAGAGCGTGAAAGCCGTTGCGCCCACGGCGAGTACGGCTATGCCCGCGGTCAGCGCCCGCCGCCACAGCGGTGCGATGCGCTCGGCCGTGCCGACCACACCGACCGCGCCCGCCGCGATCATGACCGCGTACATGCCCGCCGCGTAGTAGATCCGCCCGCCGGTGATCAGGAACGCCGCGAACAACAGCAGCAGCGTGACGCCCAGGAACCGGTAGGGTCGCAGCACATCCCAGCGCAGCAGCACCCACAATCCCCACAGCAGCAGCAGCGCCCCGAGGTATCCGGCCAGGCTGATCGACATGGGCAGGAACAGCAGCCGCCCGCCCAGGATGCCCTGCTCGGACCCGATCACCCCGCCCATCTTCAACTGCGGCCACGAATGGCGTTCCTGCCAGACGAGTTCGGGCACGGTGGCCAGCACCACGATCGCGCCGCCGGTCCACAGCAGCGGTCTGCGCACCAATTCCCGCGGCCCGCACAGCATGCTGCTGATCACGACCGCGATCCAGAAGAACGGGATCAGCCACTTCACCTGCATGTCGACGGCGGTGACGAGGGCGGCGGCCAGCAGCAGCCAATCGTCGCGGGTCCGCACCCAGCGCACCACCAGCCAGGTGATGATGACCCACAGCGCGGTGTCGACGGCATTGGTGGTGAGCATGGTGCCCTGCAACAGCAGGAACGGTGAGCTCGCGTAGCCGATGGCCGCCAGCAGCTGCGCCCAGCGGCCGCCCTCGAATTCGCGGGCCAGCAGGGCGCACAACACGATCGCGGTCACCGTCAGCGCGACCGCGGGCAGCCGCAGCACGAAGTAGGACTCCGGCGCGATGGTGTCCATCAACCGCGCCAGCAGGGGCAGCACCGGGCCCTGATCGGCATAGCCGAACGCCGGGCGGCGGCCCGCGGCCAGGAAGTACAGCTCGTCGCCGAAGTAGCCGTAGCGGCGCGCGGACAGCAGCAGCACCACGGCGGCGGGCACCGCGACCGCGGCCACGGTCAGCCAGGCGAACGGCGGCCGCTCCACGGGCTTGGCATGCCGTCCACCACCGTTCGACCGGGCCGGTCGATCCACCACATCGGTCAACGCGCGCTCCTCGCCACCGGATCATGCTGCGAACACTCGAAATCTACAGCTTCTTTCCAGCAAATTTCGGACGCGGCACCGCGCCGTACGCCAGTTTCAGAAACGCTGCCGCTGGCCTACACCCGCCACGAGGGCGACATCCTGATCGGCACCGCCAAGCGCCCGTGGGTGAGCAATATCCGCGAGGACGTCCCCCTTGGAAGTGTCGTTCGGCGGCCCGACGCACAGCGCCGACGCGGAGGTGCTCTCCGACGAGGACACGGTCATCCGGCTCTCCGAGGCCATCGCCCGCCACAACAAGCAGTGGGCGAAGTTCAACGGCATCGGATTCGACGCCGACGGCGCTCCGAATCGGGCCGACGCCTACCAGAGCTGGCAGCAGGGCTGCGTCATCATCCGGCTCCGGGTGCGCTGAACGGTCGCCGACCCGGCCCGAACCACCCCCGGCAAATTTCGAGCATGCCGCCGGTCAGCGGTCCACGGGCCGGGCCTGGACATAGTCCGCGGCGTTCAGGCCCACCAGCACCTGCCGCACCAGCGGCGGCGCCCAGGACGCGCTGGCGTCGTGCCCGAGGACCGGATCGGTGAGGGTGACGGTGCGCCCGCGGGTCTCGAACTCGAAGCTGCCCGCGGCGCGAATGTTCTTCAGCCAGTCCACGTCCCGCCCGTAGGTCAGCGCGATCCGGTAGCCGTCCGCGCGCCGGAAGACCATGACCGGGGACCGGTACACCCGCCCCGACTTGCGTCCCCGGTGCACCACGACCCCGAACAGCGGCGTGACGCGGGCCGCGATCCCCAACACCGGATTGCTGATCCGGCGATTGATCCTCGCCAATGTCCGCGGCAGTGGCATGGTCTCGTCCTCCCTGACGAAAACGGTTGCGCCCCTGAGGCTACGCCGCCGCGCGGACCCCGGCGGCCCCCTCGCGACAGCGGGTGGAACCGCGGCGCGCCGCGATACTCGACCGTACCGCTCGTCCGCCCGGCGGCATCACTAAAGTGCTGTTCAGAGCGCCGGGTCCCGCGGCGCGGCAGCGAGGAGGGCCCGTACATGCCGGAGATGATCGCGGTGTACGACGCGGTCGGGCGTGAGGTCGGCGCGCAGGAGCGCGCCGTGGTGTACGAGCGGGGCCTCTGGCATGCCAGTGCGGGCGTGCTGGTGCGGTCGCTCGACGGGTCGAAGGTGTACGTGCACAAGCGGACCGACACCAAGGCGGTCTTCGCGGGCATGCACGACTGCCTGGCCGGCGGGGTGCTGGGACCGGGCGAGGATCCGGCCGAGGCCGCGGTCCGCGAGTTGGGCGAGGAACTGGGCATCATGCTGGGCCCGCACGACGACCGGCCGCTGCCGCTGGCGGCCGCGGCCTGGGACGGCGAGTGGGAGGGACGGCCGATGCGCTGTCACTTGTTCGCCTACGAGCTGCGCTACGACGGCCCGATCACCCATCAGCCCGAGGAGATCGTGGACGGCTGGTGGTGGAGCGACGAGGAGCTGCGCTCCTACGTGGAGGACCCGCATTGGCCGTTTGTCCCCGACACCCGGGTGCTGATCGGGGATCTGCTGCGCTGAACCGGCGTCACCGGCCGCCGGTGGGCGCGGCACAGTTTCCCGAGGTAGGGACGCCGCGCAGGCGTTGATCCAGCCAGTCCATGGTCGCGCCGTAGGAGCTGACGTAGGCGGCGAGGTGCTCACCCCCGACGATGTTCTTCGTCGCGGCCACGCCCAGCTCGCACTGCGCGCGCCACAGTTCCTCGGCCTCCGACACGGGAACCCACGGATCGTGGACGCCGTGGTAGATGAACAGCGGCACACCCGATTTCCGGTCCTGCATGCTCAGCTGCCGGAACACCGATTCGGCCGCCGCGCTGTCCAGGGACTTGTCGACCTTGGCCATGATGTCGACCGGGATGGGCGCGATCCCGAGCGCACCGAAACTGCCGCTGCAGTTGTCCTTGATGGGCGAGGTCGCCAGCCACTGCGCCGCGTGGTTCATGAGGCCGAGGATTTCCGGGTGCTCGCGGCCGAGCGCGAGCACGGTGCTGAGCAGGAACGCGGAGATGTAGGAGCCGTCGAAGGTGTGGGCGAAGCGGCGATAGTCGTTGACCAGCCCCCCGAAGCTCGCACCCGCGAAATACGGGAGCAACTCCGGCGCGTAGTCCGACACCAGCATGGCCGCGGCGTTGGACGCGATCGCGCCGCCGGAGTAGCCGGTCGAGGCGAAACGACTGTTCCCGAACCGATCCGGGGCGAACTCGCGGACCGCGCGGATCGAGTCCAGCACGTTGTGCCCGGCGACCGTCGGCTCCGAGTAGGCCATCAGCGGCCCCTCGTGGTCGGGAATGATCAGCGCGTACCCGTGCTCGAGCGCCCAGGTGGTCGGTGACGGCGTGAAGTCGTTGCCGGTCGGCACCTCCATGCCGTGGGCCAGCACGTACCCGGGGGTGCAGCGCTTGTTGAGCGAATTGGTGGCGGGCGCGTTCACCAGCACCGGCTGCGGGCCGGGCCCGGTCCACTCCTTCGGCGGCAGGACCAGGGTCGCGGTGCCGATCGATGGCTCGCCCGCGGAGTTGGTGGTGCGGAACTTCAGAAGCGTGGCCCGCGAGATGCCGGTGAGGTTCAACAACAGCATGGTCGGGCGCGCCGAGTCCGTCACATCGCGCGAATCCAGAATCTCACCGGGCGCGTAGCGCTCGAGATCGGCGGGCCAGGCGTCGAACAGCGGGTCGCCCGTCGGCGGGGACTGCACGGCCTTCCAGAACTCCGTCAGTTCCGGCGGCAGATCGCCCGGTGCCGCCAGCGGCCGCGCCGCGCGCGGGACCATCTTCATCGGCGCGGGCACATGCTCATCGATCCACTGCTGCAGCGGATTCGGCGCTTCCGGCGCCCCGGCGGACGGCGCCACCGTCACCACCCCGGATGCCGGCGGATCCGGCTCCGCTTGCGCGGGGACCTGCCCCAGGGGGATGGAAAGACCCAGAACCACCAGCGTCGCGGTCAGTTGCCTCACGGTCGTTCAAGCTACGACATGACACCGCGCGAATGCGGGAGGCTGCCGCGGTCGCGTCGTGTCGTTCCGACCGTCGTCGGCGCGTCCGCCGGAAACGCCGAGAGCCCACCGAATCCCGCGCGATTCGATGGGCTCTCGGTGTCTTGCTACGTTCAGGCGGTCGGCTGGGTGCTACCACCGGCGCTGCCGCTGAACAGACCCGTGATGGTCTTGATCAGAACTGCAGCCAGGAAATCCTCAGCGGATCCGGTCACTTGCTACTCCTCATCTATCCATGACATGTCGGGTATGTGAATCATCCACGGTTCACAATCAAAGGGAAGGCCTTTGCCCGGAGAACTTTCAGCAACCCGACCGGAACTACACGGTAGAACGCGTTCCATCTGCGTTTATATCGATTTGATAAAAGTGTGATCTACATCACAACGACTGGTGGACTGTGGCTTCGATCGCGGGCGTGAGGCGCGGCAGGACCGATTCGCCGTACGCGTCGAGGGTCGCGGTCTTGGCGTCGTGTTGCAGGTAGACCGCGAACTGGTCGACGCCCAGCGCCTCGAGTTCGCGCAGCCGGGCCAGGTGCTGGTCGGGGGTGCCGAGCACGCAGAACCGGTCCACGATCTCGTCGGGCACGAAGTCCGCGTGCGGATTCCCGGCCCGGCCGTGCTCGTTGTAGTCGTACCCCCGGCGGCCCGCGACGTAGTCGGTCAGCGCGTCGGGCACCTCGGAGTGCGTGCCGTAGCGGGCCACGATCTCGGCAACATGGTTGCCGACCATCCCGCCGAACCAGCGGCACTGCTCGCGCGCGTGGGCCAGGGCCTCGGGCGTGCCGTCGGTGACGTAGGCCGGCGCGGCCACGCAGATGGTGATCGCACCCGGATCGCGGCCCGCACGTTCGGCGGCCGCGCGCACGCGGGCGATGGTCCAGGCGGTGATGTCGGGATCGGCGAGCTGCAGGATGAACCCGTCGCCCACCTCCCCGGCGAGTTCCAGGGCGCGCGGCCCGTATCCGGCCACCCATACCGGCAGCCGCGACTCGCTCGCCCACGGGAAGTGGATCACCGTGTCCCCGATCCGCGCACTGCGGCCATTGCCCAATTCCCGGATGACGCCGATGGATTCGCGCAGCGTCGCCAGGTTCACAGGCCGGCCGCCCAGGGTGCGCACGGCCGAATCGCCGCGGCCGATCCCGCAGATGGTGCGGTTACCGAACATGTCGTTGAGGGTGGCGAAGGTGGACGCGGTGACCGTCCAGTCGCGGGTGGCGGGATTGGTCACCATGGGCCCGACCACCACCCGCCGGGTCGCGGCGAGGATCTGGCTGTGGATGACGTACGGCTCCTGCCACAGCAGGTGCGAATCGAAGGTCCACACGTGCGAGAACCCGTGCGTCTCCGCGATTCTGGCCAGTTCGATCACCCGGGAGGCGGGCGGGTTGCACTGCAACACCACACCGATGTCCATACCGGAACTCTCCCCTCGTTGGCCGATGGGTCAGATGAGACTCTGCGACAGGCCGCGTTTCAGGAATCGGCCGTGCCCGGCGCTGCCCAGGTACTGCCCGCCGTCGACGATCACCCGGCCGCGCGCGAGCACGGTGTCCACGTGGCCGTCGATCTCGAAGCCCTCGTAGGCCGAGTGGTCCATGTTCATGTGATGGGTCTTGCCGACCCCGATGCCGGTGTGCCCGTTCGGGTCGTATATCACCACATCGGCGTCCGCGCCGGGGCTGATCACACCCTTGCGCGGGTACAGCCCGAACATCCGCGCCGGGGCGGTGCAGCACACCTCCACCCACTTCTCGAGCGAGATGCGACCGTCCTTGACGCCCTGGAACATCAGGTCGAGGCGGTGTTCGACGCCGCCGATCCCGTTGGGGATCTTGCTGAAATCGCCGAGCCCGAGTTCCTTCTGGTCCTTCATGCAGAACGGGCAGTGGTCGGTGGCCACGGTGGAGACGTCACCGGTGCGGATGTAGCGCCACAGCTCGTCCTGATGCCCTTCGGCGCGGGCGCGCAGCGGAGTCGAGCACACCCATTTGGCGCCCTCGAAACCCGGTGCGGCCAGGTTCTCCTCCAGGGAGAGGTACAGGTACTGCGGGCAGGTCTCGCCGAACACGTTCTGCCCCTTGCCCCGCGCCTCGGCGATCTGTTCCAGGGCCTGCTTGGCGGAGACATGCACGACGTAGAGCGGCGCACCGGTCAACTGCGCCAGCATGATCGCGCGGTGCGTCGCCTCTTCCTCCATCTGCCACGGCCGGGTCAGACCGTGATACACCGGGGCGGTCTCGCCGCGGGCCAGGGCCTGCGCGACGAGCACATCGATCGCGATCCCGTTCTCGGCGTGCATCATCAGCATCGCGCCCAGGTCGCCGGCGGTCTGCATGGCGCGCAGGATCTGCCCGTCGTCGGAGTAGAAGACGCCCGGGTAGGCCATGAAGAGTTTGAAGCTGGTGACGCCCTCGGCCACCAATTCGCTCATGCCCTTCAGGGATTCGGCGTCGACCGAGCCGACGATCTGGTGGAACCCGTAGTCGATGGCGCAGCGCCCGTCCGCCTTCTCGTGCCACAGCGCCAGGCTGTCCTGCACCCGCTCCCCCGGCTTCTGCACGGCGAAGTCGACGATGGTGGTGGTGCCGCCCCACGCCGCGGCGCGGGTCCCGGTCTCGAAGGTGTCGGAGGCCTCGGTGCCGCCGAAGGGCAGCTGCATGTGGGTGTGCGGGTCGACGCCGCCGGGGATCACATATTTGCCGGTGGCGTCGATGACGGTGTCGGCGGCCGCGGCCAGGTCGGCGCCCAGCGCGGTGGAGCCCGGCCGGACCACCGCGGCAATGGTCTCACCGTCGATGAGGACGTCGAGGGGTTGGGTTCCGGTGGCGGACACCACGGTTCCGCCGTGGATGAAGGTGATGCTCACGGCTCCACCAGCTTTCCGTAGGCGTCGGGGCGGCGGTCGCGGTAGAAGGCCCAGCGATCGCGCACCACCTTGATCAGGTCCATGTTCAGGTCGCGCACGACGAGTTCGGGCGCGGTGTCGGAAGCCACCTCCCCCACGAACTGCCCCTCCGGGTCGACGAAGTAGCTGGTGCCGTAGAAATCGTCGTCCCCGTACTCCTCGATGCCCACCCGGTTGATGGCCCCGATGAAGTATTCGTTGGCCACCGCCGAGGCGGGCTGCTCGAGCTTCCACAGATAACTCGACAATCCCCGCGAGGTAGCGGAGGGGTTGAACACGATCTCCGCGCCCGCCAGGCCCAGCGCCCGCCACCCCTCGGGGAAATGCCGGTCGTAGCAGATGTAGACGCCGATCCGGCCGACCGCGGTGTCGAAGACCGGCCAGCCCAGATTTCCGGGCCGGAAGTAGAACTTCTCCCAGAACCCGTTCACGTGTGGAATGTGGTGTTTGCGGTATTTGCCGAGATAGCGACCGTCGGCGTCGACCACCGCCGCGGTGTTGTAGAGCAGGCCCGGCTGTTCCTGCTCGTACACCGGCAGCACCATGACCAGGCCGAGTTCGCGGGCCAGCGCCGCGAATCGCTCCACGGTCGGGCCCGGCACCGATTCGGCGTAGTCGTAGAACTTGGTGTCCTGCAATTGGCAGAAGTACGGCCCGTAGAACAGTTCCTGGAAACAGATCACCTTCGCCCCGGCCGCGGCCGCCTGACGCGCATAATCCTCGTGCGCCTTGATCATCGACTCCTTGTCGCCGGTCCAGCTCGTCTGCACCAGCGCCGCTCGCACATTCGCCATCCACTGATGTTCCACCTCCCGCGATGGCGGGCAGGTAAAACACGGCGACAAATGGGGAACAGTTTCCCGGGAACGCCGCCGCCACCGGGACTGGACCGAGGATCGCGCGCCGGTGTGATACTGATGCGCGCAGTGTCTATCGACGTTCCATGGAGGGGTACATGAACATGATCACCCGCAGCGTCACCCGGCTGGCCGCGGCCGCCGTCGTCACCGGGGCCGCCTTCACCCTCGGCGCCGGTACCGCCTCGGCCGACGACTGGCCGGTCCAGCAGCCGAACAGCCCGATCTACGTCTTCGAAGCCACCGGTTTCCTGACCCCCAGCGACCTCGACTACTGGAACCCCCTGGTCGACCGCGCCCGTTTGACCTCGCCATTCGGCAATTCCACCCGGATCGTGTGCTCGGGTTTCCACGGCGTCACCACCAGCTGCTTCCAGGCCGACGCCGACGGCAACCCGCACCAGCTCAAGCGACTGGCGATGAACTACCCCAATGTCACCGGCTACCTGGCCCCCGGCGGCGGGGTCAGCCACTGGGTCTACCCGGGCTTCATCCCCGGAAGCTGAGCCCCGGCTCCGGCTTCCGCGCAGACGAAGAGGCCCGCCTCCGAAAGGAGACGGGCCTCTTGGCTTTTCCGAACCTTACAGGTACTGACCCGTGTTGGACTCGGTGTCGATGGCGCGGCTGGCGCTGGCGTTCTTCCCCGTCACCAAGGTGCGGATGTAGACGATGCGCTCGCCCTTCTTACCCGAGATGCGAGCCCAGTCATCGGGATTCGTGGTGTTGGGCAGGTCCTCGTTCTCGGAGAACTCGTCCACGATCGAATCGTAGAGATGCTGGATGCTCAGACCCGGGTTGCCGGTTTCCAGGACCGACTTGATGGCGTACTTCTTGGCCCGGTCCACGATGTTCTGGATCATGGCGCCGGAGTTGAAGTCCTTGAAGTACAGGACTTCCTTGTCACCGTTGGCGTAGGTGACCTCCAGGAAGCGGTTGTCGTCGCTCTCGGCGTACATGCGGTCCACCACGCGTTCGATGGTGGCCTGCACGCACTTGCCGCGGTCGCCGTCGAACTCGTTGAGATCGTCGGAGCGCAGCGGGAGCGTCTCGGTCAGGTACTTGGAGAAGATGTCCTGCGCCGCTTCGGCATCGGGCCGCTCGATCTTGATCTTCACGTCCAGGCGGCCGGGCCGCAGGATCGCGGGGTCGATCATGTCCTCGCGGTTGGAGGCGCCGATCACGATGACGTTCTCCAGGCCCTCGACACCGTCGATCTCCGAGAGCAACTGCGGCACAACGGTGGTCTCCACATCGGAGGAGACGCCCGAACCACGGGTGCGGAAGATGGAGTCCATCTCGTCGAAGAACACGATCACCGGGGTGCCCTCGGACGCCTTCTCGCGGGCCCGCTGGAAGATGATCCGGATGTGGCGCTCGGTCTCACCCACGAACTTGTTGAGCAGCTCGGGGCCCTTGATGTTGAGGAAGAACGACTTGGCTTCCTTGGCGTCCTCACCGCGCGCCTCGGCGATCTTCTTGGCGAGCGAGTTGGCGACGGCCTTGGCGATCAGCGTCTTACCGCAACCGGGAGGACCGTAGAGCAGCACACCCTTGGGCGGGCGCAGCGCGTACTCGCGGAACAGATCCTTGTGCAGGAACGGCAATTCGACGGCGTCGCGGATCTGCTCGATCTGGCGGGACAGGCCACCGATGTCCTCGTAGTTGACATCCGGGACCTCTTCCAGCACCAGGTCCTCGACCTCGGCCTTGGGGATCCGCTCGAAGGCGAAGCCGGCCTTGGTGTCGACCAGCAGCGAATCACCCGGGCGCAGTTTGCGAATCGGGCGATCCGGATCCTCGAGGTCGTCCACGTCCACCAGCGCGGACAGCGGACCGGAGAGCCAGACCACGCGCTCCTCGTCGGCGTGCCCGACGACCAGGGCCCGGCGGCCGTCGTCGAGAATCTCACGCAGCGTGCCGATTTCGCCGATGGCGTCGAAGTGTCCGGCCTCCACCACGGTCAGCGCCTCGTTCAAGCGAACGGTCTGGCCGTAGGTGAGGGTGGTGGTGTCGATGTTCGGCGAACAGGTCAGCCGCATCTTGCGTCCGGAGGTGAACACATCGACCGTCTGATCGTCGTACACACCGATGAGAACGCCGTAGCCCGAGGGTGGCTGGCCGAGGCGATCCACTTCCTCACGGAGAGCGACCAGTTGCTGGCGCGCTTCCTTGAGGGTGTCCATCAACTTGGTGTTGCGAATCGTCAGCGAATCAACACGCGCTTCCAATTCCCGTGTGCGATCGGGTGTGTCGGCGAGTTGCCTCCGGAGTGCAGCTGCCTCGGCACGTACGGCCTCGAGTTCCCTCCAGGCTGCCGAATCCGAATGTTCGATGGGGCTCATGATGCTGCTCCTCCCAGTCCCGGTCTATCAACGCTACCGGGCTCTAACCGTTCCCGCTTTCCGACATGGTTTCGTCGTGATCACATCTAGGCTGCGGCCCACGGGCCGGACAGGCATGTTAGCCTGCCCTAACCTGTTTCCGGCGAGTTAACGCCGGCCCGAGCCGAAAGGTGCCGTTGATGCTCCTTCCCACCAGTCGTACTCCTGGTATGCGCAACGTCTCCCGGACGCTTCGTGTTTCCTTGGCTACCGTCGTGGCCCTCGCGGCCGCTACCGCAACTGTGACCGCATGTAGCTCCGACGACAAGGGTTCTTCGCCCACGAATACGTCCGTGTCGTCGGCCGCCGCCGCGCCCGCGCCGACCGCGGAGAGCCTGCAGAGCGTCCTCACGGCCTTCGCCGACCCGGCAAAACCGGCCGCCGACAAAGCCAAACTAGTCGTCGACGGGGACAAGCGTCTCGGAAATATCGAGACAATGAACCAGGGACTCGCGCATTACCAGGTCAGTTTCGCCGTCGGCGAGATCAAACAGGACGGCACCAAGGCCGATGCCAAGGTCAGCGTGACCTCCCCGCACGGCACCATGCCCGACGTCCCGATGGCGTTCCAGTACGCCGATGGCACCTGGAAGCTCTCCGACGCCGGCGCCTGCACCGTCCTCGGAATGGCCCGCGCCGCCTGCCAATAGCGGGGAGCGAGCAAACCGGTGGCGCCTCGGGGCGGACATCCTGTGATGTCCGCCCCGAGGCGCCATTCGTGCGTTCGGGTCAGCCCTTGGAGGGGCGGCGCTGCGGGCGCGGCGCGGTGACGCCGTCGGCCAGGCGTCGGGCCTTCACCAGGAAGGCGGTGTGGCCCTGCATACGGTGCTCGGGGCGCACGGCCAGGCCGACCACGTGCCACGGGCGGACCATGGACTCCCACGCGGCGGGCTCGGTCCAGCAGCCCTGGCGGCGCAGTCCCTCGACCACCTCCGACAGCTGCGTGGTGGTGGCCACGTAGGCCAGGAAGACGCCGCCGGGGATCAGCGCCTTGGAGACCGCCTCGAGCGCCTCCCACGGCTTGAGCATGTCCAGGACCACCCGGTCGACCTGCTCGCCGGAGTACTCGGTCACATCGCCCAGGGTCAGTTCCCAGTTCTCGGGACGTTCGCCGAAGAATCGCTCGACATTCTTGACGGCGTGCTCGGCGTGGTCCTCGCGGATCTCCCAGGAGATGACCTTGCCCTCGGGGCCGACCGCGCGCAGCAGCGAGCAGGTCAGCGCGCCCGACCCGGCCCCGGCCTCGAGCACCTTCGCGCCGGGGAACATGTCGCCCTCGTGCACGATCTGGGCGGAGTCCTTGGGGTAGATGACCGCCGCGCCGCGCGGCATGGACAGCACGTAGTCGGTGAGCAGGGGGCGCAGCGCCAGGTAGGGGGTGCCCTTGGCGGAGTTCACCACGCAGCCCTCGTCGGCGCCGATGAGGTCGTCGTGGTTGATGTGGCCGGCGTGGGTGTGGAACTCCTTGCCCACCTCCAGGATCACCGTGAACTTGCGCCCCTTGGCGTCGGTCAGCTGTACCCGGTCACCGATCTGGAAAGGGCCGGTCCGTCTGGCCGTCATGAAACTCCGTTCTGCGTGTTGTCGTGAAACGTGCGTCGCTGCGATTGTGCTGCGGCGAATTCGTGCGCACCTTGTCGGTGCCTGCGTTTAGCCTGCCAGGTATGTCGGTCGACGCGATCAGTACCCCGGAGACAGAGCGGTTCGCGCCGCGGGGGCCCGCGCTGTCCCCTTCGCGCGCAATCGATTTCAAGCAGTGCCCGCTCAAGTACCGGCTGCGGGTGATCGACCAGATCCCGGAGCCGCCCTCGCGGGCGGCGGTGCGCGGCACGGTGGTGCACGCCGTGCTGGAGTCGCTGTTCGGGCTGCCCGCCACCGAGCGCGACGTGGCGGCCGCGGCCGCGCTCATCGAACCCGCCTGGACCGGGGTGCGCGAGTCCCGGCCCGAGGTGGAGTCGCTGATCCCGGACGAGGAACTGCCCGGGTTCCTGGCCGAGGTGCGCAAGCTGGTGGACGTGTACTTCCGGCTCGAGGATCCGGCCGGATTCGAGCCCGAGTCGTGCGAGACCTTCATCGAGGCCGATCTGCCCGACGGCACCCCGCTGCGCGGCATCGTGGACCGCATCGACCGCTCGGCCGACGGGGACCTGCACGTCATCGACTACAAGACCGGCCGCGCCCCGGGCCTGGCGTACGAGACCCGGGCGCTGTTCCAGCTGAAGTTCTACGCCCTGGTCCTGCTCCGCACCCAGGGCCGGGCCCCGGCGCAGCTGCGGCTGATGTACCTGGCCGACGGCGTCACCCTGACCTACGCCCCGGATCCGGAGGAGCTGCTGCGTTTCGAGCGGATCCTGTCGGCGCTGTGGGCGGCCATCGTCACCGCCGCCGAGACCGGTGAGTTCCCGCCCAGCCCGGGCTGGATGTGCCAGTACTGCGATTTCAAGCGACTATGCCCCGAATTCGGCGGCACGCCACCGCCTTTCCCGTCCGGTCCGGTCGAATCGGGTCAGGACGAGCCGGAGTTCGACCCGTCCTGACCTCGACGCGGATCAGAAGGCGCGGCAGGACCGGATGTCGGTGGCCAGGATGGCCTTGGCGCCCAGGTCGGCGAGCCGGTCCATGAGCTCGTTGCCGTTCTTGCGCGGCACCAGCGCGCGCACCGCGACCCAGTCGGGATCGGTGAGCGGGGACACGGTCGGCGACTCCAGGCCGGGGGTGATCTCGACGGCCCGGTCCAGCAGCGCCTTGGGGCAGTCGTAGTCCAGCATCAGGTACTGCTGAGCGAAGACCACGCCCTGGATGCGGGCGACGAGCTGGTTGCGGGCCTTGTCGTTCTGGTCCGCGCCCTTGGCCTCGATGAGCACACCCTCGGAGTCGCACAGCGACTCGCCGAAGGCGACCAGATTGTGCTGGCGCAGGGTGCGGCCGGAGCCGACCACGTCGGCGATGGCGTCGGCGACACCCAGCTGGATGGAGATCTCGACCGCGCCGTCGAGGCGGATGACCTCGGCCTCGAGGCCGCGCGCCTTGAGGTCGCCCCGGACCAGGTTCGGGTAGGAGGCGGCGATCCGCTTGCCCTGCAGGTCCTCGACCTTCCATTCGCGCCCGGCGGGGGCGGCGTAGCGGAAGGTGGAGCGGCCGAAGCCCAGGGCGAGCCGTTCCTGCACCGGCGCACCCGAATCCAGGGCCAGGTCGCGGCCGGTGATGCCGAGGTCGAGCTCGCCGGAGCCGACGTAGATGGCGATGTCCTTGGGCCGCAGGAAGTAGAACTCGACCTGGTTGACCGGGTCGAGCACGCTCAGTTCACGGGAGTCGGTGCGCTTGCGATAGCCCGCCTCGGTGAGGATGCCGACGGCGGACTCGGACAGGGCGCCCTTGTTCGGGACTGCGACGCGAAGCATGGGAGGTCCTTTCGGAATGGGAAGGGAAGACGTGGCCGACGGGGGGACGAACGGTCGCTCCGCACGGTGTGTGCGGAGCGACCGGTGCGTCACAGATGTCGGTACACGTCCTCGAGCCGCAGCCCGCGGCCCACCATCAGCACCTGCACCCAATACAGCAGCTGCGAGATCTCCTCGGAGAGCTCGTCGTCGCTCTGGTACTCGGCCGCGATCCAGACCTCGCCGGCTTCCTCGAGCACCTTCTTGCCCTGCGCATGCACGCCGGCGTCCAGGGCGGCGACGGTGCCCGACCCCTCGGGGCGGTTGGCGGCACGATCCTGCAGCTCGGCGAACAGGGCTTCGAAAGATTTCACGGGGAGTGATTCTCTCAGACGGGCGCACACTCCCCGCAATCGGTTATACGGTGAGCAGTTCGGTGAGTTCGGCCACGGCCACCCGCAGCTGGTCGGCGAACTCGTGCATCTGCCGCGCGACGTGCTTGGGCGTGGCCAGGTAGAGGTTCCAGCGGTCGGGCAGCAGCACGTAGGCGATGCCGATGCACTTGGGGCTGGTGGAGCCGAACCCGAAGTACTGGATGTTCACCGACGGCGCGGAGCTCGTGCTCAGATAGTCGTCGCGGCTGATGGTCCAGCCGGGGCTGTCGAAGAACGGCATCGCCTCGGTCGCGCCGAGCTGTTCGCCGCGGCGGCGCTGGATCCACTGCAGCTCCCACAGATGCTGTTCGGGAGCCTCGCCGCGCTGGCATTCCTGGGCGCGGCGCACGTGCGCCTCGGCGGCGGTGCGCAGGGCCACCAGTTTGCGGTCCCGGTCCACGGCCGGATCCTCCATGGCGGCAACGAAATCCAGCATCTCGTGGGTGATGACGCGCATGGCCTCGGTGCGGCCGTTGCGGAACTGGCGGGTGGCGATGGATTCGTAGGTCGCCCCGTTGAGGCCCTTGCTGCGGCGGTGCGCGAGCTGGTAGCTCAGCTGGGCCAGCGCGTCCGGGGAGATGCCGAGCTTCTTGGCACGCTGGGTGCCGAAGTCGAACGACACCGTGGAGGTGGCGGTGTCGGCGGCGAACTGGGCGAACGAGGCGGCGGCCGTGGCGATCTCGGTGCGGGCCTCGGGACCGAAGGTGAACTCGACGGGTTCGACGGCGGGCAGGCCCTGCGCCTGCGCGCCGGACTGCGCCGCGTGGTCGCCGACCGGCGCTTCGAGCAGGGTGTCGACGAAGGACAGGATGGTGGTGCCGTCCAGACCGCAGTGCTCGACATTGATGCCGGCCTCGCCGTCGGCGAACACGACGAACGACACCGCCTTGTCGAACCAGCGGTTGCCGCTGTCGCCGTGCAGCAGCTGGTCGCAGGCGTGCAGGGTGTCGCGGGGCGCGAAGTCCTCGAGGCAGACGCAGAACAGCGCGGTCTCGATGGTCTCGAAGGCGGCGGCGTTGGCGGGCCGCAGGGCGGCGTAGAGCGGGGCCCAGTCGGCGCGAGCCATGGTGGTGAGGTGCCCGGCGGCGGAGTTGGTGGCGGCCCGGCGCGTCCCGGCCTTCATGACCGCGCGCAGGCCGTCGGTGAGGTCCTCGGGGGTGTGCGGGGCGCCGCCGGCGCCGATGACGTCCATCCGGAACATGTTGCCGCGGTAGAAGACCACGATGTGCCGGGCTTCGGAGTGCCCGGGCCATTCGTCGCTGTAGGGCACGCGCACGGTGTCCTGCGGCGCGCCGGGAATGCGCGTCTCGGAGAACAGGAACTTGTTCTGCGCCATATTGAGTCGCGTGCCGCGCTGGGTGGCGGGCGGGATCTCCTCGGCGTCCAGGCGCAGCTTGTAGTTCACCGCCGCCGAGATCAGGGCCGCGGCGCGCTCGCTCTGGTCGGAGCCGGTGGAGCCGGCCAGGGCGGTGTCATCGCGGAACAGGAAGAAGAAGTTGGCGTTCAACGCGATTCGGTCGCGGCGGCCCAGGTAGCGGGAGGGCCAGAACTCGTCGAGCCAGCTGCCGACGCCCGGGGTGGCGTCGAAGCGCTCCAGGTCCGCGTGCAGGGTGCGGGCGGGGCCCTCGGGGCGCAGCAGGTCCTCCACGGTGGCGGCGGTGGCCGCGTACTCGTCGGAGGTCAGCAGCGGCGCGCACCAGTGCAGGAAGCGGGTGCAGCTCTCCTCCAGGGTGGGCAGCGGGACGCGGGGCAGCTGCTCGTCGAAGGCGAAGGTGCTGTCGCTCAAGGGGTGTCCTCATGGTCGATGGGGTTGGGGCAGCCTGGCTGTGCACACGTGTCACCGTCCCCCGGCGGTCACGCCACCATTCTTGCCATCGTTGCCGTCCGGGCGCCACATTTTCGCGCGAAACCGCCACGGACCGACCAGGATGTGGTTTTACTGCGCGACAACAGTTTTCATGCGGCTATCCGGTTTGCCCCGAACCGACCGGTTTTGTTCACTCCGGGTCGCCGAGTTCCTTCACCACCCGCGGCACCTCGTCGGCGGGCAGGTAGCAGCCGGATTGTTCGAAGCCGCCGATGGTGTGGACCTTGTGGTCGGCGTACCCGATGCGCAGGAAGTCGTCACCGGCCAGGCCGTGCACGGCCCAGTCGAAGGCCACCCGGGCGCGGGCCACGATCGTGCGCAGAGCCATGAGGTGGTAGCCGCGAGCCACGAATTGCGCGGGCACGCCCCGCAATCCGACGCCGAGCGGCCGGGCCAGCGCGTCCCGCCCGCCCAGGTCGACCACCATGCCCAGGTCCGGATGCCGGTAGGGCGCGGGCGTTTCGCCGCGCAGCGTCGCGACCAGGTTCTTGCCCAGGTGCCGTCCTTGACGCATGGCGTGCTGCGCGGTGGGCGCGCAGACCTGGCCATCGCCCTCGGCGGTGTCGGGGACCGCGGCCGCGTCGCCCATGGCCCACACGCCGGGCAGGCCCGGGACCGACAGGTCGGCCTGGGCGATGATGCGCCCCTTGTCGGTTTCCGCGCCCAGATGCGCTGCCAGGGGGCTGGGGGCGACCCCGGCGGTCCACAGCACCGTGCGCGACGGGATGAATCGACCGTTGGTCAGTTTCACGCCGTTGGCGGTGACCTCCGCGGCGGAGGCGCCGGTGATGAGTTCGATGCCGCGTTCGGCCAGAATCCTTTTCGCCTCGGCACCGAGCTTGTCGCCGAGTTCGGGCATGATGCGGTCGCCGCGGGTGACCAGGTGCCAGCGCACCATGCCGGACTCGACTTCGGGGAAGAACCGTCCGGCGGCGGCGCGGCAGACCTTGTTGAGGACGGCGGCGGTCTCGGTTCCGGCGTAGCCCGCGCCGATGGTGACGAAGTTCAGCCGTTCCCGGTCCTCGTCGAGGCCGCCGCGCACGGCGGCGATATCCAGCTGCCGCAGCACGTGATCGCGCAGGTACATGGCCTCGGCCAGGGTCTTCATGCCGAATCCGTGCTCCTGCAAGCCCGGAACGTCCATGACGCGGGTGATGGAGCCGGGCGCCAGGACGAGCTGGTCGTATTCGAGGGCGGTTTCGCGGCCGGAGGTGCGGGTGCGGCGCACCACCACCCGCCGGGTGCCGGGCTCCACGCCGACGGCCATGCCGGGCACCACTTCGGTGCGGCGCAGCAGCCGGCGCAGCGGCACCGACACCGAGCGCGGGTTGAGGGTGCCGGAGGCGACCTGCGGCAGCAGCGGCAGATACAACAGTCCGGCGTCCGGGGAGACGAGTTGGATGAACGCCTCCTCGGGGCGGAGGCGTCGCTCCAGATAGCGGGCGCATTCCACGCCCGCGAATCCACCGCCGATGATCACGATCTTCGCTGGTGCCACGACTTCACCGTAGCTCGTAGCGCCCGCTTCGAGGTGAATCCCGCGATTTCCGCGTCCGCGGGATCAGTGTTCGCGCTCGGTACCGGGTTTCGGGCGCGACAGGTACAGCTGCGCGTAGAGCCAGCCGTCGGATTCGGCGTCGGCGGTGTCGATTTCCTTGCCCGCCAGGGCGTTCAGCACCCGCGCCTGTTCGTCCGGGGAGGCGAAGCGGCGCTGCCGGTAGACGCCCGGAGCGCGTTCGGTGTGATAGCCGAGGGTCTCGAGGTGCGCGGCGATGGGGTCGAAGGCGAACATGCGGAGCACGAAATGCGCCATCCACGGCAGTTTCCCGCCGTGTGCGCGGGCCACCCGCAGCAGGGTGTGTTCGGTGATGTAGCCGACGCAGCCGGTGGAGATGATCAGGTCGGCCCCGGCCAGCGTCTGCCGCTGGGCTTCGGTGGGTTCGGCCGATTCCAGGTCGGCGTGCACGACCTCGTCGAGGAAGCCCGCGGCGTGGCCGTAGTCGAGGGCGGGGCGGGAGGCGTCCATACCGATGAAGCGGACTCCGGGCAGCCGGTCGCCGGAGCGCAGCAGGGCGCGGTCGCGGTCGAGCAGGGCGGCGGTGTCGTCAGCGTCGCGGCCGCGGTAGTGCCCGGAGAGTTCGGTCATGGTGGTGTCGAGGCGCAGCAGGGCCGCGTTGACGCCGTAGGAGCAGCCGAGGTCGAGGACCGCGGGGGTGGCGATGCCGGTGGCGGACCGGTATTCGTCGAGCAGTTTCTGGAAGTGCGGCTTCGCCAATTCCGGTATCTGGTAGTCCAATTCGGCCATACGGGCGTAGTACTGGCGGGGATCGGGCCGATCGTAGATGTCGTCGAAGGAGGCTTTTCCGGTGGAACTGTGCAACGAAACCGGCACGCGCTGGTCCCCTCTCAGTCGAGCAATCGGTCGCCGCGGATCTCGCCGACCGCCAGATGATCCGGCGTCACCCGCCCGAACAGCTGCCGGGTCCGTTCGGCGGTGCCGATCAGTCCCGGACTGTCGCTGTAGGCGAAGATCGCCGAATGCCGTTGCACCGCACCGTGTACCGGTGCGACCCGGTGCAACGAGAACCTTCCCTGGAACAACTGCAGGTCGCCGGGCCGCAGGGCCAGCCGGCGGATGAACCGTTCCCCGGCGCCGGTGAGCACGGCGCGCACGTCGGCGAAGTTCTCCGCCGTCCGGGACCGGATGCCCGGGCAATACTCGAACACCCCACCGTCTTCCGGCTCCTGGGTGAGCATGCTGACGGTGAATTCGTTGGTGTCGAAGTGCCAGGGATGCGACTGCCCCGGCGCGACCACATTGAGGCACAGTCCGGCCAGCGGATCGCTGTACTCGTGCAGTTCGGCGAGCCCGAAGCAGTCGGCCACGAACCGCTGGAACCGGGTGTCGATGTAGAGCCGGTGGATCAGCGCCTCGCGCGGAATGAGATCCCGTGCGACGAAAGCGTTTCCACGCTGCAGCACGATCCGCCCCGGGTGATCGGTGGGCAGCCCCGCGTCGAAGGGAATGTTGTACGCGTTGACGTTCTCGACGGTGTAGTGGGCTCGCGGAGCCAGCTCCTCCCCCTCGCTCCGCAGCGTCTCCACCAGCTCGGGCCGGATGAACCCGCGCAGGACGCAACATCCCCCCGCCGCCAGCTCGGCCCGCGCCCCCGCCACCGCCCGCAGCCACCCGTCACTCCCCGGCGAATCCAGTGGATACCGCCCGACATCGACCCCCGGTACGCTCCCCTGCCCAACCGCAACCATAGGCCCATTCTTACGAACCGACCGCCCGACACGCCCGAAAAGCCCCCCGATTGTGAATTGCCACTTTTCCTGCGCCCCACCAGTTTTGATGTGGTATTAGCACCGCGGCGCAACGTGTCGCACGCCGTTTGACAGCCGCGTTCAGAGGTGTACACCGGTAGTGAGAGGACCGGTCGGATGGGCAGTCACGGATCGTGGGAGACCGTCAACCGGGCACTGAATCGGGTGTCCGGGCCGGGGAGGCGCGGGACCGAGTGGACGACCTATCTGTGTCCGGTGCACGAGGCGGATGGCCGCCGGCATCGGGCCTCGCTGGGGGTGGTCTACAACCTGTCGCGGCAGCGGACCGTGGTGCGGTGTTTCGCCGGATGCTCGGATGTGGAGGTGTTGGAGCGCATCGGATTGCGGGTGCGGGATCTGTTCGACGCGCCCCCGGAGCCGAGGACGGGACACCGGCGGAACGCGCCGGAGCCGGCGGTGGCGGATCGGGCGATTCTCGCGGCGGGACTGGCGCTTTCGGTGCATCGGAAGGATGTCGGGCCGCGGATCGGGAGGCCGCGGCGAATGGCGGCGTACGTGTACCGGTGGCCGGACGGGGGCGCGGCCGGGTGTGTGGTGCGGGTGCGGACGTTGCATCGGCAGGGGTATGTGAAGTCGTTCTATCAGCGGCGGCTGACCGAGAACGGCTGGGAATCCGGGGGTTTCGCGCGGGTGCCGTTCCACCTGCCGGAGGTGATCGAGGCGGTGGCGGAGGGGCGCGACATCTTCGTGTGCGAGGGCGAGGCGGATGTGCTGACGGCGACGCGGGCCGGGTTGACGGCCACCTGCAATGCCGGGGGCGCGAGCGGGTGGTATTCCGAGCACGCGGAGTGGCTGCGGGGCGCGCGGCGGGTATGGGTGGTGGCGGATCGGGACGCACCGGGGTATCGGCATGCGGCGCGCGTGGCGGAGTCGCTGGTCGATGCGGTAGCCCAGGTCCGGGTGGTGCAGGCGCGGGACGGGAAGGATCTGACCGATCACTGCAATGCGGGGCATCTGGTGTCGGAGTTGGATCCGGTTCCGGTGCTGGACGCGCATTTTCGCGGGGGTTGAGTCAGCCGGCGGTGGTGACGGCGCGCTGGTCCACCTCGACATCCCCCAGTCCGAGATCGACGACCTGCACGTCCGCTCGCCGCGACCGGACGCACGGCCACTGCTGATCACCCACGGATTCCCCAGCTCGGTCGCCGAATTCCTGGGCCTGATCGGCCTGCTCACAGAGCCGAGGGGTTCGCCATCTTCGGCGCGGACGAGACCGTGCGCCGGGTCGTCCCGGCCCCGGCCGATGCCCACTGGTCGGAATTCGAACGCGGCCTGCACTTCCCGGCCATGGAGGACCCGGCCGGCCTGGCCACCGATCTCCAGGCCTTCTTCGGTCCCCTGCGCTGAGCCCGGTCAGGTGGCGGCGATGCGCCGATCCAGTTCCGCGATCAGGCGTTTCGCCGCCACCATCCGGTAGGCGTCCTCGACGATCTCGGTGATCTCGTCCCAGTCCACGTCGACATCCAGATACACCCCGAGCCACCCGCGATGCCCCACGTACGGCGGCCGGTAGAACCGCCCGGGTTCGGCCGACACCAGTTCCTCCTGCGCCCCGGCCGGTGCCGCGCACCAGAATCCGACCCGTTCGTCGTGGTGGTGGTCGGCGAACATGACGAACATCTTCTTCCCGCCCGCGAACCACGCGGGTTCGCCGTGGCTGACGCGTTCGCTCACCTCGGGCAGCCCGGCGCACACGCCGCGCAGCGATTCCAGCACCCTGTCCATACCCGCAGGGTAGGCGACCCGGACCGGCTCGCCTTGGACGAATGGGAACGGGGTCAGGAATTCGCGCGCACGAGGTCCTTCAGGTGCGCGAGTTCGAGCCCGACCAGACTGTCGCGGAAGGTGCGTCCGGGCGCGTCCGGCACCGGGACCTCGCACGGCACGACCAGCAGGGCGCATCCGGCTTCCTGCGCCGCGATCGAGCCGGTCGGTGAATCCTCGATGGCCACGCTGAATTCCGGTGCGGCACCGAGCAGTTGCGCGGCCGGCAGGTACACGTCCGGCGCGGGTTTGCCGTGTGGCACCTCGTCGGCGCACACGGTGGCCCCGAAGTACTCACGCCCGATGGTGTCGAGCCCGTACTCGGCCAGCGACCGCTTGGTATTGGTCACCAGCGCCATCGGTACCCCGGCCGCCCGCAGCAGATCGAGTGCTTCCCGCGCGCCCGGCCGCCACGGCACCGGCCCCTGGAACAGCTCGGTCACCCGCGCTTCCATCCACTCCGAGGCCCGCTCGACCGCCTCGGGGGTGTGCTCGATGTCGAGGCCCTCGAACAAGATGCGATACGCGTTCGGCCCGGACGCCCCGATCAGCGCGTGCCGCACCGTGTCGGTCAGCTCGCGCCCGTACTCCCCCGCCAGCTCCCGCAGTGCCATGTCCCAGAGCTTCTCCGAATCCAGCAGCGTCCCGTCCATATCCCACAACACCGCGTCCAACCGCGCCACCGACCCGAGCTCCTTCCACACACCCTCATCCAGGAGCGTCGCGGAACGCGGCGCACCGGCCCCGCCGCGCGCGGAGCCGGTCCAGCCTATCGGGGCGCGGTCACCGGCCCCGGGCCCGCGGTCTACAGGCCCGACGCCGCGATCACCAGCCGCCCGCCCGAGGAGTCGGTCTGGATCCAGCGGTTCTCGGAGGACACCTGCCCCGACTTGGACACATAGGTGAGCGCGACCACCGCGCGATTGTCGCCCTGCGGCGTCACCGCGCCCACACTCACCGAGCGGATGCTGCCCCAGAACTGCGCGTAACTGTTGTAGCCGCCGGTCGACGCCTGATAGCCGGGCGACAGCATCGACCACGCGCCGCTGACATTGCCGGGCAGCATGCCGTAGTAGCCCTGGACGAACGAGGTGACCGAGGCGGCGGACGGCGGACCGGCCGGCGTCGTGGTGGGCGGGGTCGTCGTCGGATGCGCCGAGGAACTCGGGGCCGCCGACGAGGACGGGGCGGGCGTGGTGGTCGGGGCCTGGGTGGCCGCGCCCGCGCCGCTGTTGCGCGTGGGCTGCTGCCCGCCGTCGGCCGGGCCCAGGTTCTCCGGCGAGGTGGCCGGGATCGACGCCGGGGCCGAACCGCCCTTGTCCGCCCGCGGGGTCCCGCCGCCACCGTTGTTGCCGTTGACCGCCAGGGTGATCACGACGGCCAGCACGATCGCGCCGACGACGCCGACCGCCACCAGCACCAGCTGACGCGGATTGCGTTCCCCGCCACCGGTTCTCACACCCGAGCCGATTCCCGGCGGCGGCACGGCACCACGCCCGCCGGTCGACATGTCGACGTGCATGGTGGGATCGGCCGCATTGCTCGGCGCACCCGTCCGCGACCCCGGCAGCACGGTCGTGGCCGCCGCGGCGTCCACGGCGGCAACGGCATTCACCGGCGGCAGCACCTTGGTCGGCTGGACCGGCACGGCCGGAGCCCGCCCCTCGGCCACCGCGTGCAGCCGTTCGGCGGCCTGTTCCATGGTGGGCCGGTCCGCCCCCTCGGCGGCGAGCAGATCCATCAGCACCGGCGCGAGGGTCGCGGCGTGCGCGGGCCGCGGCACCTGTGCGCGCGCCACCGAATGCAGTACGGCCAGCGGGTTGTCGCCCTCCCCGAAGGGCGGCTTGCCTTCCACGGCCGCGTACAGCGTCGAGCCCAGAGCGAAGACGTCGGAGGTCGGTTCCGGGTTCTCGCCGCGCGCCACCTCGGGCGAGAGGTAGGCGGGAGTGCCCGCCAGGAACCCCGTCGAGGTGACGGTCACGTCGCCGGTGGCCCGGGAGATGCCGAAGTCGGTGATCTTCACCGTCCCGTCGTCGGCGACCAGGATATTGGCGGGCTTCACATCGCGGTGCACGATACCGGCCTTGTGAGCCGCGGCCAGCGCCTCGGCGACCTTGGCCCCGATCCGCGCCACCTCGACCGGCGGCAGCCGCCCCTTCTCCCGCATGAGCGCGGCCAGGCTGACCGCGTTCACGTACTCCATGACCAGCCAGGGCTGGCCGTCCTCCTCCGCCACGTCGAACACGGTGACGGCATTGGGATGGTGCAGGCGCGCGGCGATGCGCCCCTCACGCATCGCCCGCATCCTGGCCTCCACGGCCTGCGACCGGGTCAGGCCCGGCGTCAGCAGCAGCTGCTTGACCGCGACGGTGCGTCGCAGCCGAACGTCGGTCGCGCGCCACACGACCCCCATCGCACCGGTGCCGATCGGATCCGTCAGGCGGTACCGCCCCGCAATCAGCCGGTCTGAGCTCATGTGGTTGTACCCCTCCTGCTGGCTTTCGCGCCGGGCGCCCTGCCACCCTGCGCGAAAGCCCGAAACCTGGTGAAGATATTAAGCGTTGAAGTACTTGGCTTCCGGGTGCAGCAGCACGAACGCGTCGGTCGACTGCTCCGGATGTAGCTGCAGCTCCTCGGAGAGAATCACGCCGATTCGGTTGGCGTCCAACAACTCCACGAGCTTGGCCCGATCCTCCAGTTCCGGGCAGGCCCCGTAACCGAACGAGTACCGTGCGCCACGGTAGCCGAGTTTGAAGTAGTCGAGCACATCGGCGGGGTCCTCGTCGGCGACGGAATGTCCGTCCAGAGTCAGTTCTTCCCGGATGCGGCGGTGCCAAAACTCCGCGAGCGCCTCGGTGAGCTGCACGCCGATGCCGTGCACCTCGAGGTAGTCGCGGTAGTTGTCCTCCTTGAACAGGACGTTGGCGAAGTCCGCGATGGGCTGGCCCATGGTGACCAGCTGGAACGGCATCACATCCACCTGACCGGTCTCCAGCGCGCGCTCACGCGAGCGGATGAAGTCGGCGATGCAGAGGAACCGGTCGCGCTGCTGACGCGGGAATGTGAACCGGAAGCGTTCCGGTGCATCGGGTTTCGGCTCGGTGAGAACAATCACATCGTCGCCCTCGGACACCGCCGGGAAGTACCCGTACACCACCGCGGCATGCTGCAGCACACCCTCGGCGATCAGCCGGTCCAGCCAATACCGCAGGCGCGGACGACCTTCGGTCTCGACCAGGTCCTCGTAGGACTGGCCCTCGACGCCGCGCTGACCGCGCAGGCCCCACTGCCCCAGGAACAGCGCCCGCTCGTCGAGCAGCCCGGAGTACTCGCTCAGCGACAGACCCTTGATGATGCGCGAACCCCAGAACGGCGGCGTCGGCACCGGCAGGTCCGCGGCCACATCGGAGCGCTCGGGCACCACGACCGGGGCCTCGGCCGCCTTGCGTTCGGCGGCGATGCGCTTGGAACGCTCGTGGCGCACCTTGCGTTCGGCGGCCTTCTCCCGTTCGGCGATGGCCTCGGGCGAGTTGGGATCCAGTCCGCCGCCGCGCTTGCGGGTCATGATCTCGTCCATCAGGTGCAGGCCCTCGAAGGCGTCACGCGCGTAGTGCACGTCGCCGGCGTAGACCTCGGTGAGATCGTTCTCCACGTAGGCGCGGGTCAGCGCCGCGCCACCGAGGAGCACCGGGAACTGCTCGGCGACCCCGCGCGAGTTGAGTTCCTCGAGGTTCTCCTTCATCACCACGGTGGACTTCACCAGCAGCCCGGACATGCCGATCACGTCGGCCTTCTTGTCCACGGCGGCGTCGAGGATGGTCGAGATCGGCTGCTTGATACCGAGATTGACGACCTCGTAGCCGTTGTTGGACAGGATGATGTCGACCAGGTTCTTGCCGATGTCGTGCACGTCGCCCTTGACGGTGGCGAGCACGATGCGACCCTTGCCCGAATCGTCGGTGGCCTCCATGTGCGGTTCCAGGTAGGCGACCGCGGTCTTCATGGTCTCCGCCGACTGCAGCACGAACGGCAGCTGCATCTGGCCCGAACCGAACAGCTCACCGACGGTCTTCATGCCCGACAGCAGCGTCTCGTTGATGATCTGCAGCGGCGGCACCTGCTGCATGGCCTCGTCGAGATCGGCTTCCATCCCGGCCTTCTCGCCGTCGACGATGCGCCGCGCGAGCCGCTCGAACAGCGGCAGCGCCGCCAGCTCCTCGGCGCGGGAAGCCTTCGAGGAGGCGGTCGAGACGCCCTCGAACAGCGCCATCAGCTTCTGCAGCGGGTCGTACTCCTCGGTGCGCCGGTCGTAGACCAGATCCAACGCGACCTGGCGCTGTTCCTCCGGAATCCGGGCCATGGGCAGGATCTTCGACGCGTGCACGATCGCCGAATCCAGACCGGCCTGGACGCATTCGTGCATGAACACCGAGTTGAGCACCTGCCGCGCGGCCGGGTTCAGGCCGAAGGAGATGTTCGAAAGACCCAGCGTGGTCTGCACTTCCGGGTGCCGCTTCTTGAGTTCGCGGATGGCCTCGATGGTTTCGATGCCGTCGCGGCGCGACTCCTCCTGGCCGGTGCCCAGGGTGAAGGTCAGCGTGTCGATGATGATGTCGGACTCTTCGAGACCCCAGTTGTGCGTGATGTCCTCGATGAGCCGCTCGGCGATGGCCACCTTGTGCTCGGCGGTACGCGCCTGGCCCTCCTCGTCGATGGTCAGCGCGACCACGGCCGCGCCGTGTTCGGCGACCAGCGCCATGGTCTGCTGGAACCGCGAATCCGGTCCCGCGCCGTCCTCGTAGTTGACCGAGTTGATGGCGCAACGCCCGCCCAGCTGCTCCAGACCGGCCTTCAGCACCGGGGTTTCGGTGGAGTCCAGCATGATCGGCAGCGTCGAGGAGGTCGCCAGCCGCGAGGCCAGCTCGCGCATGTCGACGGCGCCGTCGCGGCCCACGTAGTCCACGCACAGGTCGAGCATGTGCGCGCCGTCGCGGGTCTGGTCCTTGGCGATATCGAGGCACTTCTGCCAATCGCCGGCCAGCATGGCGTCACGGAAAGCCTTGGAGCCGTTGGCATTGGTGCGCTCACCGATCATCAGGATCGAGGCGTCCTGCTCGAACGGCACCGCCGAGTAGATCGACGAGACGCTGGGCTCGTGCACGGGATTGCGCTTGGCCTGCTCGACCTCGCGCACCGCCTCGGCCATCTGCCGGATGTGCTCGGGCGTGGTGCCGCAGCAGCCACCCACCAGCGACAATCCGAACTCGGACACGAACTGGGTCATCGAGACCGCCAGATCCTCGGCCGAGAGCGGGTACTCCGCGCCCTTGGCGCCCAGCACCGGCAGACCCGCGTTCGGCATCACCGACACCGGCAGCTGCGCGTGCTTGGACAGATGGCGCAGGTGCTCGCTCATCTCGTCGGGGCCGGTGGCGCAGTTCAGCCCGATCATGTCGATGCCGAGCTTCTCGAGCGCGGTCAGCGCGGCGCCGATCTCGGAGCCGACCAGCATGGTGCCGGTGGTCTCCATCGTCACGTGCGTGATGATCGGGATCCGGCGGCCCGCCTTCAGCATGGCGTTGTGGCTGCCTGTGACCGCGGCCTTGACCTGCAGCAGGTCCTGGCAGGTCTCGATGAGGATGGCGTCGGCGCCGCCGTCGAGCATGCCGAGCGCGGCCTCGGTGTAGGCGTCGCGCAGCGAGACGTAGGGCGCGTGGCCCAGGGTGGGCAGCTTGGTGCCCGGGCCCATCGAGCCCAGCACGTAGCGCGGGGTGCCGTCGACGGAGCGGCCCATCTCGTCGGCGACCTCGCGGGCCAGGCGGGTGCCGCGCTCGGACAGATCGCGGATCCGGTCGGCGATGTCGTAGTCGGCGAGGTTGGGCAGATTGCAGCCGAAGGTGTTCGTCTCGACGGCGTCGGCACCGGCCTCGAAGTAGGCGCGGTGGATGTGTCGCAGCACGTCGGGGCGGGTTTCGTTGAGAATCTCGTTGCAACCCTCGAGGCCGCGGAAATCGTCGAGGGTGAGATCCGCGGCCTGTAGCATCGTGCCCATCGCACCGTCCCCGATAACGACACGCCGTCTGAGCGTGTCCAAGAAGGTGGTGTCGAATTCGGCGCGGCTGCGTACAGACATGTACTCAAGAGTAGTGGGAAGCTGCGACAAGCTGAATTTGACTGCCTCCGCTCCGCTCCGGCGGGTTCGCGGCCCTGAAGGTCTCGTTCTTCCCTCCCTCCGCTCCTCCGCTTCGCTCCCCCGCTCCACTCGGTCCAGAACGAGACGGGCCGCGAACCACCGGGCGATCATGCACACGGCGCTCATTGTGCGATTGCGCGTCGCATGCACACGGGGGTTGCGTACACCGTAGGCTGACCGGGTGAACGCCAGTGAATCCCCGGTGCCACCCGAATCGGACCTGCCCACGCTGCGGGATCCGGTGCTCGTGGCCGCCTTCGAAGGCTGGAACGATGCCGCCGACGCCGCCAGTGGCGCGGTCGAACATCTGGAACTGATCTGGGACTCCCAGCCGCTGGCCGAGCTCGACTCCGAGGACTACTACGACTATCAGGTCAACCGCCCGACCGTGCGTCAGGTCGACGGTGTGACGCGCGAGATCGTCTGGCCCTCGGCCATGCTCTCGGTCTGCTCTCCCCCCGGCAGCGACCGGGACGTGGTGCTGCTGCGCGGGGTGGAACCGAATATGCGGTGGCGCAGCTTCTGCAATGACATTCTCGAGTTCGTGGAACAGCTCGGGGTGTCCACGGTGGTGATCCTCGGTGCGTTACTGGCCGATACCCCGCACACGCGCCCGGTTCCCGTCACGGGTACCGCCTATAACAAGGAAGCCGCGGAGCGCTTCAACCTCGAGCAGACCCGCTACGAGGGACCGACCGGTATCACCGGAGTGCTGCAGGACGCGTGCGTGCGCGCGGGTGTGCCGGCCATCTCCTTCTGGGCCGCGGTGCCGCACTACGTGTCGCAGCCGCCCAACCCCAAGGCCATCATCGCTCTGCTGCACCGGGTCGAGGATGTGCTCGATGTGGAGGTGCCGCTGGGCGCGCTGCCCGAGCAGTCCGAGGAGTGGGAGGTCGCGGTCAACGAGATGACCGCGGGCGACGAGGAGATCGCGGAGTACGTGCGCTCGCTCGAGGAGCGCGGCGACGCCGAGGTCGATATCAACGACGCCATGGCCAAGATCGACGGCGATGCCATCGCCGCCGAGTTCGAGAAGTACCTGCGCCGTCGTGGTCGGGGTGGCTTCGGCCTCTGACCCCCGCATCCCACCGTGCCCGTTTCAGGCTGAATGGTCCGCTTCGGGGTGAATGTCCCGAAGTAGCTCGAAAATCATTGCCGCACCCGCGTTCTCGACGTGGGTGCGGCGGCGTTTCGGGCGGCGTGTCGAGCTAGCGCTCGACGGTCCAGACCTGAGCGGAAGCCTCGTGAGCCAGTTTCGCGATCAATAGGTCGCGCGGAATGGTCTGGCCCGCAAGGTGTTCGAGCGACGGCACCACCACGTGATGGGCGTCGGCGCGCTTGAGTTCCGCGGTCAGCTCCGCGAACGCGGTGCCATCGCCGGCGGTCGATTCATGGAAGGTGGCGGCGAAGCAGAGGCCCGCGGACTGAGCGAGCCCGCACATGGCGTTCTCCAGCTCGTCGCTGCGGCCGTCGGCCAAATCGTCACGCACGTACCCATAGATCAACGCTTCCACCCGAACCTCCGTTGGATTGGGGATCGCTGTCCTGACGTGTGCCCTGGTAAACAGTTTGGCGTTTTTGCGAATGCAATTGCAGATGTCAACCCACTGACATCCAGATGCCCTATCCGGGTCCATCCGCCGTTAACTGGTGAGATACTACAACTCGTGTCCGCCGGTGACGATCGACCTGTCTGGGCTGTCCGAATGCGTGCCGAACGTGATGCTCGGGGGTGGTCACAAGCCGACGCGGTGCGCGCGATGCGCGCCAAGTCGAGCCACAATCTCCCCACCGACAGCACACTGTTACGGAACTGGCGGCGTTGGGAATCCGGGGAATCGCGGCCCGACGATTTCTACGCCCCGATCATCGCGGCGTCTTTCGACACCGTGACGGCGGCGTTCTTCCCCAAGACCCGGCCCAATCGGGACGACGAGATGCTCTCGGCAACCGGACTGGACACCCTGGAATTCATTGGGCGGCTACGAATGTCCGATGTGTCGGCTTCCACACTGGACGCCATCCGCATCACCGCCGACCGGCTCTGCTCGGACTACCCGTGCGCCGATCCGCACGACCTGCACGCCGAGGGCACCGCCTGGCTGCGCCGCATCACCTCGCTGCTGGACGGCAGACTCACACTGGCCCAACATCGTGAGGTGCTGGTGCTGGCCGGATGGGTCGCCCTGCTGGTCGGCTGTGTCGACTACGACCTGGGCTGGCGTACCGCCGCCGAGGCCACCCGCCGCGCCGCACTGTCGCTGGGCCAGGAGGCCGACCACGCCGAAATCATCGGCTGGGGAGCGGAAATGGCCGCGTGGTTCGCCCTCACCCAGGGCAACTACCGGGGCGCCATCGATGCCGCGGAGGCCGCACACGCCACCACCGGCCGCCTGGGAGTGGGCGTCCAGCTGGCCGCCCAGCGCGCCAAGGCCTGGGCCCGCCTGGGCGACCGCCACGAGGTGGAAAAGGCGCTCACCCAGGGCCGTTCGATCCTCGAGGCGATCGAGCACCCGGCCAATCTGGAGAACCACTTCGTGGTGGATCCGCAGAAGTTCGACTTCTACGCCATGGACTGCTGCCGGGTCGCCGGGGACGACCGGCTCGCGGAAACCTATGCCCGCCAGGTGATCGCGACCTCCACCCGCCCCGACGGCAGCATCCGCAAACCCATGCGGGTCTCCGAGGCGCATCTGACCCTGGCCGTGGTCGCGGTGCGCGATCGCAATCTGGAGCTCGCGGTGGACGAGGGCATGCGCGCCTTCGCGGGTAAACGGCGGTCGCTGCCCTCGCTCATGTGGATCGCGGGCGAGGCCGCCCGGGAGATGGTCGCGCGTTTCCCCGGAGATCCGCGCACCAGAACCTATCTCGACCAGCTGCGCTCGCTCGCCGGCTGACCGCGCGCCCCGGCCGTGTTCCACGGCGGCCGCCGCGGGGCCTGGGTACGCTCCAGCGCATGGACTTCAGTCTCTGGACCTGCGCTGCCCGAGGGCACGAGACCTACGCCCCGACCGAGCCCGAGCTGAAGGCACGACTCCACGTCGCCACCCCGGCGGGCGAATCCTGGCGCTGTCTGCGCTGTGGCGATTTCGTGCCGGGCGAGCCGCGCCGCAGCGGTCCCGCCGACGACGCGCCGGAGGTGCCGCGCGGGCATCTGCTGCGCGATCGCATCATCATGCGGCTGCTGGCGGCCGAGCGGGTCGGCCGCGCGCTGGTGCTGATCCTGCTCGGCGCGGGCGTGCTGAAGCTGCGCGGTTCGCGCGAGCACTGGAAGGCCAGCTGGGACAAGGATCTTCCGCTCATTCGCCAGCTGGCCGACCAGATCGGTTTCAACCCCGACCATTCCAAGATCATCCGGGGCATCGACACGGCGTTCACGCTCTCGCCGACGATTCTGATCTGGATCGCGGTCGCGCTGTTCGCCTATGCCACCATCCAGCTCGTCGAGGCCGTGGGCCTGTGGCTGGTCAAGCGCTGGGGCGAGTACTTCGCGGTGGTGGCCACCAGCCTGTTCCTGCCGCTCGAGGTGTACGAGTTGACCGAGAAGGTCACCTTCCTGCGGGTGGCCGCGCTGCTGGTGAACCTGGCCGCGGTGATCTGGCTGCTGTGGAGCAAGTCCCTGTTCGGCCTGAACGGCGGCGCGGCCAAGTACTACGCCGAGCACCACTCCGAGAGTCTGATGACCGTCGAACGCGCTGCCGTCGCAGCCGAATCCGACCTGCTCGCCGCGAAGGACGGTGCCGCGCACCAGTCCTGATCAGGCGGGCAGGTCCAGTCCCTTGGCCAGCACCGGCCAGGACTTCAGCAGCTCGTCGCGGAACACGCCCCAGGAGTGGGTGCCGTTGGCCGGCAGGTCCACGGTGGCCGGAATACCGAGTTCGGTGAGCTTGGCGGCGAGGTTGCGGGTGCAGTAACCGGTGGCGGCCTCGATGGTGCCGTCGTAGATCATGTGCACCATGAAGCCGAGCGCGCCCGGGAAGATGACGTACTTGCCGTCGACCACGTCGTACTGCCCGGGCAGGCCGTTGCCCGCGGACAGGTAGAGCTCCATGCCGCGCAGCCGCTCGGCGTGCAGGTACGGGTCGTTGTCCGCCCACATCGGGTCGCCGGACGGGCCGTACATATTGTCGGCGTCGCCGCCCTCACTGGCGACGACGATCCGGGCGAAGGCCTGGCCGATCGGGTCGCTGGTCTGCACACAGCCGCTGTAGGTGGCCGCGGCCCGGAACAGGCCCGGCTTGGCGAGGGCGAGATTCAGCGCCGGGGTCGCCGACATCGACACCGCCGCAATGGCATTGCGGCCGTTGGTGCGCAGGCCCGCGTCGATCAGCGGGGGCAGTTCCTCGGTGAAGAAGGTCTTCCACTTGTTGAGGCCCAGCTGCGGATCCGGTGCGCGCCAGTCGGTGTAGTAGCTGGCGAGGCCGCCGGTGGGGACCACGACATTGACGTCCTTGGCGCCGAGGAAGTCGAAGACCTCCGGCACCTGGGTCTTCCAGTTCTTCACGCCGTAGCCGGCGTCGGTGCCGTTGAACAGGTACAGGGTGGGCCGCGGCTTCGAGGTGTCGCCGGGGCGCAGCACGTCCAGGTGCACCGTCTTGTCCATGGCCGCCGAGTACACCTCGAGCGACAGGTTGCGGTCGTCGACGATGTCCGCGCTCACCACTTTCGACGCGTCGACGGTGGTGGCGGCGGTCAGCTGCGCCGCGGTGCCGGCGATGGCGGCATCGGGCGCGCCCCCGGCCGCATCGGGCTGCGCGCCCGCCGTTCCCGGCACGGTCGCGGCGATCGCCAGACACCCGACGACCACCGCGTTCCGCAGTCGATTCCGCACAGCCACTCCCACTCTCGTCGAACAAGTGAGAGGGACTCTGCCATATCCACCCGCGATCAGGGCGTGACGATGTTGAAGTTGGGGTCGGGCTTGTCCATCACGTCGACGAGCTGCTTCAACTTGGCCGGATCACCGGTGGCCTTGATCGCCCCGGAGGCGACCTCCTTCACGAAGTCCTTGCTGCGCGTCATCACCGCGATGAGTTCGAGGCGCGGCAGGGTGAAGGTGGCGTCGGCGGCCGGGCCCTTGAAGTCCGGCGGCACCACGTAGTGGATGAGCACGCCGTTGCGCAGTTCGGTGCGGTAGGTCTTGTTCTCCTCGGGGATCACCCAGTCGTTGACCAGGTGCAGGTCCCACGCCTTGGGCCCGTTGATCTGGAAGGCCGCGGCGTCGAAGACCTGGTCCACGCTCAGCGCGCTGATCATGGACGCGGAGTTGGCCTTGGTCGGGGTGCCGAAGTTGCCGTTGCGCAGCTCGTAGGCGCCGGAGAGGAAGAAGTTGCGCCAGGTGCCGTTCTCGGAGCCGTAGCCGAGCTGTTCGAAGGCGCTGGCCTGCAACATCTTCGCCTTCTGGTTGTCGGGCTCGGCGAAGATCAGGTAGTTGAGCACCTGGACGCACCAGCGGTAGTCGCCGTCGGCATAGGCCTTGCGGGCCACCTTCAGCACGCCGCCCGCGCCGCCCATGGCGTCCACGTGCCGCTTGCCCGACTCGACGGGGGGATGCTCCCACAGGTGCGCGGGATTGCCGTCGAACCAGCCCATGTAGCGCTGGTACACGGCTTTCACGTCGTGGCTGACCGACCCGTAGTAGCCGTGGTTGTACCACTTCCGCTCGATGGCGGGCGGCATCTGGATCTGCTCGGCGATCTCGATGCCGGTGTAGCCCTGATTGAGCATGCGCAGGGTCTGGTCGTGCAGGTAGGCGTAGGTATCGCGTTGCAGCGACAGCCATTCGGTGAGCTTGTCCGACCCCCAGGTGGGCCAGTGGTGCGAGGCGAACGCGACATCGGAGACACCGGCGAACATGGTGATGGTCTCGGTCAGGTACTGCGACCAGACGTGCGCGTCGCGGACCAGCGCGCCGCGCAGGGTGAGCAGGTTGTGCAGGGTGTGGGTGGCGTTCTCTGCCATGCACATGGCCCGGAAGTCCGGGAAGTAGAAGTTCATCTCCGAGGGCGCCTCGGTGCCGGGGGTGATCTGGAAGACCATGCGCACCCCGTCGATCGTCTCCTCCTGCCCGGTGCGGGTGATGTCGCGGTTGGGCGGGAGGAGGCTCACGGTGCCGGTAGAGGTGGTCATGCCCAGGCCCGCGCCGACCTGTCCCTTGTCGCCGCGCGGCAGGGCGGCGCCGTACATGTAGGCCGAGCGCCGCGCCATGGCGGTGCCCGCGAAGATGTTCTCGGCGACCGCGTGTTCGGTGAAGCCCTGCGGTGCGAGCACCGGAATGCGGCCCGAGGCAGCGTCTTCGGCGGTGATGACGCCCGCCGCGCCACCGAAGTGGTCGACGTGGGAGTGGGTGTAGATCATGCCCGTCACCGGCTTCTGGCCGCGGTGGGCGAAGTACAGGTCCATGCCCGCCCTGGCGGTCTCGGTGGAGATCAGCGGGTCGATGACGATGACGCCGGTCTTGCCTTCGACGATCGTCATGTTCGACAGGTCCAGGCCGCGGATCTGGTAGATGCCCGGAACCACTTCGTAGAGGCCCTGTTTCACCACCAGCTGCGACTGCCGCCACAGCGACGGGTGCACCGAGTTGGGACAGCTGCCCTGCAGGAACCCGTAGGAGTCGTTGTCCCAGATGACATTGCCCTTGGCGTCGATGACCCGATCGGGGTCCAGCTTGGCGATGAAACCCTTGTCGGTGTCGGCGAAGTCCTGGGTGTCGGAGAACGGCAGCGAGGACTTCACCGTCGCTTGCCGATCGGTGATGTGGCCGCTGGGGTCGACCGGATCCTTGGACGTCTTCTCCGCGGCGGACCCGTTGTCGGCGTTGCTGTCGCAGCCGGTGACGGCCGCGCCCACCCCGACCGCCGCGAGGGCCGCCGCGCCCACCCCGAATACTCCGCGTCGCGACACCGTGAATCGCCCCGGCCCGGGGTTGTTCGCGTGATCGGTGCGGTTGTCGTCGGTCATCGGCGCTCCTGTCTCCATCTGGCTGATGCGAGTGGCAGGATCGTTAGCTGAATATTCGCCAACTCTCCGGCCCCACCCCAGCCTACCTCGCTATTGCAGTGATACTGCAATAACATGGCCCTGTGACCTCACCCATACGCCGGGACCTGCGCGTCGGGGGTCCGGCCCGATGTGATCGGATTCCTGCCATGAGCGAGGGCAAAGGCGACAGCCCGCGGCGGCGGCGCAATCCGCCGCAGACCCGCAAGGCCATCATCGAGGGCTTGCTGGCGGCGGTGCACGAGGGCTCGTTCGACCCCACCACCCGCGATATCGCGGAACGGGCCGGGGTGTCCGAACGCAGCATCTTCGTGCACTTCCCATCGCGCACCGCGCTGCTCACCGCGGCGGTGGACCAGCAGTCCGAACAGGTCGAGGCGCTCATCACCGAGATCGACCCGGCGCAGCCGCTGGACAAGCGCATCGACGCGGTGGTGCGCCAGGGTGAGGCGATCTTCCGGCTGCAGCGCGAGCCGCGGGTGCTGGGCCTGGTCGAATCGCTGCGCTCGCCCGCGGTGGACGAGCGGATGCGGCTGACCGACAAGCGGATTCGCGAGGCGCTGGCCCGCGGCTTCGCCCCGGAGCTGGCCGGCGACTCCGGCGAGCAGTTGCTCGACTTGGTCGACGCCACCGTCGGCTGGCCCTACCGCCACCATCTGATCGACCGCCGCGGGCTCTCGGTGCGGGCCGCGTCCGAGGCGGTCCGCCGCGCCCTCACCACCCTGCTCACGCCCGCGAACTGAACCGACCGCCCGGATTACGCGGCGGCCGAACGGATTCCGATCCCCGCCCGAGTGATCTCCAACCCGCCTGCTAGGTGGTAGCGGGAGGTGCGCCAGGGACGAAGAACGCGATGAACAGCGCCACCGCGCACACGGCCAGGACCACCGCCGTGGCCATGGCGATGGCGCGCGGCCCGTGCGCTCGATGCCCGTGGTGCAGGGAGTTGTTGCGCGCGAAGCTGATCCCCGCGAGGAACAGCAGCCCCGCCGCGGCCAGCGCGGGCCCGATCGCGGCCGGATGCCAGCCGCTGACGGCCGCGTGATTCACGAACAGCGCCGACGTGCCCATGGCGGCGATCGCGGTGCGCCGCCACGCCAGCGCGGTGCGCTCGGAATAGAAGGTGGGCGTCTCGGTCATGCCCGCACCATCGACGCCGTGCCGGTCATGGCCACACCGTCGCGACGGCCGCGAAGATCGACACGATGGCGATGCCGCCCGCCAGGATCGGGACCAGCAGCGTGTTCCCCAGCACGTCGCCGCGAGTCATGCGGGCCTGCACGTCCCGCCAGTGCGTGTACGCCCCGACCGCGAGCGTCACCGCCAGCACGATGCAGCTCAGTGAGAGCGCGCGCCGGATTCCGGCGTGGTGGAACGGCTGCACCAGCGTGTGCACCGCGACGCCGGCGGCGAGCAGGCCGAGCGAGGTGCGGATCCACGCGAGATAGGTGCGTTCGTTCGCGAGCGTGAAGCGGTAGTCGAGCGGCTGTTCCGCCTCACTCGTCGGCTGACCCTGGTCTTCCACCCTCACCACCTGTCCGATAGCGCTGTCGCGGCCGCGGCACGCGAGCCCGCCGCCGCCCCGATCATGACACGAGTCGGCCCGAAACCGCCGACGGCGCAACCGCGGGCACCGGGGCGTCCGAGCGCTACTTCAGCAGCCGTTGTTCGTTGGCGACCGCGACCGCCGCGGCCCGGGTGTCAACGCCGAGCTTGTCGTAGATGCGGCCCAGGTGGGTCTTCACCGTCGCCTCGCTGACGTGCAGGGCGCGCGCGATCTCGCGATTGCCCAGGCCCTGGGAGAGCTGGCCGAGGATGTCGAGTTCGCGGGCGGTCAACGCCGGCTGCGGGTTGCGCATCCGCTCGAGGACGCGGTCGGCGATCGGCGGGGAGAGCGCGGTGCGCCCCTGGGCGGCGGCGTGGATGGCGGCGAAGAGTTCTTCGGGCCGTTCGGCTTTGAGCAGGTAGCCGGTCGCGCCCGCGGCGATCGCGCGGGTGATGTCGGCGTCGGTGTCGAAGGTGGTGAGGACCAGGATGTAGGGGGCGGGCCGTACGGTGGTGGTGATGCGGCGGGTGGCCTCGATGCCGTCCATGTCACCGCCGAGCTGCAGATCCATCAGGACGACATCGGGGTGCAGGCGTTCGGCGACGGCGACGGCCTCGGGGCCGCTGCCCGCCTCGCCGACCACCTCGATGTCGGGGGCGCTGCCGAGCAGCGCGCGCAGACCCGCCCGGACCACCGCGTGGTCGTCGCAGAGCACCAGGCGGACAGGGGTTTTCGCGTCGGTCACGGCCGCTCCAAGGGGACTTCGGCGGAGACGACGGTGCCGTCCCCGGGGGCGGATTCGACGGTGAGGGCACCGCCGAGCTGGCGCAGGCGGGCGCGCATGGCGGGCAGGCCGTGCCCGCGGTCGGCGGCCGTGGGCAGCGTCGCCGGGTCGAAACCCGTTCCGTCGTCGGCGATGTCGAGGACCAGGCGGTCGCCGAGATCGGTCAGGGTGATGGTGACGGTGTTCGCCTCCGCGTGCTCACGCGCATTGGCCAGCGCGCCCTGCGCGATCCGCAGCAGCGCGGCCTCCACCCCCGCGGGCAGGCCCACCGCCGCACCCTCCACGTGCACGCGCACGGTGAGGGTGTCCCCGCCCTCCCGCCGCGCCATCGCCTCCAGCGCCGCGACCAGGGAGCCGCCCGCGGCCAGGTCGGTCGGCGCGAGGTCGTGGACGAAACGGCGGGCCTCGGCCAGATTGTGTTCGGCCACCCCGGCCGCGCCGCGCACGTGTTCACGCGCCGCGCCCGGATCGCTGTCCCAGATCCGGTCGGCGGCCTGCAACAGCATGCGCTGACTCGAAAGCCCTTGCGCGAGGGTGTCGTGGATCTCCATGGCCAGGCGCTGACGTTCGGCGAGGGTGCCCGCGCGGCGTTCGGTGGCGGCCAGTTCGCGGCGGGTGGCGCGCAGATCGTCGATGAGCGCGGCCTGCCGTTCGGTGGTGCGCAGCAGGCCCAGGAACAGCGCGGTGCTCAGGGCGGCGACCGCGGGCGGGGCCAGCAGCAGGTTCGGGTCGATCCAGCCCGCGAGCTTCAGCTGCGCCCACACCACGAACGCGGTCAGCCCGGCGACCAGGGCCAGCGCCACCCGGACCGGCAGGATGCGCAGCCCCGTGTAGAGCAGCGGGACCGCGCACCACGCGAAACTCGGTGCGAGCACGACCAGTACCGCCCAGCCCGACACCAGCAGCGCGAACCACACCAGCCGTTCGGAGGCGCGCAGTTCGCTCACCACGTAGAGCACGGCCAGTGCCAGCGAGAGCCCGATCACCCACGGCGTGCGCGGACTCTCGGGATGCCGCAGCAGGAATCGCAGCAGCGACGCCGCCAGCAGGACGTAGAAGGCGCTGTGCACGATGGTGCCCAGCAGCCGGGTGTCGTCACGGGACGACGGCATGTGAACACCTCCTCGGCGACAACGACGGGCAAACACCCTCATTCTGCCGTGCGCGCACCGCCGCCCGGGTCATCCGATCGGTTGATACGGGGCTCGGCCGGACCGCCCGCCGAATCCCAGCCACTGCGCCGATGTGCCGGGGCGTTCCGGAACGCACGCTGGATCACGAACCGAGCGAACAGCTTTCACCGCAATCCCAGGAGGATGTCATGACCCCCGAGCAGCCCTCGAACCACACCCGCAAGCGCCTGATCATCGGCGGCGCGGTCGCGGCCGTCGCGGCGGCCGGGGTGATCGGCGTGGTGTCGGTCAACGCCCAGGATCCCGACCCGGGCGCCAAGACCCCCGTCGCGGCCGATGTGGCCAACGGCAACCTGGCGCAGAGCACCCACCTGACCATCGCCGCCGCCACCAAGGCCGCGCAGGCCGCCCTGGACGCCGCGGTCAAGGAGAACCAGCACGTGACGGTCGCGGTGGTGGACCGCGACGGCAATACCGTCGTCACCCTGCGCGGCGACGGCGCGGGCCCGCAGTCCTACACCTCCGCCCAGCAGAAGGCGTTCACCGCGGTGTCGTGGAACGCGCCGACCTCGGTGCTGGCCAAGCGTCTCGACAGCGCGCCGCATCTGGCCGACATCGACGGCACCCTGTTCCTGGGCGGCGGCGCGCCGGTCACCGCCAAGGGCGGCGCTCCGATCGCGGGCATCGGTGTCGCGGGCGCGCCGAGCGGGGATCTGGACGAGAGGTTCGCGCAGGCGGGCGTCGCCGCGCTGGGCAACTGATCGTCCGGTTCACACCTGGTCGTCAGGACCGTGAGCGGCGGAACCGGTCACCCCGGCCGGATCGGGCGCGCCGACACTCGGCACGATTCCGAACCGGTCGGCAGGGGGTACTAACCTTCTCCCGGTGACCGAGTCCGCTGACGGATTGCTGCCCGACCCGAGGGGGGTCGGGTCCCAGGAGTTTCCGCGCACCGACCGGCTGCGCCTGTTCTCCTTCGCCACCGCCGAGAAGCGGGCCGACTACCTGTGGGTATTACGAGCCTTCGATACCGCCCGCGCCGCCTACGTGGTGCTGTTGCACGCCTCCGACGTGGCCGACACGCTCGAACGTTGCCCGGGCGCACCCGCTCTCACCGCCACCGAGGTCGGGCCGCTGCTCGAACAGCTGCATCACTGGGGCGTGCTGGAACGCAGTTACGACGGCACCCGTGCGGCCACGCTCGCCGAGTACCGGAACCGGCACTTCGTCTACCAGTTCTCGCAGGCCGGATACCAAGCCTTCCGCGCGGTGTCCGACGTGCTCGAGGCCCGGCTGGACGAGGCCGCGCTCTCGCGGCTGGTGCTGCCGGAACTGCTGGCCGATCTGCACACCTTGGCCGAGGCCAACAAGAGCGCCGACGCCCCGCGCGTCTACCGCGTGCTGAACCGGCTCGACCGGGCGCTCACCGATCTGGCCGAACGCGCCGCGCATTTCTATCTGACCCTGGGCGATCTGGTCCGCACCACCGAGGCCACCCCCGAGGCGTTCCTGGCGCACAAGGACGCGCTGCTGGCGCACATGCGCGAATTCTCCATGGACCTGGCGCGTTTCGCGCCCCGGCTGGCCACCGCCATCCGCGAGGTCGAGGACACCGGCGTCGAGGACCTCATCGAACGCGCCGCCCGCTGCGACGAACGGGTGCTCCTCAACCCGGAAGAGCGCCAAGCGGATTGGCGGGCTCGCTGGCACGGCCTGCGCGGCTGGTTCATCGGCGACGACGACGGCGGGCTCACCGAATGCGAGCGGCTGCGCGAGGCCACCATGAGCGCCATCGCCGCCGTACTCTCGCTGCTGCGCCGGGTGACCGAGACCCGCAAGGGCGGTGTCAGCCGCGAATCCGCGCTGCGGCACCTGGCGGGCTGGTTCACCGCCGCCCCCAGCGCGGACGCCGCGCACGCCCTCTACGACGCGGTCTTCGGCCTCGGGCGGCCGCGGCACCTGGCCATGCAGCACCCCGATGCCGACGTGATCCCGGCCATCCGATCCTGGTGGGACGCACCGCCATTGGAGATTGCCCGCACCCTCGCCGAGACCGGGCGGCCGCCCACACCGGGCGCGCCCGCCCGGCTGCAACGCAATGACGCCGGCATCCGGCGGCTGCGCCAGGCTCAGCTGGACGCCCAGCGCGCCCGCGCCGAGGCCGCGCGCTCACTGGCCACCGCCGACCTCTACGACCGCGAACTCGACGAGGGCGAGACCGAGGTCCTGCTGAAACTCCTCGACGCCGCCTCCACCGCGTGGGTGCCGGTGAGCGGGCGGGTGCCCGGCACCTCCGGTTCCGACAACGGCGTCACCCTCACCGTCTCCGAACACCAGGGGTCCACGCTGGTCCGCACCTCCAAGGGCGTGTTGTACCTGAACAACCGACGACTGGAAGTGCGTGAGACGGCCTCGCTGCGAGAACGCAAATCCCCTGTGGCGCGGCAGGATCGGACCGACTCACCGCCACCGGGCGTCGAGCCCGGCAGCCAGAGCGCGGGGGTCCGCTGATGCACGCGCGCACCATCGATTCGCTGGCCCTGGACAGCTACCAGCGCGCCGCCCGGGTCATCCTGGCCAACCATCTGGTCACCCGCACCTACCCCGATCGGATCGCGCTGCCGCTGTTGCGGCGGTGGGCGACCGAACTGCGCGAGGATCTGGCCGAACTGTTCGGCTATCGCCTCGAGGTCACCGAGACCACCGCCCGCCTGTTCCCGATCCTCGACCAGCTCGACGCGGGCCGTCCCGCCCGGACCACCGGCGACCGCGTCTTCGACCGCCGCCGCTACGCGTACCTGGCGCTGGCGCTGGCCGCGCTGGGCCGCGCCGGGGATCAGATCACGTTGTCGGAGTTGGCCGATCAGGTGGCCGCCTACACCGAACGGGTCGACGGGCTCGAGCTCGCGCCGGACCGGGCCGCCGATCGCGACGCCTTCGTCGACGCGGTGGGCTGGCTGGCGGCGCGCGGCGCGGTCACCCTCGCCGACGGTGACGCGGGCGGCTGGGCCAGCGATCCCGAAGCCGGGGAGGCGCTCTACGACATCGACCGGTCCATCGTGTTCGCACTGTTCCGGCCGCCGCGCGCGCTCCAGCACCTGCAGAGCGTGACCGGGCTGCTGTCGGAGGCGGCGGGCGGCGGGGCCGAAACCCGTTCCCCCGCACAGGCCGCCGCGGCCCGGAAAGTACGCCGGGCGCTGGTCGAGAAGCCGGTGGTCTACGCCGACGAACTCGACGAACCCGAACGGTCGCTGCTGGCACAGGAGAAACTCGTCACCGAGGTCGAATACCTGACCGGGCTGCGGGCCGAGCGGCGCGCGGAAGGCGTTGCGCTGATCGACAGTTCGGGCCGGCTCTCCGACGTGCGGTTCCCGGGCACCGGCACGCTCGCCCAGGTGGCGCTGCTGCTGGCGGGTGAGATCGCGGACCTGGTCCTCGACATCGACAATCCGGTCGAGCGCAGACCGCGCCCGGAGCGCCCGTACACCGATCTGGTGGACCAGCTCGACAGCGCCATCCCCGTCACCACGGTCTTCGCGCCGCTGGCCGATCCCCTGGATGTGTTCGGCGCCCAGGAGGATTCGGACGAGCCCGCCGAGGAGCCCGAGATCCCGGACTTCCCGTTCCTGGAATCCTCGTGGATCCGCGACACCGTGAAGATGCTCACCGACCGCTACGGCAATACCTTCGCCGCGCAGTGGCAGGCCGATGTCGCGGGTCTCACCGGCGAAGTGGTGTCGCTGCTGGAACGGCTACGCCTGGTGGAGCTGGTCGACGGCGGGCTGCTCATCCTGCCCGCGCTGGCCCGCTACCGGGGCGCGATCGTGACCATCCGCACCCGCGCGGAGTCCGAATTGTTCCTCTCCCCCACCGAACTCGGCGCGGACGACGCGCTGGCCGACAGCACCGCGGTAACTGCGTCCGACAGCACAGCGGGCACTGCGTCCGACAGCACAGCGAAGGGATCGGGGAACTGATGGCCGACCACATTCACGGTGGAGTGCGCTTCGTCCCGACCCGGGCGGGCATCATCAACCTCTGGGACTACCGCGACCAGGAATTCTGCTTCGCCGACGGCCGTCTGGTGCTGCGCGGCCCCAACGGCTCCGGCAAGACCAAGGCCCTCGAGGTGCTCTTCCCGTTCGTGCTGGACGGCCGCATCGAGCCGCGCCGCCTCAACCCGTTCGCGGGCGAGGAACGCACCATGAAGTCGAACCTGCTGTACCGCAAGCAGGAATCGGCCTACTCGTACGTGTGGATGGAGTTCGCGCGCGGCGACTGGGACTCCCCCGAGACCGTCACCATCGGTATCGGCATGCGCGCCACCCGCTCCAACGACAAGGTGACCCGCTGGTACTTCGTCGCCGACGGCCGGGTCGGCGTGGACTTCTCGCTGCTCGGCCCCGACGATCGGCCGCTGACCCGCAAGCAGCTGGCCGAGCAGATCGGCTCCGACACCATCGTGGACCGGCCGGTCGAATACCGGGCGGCCATCGACGCCCGCATGTTCGGGCTCGGGCAGCAGCGCTACGACCAGCTCATCAATCTGATCCTGACGCTGCGCCGCCCGCAGCTGGCCAAGAACCTGGACCCGCGCGGACTCTCGCAGGCCCTCACCGACGGCCTGCGTCCGCTCGACGAACAGCTGATCCTCGACGCCGCCCGTTCCTTCAGCGATATGGAGGAGGTCGGGCGCACCCTCGAGGGCCTGGTGCAGGCCGACACCGCGACCCGCGATTTCGTCACCGTCTACCGGAAATACCTGGCCGTCCAGGCGAAGACGGACGTCGATCAGGTGCGGACGCGCCTGGACACGGTCACCCACGCAGGCACCGCGCTGCACGCCGCGGCCGCCCTGCGCACCCGCCGCGACACCGAACGCGCCGCCGCCGAGACCCGCGCCGAGGATGCCGACCGCGCCTACGAACAGGCCCTGGCCGACCGTGAGACCCTGCAGCGCTCCAGCGCCTACGAGGGCAAACAGCAGCTCGACGACCTCGCCGACGCGGTGCGCCGCCTGGAGACCTCCGCGGCTGTCCACCACGACAAGGCGCTGAAATCCCGTCAGACCGTGGACCAGCGGCTCGAGGAAGCCGAGCGCGCACAGGCGGCGGTCGCCCATGCCGCCTCGGCGCTGTCGCGCGGCGAGGACGAATTGCGTTCGGTCGCCGAGGAAGCCGGTATTCCCTGGACCACGCTGCCGGAATCGGCGCGCGCCGACCAGCTCACCACCACGGTCCGCTCGCACGCCGAGGAACGCGACGGCGATGTCCGCGCGGTCCGGCGGGCGCTGACCCTGGTCGACCAGGCGGGCACCGAACGTACCCGCGCCGAACGCGCCTGCGGCCGTTCGGTGGAACTGCGCGATGCCGCGGCCGCCGAGCTCGCCGAGGCCGAAGCCGCTGTCGCGCTGGCCCGTTCGAACACCGCCATCACCCTGCGCGACTGGTGGGACACCCACCGCGAGGTGTACACCCCGATCCGCACCGGGCTGTTCGAGGCGCTCAACGAGGCCCTGGGTGAGGTCGGCACCGAACCGCTAACCCGCCGTGGCGGCACACCGAACAGCCGCGCCGAGAAGGCGAAGAGCGCGTCGGGCGCCGAGGCCCCCGCGACCGCCGGGGCCGCACCGGGCGCCGAGGCCGCGCTGGAGGATCCGCCCGTCCCCGCCACCCCCGCCGAGGTGCTGGCCGAGCGCACCGAACCGCTCACCGAGGAGATCCGCGGCCGCCGCCAGGAGGCGCGCGCCCGCGCCGCCCAGGCCACCGCCCGCGCGAGCGAACTGCGGGCCGAGCGGGAGCGGGTCGCGGCCGAACGCGACGACGCGCCACCGGCTTTCGCGGCCCGTACGGACGCGCGAGCGGAGCGTCCCGGCGCGCCGCTGTGGCGTTTGGTCCGCTTCGCCGACGGTGTCGCGCCGCAGCACGCCGCCGGACTCGAGGCGGCGCTGCAGGCCGCCAACCTGCTCGACGCGTGGGTCTGCGCCGAGACCGAGCTGCCGCCGCACGCGTCGGACCAGTTCCTGGTTCCGCTGCCGCCCCAGCAGCGGCCCACCGGGCGCACGCTCGCGGATGTGCTGGTCGTGGAGGACGATTCACCGTCACTGACGGTTCCCCGGGAGACCGTCGCCGGGGTGCTCGCCTCCATCGCCCTCTACGAGTCACCGCACGCGACGGCCACCGGTGCGGGAGCGGACAAGGCGCACATCGTCTCCGGGGCCGCCGCACAACCGGTCGGCGTCGAGGGGCAGCTGACGATCGCGACCGACGGCCGCTATCGCCAAGGCGTCCAGTCGGGTCGGCACGTCAAGACCGACGCGGAATTCGTCGGCACCACCGCCCGCGCCCGCCGCCGCGAATTGCGGCTGGCCGAATTGGCCGCTGCCATCGAAACGGCCGTCGCCGAGGCCGAGACCGCCCAGACCGAGGAGCAGGCCGCCACGGCCGAGCTGGGCCTGATTTCGGCGGCCGCCAAGGCGCTTCCGCGCACCACCGCGGTCACCGCCGCCCTGCGCGGCGTGGCCGAGGCCGCGGGCATGCTGCGCTCACGCTCGGAGGCGGCCGCGCAGGCCGAGCGGGATCTCGATCAGGCGGTGGCCGAATACACCAACGCGGACAAGAAGGTCCGCGCCATCGCCGCCGACCACCGCGCGCCCCGCGATCCGGTCGAGCTGGACGCGCTGGCGGCCGCGGTCCGGCACTTCGAGAACGCCGGAACAGCGCTGCTGCGCCTGCGCGGCGACCATCAGCGCGAACACGAGCGGGCCCGCGAGGCCGGGGATCGCCTCGACGAATCCAAGGATCTGGCCGAGGCGTTCGCCGAGGAGGCCGAGGCCGCCCGCTCGGGATACGAAGAGCAGCTGCGCAAACTGGAGACCCTGCGCGAGGCGCTGGGCGCCGGAGCCGCCGACGTCGATCGCGAACTGGAACTGGCTCGCGAACGCATCGACGCGGCCCGCGCCGAGCAGAAGGCCGCCCGCAAGGCCGCCGCCGAGGCCATCGAGGCGGTCGGCGCCGCGGAGGGCGCGCACCGCGCCGCCCACGACACCCTGGGCACCGCGCTCACCGAATTGCTCGCCGACGTCCGCCATCTCGCCCCCTACGCGCGCCCGGACCTGCTCAGCCTGCTGGGCGCGCCCGCCGACAGCCGCTGGCCCGCGGCCGACGCCGCCTGGTCCACCCCCGAGCAGCTGCTGTACCGCATCGAGAACGGCGATCCCGAGCAGGAACCGGCCGTGCTGCCCGCCGACGTGGCCGCGCTGTTCGGGAACCTCGCCACCGCAACGGCTTCGGTGCGCGCGGGTGAGGCGGCCCGCAAGGCCACCCGCAGCGCCGTCACCACCGCCCTGCAGGAGTTCGACGCCGCGCTCGCCGCGGCCCGCCAGGACTACCGCCTGCACTGGGACGCCGCCGACGGCCTCACCGTGGTGCAGGTGCACGACGACCACGGGCTGTCCTCGCTGGCCGACTTCGCCGAGCGCATCGGCGCGGCGCGGCGCGATCAGGAACTGCTGCTCACCGATGCCGAGCGCCGCATCCTCGAGGACGCGTTGCTGACCGGACTGGCCCAGCAGATCCACGAACGCACCTCCGACGCCCGCGATCTCATCTCCCGCATGGGCGCGGAGATGAAGCAGCGCCGCATGTCCTCGGGCAACACCATCGGCGTGCACTGGGTCCTGGCCGACAACCTCTCCGAACCGGCGCGCGCGGTGTGCAAGCTGCTCGACCGCGACTCCGCCGACCTCACGCCGGAGGACCTGTCGACCGTCCGCGCCTACTTCGCGGCCGAGATCCGCACCGCCCGCGCCGCGCACCCGGAGCGCTCGTTCCCCGAAATCCTCGCGGCCACCCTCGATTACCGCACCTGGCGGGTGTTCTCGTTCACCATCCTCACCGCGGACGGCACCGAGGACCGCCTCACCGTGGCCCGCCACAGCGCGCTCTCGGGCGGCGAACAGTCGGTCTCGCTGCACCTTCCGCTGTTCGCGGCCGCGCACGTGATGCTCGACTCCGCCGACCCGCAGGCGCCGCGCCTGCTGGCGCTGGACGAGGCGTTCGCGGGCGTCGACGACAACGGCCGCAGCGAACTGCTCGGGCTCTCGGTGCAATTCGACCTCGACCTGTTCATGACCGGCTACGACCTCTGGATCACCTACCCGCACGTGCCCGCCTGCGCGCACTACGATCTGGCGCACTCGGCGGCCGAGAACACGGTCAGCGCGACACTGCTGGTGTGGGATTCGGACGACCTGCTGGCCGAGCACGACGGCACCGATCTCACCTCCGCCCTCGGCTCCCCCAACCGGCGGCGCCTTCCGCACGGGCTCGAGGGCGCGATCCCGATGGACGAGGAACTCGAGCTGACCGATTGACCCGATCCGGGCATCGGCAACCCCACTGGACACCGGCCGGAGCGGCGGGTTCTTACTGCCCGGACGGACGCCCCAATCCGCGTGTCGCAGTGCGGCGCGCCGTAAGGATTGGACCAACGGCAAACCAACAGTTTCGCGGTTGGCCGTGTATCGACTAGAAATGTCTTCCGTGCCTACCGGAATCACGTGCCAGCCATCGGGAGTCCCTGGACGGGGGACCAATTGACGATCGACAACCCGCGCGAGGACGACGTCACCCAGCTGGCGCTACGGGTCGAAAAGGCCCGCGGCCGGCTGGCGTACCAATACGATCCCGCGCTGACCGACGCGCTGTCGGAGAACGAGCTCGTCGCCGAGCGCGATCTCGCCGAGCGCATTCGCGAGCAGGAGCGCGCGCAGCGCTGGAAATACGCCGAAGCCACGGCGGCTGCGGCGGATCGTGCCCGCCAGACCTCCGAAGAGATTGAGAAGGCCGACATTCGCGACTTGCTGCTCGCCCGCAAGGCGATCGCCGCGCAGCGGCGGGAATCGAGCCCACACGCCAAACTGGCGTCGCTGTACAAGCATCGGGCGTGGAGCCAGCGCGCGCTCGCCGGTGTCGTCGCGGCCGGCATGCTCTGGTCCGCGGTCAACGTGCAGCACAATATCGCCCCCGGCGGGCCCTCCGATCCGCTCTACTGGTTCAGCTACCTGCTCGAAGGCATGATCAGCGTCTGCCTCGTGATCATCATGATCGGCACCAACAAGGTCGCCGAGTGGGGTGTGATCGACAGCCGCCGCCAGGTCGTGGTGGCCGAGATGGCGCTGCTGAGCCTGACCGTCATCCTCAACACCTACCCGTACCTGAAGAACGGCAGCTGGTACGACGTGGCGGTGCACGCCATCGCGCCGGTGATGATCGGTGTGGCGCTGCTGATCCACAATGCCGCGGCCTCCCGATACGGTCTGGCCATCGTGCGCGCCACCGACCAGATCCGGGACCTGCCCGATCCGGGTGAGCAGATCCGGCGCGCCATGCCGACCGTGGTGGCCTGGCCCACCCGCCCGACGCCGCCGTCGGCCGGGGGCGCCGCCACCGCCACCGGACCCGCCGCGCTGACCGCGGGGCCCGCCGAGGCCGAGAAAACCGTTGACGCAGAAGCACAAGTGGTCGAACCTCGGCCCACCGCCAAGGCCGAAAGCCAGGCGGAACCCGCGAAGTCCGCGGACAAGGAGCGTCGCTCGGCGACGGGCAAAAGTCGCAAGTCCGACGAGGACGAACGGTCTCCGCTCGCCGATCTGACCGATCCCGTCCCTCCGCTGAATGTCTATGACACCGGCCAGTTCCGGATCGCCGAGACCCTCGAGCAGGAGCTCGCCGAACTGCAGGCCGCCCGCCGCCGCGCCCGCGCCGCGTCGCGGCCGCGCAACGGCACCGCCGTCGACGACTGAGACGCGAACGACTTCGCTCGTGACCTGACGAACGACATCGACCCCGGTACCGCTGGTGCGGCGCCGGGGTCAATTCGTGTGCGGATCAGGTGGATCGGATGATCGGGACCCGTCCGATCGGGTCAGTGCCCGCCCGGCTGCGCCGGGTCGACCGGCACCACGACCGCCGAGCGCGGCTGGGCCGGAGTGCCCACGTGCTGGAGGTACCCGAGCCAGCCGGTGCCCACGAAGACGGCGAGCAGCACCGCGGTGGGGAGTTCGAAGATCAGCCAGCTGGTGGCGGAAAAGATGTCTCTCCAAGGGTGAACGGGCCGCTGAGCGATGCGGACGGGTGGGCGCTGGTGCCGGAGCGTGCCGTGATCCGAACGGTACTGCCTGCCCTGCCTGCCCACCATGCCTCCGTTGCTGAAGAAGTGCCGAACCAGGATGTCGAGCCCGCGTCGTGCGCACACCGGTGAACGAGCCGTCGCCGCGCGCACTCGCACCAGGCAGTATGCCGAACAGAACGAACATTCGGGTCGTATTGACCGAATATTCCGGTGCGCCGGCCGGATTGCTCCCGACTAACCGGACAATCCCGAAAAATCGCGCAGGACAACGTGATTACGATCGGCACAACTGCCCAGCGCGTGATCCGGGTGCAGACCAAGATATTGGCTGCGCGTGCGGGTGCTCCAGCGCCGCGCCGCCTCGGACCGCGTCTTGTGGAAGTTGACCGCGTAGCCGCCCTCGTAGACGCGGATCAGGGTGTACCCGCCCGGATACTCCTTCACCGCGCCCACTTCCAGGAATTCCACCCCGATCCCGGAATCCGGGCGGGTGCGCCGATTCCGATGGGTGTGCCCGCTGTGGTGCAGGAACACCCCGGGCGCACTCGCGTACAGCGCGTGCAGCGCGGCCGCGTTGGAACGGTCCAGCACGAACCCGGGTCCGCCCGGATTGCTCACGGCCGCATGCCGGGTGACCGGGTGGTGGCCGAAGACCAGTGTCGGCCGGTCGGGTTCACCGCGCAGCAGTTCGCGCAGGTGGGCCAGCTGCGGCGCGGCGAGGGTGCCACCCGCGCCGCGCACCCGGGTGGTGTCGAGGCCGATGATCCGCAGCCCGCCGGCGTAATACTCGAGCAGGCGGTCGCGCGGGTGGAAGATCGCACCCCAGTGATCGGGCTCCTCCGGGGGACGAACGTCGTGGTTTCCCCTGCACACGAAGTAGTCCCGGCCCAGCACGCCCCAGTCGTCGAGCTGGGCGCGGACACCGAGGGCCTGCGCGGCCGTTCCCGAATCCGTCAGATCGCCCGCGACGATCAGGTGGTCCGCCGCCCGGTCCGGCAGGCGCAGATCCTCGAGCAGCGCGCTGAGCATGAATTCCGGGTATTCCTCGGTGCCGTGGCGCAGGCCCTCGAACAGTCCCGCGAACAGCCCGCTGGCCGGTTCGCCGTAGTGCAGATCGTTGGCGAGGGCGATGGTGCGGATCAGCCGCCCGGGCGGCGGGGCGGTGGTGGTGAAAACACCGGTGGATTCGGGTGTTCCGGAACGCCGTGTCACCAGGGTGCGGGCGGGCACGGCCCGGCGGCCGTCGGAGTACGCCTCGAATCGATAGGCGCGGCCCGGTTCCAGGCCCCGGATCTCCGCGTAGTGGTAGGGAGTCCGGCGGGCCTCGGACAACCACGTGCGCGGTTGTCCGCGTCCGTCGGCGGGGGCCAGGCGCACCTCGGTGTCGGCGGGGACCGGCCGCAGCCGCCCGGCTCGGTTGCGGGCCCGGGTGGTCCAGGTCAGGATGGCCGAATCAGCGGTCACCGTCACCAGTTCCAGATCCGAGGCCACCACCGTTTCCTGGGGTGTCCGGGCCCGGTCGGCGAAGATCGGGCGCGGTGTGCGCACGGCGACGGCCGCCGCCCCGCTCGCCGCATTGGCCAGCCACATGGTTCGAAGTCGCGGTTCCAGCATCACATCTCCGTCCGCTGTGCTCCCCCACGGACGACGGTAGAGCGGCCAGTTGAACCGCCAGATGCCCGGACATGACCGAACGGCTTCCGATTCCGGACATTCAGGCCATGTCCCGGTGAGGGGGACGTCGAGCCTCAGAACGGCTTGGTCGGCAGGTACTTTCCGTCCAGGGTGATGACCGCGCGCTCGCCGCCCTCGGGGTCGGCGACCTTCTTCACATCCAGGCGGAAGTTGATGGCGGAGATGATGCCGTCACCGAACTGCTCGTGCACCAGGGCCTTCAGGGTGGTGCCGTAGACCTGCAGCATCTCGTAGAAGCGGTAGATGGTCGGGTCGGTGGGGACACCGCCCGGAATCGAGCCGCGCAGCGGGATGGCCTGCAGCAGGCGGGCCGCGTCGGCGTCCAGGTCGAGCAGCTCCGCCACGGCCAGCGCCGACTTCTCCGGTAGCGGGTGCTGGCCCAGGATGGCGGCGGTGGTGAAGGCGGGCGAGAGTCCGGCGGCGTCGGCGATCTGCTGCCAGGTGAGGTCCTTGGCGATCTTGGCGGCGACGGCGGCGTCGGCCAGGGCTTCGCGGGCGGTGGGATCGAACTGTGCGTGCACCATGGGAGGTTTCCTTTCGGAGGGAGGGGAATCAGGCGGCGAGGGTGGAGAATTCGCCGTCGGCATCGAGCGCCTCGACGCGCCCGGAACCGATGTCGTACACCCAGCCGTGCAGGGTGAGGGTGCGCCGGGCCAGGGCCCAGGCAACGGCGGGGTGGGTGGCGAGATTGGCCAGCTGCGCCACCACATTGTGACGAACCAGCGCGGATACCGCTGCGGCGCTGGTGATCTCGGGATCGACGGCGGCGCGGGCGGCGTCGGCGTGCCGCAGCCAGCCGGCCACCGCGGGCAGACCGGACAGGTCCTGGCCCTCGGCGAGCGCGGTCATCGCCCCGCACGCCGAGTGACCGCACACCACGATGTCGCTGACGCCGAGCACACCCAGCGCGTACTCGATGCTGGCGACCACGCCGCTGGCCGCGCCGGGGGTGTGCGGCGGGACCAGGTTGCCCGCGTTGCGGATGACGAACAGCTCACCCGCTTCGGCGGAGGTGATGAGTTCGGGCACCACGCGGGCATCGGAGCAGCCGATGAACAGCGCACCCGGGCGGTGGTCGCCGGCCAGGCGGGCGAACAGCCCCGCCTTGCCGGGGAAGACATCGCGCTGGAACCGTCCGAGACCGTCTGCGAGGTTCGGCATGGGAACTCCTTCCGAGTGCGGCGGCCCCGTTCGGGCCGATGCCATTCACCCTGCCCGAGCAGTGGCTATAGAGTCCAAGACTTGATATCGATCGTTCCCATTGCTGTCATCTATAGTCGTCCTGTGACCCCGGAACTCCGGCATCTGCGCTACCTGCTCGCCGTCGCCGAGCACGGCAACTTCACCCGCGCGGCCGAGGACCTGCACCTGTCCCAGCCAACCCTGTCGCAGCAGATTCGTCAGCTCGAACGCCTGGTGGGGGTACCACTGCTCGACCGCACCGGTCGGTCGGTCCGCCTCACCGACGCGGGCGCGGTGTACGCCGAGCACGCCCGCCGGGCGCTGCGCGAACTGACCGCCGCCGACCGCGCCGTCCACGATGTCGAGGACCTCGCCCGCGGCACCCTGCGCCTCGCGGTCACCCCGACCTTCACCCCCTACCTGGTCGGCCCGCTCATCGCCGAATTCCGCGCCGGCCACCCCGGCATCACCCTGGAGGTCAGCGAAAACGCCCAGGAGGCCATGGAATCCGCGATCCTCGCCGACGACATCGACCTCGGCATCGCCTTCCTCGGCACGACCTCTCCCGGCGTAGAGGCCACCCCGCTGTTCGAGGAGGACCTGAGCCTGGTGGTCGGCGAGCACAGCGCCGCCCGCTCCCCCTTGCCGATCGCCGGCCTCGGCGACGCCGAATTGGCGCTGCTGAGTCGAGATTTCGCCACCCGCGGCCACATCGACGACTACCTGCGCGCCCACGCCGTGACACCGCGCATCGCGGTGCAGGCCAATGCCGTCCAGTCCGTGATCGAGATCGTTCGCCGTACCGCCCTGGCCACGGTGCTGCCACCCGCCATCGCCGCGGCCTACCCCGGCCTGCGCGCGATCGATCTCGATCCCCCGATGCCGACGCGCACCGTCGCCTTGCTCCGCCGCGACCAGGCCTACCGGACCGCCGCGACGCGGGCATTCACCCAGCTGACCACCGCGTGGGTCCGCGACCGGCTGCCACCGCCGCGAATTCCACGGCAGCAGAACGAAACCCAGCCCTGACGGAAGCCTCGCTCAGCGCTGACTGGCGTCGGGCAGGCGGGCCGGGCAGGGGCCGTCGGGGACGGTGGCGAGTTCGAAGTGCCACCACTCGTTGTCGTACATGCGGCACAGGCCCCAGTGGGAGCCGTTGGCCTCCAGCCATTGCGCGCCCTCGATGGGACCCACATCGATGGCCTGGCCGGTGACATGGGTGGATTCGCCGGGCGGCAGCACCCACCGGCGAGCCGCCTCCGGGCTGCCGTAGGTCTGTAAACCGTCCTCCCAGAGGGCTTCCTGCTCGCCGGGCGTGCGGTAACCGGAGGTGATCCAGAGGGTGACACCGGCGGCGTCGGCATCGCTCGCCGCGGCCGCGAAGGCGGCGGCCAGCCGGGGGTCCAAGCCCTCGGTGCCCGCGGCGACGGCCTTCGCGGACGGGATGCCGTCGTCGACAAGGTCTGGAAGCTGTTCGGCGGCAGCGCGGGTCGCGGTCACCACGGTGACCGAGCCGCCGACCAGTCCCGCGCTGGCGAGCACGGCCAGGGCCGCCGCCCGGCGGGTTCCGGCGGGCCGTCGCCGCCGCTCGACCAGGTCAGGACCGGCCACTCGCATCCACACGCCTCCAGGTTCGAAGTTCAGCCTCGGGTATACCCGAACCGGCCATCCGGTCCGATCGCTTCGCGAATTTTCCTACCCGTCAGTCGATTCCGCGATTCAGCCTCGACTCGCGTCGGGTAGACGCGCGGGGCAGCCGAAGCCGGGCACGGTCGCCGGCTCGAAGCGCCGCCACTCGTTGTCGTACATCCGGCACAGCCCCCACCGGTTCCCGTTGACTTCCAGCCACGTCGCGCCTCGCGCGGCCCGAGGGCGGCGGCTGCGGTGGCCGTGCGCCCGGCGGTGTTCCGCCGGGGCGCGAGGTTGTCCGAATACCGCATCCGCCTGCCTCCTGCTGGTTAGACGCGCTCCTTGGAGCGCTCGCGCACGCGCAGCGCGATCGGCTTCGAGGTCTCGGCGAAGAAGTCGTTGCCCTTGTCGTCGACGACGATGAAGGCGGGGAAGTCCTCGACCTCGATCTTCCACACGGCTTCCATACCGAGCTCGGGGTATTCGAGGACCTCGACGGACTTGATGCAGTCCAGCGCGAGTCGCGCGGCGGGGCCGCCGATGGAGCCGAGGTAGAAGCCGCCGTGCTCCTTGCACGCCTTGGTGACCTGCGCGGAGCGGTTGCCCTTGGCCAGCATGACGTGCGAGCCGCCCGCGGCCTGGAACTGATCGACGTAGGAGTCCATGCGGCCCGCGGTGGTGGGACCGAAGGAGCCCGAGGCGTAGCCGTCGGGGGTCTTGGCCGGACCGGCGTAGTAGACGGCCATGTCGCGCATGTACTGCGGCATGGGCTCGCCCGCGTCCAGGCGCTCCTTGATCTTGGCGTGCGCGATGTCGCGGGCCACGACCAGCGGGCCGGTCAGCGACAGGCGGGTCTTGACCGGGTACTTGGAGAGCTCGTCGCGGATCTCCGACATCGGCCGATTCAGGTCGATCTTGACGACGTCGCCGCCGAGGATGGCGTCGGTCTGCTCCGGAAGGTACTGCGCCGGTTCACGTTCCAGCTGCTCCAGGAACACGCCCTCGGGGGTGATCTTGGCCAGCGCCTGACGGTCCGCCGAGCAGGACACGGCGATGGCGACCGGGCAGGACGCGCCGTGCCGCGGCAGGCGGATCACACGCACGTCGTGGCAGAAGTACTTGCCGCCGAACTGCGCGCCGATGCCGAAGGACTGGGTCAGCTTGAAGACCTGCTCCTCGAGCTCGAGGTCGCGGAAGCCGTGCGCGGCCATCGAGCCCTCGGTCGGCATGTTGTCGAGGTAGTGCGCCGAGGCGTACTTGGCCGTCTTCAAGGCGAATTCGGCCGAGGTGCCGCCGATCACGACCGCCAGGTGGTACGGCGGGCAGGCCGCGGTGCCCAGCGAGCGGATCTTCTCGTCCAGGAACTCCAGCATGCGATCGGGGTTCAGGATCGCCTTGGTCTCCTGGTACAGGAACGACTTGTTGGCCGAGCCGCCACCCTTGGCCATGTACAGGAACTTGTACGACGGCTGCGCGGGATCGCCCTGGTTGGAGTACAACTCGATCTGCGCGGGCAGGTTGTTGCCGGTGTTCTTCTCGTCCCACATATTGATGGGCGCGAGCTGCGAGTAGCGCAGGTTCAGCTTGGTGTAGGCGTCGAACACGCCGCGCGAAATCCATTCCGCGTCATCGACTCCGGTGAGCACGCCCTCGGACTTCTTGCCCATCACGATGGCGGTGCCGGTGTCCTGGCACATGGGCAGGATCCCGCCCGCGGAGATATTGACGTTCTTCAGCAGATCCAAGGCCACGAACCGGTCGTTGCCGCTGGACTCCGGATCGTCGATGATCTTGCGCAGCTGCGCGAGGTGCGCGGGCCGCAGGTAGTGGCTGATGTCGTGCATCGCCTCCGCGGTCAGCATCCGCAGCACCTCGGGCTCGACCTGCAGGAAGGTCCGCCCGTTGGCCTCGAACGTGCTCACGCCCTCGGTGGTGAGCAGCCGGTAGGGCGTCTCGTCCTTACCGATGGGCAGCAGATCCGAGTACAGGAAATCAGGCGCGGTCACGAATCGGACTCCTCGAGCAGGGCTGGGGCTGGTCAGCCGACGGTTCAAGCACAGTGACTCTATCCAGCGCCCGCTCCAGCCCCGCCGACAGGTCGGGTTGCGGGCCCCGCACAGGCACAGGTTGCACCTTCAACCGAGCGGGTGTTACCTGTCCATGATGTGCTTGTCGGCGGCGGGGAGGACTTGGCATGGTGGCGGAACCCGGGAGTGGAACTGTGGCGCAGACCCGTTGGCTCGATGATGTCGAGATGCGCGCGTGGCTCGGATTCGTGTTCACCCGCGATCTGATCGCCGCCGCGGTAGGGCGCGATTCCCTCCGCGAATCCAATCTGACCTACGTGGAGTACACCGTGCTGGCCCGGCTGGCCGACGCCCCGGATCATCGGCGGTCCTTCGCCGAGCTGGCGGCGGTGCTGGAGTGGTCGCAGAGCCGGTTGTCGCATCAGATCACGCGGATGGAGAAGCGCGGGCTGGTGGCGCGGGAGTCGATTCCCGACGACGCGCGACGCACCGCGGCGGTGCTCACCGACAAGGGCGTGCACGTGCTCGATTCGGCCGCCCCGGCACACGTGGACAGTGTTCGCCGCCACATGGTGGATGTGCTCGATCGTGGCCAGCTGGCCGCGCTGGCCGACATCTACGACACCCTGCTGGCCCATCATCGCGGCGCCGAACCCTCACTCGGCCGGGCCGAGACCCGTGAGCAGCACACCTGACACGAAATCGCCTGCCCACCTCGGTTTGGTTTGGCACCCATCGGGTAGTGGGTAAGACTAGGCTCGGCACCGGCTTCCCATGTGGGTCGGCACCGAGCACACGGCTGGCTACGGTCGTGGAAGTGAGCACCCGACCTGGCCTTAGCGAAAGGGGCAGGAGTTTCCATGTCCGACGTGTCCATCGGTCTCTCGGCGGATTCGCTGCCCGCGAATTCCGTCGACAATCTGCTCCCGCAGCTCGTCGAGCACTTGCGGCAGAACCGCACCGAACTGCGCGAGGAGTGGGCCCGTCGCATCACCGATGCCCAGCTGCTCACCGCCATGACCCCCGAGGAGATCTTCTCGGAAGCGACCTCGGTCTACGACAACTATGTCGAGGTGCTCGAGACCGGTAGCGTCGAAGCGCTGCAGGCCTACGCGCGCGACCTGTCCGAACGCATCATCCCCCGAGGCGTCGAGACCGACGAGGTCGTCGGCATCGTGCTCCTGCTGCGAGACGTGCTGGCGCGCAGCCTCTTCGAGAAGTACCAGTCCGACTTCGAGCTGCTCAAACTGGTTCTCGACGCGTACGAACCGGCCGCGAACCGGATCGCCAACACCGTGGCCGTGTCCTTCGTGCAGGAACGCGAGCGCGTCATCCGCCAGCAGCAGGAAGCGATTCGCGAGCTGTCCACCCCGGTGCTCCAGGTGCGTGAGCAGCTGCTCATCCTCCCCATCATCGGTGTGCTCGACTCGCAGCGCGCCCGTCAGCTCACCGAGCAGCTGCTGCGCGCCATTCGCGCCAACCGCGCCAAGGTCGTCGTCATCGACATCACCGGTGTGCCCGCCATCGACTCCACGGTGGCCAACCACCTGGTGCAGACCGTCGACGCGTCGGGCCTGATGGGCGCCAATGTCATCATTACCGGCCTGTCGTCGGAGATCGCGCTTACCCTGGTCACCATCGGCCTGGATCTGTCGAAGATGAACGCCGTCGGTGACCTCCAGGGTGGCATCGAGGAAGCGGAGCGGCTGCTCGGCTACGAGGTGTCGCGCGTCACCGATCGCGACGGAAGATAACCCGGGCGGGGCTCATGCCGGTACCCATTCTGAAGCAGGGCACCTATCTCATCGCGTCGGTGCAGTCAGCGCTCACCGACGCCGATACCGAACGCCTGCAAGACGATCTGATGACCTACGTCAGCAGATATCGCGCCCAGGGCATCATCGTCGATGTCACCGCAATCGACGTAATGGACTCCTTTGCCGCCAGATCGCTGCGTACCATCGCCCACATGACCAAGCTGCGCGGCGCGGAGACGGTCATCGTGGGCCTGCAGCCCGAAGTCGCTTTCGCCATGGTGCAATTGGGACTTACCTTCGAGGGTATGCACACGGCGCTGGACCTCGAGGAGGGCCTGTCGTGGCTGAACAAGAAGATCCATAGTCGCAGCCAAAAAGATGGTCGTGATCGTGGCCGCTGACGACGTGGTGATCGCGGTGACCGTGTCCAACGACATCGTGACCGCGCGGCAAGCGGGGCTGGAGTTGGCTGCCAAACTCGGCTTCTCGCTTTCTGACCGCACCATGATCGCTACGGCCATTTCCGAAGTGGCGCGCAATATCACGAGTTACGCGGGCACCGGCGAGATCCGGCTGGGCGTGCAGGATCGTGACGGCCGGCGCTCGATGGTGGTGCAGGCCAAGGACAACGGGCCGGGCATTCCAGACATCCCACGGGCCATGGAGGACGGGTACTCCACGGGACGCGGTCTGGGCCTGGGGCTTCCGGGCTCGCGGCGGCTGATGGACGGCATGGTCATCAATTCCGAGCCCGGCCAGGGCACCCTCGTCGAGATGTGGAAGTGGGTCCCCAGCGGTGCGTGAGGACGGCAACATCGGCGCGGTCGAATGGGCCGTCGCCGGACGCGCCCTACCCGGGCAACGGGTTTCGGGCGACCGCTCGGTGGTGCTCGACGCCGGCGGCGGTTCCGTGCTTTTCGCCGTGCTGGACGGTCTGGGTCATGGCGCGGCCGCGGCGGACGCCTCCGATCGCGCCGCGCAGGTGCTGGCCGAGAACCGGGCCGAGCCCCTGGACGTGCTGATGCTGCTGTGTCACCGGGCCATGAGCGACACCCGCGGCGCGGCGGTCTCGCTGGCGCTGTTCGATTCTCGCGACCGGGTGCACTGGCTCGGGGTCGGCAATGTCGAATCCCGCATCGTGGCGGCGGCACCCGGCAAGCCCGCCATCCGGGCGACGGTCCTGCTCTCGGGCGGCATCGTCGGTTATCTGCTGCCGCCGAACCTGCAACCGCAGACGGTGCCGGTGCGGCCGGGCGATCTGCTGCTGATGTCGACCGACGGCATCACCTCGAGCTTCGCCGACGCCGTCGACCTGTCCAAACCGACCTCGGAGATCACCGCCGAGATCCTGGCCCGCCACGCCAAGGACACCGACGACGCGCTGGTGCTGGCGGCCCGCCACCGCGGGCAATCCCATCCCTCCCAACCCATTCCGAGTGTGAAGCCATGAGGCCGTAGTGAGCGCGGTACTGGCCGCTTTCCGCGAGGCGTACGCCGCCGCGCTGCGACTGCACCTGCGCGCCCCCGATCAGAACACCCTGGCCGAGGGCTACGAACTCGGCCGCCGCGCACTGGTGGAGGGGGTGAGCATCCTCGATCTCACCGAGCACCACTACCGGCTGCTCGAGCAGGAGGGGCTGGGTCCGGCGCCGGACGGCACCGATCGCGGTGAGGCCGCTCTGGAGTTCCTGCTCCAGACCATGGCGGCACTGGACGTGGCCACTCGCGGCTTCCTCGACGGCACCCGCCGCTACGAGCAACAGCGTTCGCGCGCCGACGATCTCGCGGGCCGCGACGCCTTCCGGACCGCGCTGGTGGAGTCGCTGCAGGACGGGTTCTTCGTCGTCGATGCCGAAGGCACGCTGATCGAGGTCAATTCGGCGTTCGGCGCGCTCACCGGCTACGGCCCCGACGGCATCCCCTATCCGCTCCCCCATCCCTGGACCGTCCCCGAGTCACCGCGCTACCCGGACCTGGGCACCGAGGCCGCCCGGTTCGTGATGCCCATCCGGCACCGGGACGGGCGGCAGCTGTGGCTGGCGGTCTCGACGTCCTCGCTGGTGAAACCCGAGAACGGCGAACGGGTTTTCGTCGGCACACTGCGTGACGTCACCGCCGAGCACGATGCCCAGGCCCGCGATCAGGCGGTGTCACGGCTGGCCACGGCGGTCGGCGCGGCCACCAGCGTGGTCGAGGTCCTCACCGTCGGACTGGAGGAGCTGCGCCGCGCGGTCGGAGCGGAGGCCGCGGTGGTCTCGGTGTGGCCCAATCACCACGCCGGCCCGGAACTGTATGTGTCCGAGGACAATCAGTACACCGCCGCGGGTCTGGCCCCGCACATCACCCAGCCCATCCGGCGGCCCGGCAACGGCGACGCGGACCCGATCGGCGGCGCCGAGTCGCGCCGCGTGCTCGATGCCCGCGCCCGCGCCCTGCTCGACCGCGCCCGATTGCAGCCCGGCCGCAGCATGTTCGCGATCCCGGAGGGCGTGTCCAGTTCCGAGGGCATCGTCGCGCCGCTGGGCGAGAGCGGGGATTCGGCGCTGTGGCTGCGCTTCTCCGCGCCACGGGTGATCACGCCCGGCGACTGGGCGCTGTTCTCGCTGCTGATCGGGCATCTGAGCCTGGCGGTGCAGCGGGCCCGCAACTTCGACCAGGCCCGTTCCACCTCGCTGACCCTGCAACGCGCCATGCTCGGCCCGATCGAACTGCCGCCGCGGTTCTCGGTGCACTACGAGCCCGCGCTGCCGCCGCTCGAGATCGGCGGCGACTGGTACGACGTGGTGCGCCTGGAGGACGGCGCGATCGGCGTGGTGGTCGGCGACTGCGTCGGGCGTGGCCTGTCGGCGGCGGTGGTGATGGGCCAATTGCGCACGGCCGCACGAGCCCTGCTCCTGCGCGGCGCGGGCCCGGCGCAGCTGCTGGCCGAGCTCGACACCGTGGCCGCCCGGATTCCCGGGGCCATGTGCACGACGGTGTGCGCGGCCATCCTGGATCCGGTGCGCGGGCTGGTGCGCTACTCCAATGCCGGGCACATGCCCCCGGTGCTGGCCGAGCCCGGCAAACAGGGCCGGCTGCTGGAGGGCGGGCGGGCGTTCCCGTTGGCCACGTTCGACATTCCGCGCCGCCCGGAAGCCACCACTGCCATGGCGCCCGGCGCGACACTGGTGTTGTTCACCGACGGCCTGGTGGAGCAGCGCGGCGTCGACATCGACGACCGCTTCGTGGAACTGGCCGACGAATTGTCGCGCGTGGCAGTGCAATTGCCGCGCGAGGTGGCCGATTCGGTGCTGTCGCGGCTGCGCCCCACGGGCGGCTACGACGACGACGTCGCCATGGTGGTGTACCGGCAGCCGCCCAAGCCGCTGCGCCTGGACGTGCCCGCCGACGCCCGGGAGCTGTCGCAGCTGCGGCGCGCGCTGCGCTCCTGGCTGACCGCCGCGGCCGTCCCGCACGATCTGGCCGTGGATCTGGTGTCCGCGGCGAACGAGGCGTGCAGCAACAGCATCGAGCACGCGTACCTGGGCGGCGAGCCCGGCCGGGTACGGCTGAGCGCCGACTGCGGCGTGGACACCCTCACCATCGAGGTGTCCGACACCGGCGTGTGGCGGCCGCTGCCCGCGGATCCGGGCAACCGCGGGCGCGGGATCGCCATGATGCGGGCGCTCACCGATCAGCTCGACATCGACCATTCCGGGCCGGGCACGCTGGTCCGGATGTCGGTGAGACTCGTGGCCGCGTCCTTCTCCGCGGCCGGGAGAATGTGAATCAGGGCCTGCCGTCACGCCTTCGGCAGGCGGCCCACCTGCGAGCCAGTGCCGATGTGGCAAACGATGCAGCACGAACGGACGGATCATGGCAGATTTGTACAACGTGACCACTAATTCCGCAGACGGCCACCCCTTCGCCGAAACGATGACCACCTCGGTCACCCGCACCGACGAGGCCACCGTCCTCACCGTGACCGGCGAAGTCGACCTGGCGACCGCCTCCGCACTGGAGAGCGCCCTCGACGCCGCCCTGGCCGCCGAGCCCGCCGCCCTCGTGATCGACCTGACCGCCGTCAGCTTCCTCGCCTCGGCGGGGATGGCGGCCCTGGTCAGCGTGCACAAGCGGGCGGGCGGCACGCGCCTGGTCGTGGTGGCCGACGGGCCCGCCACCGGCCGGCAGCTGAAGATGACCAACCTGGACCAGGTGTTCGCGCTGCACTCCACCCTCGACGACGCGCTGGGTTCGCTGCGCTGAGCCGGTGCGCCCGGCGCGTGTGGCGCGGGCGCACCTCTCCTGCGAATCCACCGAAACGACGAAGCCGAGCCCGGATCACCCGGACTCGGCTTCGTCGTTCACGCCAGCGGTCAGAGGAGCTCGCGCAGCTGCTCGATGAGCTTCACGCGCTCGGCGGGGGTGCCCGCCATCGGCACCACATTGAGGACGGTGACACCGGCCTCGCGGAACGCCGCGACCCGCTCCTTCACGAACCCGGCCGAGCCGATCAGGTTGATGTCGCGGACCAGATCGTCCGGCACCACCTTGGCGGCCTCGTCCTTGCGGCCCGCCAGGTACAGCTCCTGGATGCGGTCGGCCTCGGCGCCGTAGCCGTACTTGGTGGCCAGCGCGTGGTAGAAGTTCTTGCCCTTGGCGCCCATGCCGCCGATGTAGAGGGCCAGGTGCGGCTTGATGCCGTCGCGCCAGCCGTCCACATTGTCGCCGATGGCCAGGGCCGGACCCGCGTAGATGTCGAGGTCGCCCAGGGCCGGATCCCGCTTGGCCAGACCGGCTTTCACCGAGTCGCCCCAGACCGCGTCGGCCTTCTCCGGCAGGAAGAAGATCGGCTGCCAGCCCTCGGCCATTTCCGCGGCCAGCTCGACGTTCTTCGGGCCGAGCGCGGCCAGCAGCACCGGAATGTTGTCGCGCACAGGGTGATTGATCAGCTTGAGCGGCTTGCCCAGGCCGGTGCCCTCGCCCTCGGGCAGCGGGATGTTGTAGTACTTGCCGTTGTATTCCAGGCGCTCGCGCTTCCACACCTTGCGGCAGATCTCGAGCACCTCGCGGGTGCGGCCGATCGGCGCGTCGTAGGGCAGGCCGTGGAAGCCCTCGATCACCTGCGGGCCCGAGGCGCCCAGGCCGAGGATGTAGCGGCCGTCGGAGACGTAGTCCAGGCCGGCCGCGGTCATGGCGGTCAGCGTGGGGGTGCGGGTGTAGAGCTGCAGGATGCCGGAGGCCAGCTGCACCCGCTCGGTCTTCGCGGCCAGGTAGCCCAGCGCGCTCACCGCGTCGAACGAATACGCCTCGGGCACGAACACGATGTCCAGGCCGGCCCGTTCGAGGTCGGCGACCTCGGCGGCGATCTCCTTGAAGCCGTCGGTGTAATTGATCGACAGTCCGATACGCATAACGGGAAGCTTAAGCACTAACCAGAAAGACGCTTCACGTCCCCCCTGGTGAGGGGCATGCTCGCTGATCATGTC
>NZ_JBHTVV010000011.1:0-93382 GCF_042792755.1 Nocardia sp. NPDC056611
TCACTCGTAATGATGAGATGCAAGTCTTTCGCGGCATTTTCTCCCCCTCTGAAAACCTTCTGACCAGCTAAGTTTCATGAGCAGACTTTCGTGAACTATAGCCTGGGGGTACAGCGGGGGGCACAACGATTCATTTTCCGAGGTCAGAAGCCGATTCCATCGGCGTGGCGACACGCCATACAGATGTGACTGTTCTCACCACGTCGACCTATTGACACGGTAACCAGGTGAGATGCTGGAGCAATGGTTTCGCGGATAAGCCCGACGTACGCTACGCTTCTCCACGACCCGAGAGCCGTCGATTCCGACGCCAGAGGCTCGAAGGTCGCGCCACCTTAGCTCAGTCGGTAGAGCGCCGCACTCGTAATGCGAAGGTCGGGGGTTCGATTCCCCCAGGTGGCTCTTTCCCTAAATACGAAGCAAGGCCCGTACCTTCCCCGGTACGGGCCTTGCTCTATTTCAGCCTACGCGGCGGCAGGACTATCGGTTCGCGGACCGGTCGGCAAGGCGTTGAACCAATCCTCGAGCTGCCGGTGGGAAATGACGATCCGGCGGCCGATACGCGAATGATCCAGCTCGCCAACACGAATCGCGGCATAGATGGCGTCCTCGTGCACGCCCAGTTCCAGTCCGGCCTCGCCGACGTTGTAGCCGGTCTTCGACGGCTGGATGACTTCGGCCTCACCGAACGCCCACTTTGTGAGCCAGGCGTGGGTGATGACCTTGCGGCGGCCGATGTGGGTGTGGCCGATCTCGTGGGCGCGGATGGCGCGGTAGATGGTGTCCTTGTGGACGCCGATCTCGTCGGCGGCCTCGGCGATGCTGTACGCGAACTTGGGCATGCTGTTCTCCTGGTGGAGGTTTCGCACGCCTGCCAGTCCATCGCGCGCTTCGGTCGGCCGGGATCATCGCATAGATGCCCGCCACCGTCGAGAGAGCGGAATGGCCGCCAACCCGAAGGCTGGCGGCCATTCTGAAACTACCCCCACATGCGTGGGGAACAACCCCCGCTGCTGCGGGGCCGAGCTGTCATCCAGACGCTAGTCCGGACCATCCCCGCGCGTGCGGGGAAAGCGTGCTAGCGCACGCCTATCGACGGCTCATCCCCGCTCGCGCGGGGACGGGATCGAGTCTAGGCCAAAATCGTCTGGTAGATCAAGGTTTTCGGGCCAGGTGGTCTCAGGCGTCGCCACGAGTGTGCTGGCGTCTAGCTTCCCGGCTGGCAAACATGTGTGTACAGTCGGGGGTTGATAACAAAAGAAAGCCCCGGCAGTGTTGGTAGCACTCCGGGGCGTGGACCGAACCTTACGAGGAGGTTGGTCGTGCACGAGTCTAGCTCGTGGCACGGTCCGGCGCTACCTAGCGTCAGCCTGCCCTTTTCTCCCGTCCCGCGACGATCGGTGTTCCATCGTCTTGCCAGTGACGGGAACCTGTCATATAAATCAGTTCGTGCCAGTCGTCGGCTCGTCCGACGCCTCCTGGCTTTTACGATGCTGCGTGCGTCCGAGGCCCTAGCGGCCAGCCTTTGATCCTTCGAGGAAAGGTTTGACCTCGCACGCCCTCTAGCGGCATCGATCGCGAAAACCCCTGTGTAACAACTGCATACGTACATACCTTGCGCGACCCACCGATACGGCACGGGCGGCACGGAGTACTTGCTGCATGCGTGAGACAAGGACCGAGGGCCGAGGGAGTACTTCTCCCTGCGCCCGTGGAGTACATACGGGTGGGCCGACTAGCCCTCGGTGCCGTCCCCGGTTAGAGCGGGATTGCTTTGGCGTGCCTGGAGACGGGTGCGCCCTCCGATCACAAGGAACCGACCCGGTAAAGGCGGACTCGGACGGGGACAGTCTGGCGGCTGTACCGGTTCCTTGGAGTACCCCAGTCCCGGCTGCCGAGTAATTCCCGGTGGCGTAATGAAGAACGACGCGGCTCCATACCGTCCGACGACGAAGCGTTGTCTGGTTCTGACTTACCCGTTTCATGCATTTGTCTATTGCACGTAACGGGTAACTCTGTCCTCAGCCCACCACCCGACGCTCCTCGGAAGCATTAGAAATATCAAAGAGCTATAAAGACAAAGACGGGGACAGGGTTGGGGACGGGTTGTGGATAAACAATTAACAAATTATCCACGGGCGGGTAGCCTTACGGGACATGAGCTACTTCCCGATCGATCGCGAAACGCTGTACAACCGAGTGCTTGACCGTTACGACCGTCCGTTCCAGGTTCCGTTGCAGGACGCGGATTCGGTGGCCGATTCGGTGATGGAGGTGGTGTTCGAGTTCCTTCGTGAGAAGGGGTTGATGCCGCCCGAGGGGGATCAACCGTAAATCGTCCCGTCGGAAATGAAGTTCCAACTGTCTGAGACTGGCGTAATTGGCTTGACGGTGGCGGGCGTTCATGCATGAATTCGGTTCATGTCTGAGCGCCCGTTTCTGTTTCTTGATGTCGATGGTCCCCTTAATCCTTTTGCTGCGAAGGCTCAGCGTCGTCCGGCTGGGTATGAGACGCACCGCATTTTGCCGCCGTCGTTTGTGAAGCGGTGCAGGGATTTGGAGCCGTGGCGGACGGTGAAGCCTTTGCGTGTGTGGCTGAACCCTGCGCATGGGCCGCTGTTGCTGTCTCTGGCGGACAAATTCGATCTGGTGTGGGCGACGACGTGGGAGCGCGAGGCGAACGAGTTCATCGGGCCGCGTATCGGTTTGCCGGAGCTGCCAGTGGTGGAGTGGTTCTCGGAGAAGAATTATGGCCCGGAGGGGACCTATTTCAAGACGTCGGAGGTGGTTCGGTATGCGGACGGCCGCCCTTTCGCGTGGGTGGATGATCTGATCCGGCGGAATGACCGGTCGTGGGTCGCGGAGAACGTGTCACAACCGTCCCTGCTGCACCAGGTGGACCCGGCGATCGGGTTGAAACCTGCCGACATTGTGACGCTCCGGGATTGGGCGGAGTCGTTGCTGTAGGGCGTGTTCCGTTTCGTTGACGGTGACGGGCGGTTGCGGTGTTCTATCGCTATGTCAATGACTTTCAAGGCTGCTTACGCTGAACTTTCGGCGATGTCCGACTTTGCGAACCTGAGCGCGGGCGACGACGCTTTGCCGACCCTGCTGAAGCATTACGCGGAGCTGCTCGGGTTTACGCGTCTGCGCGCCTACAACGGCCTTCTGCATGACCTCCCGGTGAATCGGGTGGACCTCGATCTCAACGAGCTGCCGATGCTGTGCGCGGCCGACGAATCGTTGCGCCGCGACGCCCTTTCGGTGCTCGGCGAGGAAGACGACCTGCTGCCGAAGCTGGCCCATGCCTGAGCCGCTGAAGTACCAGAAGTTCGAGATCGCCGATCACCGACCTACCGGCCAGACCCGAGTCGTCAGCTCAAACAACGGAGCCCGCGCGGGGGAGCGTTATGGCATCGCCGAGGATGGCTACTGGCAGAACGGGGTGTACGACAACGTTCGTCCGGCGGTCGTTCTGGAACTGCCTGCGGTGGAAAAGTATTGGGACACCGCTGATGCCGAATGGATGTGGCGCACGACTGGCGATAGTGTGCCGTCCTGGAAGTGCACTGACGCCAACCTGGATTACCACCTTCGCTGGGCGCTCACTGTCATTGCGTCCCAGATTGTGCGCCGGGAGTCTGGCCGGGCGAGTGAGGATCTCGCGGCGCTACTGGAGGCTGCAACCGCGCTGAATTCACTGCGTCCGCTGGCGGACCGTGTAAAGGCCGCCGTGGAGTCGGGCGCGATCACGACGCAGTCGGTGGCGTCCAATGCTTGACGGTCAGGTGGTTCGGGCGTTGATCGGCTACTCGAAGTATTCGGATGAGCCGGTGGTCGTTGGGCCGGAGGATTCGGATGGCCACCGGAGGTACGTGTCGCCAGTTCAGTCGGGTGAGCTGATCAAGCCGGAGGTGTGCGAGGGCTTCGCTCTTGCGTTGCCGGAGGTGGAGGTCTGTTACGACCGCATCACCTACTGGCGGCCTAAGGGTTCGACGGACTACGACATGATTGTCAGCGACGAGACCCTGGAGCGTGATGCGCGGTGGGGCTTGGTGGCGATTGCCGCCTATGTTGCCCGGCAGCGGTCGTCGGTCGCGAAGGATTTGCGGACCGTGATGGAGCTGGCTGAGAAGGCTGGCGCTGGTTTGGCTTTGGAGCGGCTGCGTGCGTCGATCGAACTTGGCGAGCTGGCCGTGGCGTTGAAGGACACGCGGTGAGTGTCATGTCTTCGGGGACGTGCCCGGCTTGCGGGAAGCAGCGGTATGCGTCGCGGAAGCTGGCGAAGCGGTCGGCGCGGATTCTGTTTCCTGGTGACCGGATGAGCATGTATTTGTGCCGTGAGCTTGGTGACTATTGGCATATGGGTCATCTCGCGCCGGAGGTTTATTCGGGCGAGTGGGACCGGAACATGTTTTACGAGGGCGGGATCAGTGAGCATCGGGTGGCGGCGCGAACTCGCCGTCCGATGCGGCACGCCGCCTGATTGTGTCTCGTATTCGATTGTGAAAGAACAGGGTTGAACTGTGGTTCATGCCGATAAGGAAACGGTGAGGATCGCGAACCGTGCCCGCACGGTCGTGCTTGAGGTGTTGGTGGCGCACTCGCCGGTCCGGAAGGTTGTCAACGGTCAGGATCGGGTGGCGTGCTGCTGCGGCGCATTGCAGTACATCTATGACTCGCGCACCTTCGATGCTTGGCATCAGAGGCATGTGCGGTATGCGGTTGGTCGCGTGCTGGAGGTTCGGGACTGGACGGAGCCGATGCCGCGCCATACCCCGAATCTGCGGCACGCGCGGGACTTCACGGACGTCGAGTTCTTGTCGGCGGTGTCGGCGGCACAGGTGTTGCCGGACGTGACCCTGTTGGGCGATTTGGTGGCCGAGCTGGAGTCGCGTGGCTTCGAGGCGTCTCGCGGCCGGTCGGGTCGACACCAGGATCAGGTGCCGAGGAAGTTGGTGCGGGCGAAGGCTGCGCGGCTGATCCAACGTGGCCTGCTGGAGGGCTGCCCGTGTGGCTGTGACGGCCTGTTCCAGATCACCGAGGCGGGTCGGGCGCTCATGGCGGAGGCTGCGCGTGCATGACGTTGGTGTCACGTTGCCTCCTGAGCGGGCGGCGGCGCTGCGGGCTACGTGCGATCAGCTCGCAGCGCAGAGCCGGTCGTTCATCGAGGCTATCCGGCAGGTAGGCGAGTCTTTCAGGCGGGCAGCGGAGGCGTTGCCGAAGTGACCACGTCGAAGCCTGTGATCGCGAACATCCTCCCGGTTGCAGTGGTGTGCGGGTCCATGTGTCGGAGTTCGTTCAACCACGAATCCGGTTACCCAGGGCTTTGGGATGTGCGGAGGTGTGACCACGGTCAGCTTTGGTACGCCGAGCTGGGCCGCTGGTATCGGCTGCATGCGATCGACCACCCGGTTAGGGCTTTCCGCGCCCGCCGGGCGCTCAGGAAGCTAGAGAAGGAGGTTGCGGCGAAATGACCGCGTTGAAGACCAAGCAGGTAACGCTGATCTGGGAGAAGGACTTCAGCGAGTTCGTGTCCGAGGTGTACGGCCGCCCGTACCGGTGGCTGCGTCAGGGCGACGCTACCGGCCAGGACTCGATCGAGGAGTTCTCGGTGCCGTCCGAGGAGAACGAGTATGACTCGTACTCCCTGCCGCGCCTGGCCGAGTGGCTGGCGAAACCAGCACCGCCGGAGAGTGACTGGCGCGCGACGGACTGGTGGCACGAACACTGGTATCCGAACTTCGAGGAAGTCGTGAACGATCTGATGAAGCGTGGCCTGCTCGATAGGGGCGAGTACGCGCTGCACATTTGGTGGTGACTAGCCCGGTGGGTATCGGGCCTGACGGCCGGTACCAGTTCGAGCCGATGCGTGTGCCGACCGCGCCGCCGCGCTTCACTGCGTGGGCGGCGTGCCCTCGGTGCGACAACTACACCGTGCATCGGATGCGTCCGCCCCGTTCTGATCCGGCGCTGATGGAGCTGTATGAGTACACGCTGGTGTCGTTCATCGGCGAGGTGCAGAAGCGTTCGGGTGTGATTGGCGACGAGTCCGGCTTTGAGGTGGTCCGGATCTGTTCGGAGTGTCGGCATGAGTGGGGGATGCGCTGATGGAGTTCAGTACTGGTCCGTCGAGGATGCTGCGGTCGAATTCGAGGCGGGGCTTCTGGTGTCCGTGCTGCACCTCGATGGAGATACGCGGCCGGGCGTTGGAGCGTCGGGAATGGATGAAGGACTACGAGGACGAGCTGGACAGTGAACGCTCGTGATACGACGAAACCCCCAGTGCTGCTGGGGGTTTCGCGTTGTTACCCCTCGTAGGGGCGATGGTTTGCCTGTCGCCGGTGGCAGTGTCTCCGAAAATGAAACAGTTGCGACCCCTCGCAGGGGCGGCGACAGCTTGACTGTATCAGCCGGTTAGGCGTTCGGTCGGTGGAATTCGCCGTCGCCTGCGCCTGCCATGAATGCGTCCCATTCGCCGGGGGTGAAGTTCAGGACGGGGCCGGTCGGGTTCTTGGAGTCGCGGACAGCTACTCCGCCATCCGCCCGCCATGCCACTTCCACACAGTTCGATCCGCTCTCCGAGTAGGAACTCTTGAAGAAGTGCAGGGGCTCGGGAGTGTTGGTGTTGTTCACGCTGCTCGCTCGTACTCTCTCGTGAGTTGCCGGATGAGGTTCCGGCCTTGGTGGGTGTTCAGCGCCGAGTTCCGTAGAGCCTCGAACGCTTCCTGATACTGCCGTACCGCTGTATCGGTCTCCTGGTAAAGCTCGCCTGTGTAGCCCTCCTGGTAGATGAACGGCGGTGATGCCGGACGCCCCTTCGCGTCCTGTCCGAAGTCAAGCATGACAAAGGAGCTGAGTGGCTCTCCGGCGGGGCATCCGGCGGAGAACGGCAGGATTGAGATGCTGATGTGGTCCTTCGTCATCAGCTCGTCGAGTCGGCGCATCTGCGCCGCCATGATCCGCGATCCGCCCATCACCCGGCGGAGTCCGGCTTCCCCGATGACGGCGGCGACCCGAGTTGGTCTGGTGGTCCGCAGGATCGCTTTCTGGCGTCGGAGTCGGAACTGGACCTTCTGGTCGATCTCGGCAGCCGAGATCGGGGATAGCCGGGCGGAGATGACTGCCCGCGCGTAGTCGTTGGTTTGGAATAGGCCGGGGACGAGTTCGGGTTGGTGGATCGCCAGTGACTCGGCGACAGCTTCGAGACCTACGTACACGTCGAAGCCGCGTCGCATGACCCCGGTGTACTCGTGCCACCACGACTTTTCGTTCGCTTGATGGCCGAGGTTCACCATGGCTTCGGTTGTGCCGTCGTCGGAGTCGTAGACCTTGCACAGTGCGCGGATGTCGACTTCGCGCGGTTCGGCAAGTTTGCCTGCCTCGAGGCGTTGGAGCATCGAAGGACTCCACTGGACGAGCTTGGCTGCGTCTTGGAGGGTCAGGTTCGCTTGGTTCCTCAGCTCTCTCATGTAGCGGCCGAGCTGCCTTCGCGGCAGAGCTGGCTCGATGTTGGCCACGGTACCCCCTGATTTGGTTCCGTACTGATTCATGGTGAATCAGGTTCCGATTTAAGGCAAGAAACGTGCTGGGCCGACGGGCGGCTTCGCGTGAATATTCACCATACTCATTGTGGCACTGAGGCGTTGGTGGTGTGCTGGGTTCTGCGTCCGGAGCGCGAGGTGCCCCCAACGAATAGGCCGACCTCGTCCCCGCCTGGTTCGGTCATTACAGGAGTAACCGCCTTAGCCCTATCCGGGGACCTTGCGGCGGCGGGGCCGGACGCACCTAAACCTATCGGCCGCTCTACGGGAGGTTGCGGCATGATGAACGCAAAGCTGTTGCTGGACTGCACGAGTGACCCCGGCGAGTTGTCGCTGGAAGAGGCTCAGTTGGGCAGGCAGCTGCATTTTATGTGCACGGCGCACACCTGTAAGGCGATCAGACGCGTTGCCGATGCCGAGGCGCGTGAGTCGGGGCCGCGATGATCGCGCTGGTGAGGGATGTCCCGCCGGATGACGGGGTCGACGAGCTGGTGGCGGCGGCCCGGCAGGCGCGGATCAACATGCGCGCCGCCCACACGATACTTCGAAGCCTGTCGAAGCGTCCGCAGTCGGAGGCGGGGCTGCGTTTGCAGGCCGACGCGAGATCGGACTTTCAGGTCATGATCGAGCGCCGTGCCCTCGCGAAGCAGCGGCTGTTCGACCGCCTGTATGAGCTGATCGAGTCCGGCCAGGCGACGTTCGAGTCTGCCAGTGCGCGATGTCAACTCGACGCCGACGAGGATGCCGAGTTCAAGGCCGGGATGCCCGCGTGGCGTGTCCGAACCGGCAGGTCTGTCTACAGCCGCCGCTACACCGATCCAGGAGGGCAATATGCCTGACACGTCCACCCCGATCCCTGGCTGGCATTCCGCGCCCCTGCCGGACGCCGACCTGTCCGCCACCGACATCGCTGAGCTGGACTGGCATGTCACGAATTGTGGCGACGACTGCGAGATGCGCCAGTGGATGCTCGCGAGAACTGATCAGCCGGACACCGACCGCTGATCCTCATCTGTCCGGTCAAGCGTGCCGCGTACGCCTGACCGGGCTCGGGTAGGCCCCGGATTTTCCCGGCGAGGTTCGGGGCCTTCCCTTCCAATCATTCGAAAGGTTTCGCTGATGCTTGCGCTGTTCCTCTTTCTGGGAGGCGGGTTTGTAGTGTTCGCGTCGCTCGGCTGGTGGCTAGGTGTTGCGGAGCGGCGGGCCGAGCTGGCTCTGTGGGGAGTGGAGTCAGACGTGGAGACGGAGCCGGTGCTGGGGTGTACGACGGTGGCGGACATTACGGAGCGGATTGCGCGCGAAGACCGGGTGAAGCTGGCCGCGTAGCGATAGTGAAGCGCGGCGACCGGTCTCCCTTCCGTATCCCGGTCGCCGTTTGAAGGCAGGCGCGCCGTTCCTGGCAGAACAACATCATCCGCGCCTGCCTTCTCCCATCTTGTCTGTCTTTTGGCACGTTCTGTCGGTGGTTGAACTCTGGCACGGGATGTCATAGGTGTTTTTGGCATTCCGTGCATTCGGTGTGTGTTGAAAGTCGATGCCAGGCAAGACTGTTATGCGTTGCGTGGTGCCTCACTTGTCTGGGCGGGTTGATGTGGGTTTCGGGATGAATTGTTTGTCTCGTGTTGTCCGATCGGGGGACACTGTGGGCAACGTCTGTAGCTACCGTTGGGCGTGTAGTTGCCGCCGATTGGTCAGGTCCGGGTTGGCGCTCGCGAATCGTCGTGGCCAGCTAATGCGGAGCCGTGATTCTTCCGGCTTGCCGTCGCAAGGATCGTGGGGGTATGCCCTCGGCCGCATGCGTGGCGCTAGATTCCCTGGTCAGCGCCTTGCTGGGCGGGTTGCGGGGGTGGCCGCTGTCTGGGTGTGGTGTCGCAGCAAATTTGTCGCGGGACGATCTCGTGTGTGAAATGTTATCTGTTCAACAGTTTGTCGGACAGTGATTCTGTAGCATCAGCAAAGGTGCGGCTACCGACTGAGCGAACCCTAATCTTCCATCTGGAATAGATGCATCGAGAGCCGATGAAGCAACTTCGCCGACACCCCGGCGAAGGTCCCCCAGAAACGGCGTGTCACGGTTTTAGATGAAATATGTCCGACCGCTAGACAGTGACGGCGAAACGCGGTTTCATGATCAACGTCGGACGATTCAGACAGGACGCGATCCTCATAGCGAGGGTTGCGGCCGGGGCCTGGGTGAGGAGATCCGGTGTGACGCGTTACAGAATGGTGCAGCGTGTCACGGGTGAAGGTCGACGGCGACACGACTGCGGGAGGCATCGCCAGAAGCTTGCTCACCCGCTACGATCGAACGTATGTACGAACGATGGGGATCGAGTTGTTCGAAACGGTGAGTGCCGCCGACGACGGCGGCGCAGAGTTGATCAAATCCGAGGTCATGAGCCTGCTCGGCGAGTGCTTGCGGCTCGAACTCCGGCGCGAAGGGGGTGAAGTGTGGGTCGGCATCACGATCGGTGATTCCGTCGACAACACGCGCGACATCGACCTCGACGACCTAGAGCCCGCGAAGACGCGCATCCTCGCCGAGGCGGCACGATTCTGCGAAGTCCTCGACAAGTTCCAGCGCGACGGTATCGCCGTCCGCGCTGGAATCCCCATGCTTCGAGCGGTTTAGACCTGTGCGGCCTTGTACGCCTCGAAGAGTTCGTTGATCACTTCATCGCGACCTTCGGGGCTACGCAGGCTGCGGAACAAGGCCAGGAGCGCCAGCTCCTCCATGTTGACGCCCGTGTTCATCGAAAGAGGCTCAGCCTGGCGGCTGGTGATGTACGCCAGCAGTTCGCCGAGCGGCTTCTTGAGCGCCACAGCGATCCGCAGCACGATCGACGGGTCGAGCATGTGGCCGGTCTTGCCGTCCAGAACGTTGTAGACCGTGGTCCGGGAGACTCCGGCACGCTTGGCCAACTCCACCTTCGATGGTTTACCGGTGCGCTGATCGACAATCCCGGCCGACCGCATAGCGGAGGCCAGCCACGCGTCGTCACTTGTTGACGTGTCGCTCAGTTTCGCCATAGATCCCGCCCGCACCGACTCATGATGCAGGACAGTACAGGGCCGCGCAAGACTCGCGGGTAACGTTGTTGCCATCCGTGTGGATATACCCGAACGTGCCATAGGTAAACATGTGAGAAACCTGTGAAAGCTGTTCTATTTCCGGCCGCACCCTGATGTGATCCACGTTGCACAACTTCGGTGTTCCAATCGCTTGGTGTGACGGGCACAGCTCGAGTACAGTCGTTCCAACGAGGCCGGGGGCAGCTGGTTGGCCAGCGACCCGAAGTAGCGCGCGACGGACTGGCATGCGTGCGAACCTCGTATTACCGAAAACTTTTACGATGCTTCGTGCGTCCGAGAAACACCCAATAAGGGGATCTTGTGACGCATCTTGTCAACGGCCAGGCCGAAGTAGTCGGAGAATTCACCTCCGGTAGCCCCGAATGGCACGCCGCCCGCGCAAAAGGAATTGGCGGCTCCGAAATCTCCGCAATCGTCGGTCTCAACCCGTGGGAAAGCCGTTTCGCACTCTGGCACCGCAAGAAGGACGCGCTGGCAGCCGTGCCGGAATCCGCCCCGATGAAGTGGGGCACCCTCCTCGAGCCGGTCATCTACCGCGAGTACGAGGCCAACCACCTCAAGCGTGGCCAGACCATGACCACCGGCGCGACCTTCCGCCACATTGAGCGCCCCTGGCAGCTCGCAAACCCTGACGGCCTGATCTGGTCCGACAGCGGCGAACTGGTCGACGGCATCGAGATCAAAGCGCCCGGCACCGACCACAACGAGAAGTGGGGCCGCGACGGCTCCGACAACGTTCCCATCTACTACCGCTGCCAAATCGCTTGGTACTGCGACGTTTTGGGGCTCGACTCGATGGTGTTGCGGGCACTGATCGGCGGCAACGATCCCCGGTCCTACCGCATCCGGCCAAGCCGCGACGACCTCGACTTCCTGCGCGACCAGGGACGGCTGTTCTGGACCGAATTCCTCGCCGACATCCCACCCAACCTTGATGGGCACCTAGCCACCTACCAGGCGCTGCGTGAAATGCACCCCGACATCGATCGCTCGATCGTTGTCGACGCAACCGCAGCCCTCGCCGACCGTTGGTGGGCCGTGCAAACCAAACGCGATGAGGCGGAAGCGGAGTACATGGCCGTCCGCACCCAGCTGGCCGACCTGATCGGCCTGGGCTGGAAAGCCCGCTGCGGCGACCAAACCCTCGCCTACCGCGTCCGGCCCGCCAACGGCGGCGACCCCTACGTCAAGTCCGCGCCCCGCCCGGACGAATACAAGACATCGATCAAGGAGGCGGCAGCATGACCGACGACATCCGCCGCATCCTCGGCCTTGGGTCGCGGTACCACAACGACTACGGCCTGGTCCTCGACACCCTCGGCGGCTGGTGGGAACGACAGGGCCACCCCACGGATATCGAGCTGGTCCAAGGCGAGTGTCCATACGGCGGCGCGGACGAGCTGTGCGCGATGGCGTGGAGTTCCTTCGGCCTGCCGGTACGCGGTGTCCCGATGGAGCCGCGCAACTGCGACGCCGACTGCTACCACAAGGCATTCGCTGCACCCGGTGAGTGCCCTCGGCGCGGGCCGGAACGCAACCAGCGGATGGTGGACCTTGGTGGGTACGTCGGCGCGTTCGCGTTCCCGCTGCCCGGCTCGCGCGGCACCGTCGACTGCATCCGCCGCATCAAGGCCGCCCGCATCCCGCTCCTCGTGGTCAACCCGCGACTCGTACCCGTTGGAGGCCGCTATGCCTGACAAGCTGTACGCCCTGAAAGTGCTTGAGCCGTTTGAGGATCACAGCGACCAGGCGGGCATCTTCACCTCCATCGAGAAGGCGAAGGAGTACGCCGAATGGGATGCGGGACATCCGCTCGAATGGGAGCTGGAGGAAGGATTCCCGTTCTCAAGTGAGGCGCTCACTGGCTACGCCTCAACCGTTGATCCTGGCCTGCCGCTGAACATGTACTTCATTGACCTCGAACAGGTCGATCCTGAGCCCTGGAACGAGGACGACTACAGCTATGTCTGACGCTCTCTACCTGCTGGAGATCTTCGAACACGGAGATTCGCTGCATCTTGGCGTCTTCTCGACACTCGAGAAGGCGCAAAGCTTCGCGTCGAAACATGCAGGCGCGCAGCTCAGTTGGGAAGAAGAGTCCTACCAGCTCGCCCCTGACCGTGCGTGGCACGCCAACGGCTGGGCTGACACGAACGAATCGCATGCCTGGATGTACTGGATCGGCATTGAAACGCTCGACCCCGAACTGAACGAGGACGACTACACCTATGCCTGAAATCGCAGAGCTGAATGTGCTGCTCGAGGGCGTTGTCGGCTCGACTGCGTACGGCCTGAACACGCCGCTGTCCGACATCGACTACGCGGGCATCTACGTGGAGCCGACCGCGAGTTTCCTTGGCCTGCACCCGCCGTCGCGCGAGCATGCCACCGAGACCTCGACCACGTTCACCGTCGACTGCACCTATCACGAGGTCGGCAAGGCGCTGTCGCAGATGCTGAAGTGCAACCCGACCAACATGGAACTGCTGTGGCTCGAGAAGTACACGCACACAACGCCGTTCGGTGAGGAACTGATCAGCCTGCGCAGCGATTTCCTGGCGGCGCAGCGAGTCAGGGACGCGTTCTTCGGGTACGCCACCCAACAGTTCGGCCGCCTGGTCGACAAGGGGCGGTTCCAGGGCAGTTTGGAGACCCGCCGGGAGAAGCATGCCCGGCACACGATGCGGCTGCTGTGGCAAGGCTACGAGCTGTACACCACCGGCCACCTGCCGATCCGCGTCCCCGACCCGGAACCGTTCTTCGAGTTCGGTCGCCGCGTCAAAGCTGACCCGGCCGCGACGGCCGCCCGCGAACTGATCGCCGAATACGAAGCCAAGTTCGACGAGGCCCGCACCGTCCTGCCAGACGCGCCGAACGAGACGCGGATCGAAGACCTGCTCCAGCGCATCCGCCGCGCCTACCTCGATGGCACCATGTACCTGCTCGAGGCCACCGAGGACGCGTCGCCGTACGAGCGGTTCTTTTCCGGCGTCTACACCACGCCAGGGAACGCGAAGGCGGGTGCCGAACAGGAATCGGGTTGCGAACTGGAATGGTATCGGCCCGAGCATCTTGCGTCCGAAGGCTGGCTTGCGGCCCATTCGCAGTTCAAGGACGCCATGTATCAGGTCGACTACACCGTCCGGCCTGTGACTCTGAATCAGCTCGTCTGATGGCCACCGTTCTCGACGTCTATTGGCGGAAGGCCCGGAAGTCGCATTCGTGTCAAATGTGTTGGCGCGCAATCGATCCTGGCGAACGCTACCACTACACGCGGGCGGTCGACGGAGGCTATCTGTGGACGTGGAAAGAGTGCGCCCACTGTGTCGCGGCCGTCAAGATCCTCGACCTTCACGCCTGGTGGGAGGGAGACGACGGCATCGGCCCGACAGCCTTCGAAGAGTACGAGCCGGAAACCCCCGCCGAAGCCCGCATCAAAGCCGACTGGGAGACAGGCTGGCGCGACCCTGGCGGCGCGCTCGTCGACATCCCAACCGCAACAACTGAATAGGAGAACCGGTGAGCATCTTCACTCGCAACAAGCCCCAGTCCACCGCCAGCCTGGCCGCTGAAGTCGCAGCGGCTCCGCGCAGCGTGATCCTGACGAAGGGGCACGGCCCGGCCACAGACCGCAGCCAGGTGGCCGCCGCTGGCGTCGACCTGGCGAAGAAGTTCGACAAGGCGGGGATCAGCCTGTCGAAGGCCGGGCTCGACGGTATCAGGGCCGAAGCTGTGTCGATTCTCGACCACTCCTTCTCGATGCGCGGCGGCTACCGCAGCGGCATGGTGCAGACCCTCATGGATCGCGCGCTGGCGTTCGCGTTGCAAATCGACGGCGACGGGAAAATCCCTGTCCTGCCGTTTGATTCGATCCTGTGGCCGACCGTCGAGGTAACCCTGTCCAACTACACCGACATCGTGAACCAGCAGATCTACCGGCCGAACCATATGGGCGGTACCTATCTTGCACCAGCGTTGCGGGCTGTGCTGGACATGGCTCAAACCGCGAACTCCCCACTGTATGTGGTGATCGTGACCGACGACGACCCGTCCGACCTCGCCGAAGTCGTTGCGCTGCTGAAGAAGCTGAAGCGCTACCCGGTGTTCATCAAGGTCCTCACCCTCGTTCCCGCACCGTTCTGGGACGAAATGGACGACATCAACATCCCCGGCCTGATCGACAATCTTGACGCGAAGCGGGTCGTTGACCCGGCCGGGATGAGCGACCTGGACTTCGCAGACGTCATGGTCGACGAGTGGCGGACCTGGATCGCCGCCGCCACAGCCGCAGGCATCCTGCGCTGACCACGTAACCCTTTCTCGCACAACTGAATAGAGGACGAATGTCTGAGATCTCGAACGCTGTTGCCGTCCAGCAGAATCCGCTTGCCGTGGTCGCCCGCTACAAGCACCAGTTGGGCACCGTGCTGCCTGCGGTGCTGCGCAAGGACCCGGACCGCTGGCTGATGGCCGCCGAGAACGCCGTCCGCAAGAACCCGGACCTGCTGGCCGTGGTGAAGGCCGACCAGGGCGCAAGCCTCATGCGTGCACTCGTCGACTGCGCCCGACTCGGTCACGAGCCTGGCAGCAAGGACTTTTACCTGATCAAGCGTGGTAACGCGATCTCCGGTGAGGAGAGCTACCGGGGCATCATCCGCCGCGTCCTCAACTCGGGGTTCTACCGCTCCGTGGTGGCCCGAACCGTGTTCGCCAACGACACCTACAGCTTCGACCCGGTGACCGACATCGTCCCCAACCACGTCCCCGCCGAGGGTGATCGCGGAAAGCCGGTATCCGCCTACGCATTCGCGATCCACTGGGACGGCACACCGTCGACCGTTACCGAGGCAACCCCGGAGCGGATCGCATCGGCCAAGGCCAAGAGCTTCGGCCACGACAAGCCGTCCAGCCCGTGGCAGAACCCGACCGGCGTGATGTTCAGGAAGACCGCGATCAAGGAACTGGAGCCGTTCGTGCACGTCGCGCCTGAGCCGCAGCCGCGCCGCGACCTCGGTGGGCTCGAGGCAGCCGCCGCACGGGCGCTGCCCGCCGACTACGACATCGTTGACGATGACGTACTCGACATCACCGAAGACCAGATCGCGGAAGCCGGTGAGCTGGAATGAGCAGCTCACCGGAGCTTGAAGTCCTGAACCTGGTGGACATGCCGACCGTTGTCGCGGTTGACCTCAATGAGGACTACCAGGGTGATGTCGCGGCCGTCCTCCAGAAGGACCGCTACACCTACGGCTGGATCGATGAGGACAACAAGTTCGCCTTCGTCGTCATCGGCTACGGCTCATGCAGCGGTTGCGATGCCTGGCAGTCCATGTACGACGACCCGAAGGCGAAGCTCGAGCACTGCCTGGGCGTCCTCGAGTCGGCACGCTGGTTCGACAACCTGGCCGAGTTGCAGGCGTGGGTGGCCAGCGACGACACCACCCTCCAGTGGTACGGCCACGAGGACCGCTGGAAGCTGTTCCAGGACAAGGTCGCCGAGCTAAAGCACGGCGGCGACCTGCCCGGCTGGATCGACTAATGGCCTCGCTCATCTGCGATCAGGCGGACCTGTTCTCCTCCTGCCGTGAACCCGCCACTGCATCCGTGCAGTGGCGGTGGTGGGGCATTAAGCACTACTGCACCCAACACCTGATCGACCTCACCTGCGACCACCCCAGCGACTTGATGCGTTGGGACACCCTCGAAGCGGAAAGGCGGCCCCTGCTGTGACTGCCACGATCGACCCCGATGGCCTCGAGCGTGAAGTCCGCGCCCTCGCCGCAGAACAGCCTGAGTTTGTGTACCAACGACCCAACCATCGGGACGGCTGTGTCTATGTCGACAATGGCTGCCCCTCATGCCTCATCGGCCAGGCCGCCGCGCGAATCGGCATACCTATCGCCGTTCTTGAGGATTGGGATAGTGCGGACACCACGGGGATTGATGCGATCCTAACCGGCGACTTCGGCGTGGATGGGGCTCGGGCGGAATGGTTCGCGAAAGTGCAAGCCAAGCAAGACGATGAGTACACGTGGCGGCAAGCCATTGAGTATGCGGACCAAGGGATTTCCGTGCTTCTTCCGGTGACCGTCCTCAATAACCCCTGAAAGGCGGACTTGAGTGTCTTCGACGGCTGAAGAGGCCGCTGCCGCAGCGTATTCGGCGGCGGCGGCCATTGACCGCCGCATTCCGGCCGCGACGAAGGATCGGGTGGCGGCGTGGGCGGCGCTGTTCGCCGGTACGGATGTGGAGCCGGACGAAGCGGTGGAGGCTGTCCAGCAGTACTACCGCGACGCCAGCAACATGTACTCGATCATGCCTGCCCGTGTCCTCGCCGCCGTCGCCGAGCTGCCGCCGAACCATTCGGAGGCCCGGCTGAAGGCGTTCATCCGGCTGTGGGCCGAATACCCGTACAGCGGGCAGATACAACGGCTCACCGGCATGGACTGGACACCCACACTGCCACTGCCAGAAGGCATCCACGGCAACACCGCCAAAGAACGCGCCTACCACGTAGACGAGCTGAAGGCGTGGGTCCGTGACAACTGGGCAGAGATGAAGCGCCGCGTACTAAACGCCTAGCTGTCAAGTAACGCAACAACATACAACTGAATAGAGAGCAGAACAGTGTCTATCGACGCCCTGGTTGGCAAGAAGATCGTCGGCATCCGCATCAACGAGGACTACCTGGAGTTCACCGCCTCGGACGGCACCCAGACCGCGTTCGGTGTGTACGGAGATTGCTGCTCGCACAGCTACTTCCACGATTTCGTCGGCGCGGACAAGCTGCTCGCAAACGGGCCGATCCTGTCCGCCGAAGAGATCGACCTCGAGGAGAGCGAAGTCGGGGAAGGCTGGGAAGTGATCCAGTGCTACGGCTTCCGGCTGATCACAGAACATCCAATGTGGGGTGAGCAGACCTCGGTGTTCAGCTTCCGGAACAGCTCCAACGGCTACTACGGCGGCTGGATGGAAGACACTCGCATCTGGCCGGAGGCGATCACACAGGCCGTCACCACCGGCTACCACTCCGTCGACGAGCTGGTGGGCTGACCCAGCATGGAAACCTCCGCGTATGAGCGGCTGGTCCAGGCGCTGCGCGGAGCTGGAGTCGTAGTCGACGACAAAGGCGACTTCGGTTCCGCGCAGACTCCCGGACACGGCCACGGCGACCGAGGCACCACCTTCCGCCGCACCGCTGACGGCGTGCTGCTGTGGGTGCACAACGACGATCGCGATGCGGTGCTCGAGCAGCTCGGGCTGGCCATGTCCGACCTGTTCGACGCCAAGCAAACCGAGTACAGCTACGGCGACGGCCGCAAGGTCACCCGCTGGTACGACAGCGAGACGGGCAAGAAGCGGTTCGCGCAGGGCGGAAATAAAACTGGCACAGCGCTTTTCGCGGTCGAGACGATCCCCAAAGATGTTCCTGACATGCCGGTGTTCGTCGTGGAGGGCGAGAAGGATGTGCGGGCGTTGCAGGCGGTTGGGCAGGTAGCTGTGTCGCCGCCGCAGGGCGCGATGACCGACCCGGCCCGGTTCGACTGGACCCCGCTGCATGGCCGCCCCGTGTTGGTCGTGCGTGACATGGACGATCCTGGCCTGACTCACGCCAAGCGTGTCCACGAGTTGCTGCGCGACCACTGCGATGTGGTGATCGTCGAACCGGCTGTCGGCAAGGACTCCGCCGACCATGTGGCCGCCGGACTCGACGCCAGCGCGTTCACGATGCTGCGGACCCCCATGCCGGAAGGCGTCCGCAGCTTCTCGGAGGTGCTGGGCGACTGGTGGAGCTGGATGCACCAGCCAGTGTCGGAGCGCCGCGTCTACAGCACGCCGTGGGAGGACCTGAACGACAAGCTGGCGGGCGGACTGCACCCCAAGCGAAGTTATATCTTCGCCGGGCGTCCCGGCGCGGGAAAGACAGTGGCCGCGTTGAACATTGCCCAGCATGTCGCCGAGAAGCATTGCCCGGTGCTGGTGGCGAGTTTGGAGATGCCGGACCTCGAGATGGCGTCACGGATGGTCGCGGCAGGTTCGCAAGCCCACTACGGGCAGATCACCCGCCGCGAGCTGGACGACAACGCCGCCCGCCGCGTCCAGACCTACATGGAGTCGGACCGGCCGGACTCGACAGCACTGTGGATGCTGGACAAGTCGTCACTGACGATTGAGCAGATCCGGTCGTACGCCGAGCAGATGCAGCAGTCAGTTGGTTTGGGGCTGTTGGTGATTGACCACATCGGCCTCATCAAGGCGACCCGTAACGGGATGTCGCGCCGCGATGCGATCGGCCACGCCTCCTGGCAATGCTCGGTCATGGCGAAAGAGTTGGACATCGTCGTGTTGCTCGCGTGCCAGCTCAACCGTGGCACTGAGCAGGAGAATCGGCCGCCCGTCACCTCTGACTTGAAAGAGTCCGGCGACATTGAGCAGAACGCGGATGTTGTTGCGCTGCTGCATCATCCGCTCGTCAACGGTGAACGGACCGGCGACGTGGAGATCCGTCTCGGCAAGAACCGCACCGGCCCCGCAGGCGCAGTCGTCACCCTGCCCTGGCGCGGCCAAATCGCACGCATCGGATAGGAGAAGCAATGAGCTGGAAGAACGAGTACAAGCGCCGCTGCCTGAAAGTCGCTACCAGCGGCAGCTACAACGGCAACGGCGACGAACCCGACGTGGCCATCGTGGTGGAAGGTGAGGACGGCTACAACTACTCGTCCTACACCTACGAGAACGCCGCCATCAACGTCCGTATCCAGGGAACCCTGCGCGACGGCCAGAAAGTCAGCTACGAAGCGGACGGGCCGGAAGACGTGGCCGACTTCATCCGGAAGATCACGGCCTAACCGCAATCGAGGGGCATCATAGGTGCGTTCTTCAGCGCACCTGCCCTTACGATAAACATCGACATACCGCACCAGCGACGAAAACTGAATAGAGGAACGAGAATATGGCTGGAGAAACTCCGCTCACCCTTGTCGGCAATATCGCCAACGATGTCGAACTCGGCTTCACCTCGGGTGGCGCAGCCTACTTGAACCTCTCCATCGCCTCCACCCCGCGAGTGTTCGACAAGAACACCAACGAGTGGAAGGACGGCGAACCGCTTTTCCTGCGCGGCACCGCCTGGCGCAAGCTCGCCGAGAACGCGGCCGATTCCCTCCAGAAGGGTTCGCGCGTAATCGTCACCGGAAATCTCAAGCAGCGCAGCTATGAGAAGGACGGCGAAAAGCGCACGGTGATCGAAATGGAGATCACCGAAATCGGTGCGTCCGTTCAGTTCGCGACCGTGCAAATCACCAAGAGTTCCAGCGACAGCGGCAGCTTGCGCAACGCAGCTGGCGGCGGCGACGTGTGGGGTAGCCCCGGCACCGCCAACGCTGGTATGGACGCCCCCTTCTGACAGGCAAGGACAACCCAGCTGTGACTGACTCGAAGTTCACCATCGTGCGCGTCGGCGAAAACCCTTACGCCACGAGCGATAAGCGCGCCTTCGTCGTCACCGACCCTGACGGGTCCGGCGAGCAGTACGGCGTCACCGCCGACGAATCCTCATACGAATACGGCGTATTCCGCAACATCCGGACCGCCGCCCTCGTGGACCTGCCGCAGGTCGAGAAGATCCCAGGCACCACCACCTGGCACATCACGAACGGGTCCTTCGGGTCGCCGCGCATCCCGGAAAAGGATCTCGACAGCTTCATCGAGGTCGGTCGGGTCGCGATGGCAGCGAAGACCGCGCTCGAGGCGGCTGCGAAGCTGCGGTCGCCGGAGCAGCTGACAGCCGACCTGACCCGGCTGGCCAACGTCCTTGTCGTCGACCCGGCGAACAAGGCCGCCAGCGAGCGTCTCCGCGCCGCCCTCGCCGAGGGCCGGGTGAAGTTCGAGTGATCGACGTCCTGTGCGTCGCGGGCACCGGCGAGCATGCCCCGCCGGGCAGTGACCGGCCCGTGGGGCTGCTCGCCGAGGTGACCCGCCACCTGGACGAGGCCCGGTTCGCGGTGTGGAACGTCGCCTACCCGGCGTCGTACGGTCCGGTCGGCGGGGCGAATGCGCTCGGCCTGGACTACGTGCGGTCCGTCGAGCAGGGAGTGCAGGCCCTGCTCGACGAGATCCGCTCCACCACGAATCGCGTTGGGTTGCTCGGCTACTCGCAGGGCGCGACGGTCGTGTCCCGACTCCTGGAGGGCATTGAGCGCGGCGACTACCCGGACGTGGAGATCGCGTTCGCTGGCCTGGTCGCCAACCCGACGCGGGCAGACGGTTGGGAATCGATCGACGGAAGCAATCTGGGTTACGGCATTGCGGGTGAGCATGGTCCGTGGCCCAGCGACTTTCCGATCTGGGAGGTTGCGCAGCCGCGCGACCCGATCTGCTCCCTGCCCGGCGACAGCCTGCTCCGTTCGTTCGCGGATCTGACCGAGGCGTTCTCGGTCGCCGATCCGGGATGGTGGGCGCAGCAGCTGGCCGCCCGAATTCACGGGCACGGCTTGCAGGCGGCCGGGCTGGATGTGGCGCTGGCCATCTCCGAGCTACTGGACTACGCGATGTTTGGGCAGCACGCGGCCTACGCGACGTTGCAGATTCCAGGCGTCGACCTGACATACACCGAGGAACTCGCACACCTCATCAACGAGACCGTGCGCGAATAGCTATGTGACACAACTTAATAGGGTTTGGGTGTTGGGGTTTGGGTGACAGGGATCGCGATTGGATGCGTCTGGCGAAATGCCGGACCGCGTCCACGCCCGAGGAATGGGCGCAGTGGGAAGCCGACAACCGAGGCGGCGGGCAACAAACAGAAGTAGTGCTCGCCTGCACCGGCTGCAAGGTCCCGCGTGAATGCGCCACGTACGCACTGACTTTCGATCCTCGCGGCATGGTGTGGGCTGGAGTGCCGGTACCGGAAATGCCTAGCACTGGCTACTACAAGCGAGCCCTGTCCCGGCTGCGGCGCATCTCCCACGGAGAACTCCAGCCATGGTGACCACCCTGTTCGTCCCCGGACACCCAGCGCCCCAAGGCAGCAAACGGCATGTCGGCAACGGCCGGATGATCGAATCGTCGAAACGGTTGAAGCCGTGGCGAGAAGCGGTCAACGCCGCCGCCCGAAACAGCGACATGCCGATGCATGAGGGCGCGGTCGTGATGGGCCTCGAATTCGTGATGCCGCGCCCGAAAGCCACCCCGAAAACGAAGCCGACACCGCCAGCAGTGAAACGGCCCGACATCGAGAAACTCGCTCGCGCAATATCCGACGCCATCAACGGTGTGGGATTCCGCGACGACAGCCAAGTGGTCGCGATGCCGCTCCGCAAACGCATCGCCGAACCCGACGAACCACCCGGCGTGCACATCGAAATCGCCACGTGCACAACGGAATCCGTTCAAGCAATCACCACCAGCATCTATCGGAGAATCGCATGATTACCGCCTACTTCATCATCGGCCTGATCCTTGCCGCCTCGCTCGCTGGGTCCGTCTTCTTCAACTGGCTCGCTGCCGAACTCACCATCGGCCAGGCGATCTTCGGCGTCGTCGTCGCGCTCGTACTGATCCCGCTGTGGCTGCCCTGCCTGGCGGTCGGCAGCTACGTCCTCTACAAGGAGAGCCGCAAGTGACCACCGCCAGCCTCACCTTCGCGGCCGTGGGTCGCGAAGGTGGATTCATGGACTCGATTCGCCGCGAGATCGACAACATCATGTTCACGGTCACGGGCATCGTCGAAACCGTTGGTGTCGCGGCACTTCCAGTCATCGCAGCCGCCCTGATCCTCGGTTGCTTCAACGACATCCGCAACGCAGGAGTGAAGGCATGACCCGCATCGTCAAGTCCGTGGCCCTGGCCGCAGCCGTCCTGACCGGCGGCGCTGCCCTGACCGCTTGCTCAACCAGCGCCGACATCGCGTCGGAGAACATCTCCAAGAAGTCCGACAACTTCGAGATCCTCCGCCGCGTGGTGTTCATCAACGCGATCACCGACAAGTACTTGCTGACGATCGAAGGCTTCTGCTCGCTCGATGCCAGCGCCGCCCAGAAGGTTGCCGTGACCTGCAAGCTCGGTCCCGACAACTACAAGAAGGACTACCTGGGGTTGTCCGACAACGTCACCTACCTGGTTGAGCAGCTCGACGGCGCGAACGTCTCGGCCGACCACTACGTCGTGAACTTCAAGCCCGAGTCACTGGTCCCCGACATCCAGAAGCGTTGATGGCCACCATCAAGGCGCATCCGCAGATGTGGGCGATCAGCAAAGGGTTCCTGATCTGCGACCCGGACGGCTGGCGCAACGCCTACAAGCGGTTCGACGACCTGGTCACCGAAGACGAGTTCAACAAGCTCAGAGCCGGTTGCACGTGCGCCACCTTCGGACCGGCCCATCTGCTCTCGTTCCTCCTCCAACTCGACCGCGTCATCGCCCACCTACACGAGGTCGGCGAAGTGCTCGTCTTCGAGAACGACTGAACCACAACAACTGTCAGGAGCATCCAATGCAGAAGCGCGACGACAAGGACAAGAAGAAGCGTCCCGGCTACAGCTCGAGCAGCAGCTCCAGCTACGCGACCGGCGGCGTCATCGACGGCAACCCCTTCTCCAGCTTCGACTTCGGCAGCAGCAGCTACAGCGACTCCTCGTCCAGCTCGTCCTGCGACAGCGGCAGCTCCTACAGCTCGAGCTGCGACTGATGGCCGTCGAGCGAGCGCCGTACTTCAACGGCAGCCTGCTGCGTCACGCCCCCGCCGGGATGTTGCAGCTCAACGGCCTTGAATGGCGCGACAATAAGCCGTTCAGGTCGTCGCTGCGGGTCGTCGGCAAGTATGAGACCTCGAAGACCGCCGTCGTTGAACTGGCCGACTCCAACGGCCACAAGTACCCGATGTTCGTCGCCGACCTGGTGAAGATGCTCCAAAACCCCAATCTGGGTATCGGCATCACCGAGGGTGCACCGCTGGCCTTCGTCGGTTCGTGGATCGTCTGCCGCCGAGGATCTGCCTACGGAATCAGGTACGCCGGATGAAGAACACTGCCCAGGCTGCCCCGTACGTCAACGGCAACCTGATCGCCTCCGTGCAGTCCCCAGGCGGCCGGATCGAATGGCGCGACAACGAACCGTTCACCGCCGCCCTCACCGTCATGGACTACGAGCGAGGCATCGCCTCCGTCCGGTTCATCGTCGAGACGGCCGAGGGCACGTCATACCCGATGTTCGCGAAGGACTTCCTCGACATGATCCACCACTCCGGCCGCGTCATCGACGGCACCGTGGAAGGCCGCTGGCAGGTCGTCAAACGCGGCACCAACTACGGCCTCCGCTACATCGGAGCCGCCGCATGACCGAGATCGTTATTACGCGCGGCCTGCCGGGCAGCGGCAAGACCACGTGGGCCCGCCAGTGGGTCGCGGAGGATGAGGACCGGGCCGCGCTGTCCCGCGACGACTTCCGGGCCATGCTGTTCGACGGCGAAGGCGTCCTGACACACGATCAGGAGAACGTCGTCACTGTCGCCATGAAGGCCGCCGTGAAAGCGCTTGTGCACGAAGGTACTTCGGTTGTGCTGCATGACACCAACCTGCGTGCCTACGCCCGCGACTGGGCCGACCTGGCGCAGTCTCTCGGCGTCGACTTCTCCAACGTCGACTTCCGTGCGGACGTGGAGTTGTGCAAGGCCCGCAACGAAGCCCGCCGCGATGCCGGTGGCCGGTACGTCGACCCGCGCGCCATCGACGGCATGGCACAGCGGTTCCCGGCCAGCAAGTGGAAGCCGATCACGCCACGCCACAACCTGAGCGCCATCGAGCCATATAGCTACCAGCTGGACTTGCAGGATGCCTATATTTTCGACATCGACGGCACCCTTGCCCATTTTCGAGATCGGTCACCTTTCGACTGGGACCGGGTCGGCGAAGACGAACCCGACTTCGATGTGATCCGAGTTCACAACGCGCTCAAGAGCTTCGGTCGAATCATCGTCATGTCCGGCCGCGACGAATCATGCCGCGAGCAGACCGCGCGATGGCTCGAGGATCATGGCATTCAGCCCCGACTGCTGCTGATGCGCGCCAAGGGTGACAACCGGCGCGACTCGCTGGTGAAGCTCGACCTGTTCAACAAGCACATCCGGGGTCAGTACAACGTCCTCGGCGTCTTCGATGACCGCAATCAGGTCGTGGAGATGTGGAGAGCGTTGGGGCTCAAATGCTTCCAAGTAGCTGAAGGAAATTTCTGATGGCTTTGACGCCCGCAATGGAAAAGATCGCCAAGGATGTCGTCATGGGCTATCTCGACTCCGAGCTGGAGTTCTGCATGGTCGGCGAGCGAGGCGATATCGACGACTTCACCCCCACGGAAATAGTCGAGATCTACAACGAAGCCGCCCGACAGCTCGGTGCCGTCGCGGACCTGTTCATGGGGCGTGAGTTCTGATGGCGCTCACTTCGGAGATGAAGCGCATCGCTCGGAGGATTGTCGAGAACCATCTGGACGACGATCTCCGCTACAGCTATCGGTACAGCGATTCGGATATCGACGACTACAGCGATGAAGAGTTCGCTGACATCCTCGACGAAGCCAATAGCCTTCTGCGCGATGTATGGCGCGGATTCTGAACTGCCCCAGACAATTTCATAGGGAGAGATCGAAGTGAAGTTCGACAAGCCGATCAACGAGAACTACAGCGCGACCATCGTCCGCGTCCCGGCTATCGTGCCGCTGAAGGGCCGCGACTTCATCGTGGGTGTGCCGGTCCACGGCTACCAGGCGATCGTGCAGAAGGACAACTGGAGCGTCGGCGACCTGGGTGTGTTCCTCCCGGCCGAAGCGCAGCTGTCGGAGGACTTCGCCGCCCGCAACAACCTCCACAAGCACAGCGACCGCAACGACGACCCGACCGAAGTCGGCTACCTCGAGGACAACCGGCGAATCAAGGCGATCAAGTTCGCCGGACACCGCTCGGACGCGATGCTGCTGCCGCTGAAGTCTGTGGCCTACACGGGAATTGACGTGAGCGAGCTGCGCGAAGGCGACACCTTCGACACCATCGGCGACCACGAGATCTGCCGGAAATACGAAATTGCAACCAAGGCTGAGAAGGCGCTAAACGAGAAGAACAAGGGCCGGACCTTCTCGCGCGTCGACCGGAAGCACTTCCACACCCATGTGGACACTTCCAACTACTTCCGCGTCCGCGACCAGATCTCCGCTGACACCGAGATCATCGTGAGCGCCAAGTATCACGGCACATCGTGGCGCGGCGCGAACACCATTGTGGCGCGCGAGCTTCCGTGGCGTGACCGTATCGCCAAACGACTCGGCGTCCGCGTCCAGGAAACCGGTTACGACCACGTCTTCGGGTCCAGGCGGGTCCTTAAGGACGTGAACAACCCTCGCCAGCAGCACTTCTATGCGAAGGACATCTGGTCGGAGTTCGGTTCGAAGCTGGGCCAAATCCTGCCGGAAGGCTTCATTGTCTTCGGCGAACTGGTCGGCTACACGTCGGACGGTGCCGAGATCCAAAAGGACTACCACTATGGCCTGCCGCAGGGCACTCACGAACTGTTCGTTTATCGAGTCGCTCAAATCAACCCACAGGGCCGCCTGACTGACCTTTCGTGGGATCAGGTTGTCGAGTTCGCCCGCGACCATGGCCTGAATACGGTCCCGGTCCTGTGGCGTGGCAAGCACTCCGACTTCGACGTGGATCAGTTCCTTGATGTCCGCTTCCGTGACCTCGGCTACGAGACTCTCTCGCTTGGCCCGGACAAGACCCTGGTCGATGAAGGGGTGGTCATCCGAGTTGAAGGGCTCGTACCGTTCCTGGCTAAGGCGAAGAGTCCACGGTTTTTCGCTCATGAAACCCGCGTCTTGGACGAGGGCGTGGCTGATCTCGAGTCCACGGAAGCCGTGGCGGCATGACCGAGTCGTGGTTGCCGGTCCCCGGCTATGTGGGGTCGTATGAGGTGTCCAACCAGGGCCGCGTCCGCTCGATTCCGAGACTGCTGACAACCGCTACCGGCGTGACGAGACCCGCGAAAGGGCATGTACTCAAGCCATGTCCCACACCCAGTGGCCACCTGCGGGTGAACCTAGGTCGGGCGAACCCGTGGCTGGTCCACCAGCTGGTCGCCCGCGCCTTCCATGGAGAGCCTAAGGAGGGTCAGGAGGTGCGCCACCTCGACGACAACCCCGCAAACAACACGCCAGGGAACCTTGCCTGGGGTACGCGCAGTGAGAACGTGCGAGATCGGGTTCGAAATGGAATTCATCACGTAGCCAACAAGACTCACTGTCCGCAGGGGCATCTACTGGTCGCCGCGAACACCACTGCATGTGGAGCGCGTGAGGGTTACCGCCGATGCCTTGCGTGCAATCGAGCGCGATCCTTGATGCTGTCGCCGAAGCATGCGCACAAGGACTTCCAGACCCTGGCTGACTCCTACTACGAGGACATTATGAAGGCGGTGGCCGCGTGACGGAGGCGGAGCTGTGGGCCGAGCAGGACCTGCTGACTGATCTGTTGGAGTCGATCGACTGGGATTGGCTGACGGATGGGCTGGAAGGCCCGGTCGCTGGCTTCGAGTACGTCGACTCCTATGTGGTTGGCAAGACTCGCTGGAACCAGTGCGTGGAGGTGATCACGCGCGGCCCGTCTGGGCAGCACTACGCGTGGACCTATGCCAATCCGCTGACGGAGCTTCAGGAGGTCCTGGCACCGCGTGAGTGTGGGTTGAAGGTGCGTCGCGTCAAGCCTGTGGAGGAGATGGTCGTGGTCCGCAAGTGGGTGAACGCGTGAAGAACTGGCTTGGTCAGGAGATTGCCCCCGGCTGCATTGTCGGCCGGGGGGCGCGGGACGGCAACACGTCGTCGTTCAAGGTGGGCCGGGTGGTGAAGCTGCTGCCGGAGAAGCGGCTGGTGCGTGTCGCGTGGTTCTGGGAGGCGAAGCATTTGGGTTACGGCCCGAATGCGGTCCTGGATGAGTTCGGCAACGAGATCGGCTTCCCCCGGCAGCCTGGGTTCTATCCCGGCTTTCCTGAGTGGGGTGACGGCGCGATCCAGTATGGCTCTCCGAATGTGGACACGTTGTTCCTGCTGGCCCCTGAGACCTTCGGTGAAGAAGTGCCGTTGGACGCGTAATACGTTGAGTTACAACTGAATACGGAGAACCCATGAAGTTTGGGAAGCTGCCCGCACGTGAGGGTGCGGTGAAGCTGAAGTTGGCCAACTATCTCGACGCGGCGCGGCTGCCGACACCTCCGCCGAGCTTCGGTCACGAAAACGCTTCGCGCAGTTGGGGAATGCTCGCTAACGATCGGTTCGGGGATTGTGTATTTGCGGGGGCCGCGCACGAGACGATGCTGTGGGCGGGCGCAAACGGCCGGGCAGTGTCTTTCACGGATTCTGCTGTGCTGTCGGACTATTCGGCCGTCACGGGGTTCGATCCGGCCGACCCGAGCACCGATCAGGGTACGGATGTGGCGCAGGCGTTGTCGTATCGGCGGAAGGTTGGTGTCGTGGACGCGGCTGGTCGGCGGCACAAGGTCGCTGCGTATGCGGCGTTGGAGCCGGGCAATGTGCGGCAGCTGATCGAGGCCACTTATCTGTTCGGTGCGGTGGGTGTGGGGATCGAATTCCCTTCCAGCGCAATGGATCAGTTCAACGCTGGGAAGCCGTGGTCGATCGTGCGGGGTGCCCGGTCGGAGGGTGGCCACTATGTGCCGGTGGTCGGCTATCGGGATGGCTATTTCGATGTGCTGACCTGGGGGAAGGTGCAGCAGGTGTCCCGGTCGTTTATGGCTGCGTATTGCGATGAGGCGTATGCGTTGTTCTCGGAGGAGTATCTGACTAGCGGGAAGTCGCCGGAGGGGTTTCTGCGGCTGCCGTTGGTGTCGGATCTCGTGGCTGTGACCAGGCTCGATTAGCTGGAAAGTGATCTGCATCACACGAGGTGTCCGCTATGTTGCACTTAGCGGACACCTCGATTACGTTCTAAACCATGCCAAGAGCGTTCGTCGGACCACTGCAACCGGGGAAAGCTTGCAGGGACCGGAAAGGCTCAGCGACAGGCTATCAGCGCCACCGTCGATGGTCCGACCTACCTTGCAAGAAATGCCTCAACGGACACAACCGTTACACCAAAGAGGGATACAAGCGACGCGGCGGACGCCCGAGGCCGCCATCCGTATCCATCGAACGGGAAGCCTTCATAATCCTGTGGCGCAACGCCGCACAAAGCACTCGCAACACCGTCCGCCCAGGAATCCAAACCCGCTACGTCCGAGAGGGACTCTGCGCCGCATGACATGCTGGGCAATACTCACCGCCCTCGCATGCTTCCCACTGATCGACGCTATTCGTGACTTCACCACGAATCAGCGCTACTCAAGCATGCGCTACAGGGCCGAAATAGCCGCCTTCGCAATACTTTCCATCACCGGAATGGCGGCACTCACTCAAATCTGATCCCACGACAGGATTCGAGCACCCCATGACCGCTGTACTTTGCGCGCCCAAATTCGAAATCCGACTCCCGGACAACTACTGGACGCACATCTCCATTGGGCCCGACCGAACCCTCGTCAGGATCGGCACGCAACACAAAGACGTAGTCGAAGACATCGCCACCCTGGCCGTCATCCTGCGCGAACGAATCCTCGCCGACAACCCCGACATCCTCGACAGGTCCTGGAGCGGCTCACCCGACATTAGCCGCCACGGCAGCATCTACATCCGCCTCCGCAACCGTGGCCGCACCATCGCCCACGAATTCCGCGTCGGCATCCCCGAAATCCGCACCCGTCAAGCCGAATGGTGAACACCATGCCCAAGCCCGCCCTGCGCGCCAGCAAGTTCCTCCTCTCCCGCACCGCCCACCTCGACGACCAGCGCAAGGACGTCCTTGTCGACCTCCTCGCGCAGGTGTTCCAGTACGTCGTCGAAGGTGAAGACGAGTCCGGCGGCATCTCGGTCATCAGCATCGCCGACTTCCTCGACCTCGTCGACGAGCACCTCGAGTGAAAGCCGCACACCTCGCCGACAAGCACTACGGCAAAACGCTGATCACCGGCACCGGCAGCAAACGCAAACGGTCGAAACTCCTCAGCGTCGAGTACTTCAGCAGCTACGTCATCGCCGACATCATGGCCACCCACGGCAAAGAACGTGCCGTGCTCCCCAACGAGACAGAGATCGAGATCGAAGAATGAGCCTCGCACTCATGATTCTCGCGCTGGCGATTCTTCTGGGTTGCTTCCACGCAGCCAACTCGCACTAGAGCACGAAAGGCCGTCGCGCCCATGGCTATTGACTACGAGGTCGAAGAAGACCTCAGCTTCGCCGAAATCATGGCGCGTCGCCGCGAGTCGAACATCACGGCTCCCGCACTCTCCAGGGCCATTCGGGAAGCCAAGCTCCGCGAAGACTTCCAGTGGCTCGAAGCCGACGATCTGCCATTCGAGACGATCACCAAACGCCTCGGCCGCGACTCGCCCAAAGGTCTGGCCGTCTCTCTCCGCGAAGCGGGCATCCCATACCGCGAGCCCGACCGGCGAGAGGTCGACCAAGCCCTCGACGAGATGATCGCGAAAGGCACGGGCTACACGTTCGACACCGCTGACCTGCCGGAAGTTGGTTCCACGAACGCCGTCAGCAACGCCCTCAGGGCAGCCAGCAACGAGGGACTCATTCGCAGGCTCTCGCCATCGAAGAAGGCCGGGCACCGTACCAGCGCCACATGGCAGGTCGTCTGATGCGCCGCCACCTCACCGGCGAACGAGCACTCATCGCGCTCACCATCGCCATCACCGCCTACGAAATCGCCGCCCCCGAAGGCCAACTCATCTCCCACGCCTTCGACCGGCTCCTCGAAAAACACCGGTACGCAACAGGGTTCGCGGTCATCTACACCTCCGCGCACCTACTCAACGTCCTCCCGCCGCGCGTCGATCTCTACCACCTGCTCGGCCGAACGATCGGAAGCTGACACATGGGCATCGCCAACTACGCCTGGATCGACGGAGCTGTCTGCCGCGACAGCGACCACATGGAGCCGCTCACCATGGCCCGCGCCTTCGCCGCGAAGGCCGAAGCCGAAGGTCGCGGCCTGCGGGTCGACGAGGTGATCAAAGTCCTCGAGGTCGGCCGCAAAGCCATCCACACGATGCGAAAGCGTGGCGACCTGCGCAGCACCGTCATCGGACAGGTCGTTTACGTCGACCCGGCATCACTGATCACATACCTGCGGAACCAGGAGATCGACCCGTTCTTCCCCCGCATGAGCCAGCGCCGCGACGCCGAGCGGGCCATCGCCATCTGCAAGACCTGCCCCGTCATCAAGGAATGCCTCGACCACGCACTCAGGAACTTCGAGGACGAGGGCGTGTGGGGTGGCATGACCGCGAAAGAGCGCGTCGCGCTGCGAATCCGGCAGGGCCGCCGCCGCCCGCCGTCGCTGGACCCCGTCCTGTCGCCGGAGGAGGTCATCGAGATCCGCGCCAAGTACACGCGGAACTTCAAGGCCATCGGCAACGGGGGAGTGCAGGCGCTGGCCGTCGAATACAACGTCTCGGAGTCCACCATCTCCCGCGTCACCAAGGGCATCGCCAAGCAGCTCAGCGAGGCGGTCTGATGCACATCTTCCACAAGTGGGGGAACTGGTCGGACATCTACATCGAAGTCACCGACTTCTTCGGATTCAAGTCCACGGTCTCCGGCCAACGTCGCTACTGCATCACCTGCGGAAAGAAGAAGGTCGCAACCCGATGAAAAACGTTGCAGCACTACAGGGCTGGGCGATTCGCTCCCGCGCCGCCGCATGGCTCGCTGGCGTCGCCGCGCAGATCGCCGAACGCCACCAGGCCACCCCCGGCTCCTGCATCGACGAGCGCCTGTTCGTCGAGCTCCTCACCGACATGCGTGCACTCACTGAAGGAATGCAGCTGCTGGCCGCCGAGGTGGGCAGCCTCAAACCCACACAGCCGCAGCCCGACGTGGCCCACTACCACGTCACGAACGTAGACGAGGCGTGGGCGAAAGCCCGGCTGAAGGCCGGGCGCATCGCGCCTTTCCATCAGGCATCCGGACCGAACCAGGAAGCGAACCGGCGCATTGAGATTACCTACACCACAAGTGAATTCGGGGAAGTTCTGGCTGCCGCGCGAGTTCTTACCGACCACCGCCCCGCAGACATCGCCGCCCACGTCGCCTACGCCGCCCTGGCCTACTCCCGCCAAATCGTCGCCGCCCACAACCACAACAAGCACGAGGACGAGAAGTGACCAACACCGCGACCAGCCCCGCCTACTACAAGTTCCCCGGCGACGTTGAGGTCCGCCACATCTCCGCCCACCTCACCAGCTTCGGCGGACAGGGCGTCCAGTACTTCGCCCGAGCCACCCGACTCGACGGCAACAACAAGAGCAGCACGCCCGAGGGATGCATCGAGGACCTGGAGAAGGCGAAGATCTTCGCCGGATTCGAAATCGACCGGCTCCGAGCAGTACTCGCAGCGGAAGACCTGGAGAAGTCGCGGGTCACGGCTGGAACCGTAATCGACCAGCTCAACTACGAACTCGGCCCTGATCCGTGGCGGCCCGCCAACCCCTGGATTGCCGCCGTCGAGCCGCCCAAGAAGGTCGCCGTCGACATCCTCACCACCCAGACTGGCTACGACGAACTTCTTGACGCCTCCGAGATCCTCGGCTGGGACCTCGACAAGATGGCCGCCCACTGCCTCGGCGAGTTCGCGCGCAACGTCATCGCCGACGAGGCCCAGCGCGCCCGAATCGCAACGGAGGCATAGCGATATGCGCACACTTCTTGTCGGCTCGCACGCCGCGAAATGGCATGGCGTCGACCTTGGCCGGACGCCTGGCGACTACGACTTCTTCGCCGACACCGAGTTCCCCGAAATGATGCACGGGGACAACGAGAACGGCGACAAGGTCGACATCTTCTGGGATGACGCCCTCACGCAGTGGCTGCCCGAAGGGCATTACGGCATCGCCTACCCGGAGGAGCTGTACACGATCAAGTTGTCGCATGCGGCGTGGGAGCTGCGGAACGGCAGCTGGGACAAGCACATGAACGACGCGATGGTCCTGAAGGCGGCTGGCGCGCAGGTCGACGAAGACCTGTACAAGCTGCTGTACAGCGTGTGGGAGCGGCACCACGGCAAAAAGCAGGTCAACCTCGACGAGGAATCCGACGAGTTCTTCACCGACGCTGTGGTCCGCCGCTTCGACCACGACAGCCTCCACCGGTCCGTCGCCTACAGCCCCGGCAAACCCCTCTACGAGCGGGTCCTCAAGCCAGGCAAGACAGTCGCGATGGACATGGCGGCCGTGTGGGCGATGCCGTTCGACCGGCAGGTGGCGCTGTTCCGCGAGGAAATCTACGTCACCGCCCTCGAACGCCTGATCATCCCGTCGAACTACCAGTACAGCCCCGGCCGCGCCTACAAGTGGGCGCTGCGCCGCACCATCACCAGCCTCACCAAAGGCCGGTCGTCGCGGTTCATCGCCGAAAACTACGACATCTTCCGGCAACCCGACTTCGACTACGTCCGCCACCACCAACGCAACGCCCACCACCTCGAAATGTTCAAGGAGAACAAGTGACCACCCCCGCTCTGCACTACACCATCGAAGACCTTGAGAACGCCCTCGCTGCCGCCCTGGTCATCCGGCACCGCGCAAACGCCGAACAGTGGGCACGCCGGGACGCTGAACGCAAGGGCGTCGAGTTCAACCCCGACACCGTCGACTACAGCCGCATCGACGAGGACGGCGAGAACTACATCGACTGGGGCGAACTCGAAGACTCCTTCTCCCTCTATCAGACGGACGGCAACGGCGGATGGACGTGGGTCAAGGCCCCGCTCAAGCTGCCGGGCATCGGCGTCATCGACGACCTCGCGGCCAGCCACGGAGGCGAAGGCCAGGGCGACGAATACTGGCTCGTCTTCGCAGTGAAAGACGATGCGGGACAGACCCGCATGTTCCAGCGCGACGGCTGGTACGCCTCGTTCGACGGCGGCCACTACGACGGCCCCACCTTCGAAGTCCACCCCGTCCAGAAGGTCGTCACCGTGTACGAGGAGATCGGGAAGTGAGCTATCCGGCGGCCACGGCCGAGGAGATCGCCCGCATCTTCTCGGCTTGGTTCCCTGAGACCCGCGACGACGACGAGCTGAGCGAATCCGACTGGCACGTTGTCGCTGGGTACTTCATCTACGACGACGGCGGACCGATCGAGACATCGGATCTGCGGATCGAACTCGAAAGGTACGTCGGCGGGCGGCTGGGCAGCTACCGCAGAGACCTCGAGATGGTGTGGAAGGTCCAGCGCATTGACTGCAACGACGACCACAGCATGCTGACGTACTTCCGCAAGACCGGCATCTACGAGTCCTTCGAAGGCAGCCGCTGGACCGGCGACTTCGAACGAGTCCGGGCCACCGAAAAGACCGTCATCGACTACGAAAGCGTGAACTCCTGATGAGCCGCCTCGACGCCCACGACGTTGAACGCATCCTGTGCGCCGCGTTCCCCGAAAGCCGCTACAGCAGCTACCTCGGCTCGCTCGGCTGGGACACCGTCGCTGAATACTTCGCCCACGGCGGCCGGGACATCGTGGTCGGCGATGCAACGATCAGCCGCGAAGAACTGACCACCGCCAAGGACCAGTACGGCGAGACCGTTCCCGCGCTGATCCTCCGCGTCGAAGACAACCAGTACATCTTCGGCGACAAGTACTTCCGGAAGCTGGGCAGTGCCAACAGCTTCGGCAGCGACGCCATCTGGGACGGCGACTTCACCGAAGTGAAGATGGTCCGCACCCCCACCACCACGTACGAAACCAGGTACGAGTGATCACCCCAATCGATCCGGCCGCAGTCGAATCCGAACTGCTCGCCCTGTACGGGGCCTGGTACACCGTCATCGACGCTCTGGCCGGGAAGTTCGGGCCTGGTGTCCGGACGGAGAACTACCTCGTCCGGCGGATCGACGACAACCGCGCCATCCCCACCGCGCACCGGTCGATCACGTGGATAGTCCTCGACGTGTTCCGGCGCAGCGACTTCGAGATGGCGTACCTGCGAAAGACGGGCGAGTACAACAGCTTCGACGGCCAAACCTGGGACGGCCCGATCACCGAAGTCCAGCCCAAACAGGTCGAGCAAACCACCTGGGTAACCGTCGATGCCTGACCTGGTCGATGACCCCGTGATCGCGGGGTACATCGCCTACCTGAAGTGGGCGGCGGCTGAACTCGCCGCCCAAACCCTCTACTGCACGAAAGGCCCGGCCGTGACAACCACCGCCTACACCGAAGACCAGATCGAAACGTGGCGCGCCCACCACCTGCTCGCCAACCACTCCCCGCGAGGCTGGGAACACTGGCAGAGCGGATACGCGGGACGCACGCGGGTCGATGCGCTGGCCGTGACCGTTGTCGAGCGCCTCGACGACGACCGCGCCCGCGACGACTACTACGAATACGACCAGGGCAGCACCGCCCCGGCCGCCATCACCTTCAAAGCCGAATACCCCGACGGCGGCGTCCGCTACTTCCAGAAGCACGGCGAATACGACAGCTACGGCCGAATCAGCTTCTACGGCGACTTCATCCAGGTCGAACCGATCACCCGCACCGTCACCGGCTACCAGGCCAAGACGTAGTGCGGAACGGAACAACGGACGCTCGCGAATTCCTGCTCGCGAACGTCCACCCCGAAAGTCGTTGCGCCGGAACAGCATGCATCGTCCACGACCCCACTGATCACCACATGCGGGGCTGGGAACTGTTGTGGCGCAACGATCGAGGGATCTTCGAACGCCTCTGCCCGGCACACGGAACCGGGCACCCCGACCCAGACCAATTCGAGTTCTGGGATCTCACCAACCAGTCCGCGCAGGCCGTCCATGGCTGCTGCGGATGTTGCACACCACCCAAGGAGAGCAATGAGCTACGACATGACACCCAAGATCACCCCCCTGCCGCTGCACTACAAGCTCCCACTCGCCGTCATCCTCATGGCCGTCATGTTCGGCGCTACCGGCTGCACCAGCAGCACCACCTGGCAGCGGAACTGCACCGTGACCGACAAGCACGAGGAGCGGTCTGGCAACTGGATCGGGACCACGTGCGGCGCGTATTCCGTAAACAATAACCGCGCGACCTTCAACGCCATCCAGGTCAACCGGCGCTACGACTTCCAGATCCGAGGCAAGCGCCCCAACAGCGCCGCCCACCCCAACATCCTCCAGTACAAGGCCCGCTAAAACCCGCCACCGACAACCAGGGAGCAACACCATGAAGGAAATCTGGAACACCGTGCGCCAGTTCGCGATCGACAGCTGGGCCGGAAGCGGCAACCCCGAACGCCTCTCGGCAGCCGTGTTCGCGGTCGGTGCGGTCGTGACCCTCCTCAGCCTGAACATCACCTCCGCCATCCTCATGCTCACGTTCGGCGGGCTGATCCTCCGGAAGGGCTACTGGCGGGCCGACTCTGGCCGCTGGCAGAACAAGGCCCGCGACGAGGAATACGCCAAGCTCGACCTGCTGGCCCGCAGCTTCTAGCGGAAAATTGCTGAACGCCGGGTGGAACTTCCCCGGCGTTCAGCTACCCCACGCTATCGGCATCAAGTAACATCACGTGACGAAGGGCCGCCGCTCCGAATACTCCTCGGAACGGCGGCCCTTCGCACTCATATGTAGGCCCGCGACATCCGAGCCACATCCCTATCAATCTCCGCGCAGATCAGATCAGCCTGCTCCCGAGGCGTCAACTCGCAACCCTCCGCCACCCTCCGCGCCGACCACTCCGACACCTCCACATAACGTCTCTCCGCCCAAGCCCGGCGGTTATCGCACGACTCGCGAAGATCCCGAATCCGCAACAACGACTCCCGCTCCGCACGAGCAGTACGCCGAGCCTGAATCCCAGCCAACATCCAACTCAAACAACCACCTCCATAAACGCGAAAAGCCCTGCGAGACAGAATGTCTCACAGGGCACCGACATACATTGGTTACCTTCGCCTCAGCGAAGACACATCGCCGAGCAGCTGCTCAGCCACACGCAACTCGGCAGCCTTGTCATCCCGATGCACCTGCATCGCGCTGATCTGCACATCCAGCCCCGTTAGTTCGGCGTTCAGCGCCCGCACCTGAAGCTCCACAACCCGCTCCAGCTTTTCCAACTCGAACGTCGTCAAGTCGCGCAGGTCGCGGCCACGCAAATACTCCAGATCCTCCGGCTTCACAACCTCACCCACTAACTCTCAAACGACTTCACGCCAACCCTCGCCGGGCCAATCAGACGAAACATACTCGAACGGACCGGCACGGCCAATGTCAATCCACGGGCGTCCCCCGGAACCCTCACCCGCCGCAACGCCGGAGCCACTCCCTGTGATCCGACGGACGAAATGCCAACGCTGGCCATCCCGATACCAGCCGCGCCCGTCACGATCGGTGTAGTAGCCAGCTTCGCGCGGCTCAGAGGCATCTCTCAGCCGCCGCCAATCCTCGTAGATCGCGTCGCCGTCAGCCTCCGTCTCAGCGTCCACGCCACCGCCACTGAACGCCTCCGCCATGACGTTCAAACGATCCAGCAGCGCGAACAGCGGAACGCCATCCAGCTCTCCGTAGTCGTACCGCACCACGGAACCATCCCGAACCTGCTGCGGTAACGGCACTTCCGGATGCTCGTCATGGAAACTCGTCGCCGTCGAATCGAGGGCATTGACCCACGTTCGCTCACTCACAACCACACGCATTACAGATCCGGCTCCTGCTCGTCTTTCCAGGCACCCATACCCTGTCGAACCGGGTACACGATCATGGCCACTTCCGCATTCCGCAGACCGAGGTCGCGGGCGATCCGTTTCACCGGCGACTGCTCCTCATCCGGCAGCGCTTTCCAGGCCGCCCACACCCGATCCTTGTCCAGCCACTGCGGGTTCTGGGAGCCGCGCTCAAACCAGAGCGAAATGACCTGCTCGTCCTCGCAACCAGCCGCGTCCCAATGGATCATCCGCACATGCCCGGTCGCCAGCAGCCGTTTCTCCAACGACGGGAAGTCCACCAACTCGACCGCTTCCGCACCCCACCACTGGAGCATCTCCTCCCGCACCTGAGCCACCCAGTCGCTGTCGGCGGGGACACCGTAGTTCGTGAGGCGCGGCGGATTTAGATTCGGGTCGGAGTCCCCGCCGTAGTCGAAGTCCTCGTCGTCGCTCGGCGCTTCGTGAGTGTGAAACTCGACCTGAATGTGAACTGTGTCGATGCCGTTGTTGTCGAAGTCCACAAACTCCAACGATGGCCTCACCTGGAACACCTCGACCGCGCCATCCCACACCGCCTGCGACGACAAGCCGTTCGGCGGCGTCCACCTGGCATGCCAGCGGCCCTTGGCGTCACGCTCAAGCGTGTTCTCGCCCGTTTTCGTGTGGGCACGTACCACACCCCGCTCCGGCATCGCATCCAAATCCGCCGGACCCGTCAACTTGCGCATTGATTAACCCTTCCCGAACTTCTCGTCGAAGAACAACTGTGCGATGGATTGCTCCTCGGCGTTCGCGGTGCCGACGATCGCCTTCGCGACCGGCACGGTCCACCACGCGCCCCTCAGCGGCCACCGCCCACCAACCGTACTGAGCCCCAACGTCTTGTTCAGGTGCGTCAAGACGTCATCCCGAACACGCCGCGCATCCGCGTACGGCCCGTCGAACCACCTGAGCCACGTCGCCTCGTCGATCTGGTTGCCGAACTCATCCCGCTCCGGCTCAACCGCCCTCACCTCATCCAGCCCGGCCTCCGCATCCAACAGCTTCTGCGCCGCCGCCCGTGCCTCAGCCGACTCCCACACCTTCATGCCGATCACTCCTGCCTGATGTGCTTGCCGAAGAACGCCCGCGCGACCTGCCGCTCATACGCGCCCGCCCCGCCGCCGATGGTCTTCGAGACCGGCAGATACCAGTGCCTCCCGTGCAGTTCGTGCGCCCCAGCCGAGTCGGCGTCGAGGACATCGGCCAGATGTTCGACCAGCTCGGCCACCGCCGCACGGGCGGGACGATTCTGCTGCTTATCCCACTCGAGCCACGCCGGACCGTCGACCGGATCGCCATCCCCGTTCCGCTCCGGCTCAACGTCCGACACCTTCGTCAGCACGTCATGCGCGGCCAACAACCTCCGTGCCACCTTCCGGGCGTACGGCTGCTCCCACGTCCTCATGTCAGTTACTCCTCAGTCTCGTTCGGGTCAGTTTCAATGAGATCCAGGTCGGCCCGCGCCTTCTCGACACGAGCAATCGCCGCCGACTGGCTCTGATCGACTTCCCTCCAGAAGCGGATCTCACCCTTCGGGTCCACCTCAGCGGCAGTGTCCGCCGTCTTCTTCGCCGCCGCCTGGGCCTCCTCGAGCCGCAGCCACAAGCCCTTCCGGACCTCGTCCGAATGCTCGACGAAGAACATCAGCAGAGGACGCAACACCTCCGCGCCCGGATTCTCGTCGAAGAACACCGACCGTGCCAAATGACCATCGGGCGACACCAACTCATGCAACGGGATGTCTCTCATTCCCTACTCTCCTTCCTTCGGCATGTACTCGGCGACCACCGCCTTCACGTATTCAGGGGCGTTCTCGAAGCCGTCCCAGAGCCAAGACTCCTCGCCGCGCTGAACACCCAGAGTCAAATCCTTCTTACGGATCGGACCATTCAGCCGCGCCTCCGTCTGCCACTGAAGCGCCGCCCCGAACTCGCTCCTGCGAATCCCGTAGAAACGCAGATGAAGGCGTTCCGGCCGATACCACGTACCCCTCGCACGGTTCTGGGGCCGACGATCCTCCGCCCCCTCCAACCGCAACGTCACAATCCGCGTATCCGTGAACGTGTGAACAGTCGCCGTAGGGCCTTCGGTAGTCAATTCAGTCACTTCGCAGCCTCCTCGGCAGCCAAACGCTCCACGCGAACCCGCGCATTCTCAAGCGCCTCGATCGCGACCGGAAGGAACTCCGGCCGAATCGGATTCCCGAACAACTCGCCCGAATGATGAACGCCATACTCATCCACGCGAACAGAACCCACCCCCCGCCCATTCCGGCGAATCAGAAGATGGTTACCGATCATCGGGTCATCAACCCAAGCCATGTCAAACACCGTCACAGTCTAGCCCTTTCGAAACGAAAGGCCCACACCGAAAACCGATGCAGGCCAACGCAATAACATCTTCTACCGATTGAACACAAGCACGCTTTTCGGCGCGCCATGCTCTACCGTGAAGCTCTCAATCCGGCGGCGTAGATCGTCACTACCGCTGCCGTCTTTCCAGGCGATATGGATTTCCGTTCCAGCCCGTCGTACTGTGAACTTCTCCGGTCCAGAGCCCAACGGCGAATCACGCAGAGCCTTCGCTGCAACCTGCGCATACAGGGCCGCCTTCTCGGCGTCCGTGCGTGGGCCAGGCTTCGAAACCAACACGTCGAACGACGAGCCGCTCTCAATAAGGCTCGGGGCCGTGTGCAGCTCTTGAGACCCCACTGACAGCCAGTGCCCACGGTCATCCTTCTGCGCTGCAAGCGCATACCGGCCGAAGCGAATGAACGAGATTATCGAGCCGACACCCAACGCGTTCAACTCGGCCGCAGTCATGACCCGACCCGGCGCACGCCGGATAGGCGCAGGCTCAGCAGGTGCGGACCGCTTCTTTTGGTCCATCCTCCGCCACTGGTCGTCCACCAGCTGCCGGAACCGCTTCTCCTCCAACCCGGAAGCGTCGGGGAGCATCGTCAGCCGCATCGCGGCCATGATCACGCTGTCCGCTGATGTCTTCGCCTCCTGGAGTCGCCGAATCATGCGCTCAGGATCAGCAGGCGACATGGCACCGTTCACGTATGCCCTGATATCGCGGAGATCTGTCGCTGTCTCCCACTCCGCCCACAGGCGGACCGTCAGCTTGACCGCCTTCTCCTCGGCGGGCGTCAACGCATCCTCAGTCATGCCGTCACCGCACGAACTGCTGGATCGCCCACACGTAACCCTGGAGGACGCCGATGCTGCGCTCCGGCAGGGAGAACCCCAGGCCCTTCGCCCACGCGATGAAATCCACCATCGCCGCAGCGCCCGACCACTTGTTGTACGCGGTGCCGAACTGGGCGCTCAACACGCCGTCCTCGAACAGCACCCAATCGCGCGTGGACGAACCCGGCACCGACGCATACAGCGACAGCTGACCCGGCACCACCTCCAAGCGGACGAACCGCTGACCATCCTGACTTGCACTCATGCCACTAACTCCTAGCTCGCTACTTGTCGGTCGGTGCCGGAATGAACGTGAACGTGCAGTCGCGCGGGAACGAATCGACCTGGTCGTCATCCCGCGTGATCTTGATCCGGTGCGTCGTCAGCTGCACCTTCGTCACCTTGTACTCGTTGCCCCAAACATCGAAAACCGTCGCACCCACAGTGATCTCGTCCGCGCGCTTCTTGACCGCCGCCGGAACCACATCCGCGATCTCCACCATCGCATGCATCTCGTCGTTGCTCATCGTTTAGTCCTCCTATTTCCCTTGTAGTTCTTCGATGAAGTCGTCGGGGTACTTGCTGTCGATGCAGAGTTCGCCATCCAGGATCGCGAAGTCATCCAGCGTCAGGGACCAGCCCAAACCCCAAGCCCTGTCGATATAGCCTTGCAGCAGCTCGGCGTCAACCGGCCTGCGGCCGATCGGGTCATCGCCCGCATCGAACGCCTCGACCATCTCCACGGCCATGATCAGTCCTCCTCTTCTGCCAGCCACTGAAGGCCGGTAGGCAATACGTTTCGGGTAACTGTCAGGTCTTCGTCCGGCGCATGTAAACGCCAACGCTGAATCTTCATCAACCGGCCGGATGCGGTAGGCCATGTGGAGATACCTCGCATGCCTTTCCGGTAGTGCACGCCCGTTGACCCCTGAACGTCCACATCCCAGCCCAGCTCGGCCGCTATCGCCTGCATATGCTGATCGGGGGTCAAACCAGCCGTTACCGCCTTCTGTGATCGGAAACGGACATACAGCTTCGTATGGCCGAACCTGACCCCATGGAACACGGCATCGGACGGCATCCACACCGACGCTCCAGGCTGCGCCCACCGGCCATCCCGCGCCCGCTGATACGCCATCACCTCGCCGTCATCCCGATGCCCGGACACGATCGACTCCGCGCCCAACGCATCCAGCTCCGCCAAGCTCGTGATCTCATCCGGCTCCGGCGCAGCCTTTGGTTCCGTCAACAGCCTCTTCAACCGGCGCAGATCCTGCCACGTCAGGCCCGTCGTCGTACCGTCCACATCCCTGGTGGCAATCAGCAGCCACTCATCACCCGGCCGATTGGTGTACGACGCCAGCGTATGCACCAACCGGTCAACCGGATCGTCCGTGAACTTCGGCAGCCGCCGAACCTCATCCTCGAAGCTCACTTGAATTTCGCTTTCTGTTTGTGGAGATGCTCGATCAGTCCCTCGACCTCACGCGTCGCGGCCTGATCCGAATCGAGTGGGCCGCCCCGGTACGGGCTGCCCACCGCATTCGATGTGGTCAGGCTCCAACGCCATCGACCGTCCTCGAGATACACGGCCGCGACGTAATCGAGAATCGCCAACTCGTACCGACGATTCCGCTCCGTCTCCCGCCAACCAGCCTCAACCGTCAACTTCACCGCTCGCCCTCGCCCTCTTGGATGGTGAGGGCGTATCGCGACGGGATGTCGCTGCCGGTCGGTGAATTCGCGTTGATCTCGTCCCGAACGTCCTGCGGGAACTGCTCCAGGTCGTATACGTCGATCGGGTACGGCTTGCCAAGGTCGCCAGCCTTCAGAACCCGAGGGCCGACCACGTCGACCTTCGACAGCCGCCAACCCTCCGCGCGGTCATCGTCCGTCCACGTCACGGCAAACTCCGCCGCAGCAACCGTCAGGCCCGCCGGATCGTGCAGCCGAAGATCAACACCCTCCCGGACCTCGAACTGCACCACATGCTTCGTGCTCGTCCGCTTCAAATTCGCGGCCGCCATCTCAGCCCTCCTCGCTTTCTGTGGAATCGTTTTCGGAATATCCTGTCGGCGCTTGGGCATTGATCTGGTCCCGAACGTCGGTAGGGAATTGCTTGAGGTCGAACACGGTGATCGGAATCGGGTTGCCATGGCCTCCCGTTTTCTTATCGCGCTTACCGCGAACATCAACCTTGAACAGTTGCCAGCCCTCGCCGTCGTCCAGCCACGTCACTGAGATCTCCTTCGGGATCACAGTGCGATCGAGCATGTCAGTCACCCTCAGCCACACCATATCCGGAAGCGTGAACGACACCACAAGCTGCGACTGCGAAAGCTCCAAAGGGATCGCCGGATCCTTCGAATCGACCATCTCAGCTCTCCTCACTGTTGTTGTGCCGACTCTGCGGCATGTTCTGTTCGGCAATCACACGCAGGTAATCCGGCTGTTTCTCGAAGCTGTTCCACCACGTCGATTCCTGCGCCACACCCACGTCGCCGTTCTTCTTGACCCGAGACCCAATCACCTTGATCCGGCCCACCACCCAACAGCCATCCTCAAGCCAATAGATGACCGTCAACTCGTCCGGGCGAATCCTCCGATCCGAATACGAGACATCCACAAACGGGGCGTCCGTCAAATCGAACGTCACCTCGTGCCGCTTCGCCGAATAACCCACCATGGGCTCAGTCATCGTCGCCGTCCCTATCCTTCTCGACAGCGGCGAGCGCCTCAGCCATCGAACGAAGGTTCTTCGCCACCGTCGTCCCGGCCTTGGTCACCGCGAACCGCGTCTTCGCATCCTTACCAGTCCGGCGGATCTCATACTCGGTCCGCATAGACCCTTCCGCCCGAACCAGCCAACAGTTCTGCATCGGCTGAAAGATATCCAGATCGGACGCAGCGACAACCGCGTGCACATCCTCCGGTTGAGCGGAAGCAGAACCCTCACGCACCGTCAACGACACCTGGCCGTCAAACCGGGTTACTTCGAAGCCCCTCGCGATCAACACCGCCATCGCCTTGTCCGACCACCCCATAGCGTCGTCCGCGTCGGAAGGGATCGACACCCGACAGTTCCTGCCGCCGACCACGCCCTCGTTGCCGACCCGAATCCCGAACCGACCCCGATCGCCCTTGCGGTCCGAATAGCGCAACACAGGAATCTCGGCCGCCCTCAGAGCAGCCGACACCCTAGGCGCGAGTGTTCCCATCTCAGTTGCCTTCCTCGCGCAGACGCTTCAGCGCCCACTCCACAGCCTCAGCCTTCGTGCCGCAAGGGCTGTCCGACACAAACGGCACCGGGAAGTTCGGCACCGTCACCCACGGGCGGAACTGGTCCTCGCCGAGCCTGACCACCATGAACTGGTCGACACCATTCGACCGGAACCAGAACACCGGCTCCCCAGTCACCGAATCAACCCGAGGCTCCTCCGTGAACCCATCGGGCAACCCCGTCACGTCAGCCATCAATCACTCCTACCTAACAGGCGGCCACCCCTCATAGGTGACCGCGCAGTGCCTCCAGGTGGAATCGAACCACCTCGGACCGACACGCACATGCCGATCCCACTACCAAGTAGAGGCCATCCTCTAAAACTGTTACACCACAATCGGATTCCGGTGATCATTGTCCAGCTTCGACAACCACCGACCCAACTCGAAATCCGTCACCATCAGATACGAATCCGCCAAATGCTGACGCCACTCGTCACGGCCGCCAGTCAGCATCGCGTACTCGTCGGTCACCACCCGCCACCCCGACCACGACGACACGAACCACCACCACGCCGGGCGACGGAACACCAACGTCAACTGCGCGCCACCCGAATACCGGACACGCACCTGCACCCACACCCACAGCCGCGAACGCCACGTCCGCCAGTGATACAACCTCGCCCGCTCCGACCGATCCGACCAAAACGGGTACGTGGCCATAACTTCACCCCCGGCCCACATCGACCTCATGCCGACATCAACTCCCGCCGCGCCCGGCCGATCGCCGCGCAATCACGAGTCAGATGCAGATCAACCGCCTCGTTCGCGTTACCCGCACCATCCGCCGCAGCGAGCACCCACACCGTGTCCGAACACTGCGTGCACTGCCACGTCGGCGAGCTGCCCTGCCACACCAACCTCACCAAGTTCCGCGAACCCACACACGGCACCAACGGCAACCCCAACACGATCACCACCACCAATCCACCGTCAGCTCCGCGCGCAGAGCATCCCAATCGACCGGCTTCCCACGCTTGAACTCCCGAACCAGCGCCCGCCGCTGCCGAAGCTGCCGACCACCATTACGACCCGCCATAACAGAACCTTTCCCGAGATTCACCACAACTGCCCGAACTCCGAGCATGACAAAGCCCTCAGCGCGAACACTGAGGGCCAACTCACGCCAGAACGTCAGACCTTCGCCTCCTCGAACGAATCAACCACCTCCACCGAATACCCAACCCGGAACAACTCCCGCAACAACTCCGAATACTCGGCCACCGTCGCAACCCGCTGCCCAGCAACCCACTCCCGATCAACCGAACAATGCTGACCGCCATGCGCATACGCCGCCAACTTGCCATCCGACACATCCCGCGACCACGGCACATCCACAAACACCGCAGTCACCCGATCGCCCACAAACTCAGGCGTGAACACAAACAACACACGCACATCCAACAGCTCTGCCACCGAAACTCCTTACAACGCAAAGAGACCCCGACGCCGAAGCGTCAGAGTCTCACCAATAGAATGATATTCAGTTATGTGGAGAAGCTACCACTCGCCATCGTCCTCCTCGCCGAGCAACGCGCGCAGCCGGGCATTCTCCTCCGCCAGCGCACGATTCCGGTCCGCCAGATCACGATCCATCGCCAGCTTCACCGCCTCGACATCGTCCTCGTCGTACGGGTCGAAATCCACGCCAGGGACGAACGTCGGCGCCCGCCGAGGTGCCTCGCCGCACGCCTCCGCCATGCTCTGATAGTCGCCATTCATGCCCATCTCAGTACCTCAGCTTCCGTCGATTGGCCTCGGCGAGCAGCAGGGCTTCGTTCTCGCCCGCGATCTCGCCGCCAGGGTCGAACCAATCGTCACCCGGCTCCGCGTATTCCCGCAGCGCCTTCAGCAACTCCGCGTCCGACCAGTCGCTAAGCCCCGCCATTGCGCTGCACCTCCGTCCCGCGATGCTTCGGCTGCCGCCGATACCGCTTCCCAGACGGCTTCGGTTGCGCCGCATTCGAACTGCGCAACCCCTGCCGCCACCGCCACGCCGCCAAATCCGGCCGCTCCGAAACCTGCTCACGCGTCACTGAAACCGCCTCCAATCCGGATTCTCAACCGGGTTCACCAGCCAGTCGCAGATACGCTCACACCACTCATCCGAATCGCCACTCAGGGTCGGATTCATCGAGATCTGATCGCCCACAGCAGGATTGAACACCAAACTGGCATCCTCAACCTCGCCCGCGTCCGTGAACAACACCCACGCACCCCAGCGGCCGTTATCCACATTCAGAGCACCCGCGTCCCTCCAGCGCTCATCCCGCTGGCCAGGCGTATCCGTCCACCCGCCAGCCGCAGCAACCCACTCGATCGCCTGCCGCTCAGACACAACCCGCATGATCAGTCCTCCGCCATCCACGCGGCGAACTCCTCGACCGTCGCGAAACCCTCATCGCCGATATCGTCCCCGCACCGGATGTAACCGCTCCGCGACGGGAACGCGTTATACCCGCCGAGCGTCGCACCACACGGCCCGCACCCCGACAGCATCGGCACATTCGCGTCGTTGAAGTCGGCCATCGAGTACGACTCCTTCTCCCCGACAAGCGACTTCACGTAATCCAACAACGACACAGCCATGACCAAACCTCCTACGAATCGATATCCGACGAAACCGTCACGGTGCCAGCACCTTCCGGCACCGTGACCACCACAAACGACACCGGATCGGACCACTTACCCGCCCGCGCCCGCGCCAACGCATCCCGCACATTCGCCGCGCCCGCCACCCGATCCGGCGCATAGAAGAACTTGAACGACGAACCATCCGGAAGCACACCCAGAACCGTCAAGCCTGGCGACAACTCACTAGACATACGAACCTCCCTCGTTGGAGGTAGTTCCTCCGCCCAACGACCACAGCCGAAACTGTGGCCGATGCGCAAGCCCTACCCGACTACGCCGCTAACGCCACATACGCCGCGTCCACGCCGCCACCCCGGCCGACATCCGGCCGGAACTCCAGCACCTCCAGAACCCTGAAGCGGTGCAGTGTGACGTAATGCCCCGCCGCCACCGTCCCCGACCGCTCCCACTCGGTGCACTTGTTGAACACCACCCGCGCACCGACCGGGAACCGCGACGCCAAGTCCGCCACCCGATCCAACGCCACGCCATCGCGGAACTCAACACCCCACAGGCCATCCGAGATCTGCCGCGCCACCTTCCGCGCATCCGCCTCCAGCATCAGATCGTTCAACCACTCCAGCTCACCCGCCAGATTCGTGAACCGCACATCCCACGTTTTACTGTCACTCACCGCTGTAAACCTCCAAATCTCGCCAGCTCGCTTTCGGGAACGCGGTCACGTACATCTCGTGATCCTCGGAAAGGAACGCCGCATACCGTTCACGGACCAGCTGCTCCACCTGCTCAACCGTGTCAGCGACGTCGCCGTATTCCGGGTTGTTGTAGATCTCAAACCACGGCGTCACCAGAACGAGCGTCCGCATGTGAAACCGTTCAGGTTGGACATGAACAATCCGCGCAGTGATCCGCCAGTGCCCGACCGGCCTGGTTGCCAGCACCTCCCGAGCCGCCAGAACCTCGGCGATATACTCGCGGACCAGCCGCTCACCCTCAACGTTGGTCCGATAGCTTGGGCTGATCGCGCCCAAAGACGCGGTGTCCCAGGGGAACACGCCGGTCGTTCGGTTCGGATTCAGATAGTGGACCGTGCGAACCCCATCCTCATCCTCAGTGATCTTCCCCAGCGTGTAACGGCCGTTGCTCATCTGCGGAATCATCAGCAGCGGGTCAACCGCCATGAACTGCGCAATGTCCATGTACATCGCCGACCGGTACCGGCCCTCGATCGGACCCCACGAATGCACGCCACGCTCCTCCGGCAGAGGATTCACCAGCTTCAAACCGTGCGAATCCAGCCACTCGCGCAACTCCTCAACCGATCGGAAGGCGGTGTGCGCCATAGCGCCGCAAGTCACCGTGTACCAATAGCCGCATGTCCGTTCATGCTGCTCCGGAGTTAGCGAGCACACAGACAAGCTGCCGTACTCCTGCATGTAAACACTTTCCATCACGCCACCTTGCTTCCGATCCGATCCAGAATCTTGTTGATCTCCGCCGAAGTACGCCGCGCCAGATGCCGATTTACCTGGCTACGCAGCCACGACAAGTTGTGCCACTTCGGCGCGAACAGATGCGGCCTCCACGGGTCATCCCGCGTCCAGAACCGATCCAGCTCCCGGCCGACAATCGAATCCGCCAGCGCCCACTGCTCATCCGTCGGCCGCGACAAGCCGTTACCCGGAAACACCTGCGTGCGAACATGATCCAGCACCGACGAAAAATATGAATCAATGATCATTGTCAGTCAGTCCACACGTTGTGATTCGTGTGCGTGATCTCCGCATCCCCGTTCGGAAGCTCAATCCACGACGATCCGGTCACGTCCACGTGTTCGTCGTCGTCGTGCTCATCCGCGATACAGAACATGGTTTGGCACTGCGGCGACACGAAGAAGTCCAGATCGATATCCGGGATCTCAGCCGCCGCACACGCACCCAGGAACGCCTGCACCGCGAACATCGCGAACACGTAATCCGACTGCGCACCATGCGAACCGAACTCCGGCCCCGACACCTCCGCAGCCGCCGCCTCACCAGCCGCCACCGCGATACCCGGAACCAAACCATCCACACCCTCGCAACGCCGCACAATGCGCCGCCACAACACCACATGATCGACCACGGTCACAGCGCCCACCGTCCTCGGATCAGTAAACGTGGCGGTGGACTTGAACTCGACACCCTGCCAAGTCGCATCCTTCGGTTCGTCGGTAGACACGAACACCTTGCCGACACGTGTCCCGATCCGGCCCCGTTTCCGCGTATACCAAACCGGCCGACCAGACACCCGCGCCAAATGCTCCGCGATCACACGAGACACCCAGTTCTGGAAAGTGATCACATCCTGAAACTCGGCCGTGTGCACAGTATCCACAGCCTTGCGGTCCGGAGACGCGACCACGGCCGTGTACTCCCACCGCTCCTGCCCGTTGACCACCGCCACCAACTGGCCACGTGCGATACCAGCGCTGTAACCGAGAACCTTGGTGCCCCAATCATTCCCGCCGCTACCCGCCTCCCAAGACGGATCTATCACGACAACATCCGACATAACGAAACCTTTCCCGAGGTTCACAACCAACCTTCCAGTTGATCGGGCAACACTCACCGCGAAATGAGTGCTCCCCGGATACTGGACATCCGCCACCTAGGACGGAAGGCGAATCGGCATCAACAACACACGCTCCGAATCCCACGAAAAGAAGCCCGGACGCGACGGCGTGCTGAACCGCCATTCCACCTTCGCACCCTTCGGGACCGCACCCAGAATCGCCGCCAGCTTCTCAGCCGAGAACTTGATGACCAACGGGTTATCGCATTCCAGGGCCGCCACATCGAGCGTCATCTCCGAGAACTGCGACTCATGGGAATGGCCGACCGCCTTCACCCCCGCGCCATCGATATGGAGATACATGGTGCTCGCAATACCCTTCGGCATCGCCTTCGCAGCCTTCAGCAACGCCGCCGGATCGAACGTGAACGCAATCGACGCAGAATCCACGAACCCCATCAACGACTGCCACTTCGGGAACTCAGAATCGAGCTGCCGCGCCGACAGCGTGCAGTCATCCGACTCAAACCACACCGTGCCATCCAGGCTCACCGACACCAGCACGTCACCCGCCTTACCGGCGCGCTTCGCGAAGTGATGGAACGGTAGACCCGGCACCAACAACCCAACCTCATCGCGTACAGGGAACGCGTTCACCGCCTCCGTGACAGCCAGGCTGAACCGGTCCGTCGTGACCGCCCGCACCTCCAGCCCCGCACACTCCAGGCGGACACCCGTCAGCATCGGCAACGTGTCATCCGTGCCGACCGACGTAGCCGTCACCGAACCCATACGCGCCAGATCAGCGCCCGACAGAATCGCAGCCAGCTTCCCATCCGGCACCGGATGCTTGACCATGTCCGACCGCGCCTCATCCCCAGCGAGCGACACATTCACGGCCACACCACCCGCCGAAATGGTCAGCGCCTCACCATCCACCGTGAACGTCCCGACACCCTTACCGCCCGCAGCCTTCACAGCGTCCGCGAGTGCCTTGATGTTCACAGCGAACGAGACATCGTCACCCTCGGCCGCCATGCGCGTAGTCACGGCAGTCTCAAAGTCCGGATAGAAACTCACCGCCGCCACACCATCGCCGACCATCACGGCCAGCAACTCCAACGCCGGAACCATCGCGTACCGGAAACCAGTCGCCCGCCGAATGAACAGCAGATCACCCGCCAACACCTTCAAATCAGCAGTAAAAGTAGCCATGAGTAGTTCTCCTTCTCGAGGATTCAGGCCCGGCGCAGATACGCGGGCACATGACCGAAGTTGTTGTGGTAATTGCAGACCGGGCCATAGTTCGGAATCATCTCAACCCATTTCCTCCGGCAATCGCCATAATCGCATTCATCATCGAGCTTGCAGAAGCCGCAACGACAATCGTGAGCATCCCGGCAATACGCGAGTCTCATTGATACCAACCCTCCCGAGGTTCACCCAACGCCACATATGACGCGGTGGACAGCGCACAGACAAGCTGTGCGCCACCAGTGCAGCCACACTGCGACCTACCACTCCGACTTGCAGATCTCGCACAACTCGTAATTCGGGTTGTCCTTCAGCTCACGCTTAGGCAACCCAACCCAACCCTCAGTGAGAAACTTCTGCGGCACGGCCAACCCCTTATCGTGCCGATACAGATCGCCTTTCCACCATGTCCAAACGCGGCCGAAACGGTCAGTGATGTCCGCATGCTCGGCACGCTCCAGCGCGGCCAGTTCAGCCCGCGCCGCCCGCCAATCCGCGATCATGGAGGCAACAACGTTGCTCATGATCACGCCACCTTCGCCACGGACGCCACGATCACGGACTCGAGCACCTTCGCGAACGCGTCATGATCCACCGACCACGAATCGCCCTCAAACTCCGGGTGATCGTTCTCGTAGAACTGGCCGAGCGCCGCATGGAACAGCGCAGACTCCTGTTCCACGGTGGCGTCCCACCAAATTTCAACGGCGGCGTCACTCAGCTTGTCGACGCACTCACCCCTCACGAACGAATCCCAATCGTGGTCGATGGTCTCCTCTTCGATCTCCGCCCGCGTATCCGAATCGTCGATGTAGCCGGTTTCGATCAGGCGGTAAACGTCGTCCGCCAGCGCCTGATCCACTTCGGTGCCCAACGCATCCCCCGGCCCATCGAACACCAGCACGTACAGGCTGGCGGAATGCAGCGTCGAAATACGCTCCGTCTGGTAGCTCTCCGACATGTACCGGGCGTTCACCTCATTCGTGATGGAACCCTGCCCGGTCCGATCATCGTGGACCGTGTTCGGAATCTCCACATACACCTTGATCTGCCGCGCATCGGAATCCATGTAAGCGATGGCCTCCAGGAAATCATCACCATCCGCGACGCCGTACTTCTTCGCAACAGCATCCCACCCGAACAGCGGCTCGTAACGGTAGTGAACCGACCCGCCACCCGACGACAGATGGAACTGCATACCGTCGTGCACGTGATCCGCCAACTCCGCAATGAACTGATAGCCGTACATTCCGAAACCTTTCCCGAGGTTCACGCAAGAGCCCTAGCTCATGCATAGGGCAACCCTCCGCCACCGTCCAGGAAACGGAACAGCGACTGAGAGTTACCCGCGTGCAGTCTCTAGATATTCAGTGCGATCACATGACGCTCGATCTCGACTTCATCCGTGGCACGCTTGATCACACGCAGAAACGTGCGATCCTCGCTCAGCTCCGTACGGAACTCGTCGTTCCGGTAGTAGATGGCACCGGAGAACAGCGCTTGCCTGCACTCACCCAACGTGCCGCGACCCAACTCCTTGCCAGGCCCGAACATGTCAGCAGGCATCACGACAGCATGCGTCGCCATATGCTCAGTCACGCGACCACCAAGTGAACCCACTGCGACCACGGACGCGGCGCACCCTTCTGATTCACCAACAGCCCGTTGTCCAGCAACCCCACCAAGCCACCGAACCGACGCGCCGAACGCAACAGCGTCCGCTTATCCCGCGCGAACAGATTCAACGCCTGGCACTTCGGCAACGGATGCTCGAAAATCCGAACCTCACCCTGCGGCGTCACCTCACACTGCACCACCATGAACTTGCGCAGATCAACCGGCTTCCGCCAATCAACCCGACCGCCATCCATCACCGGCACGCCATCACGCACCAACACAGCATTGGACATGAGAAAACCTTTCCCGAGGTTCACAAACAGTCGACATTCAATCGACTAGTCAGCCAGGCCGCACACAAAGCGCGACCAAGGCCCACCTAACCGACTCAAATCAACGTCAGGACGAAAACGGTGTAGATCCGGCCCTCGGAGAACACCGACAGAGAAGCACTCCACTCTGTTTCGACCAGCTCGAATTCGATACCAGCCGAACCCACCACCTCAGCGAGACCCACCAGCCGCGCATACAAGTCCCCGTAAGTGCCCACCCACAAATCCAGGTGAACCTCATTCACGCGCCCCGGAGCATGAACCGCGAACAACTGAAACGCATTCTTATCCAACACAACAGCCATGATGAAACCTTTCCCGAGATTCCACGAAACCAACGGTCACCCAGTTGGCAAGGGATCACACGCGCCCCGAAAAGCGCATGTGATCGGCCAGCCCACTAGCTAACTAATCCGACGCGATGCAATGGTCATAAACAAAGCTCCCGCCATCAGCCGTATCAAACCCACCCAGCCCGTCAAGAACCGCCGAAGGGTAACGCCGCAACACCGCCTGCTCAGGAGTCTCACGATTCCGCCGAATGATCACCGCATCCGGCGACTCACCAAACGCACGCCGAACAACAACAACAGCAATGGGAGACTTAGCCACAACAGACCCTCTCACTTCCGGCCGGACATGATGTCCGACACCTGCGCCGCACGATTGCGGCCAATGACAGTTGACAGACCATGCCCACGGTTCAAATCCTGCACCTGCGCCTTAACCAGCACGCCCGCCGAATCGAACTGCACAGCAATAGACACAATTCCAGCCCGGAAATCAGTCACCCGCCCGTAACGACGGTCGCCCGAATCCTTTTGCTTCCGTGTCGAAATATCGGCATTCTCACGCACCGACACCGACCAACCCGACCGCTCAGCGATTGCCCGGAGAAACGCCTCATCCGAGACAGACTCCACCTGCGAACGCAAACGGAAAGGCACCGACCGCAAGAAATCCGCGAACTCGACACCCTTGGCCAGACGGCGACCCAAATCCGCGTAATGCATCGCGTCACGCTGAATCGTCGGGAACTCACCCGGCAACTCCATATTTGAACCAGACTTGTCCACGCCGCACTTGACGCAATAGCCCGGCCGAATCTGCGACTCCATCAGGCGACCCTGATACTCGCCGCCGCCAATGTAATTGCCCGGAGACAGTAGCCGACCGCAACGCGCACAGTTATCCTGCGCCTCACGCCTGATACCCAGCTGTCCCTTATTGCCCTTAGTGAACATGCCGACCGTATCGACATGAGCGCGGACGTTCCGCATTTCGTTAGGCATGAAGTCATGCATAATTGATCTCCCTTTTGTTTCTCGGAATATCAGAACATTGGTAGTCGGACAGGGATTCGCACCCTACCAGCGAGCCACAACCCGCGAGCCGCACTAAACGCGTCCGACCGAATAGAACAAGAAAATAGAAAAGAGTGAATGACGTTGCTTTCCCTTGGCGGGACCTACCGCCGTCGTTTCACCACATAGCCCCCGAGCATTGCACTCGAAACATTGGTGGCTTCAGTCGTATCTTCACGTCACCCCACACGCACAGAACTCGCAACCATTCACCCCCGCCGCAACCTCAACAACCCAACATCGACCAGCCGAACGGATAACCGCCGGACAATCGAACGCTGGCGCATATCGGGCGCAAACGAAACGCACTACGCAACCCGTCCGCCTGCACAAAGCAGACTCGCGAATCACTCACGTAAGGCATAGAAGCAAGGTCCATGCAACGCACCCCTCCATGCACTGGCTACAGGCTCCGGATACCGAGACAAGTCATCGATATAAACCCAGTTCACCCAGCCAATTGGGACATGGTGCAAAGCAGTATTGAATTATCAAGCAACGCTTTTCCATCGCAACACCTCCACAGCACCCCGGCCTATTGGTGTCCCGATCACAGATTCCCCGCCCTGTTAGGCGCAACGACATTCACCGCTGTCGTCAAGCGGAAGTGAACGGCGAACCGTTCCGCGCCCCCAAGAAGGGGAAGAAGCGCTTGCCTCACGGGGAGAACCGGGGAAGCTCGAGAGCCTCAGAACCCTTGCCCCGCTGCCGGTCTGTCCGGCGGCATGGCACAAGTAAACACTAGGTGATGACGAGCTGTCAACACCTAGTGCAACACCGCAGGTCAGGCACCGTTTATCGACCACCATGGAACCCCCGAAAGCGGCCCACCAGCGCACCCTGGAGACCCACCTGCGCCCGACCGTCGGCAGGCTGCCCCCACCGCGCCCGCTCGCGTCACGCGCCCGCCCCCGTGCGCCCGCCTACGTGCGCCCGTGCGCCCGCAGCGCGCCCCCGCCCGTACCCGTGCGCCCCCACGCGCCCGCGCGCCAGTCACGCGCCCGCTGGCGCGAACCCCTTGCGGCCCGGCCGGTCATGTGGTATCCGCGCGCGCCCGATTCAACATCCGCGCGCCCGCGTGCCCACCCGCGCGCAGCTGGGCCGACCAGGGCAAATGCAAAACCATAGGCCGGGGCACCTCCCTGGCCTGCCCCTTCGCCGCATCGGGTCACTCTGTAAAACGTTGCAGATACCACACCTAAGGGTCTTTTGTTACCAATCCGTGATCTTTGACCCTGAGTGTGGTAGGCTCAACTCTCACAACTGAATACAACTGAATAGGGCAGGCAAATGGCCGAGTCGGTAGACGACATCTGCGGGTACTGTGCGCACTGCAACGCTCCCCTCCGGCGAAAGACGAAGCGCGGCGTACCGCCAAAGTACTGCCCGACCCGATGCAGGCAGGCTGCGGACTACCTCCGAGTCAAGGCCGATGGCCGGTACGAAGCCCGGCTGGCGGCGGCGCGAAAATCACCTGTCGAGAAGTCTTGCGGAATCTGCGGAGCAGGATTCGCCTCGTCCAACGCTCACACGAAGTTCTGCTCCAAGAACTGCTATCGAATCCACGTCGCGCGCAAAGAGCGGGACAACTACTGGTCGGACCCGGCTTATCGGGAGCATCGGCTCGGCTACTTCCGGAGCTACAACGGAGACCAGCGGCCGACGAAGGGCGCTCATCGAGCGAAGCGCCGTGGCGCACCACGAGGCACGGCGTTCAGGAGTGTCGATGTCTTCGAGCGTGACGGTTGGATCTGCTATCTCTGCGAGACGCCGATCGATCCGGCCGCGCCGAAGCATTCCGGTCTTGAGCCTCAGGTCGACCATGTTGTTCCGCTGGCACGTGGTGGCGTTCATAGGTTCGAGAATGTTCGCGCAGCTCACGCGTACTGCAATGGCCACAAGAACGCGAGGCTACTCAGCGAGTTGGACTTGCCCCTAACTCTCCCGGCGGCTCTACTCGCAGCCACCTCCGCTTAGTCCTCCCACAACTTCATACCAACTGAATAGAGGTCGCCCCGATGGCCGACGCCGTCTCGTCCCCGCAGGTCAGCAAGGCTCGCAGCAAGCTCGGAAAGGCTTGGGAGACAAGGGATTACGAGTCGTTCCTGGCGGAGGTTCGACTTCGGACGTGGCAGTGGGACACATGCCATATGTGGGCGCAGAAGCAGAAGAAGGGCTATCCGCTCGTGAAGATCGCGGGGCGATGGAAGCCTGTTCACCGCCTGGTCGCCGAGGCGCAGGCGGGGCAGCCGCTCGGGGCACTCTCGGCGCACCATGCGTGCGGCCGTTCCCTGTGTGTGAACCCGGACCACCTCGGGTCAGTGACGCATGCAGAGAACGTGGGGGAGATGCTGGCGCGGCGTTCGTATCTCGCGCGCATCGAGGAGTTGGAGTCGGCGGTCCGGGCGATGGCACCGGACCATGAGGTGTTGAACCGGGTGGCGGCCTAGCGTGCCGTCACAGTGACGTTTTGGGCTGGGGTTCTTAGGCGGCGCTGGTTCGCGGCTTTACGGTGAGTTCCACTTCCAGCCCGAGCTTGTCGGCGTATTCGATGAGTTTGCTGAGGGAGAGCTTCCCGACTTGGTGGGAGGTGACGCGATGGTAGGCGGCGCGGCTGATGCCAAGTTCGCGGGCTACGTCCACGTCGGGGAGCTTCCGTTGGCGTCCGGCGTCGGTGATGGCGGAGGCGAGCAGGTGTCGGATGTTCGCGTCCTGCTGGTTCATGTCCTGTCGCTCGGTCATGTAGCGATTGTATACTCCTAGTGTTTACGGAGGCAACTCGGCAATCATCTATGCATGTGCATGTTTCTGCGAGATCCTTGCGGGTGCAGTGGTGTCGATGGGTTGGGGTGTGCGTGGTGTGGTCGGGTTCTGGCCGGTCGGTCGAGTTTCTGCGGAATCGTCCGCTGGTGATGGTGCGGGACGGGCGGCGGTGTCAGCTTCGGCTGGCGGGCTGCGTCGGTGCCGCGACGGAGGTCGATCATCGGTCGGGGGTTGCGTTCGGCGGCTCGGATCGGATGGAGAACCTTCAGGCCGTGTGTGCGCCGTGTCATCGGGTGAAGACGCAGGAGGAGGCTCGTGAGGGTTCTCGTCGGCGTCGAGCTGCTGCGGTCCATGTTGATCACAAACGGAAACATCCGGGGTTGCTATGAATGTTGCAGATTTGGTTGAGATTGCTGGTTGTGTTGTGAAGATCCTCGGCCTGCTGTTGCCGATGCTGGGTATGTAGGAAATCCGCAGGAAGGGCCGCGTGAGGTAATCATCTTGCGCGGTCCTTTTTACGTACTAATCTTCGTGTTGTAAGGCATTGCGGTGTAGAGAAGCTCGGCCCATCTCGCTTGGTTCATACCCAAGAGACCGTCAGTTCGAATCTGACCTCCGCAACTCACGCATAGGGATGTAGCTCAATTGGCAGAGCGGCGGTCTCCAAAACCGCGTCCGTTGTAGGTTCAAGTCCTGCCATCCTTGCATGAGGTAGGGGTGCGTCTACCTGTCCGTGTGTCTGAGGGACGGATGAAAACAACGCATGCTTGGCCTGGTGGCGTAATGGCAGCCGCGCCCGTCTCAAAAGCGGGTGCCTTAGGGCGTGAGGGTTCGAGTCCCTCCTGGGCTACAAGGTGACGAACAAGAGTCGTCACACCCGCCGGTTTCGTGGCCTTCGGGCTCCTCCGGCGGTTTTGGGGATGTAGTGTTAGCGGTTTAACACGTCAGCCTTCCAAGCTGAAATGCTGGGTTCGAATCCCAGTATCCTCACGTTGGCATTTTGGAGTAAGCGCCACACATCGGCGCGTAGGTTACGTATCGGCTAGCAGGTGCGTTCTCGAAAACTCAACTCGCATGACGCGGGGAGATGGGGTGAAGTCCTCAAATGCCTCCTAGCCACCCAGACTTCGGGAGCTGGGAGCCCTAGTTGGTGGGGCTGCAAAATAAGACCGGCCGTCTTGGGTGCGACGTTAAAAGGCCACAACTGGATGTAGCTCAGTCAGGTCAGAGTGTCCGCCTTGGGAGCGGAAAGCCGGAGGTTCAAATCCTCCCATCCAGACTTGCTTGTTTTCGCGCGGATGCATACGTGCGAGAGACCCTGGGAGTAGCTAACTCGGGGGAGCAATCGTGGTAGTCGTCTAGCGGCCGAAGGCACCGGGGCCAAATTCCGGAGACGCCGGTTCAAATCCGGCCTACTACACGGACAGGGCCAACGGATGGAGCCGTTGGGGTAACCGGGTGCAGCAGCATCCGTCCCTGTACCCACGGGTTATAGCTCAGATGGGTAGAGCGTCCGAACGGCAGACAACAGCGTGTAAGTCGCCATGCGTGCTTCGCACTGTTCGGAAGGCCCCTGGTTCGAGTCCAGGTAATCCGGCTTTGCGGTCCTTCGCCAGAGAGGCGTTGGGGCAACAGGGGCATGCACTCCCCGCCGCATTTGCTTCTTTAGCTTATCCGGCAAAGCAGCTGTCTAGTAAACAGCAGTGCCCAGTTCGAGGCTGGGAAGAAGCTCTAGGCGAGACTGCATGGTGCAGTGCCTGGGTTGATCACCCAGCTTTGCTTAAGGGTTCGATTCCCTTCCGCCTCCCACGGCCGGTGTGTAGCCGAAGTGACTTAGGTCAAATCGCACCCGGAGTTGCCAGACCTCCGTCAACAAAGGGATAACGGGCTGTAGCTCAATGGGAGAGCAGCTGTTTTACACGCAGTAGGTTCCAGGTTCGAGTCCTGGTGGCCCGACCAGTGCCCTTATTCCGAGGCCGAAATCGGAGTACTTGCCTTTGTAGCTCAGTGGTAAGAGCGCCGCCCTGATAAGGCGGGGGTCGGAAGTTCGATTCTTCCTGAAGGCACTCGGGTATCCGCATGGCGCGGGAGCGGCCTGTAAAGCCGTGGCCATTGGCATCGTGGGTTCGATTCCCTCTACCCGGACTTTTGCCTCCGTAGCTCAGTGGTTAGAGCTGCCGACTCTTAATCGGCGGGCCGTTGGTTCGATCCCAACCGGGGGTACTCATTGGCTCGTAGCTCAATAGGTCGAGTGGCGGATTGTTACTCCGCAAGATGCAGGTTCGAGTCCTGCCGAGTCAGCTGTATTTATGTCCCCTGTCGGCTAATGGCAGGCCGCCTGATTCTGGATCAGGTAATCAAGGTTCGAATCCTTGCAGGGGAGCTGTGGCCTAAGCCGAAGTGGACGAGGTTCCGCGTTGTGATCGCGGAGGAAGTCGGTTCGAGTCCGACAGGTCACCCCAACTTGGAGAGTGAGCCGCGATTGGTCGCGGGACCGCCTTGAAAGCGGCACGGGCGCGCGAGCGCCAGGGGTTCGATTCCTCCGCTCTCCGCGACCGTGGGTTTGCGCATTACACGAGAGACGGTAGGAGATGCGCGCACTGGAAGACAAACCGGTGAGGGAGCCGGAACCCGTTGCTAGCGGTGTTGAGCCTTCGGGCTTGGGATTCGAGTTCTCTGTCTTCCGCAACGTACGGCACGCCGACAGGCGACTGGACGGAACACGAACCCGACAGGGAGACAACTGAATATGGCTGGACGACGACCGGGGGCGGCCCCGAAACAGCCGCACGAGCGAGCGCGTACGAACAAAGACTCAATCATCGGTGGCGACGGCTGGACTGAGCTGACCGACGAACCGTTTGACGGCGATATTCCGCCGATCCCGGAGTGGATCGATGTCGGTAGCCGTGGGCGGGCGATCTACGAGGAGCTGGCGCGTTTGCCGCAGGCTCGCACGTATGGTCCGGGTACTTGGTTGACGCTGCACATGACTTTGCCGCTGATTGAGCGGTATTTGAGCCGTCCTGGCTCGGAGAACTTCAAGGCGATCACGTCGACCCTTGGGGCCGCGCTCAGCCTGACTGAGCTGGATATGCAGCGTGCCCGTATCCGCGTGAAGCCGGTTGAGGACGAGCTGGATGAGGCTGTGGCGGGGGAGAAGGTCGTCCCGATGGCGGCGGCTCGGCGTGCCCGGCTGTTGAACTCTGGGTCGTAGTGGGCCGGTATGCCGCATGACGTTATCCGGCTTCCTCAACATGATCGGGCACTCTCGCTGGGTTGGCTGGCGATTGAGTGGATTGAGGCGCTGACGATTCACGGTTCCGGCGATATCGCTGGCGAGCCGGTCACCCTCGTCGATGAGTACGCAGCTTTTGTTGTGGACTTGTATGCGCTCGAGCAGGACGGTTCACGCCTGTATGACGCTGGCTTCCTGTCGCGTCCGAAGGGTTGTGCGAAGTCCGAGGTCGCCGCGCTCATAGGTCTTTTCGACTGCCTGGGACCTTCGCGGTTCGATCGGTGGGCTGAGGGCGGCGAGGTGTTCGTCTGTCCGTTCGGTACTGGATTCACGTACACGTACTCGCCGGGCGATCCGATCGGAAAGCGGGTCAATTCTCCCGAGGTGCGTTGTTGCGCAACGGAAGAGGACCAGTCGGGGCTCGTTTACGACACGATGTACGTCAATTGCACGGACGGCCCGCTGGCTGCTGCGATGGACCACAAGGACTCTGCTGGCCTCACGCGCATTCTTTTGCCGGGTGGCGGCGAGATCAAGCCTTCGACCGCGTCTTCGAGTTCGAAAGATGGCGGCAAGGAGACTCTGGTGATCTTTGACGAGTCCCATTTGTATAACCGGCCTGAGCTGAAGCAGATGCACAAGACGCTGGTCCGCAACCTGCGTAAGCGCCGGAAGTCGGCTGGCACGTTCTATCTCGAGACCACGACCATGTACAACCCCGGTGAAGAGTCGGTCGCCGAGGACACGTACCAGGTTGTTGAGGATTATCGGCTCGGCAAGTTGAAGAAGCCGACGCGTACCCTTCTCGATCACCGCTACGGCGATATCACTCCGGATGACCTGGAGGACGAGGAGAAGATCCGTGCGGCGCTGAAGGATTCGTACGGCGATTGCGCGGCCTGGAATGATATCGACGGCTATGTGGACGCGATCCTCGATCCGCGTACGGATGTCGCTGACTCGTTCCGTTATTGGTTCAACGCGAGGCACAGCGCTGAGGGCGCGTGGATCGTGAAATACCAGTGGGATTCGTGCGGCCCGGAAGTTCAGCCGATCAAGCCTGTGAGCGAGAAGGACGTTATCGTTCTCGGTTTCGACGGTTCCCGTAAGCGCCGCCGTGGCGTCACGGACTCGACGGCGGTGGTTGCTTGCCGCGTCTCGGATGGCCTGGTGTGGCCGATCAAAATCTGGGAGCAGGACCCCGGCCAGTTCTATAAGGAGGGCTGGGAGGTGCCTGAGCATGACGTGCAGGCGGCTGTTCAGCGTGCGTTCCGGGATTACCGGGTTGTCGGCTTCTACGCGGACCCGGCGAAGTGGGAGACCGTCGTCGCTGGGTGGGAAGCGAAGTATGGCCCGCATCTGAAGGTGAAGTCGACGGCGTCGCATCCGATCGAGTGGTGGATGACTGGCGACCGGGCCTACAAGTCAGTGAAGGCGCTCGAGGAGTTTGAGAACGCGGTGCTGGATCAGCAGATGCGGCACACGGGAGATCTCCAACTGTCGGCGCACATCCTGAATGCCCGCCGACGCTCGACGACTAAGGGCATCCAGATCATGAAGGAAAAGCCTGACAGCCCGCACAAGATTGACGCTGCTGTTGCGGCGACTCTTGCGTGGCAGTGCCGCCTTGATGCGGTGGCGAAGGGTATTGGGCTTCCGCGTAAACCTCGCGCTGTTGTGCGCGTTCGATAGGTGGCTGGTATGGCAACTAATCCTACTGATGTGTCGGCTTCTTGGCAGCCGGAGCAGTGGTTTGAGTTTTTGATGAAGCGTTTCGATGAGAAGTTCACGGAGAAGCGGCATGCTTCGACGGCGAATACTCCGAAGACGAGGCGTGAGCGACTGGACTTGTTCTGGTCGTACTACATTGGTGATCCTCCGTTGCCGAATGTGCAGGAGAAGTATCAGGACACGTTCCGTGAGGTGTTGCGTAAGGCTCGCAACAATTATGCCGCTATGTCTGTCGATGTGATGACTGACAAGAGCGTTCTGACGGGTGTTCTGACTGATGCTGAGTCGGATGTGGATGGCGACGATATCGCCCGCCAGATCGGCGAGGAGTCGGGTTGGGAGGCGATGCAACGCGACCTCCAGACGTACATGTATCTGTTCGGCGAAAGCTACGCGTTGGTGATTCCGCCGCTCGAGGGTGTGCCGGACGCGATGCCGATGATCACGGCTGAGAACCCGCGCTTCGCGCTGGGTATCCCTGATCCGTTGAATCCGCGTCATCTGAAGGCGTTCGTGAAGATCACCAACGACGTGATCAATGACCAGCAGGTCGGGCACCTGTTCGTGAACTCGGTGCAGTATGAGTTCCGGCGTGACGTGGGCATGTACACGAACAACTTCACGATCGATGAGTGGCAGGTCGTGAATCAGACGTCGCTGGCGAATATCGAAATCTTCGGTGGTGTCCCGGCTGTGCGGTTTGACAACAAGTTCGGTTTGGGTGAGTTTGAGCCGAATATCGATTTGCTGGACCGCATCATGGATGGGGTTTTGCAGCGGATCGTCATTCAGTGGTACCAGTCGTTCCGTCAGCGTGCCGTGAAGGGCGATCTCGATGGGGGAGCGGACTTTTCGGACCCGGAGGAGGATCTGGGTAACTTCATTCGGCGTGTGGCCGACACTGACATTCAGGATCTGTTCACGGCCGATCCGGGTGCGCTCTGGCTGGTGCCGGAGGGTGTCGACTTCTGGGAGTCGCAGCAGGCCGAGCTGACGCCGCTGCTGACCGCGATCCGCGACGACGTGAAGGAGTTCGCGGCGTCGACCCGGACTCCTCTGCATGTGATCACCCCGGATGCTGCGAATGGTTCGGCCGAGGGTGCGTCGCTGATGCGAGAAACTTTGGAGGACAAGGTTTCTGATCGTCAGTCGCGTATGACGGCTCCATGGATTCTGACGTGGAAGCTGGCGTTCACTCTCGCGGGCCAGGCGAATCGAATCAAGGGTGTGAAGCTGCTGTGGCGGCCGATCGCGAAGGACGGTATCGCGCAGCAGGCCGAGGCGGTCGCGAAGACGAAGGGCGTGGTCTCTCGGAAGCGGCAGGTCATCAAGTTCATGGCCTTCACCCCGGAAGAGGCGAAGCTCAATGAGGCTGAGCTGATGCAGGAGATGTTGGCGGCGCAGGCGTTCGCTATCCCTGCCGGTGGTGCCACGACCGGCCAGGCCGGGCAGCCGCAGCAGCAGGGCCAGGGCCAGCAGCAGGCGTCGGCTCCGGCCGGGCAGCAGTCGGCTAGCCAGTCCAGCGGCTCCGCGCAGCCGGGTAAGGCGGCGTGATGACCGGGAGTCTCTCTGACGGCTACCACACCTTCGATGAGCTTTACGAGTACCGAATGCTCTACAACGCATTGCTGTTCAATGAGTGGGCGGCGCAGGGCAAGTACGACGTGCACAAGTCGGTCCGCCACTCTGATGGATCGGTGTGCTTCGACGGTGGTTGGTTTGTCGTGGTGGCGCAACTTCCTACCGGGCAGGTCAGCAATCACTACCCGATTCCTGACTGGTACAAGTTCCGCGTCCCGATCCGCAGTACCGCCGCCGAATGGGATGGGCACAGCCCGGCTGACGTGGCTGAGCGTATGCGTCGGCACTTGGAGGAGACGAAGTCATGACTTCGGCGTTGCTGGGGATGGTGCAGGCCAAGGCGCGGCAGCGAAATGCGTTGGAGGAGCTGCTCGAGGAGCGGTTGGCGGCCTGGTGGCGGATGACCGATCCTTACGACGACGACCAGATCGCGTACTTCACTGAGCAGGCTATTCCGTTGATGGAGACGGCTCAGCAGGCAATCGTGTCTCTGACGACGGCCGGTCAGATGATGTATATGCAAGAGCTGGGCGTGGATTTGAACGGGTTCGTCCCGGATGTGCCTCCTGAGGTGCGGACGTTTCCGCATGGGGTGGTGGGGCAGTTCGGGAAGCCTGTTCAGGTGTCGGCGAATGGTCGGCGGTCAGAGCGTTTGGCGGTGTCGGAGCCGTTTCAGCGTCCTGCGCGGCAGTTGCGTGCTGAGGTGGCCGAGGGGAAGCCATTCGATAATGCTCTTGCAAAGTCGGCGGAGCGTGTGAAAATCATCGCAGGGACCAATCTCGCGTTGGCTGCCCGTGAAGCTGAAATGCAGATCATGCAGGAAGCGAAGCGGCAGAACAGCACGGTTATTGGGTATCGGCGCGTCATTCACCCAGAGTTCAGTGTTTCTGGTTCTTGTGGCTTGTGTGTCGCCGCGTCGGATCGCATTTACACGGTGAAAGATCTGAAGGCGATTCACACCCATTGCCATTGCGAAACTATGGCGGTAACCCGTACGGATGATCCGGGTCGAGACTTGAACGAGAACGACCTGAAAAGCCTGTATCAGGATGCGACGAGCACGTACGCCTCAGATTTGAAGCGTACTCGGTACAAGGTGGATTCGCACGGAGAGTTGCAGGCCGTATTGGTTCCGAAGAAGCGTGGACAGGATGTTCTGCGCACAAAGGCTTACACTGCTCCGCCGGATTTGGATGAGTTCCAGCGGCAGTACGAGATTGCGCAACGGCAGTTGCCGTTGTTCCGCAAGATTCTCGCCCAGACGCGTGCTGATGGCTTCGATGACAATTCGAATCCAGTGAAGTACCAGACCGCACAGATTGCCCGCTTTGAAGGGATTCTGAGCGGCAACAAGTAGATCGAAGTCCGGCATGGCCTTCGGCGAAATCGTATGACCCGACAGGGAAAACTAAATATGCCATCTGAGCAGAACCCCAGCGAAGTTGTGACCGAGGTCGTTACTCCGGAACCCGACAAGGTCCCTGACGCACCGAAGACACCCGAAGGCGGCGAAAGCGGCGCGAAGGTGAACGAGTTCGGATTCCCGGACGAAACCCCGCTGGCGGAGATGACCACCGAACAGCAGCTCGCGTACTGGAAGCACAAGTCGCGCAAGCACGAGGACGCCGCGAAGGGCAAGAGTCCGGCAGCGGAGGTTCAGAAGCTGAACGACCGCATTGCGGAGTTGGAGCGAGAGAAGCTCTCTGACGATCAGCGTGTTCAGGCTGATGCTATCGAGGCCGCGAAGGCTGAGGCGGCGCAGAAGGCGCGTGAGGAGTTGCTTCCGCAGTTGCGGGAGGCGCAGCTGCGCGGCTACGCCAGCATCGTTTTGACTGATCAGAAGAAGCTGGATCGCTGGCTGGGCACCACGAATGCGGGTGCGTTCCTCGGTGAGGATGGCGAGCTGGACGGCTCGAAGGTCGTCGAGTATCTGCGGGACATGTACGGCGTTGCCGAGGAGAAGGAAAAGACTCCTCCACCGAATGGCCAGCGGCACCCGAATTGGGGCCAGGGCCAGGGCGGCGGGACGCAGCTCAAGCGCGGCGATCATGGCCGTAGTGAGGCTGCCCGGCGTTACGGCAAGCCGAAGGAATAAGTCAATAGTGTTTTCCCTGAAGGGGATTTGATATGGCGAATATTGTTGTGCGGCCGACTGGTACTCGGTACGGCGACGCTCGGGTTTGGGTCCTGTGGGATCAGTCGGAGCAGCGCGGCCGAGTGAATATCACTTTGGATATGACCAAGTTTACCGCCGGGACTCATTACCCGAAGGGCTATCTGCCTTCCGGCATGGTGCTGGGGAAGATCACTCAGGCGGGCGCGAGCCAGGGCCTGTATGGACCGTACGACGCTGCCGCGACTGATGGCCGTCAGAATGCTGCGGGCTTCCTGTGGAACACCTTCTCGCCGACTGATTTGGCTGGGAAGGAAGCGGCTCCATTGTGGGTTGGTGTCGGCCTGATCAAGGAGTCGAAGCTTCCGTCGAATTCTGGCCTGGATTCGGCTGCCAAGACTGCGCTCAGCTGGTTCAAGTTCTTCTGAGCTGTCCGGCTTCCGGTCTTTATAACTGAATATAGGAGTTTCCATGGCTTTGGTATTTGACGGCCCATTGGTGCCGGATGACACCACTTTCTTCGCTCGCGAGGTTCCGACCCCGAATGAGCACAAGCTGGCGAATTGGCTGCCGGATAAGATGGTGACCGAGCAGACTATTCGCCTGGCGAATGTCACTCGCGTGAACCGTACCGCGCAGTTCCGAACTTTCGATGGCTCGATCCCGCAGCTCGAGCGGGATACCTTCACCACTCGCGAAGTGGATCTGCTGCCGATCTCGGTGCAGGGCATGAAGGGTGAGCTTGAGCGCCTCCAGCTGGAGAAGATGCGACAGCAGGGTGGCGCGGTCGATGCGATTGTGCAGGCCATTTACGACGACATCGAGGCGGGCGTCAAGGCGATCCGTAATCGTGTCGAGGTGGCTCGTGGTGAGCTGTTGACCACTGGCAAGATGACTTTGAACGAGAACGGCGTGTCGCTGACTGCCGACTACCAGGTGCCCAGCGGCAACTTCGTTGCGCCGACTACCTTGTGGTCGGATGTGGCGAACGCCAAGGTGGTTACCGATATCACTTCGTGGATCGAGTACTACACCACCGTCAACGGTTTCGCGCCGGGCGGAATGATTATCTCGCGCAAGACCGCTGGCTATTTGCAGCGCAATGCCGAGTTCAAGTCGTACGCGAATCAGGTGGCGTCGGGTACTCCGCAGATCGTTTCGCGGTCTGTCGTGAACAACGTGCTCGACGACTTCAACCTGCCGGGCATTGCGGATGTCTATGACACTGTGATCAACGTCCAGGGAACTGACACTCGTGTCATCCCTGAGGGCAAGGTTATCTTCTTGCCGCCGAATCCTTCGGATCTGGGCTATGTGGCTTGGGGCATCACCGCTACGGCGATGGAGCTGATGAGCGCGCAGCAGACCGATATGAGCTTCTCGTCTTCGCCGGGTCTGGTTGGCGTTGTAACCAAGAGCGGCCCTCCGTACAAGGAATCCACGTTCGTCGACAGCCTTTTGTTGCCTGTGCTTCAGAAGCCTGAGGCGCTGATGGTGGCGACCGTCGCCTGACGCTGGGTATTCATCTAGCCGGGGCCTCTCGGTCGTGGTCTGCTATTCGCAGATCATCGATTGATGCCCCGGCGTGGTGAGGATTCCCCGCCGATACTGGGAAATAGGTTATGTCACAACTGAATACGTATGTGCATGTGCAGGACGACCGCATGGTCACGCACATCTTCGGTCCTGACGATCAGGTGCCGGAATGGGCGGTGAAGGCGATCAGCAATCCCGCTGTCTGGGCTGATCGCGACGAGTATCCGTCTGTCGGGCCGTCGTCAGATGCTGTTGCCGAAGTGAAGTCGGAGCCGGATGTCCCGGTGGCCTACAGCGAGCCGCAGCCACCTCGGCGCGGACGTAAGCCTGCCGCGAAGGACGCTGTGTAGTGGGTGTTTTCGCGACTTCCACTGATGTTGCCGACCGGTTCGGCAGTGAGCTGTCGCCGGATCAGGTGAAGCTGGTCGACGCGCGCATCGCTGATGCTGAGGCGCTGCTGATGACTGAGGTTCCCGCCCTGTCCGCTGGCACCAGCGGTCTGCCAGCAATCACGCTGGCTAATGCGAAGCGCGTGGTGTGCGACGCGGTATTGAGGCCGTTGCGGAATCCCGCTGGCCTGTTGTCGGAACGGTCTGGCCCTTTCGAGGTTCAGTTCCGGGCGTCGGCGATGGGCGAGGAAGTGTATTTCACGCCAGACCAGCTCGCGCTGTTCCGGCGGAAGCGTCGGGTCGGCGTGATCGGTGTCAGTGGCCCGAGCTGGCTGGCGGTGTGACGTGCTGAAGGGCGAGACCGTTACCATCCTGCGTCGGGCGTCACGTGACAGGTTCGGCGACACCTCCCATGATGCGCACCACGAGGAACGGAATGTTCTTCTGTCCCGGTCTGGGACGCGGACCGAAACCACCTCGCAGGCATCGGATTTCAGGGACGCGATCGTCGATGACGTGACCGCCTACTTCCGGCCGGGTGCGGATGTGCTGGCGTCGGATCAGATCGAGTTGCCCGGCGGCGGCGTGTACGCGGTCGAGGGCAAGCCGCAGCGTTGGAAATCGCCAGGCCCCGGTGGGGCGTCCGGTGTCGTGGTTGTGCTGAGGCAGGTGAGTGGCTGATGGCGGAACCGAAGAACACATTCGAGTATTACGGCACCAAGTCGAAGAATGGCTGGACGAATCCAGCTATCGCCGCGCTGCTGGTGGGGCCGAAGATGCGCGGGACGGTGCAGCGGGTTGGCGTGAAGGCCGCTGGACTGTGGCAGGCTCGAGCGCCGCGCCGGTCTGGCGAGTTGGCGAGTTCGGCTGTTGTGTCGATCCGGGTCATGGATGCCAGCGACGGACCTTTGGGTTCGGTGTCGCCTCGATGGGCGGCTGATGTGGAAGCGAAGGCCCCGTATTCGGCGTCCGTGGAATTCGGTCGCCGGAACTGGAAGGGCATGGCAGCCAAGGACACTCCGCGCAACCTGACGAAGGCCGGGACGGTCCGTAAGCGGAAGCCTGGCAAGACCAAGGCGTCGCACACGTGGCGCGAAATCATCCGGATCATGGAGGCGAGCTGATGTCGTTTCCTGACGCGGAGCTGGTGTGCATGGGCCTGCTGGACGACCTCGGCTACACGTGCACCGGGCTACCCTCAGCTGAGGAGTGGCCAAATCTGTTGCCCATCATCGCCATTCGCCGCACCGGCGGCGGGATCGACATCAACGGCATCACGGATCGAGCGATGGTCTCGGTTGTGGTGATCGACTCGACGCGGCCGAAGGCGTGGGAGACGGCCGGGGCGGTTCGGGACCGCCTGCGATACGCAGGGGCCACCGAGGTTGACGGGGTGCTGATCGACACCACGGAAGAGATCGTCGGCAATAACCAGGAGTGGGATATCGATGTCGATGACCGGTTCGTGGATATGCAGTTCTGGGTGACGTTCCGGGAAACCTGATCCCGGCTAGGTGACGCCGTTTTTTGCGGCGGATGTGCTTTTACAACTGAATATAGGAGTTCCAATGCCAGGTATTGATCTGGATACCCTGCGGGATCTGAAGAAGAAGCTGGTTCTGAAGCCGCTGGCTGGCGCGGTTCTGATTGCGCCGATGGCCACTGCGCTGCCGACCACTTATTTCACTGGCACGGCCAGCGACCTGACTGATTTGAAGACCGCTGGATTCAAGAGCGTTGGCCATATCAGCAAGGAAAACGCGCCGACCTTCACCCCGGAAACGGAAACGAAGGATATCGAGGCGTGGGGTCTGCTGGAGCCAGCTCGCACCGACATCATCTCGCGTAAGACCACTATCAAGTGGACCGGCGAGGAAACTCACAAGACCAACCTCGAGCTGTACCACAACCTCGACCTGTCGAACGTGAAGTACGACGCGACTACCGGCGAGACTGCTTTCGCGGACCCGACTGCGCCGGATACCGTGTATCACCGCGCGATTTTCGTTTCCGTTGATGGTGTGGGCGCGAACCGTATTTGGATCATCAAGGAAGTTCCGAAGTTCACTGTCACTTCGGTGGGTGAGCAGAAGTGGAACATGGATTCCGCGATCGAGTATGACATCACTGGTCGGGCGTTTATTGACGACGACGCCGGTTACGCGATCAAGACCATCTTTGGTGGTCCGGGCTGGAAGTCGGTTGCGACTTCTGCTGGCTTTGTCGCTGGCCCTTAGTCTTTGAGACTCCGTCCGGCCGCATGTTTCCTCCCCGAATGTGCGGCCGGGCGGCTTCCAGTGTTTTTCGGGGAGTTCTGCTCTGGAGGATTTGAAATGTCTGCTGTCGTGTTCCCGGTGACCGTTGTGTCTCCGGATAAGCGTGAAGCGAAGGCCCATAACCCGGTCGAGTTGAATAATCTTGTGGCCCACGGTTATGTGGTCAAGACTGTTCCTAGCGCACCTGTGAGTGCACCTGAACCGCCTGCTAAGGCGTCTGCCGCTGCTGAACCGCGCGGCAAGTAAATCAACATCTACAACTGAATATAGGGGAAATCTATGGCTGCCAAGAGGGTGACCAAGCCGGTGTCTCGCTGGGAGGCGCTGAAGCGTGAGGCGAAGCGGGATTACGCCGCGCCGACTCCGTATGTGTTCGATGGCGTGAATCCTCCGATCGAAATCACCGCACCCGACAGCCTGGAGCGTTCGCTGGCGCTGGCGTCGATGCTGGATTCGCGTGGCGGGATCGCTATCCGCGATCTGGAGCCGCTGATTCTGGCGTTGGTTGGCCGCGAAGCTTTCACTCAGATCTGGGATGCCATTCGCGATGAGCCTGTCGAGGTCGCTATGGCTTTGATCGAGGACATCAACAAGCATTTCGATGCCGTCCCCGACGCTGAGGCCGATGATCTGCCGGGGGGCGAGTCGGCCTCATAACGCTCGTTTGTGAGCATTATGGGGCCATCGAGTGGGATCTTCTCCACTACTGGAATGTGGACCTCTTGGATTTCTTCCGGGGGGTCCATTCCTGGCCGCGTCTCTACCGGTTCCTTCAGCGTCTGCCGCCTGGCTCGCAGTATAAGGCGGAGTTGGATATGGATGAGGGTTTGGCCAACCATATTCTCGATGTCCGCGAAGTGCAAGATCCGCATGGCGAAGAGAAGGTTAGTTCTGACGGTTTGCCGTTGATGACTTCGTCTGCTGGATATTCGATTGATTCTTACCTGCTGTTGTCCGTGTGTGACCTTTTGCAGCAGTTGATTACCACCTTGATTGCGGTGAATGGTACGTCGCCGCCAAGAGTGAAGCCGATGCAGCGGCCTGTGAGCGCGCTCGATCGGGCAAAGGCAACACGTGAGCGGTCAGCGGTCGACGAGACCCTGGCGGATTTGGGTTTCTAGGGAAACAGATCGGGGTTAGATATGGCATCGGTGTACTCCGCAGGGGTCGCAAAAATTGTCATTCGCCCTGACCTCAGTGGCTTCAAGGAGAAGCTCGAAACCGAAATCAAGGCCGCTATCGCCGGTGCCGGAAAGTCAATTCCGGTCACGCTCGAGCTGGACGCCGCCTCGGTGGCGAAGGCCCGGAAAGAGGCCAATGCTGGCGGTCCTGTGACCCTCGACGCGCGAGTGTCGTTGCGCGACAGGACCGTCCGCGAAGCGCAGGCCAAGGCTCAGGGCCAGGCCGGGACGATCCACTACAACGCTGAGGTCCGCAACGACCGCGACTCCGCCGCCCGCGCCGGACGGGAAGCTGCACGCGCCTTCAATGACGGGTATCGGCAGGAGGACCGCCGCGCGTCACGTGACGCCAACCGGCGTGTCGGGGCGAATGAGACTGCCGCGAACCGGGATGCGAACCGATACTCGTCGCAGCGCCCGCTCAACGAGGTCGAGAAGAAGGCTGCCGACGACTACCGTGAGGCTTCCCGCCGCCTGGACGGATACAACCGTCGATTCGCCGCCGCAGACCGAGCCGTCGCAAAGACCGAAGCTCGCGTCGCCGCACTCATGCGGGAACGCGCCACCGACCTGAATGCGTTGTGGCGCAGGGAAACCACCCGCATCACCCGCGAAATCGACACGTTGCGCGGTGCCGGGCCAGAAGGCCGCAGTGTCGGCCAGGCGCTGACCCGTTCTACCCGGTCGCGCCGTATCAACGATCTTCAGCGTCAGTTGCGTGAAGACCCCTCCATTCTTGAAGGCCGCGCGGCCTCAGCCGCCCTCGAGCAGCGCCTGCGTGAAGCCCAGCGGCAGCTCGACGTCCGCCGCGATGTGCGGCGCACGGTGGGGGCTCGCCGTGGCGATCTCACCAACAACCGCTCCGCGACCGAACGTGCTTTCACGGATCTGGTTCGGGCTGGCAACCTGGCGGCGCAGCAGCGGCTCGCGCGCCAGTTGAGTGCGGTCGACACTAGCGGATTTGCGCAGGATGATCGTCCGCTGGCCCGCGTGGAAGCGCAGGCCGCCCGGCTGCTGCGTGGCCGCATGATGGATGAGCTGCCGCTTTCCGGTGACCGCAAGGCGATCACTAATGCGTTCGCTTCGGCTTCGCGGTTGGAATCGGCGGAGCGCACCCTGTTGCGCACCCGGATGAATTTGGAGCGCGCGACTACCGCTGTCTCCAAGGCCGAGAAGTCGCATGCGGACTTGGTGGCCAGTGGCGAGACCGATGTTCGACGGCTGGCTCAGTCACGTCAGCGTATCGACGACGCGCAGACGATGCGTCGATACGCCTACAACGATCGCATCGACGCAAGCCGCCTGTTCGAGCGTGCGGGCACCCACTTCGATCATGACCAGGCCGCCCTGGGGCGTCGCGTCAACTTGCCGAGGCTGCAACGGTCTTCGGAATGGATTGACGCCAAGGCGGAGAAGGCCCTCGAGGGGATCTCGCAGAAGCTGCTGTTCGTTGGCCGGATGTTGTCGTCGGTCATGACGATCGCGATGAGCGCTGGTGTGGCTCTCGCGGCTGTCGGTGCCGTGAACTTGGTCCCGGTCATTGCGTCGATCTCCCAGATGGGTACGGCGCTGGCTGCACTGCCCGCGTTGGCGGCTATGGCTGCCGCGACGGTCGCGACGATCGCTGTTGGCTTTGTCGGAGTGAAGGACTCGCTGAAGGCTGAGTCGGATCTTCGTAATCAGACGGCGTTGCAGGCCGAGACGCAGGCAGACAAGGTCGCAGATGCTCAGCGCAAGGTGCGGGACGCTGACCGGGCTGTCAGTGACGCTGTGCGCGACCAGGCGATCACCCGTTCGGATGGCGCGGACAAGATCGTCGCATCCGAGAAGCGCGTCCAGGATGCGCAGCGGTCGGCGATGCAGGCGCAAAAGGACCTGTCGACTGCTCGCCGTGACGCTGTCGACCGGATCAACGACTACAACCGCGCCGTCCGAGGCATCCCGCTCAGCGAGCATCAGGCCGAGACGCGGTATCTGCGCGCCCAGAACACCCTGTCGACCTTGTGGAAGAACAAGGATGCGACGTGGTTGGACTACCGCGAGGCCATGGACTCGGTCGAGCAGGCCAAGCAGGACTGGGAAAACACGATCGCGGACAACCAGAAGCTCCAGCGCAACGCCCTCGAGGCGAACGCTAAGGGAGTCGAAGGTGACGACACGGTTGTCAAGTCCAAGCAGGCTGTTGTTGACGCGATCGGCAACGTTCATGACGCGGAGAAGGACCGGCAGAAGACTGTCCGCGATGTCGCTATCGCCAACGCGAACGCTGAGAACGCGGTCACGAAGGCCCTTGAAGCGCAACAGGATGCGATCCGCGCACAGCAGAAGTCGTACCAGTCCGACGCGCAAACACGGTACCTCGACTCGCTGACCAAGTTGTCGCCGAACGCGCGTGCGTTTGTGGAGCAGCTGCATGCGATGGACGGCACGCTCAAGGATCTTCGAAGGACTGTGCAGGACAGCCTTTTCGAGAACCTTGCGTCCGATCTGGACCGGGTCGGCGGGAAGATCCTGCCGACGGTCAAGGATGGCTTCGCTGGTATCGCGGGCGGCATCAATAATGGTGTCCGTGGCGCGGTCCGCTCGCTGTCCACTGAAGTGGGCCAGCTGAACCTGCGCACGTTCTTCGACGAATCCACCCGTGCCGCTTCACGATTCGGTGATGCGTTCGCTCCGGCGACCAGTTCATTGTTGAACCTGATGAGTTCCGGCGGGGCGTTCCTGCCTCGGATTACCGGCAACCTCGCCGAGTGGGCAACGAAGTTCGACAACCGGGTTTCCGCGCTGCGTGAATCGGGCGAGCTGGCCACGATGATCGATCGCGGCATGACGAAGGCCGCCGAGGTCGGCGTTGTCCTGAAGGACTCGTTCGGGGTCGTGAAGGACATCTTCCATGCGATCTCCGGCGAAGGCGACGGGATGCTGTCCCGGTTCGAGTCGCGGCTGAAGGATTTGCGCGCGAGGTTGCAGAGCACGGCGGGTCAGGACAGCGTGCGGGCCTTCTTCCGCGACGTGAGCGAGGTGTGGAACAAGTGGTCCACGCTGGTCGGCAACGCGATCTCACTCGTCACGAACGCGCTCTACCCGGCATTCCAGAACACGTACGGCGCGCTGTTCGCGCTCGCGTCGACCATCTTGGGTGCGTTCGCGAGCTTGGAGAAGTACGCGCCGGTTCTCCAGTATGTCGTCACCGCGCTTCTGGGCTTGAGGATTGTGGGCTCGATCGCTGGGACGGTCGACCGCCTCGGACAGAGCTTGCAGAACTTTGCGATGCGGCCTGGTTGGGATGTGTCCCGCAGCCCGATCAGCGGCATCGGCGCGGCTCTGTCGCGGTGGTCCGGCTACATCGGCGCGGCCGTCATCGCGCTCGGCCTGTTCTCGCAGAAGTCGGGTGAGCTGGATTCGAAGCTCAACTCGGTCCACGGCGTGCAGGACAAGTTCGCGTCGTACGGCGCGGAGTTCAAGCAAAAGATCAAGGAAGCGCTCGGGGATTCCGGCAACATCGTCGATGACTCCGTGCGCGGTGTGATCGGCAGCCAGTTCCAGTCGTTCCTGAGCGACTTCCAGACGCTGAAGAGTTCGGACATCGCGAACTTCTCCGACGCGGCCATGGTGTCGTTGAAGAACATCTTCGGCGGTGCAAGTAACTGGAACGACGCGAAGAACTCGGCCAATGCTTCCCAGTGGGGCAGCATGGCCCTGGACGCCTGGGACAAGCTGAAGGTCCCGATCAAGTCCGTGCAGGACGCGGTTGGTGGCACGAACGACCAGTTCGAAGCCTTCAAACAGCGCATCATCGATGTGGCGGGCCAGAATTCGGGCTACCTGATCCCGGTCTTGGACTCGATGCGTCAGCAGTTCATCAAGGGCCAGGACGCCGCGTCGAAGACGGTCGACGTTTACGACAAGATCCGCGAGAAGGCGGTCGGCGCAGCAGATGCCGTTGATGTGCTGCGCAATGCGTTCAAGAAGCAGCAGCAGGACGCGCTGGCGCTGGAGAACGCGTCGAGTGCCGCCTACGCGAACCAGGACTCGCTGCGCGATCTCCTGAAGGGCAACGACACCACGGGGCCGCTGAAGTTGAGCGGTCTCCTGGTGGACGGCACGAACGAGCTGAACACCAAGCTCCCGGCCGCCCGCGAGCTGTCGCAGCTGCTCCAGGACATCGGGGCCAACTACCGGGGTGTCGCGGTAGCCGAGTACACGTCCACCTACAACCAGACGCAGGACATTGATCAGGCCCGCAAGGCGCAGGCCGCCAAGGTCAAGGAGCTTCGCGACACGCTGATCGGGATTCTCGACCCCGACCATGTGTTGTCGCAGGAGCAGATCGACGCTGTCCTGGCCCGCTATCACCTGATGACTCAGCAGCTGGCCGACGCACCGCCGCCGGAGGTGAAGCTCAAGGTCAACACTGACGAGCTTGACCAGGCTGTCGTGAAGTTGCGGGCGATCGTCCAGCAGCTCAACCCTGAGTCGGGTTTCGCGCCGTTCTTCAAGGACGCGTTGAAGTCGAAGGAGAAGCTGGACAACAACGTTCGTGCGGGCAGCACGAACCCGTACGACATCAACCTGGCGGACAAGGACCGCAGCTTCCTGTCGCAGCTGACCACGGATGGCGATCCGAACGTCAACACTTCGGCCGCCTACTACAAGGCGCTGGCGAAGAAGGACGGCATCGACGACGTTCTCGCTGCACGTACCGCCGTGCTGGAGAAGCTCGCTCGCGGCGGCACGGACATCAATGCGATGACTCTTGCCCAGTTGCAGGGCACCAACGTTGCGCTCGGGCTGAAGGCGGACGATCTCCGCTACCTCAACCTGGACAACATCCACTCTGCGCAGGCCCAGCAGGGTACGCAGCCTGCACCTGCCGCGCAGCCACAGGCTCAGCCGGAACAGCCTCAGCAGCAGCCGCAGGCCGCTCAGCCGGGCCAGGCTCAGCCGCAGCAGCAGCCGGGTGCACAGCCTGCGGCCCAACCGGCTGCCGATCAGCCGAAGCCTGCCGCAGACCAGTCGAAGCCTCCTGTCACGCAGCAGGTTCCAGACTTCGCGCCCGCGAACACGTCGTTTACGGCGTTCGCGGACGAGGTGGCGAAGGCTAAGAAGGACAAGCTCGATCCGGCCCTGTCTGACCTGGCGGTGAAGGCTGCCGCTGTCGGCCAGGCTGTGGTCGACGCCCGCAATGTCGCGACGCCTGCGTTCGACGACCTGGTGAAGTTGTTCACCGATCGCATCACGGGTGAGCAGGGCTTGCTTCCGGTGTGGGGCAGGCTGAAGACCACCATCGACGCCGATGTCACCACGATCACGGGCGAGTACTGGGCGAAGCGGCTTGTCGATGCCCTGACCACGCTGACTGCCAGCTTCGGTACCGGCGTGACGGGCGTGGGGACGCAGTGGTCTGGCATCAAGAAGGCTATCGCTGACCCACTGAATGTGGTGTTCACGCAGATCTTCGGTGTCTCGCTGAAGAACGCGTGGACCGAACTGAAGAAGGTTCTGCCGTCGCTGCCGGACTGGACTGCGAACATTCCGCAGATCACCGGCTACAACACTGGCGGTATCCACGGCGTGATGTCCGGCTGGTCGCCGGGTGTCGATGACCGTTTGATCGCGGTCAGCGGCGGCGAGGCGATCATGCGGCCGGAGTGGACGCGGGCGGTCACCCCGGAGTACGTGCACGGGGCGAACGCTGCTGCACGTCGTGGCGGCGTGGCTGGTGTCCGCGATTACATCAGCGGCCTCGAGCATTACGCGTCGGGCGGCATCGCTGGCGGCACTGTCGCTACCGACGAGCCGATCTCGGCGGTGCAGCGGAGTCTGTGGAATGCGGTTCGGACTGCGTTCCCTGGCGCGGTGCTTACGAGCGCTACCCGCACCATCCAGACCGAGGGTCACCAGGACTACCACAACACGGGTAACGCCATCGACCTCGGTGGCCCGATGGATCAGATCGCGCGTTGGATCTACCAGCGGTACCCGCAGTCGACGGAGCTGATCCACTGGCCGTTGAACGGCTGGCAGAACCTGAAGAACGGTAAGCCGCTCGACTACGGCGCGAAGACCAACCAGGACCACATTGACCACGTCCACTGGGCGAATTTGGGTCAGATCCTGAGTGACGGCCGGATGATCTCGATGGCTACCGGCGGTGTCGGCAGCTTCGTGTCCGACCTTCAGGACCAGATCAACAACCTGCTGGTCCAGCCGATGCAGAAGGCGCTGGCGGGCGTTCGGGGCACCGACAAGAGCCTGTTCGGTGGCGTCTTGCCGACTGACTTCGGCAAGACGGTGACCGACGCTGCGGTGACTGCTGTGCAGCAGCTGGCGGGCGCTGTCGGCGGCCCGGTCAACTACCTGGCGTCCGCCGGGACTGAGCAGTGGCGTTCTCTGGTGGAGAAGGTTCTTCGGGAGAAGGGCCTGCCGCTTTCGGAGACGAACCGCGTGTTGATGCAGATGGGCACCGAGTCCAGTGGCAACCCGCGTGCGATCAACCTGTGGGACCGCAACGCGCTCGCGGGGACTCCGTCCAAGGGTCTCATGCAGCTGATCGATAGCACGTTCCGCGCTTACGCGGATGCGGGCTACGACAAGGACATCTACGACCCGGAATCGAATATCCGCGCGTCGATCAACTACGCGTTGAAGGACCCGAAGTACGGCAGCCTGGCCGCCGCCTACCAGGGCCACGGTTACGACAATGGTGGCTGGCTACAGGACGGCGGCATCGGCTGGAACAAGTCCGGCGAGCCGGAGCCTGTGTTCACTGGCGACCAGTGGCGCAAGATCCAGTCGTTGATCGGCAACATCAGCGACCTCGTGGGAATCATTGCGCCGCAGAATGTTTCGGCGTTGCCGGTGTTGATCGCGGATCTGTCGACGAAGTTCATCGACAAGATGAAGGCCCTCCTTCAGGAGGTGTTCGGCAAGAACGCCTCCGTCAGCCAGGCCGATCAGGGCACCGGTTCGACGCTGGCGACGGGTGGCGGTACGACGCCGACTTCCGACCAGGGCGGGACCACGCCGACCGGTGGCGGCACGACACAGAACGCCATGACGAACTCGCCGACCGGCGGGACTGGCGTTGACTCGTCGTTGCAGAACCCTGGCGACACGTCCGCGAATGGCACGGGACTCACCCCGGCGACTCCGGGCGGGGCGACTGGGCAGACCTCGCAGCAGGCTGGCAATCAGTCGTCGGTGATGCCGAGCGAGAACGCCAACGTCGGCGAAGACATCATGCGTGACGCGTTGACTGACATGCTCTCGCCTGAGCAGCTCGACGCGCTGTTCCCGTCGACGAAGCCGAAGACGCAGGCGCAGCTCCTCCAGTCTGGTGGGGCCAACACCCCGGCGACGACGACTCCGGCGGCGACGACTCCGGAGATCACTCCGGCACCGGATGCCACGGTCGTGCCGGACATGGCGGCGATGCCGACGCCGACAACGCCAGATCCGGCGTCGTTGGCGGTTGCGCCGGAGCAGCCGAAGCCGGAGAACGCGAAGACGGAAGTCGTTCAGGCGTCGCCGTATTCGGGTTCAACGCCGTCGAACGTCGACTACTCGGCTTCGACCAACGCCGCGAAGTACGCGTCGCTGACGCCAAATGCGATGGGCAAGAAGCTCGTTCACATGGGACTCGGCTTCATCGACGGCAACGTCAGGCAGTTCCTGTCCGATGTCGGACTCCCAGGCGGCGGCGCGCTGGGCAACGCTCTCGACCAGGCCGTGGCCTACAAGAAGAGCAAGGACCAGGAATCCTACGCCGAAAAGCAGGCGCAGGCAGCGGGCAATGTGCATTACCACGTCAGCGATATCGACGAGGCGATGCGCAAGGAAACGATCCGGCGCTGGCAGCAAACCCTCGGGTTCAAATAGCCAGCCCTGATCGAACAACTGAATAACAACTTAATAGGGGAAGACCATGTCACGAGCGATCGTGGAACTTGAGGGCTGCGACGGCAGCTGGTTCCGCATTTCCGGTAAGGGAATGGGAGCGCAGGGCATCTGGCTCGGCACGGACGTCCAGGGCATTTATGACGCCCCGGTGAAGACGCTGTACCAGGCGCACGCCCACCAGATTGGTAGCGATTACCAGGCGACCCGGTGGCTGTCTCGTGACGTGGTTTTCGGCGTCCATATCGGCAATACGCCGACGCGGTCGTGGCAGGAGAACGACTCGGCCTGGCGGAAGGCGTGGTCCTACAGCAAGGAATCGAAGTTGTGGGTCACCACCGAGAATTCCACTCGATTCCTGAAGCTGCGCATGAGCGAGCAGCCACAGTTCCATCCGGAGCACGATCCGCATTTGACGAAGGTCGAAAAGGTCGTCATGACCTGTGTGGCCTCGACGCCGTGGTGGTTCGAAGCGGATACGACCGACACGTTCATTTCTAGCGGCGCAACCGACAGCGGCTATGTCACTGTGGCAAACCCCACCGATCAGGAGATCTGGTTGAAGTGGGTTTGCCAGGGTCCGGGCCGTTGGGTGATTCCTGACTTCTCGTGGGGCGACGACCGATTCCGGCGCGCAACCATCGACGCGAACCGCCGCATCTCGCTGCCGCTACAAAGCACCGGCCAGACATTCCTCGTCGATACCGATCCCTTCGAGGAGCAGTTGCGCGACCCGAATGGCACGCAGGTGTGGTCGCTGATGAATGGCGTCACGTTCCTTTACCCGGTGCCTGCGTGGACTCCGCCGACGCAGATTCCTGTGTCGGTTTCGCAGTCCGCTGCTGGCGCTGGCATTCAGGTGCGCGCGCCTCGCACGTGGAGCCGTCCGTGGGGGCTCCAGTGAGCGTAGCAACAATTGATTTTGATGCCGCCTACTGGGATCTCATGGCGGCTCGCGAGGCCGAGCGTAATGCTCGGCTGACGCCTCCGCTGGTGCGTTTCTGGGATGGCGACTGGGATTTGCGTGGCCGTGTCGAACGCATCCTGTCGGCGAATGTTGTCGAGAAGAACAACGAAACCGGCACCGCCGTTTTCACGCTGCCGCTCGACTATTACATCAGTGATTGGATCATCGATTTCGATAATCGCACGGAGAATATCCACGCGACGATCGATAAGGACGGTGTCCGTTGGTCGGGCAGGATGGAGAGCTTCACGGTCGTCACCAATGAGGACGGCACTTCGCATTTGCGAGTTGCGTTCAAGCACGACTATGAAGAGCTGAAGAAGCTGATTTGTTTTCCGAATCCGTTCTTGTTGCCGGAAATACAATTCCCGCGCGTTTGGCTTGCCTTCGGACCGGCCCGTTTCGCATGCAAGCTGACGGCCCTGGTCAATATTATGCGCACCGAATCGTCGCTGTGGCAGCTTCCTGACGACCCGCTCGACCCGGACGGCTGGCATGGCTTTGACCAGTCGTTTTGGTGGACTGTCGTCAAGCCTGACGCGATCACGAACGATACTTCTCCGCTGGCGATCATCCATTCTCGAATGAAGTCTTTGCATGAAACTGTGAAGTCCGCTTGCGAGGATGCGCAGCTCACTTGGACTTTCCGCCGGTATTTGGCGGGGGAGGATGATCCGCCGTGGGAAGGCGCGAATCTCCGGCACGGCTGCCTCGTAATCGACCTTGAAGACAAGGGCAATCGATACAACGCTCAGACCAGTAATGGCGGCGATTTGTTCGGTGGCCTTATCCGGTCTATCACGACTGTCGGCAGTGACGGCTGGACTGAGGGTGTTGACATTGTCGACGACCCTGATTTCCCGGCTGAGTATTCGGAGCCGAACTGGCAGGGAACTCTCCCTAGCGCGCCTTGGGTGTGCTACCGGGATGGCATTCACACCGCCATTGCTACGTCGGAATTCACGGTTAAGCCAGCGGGTCCGGTGCAAATTGTGTCCGGTGGACACAGTATGCCATTCGTTAACGAACTCATTAGCCAAGCTATCCAAATGGTCGGCGATTTGACGGCCATGATTCCATTTACTCCACCTCTTGGTGGAGTGGCTGATGCAATATTGAAGCCGCTCTACACGGACACGATTCTTGCATTCGGTGCGCAAAAAGTTCCAGGGCGTGCCGCACGCTTGGGCAAGAACCATTACCGTGAGCATTTCCAAGAGGGCAGCGACCGTGCCTACACCCTCGGCTGGCTGTTGGCCATGCGCCTTGGCGCATTCTCGACGGAACGTAAAATTGGCCACGAACTCACCGTGGTCGACGGCGCTCCGTACAAGATTGGCCAGCGCGGTCTCGGCCATTTCTACATCGGCGACCGAGTGGGCACGACCGTGCGCGGGATGAAGCTCGGAAAGATCTTTGTCGATCAGGTTACCGAGGTAGGTTTGGAATGGAGTCGGGAAAAGCCAGCCACATGGAAGATCGGGCTCGGCCACCGTGAGCCGACTGATCCTGTCATCGAAGCATTCAAGAAGATGCAGGACCTTTTCAGTGCTATTCACGAGTTGGGAATGTTGTGAACCCGAAAATCGACTACGAAACGGACGAGGTCATCAAGGCCGAGGTCAAGGCGATTGCGGACACCTTCATCAATGCGCCGGGCATGAGCGGCGATCCGATGATGGTCCCGATTCCTCTCGCGGAGGTCTTCGCGAAGCATCAGCACATGCTGGGGGCCCGCGTGCATCCAGAGAAGGCGATCATTCAGTTCTACGCCCCATGGCGTGGTCAGCGCGATGCCTACAACCCTTCGGGCTACTACGGTGAGCCGAGTGACGAACCGCGCCCGGTCCCGGTGATTCCGAACATGCGCGAATACACGCCGGAAGAACTGGCGCACATCGTTGGCCAGCTCGAAGAGATGGGCGCGATCAGGTATCCAGAGCCGCCTCGGGACACTGCTCGCGTCCTGCTGGACTAATCATCTTTCGCCCATGGCAAACCTCGTTGACAATCGTAGATAGATCCGTCGCCGATTCTGGAGCGACGTTGAAATACAACTTAATAGCGATGGGGTTTGCCATGAGCGATCCGATTTGGCTTGCCGATGTGCTGCGTGCCGAGGGATTGAACGTAATCGAGCATGAGGGTTGGCGCGATCGAGGTCATGGCGACTTCGGTGACCTGCGTGGCGTCATCTGTCACCACACCGCCGGGGGCGGCACCAGCGACTGGAAGATCGTGCAGTACGGCCGCCCGGACTTGGAAGGCCCTCTCGCGCAGCTCGTTTTGGAACGTGACGGCACCTTCCGCGTGATCGCTGCTGGCGTCTGCTGGCACGCCGGGCGTGGCTCCTGGTCGGACTGGCCGACCAACAATGCCAACTACCACACCATCGGCATCGAGGCCGTTTCGCGCGGCGACGGCTCCGACTGGACCGACGTGCAGATCGACGCCTACAAGCGTGGCGTGGCCGCGATCCTGCGCCGTATCGGCCGTAACGCCGACGACTGCGCCGCCCACCGTGAGTACAGCTCCGAGGGCAAGATCGACCCCGCCGGAATCGACATGGGCGACTTCCGCCGCGATGTGCAGGCATTCATCGACCGGCGGCCAACTACAACTGAAGATGGGAACACCATTATGGCTGGAACTTGTGACGGCTGGGGCACTCAGGTAGTGAACCTCACCGGCGACCGCGTATCCCGCGAGGACATGCAGAAGTACACCGATCTGCACGCCGCCCAGACCATCGATCAGCTCGGCGGTCTCGGCACCTCGCGAGGCGCTGACTTCCCTGGCTGGCCGCAGCTCGGCAACCGCACCGTCGTGGACGCTCTGGCCGCGATCGGCGAGAAGCTGGGCGTCCCCGGCTTCTACGACCCGAAGACCCGCAAGGCTGCCTAATCCGGCTGCCGCACAACTGAATAGAGGAGAGCCATGCTCACGTTCACTCCGGAAATCCGGTCGTACATTTACCGAATTGTCCTCGCCGCGCTGCCGTTGCTGGCTGCCTTGCATGTGATCACCGGCGACTATGTGGACCCGATCCTGACTGTCGCGGAGGCGGTCCTGGGCGTCGGTGCTGTGTCTGTTGCTGCTAGCAACGTCTCGTTCGGACCGAAGGACCGGTAACTGATGCTGCCCGCGATCTTGGCGACCGTCGCCACTGTTTTCTCGGCTATCGCGGTCGCCCTGATCGGCTATTTCGGGTCGCGGGTGCCGTCGCTGGAAAGCCAGCGCGCTGACTTTAATTCCGTCCTGCAACCGCTCCGTGACGAGCTTCGTGAACTTCGCGACCGGGTAGCGCACCTCGAAGACGAGCTGCGCGCATCCAACCGCAAGTACCGACTCCTCGTCGACTACGCACGCAAGCTGTTGAAGCTGGTGCCGGGGCCGGTTCCGCCTGTGCCGCAAGACATTGCGGACGATCTCTAAGAGAGACCTATGGCTATCAAGACTGCCGTCTATCGCGGCAACGCTGGCATGCAGATCTACGTCCCTGGCTACGTCGAAGTCGACGAGATGCGCCAGATTTCCGACATGGGCATTGTCGAACTGTACGTCCGCTACGACGACACCAACCTGGATGAAATCTACCTGGTTAGCCTGCATCCGAATGTGGATGCACCACTGGAGGTTCCGGGCTGGATCGAGTTGGGCAAGATCTTCATTCGCGGCGGCCAGTACGCCTACATGTATGTGGAGAAGTACCTGATGCCACCTGTGGTGCCGCCGGGCCTGCCCGCCTACCTGCCTGTCGAGCTGCGCGCAATGACCCTGGTCGGCGATGTCTACAACTTCCGCGCTCCGATCCCCGGTTTTGTGCGAATCGACAAGGTGCGCCAGGTCGGCAACGCAGATTCGCTGAAGTTCGAGTTCCACGTGGTGATCGATATCAACAAGCGCAGCGAGGTCGGCAACTTGGTCGTCTCGTTGCAGGCCGATCCAGTGTCGCCGACCGATACGGACCACACGGTGCTCGACGTCGTGGATCTCAATGGTGGCTGGCAGTACATGACGTACACCTACACGCCGGTACCCGCATCGCCGTAATCCTCTGACTTACAACTGAATAGAACTGAATAGGTAGGGGCTAGCCGATGACTATGCCCGGTCAGCCGCCAGTAGATGGCGCATATGTTGTCGGTTCACGCTTCGGTCAGGACATCACCGAGCAGTCCGCGAAGAACCAGATGTCCGGCGGTGTGAGGGTGTCCTACGGCAACGCCCAGGACTCCCACCACACCGAATACAACGAGAAGATCGCGACCAACTACACGATCGCGGTATCAGCACAAGGCGCGGCGGATGAAGCGGTTGCGCAGTCCTCACTCGCCGCGAATACTGCTGCCGCAGCGGAATCTACAGCCGCTAGCGCCTCCGCCCGAGCTTCGTATTGGGAATCCGAATTTGTTTGCGCGAGTGCGGAAGTGCTACTCGGCGTCAATGAACTGTTGATCGGCTTGTGCCAGAACGTGCCGGGCGGCATGACGCGCAAGGTCACCGATATGCATCTGGCGATGCTGGAGCAGCCGAATGGGATGACATTCGAGCTGCGCAAGTGGGATGCCCTCGGCACGACGAGCAGCGTCCTCGGCACCTACACGTTGTCGGCTGGGACGACCCGAGCGAACTGGGCCAATCTGAATTTCTTCATGAATTCCCGCGAGCGCCTGTACATCAACGTCACTTCCGTGACGGGTACGACGCCGCCCACTGTCCTTCAAATTCTCTTGTTCGGAGTCATGGAATGAAGTTTTTCGAAACCCGCTTCGGTGGCGGCAAGGGCTTGGAAGAGGTCCGCCTCGAGCCTGAGCAGATCCCGCTGTGGGCGAAGGCGTTTGATGTCGAAAGCCTGGACGGCTTGTTCGACCTGGCCACGGCCGAGCAGGCAATCCCGCTGTTCGACGCCGCGATCAACCGGTTCAACCACGACCCGGATTCCCTGCGTCCACTCTTGGATGCCTCAGACTTCCGTGGCCTGCGTGGCAACCGGATGGTGCTTCAGCAGATGCGTGCCACGCTCGCCGACTTCGCCGACGCCACGATCAGTGGCCTGGTGGAACACGATGTTCCTACTCCGCCGTAATCTCCCGTGGGCCTGGGCCGGTTGGCACGATTTGGATGGTTATTACGACCGTGCCGATGAGCCCGCCATTCTCCCTCCGTGGAAGCGGACTAATTCGAATCGCACTGTCTCTCTTCAGAGCAACGTGCTCGTGATCGCGGACGGGTTGGAGACCCCGTTTCAGGTAGGCGGGGTCAGCTACGAAAAGATGTGTCTAACTCCAGACTGGGGTATCGAGTTTGATCTGCGCATCGACGGTAACGTTATCCAGACGCAGATTTTTGCGATGGCCCTGTCTAGCTCGTGGGCTAAGGTCGGGTTTAGCGACCTTATCGAAGTCCCGATGGTCTCCATCTGGCGAGATGCATTCGGTGGCCAGCTCAATTCTATCCGCGTGATTGTGTACCACTCTGCTGCGGAGATTGAGTCGCTGGCATCCACCGGGACCTACGGCGACCTGCAAAACAACTCGTGGTACACAGTCAAGCTCCTCATTGATGAGGACCACCTTGTTCGGGTGTACATCAACGGAGAGTTTCGATTTCAGTACTGGCTGCCTAATCAGTATGCTGCTGGCCCTAACCGTCGCGCTTTGAGCTTGCTCAATCAGACGACTAACCCGGCGTACATCAAGAATTTCAGGCTGTTCGACAATCGATCCAACCTGCAAACGAAGATCGGCTGGACACGAGAAGCGTTCTACGACAACTTTAATCGGGCCAACGGTTCGGTCGGCAACGGCTGGACGCAGATCGGCACCGACGCCGGAATCGTCAACAACAGCTACGCGTCGACAGGCAGCGGCTCGGCGGCGGCGATCCGCGACACCGGAGTTACGCACGGCGCGCACAGGGTCGAAGCCGTCGTCGGCGGAAACAATGCACCGTCGTCCACGAACTGCACACTCGTCGCTCGCGTGAAATCGGACGGATCAGAAGGGTTGGCGGGCAACGTCTTCAACAACGCCGTCGTCCTCTCGCACTTTACCGGCGGCCTGGACAACCCGACCATGATCGACTACAACTCCGCAGCTGTCTCAATCCCCAGCGGAACGCTAGTCGCGTTGTGCTGCAACGGCGAAGCGGCATGGATTGAGATCGGCGGCGAAATCGTGGTCATGGCCGACATGAATGGCCATGTTCCCGCCGCCGGGCAAACGTACGCGGGCGTGCGCGTCAAACAGGGCTCCGGCTCATGGAATGACGTGCGAATCAAGACCGCGTTCTAACTGAATATCTAACTGAATAGGGGTCCGCTATGGCTGGACGCAGCGCCAAGGAAGAGGACCTGATCCTCATCATCGGCGACGATTACGAATGGTATTACGACTGGAAGCCTGACGGGGCAGACAATCCCGCGCAGACCTTCCCGACCGGCGCGCACTTGTTCTACCGGTTCAAGGACGGCCCCGGTAACAGCTGGACCGGCGGAACCACCTGGGCGTACACCATTTCCGGTTCCCGTGCATCCATCAAGGTCGAATCCGAGACGACGGACGCGATGGCGGACCGCACTCCATACGTCCTGATGTACCAGAACACGACCACCACTCCGGTGACGGACAAGACGCTGGCGCTCGGAATCGTCGCCCGGCAGAAGCCAATTGGGGGCTGACCATGACTGATCTGATTGGCTCCGGCCCAGACACGCCGCAAATCGGCAACTACACCCAGCCGACCGGAAGCATCCTGATCCCATCGCCCGGCCCGGCCGGACCGACCGGCGCGCAAGGCCCGCAGGGAATCCAAGGCCCGACCGGACCCACTGGCCCGCAAGGCATCCAGGGCGTCCAGGGGCCGACCGGACCCGCCGGACCGCAGGGCGACGGTCTTGAAATCGACGGGCAGGTAACGGCTTACGCGGACCTTCCATCGTCGGCACCGGACGGTTCAGTGTGGCTCGCTGGCGGGAAACTGTACCGGCGCACTTCGGGCGCATGGCCCGCTGAATCAGCGGGAACCCCGGTCCAGGGAGCGCAGGGTCCGCAGGGGCCGCAGGGAATTCAGGGGAACACGGGGGCTACTGGGGCGACTGGCCCCGCCGGAGCGACTGGCCCGGCCGGGGCGACTGGACCCGCCGGAGCCGACGGAAGCGCCGGACCGCAGGGAATCCAGGGAATCCAGGGGCCGCAGGGTCCGAAGGGTGACACCGGGGCGTCCGGCGCGAGCAATTGGAGCGAAATCTCCGGCAAGCCAACAACTTTCCCCGGCGACTGGTCCACTATCTCTGGCAAGCCGTCCACGTTCCCTGCGGACTGGACCGGGATCACCGGCAAGCCCTCAACGTTCCCGAGCGACTGGTCCACACTCAGTAGCAAGCCCTCGACGTTCGCGCCCTCGGCTCACACCCACCCATCCACCGACATCTCGGACTCGACCTCGATCGGTCGGGCGGTCTTGACCGCCGGTACGACTGCTGCCGCCCGTTCGGCTACGGGCGCTGTGTCCGCCTCTGAGGCTCAAGACGCGGTTCTCGGTACTGCTTCCACGCGGATTCTTTCGTACTCGAATGGCGGTATCGGTGGCTTCGGTCTGACTGTCGCTACCGCCGCTGCATCTACTCGCATGATTGTGAAGCTCCCGGTTGCGTCTACGCGCTGGCGTATCAAGATCAGGAACTATGACGTGTTCGCGGCCACCGCGAAGACGGCGCTCACCGGTAAGAAGATCATCCACGGTGACCACGCTCGTTCGACGTCTACGGCCACCCCGGAGACTGGCAACTTCGTTGGCAACACGGCCACCACGATTGTCAGTTCGGACTTCACGATCCCTGGCGATGGTAGTTGGTACACGTCCGCATGGGTTACCGCGTCGGGTGACCAGTTCGACGCTGGCACCGAGCACATCATCGGTATCGGGTGGACGGCCGCCAGCTCTGTCACTCACCAGCTCGGTTCCGGCCGATGCTGGTATTGGAGCAACGCCACCTCGGGTGTAGACCCGACGATCGCCGGTTCCGCCGCGACCACGGCGCAACAGTATGTGCCACTGGACATCGTCATCGAGTACGAGTCGGTGTCCCGCCGTCCGGCATGGCTGGCCATCGGCGACTCGATCATGGAAGGCGTCACTGGCGATAAGGCGACCGCCCCGGCCGCAGCTCCACTGTTCAAGGCTTCGTACCTTCGGCAGTGGGAATCCATCAGTCCACTTTTGATCCAAAACCATGCGCTCGCAACGACTTCCGCTCAACAGTGGGCGTCTTCGTCGTTCGGTTGCTGGACACGGCTAGACACCTCGCAGAGCACTTGGGCGGGCGCGATCGTCGGTCTCGGGTCGAACGACATCAACAACAACCGAACGCTGGCTCAGATCCAAGCCGACATCCTGTCTGTCATCGCGAATGCGCAAACGATCATCGGCGCGGGCAAACCCATCTACGTGGCCAACGTGATGCCCCGCAACTGGCAGGGCGTCTCCGCTAGCTTGGAGACGATTCGAGGGAACGTCAACAACTGGCTCGGTACGCTGCCGGGTGGTATCGCCGGTGTCATCGACACGGACATGCCGATGCGTACCACCGCCACGTACGCGGTAGACGCGGCCCTGGTCTGCAACGACAACATCCACCCGTCCACGCAAGGCGTCGGCATCCTCGCCCGCGCGGTCAAGGCGCACGTGGCCATCTAGATGGGTGTGGGGCCGGAATACCAGTCCGGCCCCACGGGAAGCACGTCCCCCAAAAGGGAACCGCGTCAGCCTACACCACCGAAGGGGTGCGTCGGCGAGCTTCAGCTGGCAGCCTGGCCCCGGTACTCCTCGACGATCTCGACGGGGATGCGGCCACGTGACGAAACCTGATGACCCTGTGCCCGCGCCCATTCCCGGATCGCGGTGCTTTCTTCGCGGTCGCTGGGGCGGCTGGCGCTGGCGGTCGGCTTCTTGCGGCCGGGGGTGCGGCGGGCCGGGGTGACCTTGCGCCCGTGCTCGGCGTACGTAGCGAGGGCGGCTCGCAGTTTTTCTGCGTTCTTGCCACTCAGGTCGATCTCGTAGTCGACACCGTCAATGGCGAATGTGACAGTTTCTTCGGCGACCGACTTGCCGTCCGTATCGTCGATCAACTCGACGGTTACCTTCTTTGCCATATTCGAAGGCTAGCATCTGTCGGCGCAATAGAGAACAATGGGGGCACCAATTCCTGGTGCCCCCATTGTCGATTTAGTTGCCCGGTTAGAACAGCCGCTTAATCTCGTTTGCGCCGAGGCATAATCCGAGGGCGCTCAGTCCGATTCCAGGGTTTTCGCAGCTGGCGATGATCAGGGCGCACAGGGTGCTGAGTCCGATGCTCGTGAGGTACTGGCAGCAGGCGAGCAGCCGGTCGGCGGGCGTGGCCCAGTTGCCCCAGCTGGGGCGGTGTTGTATTTTGGTCATGCCTTGTGTATTCCTCTTCGTTCGTGGTTGGACGTAATGGGCAGAGGCTGAACCCCGGACCGGTGCAACGGCCGGGGTTCTCTGCTCCCTGAGTACTTTATCCCCTCTTCCGGAGATGTTTGTGATCGGAATCGGGAGGGGTGGGCCGCAGGCGGCTCGCGAGCCACGGTCACTTATGCATAATGTGCATGACTGTGACGATCGCAACTTTTTTGCAAAAACCCTGCCTACGTCACTGTGCGCAAATGTGCAGCAGTCTACTTGTCCCATTTATGCAGTTCAGGGAATGGATCGGACAGCCCGGTTTCACATTGAGTGAGTGCGTTGCTGTGCGAAAGGTCACCCCAGGAAGCCCCCATGGCGGGCGCGATCGGTCCGCATCTGTTACCGAAACGTTACATTAGGGGTATAAGAAAGGCCCCGACACGCGGAATCAACACGCGGCCGGGGCCAATGCGGGCCTGTGACCCTCGGGAAAGGAACCCGACCCGCAAGCCTCAGCGTAGCGGCACCAGCCCTACGCGGGAACCTTCGACCTGTTGTCCTGACACAGCTTCTCGACAGCCGCGCGGACATACAGCTTCGCGCCATCCTCCCGAAGCTCCGGCTTCCAGGACGCAACGAGATCGGAGAAGGACATCCCATTGTCGAGATCGACGCAGATCTCGCCGCCACGGTGCAGCGCGAGAAGTCGATCATCAGAGACAAAGGGGGCGTGCCGATCCTCCAGGGTCGTCAAATAGTCCAGCGCCGCCGTCTGATTGTCGCTCAGCCCGAAGATTCGGCTGCCCGGCTTACTCGCGGCCGTAGTCGCCTGCGCGGCCGTCGTCGTAATCGTCGGTGAAGCCTGCGAACCGCCATCAGGCGACGAGCAGCCAGCCAACGCGAGCAACGTCAAGGACGCTGCAACCATCCGAAGGTTTCTCACCGCTCGAGCGTAAACAGGCGCGCGGCGAAACGCACGACCAAACATCCAGCCAGGATCAAATCCAAAACCCAGGCTGGCACGATATGTCGGCATCGAGGCGCGAGTCAGCACGGGATTTCGCGCGCTCCGAGGGGAGCCGATGCTCGAGGCCGGTCCATCACGGCCTCGAGCAGAATTGGTCAGGAACCCGGCAGACGCTTCCTCGCCGACCGCAGCAAGCCGTGCAGGGACCGCCGGGCAGGCGGAACGGGCAGCCGATCGACGCTCGAAGGTGGGTCGTCTCCCAGTGGCTTGATCCCGAGTGCGGACCGCCGTGGACCGATCGCGTCCGGGTCGTGAAGCCGGGCACACAGCACCTCGTGGTTCGCCACCTGATCCGGGGTGCCCTCGAACGGGCAGTGCTTGCACATGATCATTGCGTGCTTCCTCTGTCAGTTCGGCCAGAACGGCGATGGGCCAATGACTTTCACGGCCCCTGAAATCTCGAGCAGTTGCGTCGATGGCCAGGCGCTGCTGACGATCATCGTTTCCGAAGAACGCCAGCCGTGGTGCACCCGCTGCCAGACGAGACCGATGAAGTCCCACACGGCCGTGCCAGGGGGCATCCGATCCAGAGCGGTCGGGTCGCCGACGAACCTTGCGTCCTCCGCCTTGATGAACGCCTGCATCCTGCGCTTCGCGTCCTGGAGGTGGCTGACTGGCAGGATGTAGGCCCGGTCGACGGGCTTCTTCCGGCCAATGTGGTTGCCCTTCGTCCAATGGACTCCGAGAACGTCCCTGGACGGCCCATGGGGCTCCTGGTCCCAGCCCGGCGGCCATTCGAGCTTCGTGCCCGACCGCAAGACGGCCCCAAGGCTCTTGCCCGGCTCGTATGCGTCGTGTCTGTAGGTGACTTTGTCGCCAACCTTGTAGGTGATGGCCATCCTGTTCGGGGCCTCCTGTCGTGTCGATGTCGACCGTAGCGGCTTGCGCCGGACTGCGATCAGTGTCCAGACGGCCGGAAACCCCAGCAGGGTATTCAGTTGTGATGCTGGGGTTACCGGCCGGGCGCAGCTAACCGGCGGCGTAGGCGGTGTTCAGGAGGGCGACCTCACGCAGACGCTCGGTCTCGGCCTTGGCCTCGGTCGCGGCCTTACGCAGCCACTTGGCCAGCAGCGCGGAAACCAGTCCGTGCAGGGCCACGGTGAACGCCATGAGGGCGGGTGCGGCACCGAACTGGAGGGCGGCGAGCTTGTCGCCTGCCATGAGGTGGGGTGCGGAGTTCAGGCCGATCGCAGCGAGGAGCAGGACGGCCTCGATGACGGCGAACCATTTGCGGTCGAAGCTCTCGCCGAGGCGCATGCCGAGGGTGGCTACAACCATGGTGATGATGATCGGCACCGACACCATGGCTTCCATGCCGAACGCGAACCAGGTCAGCGGATCTGCGGCACCGTGGGTGGCGATCGTGCGCTGAATGTTGAGGGCTCCCAGGCCGATTCCGATGCCGATGGCACCGAACAGAGCCCAGTCGGCGCGGCTGGAAATCTTCTTGATGAGCGCGACCTTGCCGTACGGGCTGGTGATCTGCTGCTCGTCGGCGATGGCCTTCGCCTGCCAGCGTGCCGAGTCCGCGTCCGACTTCATGATCTGCGCCTGGGTATCGGCGGCCAGCTTGGCGGCGTCAGCGGCGGCGGTGGAAGCGATCCTGTCCATCTCGATCTGGCGCTTCGCGATCTGCTCGGCCAGGGCGGCGCGCTCGGTGGCGATGCTCTTGGCGGACGCATCGACGAGGCTGGCCATGCCCTGGTCGGCGGCGTTGTTCATCTGCCGGACCAGGTCGTCGATCGACGACAACGGGGTAGCGGACGGCAGGGGGGACTGTGACATGATGTTCATGCCGGGAAGCTCCAATCTTCTCGGTAACTAGCCCCTCGCTGGACGGCAATCCGGCGAGGGGCGTTTTCATTTGTCAGCTTGTTTGCTGTTGGGCTGCCGTTCGGGAGGAACGGCAGCCCTGACAGCGTGCGCTATCCGGACTTGAATTGTCAAGAGATAGCGCGTATTTGAGGCGAAAGTCCTGGTGGCAGGCGTCGGCCACTCGCGGCCGAGACAACCACTTCAGGCTCCGATGTGTCGATACTGAGCAGCATGTTGAGCTTGGCGAACTCCTTGCGTGCGAGATCGACTCCGACGTGGAGATAGTTCTCGGTGGAGAAGACAGTCGAGTGCCCGACAATCTGCTTGATGATTTCGATCGGAACGCCGAACGCCATGAGCAAAGTCACCGTGGTGTGACGGATCTCGTGCAAGCTGCGACTGGGGATCCCGACTTGCTCATGGACGGAAGCCCACAAGTCGTCCACGAACTCCGGAGATACGGGCCGGAACATGCTTCGCGGTCGAATGTTGTACCAGACGAGATTGTGGACGTTATTGGGCTCGTCGTACGTCCTTTCAGCCTGTCTGGCGAGCAATTCACGAAGCGGCGCAATCATCGGGATGAGACGCTGACCCGCTTCCGTTTTCGGCCGTGACAGCACCAGTCCACCCCACAGCTCCCGGACCTCGTACCAGTCGGGGAAGTCGAAGCGGGCCTGCGGGCAGTACGCGCCGTACGCCCGCTCGCAGGTCCACGCCTCAACCTTGCCGTTTGGGGCGATGACCAGCGGCTCGCAGCCATGCTTCTTGGTGTATCGCTGGAGCTGCCAGGACATATCGATCGTGTCGTTGACGAAGTCGACGCAGTCCCACGTCAGCCCGATGGCCTCTCCCTTCCGGTCACCTGTGAGCAAGAAGAAGCCCCACAGCGACGCGTAGAAGTCTTCGCTGTCCTGAACGAAGCGCAGAAGCATTGCGGCTTCCCTGGGCGTGTACGGCGTCTTCGTGGAAGGCAGAGCCTTCGGTTGTGGGACGTTAGCGACTCGGTTGAAAGGCAGTTCTTTTCGTTCGCCGACGCCCGCGTTGATCGCGCTATTCAGCACCCTCCGAGCTTTCCTGGCGGTCGGTACACCGGTGGCTTCAATGATTTGTTCCTGCATATATCGGACGTGGTCTGGCCCGAGTTCTTCGAGTTTCACGTTTCCGATGTGCGGCGTGATGTGCAGGCGGATCGCGATTTCGAAGCCTTCAAGGGTCTTCGGCTTCGCGGTCACTTTGAGGATGTGCTCGTACCAATAGTCGAGCCACCAGCCAACCGTAATCTTGCTGACAGTCGGGGGAAGGCCCTGCTTGACTCGGTCGAATTTCCCCTGAATGGCAGCGAGTCCGGCGTTGTAATCCTTGTTCTTGGCACGCAGTCGGGGCATGCGTTTGCCGTCAGGACCCGTCTTTTGAGGGTGCTCCATCGAGAAAACGTGGAGCCCCTTCTTCTCGTCCTTGTAGTGCGAGATACTGCCGTTAACTGCGCGTTTTCTGGTATCGCCATTGGCGGTGGTTCGACGCTTGCCACGGGGTGGGTTGCTGAGCATTTGCTTCGGCAATGGTTGTCCTACGAGTGTGCGCGGTGGTCCGGTCCTGTTGGCGGCGTGGACCTTACGAGAGGTCTCCGTCACCGGCAAGGAGCTGGGGGGCACAACGGGGGGCACAACGTTTCTTGTCCAACTAGAGGTAAGTAGACCCTACTAAGTAGTCCTGACCTGCACGTATCCGTTTCGCCCTATCGTTGACCTACCTGGGAATATGCTCGAACTTATCACTCGTAATGA
>NZ_JBHTVV010000012.1:0-92608 GCF_042792755.1 Nocardia sp. NPDC056611
ACCACACCCTCATGGTCGTCGCCGCCCTGGAGTGTCGGTCCCGCTGCGACCATTGCCCCGCCGCTTCGCGCGGGGGGGGTTGGGTGGTGGGCCCCCGGGGGGGCCCCACCACAGTATTGCCTGGCGGAGGTCAGTAATTGTGGCAGGAATCGGCGACCTGCTGGATCGTGGCGGCGATTCCACCGGCCCGCGGGTCGGAGGCGGCCTGGTTGGCGGCGTCCGGGTTGTCGCGCAGGTACTGGTCGAGCTCGGCCTGGCGCTCGGCGGGGGAGAGGTCGAACTTGGCCTTCAATTCCGCCTTGTAGCCGGGGTTCTGGTCGAGGTACTGGGCCAGCATCGGGGACTTGTCGTGCAGGGCGGCGTCCACCTGGGCGAAGCTGCAGGTGGAGTTCAGGAGCGGCGCAACCAGATCCGCCGGGGAGGCGGAGGCGGTGGCGGGCGCGAAGGCGAGGGCGACGGCGGCGACCGCACCGGCTCCGAAGAGCACACCGGCACGACGATTACGGACGAAGCTCATACAGCGACCTTCTTCTCAGTAGGCACAGCAACGGGGCGCGCGCGATTCCCGCGCGCCCGACCGACGCTAAACGACCGCTCTAGGAAGTCGATGAGCCAATTCTGAAAAGACTCTGAGGCTAGCCCGAGGCGGCTTGATCCCCGGACTGAGCGGCCGGATCGGCGGCGGCCGGGTCCGGGCGGCGGATCGGAGTGGTGGCGACCGCGGCCTCGGCGGCGGCGATGCGCTCCTTGTCCTCCATCAATGTCACCGCGTCGCGGATCTGCTTCTCCAGTGTGGGCAGCATGGCGGCGTCGTCGATCGTCGGCGGCACCTCGAAGGACTCACCCGAGGCGATCTGACGCATGGTGCGGCGCAGGATCTTTCCCGACCGGGTCTTGGGCAGCGAGGTCACCGCGACCACGTCGTAGAGGGTGGCGATGGCCCCGACCCGCTCCCGCACCCGGTCGATGATCTCCGCGCGCAGCCGCTCGGGCTCGATGTCGACGCCGGTCTTGAGCACCACATACCCGATCGGCCGCTGCCCCTTGAGCTCGTCCGGAATGCCGACCACCGCGGTCTCGGCCACGGCCGGATGACCCGAGATGGCCGCCTCGATCCCGCCCGCGGACAGCCGGTGCCCGGCCATATTGATGACGTCGTCGCTGCGGCCCAGGACGAACAGGTAGCCGTCCTCGTCGAAATAGCCGGAGTCGCCGGTCAGATAGTGGCCGGGGTAGGCGGACAGATAGGAGCGCTCGTACCGCTCGTCGTCCTTCCACAGCGTGGTCAGTGTGCCGGGCGGCAGCGGCAGCCCGATGACGATATTGCCCTCGGTGTTCGGGGCGACCGCGTTGCCCTCGGAGTCCAGCACCCGCAGCCGGTACCCCGGCACCGGCACCGACGCCGAACCGGGCTTGATCGGGAGCTGCTGGAGTCCGAGCGGATTCGCGCAGATGGGCCAGCCGGTCTCGGTCTGCCACCAGTGGTCCACCACCGGGCAGTCGGGGTGGTCGGCGAGCAGGGTGTCCACGGTCCACTCGTAGGTGGCCGGGTCCAGGCGTTCCCCGGCGCAGAACAGTGCCCGCAGGCGGGACAAATCGTGCTGATGGGCGAGCGCCGCGTCCGGGTCGGCGCGGCGGATGGCCCGCAGCGCGGTCGGAGCGGTGAACATCACATCCACCTGGTACTCGTCGACCAGGCGCCAGAAGGTGCCCGCGTCGGGGGTCCCGATCGGCTTGCCCTCGTAGAGCACGGTGGTGGCCCCGACCAGCAGCGGCGCGTAGACGATGTAGGAGTGCCCGACCACCCAGCCGATATCGGAGGTGGTGAGCATGGTCTGCCCCGCGCCGACCTCGTAGATATTGCGCATGGACCAGGCCATGGCGACCGCGTGGCCGCCGTTGTCGCGCACCACGCCCTTGGGTTTCCCGGTGGTGCCGGAGGTGTAGAGGATATAGAGGGGATCGGTGGCGGCCATCGACACCGGATCGGCCGGTTCCGCCCCGATCTGCGCCTCGTCCCAATCGAGCCACCGGGCCACCACGGTCTCGGAGGAGGCGGGCAGCGAGTCGGTGGCGGCCTGCTCGGCCGGAAAGCGAATGGTGGGGAAGCCGTCTCGCTGCTTGACCAGCACGGTTCTCGGGGCGGTGGTCTCGGCGAGGTCGAGGGCGGCGAGCACGATGGGCGGGTATTCGATGCGGCGTCCGGGTTCCAGGCCGCCGGAGGCCGTGATGATCAACACAGGTTCGGCGTCGTCGATGCGGGCCGCGAGTTCGTGGGCGGCGAAACCGCCGAAGACCACCGAGTGCACCGCGCCGATCCGGGCGCAGGCCAGCATGGCGATCACGGCTTCGGGAATCATCGGCATATAGATGACGACGCGGTCACCGGTCTTGACGCCCAGTCGCAGCATGGATCCGGCAAACCGGGCGACTTCGTCGAGCAGCTCCCGATATGTGTAAATCTGCCTGGACCCGGTCATAGCCGAGTCGTATATTAGGGCCGGTTGTTGGGCGCGACCCCCCTCCTGGCCCTCGAAAGAGCCTTCGGGGGTTGTGATCTCGCGCACATGCCGATCCAGCGCATTGTAGGAGGTGTTGAGGCGAGCGTCGGGAAACCACCGCGCCGTCGGGCGGGCAGCGGTATCGAGAATCTGGGTGGGAGACACGTCCCAGCTGATGGATTCGGCCGCGGTGCGCCAGAACTCCGAGGGATCGACCAGGCTCAGCTGATACGCCGGTCGGTACTCCTGCTTAGCGTTCAACCCGGTGACTCCCTAGCTCCGACTTGTGTCCTGAGAAGCGCTGAAGATGCCCGCCTCGATAGATCAGCCTGATTGTGGCAGACTTCACGCGACGTCCGGGCGGGCGCCGCGACCTTTGATTTTGCCTGGAATTGGCAGGTCAGGGATCGGTGGTTGCCAAGAGGTCACACAAGAAGTTATTGATCCGTTAGAATCGCATGTCACATATTTCGGCCGTCATGGACGCAATTTCTCGGCCAGCCGCCGTTCTCGGTCAGCTCCGTCTGTCGAGCCGAGCGTGCGATCGCTCGGAGGCTCGCTGATGGCGCGTGGCTGGGGCCAGTTTGGAAAGTGAGTGGGAGATGCGTGACGCCGCTAGGTCCGGCAGCAATAAGCGCTGGGCGCTGAGCAACTGGGACCTGCGATGGAAGGTCACGGCGGTCCTCGCCGTGCCATTGTTGGTCGCTGTTGTGCTGGGTGCGTCCAGGATCTCGGCGGAGTTCGCCGATTCGAGCAGGCTCTCGACGGCGACCGACCACGTCGGGGTGATCCCGGCGATCACCGGTCTCAGTGCGGACGCGGCGCAGGTGGCCAGTGGCCAGATGGTCATGCTGGGCCCGAACCAGTCCTTGACCTCTGATCCGGAACTCACTCAGCTGGACACCGCGATCTCGTTCGCCGAGAAGGCCGCGAGCCGCCTGAGTGATCTCCCCAACGCCCGTTCCTCGCTGGACGAGATGATCGTGGGCGCCAAGGCGATCCGGGCGCAGGGCCTCGCGCCCTCGAAGTCGATTCCCGACACCGTCGCCCAGGTCGAGCGGATTCGTGGCGACAGCGTGCGCACGGTGGAGTCCATCGTGGCGACCATCGCCGACAAGAACGTGGACCAGTCCAAGCTGCGCCTGGTCGACTCGCTGAACACCCGATGGATGCTGTTCAACGAGGTCGCCGGCATGGCGGAGGCGCTACGCAGCAACCCGAAGGATGGCCTCAAGGACATCCAGATCAGTGTCAGCACCGAGCGGCAGATGCTGGCCGTGCTGGCCCACCGCTTCCCGGACGGCGACGCGACCATCGCCGATCTGCAGCGTGGCGCGGACACCCGCGTGCAGCTGGTGAACGGCCCGCAGGCGCTGGCCGGTCAGCTGCCGGTGGCCGAGCTGAAGGACTCGCTGGTCGCGAGCATCAACGGCTATCAGTCGATCGCGGCGGGCGCGACCAAGGACATCGTGTCCCGAGTCGACGACCTGGCGGCGGCGGCCCGTTCGGACGCCATCCGCTACTCGATCATCGTGATCGCCACCATCCTCGGCGCCCTGGCGCTGGCCGTGCTGATCGCGCGCGCGATGATCGTCCCGCTGCGCCGTCTGCGCCTGGCCGCCCTGCGCGTCGCCGAATACGACCTCGGCCAGGAAGTCTCCGCGCTGCGTGAGGGCGCCGACCCCGAAGACGTTCCACTGGAACCGATGCCGGTGCACACCGACGAAGAGGTCGGACAGCTGGCTCGCGCCGTCGACGACATCCACGGTCAGGCGCTGCGCCTGGCCGCCGACCAGGCCGCCATGCGTACCCAGGTCAACGACATGTTCGAGACCCTGGCCCGGCGCTCCAAGTCCCTTGTCGACCATCAGCTCTCGCTCATCGAGGCGATGGAGTACGACGAGAAGGACCCGCGCCTGCTCGAGAACCTCTTCCGTCTCGACCACCTCGCCGCCCGTATGCGGCGAAACGGCGACAACCTGCTGATTCTGGCCGGCACCAAGCAGCGCCGGACCAAGTCGGCGCCGGTCGAGATCGCCGACGTGCTGCGCGCCGCCATCTCCGAGGTGGAGGACTACGAGCGCGTCAAGCTGGGCGCCACCCCGCGCGGTTCGCTGGTCGAGCCCGCCGCGTCCGACCTCGCGCACCTGTTCGCCGAGCTCCTGGACAACGCGCTGCGCGCTTCTCCGCCGGAGACCGACGTCAAGTTCACCTTCGCCCAGGCCCACGATCAGGGTCTGCTGATCGAGGTCGCGGACCGCGGTATCGGTATGCCCCCGGCCGAGATGGCCGAGATCAACCGGCGACTGGAGGCCGTGGCCGAGGTCGGCCCGGACACCGCGCGCCACATGGGTCTGTTCGTGGTCGGCCGTCTGGCCGAGCGCCACGGCCTGACCGTGCGCCTGCGCCCGACCTTCGACACCGCCCGGGATCCGGGTGTGACCGTCACCGTGCACGTGCCCAAGCCGCTGATCGTCTCGCCGGGTGGCGTCATCTCGGTGCCGCCGCAGCAGGGCCAGCAGCAGCCGGCTCCCGCCCCGGCCCCGACGGCGTCCGCGCCGCAGGGTGCGGGCAACCAGGCCGGAGCCCCGGCCTCCATGCAGATGCGCGCGGTCACCCGCACGGCGACCGGCAATGTGATGGTCACCGTGGATCCGGGTGTGAGCGGGCCGATTCCGGCGGGCACGGCGGCGGGCGCCGCCCCGAGCCCGGCTCCGGCTCCGGCTCCGGCGCCTTCCGCCCCCGCGCCGGCCGCGGCCAGTGCCGCCACCGGTCTGCCCACCCGTCAGCCGGGTGCGCAGGTGCCGGGTGGTCTGCCGACCCGTCAGCCGGGTGTGAACGGCCCGACCGTCAAGCACACCGTCTCGGCGCCGGGCGGCGCGAGACCGGGACTACCCCAGCGGGATCCGGGTGTGAACGGTCCGTCCGCGCCCGCCGACCGCCCGGGGTCGAACCTCCCGCAGCGCGGCCAGGGCGAGCCCCCGGCGCAGCCGCGGGGCGGCCTCGCCGCCAATATGCTCAAGCGTCAAGGTGCTCCGGGCGGCATGCCGCCGCGACCGGGCGCACCGGGGGAGCCGGGACCCGCGCCGCGTGGTCCGGGGCAGGGGGGAGCGCCGCAGCCGGGTCAGACCGGTGCGATGCCGCAGCGCAATCCCTCTGTGGGTCTTCCGCCGTCGCAAGCGCGGGGAGGCGGAGCGGACTCCGCGCCGGGCGCTGCTCCGGCCGGGCCGACTGGCCTGCCGACCCGTCAGCCGGGCGCCAATGGCGCCCCCGGCCGTGAGGCCGGTCTGGGTCAGCCGCAGCGTTCCGCTCCCAGCGGTATGCCGCAGCAAGCGCGGGGTGGCGGAGCGGAGCCGGGTGCGAACGGTGCTCCCGCGCCGCGTGGAGCGGACTCGGGTCCGACCCGCCGGGAGCCCGCCGCCGGTGGTCTGCCGCCGCGTGACGCTGCCGCCGGTGGTCTCCCGCAGCGTGACTCTGCTGCCGGTGGTCTCCCGCAGCGTGATTCGGCCGCTGGTGGTCTGCCGACCCGTCAGCCCGGTGCCAATGGCGCTCCGGCGCAGCGTGGTCCGGGAGCGCCCGGTGGTCTCCCGCAGCGCGGAGCCGCGCCGCAGCGTGACGGGTCCAATGGTCTTGCCGCACAGGATTCGGACAGGCAGGGTCTGCGTCCGCGGGACGGTCTCGCCCCGCGTGACGGTGGTCTGCCCCAGCGTGATGCCGCTCCCGGTGGTCTGCCGCAGCGTGATTCGGCCGCGGGCGGTCTGCCGCAGCGTGGTCCGGGTGGCCTGCCGCAGCGGGACAGCGGTCCTGCCGCCGGTGGTCTGCCCCAGCGCGACGGTGGCCCCGCCGCCGGTGGTCTGCCGCAGCGCGATGGTGGTCTGCCGCAGCGTGGCTCGAACGGCCTGCCGCAGCGGGATTCCGGTGGCGGCTTGCCGCAGCGTGGTCCGGGTGCCGGTCAGCCGCAGCGCCCGGCCGCCGCGGGTGCCGATTCGCTCTCGGGTGGTCTGACTCAGCGTGATCCGTTGAGTGGTCCGCTCCCGCAACAAGCGCGGAGAGGCGGAGCGGATCCGTTGAACGATCCGCTGCCGCAGCGGGACGGTGGTCTGCCGCAGCGCGGCGCCACCGGTCTGCCGCAGCGGGATCCGGGCTCGGTGTTGCCGCAGCGTCCGTCCCCGATTCCGGGTGTGGGTCTGCCGCAGCGCGGTGACGACGGCGTCAAGGAGCCAGGACGCCACAGCTTCCGGTCGAATCCGGCCAAGGCGGCCTCGTTCTTCCAGACGCGTTTGCAGCCGACGGACGCCCCCGGTGACTCGATCATGGGCGGCACGCCGATCTTCGCGGAGATGATGTCGGCGTGGCTCTCCGATCCGAACGCCGATCGGTCCCAGGTGGCCTCGTCCTTCGAATCACCGGGCGACGAGGGCTGGCAGGCCGCACACCGGGTCAGCCAGTCGGCGCCGGAGAAGCGGACGGCCGCCGGTCTGCCGCAACGTGATCCGGGTAACCGACTTGTGCCCGGCGGTGTGAACGGAAACGCTGACAAGGCGGCCCACCGAGACCCAGAATCCATCAGGTCAAGTCTGAGTCGCCACCAGAAGGGCGTCCGGGATGGCCGCGCGATGCAAGCTATGAACCTAACCGGAGATAAAGGAGACCGATGAACCCCGATCTAGGTGGTACGAAGCGTCAGCTGGATTGGCTGGTTTCGAACTTCGCCAATGAGGTTCCCGGCGTTGCGCACGCGGTCCTGGTATCCGCCGACGGCCTGCTGATGGCCGCGAGCGCGCAGCTGCCCGTGGACCGTGCCGAACAGCTGTCCGCAGTGACCGCGGGGCTCGCGAGCCTCTCGGTGGGTGTGTCGAACTTGTTCGAGGGCGGCACCGTGTTGCAGTCGGTGGTCGAGATGGAACACGGCTACCTGCTGCTCATGGCTGTCGGTGACGGCTCGTATCTGGCGGTCCTGACCAACACCTCGTGTGACATCGGTCAGGTCGGATACGAGATGGCGTTGTTGGTCGAGCGAGTGGGCCAGACGGTTCAGGCCACACCTCGCGTCACGATGGGTTCCTGATGGCGGGATGGACATAGACAACGAACGCGTTGGGAGCGCCGAACCGAGCCTGGTTCGCCCGTATTCACTGACGGCCGGTCGCACCCGGCCGAAGGTGGAGCTCGCCTTGGAGGCGCTCGTCGCATCGCATCCGGTCGCCCTCGAGCGGCAGTTCGAACTCACCAATATCGAGACGTCAATCGTGGAGTTGTGCAGAGAATCGCCGTCGGTTGCCGAAGTAGCCGCGCGCCTGGGCATCCCGCTCGGTGTGGCGCGGGTGCTGGTCGCCGACCTCATCGATGCCGGACACGTGCGGGTATCGGCGACATTGAAAGACGATTCCAGCGACGATGAACGTCGCGAGCTGATCGAAAGGGTTCTCAGTGGACTCCGGCGTATTTGATTCGACGACACAGGTCGACACGCGCACCAGCAAGCCCACGTCGGCCAAGATCGTCGTGGCCGGTGGTTTCGGTGTCGGCAAGACCACCCTGGTCGGTGCCGTGTCGGAGATCGTTCCGCTGCGCACCGAGGCGTTGGTGACCAATGCCAGTGTCGGCGTGGACTCCCTGACCGGTGTCCCGTCGAAGGCCACCACCACGGTGGCCATGGACTTCGGCCGCATCAGCCTGGCCGACGACCTGGTGCTGTACCTGTTCGGTACGCCGGGCCAGTACCGCTTCTGGTTCATGTGGGACGACCTGATCAAGGGCGCCATCGGCGCGGTGGTGCTGGTCGACACCCGTCGGTTGGAGGACAGTTTCGCGGCCGTCGACTATTTCGAGGCGCGCAACCTACCCTTCCTGGTGGCCATCAACGAATTCGATGATGCGCCACGGTATCCGGTGGAGGACATCCGCCAGGCGCTGGCGGTGCCCGCGGACGTGCCGATCCTCTCGATCGACGCCCGTCGCCGGGAGCCGGTGAAGCAGGCTCTGGTCGCCGTGACCGAGTACGCCCTGCGCAAGGTCGTACAGGGTTACTGAGCTGTGTTGAATTGCGGCGGCTCCGCCGCCGCGGTTCGCGGCCCTCGTAACCCCGGCCCTTCCTCCTCCGCTTCGCTCCCCCTCCGTCAGTCCAGGCCGAGGCGGGCCGCGAACCGCGGGTGAGCCGTGTGTAGCTACTCTCATGCCTTATGACAGTCTCGGCGGCGGAGTTGCTGGGCGAATTGCTGGATCCCGGTTCCTTCGTGAGCTGGGATCGGCCACCGGTGCCGGTGGCGGCGTCGCCCGCGTATCGCGGGGATTTGCTGGCCGCCGCGGCAACGGCGGGCACCGATGAATCGGTGCTCACCGGGGAGGGGTTGCTGCGCGGACGGCGCGTTGCCGTGATCGCGTGCGAGTTCGCGTTTCTCGCGGGGTCGGTCGGGGTGGCCGCTGCCGAGCGGATCGTGTCCGCGGTGGAGCGTGCCACCGAGCTGGGCTTGCCGCTGCTCGCCTCACCGACCTCCGGCGGGACCCGAATGCAGGAGGGCACAGTCGCTTTCGTGCAGATGGTGAAGGTGGCGGGGGCGCTGGCCGTGCACAAGGCGGCGGGGCATCCGTATCTGGTGTATCTGCGCGATCCGACCATGGGCGGGGTGTTCGCGTCGTGGGGGTCGTTGGGGCACATGACTTTCGCCGAACCGGGTGCGCTGGTCGGCTTCCTGGGGCCGCGGGTCTACCAGGCGCTGTACGGGAAGAAGTTCCCGGAGGGCGTGCAGACGGCCGAAAACCTTTACCGCAACGGCGTTATCGACGGTGTCGTGCCGGTGTCGGTGTTCCGGCGCATCGTGCATCGGGCGCTCACGGTGTTGTGCGACGGTCCGGTCCCGCTGCCCGAAAAGGCCGGTGACGCAATGCCACCCGCGCTCGGGTCGGGTTCGTTTCCGGCGGGTCCGCAGGAGCGCGTCGCGGTGCTCGACACCGCTGAGGTGCACGCCTGGCAGACGGTGCTGATCTCCCGGCGCGGGGATCGTCCGGGCATTCGTGAGCTGCTGCGCCACGTGACCGACCGGGTTCCGTTGTCCGGCACCGGACAAGGCGAGCTGGATCGCACGGTGGTGCACGCCCTGGCCCGGTTCCGGGGTCAGCCGTGCATCGTGTTCGGCCACGACCGCGCGGGTCAGTCGCCGGAGCACACCATGGGTCCGGCGGCATTGCGGGAGGCGCGGCGCAGCATGCATCTGGCCGCCGAGCTGCGCGTTCCGCTGGTCCTGGTGATCGATACCGCGGGTGCGTCGTTGTCCCGGGAGGCGGAGGAACGCGGCCTGGCCCCCGAGATCGCCCGCTGCATCGCCGATCTCGTCACCCTGGACACCCCGACCGTCTCGGTGCTGCTGGGGCAGGGCACGGGCGGCGGCGCCTTGGCCCTCCTGCCGGCCGATCGGGTGCTGGCCGCCGCCAATGGCTGGCTGGCCCCCTTGCCGCCCGAGGGTGCGAGCGAGATCGTCTACCGCGACACCTGGCACGCCCCGGAACTGGCTGCCGCCCAGCGGATTCGGGCGGTCGACCTGCGCGAGGACGGCATCGTGGACCGGATCGTGCACGAGTATCCGGACGCCGCCGAGGAGCCCGCGGATTTCGCGCTGCGCATGGTGGAGGCAATCGCGGGCGAACTGGCCGGTCTGACTGCTCGCTCCCCGGCGGAGCTGCTCGCCGCCCGGCACCTGCGCTATCGGCGACTCGGCCTTCGAACGTAGTTCTCGTCACGTCGAACTTCCATGAAGCTGTCTATTTGCTGCCGCGGGGGCTCGACACGCGGATTTCGGTATAGAGCACTCGGTTGACGCCATGGACCTGCGCTTCTAACTTCGACATGGTGACGTACCGGTTCGAGGCCAGCGACATTCCAGCGATCGTGCTCAGTGATGGCCAGGTGATGCCCAAACTGGGGTTCGGCGTCTACAAGGTCGACGGCGACGACGGGGTCGGCACCATCGTCAAGGCCCTCGAACTCGGGTACCGCAGCCTCGACACCGCGGCCTTCTACGGCAACGAGGAGGAGGTGGGCCGCGCCGTCCACGAGTCCGGTCTGCCGCGTGAGGAGGTGTTCGTCACCACCAAGCTGTGGAACGCCGACCACGGCTACGACGCCACCCTGCGCGCCGTCGACGCCAGCGCCGAGCGGCTGGGTCTGGACGCCATCGACCTGTTCCTCATCCACTGGCCGGTGCCGTCCGCTGACCTCTACGTCGACACCTTCCGGGCCTTGCAGGCGCTCAAGCGGCAGGGCCGCGTCGTCTCGATCGGCGTCTCCAATTTCACCCGGGCGCACCTGGAGCGGGTGATGGCCGAGACCGGTGAGGTGCCCGCCATCAATCAGGTTGAGCTGCACCCGTATTACGCCCAGTCGGAGTTGCGCGCCTTCCACGCCGCGCACGGCATCGTGACCGAGGCGTGGAGTCCGCTGGGCCGCGGCGCGGAGTTCAATGATTCAGTGATCATCGCCCTCGCCGACAAGCTGGGCCGCACGCCGGCGCAGATCATCCTGCGCTGGCACATGCAGCTGGGGAACGTGGCCATCCCGAAGTCCAACACCCCGTCGCGGATGGCGGAGAACCTGGCCATCTTCGATTTCGAGCTGACCGGCCGGGAGATGACCCAGATCGCCGGTCTGGACAAGGGCGCGCGGCAGGGCGGCGACCCGGACGTCTTCGATATGGACGCGCCCGCCTGACGCCTCAGTTCTCCGCGTCGCCGTTCCGGTGGGTCGGAATGCCCAGGTACGAGGTCAGCTCGACGGCCGCCGCCCGGCCCGCGCGGTTCGCGCCGATGGTGCTGGCCGACGGCCCGTAGCCGATCAGGTGGATGCGCGGATCGGCCTCGACCCGGGTGGCGAGGCGACCGCCCATGGTGATGCCGCCGCCGGGCCCGCGCAGTCGCAGCGGGGCCAGATGGTCGAGGGCGCTGCGGAATCCGGTGGCCCACAGGATGACGTCGGCGCGCTGGAAGGCGCCGTCGGCCCAGCGGATTCCGTCGGGTTCGATGTGGTCGAACAGCGGTCGCCGTTCCAATGCCCCGCGGGCGCGCATGGCCCGCACCCGCGCGTCCTCGGGCAGCCCGGTCACCGACACCACCGATCCGGGTGGAAGTCCGCGCCGGACACGGTCTTCCACCATGGCCACCGCGGCGCGCCCGTCCTCGGGCGCGAATTGCCCGGAGCGGAAGACGGGTTCGCGGCGGGTCACCCACGTGGTGCCGGTGACCTGCGAGATCTCGTCCAGCAGTTGGATGGCGGTGATTCCGCCGCCGACCACCACGACCTGCTTGCCCTCGAATTCCGTTGCGGCGCGGTAGTCGTGGGCGTGCAGCTGGCGTCCGGCGAAGGTCTCCGCGCCCCGGTAGTAGGGGATGAACGGCTTGTCCCAGGTGCCGGTGGCATTGACCAGTCCGCGTGCGCGCACCGTCGCGCCGGGGTTGAGTTCGGCGTGCAGCAGCCCGTCGACCTCCTGGTTCGGGCAGGTGGCGGCGGTGGCGCGATCGCACACCACGGTCACCGAGATGGGCCGGTGCACGCGCAGGTCGAAGCGCTTCTCGTACAGCTCGAAGTAGTGCGGTACGGCGGTGGCGGCCTGCGCGTTGTCCGATCCGGCGGGCAGGGTCTCCTGGAACGACATGCCGGGCAGGTCGTGCACCCGGTTGACGGTGCTCAATGTCAGTGACGGCCACCGGAATTGCCACGCCCCGCCCGCGCCGGGGGAGTGGTCGACGATCAGGAAGTCCTGTTCGGGTCGCAGCCCGAGCCGCCTGAGGTGGTAGCCGACCGACAATCCGGCCTGTCCCGCGCCGATGACAAGGATGTCGACATCGGGTGTTGCGGTCACGGACCCGACAGTACGCCCACCTACAGTGAAAGCAGATCAATGGGTAGGCAGCCCGATGAGGTGGACAGTGGGGAAGGGACAGATGCTCGGAGTCAGCCGCGATGGCGAGGTCGTGACCATCGAACTGCAGCGTCCGGATCGCCGGAACGCCCTGAACGAGGAGCTCATCGGCCGCCTGCGCGCGGCCCTCGAGGAGGCCGCGGCCTCGGCGCGGGTGATCGTGCTGACCGGTCAGGGGCCGATTTTCAGTGCGGGCGCGGATCTGGACGGGGTGTATTCGGACAGCTTCCTGACCGGTCTGCTGGCCATGCTGCGCACCATCGAGACCATTCCGGTGCCGGTGATCGCGGCGATCAACGGGGGCGCGCTGGGCGCGGGCGTGCAACTGGCCCTGGCCTCGGACCTCCGCGTGATGTCACCGGATTCGTTCATCGCGGTCCCGGCCGCGAAACTCGGTATCTCCGTTGACCGTTGGACTGTGCGACGGCTGTCGTCACTGATCGGCGCCGGTCCGGCGCGCACGATTCTGCTGGGCGCCGAGCGGGTCCCCGCCGCGGACGCCTACAACTTCGGCTTCGCCAACAAGATCGGGACCCTGGCCGACGCGCAGGCCTGGGCCAAGCAGATCGCCGAACTCGCGCCGCTGTCGCTGCGGCATCTGAAGCTGGTCTTCAACGACGACGACACTCGCGGCCCCGACACCGCCGCGCAGAGCGCCGCCCTGGACGCCGCCTGGCAGAGCGCCGACGCGCAGGAGGCGCGCGCGGCTCGCCAGGATAAGCGGTCGGCGAAGTTCGAGGGCCGATGAACGGGGGGCGCGCGCAAGAGAATGCGCGGAGACTGGTGGGTATGGCAGCGGGCGCTTTCGGTCTTTCCTGGGTGGTTCGGGCGGCATGGGGGATTCCCTCGGCCATGGGTGCGTCGATCTCGGCGATCGCACCGACGGCGCGCGGGGCGACCACCTATCGCAATCGGCAGTTCCACAACACCGAACCGAGCAGTCAGCTCACCGGTTCCCCGCTGGAGCTGCTCTACCAGCTGGCAACCCAGCGCAATAACGGCCGCCCGTCCGGGACCATCCCGCTGGTGACGCCGGAACTGCCGGAGCAGGCCGGGGAACTGGCGGTGACCTGGTACGGCCACGCGACCTGCCTGGTCGAGGTGGACGGCTACCGGGTGCTGACCGATCCGGTGTGGAGCGAGCGGGTGTCGCCGTCGCCGCTGGTGGGCCCGGCCCGCCTGCATCCGGTGCCGTCGCCGTTGTCGGCGCTGCCGCCGCTGGACGCGGTGCTCATCTCCCACGACCACTACGACCACCTGGATCGCGACACCGTGTCCGGGCTGGTCGAGGGGCAGGACTGCGTGTTCATCGTGCCCGTCGGCATCGGCGCGCATCTGCGGCACTGGTCGGTGCCGGAGCACCGCATCGTCGAATTGGATTGGGCCGCCTCGGTTTCGTTGTCGGAGCTGCGGCGCGACCGCGGTGACGGCACGGACCTGGTGATCACTTGTTCGGAGGCGCGGCACTTCTCGGGTCGCGGCCTGGTGCGCAACACCACGCTGTGGGCGTCGTGGTCCATCGCGGGCCCGACCCGGCGGGTCTACTTCGGTGGCGACACCGGCTACACGAAGGCGTTCGCGGAGGCGGGCGCGCGCCTGGGCCCGTTCGACCTGACCCTGCTGCCCATCGGCGCCTACGACCGGCACTGGCCGGACGTGCACATGAACCCGGAGGAGGCGGTCCGCGCCCACGCCGACCTGTGTGTCGGCGACGCGGGCTTCGGGACGCTGGTGCCGATTCACTGGGCCACCTTCAATCTGGCCTTCCACGGCTGGTCGGAGCCGGTGCGGCGACTGGTCGAGGCGGCGGAGGCGGCCGGGACACGCATCGCCGTGCCGAAGCCCGGCCAGCGGATCGACCCGATTGGCCTCCCACCACGGGATTCGTGGTGGGAAGATGTTCGCCAATGACGGACCGAGAGTGAAGGAGCAGGGCTGTGAGTCTCATGGACACGCTCAAGGGCTTGGTCGGCAAGGGCAAAGAGGTGGCGGCCCAGAACGCCGAGAAGGTTGAGCGGGCGGTCGACAAGGCCGGCCAGGTGATCGACGAGAAGACCGGGGGGAAGTACTCCTCCCAGATCGACAAGGGCGCGGACGCGGTCAAGTCGGCGCTCGGGGCCGACACCGCCGAGGGCGCGGCGGCGGCCCCCGCGGCGGAGCCCGCGCCCGCCGAGGCGGCGGCCGAACCCGCCCCGGCCCCGGAAACCCCGGCAGGCGAACAGCCTCCGGCGTAGTCGTAGCGGTCATCCACGGGCCGTTCGGGAGTGGCGGGGAAGCTCCGCCGCTTGACCCGAACGGCCCGTTGGCTTTTCACGGGCCTTCCGGGTTGCCGGTTTTCGGCGGGTCCCGGCTCTAAACTGCTGTCATGGGGTCCCGCAGGGATTTCGGGGGCATCGAGGTTGGGCTGACCAACCTCGACAAGGTGCTGTACCCGGCCACCGGGACCACCAAGGGCGAGGTCATCGACTATTTCACCGCCATCGCCCCGGCCCTGCTGCCGCATATCGCGGAGCGGCCGGTGACGCGTAAGCGCTGGCCGAACGGCGTGGACGAGCAGTCGTTCTTCGAGAAGAATCTGGCCGAGCACGCGCCGAAGTGGTTGGAGCGACGCACCGTTCAGCATTCCGACCGCCCGGTCACGTATCCGCTCATCGACACCGTCGCGGGCATGGCCTGGCTCGGGCAGCAGGCCGCCCTGGAACTGCATGTGCCGCAATGGTGTTTCGACGGCCCCGAGGTCGGTGACATCACCCGGCTGGTCTTCGACCTGGACCCCGGGCCGGGCGCCGGACTGGCGCACTGTGCCGAGGTCGCGCTCATCCTCCGCGATGTGGTCCGTGAGGTGGGCCTACCGGCGTACCCGGTCACCAGCGGCTCCAAGGGAATTCACATCTACGTCCCGCTGGACCGCAGGCTCGGCCCGAACGGGACCTCGGCCGTGGCCAAGCAGGTCGCCACCAATCTGCAGCAGCTGCGCCCCGAACTGGTCACGGCCACCATGGCCAAGTCGGCGCGCGAGGGCAAGGTGTTCCTGGACTGGAGCCAGAACAATCCGGCCAAGACCACCATCGCGCCGTACTCGCTGCGCGGCCGCGCCCAGCCGTGGGTGGCCGCGCCCCGGTCCTGGGCGGAAATCGAGAAGCCGAAGAAACTGCGGCACTTGACCTTCGACGAGGTCCTGCGCCGCTTCGAGGACCAGGGCGACCTGCTCGACGGACTCGACGAAGCGGTGCCGCGACCGGATCGGCTCGATACCTATCGATCCATGCGCGACCCGGGCCGCACCCCCGAACCGGTGCCCCCGGGCGCGCCCGCGGACGGGCCGGGCGATCGTTTCGTCGTGCAGGAGCATCACGCCCGCCGCCTGCACTGGGACGTCCGGCTGGAACGCGACGGCGTGCTCGCCTCCTGGGCCGTGCCCAAGGGCCCGCCCACCGATACCGGCGAGAACCGGCTGGCCGTGCACACCGAGGACCATCCCATCGAGTACCTCACCTTCCACGGGACCATCCCGAAGGGCGAGTACGGCGGCGGCGAGATGACCATCTGGGATTCCGGCACCTACGAGACCGAGAAGTGGCGCGACGACGAGGTCATCGTGTGGCTGCGCGGGCAGCGGCTGACCGGGCGGTACGCGCTCATCCAGACCAATGGCAACCAGTGGCTCATGCATCTGATGAAGGATCAGACGCCGCCGGGGGGCACGGGGAAGGACGGCGCGGGGGCGCAGGCGGTTTCGACCCCGCGGACCCCCGCGCCCATGCCGCGCGGCGTCATGCCGATGCTCGCCACCGCCGGTGACGTGACCACGCTCGACGCGAAACAGTGGGCCTTCGAGACCAAGTGGGACGGGTTCCGGCTGATCGCCGAGATCGAGGACGGAACCGTGACCCTGCACAGCCGCGCCGGGCACGTCGTCACCGGGAAATACCCCGGCCTGGCCGTGCTCGGCGAGGAACTGTCCGGCCACTCCGCGGTGCTCGACGGCGAGGCGGTGGTCTTCGACGATCACGGCGGCGCGAATCTCGGCCTGCTGCGCGCGGATTCGGGCCGCGCGGTCTTCCTGGCCTTCGATCTGCTGTACCTGGACGGCACCTCGCTGATCCGCAAACGCTACGACGATCGGCGGCGCGTGCTGGAAGTCCTTGCCGGGCAGGCGCGTTCGCTGATCGTGCCGGAGCAGTTGCCGGGGTCCGGCGCGGACGCGTTGCGCTACAGCCAGGAGCACGGCATGGAGGGCGTGGTCGCCAAGCGGCGCGACTCGGTCTACCTCCCGGGCCGCCGCGGTCAGTCCTGGATCAAGACCCGCAATTGGCGGACGCTGTCGGTGGTGATCGGCGGCTACCGGCGTTCGGAGGCGCGGCAGTTCGCGTCCCTGCTGGTCGGCGTCCCGCATCAGGGCGAGCTGTACTACCTGGGCCGCGTCGGCACCGGGTTCGGCGAGCGGGAGATGAGCGATCTCGCCGACCGCCTGCGCCGGCTGGAACGCAAGACCAGCCCGTTCGACAACGAGCTCACCGCCGACGAGCGCCGCGACGCGGTCTGGGTGACGCCGAAGCTGACGGGCATGGTCCGCTTCCAGAACTGGACCGAGACCGGACGCCTGTGGCACCCGGCCTGGATCCCCGGTTCCGACTAGCTCGACTTCTCCAGCAACGGAATCAGGCTGTCGGAGTCGGTGACGATGGCGTGCCCCTGGAATTCGAAGTCCTCCCAGGCGCGCTGCTTGCCGGGCTCGTCGCGCCCGCCGACCCCGTCGCGGACGACGACCGGCACGAAGCCCAGATCGGTGGAGTGGCACACCGTCGGCGCGATCCCGATCTCCAGCGCGACGCCGACGATGGCGTAGGCCCCGATCCCGAGGTCACGCAGCGTCGAGGCGAGCGGGGTGCCCTCGAACGCCGACATCGACGTCTTGTCGAAGACGACCTCGCCGTCCTGCGGCCGCAGTTCCGGCACCAGCTGGAAGCCCGGGGTGTCGCGCTGCAGGATCGGGACCACCTCGTCGATGGAGTCCTTGCCCTGCCAGGTCATCGCCATCCGCATGGCGAAACTGCCCATGAGCCGCTTGGGTAGGAAGAAGTGCCGCAGGAAGATCACCGGGTAGCCGCCGCGCCGCGCGGCCTCGACCACGCGCACGACGCGCTCGGTGATCGCCGGGCCGTCCTCGAGCTGGCCCAGCACTCCGGCCTGCATGTCGTAGACGATGATCGCCATCTTGTCCGGTGCGCACACATCCTCGAGCGTCTCCGGAATCTCCACACCGTTGCCGCGCCGCATAAGCCCTCCGCAATCGCTTTCCGCCCCACCCTCTTTCGCCACCCTACGCCTGTGCGGAACGGCGCCGGACGGTCAGGCGGCCGCGGCCCGGCCGGGCTTGGGTGCGGGGACGAGCCCGAAGCGGACCAGGCTGTCGGCGGTGTCCAGCAAGGAGTCGGCGACCGGGCGCATGGTCCAGTTCAGTTCGCGGCGGGCCTTGTCCGCGCTGACGGTCTCCTTGCGGCCGAGGTAGCGGACGGCGGTGCGGGCGTCGGCGTTGAAGGCCGCGCTCAGCCGGACCAGCCAGTCGGGCAGGGCGCGAGTGGGGACCTGGTAGCGGCTCGCGAGCAGGCGGGCCATCTCGGGGAAGGCGATGCTGTCGCCCGCGCAGATGTACCGGTTGCCCGCGGCGCCGGGGGTTTCCATGGCGAGACGGTGGGCGACGGCGAGGTCGCGCACGTCGACGGTGGCGAAGTTGAGGCGCGGCACGCCGGGCATGCCCCCGGCGAGCAAGGCGCGGATGCCGTCCACGGAGGTGCCGGCTTCGGCGCGCAGGACGGGCCCGATGATCATGCCCGGATTGATCACGGCCAGTTCGAGTTCCGGGTGTTCGGCGGCGAAATCCCAGGCGGCGCGCTCGGCCAGGGTCTTGCTCTTGGGGTAGGCCTCGCAGGCCGCGAGATCGGACCAGTCGGCCTCGGTGAGCAGGCGGCCCTCGTGCCCGGCCTGGATGGCGGCGATCGAGGAGGTGACCACGACGCGTTCGACGCCACCGGCGGCGGCCGCGCGCAGCACGCGCAGGGTGCCGTCGACGGCCGGGCGGATCAGGTCGTCCTCGTGCTCGGGGGCGTCCGACGGGAAGGGCGACGCGGTGTGCAGCACGTATCGGCAGCCCGCGACGGCCGCCGCCCAGCCCGCGTCCGCGCCGAGATCGGCTTCGACCAGTTCGATGCCGGGCAGCAGCGCGGCCACGTCGGCGGCGCGGGCGGCCGAGCGGACCGTGCCGCGCACTCGATAACCCTGGTCGAGCAATTCCTGGATGACATGCCCCGCGACATACCCCGAAGCACCGGTGACGAGAACGAGATCGGACATCGCCGACTCCAATCTGAGCAGTGTTTAGAATCTAAACAATGTATAGATTGCGAGGCCGCGCGCCGTCAACCCCTTACGCTCATGCCATGCCGCCGACCAAGGACCGCTACCACCACGGAGACCTCCGCGAGGAACTACTGCGCGCCTCCCTGGAACTGATCGAGTCCGAGGGCCTGGCCGCCGTGAGCCTGCGAAAAGTCGCCCGCACCGCCGGCGTCAGCCCCGGCGCCCCCTATCACCACTTCGCCGACCGCGCCGCTCTGATGTCCGCCCTCGCCGCCCGCGGCTTCGAAATCCTCGGCGCGACAATGACATCCGCTCGCGACACCGCCCCCGACCCGCGCGCCGCCCTGATCGCCATGGCCAACCGCTACGTCGAGTTCGCCCGCGACCACGCCGCCTACTTCCGCATCATGTTCCGCCCCGAACTCTCCCAACCCGAGAAACATCCCGACACCGAGGCCGCCGGCGACGCCGCCTTCGCCGTCCTGGAATCCGCGGTCGCCGACGCCGTCGCCTCCGGTTTCCTCCCCGCCGCCGACGCCGAAACCATGGCCCTGGCCTGGTGGTCCCTCGCCCACGGCATGGCCTCGCTCACCGTCGACGGCAAATTCGCCCTTCGCGCCACCCAATCCGGCACCACCCCGGAAGCGCTGACCGACCGCATCACCCGCATCTTCGCCGACCTCATCGACCGGGGCTGAGCGTGATTCAGGCGACCATCGGCTCCGCCGCGGTGGCCGCTGACGTCGGGGATTCCGCCTCATGGAAGCCCGGCAGGTAGCGATCTACGAACGGGATCATCAATTGGATGAGGGGGCCGATGCCGAAGGCGTAGACCACGGTGCCGATGCCGACGCTGCCGCCGAGGACCCAACCTACGGACAACACGGTCGCCTCCAGGCCTGTCCGCACCAGCCATACCGGTCGTCCTGTGCGGCGGACCAGGCCAGTCATCAGGCCATCGCGTGGGCCCGGGCCCATGCCCGCGCCGATGTAGAGGACCGTGGCGATCGCGTTGAGGACGACGGCTGCGGCCATGGCGGCGACGCGGATCGGGAGGCCGTCGAGTTCGGGCAGGAGCCAGAGGCCGGCGTCCACCGAGATGCCGATGACCACGACATTGCTGACCGTGCCCAGACCTGGCCACTGGCGCAAGGGAATCCACGCCAGGAGGACGGCGGCGCCGGTGATCGCGACCACGGTGCCGAAGCTCAGGGGAACGTGGTCGGCTACGCCCTGATGGAAGACGTCCCACGGGTCCAGTCCGAGGGCGGCGCGGATCATGACGGACATGGAGAGGCCGTAGAGCCAGAGTCCGATGTAGAGGGCGAGGAGGCGGCGCGGCATTGGTCGAGCATGGCGGCAACTGGTATGCAAATGGTAGAGCCAGTTATAAAGAGCTGGACTTCTTGCTGGATATATCTTTTCGTGTGAGAAACCGCGCAACGCCGTAGTTACGGCGCGCGGGACGCCATTGACCGGGCCGGACGGCGGCAGTACCTTTTGGTTCTCCGATGCGCTGGAGTCATCAGGCGAACAGCAGGTCCGTGGGGTCCGGAGCGTCGGGAGGTCGGACGCTGGAGGCGTGATGCGGCGGGATGGCGCATGGTTCGGATCGGGGTGGCGGATCGGGCTGATCGGCGCGGCAACCCTCTGGGCGGTGGCGATCGCCGTGCCCGGTGCCAGCGCGGAGATTCCGGTTCCCGACGCCGATCCCTTCTATTCGACGCCAATCGATCTGGGAGAGTACGGAAACGGGACGATTCTCGATTCCCGGCCGATCGCCGTCCTGGGGCTGCCGCTACCGGTCGCGGGCTGGCAGGTGCGATACCGCACCACCGATTCCGCCGGGCAGGCCGCCGCCGACGTGGCCACGGTGATGGCTCCGCTCACCCCGTGGACCGGGCCCGGGGATCGTCCGTTGCTGTCGTATCAGATTGCCGAGGACAGTCTCGGAACCCGTTGCGCCCCATCGTTCGCGCTGGGCGGCGGCCGGGACCTCGCCATCACCAACACCCTGCTCGACGTGCCGTTCCTGGCCGAGGCGCTGCGCCGCGGCTGGGCGGTGGTGGTATCCGACTACGAGGGCGCGCAGTCCCGATTCTTCGACGGCGTCAACTCCGGCCGCGCGGTCCTGGACGGCGTCCGCGCCGCCAAAGCCTTTGCGCCGCTGGGGATCACCGATGCCAGCCCGCTCGGGGCCTGGGGATATTCCGGCGGGGCCTTCGCCACCCTGTGGGCCATGCAGTTGCGGGCGAGCTACGCGCCCGAGCTCTGGTTCGCCGGCGTGACCTCCGGCGGCGTCCCGGCCGGTATCCCGGCCATCGCCCGTGGCGTGGACGGCAGCGTGCAGGCCGGACTCGGGGTGCTCATCCTGATCGCCATGACACGCAACGATCCCGACTTGGCGGACTCGCTCAATGACAGCGGCCGCGCGCTGATCACACAGGAATCCGCTTCCTGCGGTAGCGATCTCGTGGCTCACCACGTGTTCCGGCGCATCGACGACTACTCGGCGATCCCGGACATCCTCGGCAGCCAGGCCTTCCGGTCCGTCACCGATCGCCAGGAACTGGGTGGCTGGGCGCCGGACGTCCCGCTGTACCTGTATCACAGCAATTCCGACGACGTGATCCCGTCATCGGGCTTCAGCGACCTCGTCGACCGCTACTGCGCGCTGGGCGCGACCCTCACCGCCGTGCACTCGGGCATCCCGGGCCACAACCCGGCGGCGGTGGGAGAAGCCTGGGGCGCCATGAACTTTCTGACCGACCGCTTCGCGGGCGAGCCGGTCACCGCCGGGTGCACCGTGCGCTGAGGCGCGGCGCACCCGCCGGCCGGAGTCCTACGCGCCGGGGTTCGCCCACTTGGTGGTGCCGGGCGCCGCGGTCAGCGTGCTGATCAGGTCGACACCCGCGATGACCAGGGCCGGGCCGCCGACCACCAGGGTGCCGATGATCGCGCCGACGGTGGCCGCGACCGGCACCGTGGCGAGGCCGGCGGGACCACCGGCGAAGCCGATGAGACCGACGGCTGCGCCGAGGGCCAGGCCGACGAAGCTGCCGATCGCGGTCGCGATGCCGAACTGGCTGGCGAAGGCCTGCATGGCCAGCTGGTTCTCGGTCAGCGACGCCACCGGGTGCAGCGCCGGGCTGGCCGCCGCGACATCCTTGACCGCGGTCATGTTCAGGACCGTGCCGTCATCGCTGACGGTGGCGGGCACCGGGTAGCTCAGACCGTCCTGGGTGAAGGCGAGCGGCAGTTCGAGCACCGTCGCACCCGAGGCGTCCTTGATATCGACGGCGCCGCCGGACAGCTCGAAGGTGCCATCGGTGAGGGTGGTCACGACGGTGTTGCCGACCAGCTGGGTCTGGTAACCGATATCGGGCACCGTGGCGTCGGCGTGGGCCACACCGGCTCCGGCGATGGCGACGGCCGTGACTACCGGCGCGGTGACAGCGGTGATCTTGCGCAGCATCATGGGTCTTCCAATCTTCATCAGGTTTTTGTGGCAACACACGGCCCGGGTTGAAGAATTCCCCCCTTGTGCGTCCGCCCTGAGCCCGGTTGCTATCAGCAACGCGTTCTACGCGCCTCACGGTAGCGTGCGATGCCGACAACCTGGATAATTTTCGGCCCGCGTCGTCCTATATGACCAGTTCCACGACGATTCCGAGCGCGCACACCAATCCCACCACCACGAGCGCCACCGCGTCGGCGCGACCCGGCGAGCTGGGCCGGGCGGTCAACTCGCCGGTGCCGCCGCGGGTCGTGATGGCCTCGCCGAGCTCGCCCGCGCGGCGGCTGGAGACGGCCATGCTCGCGGTCAGAATGTCGACCAGCGGATTCTCCGCGGCGCGATGCAGCAGCGAGTCCTTGGGTCGCAGCCGTCGCGCCGCCCGCAGCAGGCGCATCTCCTCGAGCAGCAGCGGCAGGCCGCGCAGCGTCAGCGCCACCACCACCGCCCACTCGTCGACGGGCACCGCGTGGCGAACCCCGTTGCGGGTCCAGCCGATCCGCTTCAGCGGCGCGCCGAGCCGGGCCAGCGCGGGTGCGACCTCACCCATCGGCGTGGTCCAGGCGACCAGGAACGACGCGCCCAGCAGCAGGAATCCGAACACGATCACCTGCGCGTACCGCAGCAGCGCGGACGACCCGACGGGCGCGTTGATGGCCGCGCCGATCGCGATGCCCAGCCAGAGCAGCCACGGGAAACGCGGCAGCGTGCCCAGCGGCAGGCGGGCCAGCAGGAAGACCGCGATCAGGAACGCGGCCGCCACTCCGAGCAGCGCCCACGACGGGATGAACATGAGCAGCAGGCTGATCGCGAAGACGGCGATCATCTTGGTACCGGCCCACAGTCGATGCACGGGGCTGTCGACGGGGACCTCACGGAGGACGACGCTGCTCATCGGAGGCCTCCGGTGAAGTCGTGCGCGTATTGCGCCGCGGCGGTGGCGTTCTCGACGAGCCGGCCGTCGCGCAGGTGGACGGTGCGGTCGCAGACGGCGGCCATATCGGCCACGTCGTGCGAGATGACGATCAGGGTCAGACCCGAATCACGCAGGCGGGCAAGCAGTTCCACCACTCCCGCGCGACCTTCGGGGTCCAGTCCGGCGAGCGGCTCGTCGAGCACCACCACGTGCGGGTGACTGGCCACGATGGCCGCCAGCACCACCCGTTTGGCCTGGCCGCCGCTGAGTTCCTCGATCGAACGGGTGGCCAGGCTCCGGTCCAGGCCGACTTCGTCCAGCGCGCGGGCCACCGCGTAACTGCCGCGGCCACCCCAATCCTCGATCTCGGCGCCCACGTCCTGACGCTGCATCTGCAGCCGGGAATGCTGGAAAGCCAGCTGTACGGCCCCGATTCGCTTGTGCACCGGGCGGGTCGTGCCCATGGGTTCGCGCAGTGTGCAGGTGCCCGAGGTGGGCACGGTCAGCCCGGCCATGATCCACGCGAGTGTCGACTTGCCGGACCCGTTGCCGCCCACGATGAGCAGGGCCTCGCCGCGCCGGACGCTGAGGTCGATATCGTGCAGGGCGGGCGCTTCCCACGGGGTGCCGCGGTTGTAGGTGTGGCCGACGCCGGTCAATTCGAGCACAGGTTCGCCCATCGGCCGACGCCGCGGGTCGCCGACCGGCCGCGGCCAGGCGGGCAGGTGCGCGACCGAGCGGCCCTGTTCGAGATGGATCACCCGGTCGGCGGCGGACGCGTCCGCTTCGTGGTGGGTCACCAGCACGACGGCCATGGGGTGGCGGCGCGGCAGGCGGGCCAGCAGCGCGACCAGGTCGCGGCGGCCTTCGGGGTCGATCATGGAGGTCGCCTCGTCGGCGATGAGCAGGGTGGGCTGCCGGGCCAGGGCGGCGGCGACCGCCAGCCGCTGCTGCTGGCCGCCGGACAGGGTCGCGGTCTCGCGCCCGCCCATGCCGGTCAATCCGACCTCGGCGAGCAGGCCATCGATGTCCACGGTCGCCGCGTCCTCGGTGGGCAGACCCCACACCACGTCGTCGGCGACGAGCACGCCCAGGGTCTGGCTCTCGGGTCGCTGCAACACCATCGCGGTGCCGCCGCGCACGCCGAGGCCCGCCGCGCCCGGGCGGGTCACCGTTCCGGAGGTCGGCGGACGGCCCGCGAGAATCCTGGTGAGCGTGGACTTTCCGGACCCGTTGTGCCCGACCACCGCCACGAACTCGCCGACATCGACGGTCAGGTCGATGCCGTGCAGGGCGTCGGCGCGGGCTCCCCGATAGCGGAAGGTGACGCCGCGCAAGGTAACCGGCAGCGGGGCGACCGGTCGCGGATCGTCCGGCGCGTCGAGCAGGCTGTCCCGGCCTGGCAGCCAGGCCAGCCGATCCAGCACCCGCCCGAGCACGAACCACGAGAACACGCCGCTGACCAGCATCGCGGCCATGATTCCGCCACCCACGAACGCCCACCACCACTGCAGGATGGTGTCGGTGTAACCGGCGATGGCCCGCCCGATCGGCTGCAGCGCGTCCTGTTTCGCCGCGAGACTCTCCAGACCCTCCGCGGTGTTCCGGATGTTGTCGAACACCAGGTCCCGCGACCGCGTGAACGCCAGCAGCATCCCGACCGTGAGCGTCGCCATCACGAACCCGGCCATCGCCGACAACGCCACCACCGCGGGCAGCCCGCCGCGCCGCCGCTTCACCGTTCCGATGATCCCGCCGATGACGGCGACACCGACCAGGTTCTCCGCGGGCAGCAGACCCGCCGCCACGAACGTCACCAGCGTGCCCGCGATGGTGGTCGCCAACTGCGCCCGGAATCGATGCCGATGCGCGAGCAGCCCCATGGGCACGGCGGCCACCAACTGCAGCACCGCCGCGAACGGCACCAGCGCCCCGAGGGTCACCAGCCCCACCGTGGCCCCGCCCAGCACGGCTCCGGCCGCCAGCTCGATGGGCCGCAGCGCCCCGTGCGGCAGCGGCGGCCCCTCGGTTCTTCCGGCTTGCGCCACGCCGACGGGCTCGGCCAGGCCGCCGCGAATCCGGTACGAATCGGTCACGCCTACCAGTCTGCCGTGTCCGGGCCCCGACCCCCGCAGACCTCTCACCATCTCCACAGAGTCCGGGCGCCACCCCCACAACCACCCTCGTCGGCCACGCCGGGTCCCCGCTGAGCTGCTCGACCGAAAGCTCGGTGACGGAGGGGGCGTCGGCGGGCGGGTTGGGCCCGGGGCGTTGGTCGATGGCGCAGGTCAGGGGCGGATGTGTGTGAAGGTGTAGTCGGGGAGGTGGAGGTCGCGGGTGCGGCGGCGGTAGCTGCGGGTGGTGCCGGGCCAGTTGTTGGTGATCCGGCCGGAGGCGGTGCGGTACCAGCTGGTGCAGAAGTTCCAGGGGGTGCGGGCCAGGCGGTGCTGGAGGGCGTCGTTGTAGGCGCGTTCGGGGTCGGGGCGGACTTCGAGGTAGGTGCGGGGGTGTTCGCCGAGGAGTTGCAGGGCGCGGCGAATGTAATGGGTCTGGGATTCGATCATGTAGATGATGGAGCCGACGCCGAGGTTGGTGTTGGGGCCGTAGACCAGGAACAGGTTGGGGAATTCGGGGACGGTGATGCCGAGGTAGGCGTGCGCGCCGCCGTCCCAGGCGTCCTCCAGGTTGCGGGCGCCGCGGCCGCGAATCTTCATGGGCCACAGGAATTCCGTGCCCTTGAAGCCGGTGCCGTAGATGATCACGTCGGCCTCGTGCAGCGCGCCGTCGGCGGTGCGGATGCCTTCGGGGACGATCTCGCTGATGGCGGCGGTCTCCACGGTGACATTGGGTTCACACAGGGCCGGGTAGTAGTCGTTGGAGAACAGCGCGCGTTTGCAGCCGATCGGAAAGTCGGGGGTGAGCTTGGCGCGCAGCGCCGGATCGGCGACCTGCTCCTCGAGATGCTTCTCCGCGATCCGGGACACGAATCGTGCGATTCCGGGGAACTCGACCAGCCCCAGCGCCAGGAATTCGGCCAGCAGCCACCACGAAAGCCGTTCGGCCACGGGCATTCCCGGTACCGCGACCAGCACGCGCTGATGCACCGGCTTGTAGTCGGTGTCGAACTTGGGCAGCACCCAGGCCGCGGTGCGCTGGAACACCGTCAGGTGCGCTGCCTTCGGCTGGATCTCGGGAACGTACTGGATGGCGCTGGCCCCGGTACCGATGCAGGCCACCCGCTTGCCGGCCAACTCGACGCTGTGGTCCCACCGCGCCGAGTGGAAGGACTCCCCGGCGAACTGCTCGATCCCGGGTATCGGCGGCATGGCCGGTCGCGACAGCTGCCCGACCGCCGAGATCAGCACATCGGCGGTCCGGGCTGCCCCGTCGGCGGTCCGTACCGTCCACTGCCCGGTCGTCTCGTCGAATTCCGCCTCGCTGACGTCGGCCCCGAACACGATGTGGTCGCGCAGCCCGTGCCGATCGGCGATCCCGCGCATGTACTCCCAGATGTCCTCGCGCGTCGAATACCGCTGCCGCCACCTCGGTTTGGGCTCGTGCGCGAACGAGTACAGCGGCGACGGCACATCGCAGGCCGCCCCCGGGTAGGTGTTCTCCCGCCACACTCCGCCCAGGTCCGCGGCCCGTTCCAGAATGGTGAATTCACGGAAGCCGTTGCGTTGCAGCTCGATCGCCATGCCGAGCCCGCCGAACCCCGCGCCGATGATGATGACCTCGGGCATTGTGGTGCTCCTCACACATCGAAGACTCTTCTCAGGGTAGGAGCGCTCGTCGAATTTAGTGGGCGACCGGATCGAGAATTTCGGCCATAATCAGGCTATGGGCACGGTGCAGGAGGCGGGAATCCGGGATTGGGACTTCCCACGTGGGGTGGCGAGTGTCGCGCTCATGGTCGGTTTCGCACGCGAACACGGGGTCCCGGCGGCGCGCATGCTGCAGGGCAGCGGGCTGAGCGAGAAGCAGCTGGCCAATCCGGACGAGCAGATCGACGCGCACACCGAGCTGGCGGTGATCCGGAATCTGGTGCGTGAACTGGGCGGGCGCCCCAACCTCGGGCTGGAGGTGGGGCGGCGGTACCGGATCACCACGTTCGGGATCTTCGGGTTCGCCTGCGTGAGCAGCCCTACCCTGGGTGAGGCCATCGCCTTCGCCCTGCGCTACCTGGAATTGAGCTTCACCTTCTGTATCCCGGCGGCCCGCTGGCGGCCGGGCGAGTTCGTGGCCCGTATCCACGACGAGGGCGTGCCCGCCGACGTCCGCCGCTTCCTGGTGGAGCGTGATGTCACCGCCATGCACCAGATGATGTCGGACCTCACCGGCAACCGGATCCACCTGCTGCGCGCCGACTTCGACTTCCCCGCGCCCGGCAGCCTCGACATGTACACCGAGATCTACGGCGTGACACCGACTTTCGAGGCCGAACACAACCTGTTCACGATGGACCCGGCGGTCCTGGAACAGCCCCTGCCGCAAGCCAACGAACACACCTGGGCCATGTGCCTGGCGCAGTGCCGCGAGCTGGTGTCGCGCCGCCGCGCCCGCACCGGCATCGCCGCGGAGGTGCGGGAGCGGCTGGTGCCGCGCGGCGGACTGGACGGTTTCGCGGTGCCGCCCGGAATCGACTCGGTGGCACGGGATCTGAACATGAGCACCCGCACCCTGCGCCGCCACCTGGACGCGGCGGGCACCAGCTACCGGCAGCTGCTGGACGAGGTGCGGCGCGCGCTGGCGGAGGAGATGCTCACCGCCACACCGCTGTCGGTCAGCGATGTGGCTATCCGGCTCGGCTACGCGGAGGCGTCGACCTTCATCCACGCCTTCAAACGCTGGACCGCCACCACCCCGTCGGCGTACCGGCGCGGTGCGGTCAGTCCAGCGGTTCGCTGAGCCAGCCGCCCATGGCGATGGGCCGGAACATGGACAGCAGCCGGCCGTCCTCGATGGAGTGGAAGATGATCGACGGGTCGGGCGCGAAGTCGATCGGCACGTGTCCCGGTGCGGCCGTTTCCCATTCGCAGCCGATGGTGGAGGACACGCTCGGCGCGACGATCAGCGGTTTGCCCGCGAACTGGGTCATCAGCCCGGCGTGCACGTGCCCGGTGAGCACCGCCGCGATCCGGTCGTCGCCCGCCACGATCTCGGCCAGCCGTTCCGGATTGGTGAGCCGGATCGGGTCGACCACGGTGGACCGCACCGGCACCGGCGGATGGTGCATGGCGATCAGTACCGTCTGGTCGGCGGGGGTCGCGGCGAGCAAGTCGGTGAGGAAGTCGTAGGTCTCGTCCTCGAGCAGGCCCTCCGGTTTGCCGGGGATGCTGGAGTCGAGCAGCGCCAGGGTGACGCCGTCGACGCGGTAGGACTGGTTGATCGGGCCGGCGCCCTCGGTGCCGGGGAACAGGACGTTGCGCATATTGCCGCGGTCGTCGTGATTGCCGGGCAGGATCAGCACGGGCAGGTCGGCGGTCAGCGCGGCGCGGGCCTGCTGGTATTCCTCCGGCTCGCCCTCGTCGGCGATGTCGCCGGTGACGATGATGACGTCGGGTCGCCGCGGCAGCTCGGCCAGGAAGGCCATCACCCGTTCGGCGCGTTCGACATTGCGCGCGCCCATATTGAAGTGGGTGTCACTGAGCTGAGCGAGCAGAACCATCGGCGTTCGCTTTCTGTCATGGGTCGCAGCGTTGCGCCCGGCTGTGCCGCCGCACCGCGGTCACTCATTAAGGCTAATTGACCTGCCCGGATGTGGTCGCGGTGAGACCCGCCACCCAATATAGCGAACGTAAATCAATGTCCCGGCTATGTGGTGCGGGCCATGAGTTCGCTTGCGCTGCTCAGCAGTTGCCGTGGGTCGTCCACCACGCCGGCGTCGCCGACGCGCCAGAAGTCCGCACCCGGCTCGGCTTCCAGCTCCAGGCGGCCGCCCGGCCGCCAGGACGCGTCCAGCGACAGTCGCCAGGAGTGCAGGTGGGTGCGGGGGAACGCGCCGGACTTGTCGAAGAGCGGGTCGCCGACGATGGGGTGGCCGATCCAGGCCAGGTGGACGCGAATCTGGTGCCGTCGCCCGGTGATCGGGCGCAATGCCAGGACGGTGCTGTCCGCGGCGCGGGCCAGCGTGGTGAATTCGGTGACCGACGGATAATTCTTGCCCGCCAGCACATCCTGCGCGTCCACCCGCCAGGTGTCGCCGTCGCGGCGAATGCTCTCGCGGGGCGCGGCGATGCGCACCCGGTTCTTGCGGCCCACGCTCAACGGCAGGTCGATGACGCCGCGGTCGGGGAGCCCGGTGGAGGCGGTGACGGCCAGGTACGCCTTCTCCACGGTCCGCTTGTTGAACTGACGGGTGAGCTGCCCGTGCGCGGGCAGCTCCTTGGCCAGCAGCACCAGGCCCGAGGTGACCTTGTCGATACGGTGCACCGGGTAGAGCGTCTCGCCCTGCGCGGCGGCCATTTCCACCATGTCGGTGTCGTGGCGTTCACCGGTGACGGAGATCCCGGCGGGCTTGTTCAACGCCAGCACCGCCTCGTCCTCGAGGATCAGGCACTCTTTCCGCAGTTCGGGCCACGACATCACCCGCTCCAGCGTAGCGAGGGCCGACTCCCGGGTCCGCGTCAGGCGACCGCTTGCTCCAGCTCGGCCAGGCCGTTCTCCAGATGGTCGATCATGCGATCGAGGTCCGGCACCGTGCGGCGGCAGCCGACCAGACCGAAATCGAGGTTGTCGCCATTGGTGGTGAGCGTGATGTTCATGGCCTGCGATTCGAAGGGAATCGAGAGCGGATAGTTGGCGTCGAGGCGCGCGCCCTGCAGATAGACCGGCTTGCGCGGGCCCGGCACATTGGAGATCACCAGGTTGAACGGCATGCGCGGCAACGCCTCGAAACCGGGTAGCAGGGAGACGCCCAGCGGCGTCATCAGCGCGGCCGACAGCAGCATCGCCTCGAGCTTCGGCAGCTGCGTGAACACCTGCTTCGCGTCGCGCATGGAGGTGCGGATCTGGTCGAGCCGCGCCACCGGGTCGGCGAGGTGGGTGCCGAGGTTCGCCAGGCAGGCCGCGACCATATTGCCCTCGGAGGTGTCGGCCTCGGCGGCATTGCGGATATTGACCGGCACCATGGCGATCAACGGCTCGTCGGGCAGCGCGTCCCGCTCCAGCAGGTAGGCGCGCAGCGCGGCGGAACTCATGGCCAGCACCACGTCGTTGACGGTGGCCCCGGTAGCCTGCCGGACGTCGTTGATCCGTTCCAGCGGCCAGGACCGCACGGCGATGCGCCGGGCCCCGCCGATGGAGGTGTTGAGCAGGGTGCGCGGTGCGGTCATGGGCAGGGTGAGTCGTCCGTCGAGGGCGCCCCGCAACGGCGCGGCGATCGACCCGCTCGCGCGCAGCAGCCGCGGCAGCGCCTTGCCTGCCTGGGCCCACAGGCTTTCGGGTTCGGCGCTGTCGTCGCGCGGCACCGGCGGGGTGCCCCACGGGACGGCGATCCGAGTGTCGAGCGGGTCGTCGGTGAGGGTGCGCTGCAGCAGCCGCATGGCCGAGACGCCGTCGATGAGGGCGTGGTGCATCTTCATGTAGAGCGCGAAGCGGCCGTCGCTCAGGCCCTCGATGATGCGGCCCTCCCACAGCGGCCGGTGCCGGTCCAGCAGGATGCCGTGCAGACGCTCGGTGAGATCCAGCAGATCGCTCATGCCGCCGGGCGCGGGCAGCGCGGATCGGCGCAGGTGGTAGCCGAGATCCACGGTGTCGGCGTGCGACCAGGCGAGGCTGGAGAAGCCGCCCAGCAGTCGGCTCGGTTTGCGGCGGAAGCGGGTGCGCACCTCGGTGCGCGCGGCCATGGCCTCGAACAGTTCGTGGGTGTAGTCGGGGCCCGCGTCGGCGGGCGGCTCGAACAGCTGGAGGCCACCCACGTGCATGGGGTGCTCGCGGGATTCGATGGCCAGGAATATCGCGTCGAGCGGGTTGAGCAGGTCCATGGGAAGCCGCCTTTGCCGGGTTGGGCAGAACTGCCCGGAGCGGATACGGTGCGGCGACGCTGCCCCCCGCTGCGTTAACAGAAAATCAGGCTATCACTGTCTGTGATTCGGCTCTCGTTGAGCCTTTGAGCAAACCTACGGCATCACGTTCCGTTCGGGCCGCGAAGGCCATGGCGACGGTGGTTCGCCGGCCGTGCGCGAACGGGTGCACGCGATGCAGGGTGGTGTCGGTGCGGAGCAGGTAGAGATCGCCGGGGCCGAGCTCCCAGGAGTGGATCGGATTGCGCGTCAGGATCCGGTGCACATCGGTGTCGTAGGGATCGGGGCAGGTGTGCGCCACGGTCTGCACGAAGCCGCCCTCGGCCAGCGGCGGGCACTCCACCACCAGAACCAGTGTGAAAGCGTAAGCGTCCCAATGCCATCGGCCGAGTGCGTCGTCGTGCCGGCGGCGGCTGACCTGGAAGCGTTCGGCTTCGGGGCAGGGCAGGACGGGTTCGGCCGCGATCACGGACAGGCTGTGCCGCAAGGGTTCACAGTCGTAGAGCTGGGGGATGCAGGCGGTGTGGGCCGCGACGTCGGAGCCGGTCAAGTCCACTTGCTGGCGGGTCAGGCTCTCACCCTCGGGGAGCAGCTCGCCCCACTGCCGGTGGTGGTCGAGCAGTGCGAGGGTCTCAGCCGCGAGCACGCGTTTGACCCGGTGTGGGAGCAGGAAACCGAGTCTGGCGATGCCGGTCTCGGCCAACCGTTTTCGCGCGTGGGCCAGAGCCGAGGGATCGACCTCCCTCAAGTGCCGCCGAGCCGTATCGACCGTGTTGTGAACCCGCATCGCGCACACCCTTTCGGATTCGATTGTATTGCGTTGTCCGGCAACGACTATGGAGTTGGGTTTCCGCTCGATCACGATCTGAAACGAATTCCTTCGCCGGACGCGCCGAATCGGCCCGATATCGCCCGCGTCCCCGGCCCGCGCGGTAGCTTGATAATTGCTATGGCGGATTACGGGCATGAGCTCAGGTTCGGCATCTTCGTCCCGCCCGATGCGGCGCGCGGGCGTGCCCTGCTGCGCCTGGTCCGGCAGGCCGACGACTCCGGGCTGGAAGTGCTGGCCGTCCAGGATCATCCGTATCAGCCCGCGTTCCTCGACACCTGGACCCTGCTGTCCTATCTGGCCGGCGTCACCCGCACCCTGACCCTGATGCCCGCGGTCGCCAATCTGCCGCTGCGCCCGCCCGCGGTGCTGGCCCGCAGCGCCGCCAGCCTGGACCTGCTCAGCGCGGGTCGTGTCGAACTGGGTCTGGGCGCGGGCGCGTTCTGGGATGCCATCGAGGCCATGGGCGGCGCGCGACGCACGCCCGGCCAAGCCCTGAGCGCGCTGCGCGAGGCCATCGGCGTGCTGCGCGCGCTCTGGGGTGAGGCCGACCGCTCCCGCCTCCCGGGCGACTTCTACCCGCTGCGCGGCGCGAAACCCGGCCCGCTCCCGGCACATCCGATCGGCATCTGGCTCGGCGTCTACGGCCCCCGCGCGCTCCGCCTGACCGGTGAACTCGCCGACGGCTGGCTCGGCAGCGCCGCTTACGCCCCGCCCGTCACCCTCCCGGCCCGCATGGCCGCCATCGACGACGCCGCCCGATCATCCGGCCGCATCCCCGCCCTGATCCGCCGCGCCTACGTCATCGACCCCACCATGGGTCCGCCCCAGCTCACCGATCTCGCCCTGACCCAGGGCATCAGCCAATTCCTGCTCCCTGTCGACCCCGAAGGCGAGCGCCCCACCCAGCATTTCGCGGCTGAGACCGCCCCCGCGGTGCGTGCGGCGGTCGCCGCCGCCCGTGCCGGGCACGTACCCCTCTGGGGGTTCGGGGGCGAAGCCCCTGAGAGTCACGAGAGTTGATCAGGCCCCGAAGAACCGGTTGTGCATGATCTGGCGGATCGGGGAGAGCAGTCCGTCGAAGGCGACGCGGTCCGACTTCACCGTGTGCAGGCTGGCGTCACCGCGTGTGGGGTCCTCACAGATCACCCGTAGTCGCTTGCCGCCGTGATACGCCGCGCCGAGGGTGAGGTTCACGGTCCCGTCGGCCCCGACGACCCCCCACGGCCCGCTCACGTCGTGGCCCGCGATCTGGCACTTGTTGTTCGGCTTCTCGCCGGTGACGTGCGCGGTCACCTCGCCGCGCCCCTGGATGACTGCCCGGGGTTCGCCATGGGCGGTGGTGGCCGACCCGACGGCGAGCAGGAGGCCGAGGCTGCCGACCACGGTGACGGTGAGTACGCGGTTGCGCAGCGATCGAGACATAACACTGATATTGGACCGCGCCATATGAGCTTTTGATGATGTCGGGGCGTGAATCGCGGGTGAACAGCATGTCAAACCTGGGTGGTGGCCGCTGTGAACGTCACGGTTGCCCTGCAGTATCTTGCATTTCGATCCCACTCCGCACCGACCGGAGTGTTTTCGGTCAAGATTGAGTAGCTGTCGGTACGCTGTGCGCCGTTCTATGTGCCCCGATTGGTAGAGCTGGACGGAACCCTCCCGAGGAGGATGTGGTGACTGCGGTATCTCCAAAACCTGAAAAGGACCTCGAGGCGGTCCGGCCTTACCCGCCCCGGAAGCGCTCCAAAGGATCGTTCATCTATCAATTGGTCACCACGACCGACCCCAAGATGCTCGGTCAGATGTACTTGTTCACGTCGATCTCGTTCTTCCTGATCGGCGGTCTGATGGCGGTGCTCATGCGTGGCGAGCTGGCGCGGCCGGGCATGCAGTTCCTGTCCACCGAACAGTTCAACCAGCTGTTCACCATGCACGGCACCATCATGCTGCTGTTCTACGCGACCGCGGTGGTGTTCGCCTTCGCCAATATCATTGTGCCGCTTCAGATCGGCGCTCCCGACGTCGCTTTCCCGCGGCTGAACGCGCTGAGCTATTGGCTGTACCTGTTCGGCGCGAGCATGGCGACCGCGGGCTTCATCACCCCCGGCGGCGCGGCGGACTTCGGCTGGACGGCCTACACCCCGCTGTCGGACATCGTGCACACCCCGGGCGTGGGTGGTGACCTGTGGATCCTCGGCGTCGCCGTCTCCGGTCTGGGCACCATCCTCGGCGGCGTCAACTTCATCACCACCATCGTGGTCCTGCGCTGCCCCGGCATGACCATGTTCCGGATGCCGATCTTCACCTGGAACATCCTGATCACCAGTCTGCTGATCCTGCTGGCCTTCCCGATCCTGACCTCGGCCGCGCTGGCCCTGTTCTACGACCGGCACCTGCACGGGCACATCTACGACCCCGCCAATGGCGGAAATCTGCTGTGGCAGCACCTGTTCTGGTACTTCGGCCACCCCGAGGTGTACATCATCGCGCTGCCGTTCTTCGGCATCGTCTCGGAGATCTACCCGGTCTTCTCCCGCAAGCCGATCTTCGGCTACACCACACTGGTGTACGCGACGATCGCCATCGCGGCGCTCTCGATCGCGGTGTGGGCGCATCACATGTACGCCACGGGCGCGGTGCTGCTGCCGTACTTCTCGTTCATGACGTTCCTCATCGCGGTCCCGACCGGTGTGAAGTTCTTCAACTGGATCGGCACCATGTGGCGCGGCCAGCTCACCTTCGAGACGCCGATGCTGTGGTCGCTCGGCTTCATCGTGACCTTCCTCTTCGGTGGTCTGTCGGGCGTCATCCTCGCGAGCCCGCCGCTGGACTTCCACGTGTCCGACAGCTACTTCGTGGTCGCGCACTTCCACTACGTGCTCTTCGGGACCATCGCCTTCGCCACCTTCGCGGGCATCTACTTCTGGTTCCCGAAGATGTCGGGCCGCATGCTCGACGAGCGCCTGGGCAAGTGGCACTTCTGGACCACGTTCCTCGGTTTCCACACCACGTTCCTGGTGCAGCACTGGCTGGGCAACATGGGTATGCCGCGTCGGTACGCCGACTACCTGCCGAGCGACGGATTCACCACGCTGAACACCATTTCCACCATCGGCTCGTTCGTGCTCGGCGCGTCGATGCTGCCGTTCGTGTGGAACGTCTTCAAATCCTACCGCTACGGCGAGGTCGTGACCGTGGACGACCCGTGGGGCTACGGCAACTCGCTGGAGTGGGCGACATCCTGCCCGCCGCCGCGGCACAACTTCTACGAGCTGCCCCGAATCCGTTCGGAGCGACCGGCTTTCGAGCTGCACTACCCGCACATGGTCGAGCGCATGCGCGCGGAGGCCCATGTGGGCTGGGGTTCGGGCCAGCACACCGTGCTCGAGACCGAGAAGGCGTCCACCACCTAGTTCTCCCGCACGCCACCCGGTTCTCCTCGACATCGAGCGCGGCGGTCGTCTCCGGACGGCCGCCGCGCTCGCGCGCTCGGACACCGTCGCGGCGTGATCTCCCGGCCGCGGGCGCGGCCTGATCGGACGTCCATATAACGCCTGATCATGCGTCCATTCGCGGCACGAAAGGAATAGCAGCGGACTTGCTGTCTCGGTGCTGTACTGTCCGCAGTCGGAGCGCGAAACCGCCGCGCTCCGGCGCTATCCGCAGGTCTCGACTTCGGGAGGGACAATGCTCGCCGATTCTCCGGATGTTTGCGATGCCGCACCGGCTTTCGTCCGTCGCACCGCCGAGTCCATGGACTCGCCCTACGACTGGCAACGGCAACTACGGCGCTGGAACGACACCAGCACGGCCGTCGCGCTGACCCTGCCCCGGCTGCTGACCCGGGCCGCCTCCTACGACCCGGAGGCCCCGGCCGTGGTGTGCGGGGGCCTGACCCTCAGTTATCGCGAACTGGACGCGCACGCGAACAGATTGGCGCGCAAGCTGATCGGTGCGGGCATCGGCCCCGAGGACGTGGTGGCGGTGGCGCTGCCGCGGTCGCCGGAATGGGTGGTGGCGGTGTGCGCCGTGGCGCAGGCCGGGGCCGCGTTCCTCGCGGTCGACCCGGACGCGCCGATCACCAGGATCGCCCCGATCCTCGCGGATTCCGGTGCGGTCGCGGGGATTACGGCCGATTACCGGCGGGACTCATTGCCCGCGGCGGGCGCCGGTCCGTGGCTGAGCATCGCTCCGATCACGTCCTCGGCCGGGGACGGTGAGGACGCGCTGGAGGTGCTCGACGCGCGGGCCCGGGAACTGGTGGCCGAGGGCGCCGACGCCCCGTGGCGCCGGACCGGCGGCGAGAGCGCGCCCGGCCCGGCCGGGGTGTGGGCGGCTCCGCTCGCGGACCCGATCACCGATGCCGATCGGGTGCGCCCGCTGCATCTGCGGAATCCCGCCTACGTCGTCTACCCGCTCGAATCGAGCGGTGTGGTGCGGGGCGCGACCATGACCCACACCGCGCTCGCCCACCTCGTGGTGACCCAGGCGCAGCGCTGCGACACCGATCCCGACGCCCGGGTGCTGGCCGCCGCCACGCCGGGTCGTGACACGGCGATCTGGGAACTGTTGCTGGCCTTGGCCTCCGGGGCCACCCTGGTGCTCGCCCCCGCGGGGCCGTACGCGGGCGCGGACCTGTACGAACTCATGCTGGACGCCCGGGTCACCCACGCCGTGCTGACCCCGTACATCCTCGCCACCCTGCCCGGCGCGGAACCGCTCCCGGACCTGCGGCTGCTGGCCACCACGGGTGCGGCATGCCCCGCCAAGCTGACCGGAATCTGGTCGGACGGACGGTCGTTCGTGAGCGGCTACGGCTGGGCCGAGACCGGCCTGCACGCCACCGTGAGCCGCCCCCTGACCCCGGTCGCCCCACACGTGGCGGTCTCCATCGGCGGCCCGGTGGTCGGCACCCGCTGCTACATCCTGGACGAGAAACTGAATCCGCTGCCGCCCGGCGTGATCGGCGAAATCTATGTCGCCGGTGCGGGATTGGCCCGCGGCTACCACCGCCGCGCCGCCCCCACCGGCGAGCGCCTGGTCGCCGACCCCTTCGGCGATCCGGGCGACCGCATGTTCCGCACCGGCGAGATCGGCTGCTGGCGCGGCGACGGCGAACTCGACCACCACGGCCGCCTCGGCATGCTCCCCATCGGCCAACTGGTCGGCTACGGTGACGCCACGGTCCTCAACAACACCGCGGCCGTCTGGCGGTGACGGCGGCGCGGACCCGGCCGCTCCTGCGACCGGCGGCTGCGCCCTGCTGCGGGCGCAGTCAGCCCGGTGGCGCGTCCGAACCCGAAGGGCCGCCGCTTCGATGGGGGGTGTCTCGGGTGAAATGGCTGCCGCGCAGTGGCTTTCGCTGCGCGGCAGGTGTCGCCTGGTCACGCCTGCTGGGTGGGCAGGACGATGACCTGGCGGAGATTCACATGCGCCGGGCGGCTGGTGGTGTAGGCGATCAGGTCGGCGATGTCGGCGGCGCTCAGGGCGTCGACGAGGCCGAACATGCCGTCGAGCTGGCCGCTGATCTCCGGATTGTCGATGTGGGTGCCGAGTTCGGTGTCGGTGAGGCCGGGCTCGATATTGGTGACCCGGACCTTGCGGGCGCCGAGTTCGGTGCGCAGGGTGGCGGAGAGCTGGGTGATGGCGGCCTGGGTGGCCCCGTACACCGAGTAGGCGGGGAAGGTGACGTGCGCGCCGATGGAGGAGATGTTCACCAGGTCGGCGGGTCGGCCCGCGTCCGCGGCGGCGAGCAGGTCGGGCAGGAAGGCGCGGATGATGCGCAGCCGGCCCGCGACATTGGTGTCGAGCATGCGGGTCCACTCGTCCTCGCGCCCGTCGGTGATCGGGTTGGGCAGCATCACGCCCGCCGAGTTCACGACCAGGTCGGCGGGGCCGAAGGCGGCGTGCACGGCGGCGGCCGCGGCGGTCACGCTGGCGGAGTCGGTGACGTCGACGGTGACGGCCAGCGCGGTCCCGCCGTCGGCCTCGATCTTGGCGGCCAGGGTTTCCAGCCGGTCGGCCCGGCGGGCCAGCAGGGCGACGCGGGCCCCATTGCGGGCCAGCAGCAGGGCGGTGGCCTCGCCCATGCCGCTGGCGGCTCCGACGATGACGGCGGTACGGCCGGACAGGTTCTCGTAAGTCATGTCCTCATCCTGCGAGCGTTTCCCCTACCCAACGAGGGTTGCGCTTTTCCTGGGTCTGCCGGTACCAGGATGGGTTCGTACGCTGGATCCCATGCAGAACGACCTCGGTGACTTCCTGCGCTCCCGCCGCTCCCGTATCCAGCCGGGCGACGCCGGACTGCGCGATTACGGCCGCCGCCGGGTTCCGGGCCTGCGCCGCGAGGAGGTGGCGCAGCTGGCCGGGGTGAGCGTCGACTACTACATCCGCCTGGAACAGGGCCGCGGCAAACATGTTTCGGACGCCGTGCTCGACGCGGTGGCCCGGGCGCTGCGGCTCACCGATCCGGAGCGGCTGCACCTGTACGCGCTGGCCCGGCCCGGCGGCACCGTCGACGCGCATCCCACCACGGCGTCGGGCGTGTACAGCGACGCCATCCATCCGGGTGTCCGCCTGGTGCTCGACGCTCTCGCCGCACCCGCTTTCGTGCTGGGCAGGCGGATGGATGTGCTGGCCTGGAATGCCCTGGGCGATTCGGTGTCCGGTTTCTCCCGGGTTCCGGCGGGGGAGCGGAATCAGGCCCGCTACCTGTTCCTCGAGCCGGCCGCGCCGGCCTATTACCCGGAGTGGGAGACGGTGGCCGGTGAGACGGTCGCGTTCCTGCGCCGCGACGCGGGCCTGCACCCCGACGATCCGCGCCTCACCGCCCTGGTCGCGGAGCTGTCCGAGCGCAGCCCGGATTTCCGGCGGCTGTGGGCGTCGCATCCGGTCAAGGAGAAGACGCGCGGCGCCAAGCTGATCCAGCATCCCGAGGTGGGCCGCCTCGAACTCGGTTACGAGACCTTGGCGCTGCCCGCCGATCCGGATCAGCTGCTGGTGGTCTACACCGCCGAGCCGGGTTCGCCGACCGCCGAGGCGCTGGCCCGGCTGGCGGGCCTGCGCTCGGTCGGCGTCTGATCCGCGGGCCGGATCTCAGTTCGTCGCAATGGTTTTGCGGTGCACCGGACCGTGCGCGTCCTGGCAGTGCGGGACGTGGTGGTGGTCGTCGTCGGGGCATTCCGCGTGGTCGGTGTAGTCGACCTGCAGCACGCTGTGGTCGATGTGGTGCTTCTCGGCCAGCATGTGGGCGACCGCGGCCCGCACCGCCTGACTGTCCGCGTCCTCGTCGACCAGGATGTGCGCCGACAATGACGGGGTGCCCGAGGTGATCTCCCAGATGTGCAGGTCGTGTACCTCGATCACGGAGTCGATCGCGGCCATCTCGGCGCCGATCTCGACCGGGTCGAGGTAGGCGGGCGCGGCCTCGAGGAAGATGCGGCCGGAGGCGCGGACCAGGCCCACGCCGGCCTTCACCATGAGCACCACCACGATCAGGGTGGCGATGCCGTCCGCGCGGGCGAAGCCGGTGAGCATGATGATCAGACCGGCGACCGCGGTGGCGATGAAGGCGAACAGGTCGTTGAGGATGTGCTGGTACGCGCCCTCGACATTGAGGCTGGTGCGGTTGGCCTTGCTGATCATCCAGCTGGCCAGCACGTTCACCACGATGCCCGCCAGCGCGGTGACCAGCACCAGGCCGCCGGTGACGTCGGGCGGGTCGTTGAGGCGCCGGATGGCCTCGTAGGTGAGCCAGCCCGCGAGCCCCAGCAGGGTGAGGCCGTTGGCCTGGGCGGAGAGGATCTCGGCGCGTTTCCAGCCGTAGGTCATGCGGCCCTCGGCGGGCCGGGCGGCCAGACGGATGGCCCACAGCGCCAGCACGATCGAGGCGGCGTCGGTGAGCATGTGCGCGGCGTCGGAGAGCAGGGCCAGCGATTGGGCGATCAGGCCGACGACGACTTCGCCGAGCAGGAACACGACGATGACGGCGAGCGCGCCGGCCAGCCAGCGCTTGTCGCTGTCGGCGGTCGCGCCGTGCGAATGCCCGGCGTGATCGTGTCCGTGTGAATGCCCGTGGTCGCTCATAACCCTCCTCCGTTGTCGCTCGAACAAGACCATATGCATAAATCGCTATGTGTGCAATGTTTGTGACACGTTCGATTCGACCGGATTGCCTGAAATGTGCCCAGACCTGGTCATGAGAGATCGCGGAAGGTCATGAGGAACCCGGCGAAGGCGATCACGAACAACGCGAGGAAACCCAGCGCCCGCAGCCACAGCCAGGGCCAGTCCCGGACCCAGAGTCCGGTGAGCATGACCCCGACCAGCATCAACGCCCCGTAGAGGGGGGTGCGCTGCGGATGGCGACCCACACCTCCTGCATACGCCATTTCCCGCGATCGGGCATGCGTGACCCGCCGGGTCCATAAAATCGCAAAGGTGGACGCAATCCTGACAACCATCGGTGTCGTCGCGGTGATCGGTCTCTCGGGCGCGGCCTACGCGGCCTTCCTACTGCTACGGGGGCGTAAATAATTCGCTGACAACGGTTTTCGCGTCGTCCATCGATCAGCTCTCCACGCGCGGCCAGGGGTAGAAGGCCAGGTGGATCAGCAGCACCACGAGTCCGGCGAGCAGGATCGCGGCGACCGGGTGCGCGCGTCGCTCCAGGTAGCCGATGGTGCGAAACAGTGTGGGGAACGGGACATCTCGGGTGAAGACCATGGCCAGCACGCTGGGCAGGATGACCCACATCAGGGCGATCAGTCCGTAGAGCACGTACGCGCCCAGATAGGAATGCGGGTTCATGCCGCGGTCGGCGATGGCGAACAGGACGCCGAAGGCATAGGTGGCGAAGGCTGCTGTGAGATAGCCCGCGCCCAGGAGCGTGATCACCGAATCCGTCTTGGTGACACGGCCGTTCACGGTGATGGTGCGTCCCGCCACCTGCTGTACGACGGGTTCGGGCGGGGTGGTCAGTTGCGGGACCGCGTAATAGGCGAGCAGCACGATCACCGTCACCACGATCACCCGCACGATCGAATGCTGGGTCTCGAGGTGGCCGATCGTATTGGAGATGGTGGGCCAGCTCGCCAGCCCGAACACCGATGCCAGTTCCGATACGGCGATGGCCAGCGCGGCCAGGCCCCACATGCAATAGCCCCAGAATTCCACCGAGTGACCCGCGGGTGTGGGTACGAGCTTGGGGCCGACAACCTCCGTCATGCTGCCGTTGTATCACTAGAATCGGGGTCTACCTGCGAGTATGTGCAGTCGATGCCAGGTTGTCACGGCTCCGACATCTATCGGTACCGGCGGGTCGGTTCGGGTGCGCCGCAGTCGATTAGGACTGCGGGGTCCGGTTCTGGCGACCGCCGGTTCACCGCTACTTTCCGTCCGCGGTCAGGCGGCCGGCGGTGCCCCAGCTGTCCGCGGGGGTCTCGTGGATCCAGACCTGCACGGCCTCGGCCGGAATCTGATACGCGTCCACGAACGCGTCGGTGATGCGGCGCACCAGATCCCGCTTCAGCTCGACGGTGCGCGGACCCTGCTGCACGGTGACGATCGGCATGACGTGTTCTCCTTCGTGAAATCCATTGGGACTGAGAACAGTTCACCGGAATTCCGGACGCCGGCCAATGGGCGGCTCGTTAACGCAGCGATAAGCGATCCTTATCGCTATTCGCCGGCCAGCAGCGCACCCAGCAGGCGCAGATTCGTCGAGGCGGCATCCGCTCGCACGGCCAACGCGATCGGCAGGCTCATACCCGGATCGGTGAAGGGCCGGAACACGACCCGCGGATTGTGCACCTGCCGGGCATTGGACGCGTACACCACCGTCCACATGGGCGAGCCCGCGCCGATGGCGGCGAGGGTGTCCTGCAAGGTGGTCGACGCGGGCGCGGGCGCCGGTTCGAATCCGGCTCGCGCGCACGCGGCCAGCACCAGATCCACGAGGGCCGGATGATTGCGCCGCTCGGTCAGCCGCAGCGGCACCGCGGCCAGGTCGGCCATCCGCACCGAATCCTGGTTCGCCAGTCCGTGTTTGGCGGACAATGCCACCACCAGCGGATCGTCCCAGGCGGGCAGGAAATCCAGGTCCGGGGTCTCGCCGGGCGCGGGGGAGCGCACGAAGGCCGCGTCCAGACTCCCGTCGGCCACCTGCGCCAGGCGGTCACGCACCGGCAGCGCCACCAGCTCCACCCGCACCCCGGGCGCCTGCTCGGCGAAGGTGTCCAGGACCGCGTCCAGCCGTTCGGCGAGCCCGGTCACCGTCCCGAGCCGGAACACCTCGGCCCGGCCGCCCGCCAGCTCCGCGACCGACGCCCGCGCCTGATCCGCGGCGGCCAGCACGGCCCGGGCCGCGGGCAGGAAGCGTTGTCCGGCCTCGGTGAGCAGCACCCGGCGCGGGGAACGGTCCAGCAGCTGCACCCGCAGGTCCCGCTCCAGCCGCCGCACCTGCTGACTGACGGCCGGCTGCGCGATGTGCAGGCGCTGGGCCGCGCGCCCGAAATGCAATTCCTCGGCGACGGTCACGAAGTACCGCAGTTGGCGCAACTCCACGACGCTCAGGCTAGATAGCGGCCGTACCAATCGATCACGCGCCGCCAGGCTTCGGCGGCGGCGGCGGGCTGGTAGCGCGGGCCGGTGTCGTTGAAGAAGGCGTGGTCGGCGTTCTCGGCGACATAGCTGTCGTGCGGCAGGCCGGCCTGGTTCAGGGCGGCTTCGGCGGCCGGCCGGGATGCGTCCACGCGGGCATCGAGCGCGCCGTAGACCGCCAGGACGGCGGCCTGGGAGCCGGTGACCTGGCCGCCCTCGGGGAAGGGGCCGTAGAAGGGGGTGGCGGCGGCGAGCTCGGGAGTGCCGGAGGTGAGCAGCAGCCAGGTCAGGCCACCGCCGAAGCAGAAACCGGTGGCGCCCAGCCGTTTTCCGGGCGCCCGCCGCCCCAGCTCGGTCAGGCCCGCGCGCAGGTCGGCGATGAAGCGGTCCTGGGGGATCTTGCTCAAGGCGGCGGTGGCGGCGGCCTGATCGGTGAAGGTGGCGGTGCCGCCCTCCTCGGAGAGCAGATCCACCGCCAGCGCCGAATAGCCCGCGCCCGCGAAACGGCCGGTCACCGAACGGATGTGGTCGGTCAGTCCGCGGTTCTCATGGATGACCAGCACGCCGCCGCGCGGCTGCGCCGCCTCGGCCCAGGCGGCCTGCAGGGTGCGGCCCTCGGGTCCGGCGAAGGTGATGGGCGTGGCCGGTACCGCGTTCGCGGCGCCGGGCGGCGGGGACGACGGGCTCGCGGAAGGTCCGGCGGCGGTCGTGGCGGGAGTCGACTGCCGGGCCGATTCGGCGCAGGAGGCCAGCAGCGCCACCGCGGCCGGCGCTCCCATGCCGAGCAGACCCAACCGGCGCAGCGCCTCGCGGCGGCTGAGCAGGCCCTCGACGTGGTCGGTGGCGATTTCCTCTGCGATATAGCGCTGCAGCGGCGTCATGCCCTCAGCCTAGGCCGACGCACCGCCGAGGTCCCGGAGGGAACGCTGTGGAAATACTCGGGGCACCCGGTGTTCATTCCGGGGACGGGCCCGGACGGGCTACCGGTAGGCGTTGATGTCGAACGCCCCGTTGGACCGCCGGAACGACTCCGCCGAGTCCGGCCACAGCAGGGTGACGCGGCCGGTCTGCTCGTCGCGGTACCAGCTGGTGCAGCGGCCCTGGGTCCAGACGGTGTCGCGGGCGCGGTTCTCGATATCGGCCATGGAGGATTCGACCGCCTCGGGTGTGACCTCCAGGACGGTCTCCGGCACCGCCGCCAGGTGGTCGAAAGCGCTGAGCACGTAGTCGATCTGGGTCTCGATCACGTAGATGGCCGAGTTGTGGCCGAGCGCCGCGTTCGGGCCGTCCAGGACGTACATGTTCGGGAAGCCGTCCACGGTGGTGGAGGCGTGGGCCGCCATGCCGTTGCTCCAGCGTTCGGACAGCAGGGAGGTGCGGCCGTGGATGCGCTTGGCGATGGACGGGCGGGTGGCGTTGAAGCCGGTCGCGAAGACCAGCACCTCGAGGTCGTGGGCCTGTCCGCTCGCGGCGATGGCGAGGCCGTCGCTGATCCGGGTCAGCTCGGTCGATTCCAGCCGGACGTTGTCCTGTTGCAGGGCCGCGTAGTACTCGTCGGAGAACAGGATTCGCTTGCAGCCGATCTCGTAATCCGGGGTGAGCCGCCGCCGCAGTTCCGGATCGCGGACCTGCGCGGCCAGGTGGTCGAGCGCGCGGCGGCTGAGCAGATCGATCTCCGGGTGCCGGCGGCGGCGCGCGGCGATGCTGAGCTCCGCCTCGGCGAACAGCTCGTCCCGCAGCGCGGTGATCGACTGCGGGTCGGCGGCGAACCCGGCCAGCTCGTCGGGGGTGTAGAAGCGGTCCCCGCGCGGCAGCACGTACGGGGCCGAACGCTGGAAGACCACGACTTCACTGGCCTCGCCCGCCAGCCGCGGCAGGATCTGCACCGCCGACGCGCCCGTGCCCACCAGTCCGACCCGCTTGCCGACCAGGGAGACCTTCGGGTTCCAGCGCGCCGAATGCCAACGGCGGCCCCGGAATTCGGTGAGGTTCGCGATCGGCGGGATCTTGGGTTCGGTCAACCGCCCGGTGGCGATGACCAGGTTCGCGGCCGAGAACTCGCCCTGCGAGGTGCGGACCCGCCAGCGCTCCTCGGCTTCGAGCCATTCCGCCTGTTCCAGTGCGCAATTCAGCCGAAGATACGGTTCGAGGGCTTCCTGCTTCACGCAGGAGCGCAGGTAGTCGTGAATCTCGGCGCCCTCGGCGAACACTCGCGACCAGCGCGGGTTCGGCAGGAACGAGAACGAGTACAGGTGCGCCGGAATATCGCAGGCCACACCGGGATAGCGGTTGTCGCGCCAGGTGCCGCCCACATCCTGGGCCTGTTCGATGATCACGAACGATTCCCGGCCGCGGCGGGCCAGCTGGATGCCCATGCCGATACCGGCGAACCCCGCGCCGACGATCAGGACGTCGACCTCTTCCGGGGCATGTGCCGCGGTGAAATTCGAAGCCATGGCGTCAGATCCAGCCGTACTGGGTGGTGCGCTGCCGCAGGGTGCGGCCCAGCTCGCCCGCGATCCGCTCGACATCCTCGACGGTGAGGGTCAGTCCGGCCTCGGGACCCGATTCCGGCGCGAGCCGCCCGTCCAGCAGCAGCCCGCCGAAATCGTTGGCGCCGCAGCTCAACAGCTCGACCGCCGCGGTGACGCCCAGCCGCGGCCAGGCGGCCTGAATATTGTCGATCCGCCCGTGCAACAGCAGTCGCGCGACGGCGTGAACGGCCCGGGACTGCCGCCGCAGGCGTTCCGGCACCTCGGGCGTGCGGAATCCGGCCGCCGCGGTGACGGGATCCATGGGCATGGCGATGAATTCGGTGAAGCCGCCGGTGCGGTCCTGAATCTCCGCGAGCAGCCGCAGATGCGCGAGCTGCTGCGCGGGCGTCTCGATATGCCCGTACACCATGGTCGCGGTGGAGGTCAGCCCCGCGCGATGAGCGGCCTCGATCACCCGAACCCATTCGCGCACCGGCAGATCCGGCCCGCCCTTGAGCCGGGCGCGGACGTCGTCGTCGAGAATCCGGGCCCCGGTGCCGGGCACCGACCCCAGCCCGGAAGCCTTGGCCCGCACCAGGTATTCGTCCAGCGGCGCTCCGAGCCGAGCCGCACCGTCGAGCAGCTCCTCGGGCCGGAAGGCGTGCAGATGCAGGGGTGCGCTGCCGGTGATGGCCGAGACCAGCGACAGGTAGTCGTCATCGCTGTCGGCGGGCAGCGGGCCCTGCATGCAGATCTCGGTGGCGCCGAGTTCATACGCTTCGGCGACGAGGGCGGCCAGCCGATCCCGCGCGGCCGAGCCCGACACCGCGGCCGTGTCCAGGTTCCGATTCACGACATAGGTAACGGCATCGCCGACACTCTGCTTCCGCAGGGCGTCCGCGAGTTCCCCCAGCCGGTCCAGTTCGGGGCCATCGGTCTCCAGCAGCGCGAGGTACCCCGCGTCCGGCAGGCCCGCGGGATTCCGCTCCGCCTCGGCCAGCCATTCCCGCACCTGACCCACGTCGGGCGACCCGACCTCGGCGATACCACCATCCACGATCGCCACGATACCGCCGCCCCTCCGGACCGCTACCGCGCCCGCTGGTGGCCGGGACTTCGGTACGGACACGCGTTCGGCCCGGCGCCGCGGGGCGGCGACCGGGCCGGTCAACGTGGTCGGAAGGGTCAGGCGGCGGTGCCCTGGCCGATGCTGACGTTGCCGAAGGAGGTGTGGGCGTAGACCTGGACGAGGTCCTGGGGCTGGTCGACGGCGGCCAGGCGGTTCTGCACCGAGCCGGACTTGGTGTTGGACTCCAGTTGGGCGGCGCTGCCGGGCTTGATGCCGACGGTGAGGTCGCCCATGGAGGTTTCCAGGCGCAGGACGCCGCGGGCGGCTTCGGTGATGTGGATGTCGCCCTTGGCGACCTTCGCGGTCACCGAGCCCTGGGGGCGATCGACGGTGATGTCGCCGGCGGACACCTCGAGTTCGCAGTCGCCGAGGCCGCCGGTGCCGAACAGGGTGCCCAGGCCGACCGTACCGGTGAGGCGGGAGCCGGTGGGGACGGCGATGGTGACCGCGATGGTCCCGACGGCGGCGAAGGGGTTGTGGGCGCGCCAGCCGGTGGGGGTCTGCACGGTGAGGACGCCGTCGGTGAAGTCGATCCGGACCTGTTCGGCGGCGCGCACGTCCTCTTTCTTGCCGGGGTTCGCGGGCCGGATGTCGACGACGGATTCGGTGCGGTCGGCGGCGGTGACGGTGACGTTCCCGGCGGCCACGGCGACGTCGACGGTGATCGGGGCGGGGGTCTCGAAGGCGGTCATGACGTGCTCCTCTGGGTGCGATTCCGGCTGGTACCGGGCTGATGGGAGTAACTCTGACGGCCCGCGCTGACAGCGGGCTGACGCTGTCCTGACACGGCTGCTGACACAGGTTCTGCCCCGGTCACGGGTTGACGGCACAATGGTCCGGTGCAGATCAGGATGCTTGGACCGCTCGAGATCCGAACCGAGGACGGTGGATCCCTGGACGTGCCGGGTGTCCGGTTGCGGGCCTTGTTGATCGCGCTGGCCCTCGAACCCGGCCGCGCGGTCGCGAAAAGCGCGCTGGTCGACTGGATCTGGGGCGAGCAGCCGCCCGCCGACGCGGCGAACGCCTTGCAGGCGCTGGTGTCCCGGCTGCGAAAGGTGCTGCCGGACGGCGTGATCGACGTGCAGCCGGGCGGCTACCGGCTGGCCGTCGCACCCCGCGCCGTGGACGCGGTCCGCTTCGAACAGCTGCTGGACGCGGCCCGCGGCGGCGCCGAAGCCCAGCAGGCGCAGGCCCTGCGCGAGGCCCTGGAACTATGGCGCGGTGCGCCCCTGCAGGACCTCGGCGCGCAGGAGAACGCGGCTGTCGACGCCGCGATCACCCGCTTCGACGGCCTGCGCCTGGCCGCCGCCGAGGATCTCTACGAGACGGAGGTCCGGCTCGGCCGCGGCGCGGGCCTGGTCGCCGAGTTGACCGAGCTGGTGGATCGAAACCCGGTGCGGGAACGCCTCGCCGGTTCCCTGATGCGCGCGCTCGCCGCCGCGGGCCGCGGCGCGGAGGCGCTGACCGTCTATCAGCGCACCCGCGAGGCCCTCGCCGACGAGCTGGGCGTGGACCCCTCGCCGGAACTGTCCGCGCTGCATGTCGCGCTGCTGCGCGGCGAGGTGGGCGCGCAGCGTGAGGAGGATCGCCGTACCAATCTGCGCGCCGAGCTGACCAGCTTCGTCGGCAAGCGGGCGGACCTCGACGCCGTGCGGGAACTCGTTGCGGCACACCGGCTCACGACGGTGACCGGTCCCGGCGGTTCCGGTAAGACCCGGCTGGCCACCGAGACCGGGCGCGCCATGCTCGCCGAGCTGCCGGACGGGGCGTGGCTGGTGGAGCTGGCATCGGCGGGCGCGGGTGGCGATCTCGCCCAGTCAGCGCTGGCCGCGCTCGGCCTGCGCGACGCGCTGCTCGGCGGCGCGCCCAACGCGGAACCCGTCGACCGGCTCATCGCGGCCGTCCGCGACCGCGACATGCTGCTGATCCTCGACAACTGCGAACACGTCATCGAGGCCGCGGCCGCCTTCGCGCACCGCATGCTCGGCGAGTGCCGGCGGTTGCGCATCCTCGCGACCAGCCGTGAGCCCCTGGGCATCACGGGTGAGGCGCTCTGGCAGGTCGAGCCGCTGGCCCTGCCGGCCGGGAACGCCGACGCCGCCGAGATCGAATCCTCCCCGGCCGTCCAGCTGCTGCGCGACCGGGCGAGCGCGGTCCGCAAGGATCTCGCGGCCGATGCCCGCACCTTGTCGACCATGGCCCGGGTGTGCCGGGCGCTGGACGGGATCCCGCTGGCCATCGAACTGGCCGCCGCGCGCCTGCGCACCATGTCCCTCGAGCAGCTGGCCGACCGTCTCGACGACCGCTTCCGGCTGCTGACCGGCGGCAGCCGCACCGCGATCCCGCAGCACCGCACCCTGCGCGCGGTGGTCGACTGGAGCTGGGAGCTGCTCACCGCCGCCGAGCGAAAGGTTTTGCGCCGCTTGGCCGTGTTCTCCGGCGGCGCGACGCTGGAAGCGGCCGAGCAGGTGTGCGCGGCCGCCGAGTTCGGCGCGGAGACGGCGGTCGAGCAGTGGGAGGTGCTCGAACTGCTGACCACGCTGACCGAGAAATCCTTGCTGCGCACCGCCGGTGACGACGAGCCGCGCTATCGCATGCTCGACACCATCAAGCAGTACGCCCGCGATCGTCTCGTCGAAGCGGGGGAGTCCGACGCCGCGCGCCGCGCGCATCTCGCCTGCTTCACGGCGCTGGCCGCGACCGCGGAACCGCATCTGCGCCGCGCCGAACAGGTGCGGTGGCTGGCGGTGCTGGACGCCGAGTACGACAACATCGCGGCCGCCATGCGCGGCGCCCTCGCCGCCGCGGACGCGCCCGGCGCGCTGGGGCTGGCCGCCGCCGCGGGGTGGTACTGGTGGCTCAGTGGCCACAAGGCCGAGGGCCTGGAACTGGTGAGCGCCGCCGCGGCGCTGCCCGGCGAGGCGGTCGACGCCGAGATCCGGGCCACCGTGTACGGGCTGGTCGTGCACTTCGCCACCTCCGGCCCCGGCGACCAGCATCAGGTGGAGGAGTGGATCCACAAGGCGAGCGAGGTCAGCCGGGGCATCCAGGCCAGTCATCCGGCCCTGGCCTTCCTCGCGGCCCTGGAACGAATGTTGCAGGGGCCCGACGAGTTCCTGCCGGCCTTCGAAGCGCTGCTCGACGACGCGGACCCGTGGGTGCGGGCGCTGGCCCGGTTGCAGACCGGCAAGCTGCGGGTCGTGCTCGGTCAGGACGGGGAGCGGGCCGACGAGCAGCTGGAGTTGGCGCTGGCCGAGTTCCGGGCCATCGGTGAACGCTGGGGCATGTCGTTCGCGCTGACCGAGCTGGCCGACCGGATCGCCATGCGCGGCGAATTCGGCCGCGCGTGCGCGTATTTCGAGCAGGCGGTGGCCGCGGCCACCGAGGTCGGCGCGATCGAGGACGCCGTCCGGATGCGGTCACGCCAGGCCCAGTTGTACTGGCTGCTCGGTGATTTCGAGGCGAGCGCGGTCGCGTTGACCGAGGCGCAGCGGTACGCGGATCAAGCGGCGTGGCCGAGTGGCCTGGCCGAACTGGCCTTGGCGCGAGCGGAACTGGCCCGCTGGAACGGCGACGGCGCGGAGACCGAGCGTCAGATCGCGTTCGCGACCATGATGTTGGGTGAGGATGTGGGTCAGCCCTTCATGAGCGCCCTGATCCACGATCTGCGCGGCTATCTGGCCGAGGACACCGTCGCCGCCAGAACCGAACGCGCCGCGGCTTTTCAGGCGGCGACCGCCGGCGGGCACGCCCCCCTGCTGGCCCGGATCATCGTCGGCATCGCCGATCTGGCCCTGCGCGACGGCCAGGCCGAGCAGGCCGTGCGACTGCTGGCGGCCGGTGACGCGGTGCGCGGCCTGGCCGACCGCTCGCATCCGGATGTGGCCCGGATCGAGCAGACGACACGAAGCCGCCTCGGTGAAGACGGCTTCACCGAGGCGGCGGGGGAGGGGGCGCGGGCGGACTGGCACGAGCTGGCCCGGGTCACGCTCGCTTGCTGAAAGTGGCTCGCGACCACAGGTATCCGACGATGGCGAACCCGGCGCACCAGGCCAGCGCGGCGGCGGTGTAGCCGCCCGACGGGTGACCGGTCAGGAAGCCCCGCAGGGCTTCGATGATCGGCGTGAAGGGCTGGTACTGGGCGAACTGCCGCACGCCCTGGCCCATCTGGTCGGCCGGAACGATCGCGCTGCTGACGAAGGGCAGCATGATCAGCGGCACCACCGACATGCCCGCCGACTCGGGGGTCTTGGCCGCCATGCCCAGCGCGACGGTCAGCCAGGAGGCCGCGAACGAAGTCGCCACCATGACGCCGACCGCGCCCAGCCATTCGGTGGCCGAGGCCGGGGACCGGAAGCCCAGGGCGAAGGCCACGCCGAGCACGGCGGCGATGGCGATCAGGTTGGTCAGCATGGTCGCCACCACGTGCCCGGTCAGCACCGCGCCGCGGGAGACGTCCATGACCTTGAACCGGTTGATGATGCCCTTGGCCATGTCCGAGCTGACCGACACCGCGGTGCCGGAGAGTCCGTAGCTGATGGCCAGCAGGATCATGCCCGGTGTCGCGTAGTTGATGTAGTCCTCGCCGACATTGAAGGCGCTGCCGAACACGTAGACGAAGATCAACAGCATCATCACCGGCATCAGCGCGGCATTGAAGATGGCGACGGGGTTGCGGGCGATGTGTTTGAAGTTGCGGCGCAACATGATCGTGGAGTCGCCGAGCGAGGCGCTCAGGCCGCCGGTGGCGCCGGTGCGGTCGGTCGCGGTGGATTCGGTGGAAACGATGGTGCTCATGCTGCGTCGGCCTCCGTGGTGGCGTGCCCGGTCAGGGCAAGGAAAACGTCGTCGAGATCGGGGGTGTGGATGGAAACGTCGGTGGCTTCGATCGAGTGGTCGGCGAGCCGGTTCAGCAAGGCGCGCAGGGCATTCGACCCGCCGTCGCCCGGCACCTGGAGGGTGAGGGCCTCGTGGTCGGCGGTGCCGTCGGGCAGGATCCGGGCGGCCGCTTCCAGCTGCGCGCTGTCGCGGAACCGGAGCTGCAGGTAGCTGCCCGGCACCCGGCGCTTGAGGTCGTCGGGCGTGCCCTCGGCGACGATGCGCCCGCCGTCGAGTACCGCGATCCGGTCGGCCAGCTGGTCGGCTTCCTCGAGGTACTGGGTGGTGAGGAAGATGGTGACGCCGTCGGAGGTCAGCTCGCGCACGATCTCCCACATGGTGCGGCGGCTGCGCGGGTCCAGTCCGGTGGTCGGCTCGTCGAGGAAGACGATGTCCGGCTTGGTCACCAGGGTCATGGCCAGGTCCAGTTTGCGGCGCATGCCGCCGGAGTAGGTCGAGGCCGGCTTGCGTGCCGACTCGGTCAGCTCGAACCGCTCGAGCAGGCCGGCGACCACCCGCTTGCTCTCGCTGCCGCGCAGGCGGTGCAGGTCCGCCATGAGCCGCAGGTTCTCCTCGCCGGTGAGCAGGTCGTCGACCGCCGCGAACTGACCGGTGACCCCGATCGCCGCCCGCACCGCGCGGGTCTCGGTGGCGATGTCGTATCCGGCGACGCGGGCCGTCCCCCCGTCGGCCCGCAGCAGGGTGGTCAGCACGTTGACCGTGGTCGTCTTGCCCGCCCCGTTCGGCCCGAGCAGCGAGAAGATGCTGCCGGTCGCGATGGTCAGATCGATGCCGTCGAGGATCGTCTTGTCCCCGTATGCCTTCCGCAGCCCCGAGGCCGCGATTGCTGTGCTGTTCATGGGGAGAACTTTCGACCCGGCGCCTGATATCGGCCTGATGCCGACCTGATACGGCTCCTGATACTCCTGACACGGCATTGGACCTGGGTTTACCGGCGACGGAGACCCAATCGGACTACCGTTCAGTCATGGCAAGCAGGGACATCGTGGTGAGCGTCGGGGATGACGACTGGCTCACCCTCAGCGATGCCGCCGAATGCGCGGGGATGAGCGTGGCGGCATACGTGGCCTGGGGAGTTCGGGTGCTGGCGTTCCAAGCCCGCCCGGGCGGCTCGAAGCGCCGGCCGTCGACCTCGCCGTCGGCGACCCGGCGTCGTGCGAAGATCACCGACGAGACCGAGTCGATGGCCTGGGCCGAGACCTTCTCCGAGCGACTATCCCACCGCGCCGACCGCTACCAAGGCCCCGCGGTGGGCTTCGACGAGCGGTGACCACCGGGTTGCCTGTAACCCCGAAGGGCATGGCGCGGGTGCCCGGCGGCAGCTTCGCCATGGGCTCGGAGGACTTCTTCCCCGAGGAACGACCGGTCCACACCGTGACCGTCGAACCGTTCTGGATCGACGAGCACCCGGTGACCAACGCCGAGTTCCGCCGCTTCGTGAAGGCGACCGGGTATGTGACGGTTGCCGAAAGACCCTTGGACCCAGACGATTTCCCAGGCGCGGATCCTGCCGACCTGGTGCCCGGCGGACTGGTCTTCCAGCGCACCACCGGACCGGTACGCCTCGACGACTACCGGCGGTGGTGGGCATACGTACCCGGCGCGTCGTGGCGGCATCCGCGCGGCCCGGCCGGCAGCCTCGACGGCCTCGACCGTCATCCCGTCACCCAGATCGCCCACGAGGACGCCACCGCCTACGCCGCCTGGGCGGGCAGATCGCTCCCGACGGAAGCCGAATGGGAATTCGCCGCGCGCGGCGGTCTCGCCGCCGCCACCTACGCCTGGGGTGACGAGTTCGAACCACGCGGCCGCCGCATGGCCAATACCTGGACGGGCCGCTTCCCGTGGGAATTCCTCCCCGCCCGTGGACAATCCGATCTGCCCGGCACCACCGCCGTGGGCACCTATCCGCCCAACGGTTACGGCCTGTCGGACATGACGGGCAATGTCTGGGAGTGGACCAGCGACCTCTTCACCGCTGACCACCGGCGTCCCGCGCCCGCCTCGTGCTGCGCGCCCGTCAACCCGGTCGTCACGGAATCCGATACGGTGGAACGCTTTCCGCGTCGCGTCACCAAGGGCGGCTCGTTCCTGTGCGCACCCAACTACTGCCTGCGGTATCGACCGGCGGCCCGGCAGGGCCAGACCGAGGACACGTCCACCTGCCACCTCGGCTTCCGGACGGTCATGCGTGACGGCGCGAACGACGGCCGATCTCGGTGACCGGCGGTTCGTCGTAGAGCCATTCCCGGGCGATCCGGTGCCAGTTGCCGGTCGCTCCGAGCTGGCCGAGTGCCGCGAAGGTGAGCAGGTCGGCGCGGCGGGAGAAGACGTGCTCGGGCGGGAGGAGCTCGCGGCGCATGCCGCGGAAGTCGGCCGAGCGCGGGTCGACGGCGTGGACGACGGCGGCCGTGGCGAGTTCCGGGGTGATGGTGATCTCCTCGTCGAGGAGATGCCATCCGGCCGCGGCCCACACGTATTCGAAGCATTCCTGGGGCGTGACGCCCGCGGCCGGATCGATGATGCCGCGGTTGGTCCACAGGTCGTACAGGTCCTGGGGCCGGTTCTCGGCGGCGGCGCGCAGGGCGGTGCGTTCGAATTCGACGTGCCGCGGGTCCATCCGGTGGTAGAGGCCGAAATCCACGAATCCGATGCGGCCGTCGGCGGCGAGCAGCATATTGCCGGGGTGCGGGTCACCGCAGAACTCGGCGTCGGTGAAAAGACCGGTGATGTAGAAGCGGTAGATGAGTTCGCCGAGGCGGTCGCGGTCGGCGGCGGGCAGGGTGCGGATGTGCTCGAAGGGGGAGCCGTCGATGAATTCGGTGACGAGAACGTGTGGCGCGCAGAATTCTTCGATGCTGTCGGGGACCACGATGTAGGGGTGGCCGCGGTAGCGGGCGGCGACGCGGTGCTGGGTGCGGGCCTCGCGCACGTAGTCGAGTTCGGTGCCGATATTGCGGGCGATCTCGTCGAGGACACCGCCGTCGGCGGCGCTGGGCAGCGCGGATTTCCAGAGCCTGCTGAAGAATTCGAGATTGCGCATGTCCGCGGCGACGGCGTCGTCGACGCCCGGATACTTGGCCTTCACCGCCACGGTGCGGCCGTCGTGCAGGGTGGCGCGGTAGACCTGCCCGATGGAGGCGGCGGCGACCGGGGTCTCGTCGACATCGGCGAAGACACGGGACAACGGACCGAGATCGTCCTCGATGACCTTGCGCATGGCCGCGAAATCCACGGCGGGGGCGCGGTCGCGCAATTCGGCGAGCTTGGCGCGGAACATCTCCCGATGCGCCTCCGGGATCAGGTCGACGTCGAGCACCGAGAGCATCTGGCCCAGCTTCATCGCCGCGCCCTTCATCCCGCCCAGGACGGTGACCAGCTGTTGCGCCGCCTGCAACGTGGACCGTTCGGCGAGGATGCGCCGGGCCTCCTCGGTGCGGCCGATCATCTGCACACGGGTTCCCGCTCCGCGCAGGGCTTGCCCGGCGGCCAGCGTGCCCAATCGGCCGCCCCGGGCCACCCGGCCGCCGCGTACTCGACGGGTCATGGATGGCACCTCCGTGTGGGCCTTCGAGCCTGTGTGGCAACAACATACAGCCGGGTCGCGCTCGCCGCCCTAAGATGAGCAAAGCTCATTTTCGCCGCACAGCAGGGAGGCTGTGATGCCGCCGAAGGCAGCGCGACAGCGTCGCGGACCCACCCAGGAGCGGTCGAAGGCCACCCGCGCGCACATCCTCGACACCGCCGCGCGGCTGTTCGGCGAGCGCGGCATCGCCGACACCTCCACCAATCGGATCGCGGCCGAGGCCGAGGTCAGCATCGGCACCGTCTACCGGTACTTCGCCGATCGCGGCGTCATGGTCGACGAACTGCTCGAGCAGCTGCTGCAACGGGTCGAGAACCGCTTCACCCAATGGCTTTCCGGGCTGCCGCCGCAATCGGAGACGCAGACCCTCCGGTCGCGCACCGACGTGGTGACCGGACTGCTGGAGATGTTCACCCAGGAACCGGTCGCGAACGCGAAGCTGGTGCGGGCCCTGGTCGGCGGTGTGCAGTTCTACAACAGCGGCCTGCCGGAGTTCGAGCCGCGGCTGCGGCTGCTGGTCAAGGTGCTGCTCATCCAGCTGCTCGGCCCGGGCAACGACCACAAATACGATGTGATGGCCGCGGTGCTGGTCAATACCGGATTCGCCGGGGTGATGCGCGCGTCCGCGCTCGAGGTCGGCAGTGACGAGCGGCAGGAGGTCGTCGCCATGACCGGGTACATGATCGCGGCGTGGATCAGCGCCGAAATGGACGGCAGCCCGGCGGACACCACCCGATGACGGTGATGGCGATGCCCGCCGAGCCCCCCGACCGCGGCGTCTACAACCCGCCGCCGCCGCCGATCACCCACGGATTGAAGGTGCACTGCAGCGTCGGGAACCGCTCCGGGTCCAGTGCCCGTAAGGCGATCGACAGCGCTCGCGGCGAGTACATGAGCGTCAGATGGTCGGAGACATCCTGCTCACAGCCGTCCTGGAGCACGATATTGTCCACGCGCGCACCCGGACCCGCCTTCAGATAGGTCAGCTCCGACGGGTTGGTGATCTCGTCGTAGCGGGTGCCGACCACCGTGTAGTCGATGCCCGGCACGGTGTCGCCGCCCGCGTTCAGCTTGGTGATGAAATCCGAGCCGATGGTCTGCTGGATACCGGCGTGCCCGACGAACAGCTCCACGAAGCCGAGCACGTCGATACCGAAGTTGTTGATCGCCCGGCCCAGCGCGCCGATCCCGTCGAGCGAGGTGCCGTGATGCGTCGCGCCATAGGTGATCAGGTGTTTCACCTTCGCGCCGCCGCCCTCGAACTTGGTGTACCAGCCCGACATCGGCCCGCCCTGCGAATGCGCGACGAGGTCGACCTGCGGTGCGCCGGTCGCCGTCAGGACCCGATCCACGAACACGGCGAGCTGCTTCGCCGAATCCTGGATGTAGCCGGTGCCCATCACGCCCGGCAGCACCGAACCCAGCCCGCCGCCCTGCACCAGGCCGGAACGGCCGTAATTGAAGGTGAAGGTGCAGAATCCGGCGTCGGTGATGGGCTTGCTCATGTACGCGAAACCGTTGTAGGCGTTCATCCAGGTGCCGTGCACCAGCACCACCGGACGCGGATGCGCGGCGGTCGGCTTGCAGTTCCAGTCATTGGTGCCGGGCGGCGCGACATCCGGATTGGCCAGGCCGTACCCGAACGCGGCCAGCCAGGACGTCATGGGCGGACCGGAGCCGACGGTGTCGGAGGCGTAGCCGCCCGACAGTCCGGTGCTGGATCCCGAACCGCCGAAACAGTTTCCGGAGCCATTGCCCGAGCCGGCGCCGCTCCCGGAGGTGCAGGCCGATCCGGTGCCGCCGCTGCCGGAGGGTTCGGCCGCCGCCGTCCCGGCGAATCCGAGCGTCAGCAGTGACACTCCCACTATGACCAGTGCCCGTAGCGCGTGCGGGCGGGTTCTTCGTCTCATGAGGGCGAACCTAGGAGCGGAAACGCTGGTCGGACCGGTGCTGAACGGGAGTTTGGAAAGCAGCCCGAATCGGCGGTGGCGCAGCCATGGCGCGCAACAAAGGGTGCGCCGATGCGGGGGTTCTCCGTCACAGACCCGGTTTCGCGCGGTGGTGACTCTTCTGAATCTGACGAACGAACGCGCGAGTAGCCAGGCGGGCGGCGAATCATCGTTCGGGTGAACACAGATGCTCGGAGCACGGCCGCGGAGCAGGCGCGTGCGCTGGTCGGGCACCACTATCGGTGCGCGGGTTCGTTTCCGGTGGAGCGCGGCAGGATTCGGGAGTTCGCGCGAGCCGTGCAGGCGTACCATCCCGCGCATTGGCAGGAATCCGCGGCGGCGCGCTGGGGTTTCGACGCACTCGTCGCCCCGCCGACCTTCGGGGCGCTGGTGTGGCAGCAGGCGCGTCGCGAAGTCCTCGAACGGTTGATCACCGGATATCGGGCGGACCGGGTCGTCCACGTGGACCAAACCCTCGAGATCGGTCGTCCGTTACTCGCGGGGGACGTGCTGAACTGCGATTTCTCCATCGAATCATTCCGCCATTTCCGGTCTTTCGATGTCGTGACCGTCTCTGGCGCGCTCACCGATCAGCACGGGAAGCCGGTGCAGACCTGCTCCACGGCTCTGCTGGTCGGGGGTCGCGACACCGGCGGCGCGCCGGCCCGCACCCGGCCGGTCGCCGGGGCGGGTCTCACCGAATACGCCGACCCGGTGGTCCGGGCGGCCGTCCGGCGCAGCGGGCAGCCGCGAGCGGAGGGCCCGCACATCGATTTCGACGATCTGGCCGTCAATACCGTCCTGCCCACGGCGGGGGCCACCGTGACGGCACGCGATCTGGCGAACTACGCGCTCGCGGTGGGGGATACGGAGGTCGACCGCCGTCGGTTCACCGCGTCGGGGCGGCCCGTGCGGGTCGCGCCCGGGCAGCTGGTGCTGGCGCTGGCCACCGGGTATGTCAGTTCGTGGACCCGGGATCCGGCCGCGGTCGTCAAGTTCTGGGCCGAATTCGCCAATCACGTGCACTATCTCGCGGTTCCGCGTTTCGAGGGCGCGGATATCGAGTTCAACGGCCGCGTCATCGCCTGTGACCGGCGGCGGCGGACCGCGACGATCGCGATCGACGCCCGATCACAGGGGCGCAAGCTGTTCGGTTACGCCACCGCGGAAGTGTCGTTCGCGGCTACTCGCGGTCGGTGAAGGAGCGGGCGATCAGGGCCGCCCGCAGCTGCCACAGACCAGAGGTCACCGTCGGGTCGAAACCGGTGATCTGGCAGATGCGTTTGACCCGGTAGTCGACGGTGTTGGTGTGGATGTGCATCAAACGCGCGGTGCGGCGGCGGTTGAGGTTCGTGCTGATGTGGCAGCGCAGGGTTTGCAGCAGTTCGGGATGCGCGTCGAGCGGATCCAGGAGGGCCCCGAGGGTTTCGCGGCCCAGGCCGGGCCGGGTGAGCTGGTATTCCAGCGCCATATCGGTGAATCGGTAGAGGCCCGGTTCGCAGGCCAGGCGGTGCACGATGTCCAGGAGTTCGTGGGCCCGGTCGGCGGCCGACGGGATATCGGACGGTGCGGCGACGACCACCGTCGCGGTGATGGGAACGCGCGCGGCCGCCGACAATCGCGTGAGCAGTTCGTCGAGTTGTTCGGTGATCGGGCTCGTGGTGGGCAACAGGACGGTGCCGCCGTCCACGCTCAACAGCGCCAGCGCGGATTCTCCGCAGCGTGTGGCGAGTTCGGCCTGCACGCGGCGTAATTTGCGGCGGGCCACCACTTTTCCGTCCAGCATCGGATGCCGCTCGTCCGGATGCCGCGGAATGTCCAGGGCCACCACCGAATACTCGGCCGCGATATCGATGCCGCATTCGCGGGCCATGGTCGAGGTCGGGTGGCCGCCCAGCAGCGCCGAGGTGAGGGTGTGCACGGCATTGTGGTGTTCGCTGACCACCGCCCGGAGCTCACTCACGTACGCCCGCGCCACCGTCGCGCTGATGGTGTCCAGCAGCTCCACCACCAGTCTGGCGGCGTCCATCAGGTGCGCGTAATCCTGTGCGGTGGCCCCGGAGGTGATCAGGTCCATCCCGACCTTGAATCCCTCGTGGACCGAATGCAGCACGGTGTCGATCGGCACCCCCTCCCGCGCCCACCCCGCGGCGGCGTCCGACAGCCGCTCGACCTTCGCGGGAATGTCCTTGCCGTCCAACATGCTGACGGCCAGCTCCAGGCAGACCCGGGTGACCCGGGTGACGTCCCCGGAGATCACATCCCCGGGCAGGGTGCCGCACGGGATCACGGTGTCGACGAAATGCCCCACCAATTGCCGGGACAGCGTGCGCACGTCCTGCAGCGGCCCGGACATGGGACGGCCGGACACGGTCAGCCCGGTGCGGAGCGCTGGGTCGGTTGTCATCATCGACTCCCTTCCGAGGTGATCTACCGCAAGTTCACGGTGATTCGAACTCTAAAGTGACCACCAGCTCACCTTCTACTCCCTTTCGAATCACCCCTCCGAGCCCCCGGAATACCGTGCCCCACCTGCGTATTCTTCCTCCGGACACAGCAAATCCCGCCGCTCCCGGCCCACCGGAGCAGCAGGATTGCTCACTTTTCGACAGGACTACTTGGGATTGGTCACCTCGGTCGGGAAGTCCCGATCCGGCGTCACCGTATGACCGTCGGCCCCCAGCGTGAGCGTCACGACCACCGGCCCACCCGAAGGACAGCAGCTGGGGTCACTCCCCGCCAGCCACCGGTACTGCACCTGCACACTGCGATCCGAGGACCCGACCACCGACGTATAGGACGTCGACTTCTTGGTCGCGGTCCCCAGGAACCCGGCCTGGTTGAACAACATCACCTGCCACGGCGAACTGGCCGTCCCATGCGGCGTATCCGCCAGCACCCACATCAGCGCCGGACAGGACCCCACCTTCGCCTCGGTCCCGCTCTGCGCGGAGAACCCCTCCCCACCCACATTCGCCCCGAGCTTCCCCAATGCCGCCGTCACCACCGGCGACTTCAAATCCACACAATTCCCCCCACCCGCCGTAGCGGGCACCCCGTCCCCCGCGGGCTTCGTCACCCCCGGCGACTGTTCCCGACCCGGTGTCTGCTCCCCACCCGTCGGCTGCACGCCCCCGGGAGCGCCCACCGTGGTGGTCGTCACCCCACCTGGCTTCGGCCCGGTAGCCCCGTCCTGACAAGCAGTGGCCAGCCCCAACGCCGCCACCGCCACACCAATCCCGACGATCTTTTTCATGACCAGTCCTCTCCCCTCGGTATTACCCGGTTATTCGCGGACCACCCGAGAAACGTTGCGCGATCGGCCGTGTCACACATCCTCGGGCTGCGTCGTCACCTTGACGAAGCCGACTGAAACGCACCACGTTCCAGGCCCCGGCTGAACCACTCACTGAGGGCGGCTATCGCCCTCTCCCGCAAGGAAATTGGAGTCTGTCATGTTCATCGCCTATGTGATCGTCACCGTCGTGGCCGCCGCTTGGGTGGGGTTCTCGGCGTTCTCGCTGTACCGCCGGGCCGAGTTCGTGGTCGACCCGCTGCGTCAGTATTCGGTGCCCGAGGCGTGGTGGACCCCGCTGGCCCTGGCCAAGGCGGCGGGCGCGGTCGGGCTGATCGCCGGACTGTTCATCCCCTTCGTCGGGGTGGCCGCCGCCATCGGGTTGATCCTGTACTTCGCGGGTGCGGTGATCACCATCATCCGGGCTCGCCACTTCGGCAGCATCCCGTTCCCCCTGCTGTACCTGGTGCCCGTCGCCGTGGCCATGGGCCTGGGCTTCGCCGCCTGACCGAAACCAACCACCAACCCGTCAATCGAGAGAAGAGAAGATCATGGAACCGCGTTTCAACCTGTACGCCAATGACATTGCCGCCAAGTTCAACAAGCGACTGGTCACCGCCGCCCGTGTGATCGACGAGTCCAGCCTGCCCAAGGCCACCCAGGAGCTGGTGAAGATCCGTTCCTCGCAGATCAACGGCTGCGGGATGTGCCTGGACATGCACACCAAGGACGCCGCCCACGCCGGCGAGACCCCCGTCCGCCTGGCGATGATCGCGGCCTGGCGCGAATCCACCGTCTTCACCGACCCGGAACGCGCCGCCCTCGCCCTCACCGAGGAAGGCACCCGCCTGGCCGACACCTCCTCCGCCATCTCCGACGACACCTGGGCCCAGGTCCGCAAGCACTACGACGACGACCAGATCGGCGCCCTGATCTCTCTCATCGCGACCATCAACGCCTGGAACCGCCTCAACGTCCTCGCGGGCATGGCCGGCGGCTCCTACACCCCCGGCCAGTGGTAACCCGCCCTCACCCCGAAAGATCACCGCTCTCGAGGAACTCCTCGACAGCGGTGATCTTCACTGTCCACTCCGAGACGGCCTCCCCATCCTCCCCGACCGTCACCCGAGCCCCCACCGACCGCCAAGGCGCACCCGGATCGAATTCATGCCCGAGCTCGCCCAAGAAGATGAGCTGATTCTGTGCGTGAACAACATCCCCATCCCGATACAGTGTCCAAACCTCCACGAAATTAGAGGTTTTCGGATCACCCATCGTCACGGGCAGACACGCCACCGACTCCCCACCGACGATCCGCCGCAGCCCGGCCGCCCAACTCGCCCGATAGTCGTCCACACCCCAGTACCCGATCGGCGCCTGGAAATACTCCGCGTTGTCGCCAAGCCGAATGACGCCTCCTACCAGCGCAGGATCGCATCGCGCCCGTGGATCGCCGAACTCGATACCGAATGTCCCCATCTCACTTCCTGATCCGTCAGAAGCCGGTCACGCCCTTGGCGAGGGCGGTGGTGCCCATGACCATGAACACGACGGCGATGACGGTGTGATTGTTCGCCTGTAGCCAATTCTTCAGGCGGGCGAGGGCGCCGCGCAGTTGATCGGCTGCGACGGCGTATCCGCCGACGGGGACGAGCACCGAGGCGGCGCCCAGGAGGACGAAGACGGTGAGGGCCGCCGCCGTACCGGTCGGACTCAGGTCCGCGGTGCCGATGGTCACTCCCGCGGTGATGCACAGGAGCAGGTTCTTCGGATTCAGCAGGGACACCAGCAGTCCGAAGCCCGCGGCCTTGGCGACCCCGAGTTCGTCGATGGCCTTCATCCACCCCGGAATCGAATCGTCCTTGCGACTGCCCCACTGGCGCACCGCGATGTACACCAGCAGCAGGCCCATGACGGTCTTGATCACCGAGGCCGCGATCGACGGCTGGCTCGCCGACCGCATCAAACCCGATGCCGCGGCGGCGGTGACGAGGCCCGTGACCGTTACGATCCCCGTCACCCAGCCGAGCGCGAAGCCCGCGCTCGCCCGTCCGGCATTGGCGGACAACAGCATGAGGATGGCCGCCACCACCGGAATGGGCGAGAGCGCCACACCGATCGCCAAGGGCAGCAGGTCTGCGATCACGAGGCCATCGCCGCGAGATTGCGCCAGAAGTTGACGAGGCTGTCGGTGCCGCCGAACAGGGTCGTGAAGTTGGTGGAGTCGGCCATCACGATGTCACCGGCGCGAACATCGTTGGGCGGCAACCACAGCAGGGTGTTGAACTCGGTATTGCCCGCCTCGATGAACGGATGCGGACGGGACAACTCGATCGGCTGCCGGGCGAGCAGTCGCACCGAATCGCTCTCCGGCTCGGTGAGCTGATAGTGCGGCAGGTGCGGGTGGAAGTTGAACGTGGTGACGTTGTCGAGCAGGCGCGGCGTGTCCAGATCACGGAACGCCGTGAGCGGCGCGATCGACTTGGTGCCCTCGACGACGGCCGGACGCAAGCCGTACACATTGTGGACGGGGACGTTCAGGGCCGTCATCAGCGAGCGCGTGTACGCGCCGAACCGCTGCTGGCGCGGGACCAGCGGGTCACCGTGGTGCTCGAACTCCACCTGACGCTGCGCCAGGTCATCGGTGAAACCGACATCGTGGTGCGGAGCGAGCAACAGACAGGTGCCCTCCCGCTGCAACCACTGCTGGATGGCCGCGATCTCCTCCGGCGCCGCCGCCTCCTGCGCGAGCAGGTGATCCAGGCCGAAGACCATGAGGGTGTCGGTGTCGGCCAGGATGCGCTCGTCGATCGGCAGCTTGTATCCGGCCTGGTCGATGCGCTGGAACACCGCCACCGGATGCCCGGTCACCTCACCGGCCAGCTGCTGGAAGTGCAGGGTCGAGCGGTGGAACAGTTCGAGGGTGCCCGCGATGCCCTGCAGGAAGTGGGCGGCGTCGTATTCGGGGGTCTCGTAGGCGGGCCAGAGGACCTGGCGCACCTCGGTCATGGTGGAGAAGCGGTTGTCCAGCTCGGCCGGATTCCGCTGGGACTCCCAGGGATAGCTCCAGGTCCAGTAGATGCTGATGCGGCGCTTGCCCGGCGTGTAGGGGCGGGCCACGTGGGACTGGTTATAGGTTCGGGCCGGAGTGAACGAGCTCATGCTTCCTCGCTGTCGGTGAGAGTGGTCAGGTAGCGCAGGGCCCGCAGCCCCGGCAGGAAGAAATAAGCGCCACCGGTCACGGTGGTGAACGCGGGAATTCCCTTGATGGTCTTGCGAATCGGGCGCTTCGGAATCTTGTATTCCAAGGTGCCGTCCTGATTGCCGATGATCGGATCGCGTTCGTTGCCGAGTTCGTGGAAGGTCTTGTCGTTGATCCACACGTTCTGTGCGAACTCGAACTGGCGCACCAGGCTCGCGCACAGTATGAAAGCCGCGATCCCGCGATCCGCGCCGTCCTCGGGCATGCCTTCCGGCAGGTATGGACCGTAGGTCGCGCCGCGCCGAATCATCCTGCGGCGCTGGATGTTCACGCCGGTATCGCGCGGATTCATGCGGCGGATATGGGAGCCGAGCGGCACGGCGTAACCGTGCGGATCCATCTCCTTGTAGTTGAAATCGTTGTTGCGGGACAGATCCGCGCCCAACTTCGGGTCGTCGGTTTCCGGGGCCAGGACCAGCGGCGCGCCACTGCGCCACCGGCCCATCAACTTGGCGGCCACCAGCTCCTGGTCGTCGGCGGTCTCGCCGTGCTCGGCCAGGAAGTCGCGGAACCGTCCGACGTGTTCGCGCAGTCGCCGGTAGGCCATGTAGGTGCCGTTGCGCGAAAGTATCTCGGGCTGCGGCAGTTCCTTCGGCTCGCCCCGCTCGTCCGGATAGCCCAGGATGAACTCCCCGGCCTTCACCGGCGCACCGCTGCCGGGCGTGGGCTCCTCGCCGCCGCCCTCGATCACCGGCTGCGACAGGCGATCCCGGTAGCCGAAGTGGTCGTGCGCGTAGTCGAACGGCGGCACCGCCTCCAGGTCCAGCGAGGACAGCACGGTCACGCCCGGGCAGTCGGCGAGCAGGGCGTTGTGGTCGGTCACCTGGCGCTCGCGTTCGGCGGCGTCGCGGGCGAACAGGATCACGATGGCGTGCAGATCCTCGCCGGCGGTGCCGTCGATCCAATGGTCGGGATGGTTGGCGCCCTCATCGCCGAGGACCTCGAACCGCGCGGCCATGCCCTGGCGGAATTCCTCCGGAAAGCTGGCCAGCGCGTCCGCCGGGACGCCCAGGGCGCGCAGGCCGTTCCAGGTGAAAGCCACTGACACCCACTGCTTGTCGGTGTCCACCGATTCCTGCAGATCGGCGACCGAGGGCACGCGGTCGGTCATGGCCGCGAGCCAGGCGCGCGCCCCGGCGGGGTCGGTGAAGGAGAGGAATTCGTAGCGCCCGGTCAGCGCGGGCACCCGAGTGATCAGGATGTGCTGGATATCGTCGAATTCGAGCACGATCGATCCCGCTACTGCATCTCGTCGAGCATGTGCGAGAACGCCGACTTGAGCCGCAGCGCCTTCTTGATCTCATCCGAGGTCGCGTACGGGTATTCGCCGTACTCGAGGAAGCTCGGGAACTGGTGCTTGCGGAAGAACTCGATGGCGGCGGCCCGGTTGGTGAGCCAATCCTCGGGAAAGCCTTCGAGATTCACGAATACGGTGGTGATGCCCGTGGACATGAACAGGTCGAGGGCGTCCTCGAGGTACTTGTCGAAGTCGGTGTCGAAGATGCCCTGGTACTGGAATGTGAGGCCGTCGCCGATATCGAACAGCACCCAGCGCAGGTAGTGCAGCCGCAGGGGAGCGAGCACAGTCGGGTCCTGTTCGACCGCGGACTGAATGACCTTGCCGTGCTCGCGGATCGCCGCCTCGTGGCCGGGTTTCACCTTGGCGATGATCGAGAAGCCGTAGTTCGCGGGGGTGCGGGGATAGACCGGTCCGTACCGTCCCTGCTCGAATTCGAAATATCCCGTGTCCGGGAGCGCCATTGCCGCCGGCTTGGACCAATCCTCGTTGCTTGTGGCCACGTTCTCGTCCTTCCACTTCGATCTGGCTGCGGTAGCTGGAACATAACCAACTGTAGGGAGGAGACATGTCGATCGCTTATCATTGCGGGACGGAAGATTGATCATTTGGGGACATCGGAGAGACGTTGAAGCCGCTGGCCCGTTACGCGGCCCTGAACGAGTACGTTGACCTGGGCAAATCGCTGGGAATCGACCCGGTGGGGTTATTGCGCGCATCGGGTCTGGATCCCGCCGGGCTGAGCTTGCAGGACCGATGGGTTCCCGCCGCGGCGATAGCTGACCTCCTCGAACGCTCGGCCGCCGCGGCCGACTGCCCCGATTTCGGGCTGCGCCTGGCCGCCCGCCGCCGCTTCGCCAACCTGGGTCCGCTGAGCCTGGTCATCCGCGAGGAACCCGACGTGCGCAGCGCGCTGACCGTGATGTCGCGGCACGAGGACACCTACAACGAGGCGCTGCGCACTCGCCTGACCGAACAGAACGGCCTCGCCACCATCCGCCTCACCCTCGATACCGGCCAGCCCGGCGAGACCCGCCAGTCCATCGAACTGGCCGTGGGCGTCCTGCACGGCCTGCTCGCTGGTTTCCGCGGCGCCGCATGGCAGCCCGTCGAGGTCCGCTTCACCCACCCCGCCCCGCCCGACCCTCGCGCCCATTACCGCGCCTTCGGCCCGCACGTCGCCTTCGGTCAGGACTTCAACGGAATACTCACCTACACCAGCGATCTCGACGCCCCCAACGCCATGGCCGACCCCCAGCTGCGCGCCTACACCCAGCAGCTCCTGGACCCCGTCCTCCCCATCCGCCCGGTCACCACCGCCGAACGCGTCCGCGAACTCATCGAACTACTCCTCCCCACCGGCCGCTGCTCGATCGACAATGTCGCCCGCAGCCTCGGCGTCGACCGCCGCACCATCCACCGCCGCCTGGCCGCCGAAGGCGAAACCTTCACCTCCCTCCTCGACTCCACCCGCGCCGAACTGGCCCGCCACCTGGTCGCCAACCCCCGCCGCTCCCTCACCGAGACCGCCGGCCTCCTCGGCTACTCCGCCCCCGCAAACTTCTCCCGCTGGTTCCGCCGCCACCACGGCTGCACCCCCGCCGAATGGCGTCGCGCGCGAATGGCGACTGATATCCCCTGACCTCCCGAATCGGGGATATCCGGGCCTCCGGTCGGATACGCTGCGCGGTTGAGTTGAAAAGATCGCGCTTCAGTGTGGATTCGGGGTGTCAATAGTGTCTGTTGGGTCGCTGGGTAATGGCCGCCGGTGGATGTGTGCCGCCGTCGCGGCGCTCGCGGTCACCGCGGCGACGGCGGCCAGCGTCGCCGCGGACCCGGCTCCGGCGGGCAAAGAGCTCGTGGTGCTGGGGGATTCGTTCTCCGCCAACGACTGGGACCACTTCGAGGGCAAGAACGACTGCAACCGTCACGGCGCCACCGCCTGGCCGGTGCAGCTCGCCACACTGATGGGCGTGCACGGAACCGAGCAGGTATCCGACCCGTCATGCCCTGGCGCGTCGATCGACAGCGGCCCCGGCTGGACCATGGCTCAGCAGGCACAGCGCGCCGACAACGAGGGCGCTTTCGGGCCGAACACCAAACTGGTGACACTGCAATTCGGGATGAACGATAAATGGGGAACGTCGGATCAGACCCTGTTCACGTCGCTGCAGTCCTGCGTTTTCAACCTCGAACTGGGCTGTGACCCGGACTCGGTCGAGCAAGGCCGCATGACCGACTACACCGGCGTCTCCGGCGCCCTGATGGCCAAGCGAATGAGCAACGCCGTCACCTACATCAAGTACTACGCGCCGAACGCCCGCATCGTCCTGGTCGGCTACCCGGAGGTCTTGACCCCGGGCAGCACCGCCATCTGCCTCTCCGTCCTGGGTGTCGCGCCGTTCGTCAACCCGCGCGGCCGCGCACTGGTGGAATTCCTCGATCGCATCGACGTAGCTCAGCGAGAAGCCGCCCAGCTGCTGGGCATCGACTTCTTCGACGCCCGCGCCCTCTCCGCCGGCCACGACCTCTGCTCACCGCAGCCCTGGCTGAACGGAATCCTGGACCCCCGCACCGGAATCGACGGCCTCCCCTTCCATCCGTCGACCCAGGGCGACACCGTCCTCGCGAACGCGATCCACAGCCGATACGGACACTGACCGTGGGCCTTCGGCGGTGGATGTGCGCGGCCATCGTGGCGTTCGCGGTCACCACGGCGACGGCGGGCGGCGGCGCGGCGGATCCGGCTCCGGCGGGCAAAGAGCTTGTGGTGCTGGGGGATTCGTTCTCCGCCAACGACTGGAATCATTTCGACGATTCGTACGGCTGCCATCGTCACGGGCCCACGGCCTGGCCGGTGCAGCTGGCCAGACTGATGGATGTGTACGGGACGGAGCAGGTGTCCGACACGTCGTGTCCGGGCGCGTCGATCGACAGCGGGCCCGGATGGACCCTGGGTCAGGAAGCGGCGCGGGCGGAGGCGGCGGGCGCTTTCGGGCCGAACACCGAACTGGTGACACTGCAATTCGGGATGAACGACACATGGGGAACATCAGCTCGGACGCTGTGGAGTTCCTTGCATTCCTGTGTATTCAATCTCGAACAGGGTTGTGACCCGGACTCCGTCGCCCAGGGCCGAATGACGGATTACACCGGTGTCTCCGGTGCGCTGATGGCCCATCGCATGAGCAATGCCGTCACCTATATCAAGTACTACGCCCCGAACGCGCGCATCGTCCTGGTCGGCTACCCCGAACTCTTCGCCCCGGGCAGCAGCACCATCTGCCTCTCCATCCTGGGCGCGTCGCCATTCATCAACCCGCGCGGCCGCGCGCTGGTCGAGTACCTTGATCGGATCGACCTGGCGCAACGAGAAGCCGCCCAGCTGCTGGGCGTCGATTTCTTCGATACCCGCGCCGTCACCGCCGGCCACGACCTCTGCTCACCGCAGCCCTGGCTGAACGGAATCCTGGACCCCCGCACCGGAATCGACGGCCTCCCCTTCCATCCGTCGACCCAGGGCGACACCGTCCTCGCGAACGCGATCCACACCCGCTACGGCCACTGATCCCGCGCCGGCGACGCCGGCGCGGGATCAGTGCGAGAAGGAGCGAGGCTAGCGGCCATCTCCCACCGGCGGCTTGTCTGCAACAGCAACGATGTAGTCCAGCCAAGGGGCCCAGAACGAAGCTCCTCGTGGGCCGAAAAAGCCCCGAATCAACGGATTGATTCTCCTCATCTCCGGCTGCCTGAGCTTACGGCTGACATACTCCGCGTATTGCGGGTAGACGTGATCGCGGATGGAGTGGACTCGCACATTTTCGAATCCGGCGGCTATGAGCGCTTGGCGGTATTCCTCCGCATTGGTGTGATTCTGGCGAGCAGTCGTGAATATTCCGCGCACCACTATGCCCGCGGGGCGCAAACGGCTGGTCCTGCTTGCGAGCGGCACAACATCGGCGGTCACCAACCGACCGCCAGGCGCCAGGACTCGGAATGCTTCATCGAAGAATCGTGGACGCGACGGAAAGTGCAGCGCCGATTCGAGCGCGGTCACTTTCGTTGCGGACGCATCGGGCTGAGGAAGATCGCTCGCGGACCCGTGCACATAATCCACGATATCGTTGAGCCCTCGTTCGGCGGCCCGTGTGGTCGATATCTCGATCTGTTTCGCGGATATATTTACGCCTGTAATCCGCTTCGGGCCGAATTCATCCGCCCAGAGAAAATCTTGATCGCCGAATCCACAGCCGACGTCGACCACCACATCATCGGACCCGAGGCTCGCTTCGGTCGCTACCAGCCGGGCCAGCGCCGCGCCCGCTTGATCGAACGTTTGGGGGCTGTCCTTCCAGTAGCCCAGATTGAAGAACATCGATTCTTCGCCCAGCCAGTTGGATGCGGTGAGAATATCGTCGTACAGCCGACTGAATCGACGAGGAATCGCGGGCACGAAGACCAAGGACGCGAACCACCCCCATTCGCGAACCCATCGCATAATGCGTCGGGTCGAGCTCTCGGAGTCGCGAAACTCCATAACTGTCATGATGCTGCCCCCTCCAGGCGATGGAACCCCGCCGATATGCGGGGCCACTCGCCGATGCTAGCAGTCTGTCCACGCCGTTGTCAGAACAAGTTCATCAGGCAACTTCGGGTCGAGAGAGGGCATGGTAAGGGCTCGTACATGGGTGTTTGTGTGGCGACCCTTGCATCGAACAGGAACGTGTTCTACCTTTGGTGAAGCGGTTCTGACCGGCCCGACGATCCTGCCGGGCCAGATCCGAGGGGTGGGAAATCACGTATGAGGAGTCATATGTCGGCGTTCGCGGCGTTTCAGGTATTGGATGCGTACGCCCATCGATGCGAATGCGGTGTCGACCTTTTCCGTCGCTGATGCCACTCGCGACAATTTCGTGGTTTATCCCTCTGCATACCTGCGGCAACACATCGCAACTCAACTTCACACGACTTGGCTAGGGGATTGGTATGACTCGGGTATATCCAGAGCGCGCTGAGCTTCTCGATGACGAGCCCGAGCGGACGCAGCCGATCGCGATAGTGGGTACGGGCTGCCGGTTTCCGGGCGGGGTGGAGTCGTCAGATGACCTGTGGCAGTTGGTCATCGACGGTCGTGATGGCATCTCGGAGTTTCCGGCGGACCGCGGCTGGGACCTGGAACACCTCTACGACCCGGAGCCGGGTGTGCCGGGCAAGTCCTACGTGCGCGTGGGCGGATTCCTCCATCAATCATCCGAGTTCGACGCCGAGTTCTTCGGGATCAGTCCTCGCGAGGCGTTGGCGATGGACCCTCAGCAGCGAGTACTGCTGGAAACCGCTTGGGAGGCGCTGGAATCAGCGGGCATCGACCCCTCCGCGCTACGCGGAAGCGACACCGGGGTGTTCTGCGGGGTGATGCACAACGACTATGGGGTCGGCGTCGGCGGGCAGGTTCCGGTCGACGTCGAGGGCTATCAATTGACCGGCGGTTCATCCAGTGTGGTGTCGGGTCGGGTGTCCTACGTGTTGGGGTTGGAGGGCCCGGCGGTTTCGGTGGACACTTCGGCCTCGTCATCGTTGGTGGCAATGCATCTGGCAGTCCAGGCGTTGCGGTCGGGGGAGTGTTCGCTGGCGCTGGCCGGTGGTGTGACGGTGATGTCCACACCCGCGACGTTCGTCGAGTTTTCCCGGCAGCGGGGGCTCGCTGTCGATGGTCGGTGTAAGCCGTTCGCCGATGCCGCCGACGGGACAGCCTGGGGTGAGGGCTCGGGTGTGCTGGTGCTGGAACGGTTGTCGGATGCCCGACGCAACGGGCATCAGGTGCTGGCGGTGGTGCGGGGTACCGCGGTCAATCAGGATGGTGCGTCGAATGGGTTGACCGCGCCGAACGGGCGTTCCCAGCAGCGGGTTATCCGGCGAGCGTTGGCCAATGCCGGGGTATCCGCGGCCGAGGTCGATGCGGTCGAGGCCCACGGCACCGGAACCACGTTGGGTGATCCGATCGAGGCGCAGGCGCTGCTGGCCACCTACGGGCAGGACCGGCCGCAGGATCGGCCGGTGTGGCTGGGTTCGATCAAATCGAATATCGGGCACACGCAGGCGGCCGCCGGTGTGGCCGGGGTGATCAAGATGGTGCAGGCACTGCGGCGCGGAATCCTGCCCAAGACACTGCACGTGAATACACCGTCCACACAGGTGGATTGGACCGCAGGGCGGGTGGAACTGCTCACCGAGCAACGCGACTGGCCGACGGTCGACCGGCCGCGTCGTGCCGCGGTATCGGCCTTCGGTGTCAGCGGCACCAATGCCCACGTCATCCTCGAGCAGGCGCCGGAGTCGGTGACCGATCCCGCGATCGGTGGGGACCGGTCGGTGGCCTGGGTGGTGTCGGGCCGGACGCCGGAGGCGTTGGCGGGGCAGGCATCTCGGCTGTCGGACTACCTGGGCCGGCATCCGGATGTGGATCCGGTGGATGTGGCGGTGACATTGGCGGGTCGGTCGCGTTTCGATCATCGCGCGGTGGTCGTGGGCGGGGACCGAGCGGCGTTGCTGAGCGGTTTGGCGGCGGTGGCCGACGGGTTGCCTGGTGGTGATGTGGTGTCGGGGACCGCACGTGCGCACGGCAAGACGGCGTTGGTGTTTCCGGGTCAGGGTGCGCAGTGGCTGGGGATGGGGCGGGAGTTGCTGGTTTCCTCGCCGGTGTTCGCGCGGAAGATGGCCGAGTGTGATCGGGCGTTCGCTCCCTTGGTGGAGTGGTCGTTGCCGGATGTGCTTGCCGCCGAGGACGCGGAGTGGCTCGAGCATGTCGAGATCGTGCAGCCGGTGTTGTTCGCGATGATGGTGTCGCTGGCGGAGTTGTGGCACTCGGTCGGTGTCATACCCGATGCGGTGGTGGGTCATTCCCAGGGGGAGATCGCCGCAGCGCATGTCGCGGGCGGGTTGTCGCTCGAGGATGCCGCCCGGATCGTGATCGGCCGGTCGGCGGCATTGTCGGCGTTGGCGGGTCAGGGCGCGATGGCGTCGGTGTTCACGTCGCGGGAGCGGGTCGAGGAGCTGCTCGAGGGGTTCGACGGGTTGACGGTGGCGGTGGTCAATGGCCCGGGGTCGACGGTGGTTTCCGGTGCGATCGCGTCGGTGGAGTCGTTGTTGGGTGAGTGTGAGCGACGTGGTGTTCGTGCCCGGCGGGTGGCGGTGGACTACGCCTCGCACTCGGCCCAGGTCGACCAGCTCCGTGATCACCTGATGCGGGCACTGACCACGGACCGGACACCACCACGCGAGACCGGATCGCCGCGGGCGGCGTTCTATTCGACCGTCACCGGTACGGTCCTGGATCCGGCCGTGCTGGACGCGGACTATTGGTACCGGAATCTGCGGGACACGGTGTGTTTCGAGCAGGCGGTGCGGGCATTGCGCGCGGACGGGTACACCGTGTTCGTCGAGGCGAGCCCGCACCCGTTGCTGGGTGTCGACATCGAACAGATCTGTGAGGCTTCGGCTTCCGATGGTGGCCCGGATCCGGTGATCGTGGGTTCGTTGCAGCGCGACCAGGACAGTGTTCTCGCGTTCACCCGCTCGATGGCTCGCTTGGATGTGGCGGGTGTGGGTGTCCAGTGGGATGCGGTGTCGGGGGGCCGTGGGCGACGTGTGGAGTTGCCGGGCTACGCGTTCCAGCGCCGCCGATATTGGTTGAGTTCGTCGGGGGTCGGTGCTGCGTCGTCGTCGGGGCCGTCGGAGGCCGGGCATCCGGCGGAACGTCGCGTCCCGGAGGCTGTGATGGGTCTGCGGCAGCGGTTGGCGGGGCTGACCGACGCCGAGCGAAAAGCGTTGGTGCTGGGCATTGTTCGTGGTCAGGCCGCCGACGTGCTGGGTCACGACAGTGGTGTCGCTATCGATGCCGGCCGTAATTTCCGGGATCTGGGTTTCGATTCCTTGACCGCCGTCGAGGCGCGCAACCGGTTGAACACGGTCACCGGGTTGCGATTGCCCGCGTCCCTGGTCTTCGACTATCCGACACCGGACGCGGTGACCGCGCACATCCTCTCCCAGCTCACCGACACCGATATCGCCGCGGCTTCGGAATCGGCATCGCTGATGCCACTGTCGTCGTCGGAGCCGGTGGCGATCGTGGGAGTGGGGTGTCGGTTTCCGGGCGGGGTGTCTTCCGCGGAAGAGTTGTGGCAGTTGGTGGTTGACGAGCGTGATGTGATCTCGGGGTTCCCGACCGACCGCGGCTGGGACGGAGTGTTCGATCCGGCGCCGGGCGTGGCGGGCAAGTCGTACACGAATGAGGGCGGATTCTTGTACGACGCGGCCGAGTTCGACGCCGGGTTCTTCGGGATCAGTCCGCGTGAGGCGATCGGGATGGACCCACAGCAGCGGATCCTGCTGGAAACGGTGTGGGAGGCACTCGAACACGCGGGGATCCGCCCTGCGACGCTGCGGGGCAGCGACACCGGCGTGTACGTCGGTGTGATCGACCAGTCCTACGGTGTCGGCGCGGGTGGTGACGGGGGCGGGGACGGCGGGTTCACCGGTGTGACAGCGAGTGTGGTGTCGGGTCGGGTGTCGTATGTGCTCGGGTTGGAAGGCCCTGCGGTGTCGGTGGATACGGCGTGTTCGGCGGGTCTGGTGGCGTTGCATCAGGCGGTGGCGGCGTTGCGGTCGGGGGAGTGTTCGCTGGCCTTAACCGGTGGTGTGACGGTGATGGCGACGGCGGGAATGTTCGTCGAGTTCTCGCGGCAGCGGGGGTTGGCCCCGGATGGTCGGTGCAAGCCGTTCGCGGAGGCGGCTGACGGGACGGCGTGGGGTGAGGGGTCGGGTGTGCTGGTGCTGGAACGGTTGTCGGATGCCCGACGCAACGGGCACCGGATCTTGGCGGTGGTGCGTGGTTCGGCGGTGAATCAGGATGGCGCGTCGAATGGGTTGACCGCACCGAACGGGCCTTCGCAGCAGCGGGTGATCCGACGCGCGTTGGACAATGCCGGGGTGTCGGCCGCCGAGGTCGATGTGGTGGAGGCCCACGGCACCGGGACCAGGTTGGGTGATCCGATCGAGGCGCAGGCGTTGCTCGCGACTTATGGTCAGCGCGATCGTGATTCGGAACCCGTGTGGTTGGGTTCGGTCAAATCGAATATCGGGCACACCCAGGCGGCTGCGGGGTTGGCCGGTGTGATCAAGATGGTGCAGGCCCTGCGCCACGGGGTGCTGCCCAGAACCCTGCACGTGGACGCGCCGTCCTCGCAGGTGGATTGGACCGCGGGACACGCCGATCTGCTGAGTCGGGCACGGGACTGGCCGGAGGCCGATCGTCCGCGACGGGCCGCGGTGTCGGCGTTCGGGATCAGCGGCACCAATGCCCACGTCATCCTCGAACAAGCGCCGGTCAGCGAGCCGGCGCCGCAACGACAGACACCGATGGATGGGTCGGTCCCGGTGGCCTGGATGGTGTCGGCAAGAACCCGGGATGGGTTGGCGGAACAGGCATCTCGGTTGTCGGCCTACCTGGGGCGGCGTCCGGATGTGGACGCGGTGGATGTGGCCGCGACGTTGTCGGGGCGTTCGCGGTTCGATCATCGCGCGGTGATCGTGGGCGGGGATCGGGCGCAGTTGCTGGACGGGCTCGACGCGGTCGCTCGGGGGCTACCCGCCGGTGCCGGCGCCGTGGTGTCGGGGGTTGCCGGCAGCCACGGTAGGACGGTGCTGGTGTTCCCGGGACAGGGTGCGCAATGGCTGGGGATGGGACGGGAGTTGCTGACTTCCTCGCCGGTGTTCGCGCAGGCCATGACCGAGTGCGATCGGGTGTTCTCCACGTTGGTGGACTGGTCGCTGCTCGAGGTGCTCGACGGTGGCGAAGGTGCGCCCTCGCTGGAGCGTGTCGAGATCGTGCAGCCGGTGTTGTTCGCGGTGATGGTGTCGCTGGCGCGGCTGTGGCGTTCGGTCGGTGTGGAACCAGATGCCGTGGTGGGTCATTCCCAGGGAGAGATCGCCGCGGCCCAGGTGGCCGGTGTGTTGTCGCTCGAGGATGCCGCCCGGATCGTGATCCTGCGCTCGGCGGCGTTGACGGCGTTGGCCGGTCGGGGCGCGATGGTGGCGGTCGGGCTCTCGGCCGAGCAGGTCGAGCGACTGCTCGAGCGGTTCGACGGGTTGGCGGTGGCTGTGGTCAACGGCCCGGGATCGACGGTGGTGTCCGGTGACATCGGGCAGATGGAGTTGTTCCTGACCGAGTGCGAGCGACTCGATGTTCGCGCCCGTCGGATCGCCGTGGATTATGCCTCGCATTCCCCCCAGGTCGAGCGACTCCGCGAGCACCTACTCGGCGCACTCACCGAAATCCGGCCGCGTTCACAAGATTCCACCGGTTCGAGAGATTCGGCGGGGGTGGCGTTCTATTCCACCGTCACCGGCACGATCCTGGACCCGGCCGAATTGGATGCCCGGTACTGGTTCCGCAATCTGCGGGAAACGGTGCGTTTCGAGCAGGCCGTGCGGGCATTGCGCCGCGACGGATACAGCGTGTTCGTCGAGGCCAGCCCACACCCCCTGCTGACCGTCGACCTCGAACAGATCTGTGCGGCAGCCGATCCCGACGGCGGCGTTCCCCCGAACACCCATGACCCGGTGATCGTGGGTTCGCTGCTGCGTGGCGAGGATTGCGCGGTCGCGTTCACGCGTTCGATGGCCCGGTTGGACGTGTCGGGTGTGGATGTGGCGTGGGATGCGGCGGGCCAGGGGCGTGGTCGCCGAATCGACTTGCCCACGTACGCGTTCCAGCGCCACCGCTATTGGCTGACCTCGACCGGGACCGGTGACGCGTCGTCGTTGGGGTTGGCCGGGGCCGGGCATCCGCTGTTGGGCGCCGTGATGGTGTCCGCGGACACGGGTGCGGTGGTCTTGACGGGTCGGTTGTCGTTGGCGTCGCGGCCGTGGCTGGTCGATCACGCCGTCGCCGGGGTGGTGTTGTTCCCCGGAACCGGGTTCGTGGAGTTGGCGATGCGGGCCGGGGAGGAAGTCGGCTGCCCGGTGTTGCGGGACCTGACACTGACGACCCCGTTGGTGTTGACCGCCGAGACCGCGGTGCAGCTGCAGGTCGTGGTCGATGGCGACGATGGGCAGGGTGTACGGCGGGTGATGGTGTATTCCCGTGCTGCCGGTGACCCGCAGGCGGGGTGGGTCACTCATGCCGAGGGGGCGCTCGAACCGCAGGGCGCCGATCTCGCGAATTCGGTTGCCGCCGGAGCGATGTCGGAGGGGTTGGCGGTATGGCCGCCCCGCGGCGCGGTGGCGGTGGGGGTGGACGATCTGTATGCGGTGCTGGCGGGGCTCGGATACGACTACGGCCCGACTTTCCAGGGGTTGCGGTCGTTGTGGCGTCGTGGCGAGGAGTTGTTCGTCGAAGCGGCACTGCCGGATTCGGTGCGTGATGCGTCGGGGTTCGGGCTGCATCCGGCCTTGCTGGATTCGGTGCTGCATGCCGCGGTGATGGCCGGTGCCGATGGCGAGGTGATGTTGCCGTTCGCGTGGTCGGAGGTGTCGCTGCATGCGGTCGGCGCGTCGGTGGTGCGGGCCCGGATCGCGCCGACTGATTCCGGCGCCGGCGTGGTGGCGATCGAGGTTGCCGACACCGCCGGTCGCCCGGTGCTGACGGCCGGGTCGTTGACCTTGCGGCCGGTGTCGCCGGGACAATTGGGCGCCGCGAGCACGCGTGAGCGGTTGTGCGCGGTGCGGTGGACACCCGCGCCGACTCCGATCCCGAGTGCGGGGTCGACGCCGGAGTCTCGGGTGTTCACCACGGTCGAGGAATTCTTGTCCTGGACGCGCGACGAGACCGCGTCGGTGCCGCCGGTGGTGGTGCTGGACCGGCGTGCGACCTTCGACACGGCTGAGGATGTGCCGCGGCGGGTACATCGGGCGACCGGTGAGGTGCTGGTCGGGTTGCAGGCCTGGCTGGGTGAGCCGCGGTTCGCCGCCAGTGTGTTGGTGGTGTCGACCTGCGGGGCGGTCGCGCGTGCGGGTGAGCGGATCACCGATCTGGCCGGCGCCGCGGTGTGGGGTTTGGTGCGTTCGGCACAGTCGGAGGACCCGGGCAGGGTCGTGCTCCTGGACACCGATCACCCCGCCGACATGCCGGTGGCGACTCTGGCCGAGGTGTTGGCCTGTGGTGAACCCCAGGTGATGGTCCGCGGCGGGGTGCTGCACTCGGCCCGACTGACCCGGCTGACTGATTCGCCGGGTCTGGTTGTGCCGGAGTCGGTGTCGTGGCGACTGGAAGCCGGTGACGACACCGTCGATGGACTCGAGCTGAACCCGTGCGGTGCCGCGGATCGACCATTGGGGGAGGGGCAGGTCCGTGTCGCGGTGCGGGCCGGTGGCCTGAACTTCCGAGACGTTCTCATCTGTCTGGGTACGGTGGCCGCGGAGAACACCCTGATGGGCATGGAAGCCGCCGGGGTGGTCGTCGAGGTCGGCCCGGAGGTGGCGGGTTTCGCCGTCGGAGACCGGGTGATGGGGCTGATCGAAGACGGTCTCGGGCCTTTCGTGGTGACGGATCAGAGATTGATCGTCCGCATGCCCGAGGGGTGGTCGTTCGCCGAAGCGGCCACGGTTCCGATTGTGTTCCTCACCGCCTATTACGGGCTCCGGGATTTGGCTCGGGCTCAGCCGGGCGAGACGTTGCTGGTGCACGCGGCTGCCGGCGGCGTGGGTATGGCGGCTACCCAATTGGCCCGATACTGGGGAATCGAGGTCTACGGGACCGCGAGCCAGGGCAAGTGGGACACCTTGCGCTCCCTGGGATTCGATGAACAGCACCTCGGTGATTCCCGGTCTCTTCATTTCGGAGAACAGTTCATGGCGGCCACGGGTGGTCGTGGTGTGGACATCGTTCTGGACTCGCTGGCCGGGGACTTCGTCGATACGTCTTTGCGGCTGCTGCCGCGCGGCGGTCGGTTCCTGGAGATGGGCAAAACCGATATCCGCGACGGCGGAGAGATCGCCGCTCGCTATCCGGGAGTGCGCTATCGCGCGTTCGACCTGTGGGATGCCGGGCCGGATCGGATCGCGGAGATGCTGGCCGATCTCGAGGCGATGTTCGACAGGGAAGTGATCGTCCCGCTGCCCGTCCGGACATATGACATTCGACGTGCGCAGGACGCGTTCCGATACTTCGGTCAGGCGCGTCATATCGGAAAGATCGCCCTGTCCATCCCGGCCGGTCCCGGTGGCGTGGATTCGGGTGTGGTGTCGGCGGTTTCGGCGGGCACGGTGCTGGTGACCGGTGGGACCGGGGGATTGGGGGCCATGGTGGCCCGGCACCTGGTGGCCGAGTACGGGGTGCGGTCGCTGGTGCTGGCGAGTCGCCGTGGTCCGGCGGCACCGGGGGCGGCGGAGTTGGTCACGGAGTTGTCCGGGCTGGGTGCGCGGGTGCGGGTGTCGGCGTGTGATGTGTCGGATCGGGGGGCGCTGGTGGACTTGTTGGCCACGGTTCCCGAGGATGCTCCGTTGACCGGTGTGGTGCATACCGCCGGTGTGCTCGACGACGGTGTGGTGGTGTCGTTGAGCCCGGATCGGGTGGATGCGGTGTTGGCGGCCAAGGCGGATGCGGCGTGGCATCTGCACGAGTTGACCCGTGAGTCGGATCTGGGGTTGTTCGTGTTGTATTCCTCGGTCGCGGGTGTGCTGGGCACCGCGGGGCAGGGCAACTACGCGGCCGCGAACGCGTTCCTCGACGGGTTGGCCGAGTGTCGCCGTGGCGAGGGCCGGACGGCGGTGTCGATCGCGTGGGGTTTGTGGGCCGCGGGCACCGAGATGACCGGACACCTCGGCGAGGCCGACACCACCCGTCTGGGTCGGGGTGGGGTGGTGGCGATGTCGGACCACCAGGGTTTGGCGTTGTTCGACGCCGCTGTGGCGCAACATCATGCGGGTGTGGTCGCTGCCCGCATGGACATGGCCTCGTTGGCCGCCGGTGCGCGCGCCGGCACGCTGGCTCCGTTGCTCGAGGGCTTGCTGCCGGGGGTCCGTCGCGTCCCGGAGGTTGTGGTGGGTCTGCGGCAGCGGTTGGCGGGACTGACCGAGGCCGAGCGAAAGGCGTTGGTGCTGGACACTGTTCGCGGTCAGGTCGCGGCTGTGCTGGGTCATGACAGTGGTGTGGTCATCGATGCCGGCCGTAATTTCCGGGATCTGGGCTTCGATTCGCTGACCGCCGTCGAGGCGCGCAACCGGTTGAACACCGTCACCGGGTTGCGGTTGCCCGCGACACTGGTCTTCGACTATCCGACACCGGACGCGGTGACCGCGTACCTCCTCACCGAACTCACCGACACCGATGTCTCCGACTCTCTTTCGCGCCTGGAGAAAGAAGTCATGGACATGATCGACAGCAAGAGAATGACCAGCGAGTTCTACTCGAAGCTACTGAACTTGACTCGAATCGCCAGTCGGGCGAACGAGGATCGGGATGCGTCCCCGTCGGAGGACATCATGGCCATGAGTGATCAAACATTGCTTGATCTGCTCGAGGATGAATTCGGTATCTCGTGAAGGAAGAGCGCATGGCATCGCCCCTGATCCGGCGAGACCTCCCGCATCCCCCTCGGCGTGTGCCCCTCTTGGGCGATATCACCCGTATCGACCGCTATCGTCCCATTCAAAATGAAATGGCCCTGGCCGCATCGCTCGGTCCCATCTTCGAACGGAAGGTCCTCGGCCTGCACTTCATCTACGTGACAGGCGCTCGGCTCGCGGCCCAGTGTTCGGATGAAAAGCATTGGGAGCGTGCGCTGTACGGGCCGGTGCTCGAGTTCCAGCGGTTCATGCCGGACGCTCTGTTCGTGGTGGATTCCGACAATCCGCTGTGGGGCCAGGCGCGCCGCATTCTTACTCCGGGATTCGCGCAGAAGGCAATGCGGAGCTATCACCGGGCCATGCAGTCGGTCGCCGATGATCTCGTCGCGGAATGGTCCGCCGGTGACGGCGTGATCGACACGTATTCGGCCATGACGCGGGCCGCGGGGGAAGTCATCGGCCGTGCCGGATTCACCAGGGATCTAGGGCTCTTCCATGATGCGCCCGACAGCGCCGATTCTCGGGCGTTCATCGATTCCCTCGGGGACCTACTGCGAATGGCGTCGGACGCCGGCCTTGCCTTACCCGTCGTCGGCCCACTGCGACGGCGGCTGCTCGAACCCAGAGTGCGCCGCGATGTCGAGGTGATACATAGCTTTTCCGACAGAATCATCGCTGAACGACAAGCTCACCCGACGGATGATGAGGATCTGCTCAACCTCATGCTCACTGCTACCGACCCGGAAACCGGCCGACGGTTGCCGACGGACAACGTGCGCGAGCAAGTGCTGACCTTCATGGCGGGAGGCTACGAAACCACAGCCGCACTGCTCGAATCCGTTCTGTACTACATCGCCGCTGACCGGGAACTGCAAGAGCAACTCCGCGCCGAGGTTTCGGCGCGCGGCGGGTTCGACTACAAAGCGATAACCGGGATGCGCCTGATTCGACAGGTTCTCAACGAGTGCCTGAGACTATGGCCGCCGGCGCCGGGCTACTTCCGGAGAGCCCGCACCGACCAGGATCTCGGCGGGTATCGGATCCCTGCCGGGCAAATGGTTTTCGTCCTCGCCCTGGCCGCACATCGCGACAAGGACGTCTGGGGTCCTGACGCCGACGTCTTCGATCCGTCGCGCTTCGAACCCGACCGTTTGCGCGGCCATCCCGACCGGTTCTTCGAGCCGTGGGGCACCGGGCCGCGTAGCTGTATCGGCCGTCAGTTCGCGCTCCACGAGGCCACCTTGCTGATCGCCCGCATTCTGTCCGCTTTCGAACTGAGCACCGACGGCGCACCGCTGGTCATGAGGGAGCGTGGGACGATGCGACCCGAGCCGTATCAGCTGAAGGTCACACCCCGGGCCGGCCGATGAGGCCGGCCCGGGTCGACTACTCCGCGCCGAAGTCGTAGTCGGCGAACGGGAAATGTCGGCCACGCCACCGTGTTTCGAGCGCACCGGCAGGCCGGAAATAGGGCGTGTCACCGTGCGAGTTGCGGTAGTAGGTCGGAACACCCTGCGTCTCGATGTAGCTCCGCAGGAACTGACCACGCTTGCGGATCTCGGCATGGTAGGCGGCGTGCGCCCGTTGGCTCACCTCGACGGTCGAGGCCCGCCGCCTCCGCGCCTCGGTGATCGCTCGAATAGCGTGTGATGCAGTCGTTTCCACCATCCCGTGCCATCCGATATCGGACAACGCATACGGTCCGACCAGCATCCAGCGGTTCGGCAGGCCGGCTACCGCCACACCCTCGTAGGCCTGTACTCCATGGGCGCCGTAGAACTGGCCGAGATCGAATCCGTCCCGCCCGACAACGGCGCCTGGCGCGTAACTTTCCGGATCGGTGTGCATCTCGTAGCCGGTCGCCAGCACGATGACGTCGTATTTGCGCTCGGTGCCTTCGCTGGTCCGGATGCCCTGCTCGGTGAACTGCTCGATGTCGTCGGTGACCAGGCGAACATTGTCGCGATTGAACACCGCCGGATATCCGGTCGACAGGGTGAGTCGCTTCGCCAGGGGCCCATAGTCGGGTGTCAGCGCGGCGGCCGTTTCGGGGTCGTCGATGGTCCGCCGAAGATACGCTCGGTACAGCCGCTTGGCGAAGGCATCGAAAGCCGCCATCAGCGGTTTCATCACCCTCAGGGGCACATAGGTGGCCAGTCTGGCGATGGGTTCCAACCCCAGTAAGATGATCCCGGGCTGGGCCGCTGCCACAACCGGCACTCGCAAGGCGGCTTGGAGTCGGCGCGGGACCGGATAATTGGGTTTGGGTAGGCACCACACGGGCGTCCGCTGGTAGACATCGAGGTGACTCACCTCGGGCGCGATCGCGGGCGTGATCTGCACGGAACTCGCACCGGTACCGATCACGGCCACCCGCTTACCCGCCAGGTCGAGCGCATGGTCCCAGGTGGCCGGGCTCTGCACCGTACCGGTGAAGTCATCGAGACCCTTGATGCCACTGTCGACTTTGGGTCGCAGAAAGGCGCCGACCGCGCTGATCACGAACCTGGCGGTAATGATCTCGTTGTCAGCGGTGTGCAATACCCATCGACGGTGGGTCTCGTCCCAGACTTCGCGGACGACCTCGGTGTGGAACCGCAGATGCCGATAGAGACCGTAGCGGCGAGCGACATCCTGGTTATACGCCTGAATCTCGGCGCCTGTCGGGAACAGCGTCGGCCAATCGGCCTTGCGCGCGAACGAGTACTGGTAGATGAACGCGGGTACGTCCACGCTGATCCCCGGGTAGGAGTTTTCGCGCCAACTGCCGCCGACCTCGCCCGCGCGTTCCAGAATGGTGAACTCGTCGATTCCCGCGCGCTTGAGTAGCGCACCCGCCGCGATACCGCCGGGACCCGCCCCGATCACCACGATCTCGTGATCGGGTTGCGATGTCGTAGTGCTCATTACGTCTCCCTCACTGAATAGGTCGGCTGCCGGCGCTCAGCTGCGTGAGCCATTGGTCTATGAGCTGTGCCGCACCGTGATCCGCGTCCACGGTCCGGACCGTGGACGCGGTCGACCACTCTCCTGCCGGCCACTCATCGAGGCTCTGACGCACGGGCGACGATCGCGTGAACTCGACGACGAGCGCCGCACAGTCCAGCGGCTTGTGTTCGATCTGCATCGCCAGGTCGAACCACCAACCGAATGCGGTCAACCGTGCGGTGGTGAGGCCGGCGTGGTCGGGAATTGTCGCGTCCAGCTCGAGCATGTGGCTCCCGAGGCCGTTCAATCGGCGTTCGTTCGCCTCGCGGGTGATGAGGCCGTCCAGGATGACCAGGCCCCGCAACCGGGCATTTCCCTGTTCCACCAGCCGAGCCGCCACCGCGTGGGCGATGTTTCCCCCTACCGAGTAGCCGCCCAGCACGAATTCGTCCTGGCCGACAGTGTCGAGGACCGTCTTGACAATGCTGCCGATGGCGGCGTCGAGCGATGCGGGGAGCGGCTCATCCGGAGCGTATCCCGACAGCGGGATGGCCGAGACCCGGCGGTGACCGCCCACCTGGGCGGCGAGCCGCGTGTACTGAACGGATCCCCCGAGGAATTCCGGGGCATTGATGAATACCAAGTGCGGCAGGACATCCCCGCCACTGACTCCGATGCCGGTCGGCATTCCCTCGGTGAAGTGGTCGAACCGCGGACGGAGTTTCGCTGCCGCTCGCAAGAGCGCCACACCCTGCGTGAACCTGTTGTCCGCGATCGCCTGCCGGATGACGCCGACCAAAGAGTCTTCGGGAGCAGCGGATTCCGCCGGCCGCATCGGCGCCGCCACGGTCTCCCCATCGGATCCGAGCAGTTCGTGCAGGATGTGCCGGGCGAGGGCGGCCGGGGTGGGGTGGTCGAAGATCAAGGTCGCGGGCAGTCGCAGTCCCGTGATCGCATTCAGTCGGTTACGGGCCTCGACCGCGGCCAGCGAATCGAAACCCAACTCCCGGAAGTTGCGAGCCGGATCGATCGCGTCGCGACCATCATGGCCGAGCACAACCGCCATCTGGTCTCGCACCACGTCCAGCAGCATCGGCAGTCGCTCGACGTCCGCCAGCGCTGAAACCCGCTCTCGCAGATCACCTCCCGGTTCCCGCGACAGCTCCAGCACCGAACGGCGGCCACTCGATACCAATCCCCGCAGCAGCGGGATCGATGTCCCAGCCCTGACCTGCGCATCCAGCGCCCGACGATCCAGCTGCGCCGCGACCACCGCGGCACGGTCCGTAGCGATCGCCGCGTCGAACAGCGCCAGACCCTGCTCGGTCGAGATAGGTGACAGCCCAACACGACTCAGCCGAGCGGTGTCGGTATCAGCGAGATGCCCGGTCATCCCGGTATCGGAAGCCCAGAACCCCCACGCGATCGAAGTCGCGGCCAGCCCCCTCGCACGCCGATGCTCGGCCAACCCGTCCAGGAACACATTCGCGGCCGCGTAGTTGCCCTGCCCCGCATTGCCCAACACACCCGCCATCGACGAGTAGAGCACGAACATCCCCAAATCCATACTGTTCGTCGCCTCGTGCAGATACCACGCGGCATCGGCCTTCGCCGCCAGCACCGGGTCCATCCGGTCCGGTGTCAGTGACGCGATCACACCGTCATCGAGCACGGCGGCCGCATGCACCACGCCCGTCACAGGGAACTGTTCAGGTACCGCCGCCAACAGCTCGGCCACCCCATCGCGAGTCGCGACATCACAGGCCACGATCCGCACCCGAGCACCCAGCTCGCCCAACTCCGTCGCCAACAGCGACGCTCCCGGCGCGGCCGCACCGCGGCGACTCGCCAACACCAGCGACCGCACCCCATGGTTCGTCACCAGATGTCGCGCCAGCACCGCACCCAAACCGCCCGTACCGCCGGTTACCAGCACTGTCCCAGGGCGGACGATCTTCCCGGAATCGCGGTCCGGAAAAGGTATCCGCGTCAGGCGGGCTCCATGCACGACACCGGCACGGATGACCACCTGGGGCTCGCCCGAAACCATGACTGCCGCCAGCGCTTCGGCGGTCAGCGCATCAGTGTCGGTGTCGACCAAGACGATTCGGCCGGGAGCCTCCGACTGAGCCGAACGCACCAGACCCCAGACCGCAGATCCTGCGACATCAGTGACGTCGTGCCCAGCCTGGCCGACCGCGCCACGAGTGACCACAACCAGGGTGCTTGTCGCGCATCGCAACTCGCCAAGCCAGGACTGCAACACGCCCAACATCTCGTGCGTCGCATCGCGGACCCGGCCCGGCACATCCTCGTCCGCGCCGGAACCGGCCACGCCACGGTCGAATACGACTACCGCGGGTACGGGTACGTCCTGGTTCTGCACCCGGTTCCCGAAAACCTCACCATCGGTGAAGGACTCGGCATCAACAAACGAGATGGCCTGCGCCGCGATGGGCGTCCACTGCACTCCATGCAACCCGTCCCGCGCCGAGACGGCGTCCAGCTGTGCGGCGGATACCTCCTGCACGGTCATGGACCGCGTCGTGAGCACCATCCGGCCGGACGCATCGGCGACCTGGATCGATACTGCGTCGATATCGCCGGGGACCGGACTGATACGCGCCCGCAGCAGCGACGCTCCGGTCGCCTGCAACGTCACCCCCTGCCAGCGGTAAGGCAACGTCACTCGTCCCGGATCGGGATCGACATCGACGAGTTGTCCGTGCAGCACCGACTCCAGCAAGGCCGGATGCACCGCGAACCGCGACACATCGGTCAGCGTCTCGGGCAGCTCGACCTCCACGAAAAGTTCCGCGCCGGAACGCCATACCGATCGCAACCCCTGGAACGCCGGTCCGTATTCGTAACCGGCGACAGTCAACCGGTCATACAGACCATCCATGGGCACGGCGACCGCGCCATCGGGCGGCCACACTGCCAGGCCCGAATCCGGTTCCGGCGCACCCTCGATACCCAACACGCCCTGTGCGTGCAGAACCCACATGCCGTCGGCGGCCTCGGCGCGGGAATACACCGACACCGACCGGCAGCGGAGCTCGTCGGCGTCGTCCACCACTACCTGCAACTGCATCCCGACCTCGTCGGGCAGTACGAGAGGCGTCAGGAGAGTCAGCTCCTGCAGCAGCGCGCACCCCACTTCCGCTGCCGCACGCAACACCAACTCCACGACAGCGGTCTCCGGCAACAGCACGAACCCACCCACGGCACGATCGGCCAGCCACCGATGGGTTGCCAGGCCGACACGGCCGGTCAGTACCACACCGCCCCCGTCCGGGGACGCCACCACCGCCCTCAACAGCGGATGATCAGCCGCCGACAACCCCAACGACGACGCATCCCCACCACTCGAGCCGCCATCCATCCAATACCGGCGCCGCTGAAACGCATACGTCGGCAAAGACACCCCGGTCCCCTGCGCAGGTCCCAGCAACGCCGCCCAATCCACGCCCACGCCGGACACTTCCAACTGCGCCGCCGACAGGAGGAGATCGTCCATGTCCCCCGCGTCACGTCGCAGCGAACCCACCACGGTCACGGGATCGGCGCCCACCCGAAGATCACACAGTTGCTCGATACCGACCGTGAGCAGCGGATGCGGACTGACCTCGACGAAGACGTCGTACCCGTCCTCCAGCAGGGCCTGAGCCGCTTGTTGGAAACGCACCGGTTCCCGCAGATTCCGGAACCAGTAGTCCGCGTCCAACTCGGTGCCGTCGAGCACACCACCGGTCACGCTGGACCAGAACGCCACGTGTGAGGATCCGGGCCGAAGTTCGGCCAGCACCTTCAGCAGTGGTTCGCGGAGCACGTCGACCTGCGGCGAATGGGAGCCATAGTCCACCGGGATCCGGCGTGCGTGAACGTTGTCGCGTGCACAGGCTTCCAGGAAATCCTCGAGCTGCGCTGCCACCCCGGACACCACCGTCGCCTGCGGGCCGTTCACCGCGGCCACCGACAATTCGTCGTATCCGGTCAGCAGTGTGGCGACTCGGTCGACCGGCAAGGACACCGCCGCCATCCCACCCTGCTCGGTCAAGGCGATCAACGCGGCCGACCGCAGGACCACCACCCGAGCGGCATCCTCGAGAGACAATGCCCCGGCCACACACGCCGCGGCGATCTCGCCTTGGGAATGACCCACTACCGCGTCCGGGACGACACCCACCGAGCGCCACAGCTCGGCCAACGACACCATCACCGCGAACAGCACCGGTTGAACCACGTCGACACGCTCCAGCGGCGGCGCTCCTTCCGCGCCCGCGAGCACGTCGAACAACGACCAATCCACCAGCGGCGAGAACGCGGCATCGCACTCGGCCATCTTCCGAGCGAACACCGGCGAGCGGTCCAGCAGCTGTCTCCCCATGCCCAGCCATTGAGCCCCCTGACCAGGGAATACCAGCACAGTTTTGCGTGACACCCCGGCCACGCCCGTCACCACGCCGGGCCTCGGAGTCTGCTCCAGCAGCGCAGTCAGCCCCGCGAGCAACTGTTCACGATTCGCACCCACCACCGCCGCACGGTGGTCGAACCGCGACCGCTGAGACACCAACGACCGCGCCACGTCGTGCGCGTTCATCGATGGGTCACCGGCCACGAAATCCCGCAGACGCCGCACCTGCCCGGCCAACGCCTCCGGCGTCCGGCCCGACACCACCCAGGCCACCGACCGGTCCCCACCGATCGCGGGATCGGTCACCGACTCCGGCGCCTGTTCGAGGATGACGTGGGCATTGGTGCCGCTGACACCGAAGGCCGATACCGCGGCACGACGCGGCCGGTCGACCGTCGGCCAGTCGCGTTGCTCGGTGAGCAGTTCCACCCGCCCTGCGGTCCAATCCACCTGTGTGGACGGTGTATTCACGTGCAGTGTCTTGGGCAGGATTCCGCGCCGCAGTGCCTGCACCATCTTGATCACCCCGGCCACGCCGGCGGCCGCCTGCGTGTGCCCGATATTCGATTTGATCGAACCCAGCCACACCGGCCGATCCTGCGGCCGGTCCTGCCCGTAGGTGGCCAGCAGCGCCTGCGCCTCGATCGGATCACCCAACGTGGTTCCGGTGCCGTGGGCCTCGACCGCATCGACCTCGGCGGCGGATATCCCGGTATTGGCCAGCGCGCGCCGGATAACCCGCTGCTGCGAAGGACCATTCGGTGCGGTCAACCCATTGGACGCACCATCCTGATTGACCGCGGTGCCTCGAACCACCGCCAGCACCTGATGCCTGTTGCGTTGGGCATCGGACAATCGTTCCAGCACCAGCACGCCCGAGCCTTCACCGAACGCTGTCCCGTCGGCGGCGTCGGCGAACGGCTTACACCGACCATCCGGCGCCAACCCCCGCTGCCGGGAAAACTCCACAAACGTTCCCGCGGTTGCCATCACGGTGACGCCACCGGCCAGCGCCAGCGAACATTCCCCCGCACGCAACGCGGCCACCGCCTGATGCAACGCCACCAGGCTCGACGAACACGCCGTATCCACCGACACCGCAGGGCCTTCCAACCCCAACGCATACGACACCCGGCCCGACGCCACACTGGGCGCGGCGCCGGTCAACCGATACCCCTCCGACCCATGATCAGCCCCGAGTCCGACTATCCCGCCATAGGTCTGCCCCATGACACCGACGAACACGCCAGTGTCACTGCCACGCAACGAATCCGGCTTGATGCCCGCCCGCTCCAAAGCCTCCCACGCCGTCTCCAGCAGCAGCCGCTGCTGAGGATCCATCGCGATCGCCTCTCGCGGACTGATCCCGAAGAACTCCGGATCGAAATCGCCCGCCTCGTAGACGAACCCGCCCTCCCGCACATACGACTTTCCCGCCACCCCCGGCTCCGCGGAGAACAAGCCCGACTGATCCCACCCACGATCAGAGGGCCACGCCGACACCACATCACGACCCTCGGCAACCAGACGCCACAGATCATCCGGCGACTCCACGCCTCCCGGAAAACGACACCCCATACCCACGATCGCTACCGGCTCCGAGGCTTGCTGCGTCAGCTCCCGCAGCTTGGCCCGGCTTTCCTGCAGCTCGGCTGTGACCCGTCGCAGGAGATGTTGCAGCTTCTGCTGATCGACCATTTTGGAACCCCTATTCCAAAGAGCAAGAACCCAATCCGGATAAAGACATGGGTATACCGAACTCGGCGTTCAACAAAGCGGCAGTCTCATCAGCTGTCGTCGAATCAAGATAGGTCAACCGAGTCGAATTCGACTAGGTGATGAATCCGCTCGAGATCTCCGGAAAGTCCAGCGAGTACCTGGCTTCCGAAGTCGGAACGCCATCCGGATCGACCTGCGAGATCGGCTCGAGCTCAACAGGACCCGTGGCGAGCATCAAGTCGCACTCGACTTCCGTCCGCGCCATTCGCTCGGCATTGCCGTCGCCCGGTTCATCCGCCCCACCCTCACTAGCTGACTCGCCCAGTGCTTCTCAGCATCATGCAAGAACACGTTCTAGTCAAGCGATGGACGGCGCCAGTTCCTCGTGGCATGCTGGCGACGCGCCGTGGAGCAGGGACGAGTGCTCCCGGAGCTAGTTCATTGCGGACCGTCAGCGAGGCACTGGCAACGCCATACATGCCAGTCGCAGTAACAGGTTCTACACCTCGGGGGGTGCCGCAGCCGCAATCCTGAAAGAAGCAGCCATGAATGAGAATCACACCGTCGAGTGGTCCACATTTCCCGCTCCCGCGTCATTACCCGAAGTGGCGCCCTGCGACTGGACGGAAGCGCTGAACGGGCCCGATATCGACAATACTCAGGTCATAGTTCTGGACTGCCGCAGAGACGAATCCGGTGCGCTCCCAACGGATACGCACGCCATGACCCAGAAGGTGTCGGACGCTTTGCGGTCCTGGTCCGGACAACAACGCTTCGATGCCAGTACCTTCCTGGTGCTCACGCGCGGCGCGATTTCGGTATCGGCTGACGAGGTTGCGGACCCGACGGGATCGGCGATATGGGAGCTGGTGAAGTCGGCTCAATCCGAGAACCCGGGGCGGATCATTCTCGTCGACACCGACTCCCTCGACAAAGGTCTCGGGGATTTGTTCGGGCTCATGGCCGTACGGAACATGACCGTCACCGCGGTCGCCAGCGGCGAACCGCAACTCGCCATACGCGGAGCCACCCTGTTCGCGCCTCGACGCAACGGGGTCGGACACGCCCCCGACCGGGCCACCGTGGCGAGCGCCCCATCCACGGAACCATCTATTGTCCGCATGTTCAGACAGGCGGTCGCCGACGACAGGTTCGCCGACGGCTTGGAGTTCCTCCTCGCGGCTGCGCAACTCCGCCCGGCGTTCGACCATTACACCGAGGGAATACCGAAGGGCATCGGACTCAGCGGAGGAACGCCCCACAACAGTGGCGGCGATACCCTGCCCCACGTGGTATTGATCTCCACCCCGGCATTCCTCGGCGGATATATTCAGTACATTCTGCTCGCCGCCCATCTGGGTGGTCATCGCCGCGTCTCGGTCATCCCGCTCTCGGGATATGAGCCGGATGAGCCCTTGCCGGCGTCGCTCGACGCCGCCATCGACAGTATCGGCAGGACCGTCCTCGACACCGTCGGTGACGACGAATTCGTCCTGGCCGGCATGTCGGGAGGGGGAAACCTCGCCCACGCCACCGCAGCTCGATTGCTGGAACAAGACAACACCCGGTTGCGCGGATTGATCATCTTCGATTCCTTCATCGCCCGGGAGGCGAACGAGCGCCAAATGGGAACCGCGAGAGACGCCGTGGTCGATACGGAAGCCATGATTCCCGACCTCGCCGGCTTCACCACCGAACGCTTGACCGCACTGGCCTGCTGGCTCGACCTGTTGCTGCAACTCGAGTATCAGCCTGTCGAATGCCAGGCGCTCGTCATCAAATGCACGAAACCGTCACCGACGCACAACCTCAACGAGTGGCCCATCGAAACATGGTCAACCGAACAGACTGTCCAGACCGTGGACACGGAACACGTCGCACTGTGCAGCACCGAGGCGCATACGACCGCCCAGATCGTTGACCAATGGTTGCGGCAGTTGAGCCCAACCAACGGCTAACCTCGTCCGCTGTCCGTCGGTGCGGCCAGCTGAAAGGAATCCCCGTCCCGCACCGAAATCGATGGCCTCCACTTCCATCCCTCGACCCAGAGTGACACCGTCCTCGCGAACGCCAGGATGGTGCCGCTGTGGCGGTGGGCCAGAAGGCACACCGAATATCGTTCTGATCTGTAGGTATTCGAGACCGTGGATTCGGTCAGGCGGGGACGACGCCTACGCGCTGTGCCAGCTTGCCCAGGTCTCCGCTCGTGAGATCCCGCTTCGCCGTGCGCATCATGTGCCCGACCAGCTCACGTACGGGCGGCATGGTGCGGACGTGCTGGGGTGCGGCGTGCTCGGCCCGAAGCAGGGAGTGCATCGACTCGCGGTAGTCCTTGCGCATGGCGTGTGCCTTGCCGATCTCCACGAAGTACTGCGCGCGCCGCCCTTCATTGGGTAGATCCGCGGGTTGCAAAGTCGGTGCGAGCGCGAGTACTTCGCTCGGCTCACGGCGTTCCATCGCCGCCGACATCCGCCACAGCGCCACATTCGCCGGGCCGAACGATTCATTGCGCGCCACAGAGGTATTCGGCCGGGCGCTGCGCAGCCTGCCCGCCGTCTCCGCCGCCTCAGCCAGATGGGGCTCCGGATCGCCACCCAGGGTCGCCGCGACCATCGACGCCTGGAGGTGCAGCATCCCATACGTCTCGATCTCGCCCAGCGTGCGAACCTCGGCGGCGATCCGCTCCGCCGTCTCTGTCGCCGTGGCCAGGGCGGCGGGCAGAGCACCCGGGCGCGACAACATGATCTGTGCCCGGCTGAATGCGGCGGCGGCGATCGGCGCGGCCCCACCGATATGGTTCGCCGCCCGCTCCGCCTCCAGCGCCGCTGTCCAAGCGAGTGCGTGATAGCCGCGCGCTCGTAACGCGGAGGCGATGCCATAGGCCACCGTGCCCAGCACGTCCCAGGCCCGCTCCGTCTGGTCGGCCTTGGCCTCACCGACGTGTCGGTAGGCGTCGGTGAGCATCGGGACCAGCATCGGCCCGAGCGTCGCGTAATCGCAGTTGTTGCGCAGCTTGGTGGCCCGGTGTGCGTCCGCCGCAAGCTGATCCAGGGTGCGTGGCGGGCGGGTGTCCGTGACGTTGCCCCGCGTCCACAGGACCGTTTCCAGATCCGGTACGGCGGTGTGGAATTCGGCTGTGGACGGGTCCAGCTTGTCTTGTTCGTGCCCGGTCAGATCACCCAGGGTCACGCCCAGCGCCGCCGCCAGGGCCAGCAGGGTGCGTCGCGAATCCACCGGGCGCTCACCGGATTCGTACTTGGCGATCGCGCCGCGTGAGAGCCCCGTCCGGTCGGCCAGCACCTGTTGCGTGATGCCGCGCCGCTTCCGGATCGCCTTGACTCGTTGCCCGATGAACAGATCTTCGCCGGTCATATGCCCGCTCCCTCCGTACCCCTGACAGAGCTCAGATTACGTGCGTTGGCAAGCCCTTGTCCCGCAGCGGGACAAAGTCACCTGACCAGGGTGTCAAGGTCAAACGGTGGGTATCCGCAGCCGGTCCACCTGGCGTTCGGTACCCGCCCTACAGACGCATTGGCGACCAAAGGGGGTAGCTATGGCAACCGGGTCCATGGCGGAGGCGGCGGTGCTGGGCGTGCTCGCGCCCGGCGGGATGTTGACCGCCGCTCAGATCAGCGAACAGGCCCAGATCACCGGGTGGTCGGCCCGCCGGGCGATCGGGCAGCTGGAATCACGCGGCCTGGTGACGGCCGCCCCGTACGCGTCCCGCTGGTCGATTACCCCCAGGGGACGCGCGGCCTGGACCACGAAGTTCCGCAGGTACGCCCGATGAGCCGCCGAAAGGCGCGGCCCGCAAGGCAATCCGGACCGCCCAGTATCGAACCCGAAGGCCGCTACCTCCAGTGCTCGGATGGGTCGTGGTTCGTGGTTGGGGCGGACGGGTGGCCCGTGCCGATGGATGAGTACCTGGCGCAGCTGCGCGAACTGGCGGCCGACGTCACAGCCCTCGAATCTCTGGGCGTGGCCGCCGCCGACGCGCCGAGCATGAATGAAATCACCTGTGGTGCAGAGGATTCCGAGCGAGAGGAGTCAGAGCGATGATCACCTACCTGGTCCACCACGAGACCGCCCTGTTCTGGGGATGGATGCTGGCGTTCCTGATCCCCGGCGCGGCCCTGCTCCGCGCCGCGCTCTGGCCGCAGCGAATGCCCCCGGAGAACAGCGGCGCGATCAGGGCACGGATCGAACGGGAGCGCTGGACCCCCGCCCCCGACCAGACCCGACCATGGCCGGTGACAGCCACAAGGCCCGCCCGAAGGCCGGCGTCACATCGCAGCGCAGCCTGATATCGCCCAGACAGACGAACGCCCCGCCGGGACCTGGCGGATTCTAGGAGTCGTTGCAACACAAGTTGATCAACTGGCTTCGGCCAGGAGCTTAGCCAGACGCTGGGCTGGGGTCTCCCAATCCAGCGTT
>NZ_JBHTVV010000013.1:0-92284 GCF_042792755.1 Nocardia sp. NPDC056611
ATCGACAGTCCGATACGCATAACGGGAAGCTTAAGCACTAACCAGAAAGACGCTTCACGTCCCCCCTGGTGAGGGGCATGCTCGCTGATCATGTCCCGCACCGTCCGGAGGCGACCCGAGCCGTCCCCGGAAATTCTGGCACGGAACTTGGCACTGCACGTCCCGGATCGTCCCCAGGGTAGTTGTCCGCATCAAGACCAAGAGAGGTTTCGATCCACTACTCCAGGACGCACCCGACCCGCTGAATCGCAACTCGATAGCAATCGTCGCCGACGCATCACAGACGGGCTAGAATTCGCACCTATGTTCGAACACTGGCCCGACGCGACCCCCTCACTCCGACGTGAAGTGACCCCGCCCAGGCCAGTGCTCATCGACCTCGGCACCGCAATCCCCACCCACTCCCCCGCGTTCGGCGCGAACGAGACCCCACTCCGCGTCCGCGCCGGCGGGCTCGAACTCACAGGACAGGTCCCCGGGTACCTCCACGCCTGGGCGCGCAGCCGAGACGGCGACTGGATCGCCCTCGTCTCACTGACGGTCAAGACCAGCAACCGGCAAGGATCCATGGAGATCCAGCAATGGTGCTCCCAACGAGCCCTCACACAACGCCCAGAGGACAACGGCAATGGCGTCTGACCATCTGCTCGCCGCGGTCCTCGACGTCCTCACCGAGGTCGAGCCGAGCGAGGTGTTCGATGCGAGAGACGTACTGCGCGCAGTCCGACCCGCCGTCGATCCCACGCCGGGCCTTCATGACGTCGACGAAGTGCTCACCCTGCTAGCGCTACCGATGCTCGGCGGTGTCGTGGCGGTGTGCGACGGCGTCTACCGGACCGGTGCTGCAGCCGACGTCGTGGTCGCGAGACTGCGCGGGCTCTCAGAGGCTGTCCGCCAGGTCGACGAGCATGAGGTCGACGACCGCTATTGATCAGGTGCAGTGCACCGTAGGTAGATGCCAGCGCTGCGGGCCAGCAAGTCGTCGGTCAGCCTAGCCACGGGAGATTTGAGCCGTCCCGATGATGTTGAAGTCTCAGGCGCACAGTCGGATGCACGGGCAAGCCCTCCAGCTCCTCCAGTGCGAGGAATCGAACCTCTGTGGATTCGTGGGACACCTGGATTTCGCCGCCGACCCGTTGGCCGTAGTACACGATCGCGAACTCTTGGCGGACCTCGCCGTCGGAGTACTCGATCACATGCTCGGGATCTGTGTAGATGCCGAGCAACCCGGTGATCTCGATGTCCAGCCCGGTTTCTTCGCGGGTCTCGCGGATCACGCAGTCTTCCAGAGTCTCCCCGACCTCCATGATTCCTCCCGGCAATGACCAGTTGCCGGAGTCGCCCCGCCGCTGCATCAGGACTCGACCGGCCTCGTCCACCACCAGAGCCGAGCCCCCGGGCTTCAACGAATTGGGCTTGGGTGCGTTCGGGTCGTGGTAGTAGTCACGCCGTGAGCCCATGGTCTACCTCTAACTCGTAGGGGGCGGTTGTACCCCATATCTGCTCGAACTGGTCTGCGTACGACTCAAATATGCCGTGCGGTGACAAACGCCGCAGGTGCAGCGCGGTGTGCTGGTATCCCCTCGCCCGGAACAAGTACGGGGTAACGATCATCTCCGAGTCAAATCGAAACACCGAGTTGTACAGGTGCGCAGCATGAAGTCCGATTGAGCATCCGGGGGTGTCGGCGAGAGGCCCCAGCATCGACAACGCGTTGCGAATCCTGCCAGGGAGTGTTCCTCCCATCTGCTCGAGTGCGTCTCGCTCCATGACGTGATCGCAGTCAGGATCGGCAAATCCCAACCGCACCACGCACCCAGAGTTGGCTTTGGCCGCGATCAGCTCGGAGGCCTTGGGCAACAACTCAAATACGAACGGGTACGCATAGCCCATGATGTCGATTCGCTCGGTTGCCTTGTACACCAATGAAACCCACAGATCGCTGGGTATCTCAGCTCGGTGCGCATAGGCACCGAGGACCTCCGCTGTCGCTGGTGCGCCTGGTTGCGAGTCCGGCCGAGACGCTGGCCACAGCGCTTCTTCTGTCTCCCCCAGCGCTTCAGCAACCTGAAGCCTGGTCCTGCGATGCGGCACCCGACCCGCAAGCCACCTGTTCACCGTTTTGACGTCCACCTTGACCGCGGCCGCCAACGCAGCCGAGTCGATTCCAGCCCTGAGCATCGCGGACTCCAGCCGTCGCGTCATAACTCGGAACCCTACGGGCATTTCGAGGACACACGGGACGTTTTGAACGTCTCGGAAAGTGCCCTCGACACAGTTCTGGCGTCCCGAAGTTCTTCCTAACGTCGTCGTAGGCGCTCGGGGCCGGTGATCGTCGTCCCCGCCCCGAGCAGCCACCGACGACGACACAGACGACGAACGACGGCGAGGGACGACGATGGCCTTGACCGAACCAGAAGCAAAAGTGCTTGGCGCACTGTCGATGCTGGAACCATCTCGTGCGCTTACCTGCCGGCAGCTCTGCCGCGCAACCGGGCTGCCCGACACCTCGATTCACCGGGCGCTGCTGCGACTGTCGAAAACGGGGCTCGCGATGAGCACCTTGCGCAGCCCCGCGCGGTGGCGTTCCACTGACCGCGGCCGCGTCACGATGACACGGGCCGTGTACCGCGAATACGTCGGAGCACAGCCATGACCCGGCACGCGATCGGGTTGCTACGTCGGGACGTCTCCGGAGCGAGCTGGCAGGACGATGAGGCAGCAATTCATGCCGTCGCCCAGGAATGCGGCACGCGCGTTGTGCTTGTGGTCCTTGCCGATTCAGCCCGGTGGGGTGACCACCTGGTCAACCACCTGCTCAACCTCATCTACGGCGAAGACGCGGACGACCTGATCGTGCCAACGATCGACCATCTCTACAGCAGCGAGCTGCGTGCGCTGGTGAAGTTAGCCGATGTGATCTGCGTGGATACACGCAAGCGGCACACCGTAGCGCTCAAGGAAGACGACAACTACGACCTGGAGCAGATCGTGACCCGCGACGCGGTCACTCTGCAACAGGTCTCCCCACACCCATGACCGATAGACGCCCTGGCAGAGCTCCCCTATCGAAAGGAGGTGATGAAGTGCAGATTCTCGAACCCGGACCGAACGGCAACAGCAGCGACAACTGGAACGAAGACGTCAACGCCGACGGGCCCGACGAGGACAAGAGCGGCTGGATCCACAAGCGGTAGCGGTGCCAAAGCTGGTCGTCAGGTGTGTTGCCCCGTGCCATAGCTCCGCACCTGATGACCGCTCTACCTTCAAAACCCTGCGACCGAAAGGTGAACGTCGCGATGACCAGGCCCCCGCGCCAACCGGGTGACCAGAACCAGCCGACGGAACAGATCCTGGTTCCAGGCTCGACGCTGCAGGAAACTCTGAAGGCTGCAACGGCGATCGCGCACACCGCCGGCCAATCCACTGTTGGTGTCGAACACGTTGTTCTCGCGTTGATCAGCAATCCCAAACTCTGGCCGCGCGACGCCCTGACCGCCGCGGGTTACCCGCCGGAAAGCGTTGCCGATGTCCTTGTCACAGAGGTGATCCTGCGCGCACAGGACTGAATGGCACGCGATGTCAGCGACACGGACAATACGACCCGCTACGCTCCCCAAACGGTTGCAACGTAACAGCAAACGCGTGCACAACCGATGACCGGCTGAAAACGCTTCCTAGCCAGGGGGACCCGTGACCTACCCGCCGCACCCACAGGGACAGCCATCAGGAGGCCCGGGGAGCTTCCCCCAGCCAGCGCCAGCACAGCAGACAGTCATGGCAGCACCAACCAGGAAGCCCTTTCCGGCAACGATCGTGATCGTCGTCGTCTACCTTCTCACCGCCATCCTGCTTGGCGCAGCAACTGGCCACACCACGCCTTTCGACTTCCTGGTGTTCGCGGTGTTGCTTTCGCCGCTACTGCTGACGTTCTTCATCATTCGAGCGATCGTCCGCATGGGCAACAAGCGGCCCGCACCGGTCACCATCATCACCGCGCCGCCACAAACACAGGCCAGTCCCCCACCTGGCTGGTACCCCGACACCTCAGGCGTGGTCCGATGGTTCGACGGCGCCCAGTGGACTGACATCGTTCAACCGCCGAAGTAGTGACGTGCTTCGATGCCAATAAGGGGTCGGCGTACCTGCCGACCCCTCTTACCAGCATCGGAGGACTTTTTAGCCGATCGGCTAAACTGGCTGGTCAGAACCTCAGTTCGCCAGGTACAGCATGCTTTCCCACACGACCTCGCCCTTACGGCGCGCGAAGGCCCAACCGTTCAGGTAGGTCGGCTCAGTCAGTCGTGCGCATGCGCCGGCACCACGCAGGGCCGCCATCTCCGCCTCCGTGATTCCGCGGTGCGGGTGGACTTCGACGAGCTCGGTGTGAATGTGGAAGGTGAGGCGTCCGACCTCTTGCCAGACACGACCATCGGATTCACGCCGGAACCAGATGTTGCCGACCGGCTTTCGGGTGATGACACCGAAATCGCGGAGCCAACCGTCGAGGTCTGCGGTGATGAGGCTCGGGTTGCTGCGGTACAGGCGGGTGTCGCGGATTCCGGTCTGTCCGAACTCGAAGCGGACGTTGGGCATGGAAGTGGGCATCGTTAGACCTATCTGGGTATAGGAAAGCCCCACGTGACGGTTTGCGGCCCATCACGTGGGGCCTAGAGGGTGCGGAAGTATTTGGGCTGGTCAGGTCCAATCGTCAAAATTGACGATTGGACCTGACCAGCGCCTTGTTAGGCGGGGTTCATCGGGAGCGGCGGAGCTGAATTACTCTCGCCGTATCAGGCCGCACGGCCCCGCTTCGTTTCAATCTCGCGGCGCAGTTGCTCGTCGAACCCCAGATCCAGTCGGAGCTGAGACTGCATGTCGCCGAGTGCGCGGCGGGTGTCGACAAGCTTGCGGACGAGCTCAGGCAGCACATGCGGGTGTACCGTCCACGCCGAGCCGGTGAACCAAAACCATTGCCGATATGCCTTTTTCGGCGCGGAACAGTTCTGCATCAACACTCCCCCGTCGCGGAGTGCACGGGTGATGTCGGCAACCTCGAGCGATATGCCGTATCGCTGCCGAATCAGTGCCGCCAACTCCATCCACGTCACCGTGTTCGGCTGGAACTCCGAACCTGAGCGCTTCAATGCCCAGAACTCGCGCACCAGACGCTTTTTGAAGTCCTTCACGATCACGCTGTTACGCATGTAGGTGAGGAGGAGAGTCGCGTGCTCTTCGTTGAGGACGGCGTAGCTCTCGGGACGCCCCGGACCTGCGGCTATTTTTCGGATTTCAAATCCGACCAAGCCGAACTCCTCGAAGTCGGCCAGGTTGCCCCGGATCAATCGAAGGACAGACGCGTGCGCGTTCTGCGTGCCTTCGGCGACGATCAGAGACGTGGTCGTCGGGACTCCGTCGGACATGACCACGAGGGCCGGTGGAGGGGGCGACTGGGCATGATCAGGCGTGTTAGCCTGCGACATACCGATCCTTTCGGTTGGGTGGTATCGGCGTCTCGTTCCGCCAAGATCTCGGCGCCGATACCACTAGTCTGCAAGTGGTGTACTTGCAGACTAGTGAACAGTCTCCATATTTGCAAGTGGTCTACTTGCGTCGCGCGTCCTGTTTGACGATCTGATAGAGAACGTTGCGGTGGACGCCGGCCGCGGCAGCGATTTGGTCACGAGGCAACCCGGCCTCCATTGCGGCCTCAACCGCCTCCCGCCTCAGCGTCGAGTCATGGTCGGCAACCTCGCGCGACCTCTGCGCACGTTCCGTCGCCTCCACCACTCGATCGAGAAGCTTCTGCGCTTCTTCTGACGTCACGTCCATGCCCCAATCAATAACAAAAGTCCACGCAAGAGTCTATGTGCCACACACCGTTCACCCGTGTGACCTGCACCTTTTCATCGCGATCTGCACTGTTTTGTCACCCACCACCCGTCCCTGATGAACACTTTCGGGACGCCCGGCTCCGCATGGTCGGAGCCCGCCGTGCACCAGCACAGCTGCCCATACGGTGCGCCGTCGGCCGGGCAGCAGCGAAACAGCCAATGCTCGACACCACCAGCCCTCACGAGGCCGGCAGGCACGGTGTGGACGCTCATCGGAGTTCCTTCCTCGGTCGCTACTGACTGCGCCCACCGTACGCCCGCTGTGCAGTTCACGCAATCCAATCCATCCCACTGCACCCGCAAGCCTCGAAAGTCGCTCAGCGTCGCATTCAGGCGGCAAAGAACCGCTCCCCCGCGCACGTCCGCAGCCGCCCTCGCGCACGCAACGCGCCTCGCACGCGCGGTCAGTTGGTCGCGTCGCGAAAACGACCCGCACATCTCACGTTCCCAACTGGTCGAGTCTCATGCTGCCGCAAACGATGTGCGCCGAGAAGCCCGAGCGCGCCCCGGGGACAGGACCGACGACGAACCGCCGCGTTCACGCGCACGCGGTTTTTCCGATCGATGGAAGACCCACAGACATACGTTGCGATGAGTTGATGACGTGTCGTCGCGCAGCGATCTTGATCCCTGAGTACTTACGTAAGAAGTACTTACTACGTAAGTACTTATAGGAGTCGCATGCGGGCGCGTGCGCGCGCAGGAAAGGTGACCTGCGGTTTTGTAATGTCTGATTCCCGCTAGCTAGCGATTTTCAGCCAGATTCTAGCGGCGCTAGATCATTGAGAGTTCCTCCAGGGAACTCTCAAACCTCACCCCTTCTAAAGAGTCACGTCCATCTTGAACGTGACTCCCGACGAGATCGAGGCCGACGGTTACCGCGTGCTCACCCGCTCGGTGTTTGAGGAGAGAGTTACCCGAAGCAACTCACCTCCTCGGCCAGCCAACCGTGGCCAAAATGCCCACAGTTGCCCAGATACGACGAAAACTGCCCCCGACCTGTGAAGGTCGGGGGCAGATTTGTTGAGGCTCAGGTGATACGGACGAAGGTACCAGTGGCGACGATCGTGAGGTAGGTGCCGGAGTTGCCCAGCGCCTGCAGGGTGATCACATCGCCGGAGGCGACGTTCGTGTTGCCGGACAAGCTGACGTTGGTCGTGGCGAAGCCGGTGACGGACGTCGGTGAGCCGGTCACCTTGGCGACCCCGTTTACCATCAGCTGGAGCGTGACGGTCAATCCTGCTGCAGTGGAATTAGCGACCGCACAGGTCGTCGAAAGCGTCGCGCCGGTCTTGCTCCCATTGGCGGAGAGACCGTTTCCACTCAGCGAAGACCCTGGATAGCCGCTCGTGTCCGCGGTCCACCCCGTGATCGTCTGGTAGCTCGTGGTGAGGACCGCGGACGTCCCAGACTTGTTCATCCCGGATGGCGCGAAGGTCGTCGCGGTCGCTGAGAGCGTTCCAACTCCAGTGAACGGTGCTGTCGCCGACGCTGTTCCAGTAGCCGCGAGAGTCCCTGCACCGGAGAACGATCCAGTTCCGCGAGCAACACCCTGGGCGGTCAGGGTTCCAGCCCCGGTGAATGGGGCCGTTGCCAATGCGACAGCGTTCGCGCCGAGGTTCCCTGCGCCAGTGAATGACGCCGCGCCCTTGTTCGTTGGAACGACGAGGGTGCCATTGCTAGTGAACGCGGCGGTGGCCGCACCGGCGCCCAGAGCTGTCAGTAGTCCTGAGGCGCTGAATACTGCGACCGCTTGGGGAGCCGCGACTGCGGTAAGCGCTCCAACGCCTACGAACTCGGCGCGTGGCGGCGGAACGTACAGCATCTCGCGAGTGAGGAAGGCACTCGTGCGCGCAGGCAGTGCAGCCGATGCGGAACCGCGGGTTGGAAACGATGCGCGCCAGCCTGGGCGGCGTGGCAAGTCGACCATGTCAGCTCACTGCGAAGCTCGGCGTCACCTTGATCGTGCCGGCGGACGAAAGGGTGATGTTCGGGGAGAGGGCGCACTTGTCGTAGAAGGTGCCGCTGGTGCTAGCCGACCACAGACCGACGTGTGTGTAGGCGCCGGTCGGTGCGGTGAAAGTCAACTCGGCCATGGTGAGAGCACCACCGGTTCCGGAAGTCCACGTCCCTTGCACACGTGCGTATCCGCCGCCAGTGGCTTCGTTGTTGCCGACCGTGGTGGGGTCGGCGGTGTGGAGGGAGACATAGACGGTCGATGCGCCCGAGAGTGTCTTGTAGGCGTCGGCCAGTACCTGGCGGGTTGTCCCGATTGCGATGGACATGCTTACTCCTGTCGGGCGACTTGCCCGCGGTACCAGCAGAAGTCCGCGCCGTCGTTGTAGCGGAAGTAGATGCGGAAATCGGCTGGGAGAGGGATGGTGTCGGCGACTGTGGAGGAGACCGTCCAGCTAGCCGCGGATGAGGAGACCGACGCCGGCCAGGTCGCGAGGACGGCTCGGCTGCCGGTGGCGTAGAAGATGAGATCGACCGTCGTGCTCGGCGGGATGCTCGATCCTTGGGGCGGGTAGATGTCGTGGATGAAGTCCTGCCCCGGAACCAGCACGAGGGTGTCGATGTTCGGCTCGTGACCGATAGACATAGGCGCCGCCTTGAAGAGGAGTGAATTACTCGCGGCGAGAGGCGGATTCAGCGCGTCAGCAGGCGCACGTCGTTCCAGGAATTGGAGTTGGTGCTGCTGCGCCGCGAAACCCGCAGACCGGCCCACGAGTTCGTGAGGGTGACTCGGTTGTTCAGGTCTGCCATGACCGCGATCTGCCCATTGACCTCGACCCATGCGGCTTGGACGCTGCAACACAGGGCGACGGTCGCGCCAGCGGCAACGGGTACCTCCGCGGTGTCCATGTAGTCGATCCAGGTCGGCGAATCGAGCGAGCCGGTCCAGTGGGAGAGGTAGATGTGGTTCGAGTAGAAGTTCGCGGAAACACCCTCAGACGCAGTCGCATTCGTGCGTGCGACGAGGCTTGCGTCCGCGCCAGTCGACGGGCCATTGTTTCCACCGACGACAGCTTCGACCCGCTGGATCCCCGACGTCACGCCCGTATCGCGGATGAGACCCGTGCTGGAGTCAGAGGTGCCGGTGACCGACCAGGAATTGCCGACGATGCCCGCATTTGAGCCTTGCGTCGTCCACCCGTTGCCGGGCGAGCCATCCGCGCGGTTGAAGTCGTCGTAGAAGACCGAAGTCCAGGGAGCGACCGAGTTGAAGTCGCTGGGTTGGTCGAACAGGATGAAGTTTCGCTGTTCCGACCACGCGCTGGTTTGATTCAGAAAATTCAGCGCCCGCCGACCGGGCCCGGACGCCATCGAAGACGACAGCCAATACTGCATGCGCAGCACGCCATCGATGTAAACCCGCAGCAGCCGGTCGCGGTCGACCAGGATCCGCAGCTGGTAGGTGAGGCGGTTCATCAGCCCGCTGAACTGCTCCGATTGTGCTAGCAGGTCATGGAAGTTGAGGTCGTGATAGACCAAGATGACGACTGCGGCTGTCCCGGAGAATGGCCCCCGATAGATTGCGACCATCGGGAGTTCCTTCAGGTCGGTGAACGCAACCGAGGTCCAGCTGGGCGAGATGCAGGCGGCCCAGAACTGCTCCTGGATGATGTTGCCGTCGATGTTCAAATCCATTTGGCAGCCCCAGTTTTGGGTGAACGGCATCTGCCAGTAGGAGACGCCGCCGAGCTGCATCGGCGTTGAGAGGCCGTCATTGATCTTCAAGACGTTGCCCTCGAGCCACACGGAGCGGCTGGAGTTCGTCGCCTTCCATGGTGGTTGCACCGGATTCTCGTCCGGCCTCGAGTGAAGGGTGTCGAGGTCTCGCCAGCCTGCCCATGCCCGCGGAGTGCTGCGGCGTAGCAGGAAGCTCACGTGGCGAGCACCTCGTCGTCTACGACGCCGGTGATGCTGCCGTCGTTCTGAGCTAGCCAGTTCCGGATCTTGAGTAGCGCCTGCCGGTTTCCGAACAACCCGAGCGGGTCGTCGGTGATCAGGTGACGCATAGCCTCAGGGTCGGAGTTGAACCGCCCCACAGCAGCATCGATCACGGGAATCGCATCGGCGGCCGGTGTCATGTCGAACAGCCCTTCCAGCGACTCGACATCGAACGCGGCCGTCCAGAGAGCGACTCGATTCGGTTGGACCACGAAGGTTGCGTGATAGGTGCCACCCGGGTCAATGCACTCGAATGCCTTCAAAGTCATTGCCTCTCAGATGAATACGCCCGCAACACAGATCTGCAGGACGGTCGGCGGAACGGTGCCGGTAATGCTGGTCACGTAGGGCCAGAAGCGTTCTTTGTCCAGAATCGACACCGACAACGTCCCGAAATCGCGGCGAGTGACATTGGCGCCGAGCACACCGGTGTGGATGGTCGTGTAGCTGGTGCCCGCCGCGTTCCACTTCCGTGTTTCCACGGTGAAGCCGTTCGGCTGATTCAACAGGCCCACATGGATATCGGTCAGCAGCGCGGTACGGCCATCCGGAACGTTGAGAATGGGCCCGAGTAGCAGCTCATTCACACCCAACAAGACCTCGGCCGAGGCAACGATGAACTCGATGCTCCAGAAACTTGCAGCGTCGTAGGCGATGTCGGCCTTCTCGACGGCGTTGGCAGCAGAGTTCGCGGCGGCCTGAGCTGTCGTGACCGCGGCATCAGCAGCGCCTTGGGCCATGTCGAGCGGTGCGCGGACTTCGTCGTGGTGGACGGTTTGTGCGCCGCCGAAGGCACCCAGAACACCTGACTTCATAGCGGTCTTGGCGTCCGCCTCGGTCGCGGTCTGCAACGCACGGAACCCACCGATATTGACTGTGCCATCGGGATCCGGCTTATTGGGGGCAGTCACGAGCGATCACCCCCAATGTTCAAATGTCGGTCGATATTTCGGGCGGAATAGGTGGAGGTGACGGCGAGGGGACGTGCTCACGAATGAACGCGAGCAACTCCTTGACGTAGCCCACGAGTGAGTCGATCCGGTGGACGTCTCGGAGGTGCTGTCGGGTGTCTTCGACGTGCTGCTCTTCGAGGACCGCGATACGTGCTTCGTCCTCGTCGTGCTGCTTCTCAAGCCTTTCGACGCGCGTCAGAAGGTCAGTGACCTGCCGCATCAAAAGGTCGGAAGTGACCTTGAAGTCTTCACGCTGCGAATCCAAAGAGCGCGACCTCGGCGCCAGATAGCCGAGGACCGCACCGAAAATGCCGCCAGCCGCCCCGAAGACGGCTTCCCACACGCGGGGTTAGCCGATGCTCGGGGTCTTGGCCGCGGCCACACCCAGGCCCAGTACAGCCGAGACGACAGCCACGACTGCGGCGACCTGCGAATCGGTCGCGACACCGTAGGCGATCAGGACGGGCTGAGCCGCGCCGATGATGCGGTACAGCCAGCTGCGCCAGGTGGCAGTCGAGTTGGCGCCGGCCACGGTGAAGCCGAGGACCGCGGTGACCACGGAGACCCACAAGGCAGCGTTGGAGTTAGAGAGCAGACCGAAAGCGACCAGCAGCACCTGCAGGGGCGCGAGGACCGCGTAGATGCGGCCGCGGACGTCAGCAGACAGGTCGCGGAGAGTGTCGAAGGACATGAGATACCTCGAAATGCGTTGAGGAAGTGTAAGAGTCAGGCGGCGTCTTCGACAGGGGTGTCGGTCGCGCCTGAGGTCAGCAGGCCCAGGGTCTGCTTGGGGGTCCAGTAGATGCGGCCATGCTCAAACTCCTGGAAGGCGCCCGTGTCGAACGGCGACTCGTCGGAGGTTGGCCACCCGAACGGGCCAGCCTCGAACCCGGAACGGTTCCACCGGTTGCGGATCTCGCCGTGCACCCACGTGCCGGGCTGGCCGTACCGGCGGTAGACGGCGCCGTTCTCGAAGCCTTGCACGTCACCGATCGCGGTGCCGTCCGCGGCCTTGAGGACCGTGTGGTCGCCGACCGGGTAGCCGAGCGCCCCAGACTCCCACCCCAGTTCGGCCCACTTCTGGAAGACATTCAGCGGGACGGCATGGGCGCCGACGCGCGGGTGCCAGTAGACGTAGCCGTTCTCGAACTCGGCGTACCGGCCTTCGCCGTCAGCTGTGCGCAGTTCACCCTCGGTCTGACGCTTGCCGATCCATGACGCCGCGCGCGCGGCTTCCTGGTCGATCATGTTGACTACCGGCGCGACTGGAGCAGGCGCAACTCCGTTGACGAAATCGGCGACATGCTTGGCGGCGACATCCCATGGGAAGGCGTAGCCGAGGTCCGTGTGGTCACCGATACCGAGGCACTGGGTGACGTACTTGTGGTCGGAGATGCCATCGCGCCGTGTATAGGGCGGCGGGATCATGTCGGTGGAGGTGCCGTACTTGCGGGCGTCCTGCACGCTGAGCCAGGCAGCGATGCGGATGTCAGCTTCGCGGGCCAGCCACTGATCGCGCGACCACGAGGACCGCGAGCCAGCGAAACAGATGTTGATCGTGTACGGATTCGCGTCCAGCACAGCCCAAGACGCGTAGTCGGTGTCCACGACGTCGACGACGATGCCGTCACGGATCGTGTAGTGGTACGAGACTTCGTTCGCGCTGTTGTTGAGGTAGGCGGCCAGGCTCTCAGCGCTGGAGTTGCCTTCCTCGGTGTGCCAGAGGATGTTGCGGACACGCGAACCCCACCGAGACGAGCGCGAGCTGCCCATCCGGTCCAGTTCGACGTAATCAGGCTTCGACGCCATGGATGGGCTCCTAGAGGGAGGTTGAGAAGAAGTGGGATCGACAGCGCCCACGAAGTACGGCGCCGGATCGACAGCGCGGCCGCCTACACGACCAGGCGAGGTCCAAACCTCTAGGTGGAGGTGCGGACCAGTCGATTCCCCGTACGTGTTGACGTAGCCGAGCAGCTGCCCCGCCCGCACGCGGTCGCCAGCGCGCACCGCGGGGTCACCGTGGCCGAAGATCAGATCCACGCCAGCTGCAGCCTGGGCGTCGAGCCACACCCATCGGCCGAAGCCCTCGACGCCGGTCCGCTCTGCGCCCTCGACGACCGTCCCGGACACCGGGGCATAGAACGGGGTGCGCATCCTCGCGGCGAAGTCGAGCCCATAGTGGAAGCCGCCGTCACGTCGGCCGAAAGGCGAAGAGACCGTAAAGGTTCCGGGCTTCAGTGGAAGGTATTTGAAGGCCATCGCAGTCACCCTTGGGGCTCGTAGCGTTTCAAAATGCCGCGGCGGCCAGACCCAAGGAACCGTTCGATCTCCAGCACGCGCCCGCGCTCGTCCTCGTCCACGTCACGCAGGTATGCCAGTACCTCGGTGACGGTCTTGTGGATCGGGTCGAATGGCAACGGCTCGTTAGAGACGCTCGCGCCGTCGTGCGATGGCCGGCCGTAGCGGCGTTCTGGGGGCGGAGCCTCCCACCGGTCGGCAAGCTGATCGTCCTCGGGCACCGCGGCCTGCGGGTCGAAGCCGAGTGCCTCAGCGAGCTGCCGCTTCGCGTCCTGAGGGAGCGACTGGACGAATTCCTTGATGTCCAGGGTGTTCCGCTCAGGTTCATTGATGTCGACCCACACACCGGGGCTGGTGAGCCAGTGCGGGTTCGAGGTCTGGGGCCGCTGGTACTTGATCGTCTGCTCGGCAGGGATCACTGAGCCCATTGGGCGTGCGCCGCAGTCCCAGAGGCGACGACTCACCATCTTCAGGTACTCAGTCGGGAATGGGAGCGGGGCACCCTTCATGCCCGGAAGCCCGCCGAACATCCACAGGAACGCTTCCTCGCTGTTGTTTGGATTGCATTGCGGCTGTTCTGGGAACCCGCCTTCGGGTAGCCACGGTGAGGTATCGACCTCTACTGGTTCGTCGGTCAAGGTTGTGCTCCTGGGCTATTTGCCGGTCACGCCGAGCGTGCGGACCGTGCTGTAGAGGTCGCTGATCAGGCTCAAAGCCCTTGCGCCGCGGTCCTTGTTCTTTTCCTTCTCGCCGATCACGCATTTCCACTCAGCGAAGGAATCTCGGTCCCATGCGAGGGTGAGCTCCCGAACCTGGTCGACGTAGATCGTGTAGTCGCCGAACCCGAACTGGGCGGCGAAGTCGCCGAGGACTTGAGCGCCGATGCGGTCGCCTATGAAGAAGTGGCCCTTGCCGTTGTCGCCGATATACCAAGGGGCACCATCGCGAATCATGACCTCGTGGGAGAACCATGAACGAGTGTCGTGGAGGCCCTTGCGGATCGAGAGAAGCGCTTCGAGCGTGTACGCGCGGTCACCTGACGATGCGATGTACTCGTATAGTCGCGCCCATCCTGAATGGTTCGCACGTGCTTGGGATTTCGCGTGGTTCCAGGCGGCGATGGTGTCCCAGTAAAATGGCTGAAGCACAGCGTCAGTGGCACCGCCGACCGGCGGAATACCAATGATCATCGCGATGAGATCGCCCGCGGTCTGAATGCCAGCGGAGATCAACTCGTTCACGAACGGCATCGAGTGTCCGCCCGTAACGATTTGGATCGCAGTCGAGGGCGTGTACGTGAACTTCGAGGACTCGATGCCGGTCTCTTCGCCCTCCATGTACACGACGTAGGGGCACGTCTTGTCGGTGAGCTTTTGCCCCGGAACCCCATAGGACGCAGGCACCGTGGGGTCGACGATCGCGTCTTGGAAGTCGTCGATGAAATCGTCAGTGAACTTCGCGACGGTGCGTTTTAAACCAAGGAACGGGTCGCCACCGTTCGACGTGTCGCTGTAGTAGCCGGACTTGTCGACGATGTCGACCACGAGGCACCCGTTGCGGAGCGTTTGACCCGCGATCGGCTGGTCATCGTCGTCCGCTAAAAACCGGCGGCAGATGACAGAGAGTTCGGCATCCAGAAGGATGTCCTTACTCATCTCCGTCCAATACTTGAACCGGCTATTCGGAACGGACCAAAGAGTTCCCGCGTTCATGTCATCGAGGAACTCGGTCGGTTTCACGACGACGGACCAGTTGCCCATCCCCGGTGCCGAGCCACCCTGGTTCATCGGGTCGTCAGGGAGCTCCCACAGGCTCGCCTGCTCGCGCATGACGTTCAGAAACAGCGCGGTCTTCAGCGTCCAAATCGATGGGCCAGCCAGAAAAAAGGTGCGCGGGAACTGCACGAAATCCGGGAGGAACGGATTACACCAGACGAGATAGTGCGATAGGAAGAAAAAGTCGTGCATCCAGCGCACGACCAAAACCCTTGTGCCGTCTTCTCTTTTCTCAACCGTCTGGTCAAACAGCACGCCCGACCAACGGGCACCGTCCTTGTCGACAGTGATGAAGACGTTACGACGCTCACCGCCGTCCACACGGGCTTTGACCTGCCAAATCCACTTGGCGAGCGGGTCCCAAAGCGGGATCTCAGTGAGGCCGGTGCCAGCGTCGTTGTCGAGCCAGGTGAATTCGGCGGTGTACTCGGTGTTGAGTACGCCAGCCAAATTCCAGTCACCCGACCAGACCCTGACCTTCGGTGGTTCAAGGCGTGACCGGGCTTCGGCTTCTTCCCGGGCTGTAGTGGCAGCCCAGATCATGTTGCACTGTTCTTCGAGGGACAGCGTTGATATATCGGTCATTCCGGTTTGACACCGCACCTAAGCTGAATGGGATCCCCGAAATCAGGTGCCTACCTGGAGGTTTGGCGTGTCAGAGTCCCCTGAGAGATGGCTCCCAGTAGTTGGATGGGAAGGTCTCTACTCGGTGTCAGACCGAGGGCGAGTAAAGGCCGAGGCACGTACGTTGACGCGCAAAGATGGAATTCTCCAGCGACGCCGAGAGAAGGTCCTCAGCCCTGGCACGACACCGACCGGCTACCTCACGCATTCGCTTTCCAAAGAAGGCGTGACGACGACAGTGCCGGTGCACCGACTTGTACTTGAAGCCTTCGTTGGCCCCCGACCGCAAGGCTGGCATGCATGCCACGGCGAGGGCGGAAACCAGGACAACCGCGTTGGCAATCTGCGTTGGGGGACAATCGAAGACAACATGCAAGATCGGATTCGCCACGGCAACAATCCGATGCTGAACAAGACTCACTGTCCGCGAGGGCACGAGTACACGCCGGAGAACATCTACCGACGACCGGGAAAAGTTGCTCGGAACTGCCGTGCGTGCCGCAGGCAGGAGAAGATCGACCGCAAGACTCGTTCCGCCCAGCCACAAACACTGGCCGCCTAATGCAGTCCCCAGGCACGACCCCAACGGCGCGGGCAATAGACTTCTACCCGTGCACCGCCGGTTGGGGCGTTTTCGACACGAACCGGTAGTTCAGTCTCCGGGGTGTACGGCGCCAATTTGTGCATGAACCAGATTCCGTTCATCCGACCAATCAGGTTAGAATCAGCGAAGTCTCGTATCTGCAGCTTCATCGGGTCGAGGTCGATGCGTGCGCCGCCTTCAACAGACCCGAGGAGCGGCAGGGTGATCTTCCGGTTCGCCCAGTCCCCACCCGGCACTCGGTGGTACCGCTTGCCGGTCCACGAGAAGTCCGGGAGCGTCCACTTCCCCCGCGTGACAACCCATTTCAAATACATGGGCTGATCAGTCGGGTTGGAGACGGTCACGAACCCGTCGGACGTACCTGAGGAGCCGGTCTGGAAGTAATCGAACGGGGTGTCTTCCCACTTGTCTTCGAACCAGAACGGTTGTGCCGCGGTGACTGCCATCGGTACGACCGATGATGCGGTGAGTCGCGGGTCGTGTTTCGATTCAAATGCGATCGACTCGCTCATCGCCAAATACAGTGAGCGCGTGCCTGATCGGTCGGTGGTGACCGACATCTTCGTCAATGTCGATGCGGGATCCCACGGATCAGGCTCGAAGTCCCAGGCAGATCGCCATCGGGAGTCGAGGTCTTCCCAATCCTCGGGGGTTTCACCCTTCAGGTTGACAGCGAAGGTGAGGTCTCGCTGCTGGACCTTCTTACCTTGATAGGTGGAGCCACGTTGGTAGGCCGACGACTTGTATTTTGTGGTGACCGGCGTGTCGTAGAGTCCCTTGACATCTGTGGCCAAGAAGAGTCGGTCCGACACACCGGGACCATTAATGACGTGATGCGAGTCGTCGCAGCCGAAGATTTCCACCTTGGCGGACTGGCGCAATAGATTCAGTTCCCTCGTGCGGTCTTGGTCAGCGCCCGAAGATCTGCGATCTGCTGCGCCTTCCGGTAGCCCTCGTCGACATCAGCCGGGTAGATGTTGATAGTCGTCGAGTTGTCGTTACTGACCTGCTGCCCATCGGGCATGGTCGACGTCGCCTGATTCGCTGCACCGGTGACGTTTTGGCCGGCGTTGTAGTAGCCGGAATCAGTCAGCGCTTGCGAAGCCTGCGCCGCGGCGGCCTTCTTCTTCTGCCACTCGTCCCAGGTGTCCTTGTAGGCAGTCGCCTGCTTGTACAGCGGGATGTTGCGGGGGTCGTCGATCCCCAGCGCCCCCAAGTTGGAGTCGATGAGGTCCGTCAGCCCGGTGTCCCACACCGACTGGAAGCGCTCCTTGGTTTTGGCGCCGAGCGTCTTCCACGTGTCGAGGCCAACTTTCTCGTTGCTGTTGACGCTCTCGCTGAGCAGCGGGTCATTCGACACCTGCGTCGAGTCAGGCAATATCTGCCCCTCGACAGTCGTGCCTGGGTTAGGTGTGGGAGTCGAGTCCTTCTGCAGGATCCCGAGCCCTTGACCAAAGTCCCGCAGCGCCTTCCACTGGGGGTTGGTGAGCACGGCCTCGGGCAGACCGCTCGTGTTCCAGCCGGCCGTCATGTTCGGCCAAATGCCGCCCTGGTCGTAGCCGTGGCCGGTGAACGCCTCATCAAGTGACCCGTACTTATACAGTGCCCAGTTGAGGCCGGCCCGGATGTTCGACTCCGGATCCCAGATATCGGTGTTGTAGCCAGGGTCCGCGTGCGCGCGGAAGGTCGGGTCGATGACCTGCATCAGCCCCTTGGACGGTGTGCCGCGTTTGGCGTTCTCGTCTGTGTTGTTCTGCGCCCGCGGGTTACCGCTCGATTCGGACTGCATCTGCATCAGGACGCGGTCGGTGTAGGTCTCCGGAAGGCCCTTGGCCTTGAGGATCTGCACGACCAAGCTGCGCCACTGCTCCACGCCCGCAGACGGGGTGTAGTTGATGGCACTGCCGCTGCCGATGCTGCCCTTCAGAGTGGACAGGACCGTGTCGACGATCTTGTTCGCGAAGTCCTTCGGCACCGTGCCGAACGCGCCGAGACCGCTGAAGGTCGGGACGCTGTCCGCCATCGCCCGCAGGGGCTTTTCAACCAGGTTGTCGACGGCAAGGTTGCGTCCGCCGCCGACGATGGCACCGACGCTGCTCTTGACCCGCTCCCACAAGCTCTTCTGCTGATCAGCACTGAGGTTCGCGAGCGGCGCGACGTTAGCCCAATGGACATGGTCGAAGTGGCCAGCGAGATCGTTCGCGTAGATGCCCTGCAGCTCAGCCTGATTCGCGGGGTTCGCGCGATAGCCGCGGGCGTTGTACAGCAGCGGGCCAGGCCCGTAGATCAGCTGGGTCGATTCGGGGTAGGCCGAGTAGATCCAGTTGGCGATCTGCTGCAGGGGGCCGTCGATGTCGATGGCTTCGCCCTTGCCATGAAAACCGGAATCGCCAGGACGCAGCGCGCTGGTGATGGTCGCGTTCGAAAACGCCGACTGAATGACATCAGCCATCCAGCGGTCGGCATCCGAACCGAACGTGACATTGCCGCCGACCGCGAAGTGGCCATCCTTGGACTGCTTTCCGCCGCCCGACAGCACAGACTTCCGCATCCGGTACATGGCCTCATGGCCACCCGCCGCCTGCACTTCAGCCGCGGTCCACATGTGTTCGCCGGCCGATGCCATGATCGGCACCCTGTCTTCGGTGGGTCCGCCGGGTCCGTAGATCGGGCCGCCGGTCGCGCGATGGAGTGGGGTGCCTGCTCGGCCGCCAGTGTCGCCGCCTTCGCCGATTCGCGGGATGTCGGTCCACTTCTTGTCGGAGCCAAGCAAATTGGCGACCGCGTTCCAGGCGCCGCCCAATCCAGAGTTCAGGATGTCGATCAGGCTGTTCAGCGGGCCCTTGATCTTGTCGCCGAGACCAGACCAGCTGATGCCGAGCCGGTCCGCGAGCCCCTTGAAAAACTCGGGCAGGCCCCCAAAAGCGCTCTTGATCTTGTCGAGACCCTCACCACCAGTGAGGAAGCTCGCCAGGCCCGACATTCCCGACTTGAGCTTCTCAAAACCGTTGTCGCCCAGCATGTTTCCGATGACATCGGTGACGGACCCACCCAAGCCCTTGAAGAACCCTCCGGTATCACCAGTCACCAGTCGGGCGACGCTGGACAACGACGGCAGGTGATCCCGGAACCCGTCAAGCGCCGTGCGCGCCTTGTCGGTGATGTAGTCCTTTGCCGCAGTGCCCAGGTCCCCGAGCTTGTCCTTCACCCATGAGAGGGCCTCGCCGCCCTTGTCAGCGCCAGCCTTCAGGGCACTCATCGTGCCTGACCATGCGGTCTTCAGTGCCTTGAGCTGATCTGAGCCGTAGCTTGAGAGAGCGTCGGCGCCATATTGCACGATCTTCGATGTATCGAAAGCATTGTTGAAGTTGCGGAGATTACCGCCCCACCGATCGTCTTTCCAGACGCCGCCGTCCCATTGGTCGGTTTCGTTGTTGTATCCGAACAGCGAGTTGAATCCGCGGGCGGTCTTGCCCATGAAGCCTTGATCGTTGTCGGCAGCATCCCAGATCTGACGGGCCTCGCCAGCCTTCTTGTCCGCGCCTGGCTCAAGTCGTTCGGGTGTCTTGGCACCCGAGTTGTTCTTGTCCCCGCCGGGCTTCTCGGGGGCTCCCTTGAAGGTGCCGAGGATACTGGCGCCGAGTTTGATCGCGTCGACGATGTCGGAGACGATCGACTTCACATCGGTGAAAAAGTCTTTGACCTTCTGCTGCCCTTCGGGGGTGCCGAGGAAGGCGTTCCACTCATGAAGCGTGTTCTTGATCGATTGGAGCCAGGTTTCGCCGACATCGTCAGACCCCTTGAAGAGGCCGTTGACCACCCCGCCGAATTCCTTTGCGATGTTGACCAGTTCATTGAAGGTGTTGATCGACTCTTCGATGAAGCCCTTGAACTTCTCCTGGCCCTCAGGCGATTCCGCCCACGACCGGAACCTCTCAGTCAGCCCAAGGAAACCCTTGGACATGTCCGGGAAGAAGCCGGATCCGACTTCCGAGAGCGACAGGAAGCCTTGTACGAGGTTGTTGATTCCATCGATCAGTGGCCCGATCGACTCCTTGACGTTGCCAAAGATGGTGGACAGCTTCGAGCGCGACGCGTCTGTGTCCAGGTCTGCGAGTGCACGCCGGACACCGCCGTTGATCTGCTCAGCGATGCCACCGAGCCCGGTCTGCAGCGTTGGAATCCAGTTGGTGGCAAGGTTCTTCACCGAGTCACCGAGACCGCTGAAGAAGTTCTCCTGAATCGCCTTCTTGAGGTCCTGCAGCGCAGGTTTGACTTCGAGGATCTTCTTGACGAAATCTTGCGCGGCCGGCGACAGCTTGCCCATCGCCTTCTCGAAATCCTTGACCGAATCGCTTGGCTTGTTCAGTGCCTCGTCGAGATCCTTCGCCGCATCAGCCAGCGACTCCTGCGCCTTCGACAGAGTCTTATAGGCGTCAGTCAGGTTCTGCTGCGCATCCTGTTCCGCTTCGGCCGCAGAGGTGACCTTCTCCTTGGCAGCAACGACAGAGTCCGCGCCTTCGACACCCTTCCGATTGGCCTCGGCGGCGTCTTCAGCGGTGCGCTTGGACGCTTCGAGGACATCCTGCTGATCGGCGAGGGCTTCCTTGACCTGGAGCTGCGCCTTCGCCTTGTCGATCGCCGTCGAGTTGGTGTCGGAGAAGACGTCGTACAGGTTCTTGTACGCCTCAGCGACACTGATCGCCGCGGACTCCTCGTTGAGCGTCGTGCGGGCGAGAGCACGGTTCAGATCGTCGATGTCGCGCTTCGCGGTCTTGCGGGCAGACGTCAAGTCCTTTTGGGCCTGAAGGGAGTTCTTCTGCGCGTCGCGCACACTCCGCTCGGCCGAGACGATGCCGCGCTCCGCTGACTCGACGCCGTCCGCAGCTGAGGCCTGCGCTCTTTGTGCTGACTCGATCTTCTTCGCTCGAGCTTCGGCATCGTCAGCGGCGTTGTCAGAGACCTTCTTCGCTGCGGAGAACGCGTCGCCGACGCCGTTCAGCGCGACCTTCAGAGTTCCGAAAACGCTTGCGGCGCCGGCAATCGCCGCAGGCAGTAGTGCGATGACGCCTGCGGCCTGAGAAAGCTGGCCGAGCAGCGGCACGAGGCTGACCGCGGCCAGACCGACCAGGGCGACCTTGGCGACGCCGAGAAGCGTGCTGAAGCTGAAAATATTCTTCAGCGCATCCGAGAGACCATCAGAGATTGCTGATCGCAAACCACGGAACGCCGCACTGAGAAGCCGGGTCTTGGAGTTTTGATTCTCGCGAGCGCGCGTAAGGGCGTTGTCCGCGTCGGCTTCACGACCGATGAGACTGGTGACTTCGCTACTCGCACGCCCGACTTCACGGCGAGCTCGAGCGAGGGACTGCTCGGAGGCAGTGCGTTGCGATTGGGTCGAGGACGAGCGGGCAATGACCTCGCTGTGGCGCTGTTCGGCGAGAGTCTGCTTGTCCAGCGCGTCCGAATGGCGCTGCCGGGCCGAAGCGAGTTTCGCTGCAACACTGGATACTTCGGCTTCAGCCTTGGCAACCGACGCCTTGTCGACCTCGATTTGCAGTTTCACCGCGCGGTAGGGGCGGGTGAAGATGTTGCCCTTCAGCTGGGTGCTGCCGCCGCCTCCACCTGCAAAGCCGCTACCGATGCGGTTTGTGTCGTTGGTGATCCCGTTGAGAATCGCGCGCAGGGCGAGAAGATGCGCGGTCGCCGACGCAGTGTCGATGGCAACGTTCAGCGTCAGCGGGATCGCATGCTGCGCGGTGCGGAATGCCTCGAGCTGCGCGGTCGCCTGCGTGACGTCGGCGTCCACATTCGCGGTGATCTTGGCGCTGATCCCGCCCTGCGCGGTCTTGACCTTGTTGCGGAGCGCTGTCTTGAAACCCGTGATGTCTGGATCGACAGGGACCCTGACGGTTACGCCCGCTGCCGCGGTGTTCACCGCCTGGCGTAGCGCGGTTTTCAAGCCGACGGTGCGCAGGTCGACGGGTACCTTCACCGAGATGCCCTGCGAGGCGGCCTTCACCTTCTCGGTGACGTCGCGTTTGAGTCCAGCTGTCGACGCTTCGAGTGGAACCTTGATCTTGATGCCCGCTGAGGCAGTCTTGACCTTCTCCTTCAGGTCCGTCTTGAAGCCGGCGGAGAGAGTAGGAGTTGCCTCGACCTTGATACCGACACCGACAGAAGCGGCGGCGACTTTGTCACGAAGGTCGGTCCTGAAGCTCTTCGCGAGAGTCGGTTCGACAGTGACCTGAAAGGACTGATGAATCGGCTCAAGGAGCTTCTTGACATCCGCTTTGAAAGTTGACGGCAAGCGAGGTTTCAAGAGGAGAACCGCTGAGCCTGCAGTGTAGGACGGCCAATTACTAGCCACAATTAGCCTCCGAATACCCAGCCGAATATGTTATGCTTATCCCGAGATGGGGATCAAATATGTATGCAAGGTTTGCGATCGAGCATTCGAGAAGACTCCGACCGATCCGCGCCATGTCGCGGGTAAACACATTTGCTTGGACTGTTCGCAATGGCACAACTGGTGCAGCACTTGCGGTCGAGCTCTACTGCGTTCGGAGTTCTCTCCGCGCTCACGAAATGAGCCGAATCTCCTGCAGCATTCATGTAGGGTGTGCGTCTCTCGAAGGAACATGCGGATCGAGGCTTGTGCCTTTTGTTTCGACCTCCATGTAAATCCTGGAGGTTTCCGGAATCAGAACACGCTGTGGTTGTGCCCTCCGTGCTCGGATGCCGTGAAGTTTTGTGGCCGGTGTGAACAGTTCTTGAGCATCAAGCTGTTCGCTAGGGCGCGCGATAAGAAGAGTGGTCGAACGGCGCACTGTTCGGACTGCCAGAAGAAGGCGCGTGAGGGGCTCGACGAACGATCACGGACTGAGAAGAAGCTCCGCAGATTTGGTTTGACCTGGGCGGAGTATCAGGCCATGATCAAGAAGCAGAAGAATCTCTGCGCCATCTGCAAGCGCCCCGAAGATGAGAGCTATAGCAGCGCACGCCAAAAGATGTACGGACCTAAGCCATTGTCGATCGACCACTGCCACACCACGGGAAGTGTTCGAGAACTTCTCTGCTCCGCCTGCAATTTTGCGATCGGGAAGATGGGTGACAATCCGGATAGACTGCGAGCTGCCGCCCAGTACCTTCACCGATTCAGGGAAGGCAGCGAGTAGTCATGTCATTGCGCGAATGCCTGTGCAAGGTTTGCGACAAAGCATTTCAGACGCCGAGCAGAAAGGGAAATTTTGTCGCAGCCTACCAAGTGTGCCCCGCCTGTGCAGAGCTGCACGGTTGGTGTTCCTGGTGCAGGAAGGCCCATCTCCAATCCGAGTTTCCCAAAGAAGAAGGAAATCGGTGCATTATCTCGGGGTACCGATACACGATCGAGTCGTGCGGCGCTTGCACCAAGGACTGGATCCGAGAAACGCGTTCACGCAGAACACGTACCCGCGAGAGCCTTTGCCACGAGTGCTCCGAATCACTCAGCACATGTAGCAGATGTTCTCGACATCTTCCATTCGACCAATTCCAGAAGCGCGCCGAACGCAAGAGCGGGGTCCGGTCAATCTGCAGAGATTGCAGCGCCAGTGAGTGGGCCACTAGAAGCCCGGAGTACAAGACTCGTCTCCAATTGGCCAAGTATGGAATCTCATGGGAGCAGTATCAGCAGATGATCGCTGACTGCGACAACCGTTGCGCGATCTGTGGCAACCACGAAACCGAGCTCATTTACGGGGAGTTGAAGGCTCTCGCGATCGACCACTGCCACACCACCGGCCAGGTTCGAGGGCTGCTCTGTCAAGCCTGTAACCAAGCTCTTGGGCACATGGAGGATGACCCCGATCGCCTGATCGCTGCTGCGGAGTACTTGGAGAAGCACGCAGCATCCCCACGTCTCTTCGTTCTTTAGTCGTAGATGCCGAGTTCGCTGAGCGCGTTGTGGACTTCGATCTGGTCCATGCGGTCACGCATTCGCTGGTAGGCGGTTTGCGGGCGCGGTTCGGGTGGGAAGGGCGGAGGGAGCTTGCCGGAGAACGATGCTGGTATGACTCGCATCAGCTCTTTGAGCAGGTCAATCTGCTTGAGCGCGAGCAGCACCTCGAGGCTGTACCCGCGGGGTGAGAGCGGCGGAATCTTGTACTGGTCACCGTGTTCCGGGCCCTCGGCCTGGATCCGTTGCCAAGCGAGTTCCTCGTCCATGGCCAGCGCCGACTGGTAGCGGGACTCGATCGGCAGGTGGCTCAGGAACCGGTAGAGCTGTTGCCAGGGATGGCGACCGCGGAAGAAGTCGAGCAGGTCCCAGCCGTGCCCGTACTCCCACAGGTCGCCCTCGATGAGTGCCCCGTACTCCTCGATGAGGAGGACGAGACCTACTCTCCCCCCGGCAGTTCGCCGCCCTCAGCCGCCGGTACTGCGTTGAAGTGCATGTTGACGTCGTTGACGAAGGCGAACAGAACCTCGGCCGGTTCGTCCTTGATGATGGCCCACACCTTGCCGAAGGCGTCTCCGCAGATCGCGGCCACGATTCGACGGAGGTTGGCGACATCGATTTCGCCTTCGTTGTCGATCATCTCCGCGATGGCGGTCAGCCGCTCGACGGTGTCGGGCGCGGTGATGAGGATCGGCGGGTCGACGGCGTCGAACTCGTAGGGTTCGCGGGCGACGTGCTTGGCGCGGGCCTGGTCACGCAGCATCGCGTACCGGGACTTCTTTGCAGCCGTCTTCGGGGCAGTGTTCTTGGCGGTGGCCATGTTTCGTCTCCTGGCAGGGATGGGTTACTTGGCGGTCGTGGGCTTCTTGTCGGCCGGAGCGGGACGCTCGACGGCCGGACGTGCGACCGGCTTGGGTTCCGGTTCGGCGATCTTGTAGCCCTGGGTGATCAGTTGTTCGCGTTCGGTCGCGGAGCCGACGAGGCAGTCGCGGCCATCGGGGGCGACCATGCGAGCGGGTTCGAATGCCATGGGTTCTCCTGGCTTGAATCCCTGGCGGCAGAGTGGGTTTGGGCCTGCCCCGCGCGCGGCCAGGAACACGCGCGGGGCGGCTGTCAGAGAACGCCGATTAGGCGTAGGTGACGGCGAACGGAGCGCTGGCGCCGGTCGCGTTGGTGACGACCACGTTCTGCGAGCCGGCAGCCTTGGCTGGCGTGGTGATCGCGAGGGTGAGGTCGTCGATGATGGTGAAGTCGGTCGCGTTGGTGCCGCCGACGGTGACCGCGGTGACGCCGGTGAAGTGCTGGCCGCGCAGGACGACCGACTCGCTGCCGGCGGCGGCCCACGTGCCTGCTGGCAGGTACGAGGTGATGACCGGAGCCGCGGCTGCCGAGGTGAAGCCCATAGCGCTCAGCAGCGGCTTGACGCCGGGGCCGCACAGCACGTTCTTCACCGAGTAGCCCAGGGCGCTGTCGATCTTCGCCTTGAGGGTGATGTTGTACTCCAGGGCCTTTTCCTGCGACCACGACTGCTCACCGACCTCGGTGACGGTCGCGCGGGGCAGGATCCGCAGGTAGTAGATGGCGTCGGCGCCAGTGCCGTCGACCATGCCGACGATGACCCGGTTGTAGCGGGTCGCGGGCGAGGTGGGGTCGGTGAACTGGACCTCGCCGGTGGTCGCGTCGGCGGTGATCGCCGACAGGTCGACACCGGAGTACAGCTCGAGGGTCCGGCGGCGGGTTTCGATCAGCGTCATGCTGATGGACATGTCGCGGGTCAGGATGTCGGTGCGAGGCGGTTCGAGCGCGCCCCACGCCTCCACATCGGAGCTCTTGACGTCCGGCTTGAAGCTGGGCGGGTTGTCCTTGCCGATGTAGCCCAGACTCTTGAAGTCCGACAACGACTGGAAGTCCGCGCTCACGCCCGAGGTGAAGCTGGCGGGGATGTTGGCGTCGTCCTCGCCGATCAACACGAAGCCCTTGTTGGGCCGGCGGATCAGCTCGGGACGCCATTCAGCGATCTGCTCGAAGGTGACAGCAGTCATGAAGGTTCCTTGGTTCAGCCACACCCAGAAGCCCGGTGCCACAGGGCATTGCGGGTGGTGTGGGAGGAAGAAGAGGTGCGCGCCTAGGCGCGGGGCCGCCGGTAGGAGAGTTCGACGGTGGCGGTGACGCCGCGGCTGTCGCGGCGGAACGGCGGGATGTACTGGCCGCCGGTCTTCTCACTGGCGGTGTCGATCTGGTAGCCGCCCGGTTTGGTGTTGCCTGCGAAGCGGACGCGTTCCAAGACAGTGGTCTTCAACGCCTTGGACGCTGCACGATCATCAGCGATGCACTCGACGTCGATGACCGGGCGGTCCATGATGTCGTCGGCTGCTCCCCCGACCCTGGTGACGTAGATGTAGGGCGGTGGGATCTCGTCGGACTCGTAAGTGACTACGGGCGCGATGTCGCCCAGGAGCGCGCGCATGACGTCGTCGAACTCCGGGAATGGGGGCAGACTCATCAGTCGCTCACATCCTTGATGAAGTCGCGCATGACGTGCTCGGGGCGGTTCCAGCGGGTGCCGTGCTCACGGAATCGCGCGTAATAGCCTGAGGCGTAGACGATTCCGGTGAGAACACCTTCATCAGGGATCACCCCGGCTTCCACGTGGGTGGCATTGAATCCGGTCCTCCACCGTGAACGAAGCGCCCACCGGTCAGCGCCTTGCTCCGCGACTTCCTGAAGGAAGGCGCGCAGTTCGTTGCTGTCGACAAGGAGCCGTTCGAGGTCGTAGTCAGCGCTGTCGTACTCCATTGGCGCCGTCCTTCGCGATCTTGAATCGGACGCCGGGAACCCAGCCGGTGAACCCGTTCGGTGCGACCCGCACTTCTCCGTCGATCGCGAACTCGTAGGCGATCCCAGGGACGCGAATGCTGTCCGTGGACAGAACATCCGAGCCGACTGGTGCGGTGATTTGCGCGAGGCGTTGCACCAGGCCACCGGTTTCGGTGTCGGTGGTGTCGGTGAGCCACTTGAGGTCGACCGGACCAATCGGATGTGTCGTCTCCACCTGGGTGACGTGATCACCCTGCCAGTCACGGGCGTTGGCGGGGCCGCGGCGAACGACGGTGAGCATCGTGCCGTGCGGGTAGCGGGCGGGCGCGTAGTTCACCATGTCTGCGGCCTCGTCGATGCCAACCCTGCGTTGCGCAGGATCGTGAGCGCGATCGGTGCGAGAGTGCTGAGTGCGCGCTGGATCTCATCCGCGCTGGGGGCATCGGCGTAAGTGACTGCTCCGCCATCGGCGGTGTGCGACTTGATCGCGACAGTCCGCCCGACGCTGCCCGCGGCGGGATCGATCCCCGCCAGATGCCACTGCGCGGCCTGCGCGCAGGTGGCTTCCTTCATAGCCTCGGCGATGTCGAGGTCGATGGGCAGCCCCGAAGGGTAGACGTCATACAGGTCGCAGCGGGTCGTCGACCGGACCAGTTGGGAGGCGTAGCGGATCAACTGGGTGGAGGTGGCTGTGTCCGGAAGTTCCGTCAGCCAGTCGGCCAGATCCGCTGGGGCGGCGTAGACCAGCATCAGGCGGCCTTCTTGGCGCTCGCCTTCCGCGGCGTCGACCTCTTGGCCTCAGGCGCTGACGACTCCGCTTCCTGCGACTGCGCGGGGGTATCGCCCTCGGCTTCGTCGTCTTCGGTCGTGGATTCGTCAGCCGTGGTAGCCGTTTCGGTCTCGACGGCTGGCATTGGCTCCGGGTTCGGCACCACGGCGGCTGCAGGCTCGGGTTCGCGCATGCGGGTGATGCTGGCGGCTTCGTCGGCGTCGATTTCGCGCCAGTACGCCCACTCCAGCAGGTCGGGGCGCGGCACGTCGGACTCGACCAGCAAGTCCTGATCCTTGCCCAGATAGTCGTAGAAGTACGACACGGAATGACTCCAAAAGTGTTGAGAGGTAACCGATCCCACCCGGCAGCCAGTCATGGGACTGGCCGCCGGGGTGACAGGATTACGGGGCGAGGGCGCCGCGCAGCAGGACGCCGCGGTCAGCGTCGAGAACCTTCGCGCCGAACAGGATGTCGAGGGAGATGACATCGGACTTCAGCTGCATGTCGTACTGCTTGACCAGGCGCAGCGACAGGCCCTTGTAGGACTCGATGGCCGCCCAGGTGTTGTCCGAAGGCAGGGCCAGGGTCGCGGAAGCGAACGCCGTGGAGGTCTTGTGGTAGGCCAGACCGACCTCGGTGGTGGGCTGACCGGTCGCCGGCGAGCCAGCAGGCTGCACGATGTTCTGGGTCATGTACGGGTCGAAGCCCATCAAGCGGCGGCCCAGGTAGCCCTCACGCAGCACATCGGTGGAACCGCTGTTCTGCACGAACTTCAGCCATTCGGTGTTGTTCCACGCGGCCTCGGCGGTCGGGCCGATCACGGTGGAGCGCTCGGTGTCAGGAACCGACTTCAGGTTCAGCAGGCGCTTGGCCTCGATCAGAACCTCGGGCTTGTTCCACTCGGTGCCGGTACCGGTGCCAGCGACCTGGGTGAAGCCGGCCTTCATCTTGGCGATGATGGCCTGGTCGACCGACTGGGCGAGCGCTTCGGAGGCGGGGCCGAGGAACTGGGCGTCGAAGTCCTCGACGCGCAGGGTCAGGTCCTGCGAGGTGATCGCGAACGACACGTCCTTGTGGGTGTCGAGCACGACGTCGACGCCAGTCTCGGTGGCGTTCTGGACGGTGATCGACGGCGACGACGGATCGAAGGTGTTGGCCACAAAGGTCGCCGGCTTGCGGATCTTCACGGTGCTGCCGATCTTGCGGCCGGTCCATTCCCGCGACACATCGGTGTACACGGTCGGGACCATCACCAGATTCGCGTACAGGTTCGCGAGAACCTGGCGCGCAATGACATTCGGGGTGAGAAGGGTGTTAGCCATGGAGAGGTGGCTCCAAAGATTTAGGACCGTTCACGGGCTCGGCGTTCGCGCCGCTCCCGGACCAGGTCGTCAACGGACTTCGGCGAACCGGGCTTGGGGGCCGCGTTTCCGCCGGTGAGGTCACCGCCGCTTCGGGGAGCCGCCACCTGGGCAGCCGTCTTCTTCAGCTTCGGATTGGAATCGACCGCGTCCTTGACGATTTCGGCCACCTGGGCTGCGAAATCATCAGCAGTCGTGTCGAGCTTCTCGATTTCGCGTTCGATCTTACGGGAATCGAGAATCTGATCGAGGTCGCCATCGACAGCCTTGGCGGCGTCAGAGATGGCGTCCTTGCGCGCGTAGTTGCGGAGCTTCTCGGCGTAGGAGTCGCGTTCGGCAGCGAAGTCCGCCGCCTGCTTCTCCGCGGCCTTGAGCAGTTCAGCCGGATCGGGTTCGGCCGGGTCCAGACCGAGGGTTTCCCGCAGCTTCTCCACGAGATCGGTGGTGGCCTTCTTCGCAGCTTCCTGAGCCGCGGTTTCGGCCTTCTCGTTGCCCTTCACGCGGTTGGCGGCAGCTTCCTTGCGGAGCTTGTCCACCTCGCGGTTCAGGCGGGCGATCTCGGGATCGACTTCAGGCTTCGCCGAATCGGTCTTGTCGGTTTCGGTGGCCTGTACATCGCCACCGGGTTCCGGGACCACGGTCTCTTCGGCGGGGGTATCGACGGTGTCGTCGACGAGGGTTTCCTGGGCGTCGGCTTCGTCAGCCATGAATGTGCCTCCTGGACACGCAGAAACGCCCGCCGGCACCTGGCCGCACGGGTGTTGAAATGACGAAACCCCCAGGGCCACAGGCCAGAACTGGGGGTCGTGAAGCCGCGATTAGCGGCCGGGATTCAGTTGATGATCAGATCGCTCGCCAGGATTCGAACCTGGATTCGCGGCATCAGAGGCCGCCGTGCTGCCCGGTTACACCACGAGCGAAAGTGTCACGCGCGAGTTGCAAATTCGATGCGTTGCACGATCCTGTTCCTGCGGCGCTTACTGCTCGCGTCCCTACGTTGTGCACGTTCAGCTTCCGACAACTTGACCGCGCCGGGCGGGTTCGGATTATCGGCCGTCCATACCCGGATCGTGTGACGGCAATTGCGGTGGAACAGGCCGGCCGCGCGAGCTTCAGCGAGTGAGCATTTCACGGTTACTGTGACCGGACGCCCGAGGCTGTTCGTGAACTCGACTGTGCCGGTTGTCGCACCAGAGATGCTGATCACGGCACCCTCGAAGGGCGTGCACAGAGCGCAGGAACCGGGCACATCCGACACGATCACCAGGTCGTGACCGCTGGCGGTCACGTATGCGCAGTAGCCATCGACTTCCGCGTGGGTGACAGCCGATCGGACAACCATGTCCGCATAGGAGGCGAACTCGTAACGGCGGCCCTTCGCATCGACCTGGCCGTCGAAGCCGCGGCGTGCGTTGCGGGCGAGAACTTCTCGTAGCAGCTGCTCGAGGGTTGTTTCGTCGGCACCTCGCGGATGCCGGGAGACCTCGTCGACGGTGCGTCGGTAAATCGCCTCCGCCGACACAGGAACCTGCTGATGAACCTTGTCGAGAGACGCGATGACCCGGTCAGCAAGGTGCTGCACTTCCGATTCGCCGATCGCCGCTATCGGGGGATGTTGCGGTCGCAGATCAGCGTTCGCTTCGCGCGCGCCGCGCCGGAATGCCGCCAGGAGTATCCCGATGACGATCACGGCGGCTTGCGCTCCGAGCCCGACCATGATGCGTGTAAGTCCACGGCGAAACATGGGCAGCTTCAGCAGCATTCGCACAGCCCACGGCATTCGACCGTTCCAGCCTTCTCCGAACAGGGTGCGTGCGATGAGCTTCCATATCTCCCGCTCCGCAGTGAGATACAGGCGGGTGATTGCACCGACCTGACCGTCACCGTAAGAGGGTGTCAATGGCATCAGGCCGCCTCCTGCAACCCGTCCGGCTGGTCAGCCTGGTCAGACTCGTCTGAGGTTTGCGGATCAGTGTGAGTCCCGAAGTCGCCAGGCGTGTCAACGACCGCGTTCTCCAAGGCGGTCTCATGCTGGATCCGTTCGACCTCTTCTTCGACCTCGTCGTTGGACCAGTTCGGGTGGTACATGCGCACCGCGGTCTCGGTCGAAATCGCCTTCGCCAGGCGCAGGTTCGAGATCGCAGTCGACAGCGACACTGGATCCTGATCAACGCGCACCGGGAACTTCATCTCCGGATCCGCAGACAGGCCGTAATCGCCATGACCGAAGACCACGCCATCCAACAGGAGCGCAGTTCTGGCGAGAGGCTGGACTGCGGACTGGTAGTAGAGGATCTTCCTGTTGCGAGTCGAATTCGATTTGCCCTGGCGTGCAGACACTTCCGTCGCTGTCATCGCAGCCGAATCCGCGTCATCGAAATCAGCAGCCGAATAGCCGCACGCGCGCAGGATCTGCTTCAGAATCTTCTCGCAGGTACGCTCATGCTCATCAACCCGGATCTCGAACTGCTGGGCCTGCACGAGACGAGCACCGTTCTCGTCGTTGAGCCCCATGTCGTCGGACGGCACGCCCGTGAAGATCTGCTGCTCGCCGTCGAACGCGGCGCCCTTGCCAGGGCCTTGATCGTCAAGGAGTTGCTGGGCGACGAACAGGCGCCCCTTGGCGATTTCAATGTCACGCATCCACGAGGACCACACCTCATCGAGTGCGTCGAATAGGTGCTCTACGCCTTCGAAGTCGGACCGGCCCAGCGGTGCGAGGTGCGGTTGGTTGCGCCAGCGGCGTGCTGGGTTCACGTTCGGAACGTATGCGGCAGTCAAGCGGTCGATCTGTGTGTCGACGACCGAGTTCTCGTTCACGATGTCGGCAGCCCATTGCATCGCCGGCAGGGAGTCCAACGGCATCTGCCGGCCAATCGAGCCCTTGTCGCCGACGTAGAGGCGGTGCTCGATCTCCCCCGGTGAGTGATGCTCCAAATGTCGCCATACGCCTTGTTTGTCGTCGGCGACGGTCGTCCAGAAGGTGACCTCGGCGAGTTTGCCGTAGCGCCACACGGGGATAGCGGCGTCGGGCGGTACTGCTGAGACCATCACCTTGTCGCAGAACGTCTTGTCCCAGACGAGCCGGAAGTAGACGCCACACAGGGCCGCAGCAGTCTCAGCGCCTTCCAGGAACACGGCGACTGTGTCGGCGTCGTCCATGATTTCGTTCAGACGAGCCTGCGCAGCCTTGAGGTCGGTGGCGTCACCCTCGCTTAGCAACCAAGACGGTGGTTGGCCGAACAGGAGGTCAGCGGATGCGGTTGCGACGTCAGCGGGAGCGGGAATGTGTAGACGTTTCTGGTCTTGCAGCATGGGGCGGCCGAACCAGAAGCGCGCCACCCGCCCGACTAGGCCGCCTCTGAGCTGGCTTGGGCGGGGCGGCACGTAGTTGGGGTTGCTGTAGATGCCCTCCAGGGCCTCCACATCCCCCGCCCACCAACTGGTATATACATCCCACTGCTTGGCAGCATCATCCCACGGCTTAGGCGGCCACTCCCCGGTGAAGTCGGGCATCGGCATTGGGTGGCCCCCTGTGAGGTTATAGTTCGGTCATCAGCTTGTCGCTCTTCCGCAGATTGCAGACCGAATGCGAAGGCTTCAGGTTCTCTTTTGTATGCGCGCCGCCCCTGGACAGGGGAATGACGTGATCAATGTGCAGATCGCTCATGTCTGCGATACCGCCGTTGCAGATGTGGCAGACCATTCCGTGCTCGTCGATGATCGCCTGGATGGAGATCTTCTCAATCGAGGTTGCCTCAATCTGCTTTCGACGCTTCGCAGACTTCTTGCTGTCGATGGCTCGCGCGCCCATAGGGTTCTGCTTGCGCCAGCGGCGATATTTGACAGTCGAGTACCCCGGGTTGTTTGCATGCCACTCACGGTTGATCCGCTTGATTCGTACAGCGTTCTTGCCGTAGTACGCCTTGCGACGTTCAGCTTCATGCTCAGGGGTTTCCCGATACAAGCGGCGACCCACCACACGTGCGCGTTGCTGCTTGCAGGCGTCGCAGTAGCGGTGCTTGTTCGAAACCTTCGACTCGCATTCCGAGGTTGCACAGATTCCAAGGGGTCGGTCCCAATCGGGCGTCCCATTGCGGAAACGGTCATAGTGGCGGCTGCACAGATCCTTGCAGGTTGACACATTTTCACAGTGGCTCAAGCGGCAGTTTGGCTGCTCGCGCGGCTCCAGCGACCCGTACTGCCGCAATCGCCACCGGTGGCTGCCACAAAGCTTCTGATGTCCCTCACGCAGGTTGTCACATCCGTCGACCTCGCACGGCACGCGCTCGGAGCATTCCGTGCAGAGGGTGCTTCGAAGGCCCACCTTAGGGAATGTTCCACTGCACATTTTGCAGACGAATGTGGATCGGACGACCCGAGTCCCGTTGCCGTACTTGACAGTTTGAACCTTCGGGGTGTCCTCGAACAGGGACAGTTGGCGCACGTTTGCGCCACGCGATATGCTCACCGCGTCGACTCCTTGATAGTCGGCCATGCCCCGGGGTGTTAGCGCACCGCCGGGGTCTTTCTATTTGGCCATTCTACCAAATGCAAATCGTCGCAACGCAATTCAGACCAGGCTCATCGCAGTGACTTCACCCGCGCGGGTGAGGTAGACCAGGCCGCCGCGTTTGGCTTCGGCGCCGGTCAGGTCGCGGTAGTAGTTGCTGCCGCCATCGAAGGTCGGCGAGCAGATGCGGGTTCGGGTCTTCGCGGTTTCGACGGCCCACGTGTGGTAGTGGCCGTGCGCGAGAATGTGTGCCCCCGCAGGGTTTTGCTGATGGAACGACTGGTCGGCCCACCAGGTGAACGCGTGCGAGCCTTTCGCGGTGCCGCCGCCCTTCCACTGATGTCCGTGGGCGATCGTGAAGATTGTGTCGCCGCGGGCTACGGTCATGAACCCCTGTTCAGGGTGCGGCACTTCGACGGTGACGTGTCCGAACGCTGCCGGGTTCATCTTCAGGGCGTCAGCGACGCTGATAGCGCATTCGGTGGCCCATCCATCGCCTGGGTTGGTCGTCTGGAAGCGTTGGGCCTCATCGTGATTGCCGTTGACGACCGACAGCCATACCTGATCGGTGAGCGGCGCGAACTGCTCGACCGCATGCAGCATCAGCCGGCGCAGGATCCGTGTCTGGGTGGTGACCGCGTACTCGGTGCGCCACCAGTTGCGGCCCTCTTGCGAGACATTGCCTTCGATGCAGTCCCCGGGAAAGAGGATGTGCACGCCCGCGATGCCGCGGTGTGCCAGTGATTGGTGTTCGGTGACCGCGCGGTCCACGGACTCCAGGAACTTCTCGACGATGACCTCGGTGCCGCCGTTGTCGGACTTGGCGATCTGTAGATCCGATGCCTGGAAGTTGAACACGTGCGGGCCGGACGCAGCGGTCGGCTGGTGCGCGGTCCAGGAATCGATTCGAGCGAGCAGCTCATCCATGCCGGATGCCGCGGCTTGGCGAGGCGCGATCCGAAAGCGGTACGCGGCAAGCCAGCGTTCGTCAAATGTCTGCCAGCGACTGATCCGCGGCGCGCCAACGATTTCGACCTCATCAGGGTCGTACCCGAATTGGCGGAGCAGCTCGGTGTGCGATGCGGGCGGCTCGGTGAGCGCGCCGGTCTGCACGTATCCGCTGGTGCCGTCGAATTCGGTGCGCGGCCGGTGTTCAGCCTCGGCCGCGGTGGGTTGGCGGGCGAGGTCGTCGGCGAGGCTCACGCGACGTGCTCCAAATCGAAGCAGGCGCAGCGCTTCCGGAAGTGGCTCCGGAATCGCGTTTCCGCGGCGCCGCAGCCGTTGCGGACTGCGATCCCGTGAAGGTGGGAGACCGGTTTGCCGGCGGCGAGAAACGCGCGGATGGCGTCGCGGTCTCGGTCGTCGAGGGACTCCAGCCACACCCCGGTCTTGCAGGGTTGCTTGCGGATCGCTGCTTGTTCGGCTTCGTGCAGGTCGTCAGCGAGGGACACTGTTGATACTCCTCGTTTCGGTTCATGCACAGTGTATTTGCGGACGCAAACCCGGCAGTCGGCTTGTTTGCTAGGCGGCTTCCAGCTCTGGATCTTCGAGTTGACGGCCAGGCAGTGAGCCAAGCTTGATGTGGCGACGCCATTTCCGTTCGGCAGTGACCAGCAGGTATCTCACAGCATCGATGCCGTGGTCGTTGAGTTTGACGACCTGGTCTTTGCCTTCGGCGCTGGCCTTCTCATCCCACACGTACGCGGGAATCTCTTTCAGCAGTTCCTCACAGCGGTCAGCGATCTTGAACCGGTCCGCGCTGAACAGAGCTGCCATCGTTCGAATCCCGTAGAGGACGTCCTTGTTCGCCTTGATCGAGCTGAGCCCGTCCTGCTTGAGTTGCACACGGAAGTCCGCGGCTGCCGAGTCAACAACAACCGATCCGGTCAGCTTGGGAGGATGATCGGGGTTGTCGCTCGGGTGGTGGGCCGTGTCGATCCAGTCCCGAACACCCTGCGACAGTTGCACGTTCGACCAGCGGACAGCTTCGTTCGATGCCTTGTACCGCCACTCATCCATGCAGTACAGGACGTCGTCCACCCCGTGACCGATCATGACGGCGTGGGTGGGATTGGTTGTGCCGTGATCGATTCCTACGCCAAGGATCCAGCGCATCTGCGGCAGATCCTCCCAGCGGACCATATGCCGGTCAGGATCGAAGCCGTCGAAAACGGCACCTTCGGCAGCAACCCACTCTCCACGAATGAACCGCTTGTAGAAGACACCAGTGAACTCCGCCTTCTTACGTGCGATGTAGTCGGCACCCAGTTGGGGGTTGTCGTCCATGTAGAAGTGGAAGACCTTGACATCCATCCCCGGTTCGCCAGCCCGGTCGATGAACTTCTTCTTGAGATAGTGCTGCGGGTTGTCCGGGTTCGTCGTCGCCAGGCAACGCGCGCCGGGAACAGACAATCGGCCCTGAAGCTGGGTCCAGAAGTTCTCCGGGATCAGGGTGGCCTCGTCGACCATCGCCAGATAGGCGGTCAAGCCGCGGATTTTGGCTTCGGCGCCGACATCGTTCGCGCCGATCAGATGGACTGTGCGGCCGAGGATTACCGCAGTCGAGGAGCCGCGCGTGTGGTGCACCTGACGTGCGAGCGGGCCGTAGATGGCCTCGTCTTGCATCAGCTCGATGACATTGCGTTCGATCGTTTGCAGTGTGCGGCCGACGATGAGGATGATGCCGGTCCCAGGTGCGCGCCACACGCCCAGGAAGAACGCGAGGACACTCGCGACCGTCTTGCCAGCGCGGATCGCTCCAGTCCAGATAGTGATCGCTGCGGTCTCGGCACCGATGATCGATTCGAGCTGCTTGGCCGACATCGGCATGTCGCTGGCGGTCACGCCGCCTCGTCAACGGATCCAGGATCCGGTTCTGCGGCTTTCGCTTTCGCGTAGGCGTCCAGGGCCGACGCTAGCGCGCCGACCATGGAAGTGGCGTCATCGGCGACAGTGCCCTTGGCGTCTGCGATGGCCTTGAGTTCCGCGGCCTTGTAGGTGCCGGTCAGCCTCGCGCGCATGTCGATGATCGCGATTGCGCGGTCGATCTTCCAGGTGTCGCCGTGGGTTGCGTCTTTCCAGATGCCCGCCCACATCACGTCAAGGCGGGACAGCTCGAGCTGTAGGTATTCGTCGGCCTTCTCGCGCGTGATGCCGGCGAGGGCGTGCGCGATGTAGTCGGAAATGGTCGACTTGTGCAGTCCCATTTCCTCAGCGATTTGAGTTTGGTTCAGCCCGGAGAGCCTCAGTTCAAGTGCGCGTTTGCGGCGCTGCTGAACGTCGTGGAGCTGCTCGACGGGGGTCGTCTTCTTACGTGCCATTCGGCGGAACCTCCAGGATGCACGGCGGCTCCTGGCCGATCCGCGATCAGGTGGTGGGGACGGCTGCCACCTGGGCTAGCCGGGACACGGGCACGATCAGGGCGCGCCCGTTGGTGAGTGACGTGATCAGCGCACGCCCCCGCTCGATGCGGGTGATCCGGTAACGGCCGCGGCCGTCGAAGGTCACCAGGTCGTTGGATGCCAGTTCGAGGCGCATGGGCCGTCACCCTTCATCGACGGGACAGGTTTAGCAGATGAGTGAACGGATCGACCTTGTGCGGGAGCAGGTTCGCCAGATGCAGCGCGGTGACCGTGATCGCTGCGCGTGTGAGGGCGGGCCGGCGTTGCAGTGCGCGGTCGACGCCCTCGGACAGCAGTTGGCCGGGTGGAGCCAGTACTTCCCACGCGATCACGCTGGCCAGGAGCACCGCCCACGCGTTCTCCGCGGTGCAGCGGGTGGTGGTCATTCGCCCTCGCCGTCGCTTTCGCAGTCCATCGGGATCCCGATGAACCCTTCGGCTTGCGCCATGGCCGAGTAGAGGGCGGTGACGAGGTCGATGCTGGAGACCTGCTCGGGCGCCGGGGTGTCGATCTCGATCTCGAACCACAGGAGCTTCAACCGGAATCGCATGGGAACTCCTGCAAGAAGAGGGAATCGGCTAGTCGTCGTCGGCCGGGCGCAGCGTTGCGCGCAGGAACGACAGGCGAGTGTCGAGCAGTCCGATCTGGATGTGGGATGGCACGTTGTTGTCTCGCGTGAGCGTGACCGTCGATGACCACCGGTCGCCGTCGTCGTCGATGCCGCCGCGAGCCGCGATAACCGTGTAGTCCATCAGGAGGCCAGGGTCGTCGCCGTCGTCGAAATGGGCGCGCATGGCCTGCTCGATGGCAGCGGTGAGGACGTTGTCGGCCTCGACCTGTTCAGGTGTTCGCGCCATCGGCGACCGCCTTCATGATCTTGTCCGGTGAGTACCCTGCCCAATGCCGCTCGCCAGCAACGACAACGGGGGCGCCGGTGTAGCCGAGACTCTTCACGTAGTCGAGGGCTTCAGGTTCCTCGGTGAGGTCGACCTTCTGGTAGTCGGCACCCAGTTCATCGAGTTTGCGGATCGTCGCCTTGCACGGCTGGCAGTCGGGGCGGCTGTAGACGGTGATCTCTGGCATCAGGCGTCGCCCAACTCCTTGTTCAGTTGCTCCATACGTGCATGTGCTCGGCTGACTTCGATCGCGAACGCGTCGAGCGCCTGATCGCACTCGTCCCGCGCCGCCTGAAGCACCCGGTTTGCCTCCACGACGCGCTGCTCAGCCGCAGCGACAGGGTCATCGATCATGGCGGGCCCTCCAAGGCGGCAGATGATGTTGAGGCCCGCCGCGGCTCGGGGTAGCGGGCCGGCGCGGCGGGCTGGTCGCGGCGCCGAGGGCTGCCTGCGACCCGCCACCGAGATGCCCTGCTACCCGCCCGTGAGCGGGTGGCCCCGTTGCCGAATGGGGCACGAGGGTGGTGGCGAAATCTTGATAAGATTTGCGGCAGACGCCCCAGGTTCAGCTGCCTCTGCTATTGCATGCAGCGTTCGCCTCTCCCCTACTGGGTGATGCGGCCTGGGGCTTCGCCATGTGTTGCGGTAGGTGTTCTCTGGGCAGCACCGCTACTACCACTGCGTTACCTCATTGCTTGAGGTCGCACCGCACGTATCGTGCGGTTAAGTCTTGTCGCCCCGGTCGGAGAAATCGGACCAGCCGACCGAGATCGAAGGCTCGTTGGTGTTATCCAGCCTGCCGCTGATGGTCGCTGGTCGGGATACGAGCTCGGAAAGGGTCAACGTCGATCGCTTTCCGTTCTCATCCACGGTGAGGTGGACGTTCTCCCAACGATCCACGAAGGTATCGAAGATGTGCTTCGTGGCGGGGTGATCGATCGCGAATTCGGTCCAGGATTCGCCCTCAGTGAAGGTGTGGACCAGGTTGAAGTCCTTGTCCCACAAGCGCCGGAGTTGAGTGCCGGTCATCCTCTGTCTCGCTTCCGGTGCTGAGCCGAACCGGGGTAGTAATGGAAGACCTCATAGAAGTACTCGGTCGCCAATCCGGTCGCCTTCTCGATTGACATGTATTGCAGCAGTTGGGTTCTCAGCGCACGCCATGGCCTGGGGTTGTCGGCCCATTTGGCGAGACCGGCTCCCTTTGTCCAGTACGTGTTGAGCTCACGGCTTGCACCGGTCTTGCCGTCAGGATTGGCCATCGTCGCTCTGCTCCACGGGATTCGCGATGAAGCGCTTGAGCAGGTTGGGGTCATGGTTGCCGAGCTGCTGCCGATGCGCGGACGACAGATAGGTGCAGCCGGTGACGAGCTGCACCGGCGGTGCGTCGGCTGGGATCGGGCCGCCTACGGCGAACTCGGACATCGGGCGCTCCTCGGATGAGATGTCGGGCGGCCTGGTGCAGCAGAGATCCGCATCGAACGGGCATGGGCGGTGGTCGCGTGGGCACTCGTCGTCACACTCATTGACCGGATCGGTCTCATACTCGTCGCGCCAGCGACTCCACGCCCGCTTCTCGGGCATCCGACTGTCGCGGACACAGCAGCCACGCGAGCAGGACCAGCGCATCATTCCGGGCATCGCCGCTCCTCCGGATACATCGCAAAAAGATCACCGCAGGTCAGCGAGGCAACTATTCGGAAATGCCGAATACATCGCAAAGAAGTCCTTGCTGAACCACTAACGTCCGTGATACCAGGGAGCAAACACGGAGGTGCCAAGAAATCCAGGGGCGCGGTACTCGACATCGTGAATCGGGGTGCCGATTTCACGCTCGTAGGTCAGCTCGAAGACGTCAGCCTTGCACGGGTAGAAGCCCTTGATGTCCCGGAGAATCCACTCGCTGAGCTCCAGCGTTGCCCATACCCCGTTCGCTGCGATGAACAGCGAGCCAGTCGCGTCGGGATTCTCGCCAGCGTCCTCGGGGTCGAGTACCTGGAACGAGCCGCCCGTCCACTCGCGCAGTGCATCAGCGTTGCTGCCGGTCCACTGCATGGCCTCGACGACCATAGGGCGCTTCCGGTAGCGGCCAGCGCTCACCACGTCCACAAGCCGATCGGCGTCTGAAGGTGTCCTTCGAGGGTGCGGATCGGCTGGTGGCAGAACAGGGTGCGGATGATGGCCGCGAAATCCATTGAGGCTCCTGGCAGGAGAGAAGGGGATGTCAGACGCGGGGCGGCCAGTTCCAGTGGCCCGGAGTCGCGTTCTCGGCGAACGGAACGCTCTCGTTGAAGAACATCCCGGTTGGGTTCAGGACCGCCAGGCCGACGACGTTGCCGTCCCCGACTGCAGTGATCACTGCCGCGCGAGGCTCGGGCAGGTATTCGCCGCCCGGAGTGCCGTAGGACTGGTAGTGGACGATACGACCGACCGAAGGGGTCACCGGTTTCTCCTGGCTCGGAATAGGTTGCACTACAACTGAATCGGGTCGGTCTGGCAGGGCTCGAACCTGCGGCCTTCCGCTCCCAAAGCGGACGCGCTCCCAACTGCGCTACAAACCGGGAAGCCCGCCGAAGTGAGGAAGCTTGCGCTCTAGCTTTGGCGGGCATGCGATCTCGCGACTAGCCGACGACGGCAGTCAGGACAGCGAGCACGATCTTGCCGACACAGCCGGCGATCATGCCCCAGTCGACGGTGGACGCGGCAGCAGACAGGGTAGACAGCATGAGGGACTCCTCGATCAGGGGATGCCATTCGGATTCGAATGGGCGACAGGAACAGCGAACTCCCTGGCGAAGCATGCTGACGTCGATGCGGTGCCGCGATTCGAACGCGGGCCTTTGGGTTATGAGCCCAACGGGGTACCTAACTCCCCCACACCGCAGTGAGTGAGCACGGACGGAGAGAATCGAACTCCCGTGGCTGGTTTTGGAGACCAGTGTTCTGCCATTGAACTACGTCCATTTGGGCACAGTTAACGTCTTGCCATCGACGGGAGCCACAAGACCAGCTGACCCTTACGGGCTCGTCCTTCTACCCCTCTGTGGCAGCACCAGCACCCATGTCCAGCTCTTTGGTTTGCGCCAGTGCTTTTATCCAGCCGGTCCCTCGGCCACAGCAAGTGAGGACACCGGGATTTGAACCCGGGGTTTCAGGGTGGAGGCCTGACGTGTTGAGCCGCTGACACTACGTCCCCGTGCGGGCTGTTCGACCGGGCGCGCTCCGGTCAGGTTGCCATCCTGGCATCTCATATGCCGTCTGATGCCACTACGGTTGCGGAAAGCTGAGGAGTCGAACCCCCGGGACGCGATGCCCGCCTCCGGTTTTCAAGACCGGCTGGCCTCCACAGGCCGGAACCTTCCACTGCGCGGCGTGGAATTCATGCCACTGTTGCCCCGACGACTCTCCGTCGCCGGGGCGCGCTCCACACCAGGCAGTCTCGGATTACGCGCCGAGTCGCGGGCGATCAGGTCGAACGATCAAAGGGAACGCTGGATGATGTATCCGAGTTGATCCGCGACGTAGATGTTGCCGTTGCGCACGCAGATGCCCATCGGTCGATACAGCGATTCGTTGGGATCGTTGAGCGGGAACGGAACGACCGACTGGGTGCCGTCCGGCGCGTACTTCAGTACCCGAGCGCCGGTGGTGCCCGACTGCCCGGACTGGGCGATGTACATGTTGCCGTCCGTGTCGAAGTCCAGGCCGGTGGGCTGGTCGAGTCCGGTCAGAGGGACCGTGGTCTGAACTCCGCTGGTGGTGTACTGGACAACGCCGATCCACTCGGCGCGGTTGGACACAGTGACGGTGCCGGCCGCGTCCACATGCACCGCGAACGGGGTATCGAGTCCACCCGGGGGAATCGTGTCCTGCACACCGTTGGGCTTGATGCGGACGATCCGGGCGTTCCACGAATCGACCACGTACAGGTTGCCCGCCGAGTCGAAGCGAAGATCAGTGGGCTTCCGGAGATCCGGAACGATAATCTGGGACTGAACACCAGCCGCGGTCTTCTTGTAGATCCGCTCGATGCCGGTCTTGGACTCGGCAACATAGACGGTGCCTGCCGAATCAACCGCGATCGCGCTCGGGCTCTGAAGCGAGGTGAACGAGACCTGGGAGACAACCCCGGCAGGAGTCATCTTGTAGACCTGCGGTGAACCGGTGCCACAGGCGTAGATGTTGCCTGCGTTGTCTACCGTCACACTGTTGGGTCGATTGATGATCGGGAAATTCATTCTCGGCATAGAGGTGTTCGACTCCCTTTGTGGTTACAGCAGCTTCGTCCAACTCGGGCTGCCGCCCGCGAAAAGCACAGAACCCGGCTCACCAACCGTCCGGATGGCTGCCGGGTTCGCGCAAGCTAAGGGTGGGGAGTTTCCTAGGCTCCGACCGGGGCATGGGCCGTAAGGCGTATGGGTTCCCGGTGCTGCGAGTTGCCCGCTGAGGCATCGGTTTCAGGCGGCTAAGCCTTCCCGTATCAGCCACTTGGCCGTCAGGGTTGCCGACATCGCACACATTCGCGGCCCGACCACGCAGGTAGCCGCTCACTCTGTCACCACCAGCGCCAGCCGCTAAACCGACGCTTTGCTCCCCGCCCTGGAATCGAACCAGGTACATCCCGCGTATGGGCGGGCGCTCTACCAATGAGCTAGCCGGGAACTTTGAAGTTGTAGACCGATGCTTCACGAGCCATGCTTAGCAGCGGCAGCACTGCGGGCTTACCGCGACAACATCGAAGCTCTGACCTCCACGAAGCGAGGACGGTCAGGCGGACAACGGACCGGGAACCGGCACGTCATGTGTTGCCGCCCAATACCCCTCAGTCGGGACGCCGACCGGATTTTGGGTATGGGAATGGCACGCATGACATCGTACTGCCCGCCTAATCGGCAACTGCCGGTTGATTATTACGATTTGATATCGGACGGTTACGCGGCGGCGGGACGGTCCACCGAAGTTCCGAGTGCCTCAATGTGTGCCATCAATGGCAGCCCTCGCCGAAACCACTCGCCCACAACGTGGAGCGAACCGAACTGCTCGTGGCGAACTCGCTCTACCTCGTAGCCGCCTGGCTCGACAGCCAGAAGCGTAGCGCGCACCCGCGGCGTATCCCGGGGCCACCACAGACCCATTGTGTGTATACGCGCCACCCGCTGCTCGGGACAATGCGAGGTGCCGATCTTAATGTAGTCGCCGCAGGCGGCGTAATAGACTTTGCTCCGAGCGGACTGTTTCGACGGTGTGGCTTTCTGCACTGCGGCAGACGCCAGCGGAGCCATCCGCCGAATGACTTCAACGTGGTCGCGAGCAGCCTTGTCGATTACTCCGAGAACTTCTACCAGTCGCCCGATTTCATCGAACTGGGCCGTAGTCTCCATCGCCGCAGCGAGAGCCTTCGCTTCAGATATCGCCGTTAGAAGCAGGTTCTCCCGCTTCCCCTGGTGAACGCCCGATGCGCGGCCGTTCCCCACTGAAGATTTACGCTGCATAATCGGCTGCCCTGCTCGTCGCCAACCCGTCGAGGTACCGGTCGATCGTCTCGTACGTGAACTTGTCGTGCCGAATCGTCTTGTTCTTCAAGATGATCGACCCGTTCTTCTCCTGACCGGACAGGTCAGCCCAGTTGATGCCCTTCTCCAGCATCAGCATGTCGTGCAACGCCTGACGGTTCTTGCCGTGGCATTGCTTGTGGGAGAAGTGCGCTCGCGCCAGCATCTGCAGGCTGTTGCGCTCCCAGTCCCGCTGCCGCCATACGAACATGTTCGGCACATCCTCGCGCGGCACCACGAACGCCCGCGAATCGAACGTCGCGGGCCCCGGATCGTTGTGCATCGCACGGTTGAAGAACCCGGTGAACACTGAAGCTGACAGGGACACAAGCTTGTTTAGCTCGTATCCGAACCAGCCCATGGTGTCGTGGGTGTCGAAGTCGGTGAGCAGGAACGTGGCCTCGTCTGACTGTACGTAGCCGAGCTTGAATCCCTGCATCTCCCGCGCGGTCTCGACTGCCGCCTGGACCATCACGTTCATCAGGACGGGGTCGAAGGGCTTCTTCATGCCGCGGGTGAAGGTGTGGAACGCGCGCCCATCGACGCGGATGATGACGCACGAGTTCGGGGTCAGCTTCTGGCTGTACGGCGCTTCGTACGCCTTCATCCGGTCACCGATGCTGGTCATGCGATCCCCTTCGTCGTTGTCTTGCCTCGGTCCTTGTACCAATCGCCGCGCGATACCGCACCGGCCCGCACAGCGGGCGCGAGGTGCCCTGCATGCCAGCCGTTCTCGACCACCGGGCACGGGTACCCGTTCAGCTTCTCGTTCGGGAATCGCCGCCGGCACGCGATCTTGGCGGCCTTCCGGCTGGTGAACGTCATCTTCTGGCAGTGATGACACCACCCCAGCGACGGGTTAGGCGACGCCATGCTCTGCCTCCAGCTCGGCCACGCGGTCGCGGAGGCGAGCGACTTCGGCTTCCGCTTCTTCACGCAGCTGATGCGGTGAGCTCCCGCTGGCACGCTGGATGGTCAGTACGAACCGCTCCCCCGTGTCGGGGTCGCGAACCCACATCTCCATTTCGAGGTAGTTCACAGCTGCGGGGTTGTCCGCGAACATGCGGGTGGCCAGCAGCCCAACCTGGTACTTGATCTCCTCGGGCGCCGAGATCGAGATCCCGTCACGAAGGCTGGTGAGCAGCTCTTCGCGCTCGGACTCCAGGTGGACCTTCGCGGCCTTGATCTTCTTGCGCGAGGTGGCGTTTTTGTACCGAGCGGCTTCAGGGATCCGCATCCGCATTACCTCGCGCCCGTAGCTGGCGGCGCCAGCGTTCGTGTCGACAACCGCGCCCGGGTAGGCGAGGTCGATGATCTTGAACAGGGTCGCGAACACATCCATCGGCAACGGCAGGCCGATGTCGACCGTCACGAAGTCGCCGCTCATGCCGCGGCCACCCATCCGTTGGCTGCGAGGACGCCAGCGATGTCCGGCGCCACCCAATTTTCGGGCTTCACAACCTTCCCACCAGCATCGCGAAGCACTGTGCCGTCCACCAGCTTCCGCATGTTGGACGCGTGGACTTCCTTCCACAGCGACTTCAACGGCAACTGCAGAGCCGCGGCGAGGGGCAGGCAGGCGCTGATAAGCAGCTCGACATAGGCGGCGGTCACCTTGAGGTACCGGTCATTCGCCACCTCGGTCATCCGCTCGCAGATGTCGGCAAAGTCCTCAGGGCGCGGCACCCGCGGCGAATCGTCGTAGACCTCCCAGCCGGGGACGCCACGAGAATCTACGAGAAGCCCGACGCGCGCCAGCTTCTTCGGGATGCAGCCGATCCGCAGCCCCAGCCCAGCGGTCACGTAGATGACGTCGACGATGCCGTCCGCGGTCGCGACCATGTCACGCGACTCCAGCCCAACGCACAGTTCGGCAACCTCTTCGGCGATCAACCGCAGCGAGAGGTCAACGTCCGCGTCCGCCGGCCAGCCTGGCGCGTCCAGCATCGCGACGCCGAACGCCTTGCCGAATTCGGCGACATCTGTCCAGATCGTCATCAGGCCACCGCTTTCGTCGCTTCGAGGTCCGCGTAGGTCATCGCGCGCAGGATCCGGTCGTGGAGGGTGTTCAGGATGAGGCGCGCGTTCAGCCAGTCTCGGGCGTCGAACGCCAGCTGCAGTTGCGTGCCGAGCGCACCGATCTCGTGCTGGACGACGGCGACATCGGTAGCGGTCGGATGCTTCCATAGCCGGTGCTGCTCCAGCCGGTCGACATCCACGACAGCGCTAGTCGACAGAACCTGGTCGCATTCAGTGCATTTCGCCATCACAACACCTCGCTGATTCGAGTCTCAGGGAACTCATCCCAGGTGCGGCCGTCGAGCTCGCGGCCGGCGGTCTTCTTGCCGACGCGGTACATCGACGTAAGGTGTGCGCGTCCGTGGTCTGCGCGGACCGCCTCGCCCCGGCGCAGCCCGTCTGGCCATGCGAGGTCGCTGGGGGCATACAGGGTTCCGTCGTTGGCGACGACGTGGCCGCGGCGGAAGTCGAATCGGCCCTGTGCGTCGAGCGGAGCAAACGGGCTCCACTCACCCCACTGCTTGAAAAGGAACCCGACATCGGACTCGACGCACTGGTCACGCAAATCGCGCGCCCAATCCGGGTGCATCGGCCGGGCTTTCGGACCGGACTCACCGCCCACGATCACCCAGTCCAGTCGCGGCCCCACTGTCAGAGTGCCGTCGTCCGCGAACCCAGGGCCGCCGTTGAGCCAGTAGGTCAGCCGCGGGCGGTGCGCTCCGGAGGCGTCGAGCGGGCCGTGAAGGTCGATCGGCCCGAGCAGCGGTTCGGCGGATATGAACCGGACGGCGGCCGGGGTGTCAAGCAGCGCGGGGATGCGGACGTCGGCCCACTTCTGGTTCTCGACGCTCACACCCAACCAGACGTTCGGCAGCGGCCACGGCGCATCGTAGAGAGCCGAGGCCGTTTCCTCGTCCGTCGCGCGTTCGAGCAAGTTCTGCCCACCGTCGCCGAGGAGATAGCGCATTCGGCCGTGCCGTTTAGTGAGGACCTGAAATGTGTGCTGAGGCGCGGCGCGCATGGCGGCGAACACGCGAGCGATGTGCTCACTGGGCACGCGGTCGTGGAACAGATCGCTCATCGAGTTCACGAACACGCGCGTCGGCTTGCGCCACTTCAGCGGCTCTTCCAGACGCTCAGGACGCAACGTCACCCCGAACCCGTTCGGGAACTGAGGTGTTCCAGCGAACCGGTTTGCGATTCCCTCTGCGTAGCAGTTGTCGCAGCCAGGAGAGACCTTGTCGCAGCCAGTGACCGGGTTCCAGGTCCGCTCGGTCCATTCGATAGTCGTCTTACCCACGATCCACCTCAGAAGTCGTCATGGTCAGGAGCCCCTGCACGAAGAAGAGGCACTCCCAAGCGGTGCCAGAGCCGGCACACTTGCAGGCGGTCGTCGAAGACCCCGAGGATCCGGTACCGGTCGCGAACCTTCCCGAAGAGCTCGCTCTTGACGAGGTAGTCGGGCCGCTTATCTCCGTCGGCCCGCATGTGCATCTCGGTTGACGGCGCGCCTACCCGCTGCAGCCAGTTTGTCGTTGTGGTGCGAACCCATTCGGGCCGGCCGGTCAGTTGCAGGATCGCGGCGTGCGGCGCGAGTTTCTGAGCCACCTCCACGACGTGAACGTTCGGCTCGTCTTCGTCGGCGCGCTCGTATTCGTGAGGTCCGCGGGTGACCATCCGGGAGAGGGTTCCGTCGATGTCGAAGATCCACGCCGGCGGCAAGGTCTCATCCGGCACATACGGATCCGGATAGAAGAACAGGTCAGGCGACGCCGTGATCTCGGGCCATCTGTTGCGCGGGAACTTGCGCCCGAGCGCGCGGATCGCGTCCTCCCCCACCGCGCGTCCGCCCGCCGCTGCCCGTTCGCGGTCCCGCGCCACGCAGTCGTCGACCGTCGTCTCGAGGTTGATGACTTCGAGGTCGGCGCCGTTGAGTGCCGCGAAGTTCGCCCAGCCGCGCGCCCAGTAGGCGCGCAGGTTCATAGCGTCCACGAAGACATCCCAGCCTGCTTCCAGGAGTGCTTTCGCCTGGGCGCGTTCCGCTTTGGTGATGATCTCTTCTCGCGTGTGATCGAGTCGACCGTGCTCGTTGAACAGGGTCGCGCGGGCGTCGTCGCGGGATACGCGCGCGAGGCGCGGGTTGTCCGCTCGCATGCGCGTGTACAGGGTGGACTTGCCGGAGCCAGGCAGACCCCGCGGCAGATAGACCTTCGGGCGGCGCGGGGCAGAGATGACGTCGGTCGGGAGGGTGGTAGTCATGGCTGGCCGACCTCCTGGGCGACGACTGAAACAGAGTCTTCGACGATCTGCAGGCTCGCGCGGTCAACCTTGAGGAAGCGGTGGATGACGTCGTCGCCCTTGCCTTTCGTCAAGTGGAACGCGACGAAGGTGTTGCGGTTGCCTTTGCCGCGGACTACGTAGCCCTTCCAATTTCGCCCGCTAGTCTCGGCGAGTCGCTCCCACACCACTTCGGCAGCAGCGATCAGCTCGGCGGTAGGGATAGCACCGACAGTGTTCTTGCCTTCGCCCACAGCGGCCCGATAGGGGGTGAACGCTGCTCGCGAACGTCGTCCGCTCAGGACGGAGAATTCGACGTTCATGCTGCGATTCCGCCTTCGGCTTCAAGATCGACGCCGTTCGAGTCGAGCACCTTGGTTTCGTGCTGCAGGAAGATCGGCGACTTCGCCTTGAGCGTCGTTGGGTGCAGACCATCGACGACGCGGATGCAGACGCCTTCGTCGACAAGTTTCTTGGGGCCCGAGAGCGGGACGGCTTGGCCGTAGCCTTCGTCGTAGTAGCGGCGGTCAATCCAGTCAGCGGCGTCGAATGCCTTGTGCGCCATCTCGGTGAGCACTGGCACGGTTTTGAGACCGAGCTGTGCGCACCATTCGACGAGCTGCCCCCAGGCGAGATCGGTAATCACGCCTTGCGGGTTAACGGAGGCGACGCGGTAAACGTAGAGATCCGCTTCGCCTTCCGGGACGTTGTAGGTGTAGTCCCGCTGAATCGGTGAACCGTCCGGAGTCCAGCCAATGAGCTCGGCGTACACAACGAAACCCTGCGGGATCAGCCCGTCGAGACGCTGACCGTAGTGGGTCCACACGTCAGTGCCGTAGTAGTGATTCTGCTCGGCCTTCGGGTCCTTGATGACCTTGCGGCTTCCGTACACAGTGTCGTATTCATATTGCGACACAGGCACTTTCAACAGACGGGTAGCGAGCTTGTCACGCCACGTCATCCGCCGCTTCGCGATCGTGTTGCCGATCCGGATGCTCGTACCGTGGAGCTTCTGGGTGATCACTACCCGCGCCTCGGAGGGAATCAGGTGCTCGTTTCCCCAGTAGCGAGTCGTGTCGAAATGCTCAGGCAGGAACTTGGCGTCGACACGCTCGAACTTCTTGGTGGCCTTGACCATCGGGTTGCCCCGGTTGCTGCCGGACACGGGGCGTTCGAACTTCCGGCAGATCTCGTGGCCGTTCAGCGTATCGAAGGTGTCGCCGACGTTCAGGTCCTCGACGTTGACCCCGGTGTATGCGAGGGATGCGAGCGGCATGAACAGGGCGTCGCTGCGGTGGCCGCGGAGTTTGATGGCTCGGACGCGGCGGTTCTTCTCCATGTAGCCGGCGGCCCTGGGGTCCCCGTTCAGCTCGGGGTCGCGGTGGAGGTTGTTGACGCGGGCGTACTCGTTGGACAGCTGGGTTTCGGCGGTGAATGCGATGCCGATCTCGCCCACAGCGGTGTCTTTGCTGACGATGGCCTGGAAGCCGAGGAGTGGCGCGCCAACGATGTTGTCGCAGCCTGCAAGTGGATTGATCGCCGAGATTCTGGCGACTACGGCGGCGTAGTTCGCGTTTGCTGGCGCGTCGAGTTTCATGATCTCAGCGTAAGTGCAATGCATTGCATTGTCTAGCGTGCACTGCCCTAGGCGAGTTTGAAGACCACTACGTTTTCCGCAACTGGCGCCGAGTCGTCGGCGAGGATCGTCACCATCGTCCGGTACCCGCGGGAAATGTCGTCGAGCGGCGTGGTGAGCCGGCAGTGGTAGTGGCCTGCGAACAGGCGCTTCGGCTGCACCTGGTCGACGACGCGGCGGAGCAGTTCCCGATGTTGTTCCGCGGCTTCGATTTCGCGTGCAGGGAAGCCGAGCGGGTTGCCTTCGATGCACGGGATGCGGACGCCGGCGGGTACGTCATGCGTGATCATGACATCTGCCAGGCCGTCGTCGGTGGCTCGTTGGGCTTGGGCGATGGTGATGGTTTCGCCGGGCCACCATTCGCGGCCAGGTGTCCGCCATGGCCGGTCGACGGAGTGCGCGCCGCCCAGGGCTAGGAAGCTGGTGCCTTTCCATTCCCACCGGTAGGTGCGTGGCAGGTAGAAGATGTTGGGTCGCAGCGGGATCGCGGTTCGCCCGTGGTCGGCGACAAGCGCGTTCAGCCGCTCATGGTGATCGTGATTTCCGTCGACCCAGCCGAGAACGAGCCCGGTGTCTTCGAGCGCGCGCTGGACGGCCGCGAAGAATTTGGGGCGCATGTCGAATGCGAAGTCACCGACGTGCAGGATGGCCTGAGCGCCCTGTTCAGCCGCCCAACGGATCGCGCGTTTCGCGTGATGCTGGTTGGCGTGCCAGTCTCCCGCTATCGCGATCTTCGTCGGGTTGAGCTGCTCCCAGTCAGTCATTGTTCCGCTTCCGCTCGAAGTACTCGGGGTCGTTCAGGCGGGCATACCGGTACTGGGTGCCAGTGAAGTCGCCGAACAGGAGGTATGGAATCGGGATCAGCAGGTGCTGCCACCATCTGCCGCCGACACGAAGGCCGAACGCCCATAGGTGATATGAGCAGTAGGCATCGACGAACCGCGGTGACGTCCATGGCCACCGGAGGGGCGGCACTCTCCTGCCGTCGCATGGACAGTCTGGGGAGCCTGCCAGTCCGAAGCTTGATGTGCTCTTGACGTGCCCACAGCCGGGACAGGAGTGGGTGATGCAGTTGTCCCAGTCGCATCGGCCGCGGACGGCGTTGCTGAAGTAGGTTCCGTTGCGGATGCCCATGACAACGGTTCCGCAGTCGTCGCATGCGATCTCGTCGTCGCGGCGTGCCTCTTTGGTCATCGTTCGATCCGTCCGTAGGTGGTGCGGATTCGTTTCCAGCGCGCCCAGAGTGGATCGTTGGTGTAGGGGTTGCAGTGTGGGCTGCATTGGCAGCCGCGCAGGTTCCGGAACTCCCACAGTGCGATCACGAGGGCGTGCACGCCGAGCGGGAGGACGAGGGTCTTTCGGTAGTACTCGTCGTCCCCGAATGATGGCAGCAGGTAGCGACGCCAGTGGGCGCCGCCGCGGCCAGGCGCACCCATGTACAGGATCCACATGCGCCCCTTGATGGAACGGCGGATCGACTTCCAGGTCACGCAGCCTCCTTGGCAAGCCGACGCCCCAGGTAGTCCGCGATCTCCATCGCGCGGATCCACGAGGCCATGAAGGCGTACTCGAGCAGCCGCCCATCTGGCGTGGGGACGAGGACAGCCCAGCCTTGTACGCGTCCGTTGTACGCACGCACGGACCGAACCTGAATGCGATTCATCTTCCCCATCCCAAGCCTCGGATACGACGCGCACGAACGCGATGCAGCTTGCGGTAGTGGGCGCGAGTGGCCGCGGTGTCGTGCTTGCGGCAGATCCAGTAGGCCCAGTGGTCTGGCTCGTCCAGCCAGTCTTCGCGGTCGTCGACCAGGTCCTGGTTCAGCGGGACTCGGAACCATTGGTGCGCGATCTCGTCGAGCACGCACCAGCGGAACGTTCCCTCGCAGTGCATGAGGACTCCCCGCTGGTGGCCGTAGTACCACCAGTCGGAGAGTCGTTCGCGCACAGTCACGCGGGCTGGTCGCCGATCAGCCACGGCCAGGCGCCGCTGTGGCCAGCCTCAAGCAGCGGCACCAGCTTGAATGTCGAGTCGGTCAGGGAGCCGAACTCGTGACGGTTCGGGCCGAGCGCGTACGCACCCGGACGGTAGCCGCCGAGGTTGAATCCGTAAACCGGGACATCCTTGGGGATCTGCGCGGTGATGCCGCCGCTCTGGGTCTGCATGTCCGAGATGATGAACACCCGGTCGTGCCCCTTGTACTGGCGGCGGACCGCGCCCGCAATGTCGGTGCCGTGACCGACCTCGCCCGCACGGCCCACGAACCGCTGGATCTCCGCGATGGCGGACGCCCCTGCCGGGACATCGTGCTTGAACTCACCGGACGCGAACCCGTAGATGTCGGACCCGACCGGGTTGGCCGCCCCGAGGGCCACGCCGAATACCGCGGCGGCCTTCAACGGGGTGACCTTCGACCGGGCCGAGTAGCAGGTGCCCGTCATTGACCCGGAGGTATCGATCAGGATCAGCGTCCGGCCCGGAAGCTTCGGGATGTTGCGCAGCGCGTGACCGAGAGCCTTGTCGAGCGAGTGGCCCCAACGCAGCGACGGCGCCGCCTCGTACGCCGACAGGAACCGGAACGGGAACTGCCGCGACTTCGCGACCTCGCTCGGATCGGTCAGCTTCGCCATCACCTGCTGCGCGACCGCGTCCGAGACGCCGGCCTGGTCAAGGTTGCGCAAGTTCCGCAGCAGCGCCATGTAACCCATTGACGGGATGATCGCTTCCCACCGCTTCGCAGTCCACGCGCCACCGAGCAGCGACGGCACCGACTCCCACGTCATGCCCGCAGCGTTGAGAGCGTCGGCCGCGTTGTCGTGTAGGTCGTGCGTGCCGAACAGGAACTCCTCAGCCCGGTTCGGTCCCATCGCGCGCAGGGCAGCGTTGTCGCGCACCATCAGCAGCGACGCGGGGATCTCGTTGTCGCGGTTGTGGCGCCGGTCCAGGGCGTGCTCGAACAGGTCGCCCTGGCGGTCGTCTTTCGCGGTGGGGTGCACGAGGTCGATGACGTCGGCGAATCGCCATCCGTGGCTGGCGGTGTCGTACTTCAGGAGCGAACGCTCGGTGTAGAGGCGCGTCACGGCATCGGCGACACCGCGTTTGACCGGCTGAGGTAGCCGCCGCCCGTAGTTCGCGGTCCAGTAGGCGAGCATCTCGCCGGGCTCGTCGGCACGCTGCAGCACGGCGCGGATGGCGTCCCGATTGCCGCCGCTGATTCCGGCGTCGAGGCGGCCCTTCACGTATTCGGCGGCGCCGACGATGGAGGCGCTGCGCATGTTGGCTTCGGGGCCGCGCAGCCAGCCGAGCAGCGCCGCGGTCCACTCACCGTCTTTGACGGCCATCTTGCGAATCAGCGTGCGGTAGCGGTCATCGCGGTCGCCTGCGGCCTCGTAGAAGGTGGGCTCCCCCACCATGTTCGACACCGCGAGCAGGAAGAGCTCCGAGCGGGTGTCGCGGCGCGCTCCGTCTGCGCCTTCGTGGGTCTTGATCAGTTTGCCGCCGGCCTTGGTCTTGATCGGCCCGACCGCGGTGTTCGCCGATCGTGTGGCAGTGGAGTTGAATTTTGACATGGCAAATGCCTCCCAACGTGGTTCCTGGCTTGTGTTGGGAGGCAGTCAGATTAGGGTGCTGACATCAGGGTGAGGTGGGTACATGCGGGTTTGAACCGCGGCTCCCAGTTGTGGCTGGGAGTTTCAACCATAGAAGTAACCCGCCTCGGCGGACCAGCACCCCTCTGAAGTTCTCCCGGATCGTCCCGGATTGCCTTGGGAGGCGTCACAGGAGGCGCTGACATCAAAGGCGAAATAGGTGACGTTGTACGTGTGCTATCCGGTACACCACACCCCGGAGTGTTCGGGGCGGCAGGAGTTGAACCTGCTCTACGCGCTCCATATGCGAAGTAACCCACTTCTATCGGACCAGCGCCCTGTGAAGTTGTATCCCGAGGTCAAGACGCGGGCGGTGCTGTTTTTCAATGCGAATGAAGAAGTAACCGCCTGCTTCGCACCGGGATTCGATGCTGAATGCAATCTACACTACTCGATACAGTGCACGCAACCCGACTCGCTCACTCCAGCACGCCTTCAGGCAGACCTGCACCGATCGACCGAGCCAACGCCGCGAAATGCTCCGGCGCCCAAGTCGTCTCACACGCCGTACACCGCGCCGACGACCGGTCAGCCTGCAACACGTACCGGCGCACCTGCTCCCCCGACCCGTCATCAGCGAGCGTCGTCGTCTCGCCGCAGGCTGGGCATGCGGCCCGAAGCTCCCACATGTGTGTTGCCTCGGTCGGGAGTAGGACGCGGGCGCGCGTGACCCACGCGAGAACTTCACGCTCCATCCGCCGCAACTCCCCCACGTCCTGCGGACGCCACCCGTGATCGACCAAGGCGTACAGCCGCCGGACAGTCACTGGGACAGTCACTGGCCCCGATGGGATTTCAGGCCACCACAGCGCTACTCGCTGATCGATGCGGATGACGAGCGACATGGCGTCGGTCCAGCCGGGCGCGGTCGATGCCGGCGCACTGCGGACGAGGGTGTCTTCGATCCGTTCACCGTGGCGGGCCTCGAGAAGTTCCCTGTAGAGGCTGCCGCGGACGATGTGCTCAGGTCCGTGGTCGCGGTCGATGGTGTCGGGGCGGAGGCTGATGAGCGCGTTAACAGCGTCGGAGAACGCCGTGTGGGCGCCGTCGAGTAGTTCGCTGGTGGCTTCGGTCATTCGTGGAGGTGCACCTCTCGCGCCTTCAGGACTCGCATCACGTGCCGTGCGTCTTCGAGCGCGTTGTGGAGCCCCTCGGTCTGCTTGGGCGGCGTGAACTCAGGCGTGAGTTCGAGTGCCTGCTGCAGGTCATGGGTCCACATCGGGATGCCGGCGGGGAGGTGGATCATGGCTCCCCAGAGTTGGCAGAGGGCGACGTGGTCGTAGGCGGCGTAGTCGGCCCACAGTTCGGGTTGGCCTGCGCTGTTCAGGAATTCGCGGACCTCGTTCGCGATCACCCATTTGGGCTTCACGAGGGTCGATGACTTGTCGATGGCGAAGGACCACCTGAAGCCTGTGAGTGTCGAGGGCTCACGCAAGTCGCCAACCAGCGGCAGGGTGGACACGACGTTGCTACACAGCCAGCCATCGTTCTTGATGGTGTTCCAGGGCGCTTCGGAGTTGACCGCGTAGTACTCGCGCCCGTCCTCGCTGACGATGCCAATGGAGATCAGCTCGATCGTCTTGCCGTTCTCCAGGAATTCGGTGTCGTAGGCGTACTGTGTGCTGTCAGCGTGCATGGTGTGCCGCTCCCATCGCCTTCTTGACTTTGGCCACATGCTCAGCGAGTTCGTCGACGGATCCATTCAGGACGATCGACGGCGTGGCAATGCTCTTCGGCAGGGCACACGCCTGGTCGGCGCGACGCAGGTAGCGGACGGTGAGCACGCTGCACGCGAGGATGGCGGCGACCAGGAGCATGGTCACGATGTCGACAAAAGGCATTGCTTCTCCCGGTCGCTAGCGACGGACGGTTTCGACGAACTGGCATTCACGTCCGGGCGTTCCAGTCCACTGCCAGGCACGCTTGCAGGTGAGTTCGAGGACATCGCCGGGTTTTACTGCCGCACAGCGAGAGTCGTCACAGCGGTATTCGTTCGTGTCTTGGGCATACCGCACAACGAACATCTGCGACATACCCTTGTCGCCATCGGAGAGCATGCGCGAATCGATCTGCGCCACTTCACCGCGGACCGGCCGCCACTGGTGATACTCCCAGTCGAACGGCCACCACGCACCGACAAAAACCGCGGCAGAGATCGCCAGCGGGATGAGAGCTCCTCCGCCCCAGATGACCCCGTCTGCGAACGCGTCAGCATCACCGTTCTCAGCGATCACGTTCTTGATGACCTTGACCACCGAGACGGCAAGGATCAGACCCAGGATCCCGAAAACCAGCGCCGCGATCGGCAGACCGATGAGTGCACCGAGCGAGTAGCGGACGTGACTGACGGGTTCGAGCGCGTAGTTCATTCGTTCTCCTGGTCGCTGAATCCGAGGTCGGCGGGTGTGATGGGCCGGTTGAAGTGCTGCAGCGCGTGCACGCGCATGAGCGCGCGGATGTCGGGCTCGGCGAGCGGCGCCCCGGACCACATGTCGCATCCGTGGGATACGCAGCGGATGTGCTGCATCTGCTGCGGGCTAGGCATCGTTGATTCCTTCGGCGCCGACGGTGAGCCAGCGGAGGAGCGCAGGCGTGCCCAGAAACCATGCAACCACCACCAAAGCGACTGCGGCACAGCTAATTGCAATCCGGTTCATCAGGTTCGTCCTCGTCGTCACGCGGGAAGTCGGTAACCGGATCTGTCGGGTCCTCAGTCAATTTGCTGACTCCTTGCCGCTGTTGATCACAGGCTAACGAGGGAGTCAAACCAGAAAGCGCGACAACGCAATAGCGTTGCCGCGCGATAGTTGCTGCTAGACGGACGCACCGTCCGAACCGCCGCGGTTCGCGGCACGTTGGATCAGCGCGATCCTGTCGTCCCACCCTTCCGGCTTGTCGAAGAAGTTCGGGTCCGCGGCGTAGAGCACGACGTCGCTGCCGATGGACACCACGAGGGACCGCTTCTTCGCCTGTTCGGCCAAGCACAGGTCTTCGATCAGCTTCAGGCGGCTGGCGCTCTCAATCGCCTCGTCCTGCCAACCGCGGCGGGACTTCCACACACGGTCGAGCAGGCTCGCCTGCCGCACCCGCTTATCCCTGTTGGTGTCACGGCGCCGCCTGATCGCCCCCAGCTCGGATTCGCTACCGAGCGCTCGGGTCTGCCAGAAGCGGCGGGACCTCCACAGGCGTACGACCACGCGGTTCGCGCGCATGCGTGCATGCCGTTCGCCGAACATGACCGCGTTGAAGAGACGCGCGTGGTACGGCGTGATGTCATCCATGAGATCCCCCCACGAGGTTGTTGGTCTCCCACCAGGACTGGTAGGTGTCGGTGAGCCAGCGGTCGATTGCGGCGCGGTCAGGCTGTGCTGGCAGGTTGGCGGTGACAGCGAGTGCGCGCAGTTGAGCCGCGAGGCCGTCGACAACGCCGAGGGCGTCTTCCTTGGTGTACTTGCCGTTGCGGAGGTCGATCAGCCAGTTGCGGTCGTGTTCTGGCATCGGGAGTGTGATTCGGCCGGTCGTCAGCAACTCGACGCCCTGAAGTCCGAGCCGGATCATGTGGTACCCGTACTTTGTGTCCCAGGAGTACTTCTCGATGAGTTCGGGCCGGTTGGTGCGTTGCGATTTCAGCCCGAGCATCCGCTCCTTCTGCGAGTTCAGGTAGCCGAGGAATCGGTGCGCCGCTTCGCGGGACAGGAACCGTTCGGGGTGGGCTTGGATGTCGCGGCCGACGTCGTTGATCGTCACGAGCTCCTGCGGCGGGATGTACATGAGCAGCAGGACGGTTGGGTTGCCTTGTGCGGCGAGGCGCGCCCATTTCCGGAGTGAGTAGATGACGAGGTCCAGGTCGCCGGCGCCGGATCGGACGCCTTCGGGTTGGGTGCGGTAGATGTACTGCTCGAACGAGGCGTTCCCGATGACGTACTCGGGTGGCTCGATGCACACGGCCATCTCGTCTCGATCGTCGTCGCCGGTGGTGACGCCGTGCAGCCCGGAACCGACCTGGCCGCGGAGGACGGTGTTGGCGGTGGCGATGCGACCGAATTCGGTGCTGCTGTGTGGGTTCGTGCTCAAACCTGGTTCTCCTTGATTCTCTTGGCGTGCTTGCGTTTTCCGGTCCGCGGCTTCAGTGGTCCCGAGATTCGGGCGAGGTCTGATTCCGCGTTGAACGTGGGGAAGCTGGGGCTCGATGGCACGGTCAGCGTTTGCCCTGTGGCGGGCCATCGGAGGCGGTGGTGGCCTTTGCCTGAGCGGCCGACGTATTCCCAGCCGACTTTCTTGGCGCGGCGGACGAGGTCCCACGCTTCCTTCTGGCTCGTCATGCTGCGCCGCTGGCTGGCATCCATGGGCTTTCGGTCTCGTCGCGGGTTTCCGCGGTGACGTCGTAGCCCGCGTTGATGAGGGCGTCGCGCTTGTACCGCCACTCGCTGGGGTGGCTGCTGATCACGAAGGACTCGCCGGTGGCGGGGTCGCTGTAGGTGAGTCGGTACTCGCGTGGGCGGCCGGGTTTGGGTGTTTTGGCGTGTTCACGCCGCGCGTCGGGTGAGGGCTTCGGGGAGGTGAAGGTTGTTGAGCGCAGCCAGTTGCAGAACGGGGAGGGGATCATCGATGGGTGCTCCGATGAGTCGGCAGCCGATGGCCATCAGGATCACGGCGTCGGCTTCGTCGTTGGTGTTGATGTCGATGTGCGGGTAGCGGCGTACCGCGGCCGCGAGGACGGCGTCCTTGCCAGAGGTGCCTTTGCCGGTGCCGTATTTGGCGCGGATGGTCGGTTCGACAGGGACCACGGTTCGGGTGGATCCGGCGAGGAGGTCGTAGGTCATCCACCACAGGCCGGACCGGTCATGTTGGTGGCCGGTGACGGATCCGTAGGACGGTGCTTCCATCACGACGAGGGCCCCGTCAGGGATGGCGGGCAGGATGCGGTAGAGGATGTGCCCGAGGCGCTTGTATCGCGTCTCCCATGGATCGCCCTTCTTGCCCGCGGATTCGATGACGCCACACCACGGCTTCAACCCGGGTGTGGAGACGGCGATGCCGGTGGCTGTGAGCGACAGGTCGAGCCCGACCACGGTGTCGAAGCGGGTCACAGTTCCTGCCATTTCACGAAGTCGTTGAAGGCGGTGAATTCGCGGCGGCATTGCGAGCAGGTGATGGTGCCGTTCTCGACCTTCCGCGCGAACTGCTCCTGAACGATCTGCAGGCAGGGCGCGCACACAAAGTTGTCGGCGCATCCGTGCCAGTTCGCCCAGTAGGCGGCGGTCGGCGCCGGACCGATCGGGCCGAACTCGTGAACGAGGCTGCCACACACCGGGTCTGGAAGGTCAGGCAGATTGGCCGCGGTCACAGTGGCACCACCTGATAGAGGGCTTCGAATGTGTGGAAGAAGCCGTGGCAGGCGCAGCATTCCAGTGCGTCACTGTCGTTGAACGCTTCTCGGCAGTTCTTCTCGAGACGGGCCAGGCATGGCGAGCAGATCAGAGCGGCCCCGCAGCCATGCTGGTTGAGAAACACGTCAGCCCGTGGGCGGACAACGTGCGTTGTTGACTCGCACTCGGGCTCGTGGTCGAGGTGTTCGATGCTGTCGACGTCGGGTGCTGTCTGTGTTGCCATCACGCGGCTCTCCTCTCGTGGACTGGTTGCTTCGATGTGTGCCAGTGCTTCCCGGACGGGCACTCGTAAGCGCGGACGGGGCGCCGGCCGGTTCCGGGTTTGGCGACGAAGTGCCAGATCGCGTTCTCGGCGTGGATCCGGTTGGGGTACTGGGTCTTCTGGGGTGTCGGGCAGTCGGGTCGCCCGCTGTTGATGACGTGGAGGTAGAGGGTGGCGGTGGCTTTGCCGCGGTCGTTGTGGGATTCGTGGTGCCCGCACAGGCAGTAGGCGGTGAAGCTGCCGCCGGTCCGCCGGACCTCGGAGAGGCGATGGGCGTCAGTCACCGGTCGCTCACCCGCCGATACGGGTCGACCTTCGGTTGGACGCCTCTCGCCAGGCACGTCGGGCACACGTCGCCGAACTTGTTCGCGATGAACCATCCGCGGTCCATGAACCATTCCAGCGGTGGTTCTTTCGGGAATGCCTCGCTCGTCGTGGGGCAACCGATCTCGTCGCATCGCATCACCCAGTCGCGGGTCTTCTCATCGATCCATTCGCGGGTCACTGGCCGCTCAGCTCCGGCCGTTCGATGTGTCGGGAGCACCGCCATGGACGCTTGGAAAACCAGGCCAACGTCTCGCCTTCCTCCCGCCGGCTCCTCGCCTCGGAGAACGTCTGCTCGGGGCAGCCAGCCTCAGCGCATCGCAGGGACACCCCGTACCTCATCGGCTGCTCACCTCCTGCTGCGGCCACTCCCCTACGGCCTCGGCCACGGTGTCGAGCACGGTGGCGGGCTGCGGGTCTGGCCAGTCCAGGGACACCACCTCGTCCAGCTGGGCATGGTGGTGGCCCACATGCCCGTTCGGAAGCTCGCACCAGACGGCGCGGTGGTCGCGGTAGTCCTCGGCCGAGAGAAGGCTGAAGCTCGCGCGGGTGGTCGTGGCCGGGCAGCGCCAGCCGAGGACACTCATCCAGCGGTCGTACTGCTCCCCGATCTTCGCCTGCTGCTCCAGCTCGGCGCGCGCGGCGTCTCGCTGCCGACGGAGCGACAGGATCGCCTCCCCGCCGGCCTCCTTGGCGGCGGCCATCTGGTCGAGCTGCTCCTCGAGGTCGTCCCCGGCGAGCGTCTCGCCCTGGAGCTGCTGCTCCAGCCCAGCGACCGCAGCCTTGAGCGCGGTGATCCGAGCACCCTTGTCGCCGATCTCGGTGAGCTGGTCCTCGATCACCTTCTCCAGCTCGGCGATGCGGGCGCGGAGAGAACTGCGGGCCGTGCGCATCTTGGCGAAGCGGTCGTGCCACTCCCTGGAGCGTCGCCGCCAATCATCAGCGTCGCGTCGAACGGACCAGATCGCGTCGAGCATCATGTCCGCCGGGACGCACACTCCGTGTACGGCTACCTCGCCCAGATGGCAGTGGTCGATGTGTGCGAGGTCGTCCACGATGGCGCACTCACACACCGGGCACACCGGGTCGGCGGCGGTGAGGTCTCGGTCAGCCTGGTCGCTGGCGAGGAACTCTCCGAGGCTCATGTATTCGGGGTCAGGCATGGTCGGCCTCCTCATCGTCTTCGTCGTCGCATTCGGGGCAGTAGAAGCCGTCACCGTCGAACTCGCGATAACAGACGATGCAGCGACCGTCTCCGGCGGCAGCCAGGACTTTCGGCATCTCGCTGTCAGGGATGGATTCGAACGTCATCGCGAGATCTCCTGGAGGGCAAGCGCTTCGGTGAATCGCGGGGGCGGGTTGGTGACGCCGAGGTCGGCAAGCATCCGCGCGGCATCTCGGAGAGCACCCCGGTAGATGTCGTGGTCGCGGGCGTACCGCTGCTGTTTGGCGGCGATGGCGGCGTAGTTCTGCTGGGTTTCGTTGTGGAGCTGCTGGAGTTCGGCGCGAACCTGGTCCAGCTCACGGTGTTCCGTCATTTGCCGCTCCCTCGCTCGTGGTCGTTGTCCATCAGGCGTGACACGCGCACAACATCGTCAGATGCATATATCGACATCGTTGTATCCATGTCACTCACGCCGCGGCCGCCGAGTCATCACGATCACGGTCCGCGTGGATCCGACCACCCCACACGCCCGGGACCCGCTCCCCCTTCGCGCGCACCAACTCGTCATGCCGCGCAAGGCATTCGACACGCAACGGGCACGAGAAGCACAGGTTCCGAACCTTGCGGTGCCGCTCCTGCTTCTGCTCTGGGGTTTCACCTTCGACGTGCCAGTCCCACATGGAAGCGCGGCGGTGACGCATCCAGGTTTCGTAGCGTTCCTGACGGCAGACCGCGTCGGCCCACTTGTCTTCGATCTTGAGGTTCATCGGTGCATCACCGCGAGGACAGTTGCGAATAGGGCGCCGGCAATGACGAGGGGGATGGCGATGAGAGCCCCGAATATGTTGACCCACAGGGGTTTCATGGCGTTCTCCTGACGGTTCAGGACGGATGTCTTGGAGGGTTGCTGGGCGGCTCCCCCACGGTTCGCCAGCAACAGTTTGATCATAGTATTGCGTGCACTGTGTCGTCTACAGTGCATTGCACTTCAGTTGCGGGTGTCGAGTTTCTTTTGGAGCGCTTGCAGCTCGCCCCACGCCTGCACCGACTCCGTCACCAGCTGTTGCTCCTCGTCCCCGGTCAACGGGATGCTGACCACCCCATGCGGCCCGGTGATGTTGAGGACTGCGCGTTGCGGTTCGAGTGCGCTGATGGACGGCAGGATCTGGATGTCGATCGTGTGGCCGGATTGGGTGCTAATCATGGAGGTTGCCCTTCGTGCGGCGGGAATGGGTGTGCCGCACAGCGCGCTCGGCGGTCGCGCTGTGCGGCAGCGGGTTACGCGGCGGCCAGGTTGCGTGCGTGACGCTTCTCCGCCTCGACGCCTTTCGATTCCTGGTAGCGGGCGGTGTCCGCGGCTTCGGCGGTCCGCAACTGTGCGGTCGTGTGGAGTGCCTGCAGGTAGTCCTGGAGGGCCTTCTCCCCTGCGTCGCTGCCCTTGTCGGACCAGGCGGATTTGTCTTCGAGGTCTTCGAGGCGTTCGTAGATGCGGCTGGCGTATCCGCCGAAGTGGGCGCCGTAGGCCTTGGCGTCGTGGGTGACGAGGATGTCGTTGAGCCAGTCGAGGGCGTCGCTGTTGCTGGCGGCGAACAGGCCGGCGGCTTCTTCGGGCCACAGTCCGAGGAGTCGGGCGGCGACGGTTTCGATGTCTTCGGTGTCGCGGGTTGCGAAGTTGACGACTTCGGTGGCGTCGCGCAGGCTGCCGGGTTCACGCTTGAACGCGTAGCCGCCGTGGAGCTCAATGGTCAGGCCGGCGACACACTTTGACCACTTGGACTGGTTGAAAGACTCGGGGTTCTTGGTCGCGTGCTGGTAGACGCGGCGGATGAGCGGGATGTTGTGTTGCATTGGGGTTCACCTGGTTTCGGTCAGATGTGGCAGTCGACGTTGATCAGCCACGTGTCTTCGGTGAGGGAGTCGACGTACTCGTTGGCCGCGGCCAGGTACGTCTGAGTGCTGTTAGCTGTCGCGTTGTCCATCCCGAACCAGCCCATCTGCCCCTTGGACAGCCATCGGCCGTCGGCGGTCAGGAGCGCGAAGCCGGGGATAGCCTCGTCGCGGCATTGCTGGACGTACTCGTCGCGGGTCAGGTGGTCGAACCGGTCTTCTGGCCCGTCGAACCAGTTCTTGTACTGCTCCGAGGTGCGGAGGGTGGCGATTCGGGGCTGGGCACGGTAGTCCGCTCGCGCGGTGTTGATGTTGTATTCCAGGCTGGCCCAGTAGATCTCGCGCGCCTTGTCCGTTTCAGCACGCCGGACGGCATCGAAATTCTTGTATTGCGGCGATCCGTAGGCGAGGGCGTCGGCTTCCTCCTTGGTCAGGCCTGCCGCCTCGTATGCCTGATCGACTGCCTCGTCGTACAGGTCGCTCCACGACTTGGGCGCGTTCGCTTCCGCCTTTTCGACCCGCTCCCGGAATTCCCGCCACGGCTGGTGCTGGGGCGTGCCGAAGATGGCCATCGCGTACCCGTCCCAGTCCCGACCGCCCTTCTCCCCCGCCGCGGCTCGGGCTCCCGCGATGTCCAAGGCTCGGATTCGCCCGCCGTCGCATTTCGTGGGGTCGATGGGCTTCTTTTCATTGGTCCAGCTGGATTCGCCGTCGATAAGGTCCACAACCTGGGCGCCTTCGCGGATGACGAACTTGCCGCGCCAGCGACCTCCGATCACCCACCAGTCCCATTCGGCCTTCGGGTTGCGCCAGTACGTTTCGCCGTCTTCTTCGTACTGCTCTACTTCGAGGTTCTCGTCGAACGGGGCGAGGGCCTTGTCGAGGGCGGCCTGGACGTCGTTGACGCCAGCGGGGATTGCGACGGTAAGGGTGAAGTGACTCATGTGTGGTTCCTTCAGGGGTTTCCGGGAATGAGGTCTTGGTAGGGGCGGCGCCTGGCAGAGCGAATCGATCCCAGGCGCCGCGCTCCTCCTTCACGGACTGCCGTCTGCGCGGGTCACGGTGTGGGTCGCGGCGGCTAGTCGGGAAGGTTCAAGGGGTGATGCGGTCGACGGTGACGAGGATGGCGCGCAAGTCTCGATCGACCTGTTTGCTGTCGTGCGCTTCGGCGTACTCGTTGACGAGTTGGCGCAGCGTCTCGTACTTGCGCAGGGTTTCGAGCTGGCGCGACTCCAGGCGTTCGTAGGAGCTCATCTCGCCCCACGGCTTCTGCGGTTCAGGCGGCATCGCGCGCCTCCACCCAGCCGTGTTCGTTGCGCCAGAAGCGGTCAACTTCCGCGGGCGTGTACAGCGCGGGATCGCTGGGGTGTTCGTCGATGACGCAGTCCTCGCCCGCCCTCCGGAACGTCACGACGCTGAGTGAGCCGCCCTGCCGAAACCGGACGCCCACGGGGATCTCGCCGGCGTGGTCCCACCACCGGGTTCCGGCGCTCACGACAGCACCTCAGCGAATCCCGCGACGCTCCCCCACTTGCGCTGGACGGCGGAGTTCGAGACCTGGAGCACGGGCGCGGCACCCCGCTGGTACTCGTACAGGCGGCCGGCGTAGTCGCGGCGCCAACCCGGCGACTCATCGCGTCCCACGGCCCGGAAGTAGACGCCGACCGGGATCTCGATCACCGACTGCCAGGTCCTGGGCTTCGTCGAGCGGTACAGCCGGTCGCGGAGTCCCCAGCGCCGCAACGCGTTCGCGATGTTGTTGGCGATGGTCTTCGCGGTCTCGCGCGTGTTCATCGGATTAGTCCTCGCCTTCGCAGGTGTGGGAGTAGACGACGTTGCGGGCGTCCGCTTCGCCGAACGGGCCGGAGCCCCAGAGGTCATAGGCCATGCCAGTGGTGAACCCGCACGGCTTGTGGGTCAGGTGGTGGAGCTCGAACCAGCCGGAAGCGCGTTCGGCGTCCCAATCGGAGGGCAGTCTCATCGGGTTGCTCCTTCGGTGAGGCAGGACTGCATGTAGTGGGTGAGGCCGGCGAACGCGTCCGGATCGTGGGTGCGGAGCCATTCGATGGCGCTGATTGCGATCTGCCGGATGAAGGTCGCGTCGTGATCGGCTTCCCACGCGACGAGGCGGGACAGGAGTTCGCGGACTCCCCCGGCGGCGAGGTCGACGCGGATTTTGGGGCCGCGGCCGGTCGCGTTGGCGGCGACACGCAGCTGGCAGAGCCTGGATTCCTTCGCGGGGCAGCCGATTTCGACCGCGTATCCGTCGCGGTCGACGACGGGCGCGGCACCGAAGTAGGTGACCCGCTCGTTCGGGTCTTCGCGGGTGATCACGCCGCCGCCTCGACGTGACGAAGCACGTCCGCGCTGTGCACGACGACGCTCATCATGGGATCGTCGGGGTCAACGCCATACGGCTTGCAGTACGGCTCGTCGGGACTCCACACGAACGGCGCTGCTTCTTCGAGGATGTCGGCCAGGATCTCCCGGGCATGCCGGAGGCAGAACGCCTCTTGTTCAAGGCCGCCCCACTTGGGCGCGTCGGTGTCGCGGTCGTAGGTGATCGCGTACCAGTCGACATGGACGCATGCGGGGTGAGGTTCACCGACCCAGCATTCGGACGTCGCGAATTCGTTGGCGTCCGGGCTGGTTTCGATCGCGATTCTCGCGGGGTCGTCGGGCAGGCCGAGCAGGTCGCGGACGGTGTCGACGTTCATGCGGCCACCGCCGACGATTCGGTGAACACTCCGTACTGGATGGCCCAGTAGTTGACGGTCACGTCGGTGTCGTGATCAGTCGACCGGTCGGCGCGGTCGAGGATGCAGCGGACCTCGTCGGGCGCGTGGTCGGCGCAGAACATGGCGTCGGTGGCGATGGGGCCGTCCACCTCGTCGTTGACGGTGAACTCGACGTACACGGCGCCGTGGGTGTCGCAGCAGTCGCAGACCGGGTGGTCGCGGAAGTCCTTGGCGTCGCGGTCGATGATGCCGGTGAAGCGGGGCGCCCAGTCGGGGATGTCGAGGATGGCGCGGACCTGGAAGGTGTCGGGGTCGGTCATGCCGCCACCTCGTTCGCGAAGTCGAAGTCGGCTTCGGTGTAGATGAATTCGCAGGTGTCGGCGCACTCTTCGTGGCCGCAGTGCTGGCCGGCGTCGCTGTAGCGGCGCTCTTCCAGTTCGCAGTACTGCGAGGGGTCGAGGTGGGTGGGGTTGCGCATCGTTTCGCTTTCGGTTGAGGAGCCCGGTGCCAGCCGGGTTGATGCAGTCCACTCTATGTAGTGCATTGGGTTGCATTCAATAGCTTGCATCACACCGTTACCGAACCGTCACAATCGAAATGACCAGCACGCAACACGGCCTCACTTCGAACTTTATCGAGTGCAGTCCATTGCATTGCATGCCGCACACTGCTATCGTTGCGGCATCGTCACAGCGAAAGGGACCCGATGAACATCCGCCAGCTCGCCACCACCGCCGCCAACACCGGCCGCCGCATCGCCGCCCGCGTGCGCCGCCTGGCAGCCCCGGTCGAGATCGCGATCCGCAACGGGGCCACCACCACCCGCGAAATCGCCGCCGGCGAACTGACGTTGATCGGTGACGAACTCGCTGCGATCGGCGCGGACGACGAGTGGATCAACTCGTACAGCTCCCCCGCTGGCAAGGCCGTCGCCAAGGCGTGGAGGGCTCAGACCGGCACGGAGCCCCGCCAGATCTGGTCGCGCCACCGCCGCACCGGACGCCCGATCTACGTCAAGGCGTACCCGACGACCTTCGCTGGCCGAACCGCCATCGACACCGGATTCGCCCGCTATTCGCGCACCGCCGCCCTGCTCGCCGCCTGACCCCCGATCCGCGACCACACCCAAGGAGATTCAGATGACGACACAGAACCTCGACTTCGGTCGCTTCAGCCTGACCGCTTTGTGCGACATGATCTGGCGCCCCGAAAGCTTCGCCCAGCTCACCGGGGCTCAGCTTGCCGCGATCAACGCCGAGATCCATCACCGCCGCGTATCCGGCCAGTCCTAGCCGTTTGCATCGCGCCCACTCCGGTGGGCCCGGTGTTGACCGCTAGAACCGATTGCACTGCAAGGAGAACCGATGACTCACCCCGACGACACCCTCACCGAAGCCGACGCCTACTGGGCGCTGACGGGCTACGGCTACACCGAAACCCAGTCCACGCGGATCCTCACCGGGCTCAGGTCCCTCGCCCTCCCGTGGACGTCCGACAACCTGCGCAAGTTCCGCCGGCAGTTCGATTACATGGCCGGCGACCTGGTCCGAATCCAGGGCATCGTCTGGCGCGTCGAGGAGGTGGTTGGCGTGGAGACCTCCCCCAACCTGGCGACCAATCCCGTCGCGCGTCTCGTGGTCCAAGCCCGCCCAGATCTCGCTACTGCGTTCGAGTTCTCCGTCCTCGACCGGATCGCCGAGCGGGTCTAGCGGTGAATATCGCGCCCGGCACACTCCGGACGCGGTGTTGACCGCTCGGTCACCAATGGGCTGGTTCACGGGCACAACGACGTGAACGAGTGGAGGCCAACGACGTCCCCCGCGCACTGAACCAGCCCGCACCCACTCCCCCACTTACCCAAGGAAAGACGGACCATGCCCTCACTCGACGCCGATTGCCGGCTCACCTACACCATCAGTCATGAAGCCTGGTACTTCACCGCGGCGGCCGCGCTATCCGGGGATGAGCAACCGCATCTCAACGTCCATTCCTCCGCGGAAGACGGCGGTGTGGCTTGGGAATTCCGCATCCGCGAGGGCGGCCTCAAGTCGATTCCGTCCACCCAGATCGTCATGTTCGACGACGCCTACGCCGCGTTGACCCAGGTGCCGGAGTTGTTCGCGGCCCTTGCAGCTGAACGGCCACGCGACGTCGCGGCTGTGATCGCGATCCTGGATCGGCTCGGCGCGCAGGACATCACCGAACGCACCGACCCGGTTGCGAAGGCGACCCGATGAGCTATCGCAATGACCCCACCTATCAGGCCGCTTTCCGCGCTGCTGAACTCGCTTACCAGCTCGGTGAGCAAGTTCGTTCAGCACGCGAAGCGCTCGGGTGGACGCAATCCGAGCTCGCATTGAAGTCGGGGATGAAGCAGAACGCGATCAGCCGTCTCGAAGCGGGCGACGTGGTGCCGAGTGTCGTGACCCTGGACCGAGTAGCGACCGCACTTCAGCTACGGCTGACCATCGAATTCATGGCACCTGATGAGCCCGCCTGACCCTCGCGAGCATCCGGATCTGACCGCCTGGCGACGCCGGCACGAACTCCGCAAGTCGAATGCAGCCCAGCCGATCCCATCTGGGAAGCAGTACCAACGGCGGCCGAAGCACCAGCGAGACAAGGAGAAACGAGATGAATGACCTTTGGGAATGGACGACCAGCTTCGAATGGTGGCAGTACTTCCTCGCCGTCTATGCGTGCGGGTACATCGTGACCGTGTTCATTCACATGGACACGTTCCTGGCGGTGCTGCCGCGCATGCGGAAAGACCGCGAATTCGCTGACGCCGAGAGCGGGTATCCGCGGCTGACGGCTGGCGTGCTCGCTCTCGTCGCGTTGTTGGCGGCGCTGTTCTGGCCGTTGGAAGCGTTGAGAAAGTCCTGGTGGCGTGGACTGGTGACCGACAAGCGAACCTTGAAGGTCGACGATGAGTGACCCAGTCTCGCTCCCGAATCCGAACGCTTGCCGCTGGTGTGGTGTCGACCGTGAGTCGCATCTTCAGCGGTGGACGCCGGAGGTGAAGTGGCATGGCTGGGTGGAGCCGACGCCCGAGCAGCGGAAGGAACGGATGCTGGCGAGGCGGACGACGGCTAGCTCGGCAGCCTCTGTCCCCATTCGCAATCTGTCGGTGCCGGATGGGACGATCGGCGGCTAGCAGCCAGCGACCTGGCAACCTCGGTTCGGGATCGGAGATTTCGAGTGGTACTTGCAGCAGCGGCGCAAGCTTCAACTGGCGGATTTTGGGCGACCGTTAGCGTGGCAACCGGCATCGCAACAGCTCTCGCGACAGGAGTATCAACATCGCTTGCGCTGTACTGGAGGTGGCGCGACCGCTCCGAGGCCGAATGGCATCTCGGTAGCCCCAAGTCAACCTGGGTGGAGGACAGCCCGTACGGCAACAATGAAAAACCCCACGCCAGTATGCAACTGGTGAACGTCGGCGACGGTACAGCGTTCAAAATCAAGATCACCGGCAACGGAACCAACATGGTGTTGCTGAACGAATCGCAACGCCGCAATGGGGTTCCGATCTCTGTATCCCAGCCTGTTCCGGTGATGCGGACTGGCGACGCCCATGCCCTGCATATCTACTGCGACCCTGATAAGTGGGATGACGCCACGGTCACGATTAGCTGGTGGCACGCGCCGACACAGAAGAAGAAGCGGTTCTTCTTTTGGTCACTCCATCAGCACCACACCGTACGGCTTTCCGAACTCGTCGCCGCGCCGGCAAAGACCACCGGGTAGGAGAAGCGCTGCAATACCAATCGAGCCCCGGACCGCGTGCGTCGGTTCGGGGCTCGTTCGGGGGTAATCGCCCGCGCTGATCGCATCAGGTTGGTTGACCGCGGCAGGGTATCAAGATCAGTGCTGCAACTGCCAGCGGAGATCGCCTCGGAGACGACCGTTCTGGGTCTTGTTGCATTGGATCTGGTCCCCTTCGCCGCTGATCCACTGCTCGCCCTCGCCCAGGCAGCTGTCGCCGGGATTGACGGTGAAGTGCGGGTCGACGGGCAGCTTCTCGTCGACCGGCCACCACACGTACGCGTCGGTGCGCTTCACCTGCACGCAATACATAATCTGACCGTCGCTGGTCTGCGCGACGGCGCCGCTGGAGGAGCAGTAGTCGCCGATCCTGACCGTCTGCTGCTGCACGGGTGCCGGCGCGGGGTCTGATCCGCTTCCGGTGGGTAGCGCGTTCGCGATGGGACTGCCGAGGAGCAGCGCGATCGTGGCGATGCCCGCGGTCTTGGTTGCTCTGTTCATGGAGATGCCATCGGCAGAGCTGATCGAGCCGCTACCCTGCGTCAGCTTCCACGCCAGCAAATGGCACGCGATGTCGGTTCGGAGGCGCGGCCGGTCGCTTGGCTAGCGGAGCCTGGGCAGCATCCGCGGATCCGCACCGTCCTGAACCCCCCGCCAGATCAGGTAGCGGATCCAGGCGAGGTCGAGCTGGACGCTCAAGTCGTCGGGGTCGTAGCCCATCTCGCGCAGTTCTTGCCGGCGTTCCCAGTCCATGCTCGTTTGGACGCAGGGCAGGCGCGTCTGGTTCCCTGCGGCGCGCCGGGAACACCTGTTCGAACCAGTTTGCCTGATTCGCTACGATCCGGGCATGCACGATGACGAACCCAGACAATGTGTCATGTGTGGCGCGACCATGCCCATCGGTCGCTGGATGCTGTGCGCTGACTGCCAGGACCGGGTGGAGGCCAACAACCGCGAGAACTGGGGCGGGACGCTCAACGACCAGTGACAGCCGTGTTGCGCTCGGCGTGGCCGGACAGAATCGCTGCGGAGTCAAGGAGTCGCTGAAGCGTGGTTCCCAGGGCCGTAGCGATCAGCATGAGGGTGGAAATGACTGGCATTTGGGCCATGATCTCGTAGCGCTCCACGGTCTTTGCGCTTCTCCCAATCCGCGCAGCCAACTCTTCTCGGCTCATGCCTCGTGCGCGCCGCAGTCCGGACCAAATCGCGGTTATTGCGACGTATAGTTCGCGCTCCGCGTCATTCATCTCCTCCACCAGGCTGATGATGCCACGACTCGCGTATCAGGCGGTGTCCCGCAAGCCCTGCTGTCCGGTGTGCCGGTCGATCGCTTGGACTCGAATTCCTGCCGCACGCGCACGCATCATGCAGTCGTATGTGCCGCGGGAACCGGGGAGCGGGAAACCGAGGCCCACATGCGCGCCGAAGTCGACCATGTCCTGGTTCCTGAGGTTGCCGGCCATCGGGCAGTATGGGCGCCCGTTCTTCGACCGCGGCCGATGATGGCAGTTGTTGTCGCAGGCGCGATCCCAGTCCGCCGGGTGCGGTTCCGCAAGGATCGTGTACTCAGGGTGGCGAGCCGCGATGATGGGTGAGCGCGCCCATCGGTCTGCGATGGCGTCAAGTCCGGGTGGCCGCCGCGGTCGTCCGTCTGGGCAGTCGCCGTGGACGACTACGAGCGTCGAGCCGACCGGCAGCTGCAGCAGGACGTCGGTGAAGGCGTGGTCGACGGCATGCCAGTCGTTCCAGTTTCGGCTGCCGGTGGCGAGGAGCCGGAAGATCACGCGACTTCGCGATTGTCGCTCTTGCCGTTGACTTCCGGGTCGCACCCCCAGCAGAGATCAGGATCTCCTTCGGTTGGGTCAGCGCATTCCCGGCAGTGGTAGATGCGGTCGCCGTTGTCGTCGTAGTCGCTCATGTTGATTCGCCTAGGTCACTGAGTCCGAGCTCGCGCCGGATCTGGTTGATCGTGTCGATCGCGCCAGGGACGCTTTCGATGTAGGCCCGCTGCCGCGCGAACCCGCACTCACTGTTCGGGCAATTCCAGGGTTCCGACCCGCACCGAACACGGCGGTTTACTGAACAAGTCAACAAGCAGCATCCCATCTCATGGCTAGATGCCGTCGTTCGTGCCGGCTGAGTTCAACACCGCGAGAGACGACTTCAGTGATGCGCGCCGCGGGCGCGTGGAATGACTCGATCGGATCCTCGCTCGACGGCTGCCACTCCCCCACGAGTTCGACGCGGTACAGGTCACCGTTCCAGGTGGACGCGTAGCGTTTGGCGTACAGGGGGTCCGGGGTCGCGAAGACACGGTCTGCGTGCAGGGTGGCCCGGTTGCGACGGCGCCGATGCCGCGGTTCGAACAGGTCGCCGGCGCGCAAGCCTGGCAGGCCGCCGAGGTAGAGGTGTCGGGTCAAGCGGCGTCGCTTTCGATGGTCTGCCAGTCGTGAGTCCACAGGCGCTCTCTCGGAATTCGGCGAGTGGTCTCCCCTTGCCAGTTCCACACCTCGTGACCGCCTCGTTCCTGCGCTCCGGTCGGCAGCATGTCGCCGAGGGCGTCGACCACGTGCGTCGCCTGATCGAGAAGTGCGTTCCGGAGCGGCCAGTCGCAGCCGTCGAATGTCCAGTCCTTCCCACAATTCCGCGCCCACCGCTCGTACTCGGAGCGCGCAACCCGCTCGATCGCCTTGGCGCGGATCTCGTCTGCGTTCACGCGTCCTCCCAGGCGGTCACAGTGAACTCGAAGTAAGCGCCAACAGCTTTCGCGTACGCGCGGATCGCCGACATGGTCGGGTTCGTGCCCGCGGCCTCAAGCTGGATCACGAGGAACGGTGAAAGACCCATGGTCACGGCGACCTGGTCGACGGTGAGGCCGCGGGCTTCGCGAATCTCTCGCAGGCTGACGATCAGATTGACCTGCTGCTCGGCGAGCGCCAGGCCGAGCCGATCACGCGAGGTCGGATCCTTGATCCCGGGGTAGTTGTCCATCACAGTGCTGCTGGGTCGAAGCACATTCCCTGACACTGCATCTCTCATCTCATCGCAGAACGCGCAGATGATGATCGGGTTGTCCCCGTCGAACCGCCACGAGTGGCTCATGCCGTCGACGTGGCGGGACAGACAGACGTCGGTCACTTGTTCTTCACTCCTAGCCGGTTCATGACCTTGTCGTGCCAGTCGTGGTCACACGAGTAGCCTTCGGCTTCAACCGCGTCGAGGGCGCCGACGATCGAGTCGATCTGCGCACGCTCGCCCACCTCAGCGCGCAATCGCGCGACCTCCTTTTCCACAGCACGCAACTTCGCCGCTTCGGCTCGGCGGCGTGGTTCGTCCAGCCAGTCGAAGTAGTCACTGCGCTCGAAGTCGTCGAGATCGAACCGCTTCTCGTCGCCGCCGCATCCGATGACGAGTTCAAGGCGGTTGTAGTCGCCGTACTCCTCGCAGAAGGTGGCGCGGGCATGCTTGCCGGCACCGAATCGGGCGCGGATCTGTTCTGCGAGTTGACCGATTGCGTCCGCTTGCGGACTGATTCGGCAATCCGCGAAGGCGAGCCACTCATCGAAGATCGACACTGTCTTCTCGGTCACGCGACGTCCACCTGGCTGTCGCTCTCGAGCCGCTCGGCCAGGACCGCCGCTTGGCGCAACACCGCCATCACTTCGTCAGGGTCGCGGTCCCACCACGCCTCGAGGTCGGGGAAGCACCGATACGCGTAATACCGGTCGTAGTCGTGTTCGAACTGCGCTTCGTCCACGCCGATGAGCGGGTAGACGAGGTCTATAGCTTGCTCCCACAGCGCGTACATGCCGGCGGGCGGGCGCGCAGCGGAGCATTCGCTCCACGCACCCCGCTCCGGGCAGATCCCGAATTGGACTGCTTCCCAGAGGTTTCGGCCACCAATCTTGATGGCGTCGGCCAACGCTTCGGCGAGCGTCTTGGTGATCGGTTCCGGCACAGGAAGGTGCCTGATGAGTTCCGGGTCAGGTTCACGGTTTCCGAGCCATGCACGCACGGGTTCGATGTCATCCACGGTGTTCATCGCCATCGCAACATCGCTGACAGCACCCTCGGGCTGTCCACAGTTGAAGCTGATGATGTAGCGAAGGGTGCTGATGTCGAATCCGAAGTTCACCCAGGTGGAGTCGTGGCTGGTACCGCTGAGGCGCTCGCGCACGTCGTCAGCGAGTTCGCCAGATGCCCAAACCCGCTGCTCCATGCGCGAGAGAGGGGTGAGTTCGAGCCACTCGTCGAGCGTAGAGACTGTGCGAATGTCGTTGTCGCTCACGCGGCCTGCTCCTGTGATTCGAGGCGGATGCCGTAGTTCGCGCCGCGTTTGCACCCAATCCAGGTGCCGGCGATCACGCCGCGGTCGATGGTCGCGGTCTGGATGATGGCGAGCATCTCGGTCATGAACATCGGGTACTGGCGACCGGTTTCGATGTCCTCAGCGACGTAGCGCGCCGCGGACTGACCGCGCACGGTCCCGACGATGCGCAGGCTGGCGTCGAAGGATTCGTTCGCACGCCATTCGGATTGCGGACTCGGGAAGGCTTCCATGTGGCCGGTGACCGTGTTGAACGGGATCTCGGAGAGGAGCTTTCGGGTCATTCGGTCTCACCGATGCTGGTGTGGACAAGGACGGTCATGGTCACTCTGTGGACGTCGGATTTGAAGCGATCAACCAGTACGCCTGGACTCGCGAGCGTCCATGGGATCGGGTGCCCGTCGAGCGTTGGGTGATCGGGGATGCCACTGACGGTTCCGACGAGCACAGCGAAAGACAGCAGCCACGTGCGCTTGTTGATCGCGTGAGGCCGGTATGTGATTGACCAATCCGGGGAGAGCGGCCAAGGTAGTGACTCGCCGTCGATGAGGATTGTTGTGGGCGTCAGCTCGACGGCGCGTGCGACAACGCTGTGCAGTTCACGCGTCGTGCTCATGCGGCCCGCCGGACACGATTGATCTTGCGTGCCTTGCGGGCGGCACGGTTCTTCACACGCCGGCGCAGGATCTCGTTGTCGGGGACGGTGCCCATGTAGACGTGTTTGTGCTGGAGGCCGAGGAGGATGGCGCGCGCCCAGCCAGTGCTGTATGGGTCAGCGTAGGTGTCGGGCATAGGCTGAATCTGAAGCACGAGAGTGGTTCTCCTGTGTGAGGTTCGGGCCGGAGGGAACGCTCGGTTACTGGCTCACGTCGCCATGTATCGCGCCGAGGTAGTAGTCCGGTGGGTGTGTGGCTCCGGAGATGTCGCCTGAGCCGCTGGAATGTTCGCTGCGAAACTGGTCGATCCAGCTGGACAGCAGTGCATCTCGTGCTTCTTCGGGCGTGCACGGCTGCATGTCGCGCACGATCGCTGTGAGACGTTTGAGGGTGTCGGCATTGCTGGGCGACATTCGTCCGTAGTTCGCCCAGCCGTGAACAGCACGCTGCGAGACGCCGAATGCGCGTCCAAGTTGCGTCCAAGTGAGCCCAGAGCGTTCGTGCAGCCAGCGCACCATGCCTGCGGCGTTGAGTGATTCGACCTGTTTGGCGTGCTCGCGGTCATTCATCGCGGGCTTCCTTCGCGAGCACGGCTTCACGCGCGAGACCAGGCTTCGGGAGCATCTGGCTCCAGCGCCCGTCTGGGAGGTTCTCCAGCGGGTATTCGCGGCGCGCCCACTCGTACGCGTACAGGGCTCGATCCAGGCGAGCCGCAGGCGAGTTCGAGATGTAACCCTTGGGGTGCGGGTCGTCCATCATCAGCGCTTCGAGGGCAGCGTGGAACCCAGCGGATTCAACGAGGATCTCGGATTCGGGAGCGCCGGCTGGGTCAGTCACACGGCTATTCTCGAGACAAAGTCAAGCCAGACTCGGAGAGTGTGCACACGTTCAAGACTGGATCGGCATTAGTACTGGTAGAGCCGATTTCGTGACAGGATCTCGGTACGAATAAGCGGAACTGATCCGCTCAGGGGTTTGATCCTGGCGACTCGGTGGGATCTGCCGGCGTCCAGATCCCGACCGGCGGCAGCACGGATTCCGACGCGCGCACGTAGGTCAGCAGCTGCCCGTTGACCACGCGCTGGATCATGAAGGCACCGCCCGGTTCACTCTGCAAAGGCACCGTGTGCCATGGCCCATAGATGCGGACCTTGCCGCGATCAAGCCGGTAGCCGCGGACCTCGATCACAGACGGTCGCGACTCCACCACCCGCCGCGATTCCCTGGCCAACTCCCACTCTTCGGGGGCGGCGGGGATGCGCGCCTCGATCTGAGAGGCGGGGTCGATGTGCCACCACCGCGGCGACCGCATGACCAGTAGATCCTGGACGCTCATGGGTTTTGATCCTCGCGCCTCGGTCTCGTGCCACGTCTCGCCGCCATCGAGGCTGTAGTAGCCAGGGCTGAGCAGGACGGGCACCGAATCGTCAGACATGGTGGGGCCTTTGATCGCGCCGCCCTCACGTCGGCCACCGCCGATCAGTCGACGGATCTTCGCGAGCGGACTCATGGGTTTTGATCCTCCGTCATCCGCGCCATGCGGTCCCATGAGCGAATCAACATGTCGAACGCTTGGGCAAGTGAAGGTGCTCCCCATCTGTCGACCAATGCGAGCTCCGGGTCTCCCGACGTGACCAGGATTGGGGCCCTCAGATCACGTTCGGTCATGACTCCGATCCGCCCCCAACGACAGCCCACTCCGATCGGTCAGGCCAGTACCAATCTCGCAGTGCCCGAATGTCATCGGCAGACACGTCCATGCCTGCGGCGCTCAGCATGGCCTGGTCCAGTCCGATGGATGGCTCGGGTATCGGGTTCTCTCGGATAAACGCCGTCGCCCACTCGTCGCCTTCGAGTGACATGGATACCAGGTCTCCGTATGCCGTGACGGCCATCGAGATGAGCGCCGCGGCGGATGGGGGACCGAACATGGCGCGCAGGAATACCTCGCCGACGCAGCCGTCCACCAGGTCCTCGTGGAAGGGCCGACCGCACCAGCACGCCCTGGTGCTCATGCTGCTGTTCCTGCCTCGATGTCGATCGGGTTGGGGCAATCCCCGTCGCCTCGCTTCGTGCCGCACTTCCAGCACTGGGCGTTCACGCACTCGCCACAGCAGTGGCACCGGATATCGCCGTACTCGTTTGTCGGACATCCACACCCCTGCGTGCTGGCAATGCGCGCCTCCGACCGCTTCACCGAGGTCCGGGACGTGCTGTCTTCCTTGGGAGCATTGCCAACGAACGCGACGCTCACGAAGAACTGGTCCGGCGGATCGAACGGGTAGCTGTTGCCTTCGGCCTGGACTTCGAAGATCGCGTCCTTGCCGGACTGCATCGGGCAGATGATGCGGTCACCGGGTTTTGGCCGGCGCTGGAGCCAACCGTGGATGGTGCCACGGCCGTTGGAGTCTGGGATCCGGAACCAGCCGATCCGGTTGCCCCACGTGTTGTGGTCGGCCATGCGGTAGACGTGCGGCTCGGTCATGCCGCGGCTGCTCCACTGCTGGCGGCCAGGTTGTTCGGTTCGAGCGAGAAGAACAGGACGCTCGTGCGCGCCGGCGGCGCCCCGTTCTGGGTGTTTACCTGCCCGAAGATGTAGGCATACAGCTGCTCGCGCGTGCGCCCGTTGACGGGAACGACACCCGACATGGTCGAAGTGTTGTTCTGGCTGGTCGACCATTGCACGGTGATGATGTAGTGGAGTTGCTGCACGCGCTCATTCTCGAGAGCGAGTCAAGCCGAGAATGAGCAGCACGGACAGCTTCGCTCCAGGTACTAGCCGAACGAGACCTTCGACTTGTTGTCTTGACACAGATTGTCGACGGCCGCGCTTATGTAGAGGCGTGCCCCTCGATCGGTGAGCATCGGCGTCCATTTGCCCACCAGTTGATCAGCGGTAACACCTTTGTCGAGAGCGGAGCAGATTTCACCGCCCCGATGAACAGCAAGCTCTGCATCCTCGCTCACCTTTGGCGCGTACTGGTTTTGCAGTTGCGCGACGAACGCTCCCGCAGCGCTCGGGTTGTCCTTGAAGTCGTAGATCCGATTGCCCGGCGCACTCGCAGGCTTGGCGGATGTGGTTGTGGCCGCTCGTGTCGTTGTGCCGCTTGACACAGCCTGGGACTTCTCGTCCGCAGAGGTGCAGGCCGCTGATGCCAGTAGAGCCGCCAGCACGATCAGCACTCGAAGGGTTCTCACGCCGGGGACCCTAGTGCGCAGCAGCAGCTTTCATGAACGCCGACTGCTCGGTCTGGCACGATCCGTCAGCACAGGCACAGCTAATCGGCGTCGCCTGACCTCACCTGCCCGCTTCGGGTTGGCCGATGCCGGTTAGTGCCATGCGGAACACGAATGCGTCGTACCGGTTCAGCGGGTAGGACACGTCCGAGATCATGAGTGCTCGCCCCTCTGGATCCAGGAACCGCTGATGGACTGTCTTCACCAGCTCCCCAGGTGGGGTGGCGAGCCAGGCGGCGTGGGCCTCCACTGGCAGACGGTCAGCGATTGTCTCCTCGAGGAACGCCGCGGCCCTTGTGTCATCGATGCTGCGGGGCTGGAAGGAGTCCGAGATTGAGATGGGCTTCCCGTTCTCGCTGGCGCGAGTGACGGTGTGGGTGATCTCGTCACCCGCGGCGATCCTGAACGCTTCAGCCAGTGCCTCGGGCGCCGGGATGCGCTTCGAGTCGCGTTCGATCCGAACGTCGTCATCCGGCGCGTGACCGAACACCGTTGCAGGGCTGTCGATTTGACGGTCAGGGGAAACCCGAACCAGGTTCGGCCTGTCCGCGACGAAAGTTCCGCGGCGCTCAATCGACCGGACCAGACCTTGGCCCTGTAGGAGCTTGATCGCCCTGCGGACGACGATGTCCGAAACACTGTTGGCAGCAGCCATCTCAGAGAGACTCGGTAGCTGGGTACCCGCCGGCAGCGCTCCGGAGCGGATCAGCTGCGTGTACTCGCTGGCGATCGAGACATAGGCAGGCTCTCGCACCAGGTCAGTATACGCAACTGCGTATACGCTTCGAGGCGGAAGGCTAATGCTTGGGCGGTTGCCTAGCTGGAGCGGACGACGACCGGCGGGGCGAGGCCGGAGCCACTAAGTCGGAACCCCGCCGGTCAGACCGACCAACCGAACGAAAGGAGGCCGCCGCCGATCGTAGTTGACGGCCGGCCGCTACTCTCCGGATTTGCCCTTCCCGCTTGAGTTTTGGCCGAAGAAGAAGCCGAGAATGAGTAGGAAAGCGCTCGACACGACCTCCAGTGGGGTCGTGCGCGTGAACATCGCAATCACGAGAGCGAGCGCGAGGATCAGCAGTAGTACGCCGCCTATCAGGACGGCTGCCGGCTCACGCTCGAGGATGGCCTTCCGGTTCTCCCATTTGGTCTTGTTCACCTGTTGGTCGGCTAGCCGTACAGCTCGCTGGACTTCGATCTCGTGCAGTTGCTTGACCAGATCGGCTCGCTCCGCTTCGGTACGAGATACCACGGCCAGAACCTCACTGCGCACCACTGGGTCGTCAACCTTCAAGTCGACCACGTCCCGGATCTGCGCGATCTGCTCTTGCTGCTGCCTCTCGACAAGCGCGTCGACAACCCTGCGCCGTGCCTGAGTAAGGTGAGCATTCAGATCACCAAGTGAGACTGGGGTGCTCGGGTCCGGCCAGATGATGCCCTCTTGCCCGGCGCCGCCTGGTGCACGTATCAGTTCGGCCTGCTCCATCAGAAGCTTGTCGAGGAGTGTGAGCATCTTTCGCAGCTCTTCGGTCGATCGACTGCCGATTTCAGGAAAGAAGCTCTCGTCGCCGATCACCTTCCCAGCTGCCTCTTCGATATTGCGCTGCTTGAACACGATCGGATTCTGATCAGTAGCCACCGGTCTCCCTCGCCTACTCGTGAAGCGGCCCACCATCAGCCGGTTCGCAGGATAGCGGACCGCTTCGGCGAATCACGCGGCGGATTCGGTCTTCGTCGTGTCCGCGGCATGCAGCACAGCGCGCAAGCGCGCCCCGATCCAAGCGCCGACCGCGGGCGACACTGCGTTGCCGAATCCGTCGACCTGGTCGCGCGCCGAACCCCACACGATGAACTCGCCTCGGTGCCCAGGGAAGTCAGTGTCGAAGCCGCAGCCGCGGCCAACCTCGTGAGGGCCGAGCATCCGAAAGTGGCAGTCCTCCAACGGCAGATCAGCCAGCGCCGCAGCCCATTCCGCCGTGAGTAGCCCGGGGATCTGTTCGGAGGTGACGGTCGGCATCGGTTCGGCGTGGACCGCGGGGAGGGTGTTCTTACGGAACGGGATGATGCCGGTCATCAACCCGAGGGTCTCCGATCCGGGCTGGGTCGGCAGCGGCGCCGTCACACTGCGAGGCGCGCCTTGGAAATTGTTGACCGCGGCGAACAGCATCGCGAGCTCGTGGGTCGAGGTGACGGTATCCATGGGCTGACTGAAGTTCTTGCCATCCCCGTTGTGCCGGTGCGCCGCGAACACCGCACCCGCGGTGAGGAGTCCGGTCTCCTGCTGGCTGGTTTGGGTTGCCATGGGCTGCCACGGATGCCGCTCCGACCCGTGCGCGCTCTTCGCCGGCATGAGAACCGCCGGGAAGTCAGCGAACCGTTGCCGGCAGCGTTCCGCGCGCGCCATGGTCGCGGGCGCCAGCGGCTTCTTTCGGTCCCCGATGCGGGTCCCGAGCGTGGTGAGGTCGAGGGCGTTCAGCGACGGTGTCATCGGCGGGATGACCGAGTGGCGGCAGCGTGCACACCGGTAGTTGTACTGCTTGCCGTACCGCACTGAACCTGTCGGTGGCACACCGGTTTTCCACGACCAGACGGCTTCCACGGCCTGGTCGCAGTGCGCGCACCACGACAGCGGGCAGTGGTCGAGGTCCGGGGCGGGGAGTTTGCGGTCCCAGAACACAATGTAGAGGCGGTCCCGGGACTGTGGGACACCGAAGAACATCGAGTTGAGCCGCAACTCCTTCCACCGGTACCCCAGGTTGTCGAACTGCTTGAGCCACCACCGATACGTGGATCCGTCGCCCACCTTCGGCTTGCCCGGGATCGCGGGACCCCACGACACGAGCTCGGTGGTGCACTCGACCAGAATCATCCGCGGCCGATGCTGATCCGCGTAGTGGAGCACGCAGTTCGCGGTCGCACGGTCCTTCTCCGAACGGGTCACGCGCGCATCGAAATCCGGGTCATCGAGATCAAACAGCGACAAGCCCTGCTCGTACGCCTTCAACGTGTTCGCCTGCGAATGATTCACGCAGGAGACGCCGGCGACTAGGAGGTCCCCCGCGGGCAGGTCGCGCGCGGAGTGGTAGTCCGACGATTCGGGGTCGACCAGGTCGGCGATCCAATGCTCGGCATGCGGATGGTTCGCCTCGTGCACGTCGACCTTGTAGGCGTTGTGGTTCGCGGCCATGATCGTCGTGAACCCGGCCATCTCGATACCGCGGGTGAGGCCACCGAACCCGGAGAACAGGTCCACGGCAACAAGTTCATCGTGGCGGAATCGGCGCTGACGAGTAGCCGGCCGATGCGTGGCGGTGCGAGGTGCTTCCGTGGCTTTCGTCATGCCGCCACCTCCGCCGCACCCTCGATCTGCTGCATGACCCACGCGATCTTCGAACGCGCTTCGTCGGCCTGCCCGTTGCGCAGCTTCAGCTCGATCTCGGCGAGCAGCAGCGCGAGGCCGCCGAGGGTATCGACCCCCAACGGGTCGGATCCGATCAGATCCCGCGCTTCCGCGATCCGCGCGGTCACCTTCGCCATCACCGTCGCCCGCGCCCGCTTGCGCTCCCCCATCTCGTTCTTCGCCTCCACGTACGCCTTCGAAGGTTTGCCGTCCGACGTTCGACCCGGATGCGCCTGCAGGGCGGCGTTGTCGTACGCGTTCTGCGTCTCGATGCCGGACCGGATCTCCACGAGCGCCCGCAGCCAGCGGACGCGATTCTCCTTGCGCCGCAACACGTCGAAGTGCGGGCCGGTCGCTGATTCGTCGCGGAGGTCGGAGTTCACCATGATGTCGAAGGCGGCGTCGCCGAGGAGAGCCCGCACAGGCTTTCGATTCGGGCGAACTGATGCCGATGCACGGAAGTCGCTCGAAGATCGCTCCACGGCAACGCTGGGCGGCAATCCGGGCATTCCGGGATCGGATGCGCGGTCGCTGAATACAGGGGCGGTCGGATGGGACTGCGTCGCTACCAATTGACAATCCTTTTCATTAAGAGGGTTTTGGGCTACGCGACCTGCGTTTTTGTGCCGGTTATGCGGATTACGCAGGGCGCGAAGGCTTCTTGTCCGGTGGCGCTGATGCAGTAGTTGCCGGCGGGCGCTCCGCAGTGGGCGCAGTCGTAGTTCAGGGCGCCGCCGATTTGGTAGGCGGGTCCGACTGCTCGGCGTGCAGGGCGTTGTGTCGTTGTCCGGGTGGCGATTTGGTTGGCGAGGTCGATGACCGCGGCGGGTGTGATGGCCCAGGTGCTGGTCTTGTGGTGGATGGAGACGGCTTCAAGGGCGACTGCGGTGTCGAGGTGGCCGATGGCGGTGTGCCATTGGGTGATGGTGTCGGCGTCGATGGCGCGTTGGTCGTATTCGGCGACGGCGGTGAGGACGCGGTGGGTGTCGGCGCGGTTCATGCTGCGGTGTCCTGGTCGTCAGTGGTGGTGCGGCGGAACGCGCGTCGCGGTTCGCGGCCTTCTTCGGTGGTGGGGTCCCAGGTGCGCATGACGTTCCAGATGGATTCGAGTTCACGCGGCTGCCGGTCGGCGAGGTCACGTTTCTTCGCTTCCATACGGCCGAGGAAGTCGGCGTACTGCTCGGCGGACATGGGGACGGGTGAGCCTTGGTCGAGCGCCCAGGCTTGGGCGATTCGCGCGGCCTGGTTGGGCGTGAAGTCCATGTCCTGGAGGGTGTAGTTGGCTTCGTTCATGAGGTCGCGTTGCGGCTTGGGGAGGTCTGTGAGTTGCTGCGACCGGGCTTGACGGGCGGCTCGGATGATGCTGTTGGGGGTGGGCCGGAATTCGTCTTCGGCGGCTTGGTAGGCGCGTTTGGTGCCGGCGAGGAGGTCTTCGTGGGTGAGTCGGGATTCTTCGAAGTCGGTGGCCCAGGCGAGGATGGTGGTGTCGCCGGGGACGGGGAACCAGAGGATTCGGCTGCGGATGTAGGCGAACACGGTGGTGGCGGTGGTGATGTAGTACTCGGTGCTCATGCTGCGGGGGTCTCCCAGGTGTGGGGGTCGGCTTCGAGTTGACGCAGGGGCGCGAAGAACCCTTGGCGGGTGAGCGCCGGTGTGGGGGTGGGATTTTGGGTGGCGGCGAGTTTGCGGAGCCGTTCGCCTTGCGCGATGAGGTCGTGGAATCGCTGGTCCGCGAGGGGGATGTTGTTGGCGGACGCGGCTTTTCGGGTCTGCCATTGCGCGGTGGCTTTGGCGTGGAGGGTGGTGTATTTGCGGCGGAAGGTGGGCATGTCGAGGATCTGGGCGCGCCAGAAGTCGTCGGCTTGGCACCAGTCGATGAGGTTGAGGACTTTGTTGGGGTCCCGGCCGTCGAGCTGAATGAGGGCGCGGGCGGCGAGTTCCCACTGCCGGGTGATGGCCGGCGGGTCGGCGGTGAGGCCGTTGGCGAGTACGCGTTCGTGGAGGCGTGTGCAGAGGGCGTGGACGTGGTCTTCGGTGGGGTCGTTGCCGCTCGGCGCGTCCGCGCTCGCGTTACTTACGTGAGGGAGAGGTTCTACGGACTGTTTATTGGACTCTTCAAGGACTACTTGTATGAAGTTTTCTTCAGGTCCAAAAGAAGTTTTCTTCAGGTCTAATGGGAAGTTTTCTTCATGGCTAATGGAAGAATCCTTCATGCCCAAATCGCCCGAGAGTGAGGCTGTTACGGAAGAATCCTTCAGGTCTAATCCGACAGCCTGAGGGCGACGGCCGCGCTTCTGCCGCTCCGGCTTCTCATCGGTACGGACAAGGTAGATCGGCAGGTCGTAGACGACCGGGCGGTACTCGGCGGCGATGCCCGCGGCGGGCGACTGGTCGGGCGACACGACCAGCAAGCCCTTGTCGATGAGAGCTTTCACGTGGTCGGCGACGTTGCGTTCGGTGCAGCCCAGCTCCCACGCAATGGTGGACAGCGACGGGTAGGCCGCGCGGCCGGTCTTGTCGGCTCGGCGCGCGAACGCGTTGAGGACCATCTTGGCAGCCAGTTTGACCTTGAGATCGGGTGAAATCTTGGCCGCTACCCATTCGGTTGCCTGGACGCTCATGCAGCTCCCCCGTCCCCGCGCGCGACGGCGCCGGCGGTGGTATGGATGTTGTGAACGGCGGTGTCGCGGAGCGATTTTCCGATGCGGTCCGCGGTCGCATGCGTGCGGCGATGCGCAACTGGTACGATCATTGTCGAGGCCCCTCCAACGGGCCGTGGTGCCGAATATCGCTTTGATGGTTCGGCGTTCACGCACTGCGAATGCGTGAGACTTTGTTCAGCCCCCCATGTGGCAGTGGGGGGCTGAACTGCGTTCAGGGTCCAAACGGGATTGCATCCATCGTATTGGATGCAATCAATACTACACAACAAGATCGGGTGTTCGAGCCCCCTGCGACCCTCGCGAACCTTCTGCGACGTCACCAGGCATGGCACGGCGTCGGCTGGCGCGGTTGCGGATGCGGTGACATTCCCGGCACTGTTGATGGCCGGTGGAGCTGACGAGGATGTTGTCGGGGCTGAGCGCATGCCCGTCTTTGCAGTGGCTGCGCTGGGCGGTACGCGAGGGGATGGCCGCAGGATGATCGATGTCGATGTCGTACCAAGCCAGCGGGGACGCGAGCCCGCGGTTGCGGGCGCGCACCATCGTGTTGTTTCCGGGACCGATGGACGCTGAAAGCTCTTCGTACAGTTCATTGATCGCGAGCCAGGTGGTGTAGCGGATCCGCGGCTGCTTGATCATCGACTGCAGTTTGACGCGGTCATAGATACCGAGCCGCTCAGCCAGGTACTGCGACTGCCAACCCATCGTGTTGAGTGCTTCGACGCGCCGGCGAGCACCGACAGCTAATGCGAACCATTGGCTCGGGCCCGGTCGGTGATCGACCTGCAGAAGGCGTTGCGCGAGTTCTGCTTTGACGCGCGGGAAGGTGCCGTCGACGATGAATCGGACAGCTTGTCCAGAACAGTCTGCTCCCTGGCGGATCATCTCCAATGTCATTCCCCAGCCCATCAGTGTCTCGATGTGGGCTCGGACGGGTGCTGGGTCGGTGTAGACCTCGACGCCGTTGGCGCGGCGCCACAGGTACAGCTTCTGTTGCCGGCTGCGTTCGGTGAGGGTGCTCATGCGGCGGCCTCGCGGCGCTTTTTGCGGTGGCGCACGATCGCACGGTCGCCACTTTCGAGCTTCATGTTCAGGTGCTGCGCGACTTTGGGTCCGCTCCAGCCGTGGTCGACGGCGTAGTCCAACAGCGCAGTTCGTTCAGGGTCCTTCACCTCGCCGTGGTGTTCGCCACGCAGGATCCGTTGGAAGAGAACTTCATCGATGGCAGTCGCGGTCGGGACTTCTTCGATGACTGGTCCGTGGTCCGGGTGGTCGATGTCGACGCCTTCCCATGCCAGCGGCGGCGCCCAGCCGTGCTTCTTCGCCCAGTTCCGCGTCCGCAGGTTGGTTCCTGGTGTGGCGCTGAGTTTTTCGAACAGATCGGCAACCTGTCGCCATCGGGCGTAGGTGGTTTTGGGGTAGTCGCCAACCTTCTGGATGACTGATTCCCGTTCGCCGATGGCGTGGGCGATTTCGGGTATAGCCCAGCCGATCGCCTGCAGAGCCTGGATACGGCGTACGGCGCCGATCGCGAGGACGTACCGCTGGAGCGGATGAGGGGTGTGCGAGACGCTGAGTATGCCGTCAGCCGTCCGGCGCTGAAGGTACGTCCGCTCCCCAGCGGCGACACGTCGAACAGCTTCGTAGCCGCAGCCAGCTGCGGCAGCGATCATCGAATGCGACATGCCATAACCGAGGAGCTTCTCGACGTGCGGGCGAACCATCTCGACCGGTACAGAGGTGACGTCGATGCCCCGTTGCGCCCGGATGAGGCGGCGCTTGTGGTACAGGCGAGTGTTCGGCGCCGTGACCCGCCGTGAACGCACGTTGGGGTCCACGCGCCGGGGAGCGAATCGAGCACCCGGTTCTTCAGCCTGGCCCGGTTTCGTGGGAAGCCCTTCCAGCCAGTTGGTCATGAGTGCCCGCCCTCCAGCGCCTTGTTGACCTTGGTGCCGGACATGCCGAGGACCTTGCCGATGCGGTTCTTGCCCCAGCCGTGAGCACGAAGTCCACGCGCGTATACCGGCTTGTCTTTGGCGTCCACACAGGCCTGTCGGCCATCCAGGATGCGCTGCAGAACGACTGCGTTTGGTGCCGCGATCGGCGGTTCGGGCCGTGGGAATAGTGTGGGAAGTTCGGTCGGATCGACTGCGAGGAGCCGCTTTTCGAGGTCGGGGCTGATGAGCCGTGACCGGCCGGCCTGCAGTCGCAGCAGCGTCATGGAGGGCCAGTTGAGGTGCTGCGCGAGTCGGTGGGTGGTGACCCAGCCTGTGTCCATGACTGTGGCGAGATGTTCCGTCGCGCGGGTGGCGTCGATGTAGCCATCCGCAATGAGTCGGCGCGCGGCGTAGGAGGGTTCGGTGGTAGTCATGCTGCTTCGGCCTTCGGGGAGTAGAGGGGCCACTCGGTCGGGACGTCGGTGAACGACTCCCCTTTCCGGCGCAGCCAGTCGATGAAGCTGTAGGCGCGCTCGCGATACCAATGGGTTTGGGCGGCCATCAGTTCGTCGGCGGTCAGGGTGGCGAGTTCGGGATAGATGCGCGCCAGCCGCCAAGCCAGGCGGGCCGCGGCAACGGCGTCGCCTTCGGCGTCGTGGGCGTTGTCGAGGCTGACCCGGTAGTGGATCGCGACGGCGGACAGCTTCCGGGAGCCCTTGCGGTACTTGTCGAACTCGCGGTCCAGGACGTAGCAGTCCACGATTGGGCCGCGGATCTCGAACCCAGCGTGAAGAGAGGCGACCATGGAGAAGTCGAAGGCGCCGTTGAAGACTGCAACAATGCGGCCTTCATCCCACACTCGGTACAGCTCGCTCACGACCTCGGCAACCACCTCGGCGTGCGGACGGCCGTGCTTCTGCACGTATTCGTCTGTGTAACCGTGGATTTCGGTCGCTTCGGCGGGGATGGGGATTCCGGGGTTCGCGATCCAGTGGGAGCGGGTCACGTCCGGGCCGTCGATTCGGCCGATGAACGCGGTGACGATTCGGTCGGCGCCGATGTTGACGCCGCTGGTCTCCAGGTCGAAGCACGCGAGTGGCAGTTCGGTCCAGCTAGTCATTGACGTCCTTGAGGGCTGCGAGGATGGTTTGCCCGGACTTGATGGCGACGGCCCGGTAACCGTGGTTGCGGTTGACGTAGCGGAGGGCGTCGAGTTCGTTGTCGAAGAAGGCGACCGCGTAGCAGTCGCCGCCCTCGCCGCCCTTCTTGCCTGCCTCGGGGAATGCGACCCAATAGTCGGAATCCAATGGGACAGTTCCTCTGTCGTAGGGCGGCACTACGTCACTCCCCCGCGTCCGGCGGGAACATTCCACCGTCGTCCGCGGGCGGAACTTCGGCGTAGTAGTCCGCCGGCGCGTCCGTGGCATCCGAGGTCTCGGCGTCGATGACGTCGGGATCGACGTGCACGGGGTGATCGATGGCATCGGGCGACAGGTCGATACGGACCGCTTCGTCGTGCTCGATCGCGCGGGCGAGATCGGTCGACTTGGGCATCCATTTCGCCAGCTGGCGCACGCAGGTCTTGTGGGCCATGCCTTCGAAGTTGTCGACCCAGGGGCCGAAGACTTTGCCTTCCTTGGTCTTCGCGGTCGCGTTGGCCTGCCGGTACTCGATCATCTCGTCGTAGGTCATGACGAGGAACGCGTGCCCGCCGGTGGTGAACTTCGCGATGGCGTAGAAAGCGACGATGTCACCGCGGCTGCCCTTGAGGTTGGGCTTGTGGATCAGGCGGTCTTCGAGGCCGTAGTCGACGTCGAAGACGTCGTTGGAGTAGACGGTGCGGGCGATGAGGGAGCTGACCTTGCCCGAGCGGTGCGCGAGCTCGACGAGCCCTTGGTAGCCGACGACGAGCTGCGCCTTGTATCCGCGGGACTTGCCGTCCCAGAACGGAAGCAGCCACGCATGCCCGAGAACACCGGGTCGCAGGCCGAGCTGTGCGCAGGTCATCAAGGAGCCGAGGACGCTCATCTGCTCGCACTGGGCAAGTTTCGGGTTCTGCTTGAGGCAGGTGATCGCGTCGCGGACCAGCTGCGCGGCCTCCATGCCGCGGGGCATGGCCATGGCGAACTGCTGCTCCATCTTCTCGATGTTCGCGCGCAGGTCGTCCTTCTTCGCGGGCGCGTTCTGGGTGGTTTCGATGCGGTCGACGAGATTGCGGGCCATCAGGCCACCTCTTTCAGGTCAAGGGATTTCGCCTGGTAGCGGGCGTAGATGTCGGGGTGCTCTTCGCGCAGTTCGCTGGTGTCGAGGCTGGCGAGGGTGAGGTATTCGGCGTACAGCTCGGGTTCGGCGTCGCGGAAGTCTTTGGTGCGGAACCGGCCGTTCTTCAGCGCGACCCACACGTTGTCGCCGACGAGGAGCCGATCGTGGCCGCGCATCAGTGCGCGGATCTGGTTGCCGGCGACGGCCTTCCGCTTGGCGGCGTCGGTCTCCGCTTGATGGGCCTGCTTGTACTCGGCGTGCAGGGCGTCGATCTGCTGCCGGGTGACGTGCATGTCTCCGCCGACGTGCGGATGGAGTTCGTCGACGGATTCGCGGTCGGCGGTGGTGCCGGTGATCGGCGGTTCGATGTCGGCGAGGACGTGGCCGCGCCAGAACTCGTTGCATCGGTCGACGACCAGGTTGATGAGGCGTTCGTTGCGGTCGACGCGGACGACTTCGAGGCGGTTGCCGCCTATGAGGCCCACGGCGTAGGCGTGGGTCGCTCCGGTGACGTACATGCCGTGGTGCAGTTGCAGTTCGGCGTGGTCGGGGATCTGCCCAGTCCATCGGCCGGCCATGAACCAGGCGGTGTTCTTGCATTCGAGCAGCCCACCGTCCGACATCAAGCCATCGGGCGAGTACAGCATGTACGGGCGAATGACCGATTGCAGCGTTCCTGGGGTTTCGACGGTGAGGCCGAGTCGCTCGCACGCAACCCGCCGAATGATCGGCTCCAAGGCGCGGCCCCAGAACATCGTTTCGGTGTCGAGGTCGGCGCCCGCGGGGACGCGGCGGGTCTTGCGCAGCCACACCGTCCACGCGGAGTCCCAGTCAACGAGTCCGAAAAGCGCTGATACTTCGGAGGATCCGATGCCGGCGAGGCGGGCTTCGAGCCATTCGGGGCTGCCGTGCATTGTGGGAGGAAGCTCGCGGTAGAGAGCGGGATTGGTCACCAGGTGCTCCACACGGTGAGGCTCCAGTCGAGGAGCCAGGCGGTCGCGCCGAGAAGGAAGCCGAGTGTGATGAGCAGGCCGTATGAGATCAGTACGTGGATGACGCCGTGTATGGCGTTGCCATCGGGGGGTTCGTGGATAGGCTGTCGAGTGGACATGCCGAGTGCCTTTCATCGCTTTGGGTTGCTGGGCTGTTCGGCTCGCCCTCTTGCCAGAGGGGGCGGGCACCTAACTTCAGAGAGAGTCACCAGAGAGAGAGTGTCGTGCAGTGCAGTGAATCTTGTTGCTTGCATTGCACACAGTACAGCGCAGAAGACTCCAGCGCAACACCGTCAGCGCGGTGAACTTAATGAACGAAACCCCAGCCTCACACGGGTCACTTGACCAGCGGAAATGTTCCGAAACTGTGGGCAAACCAGGGGAAACTGTTCAATGTACTGGTCAAAACTCAATGAACACCCGATACCATCGAGACGCCAGAGAGAATGCCCCCGAGCGGGGCCGGCCGCACACGAAAGGGTGTCCGGTGTCGACCCAGACGACAAACGAGACGGAGTGGTCCAAGTACCTCGCGTCTCTCATGACAGTGCAAGGCGTCAAGAACAGCGAGCTCGCCGATGCCATCGGCGTATCCCGCAGCACCGCGGGCAATTGGCTGACGAAGGGCACCGTGCCCGACTGGAAGCAGGTCAAGGCCGTTGCCCTCTACTTCGGCCGCCCCATCAGCGAGGCCCTCATTTGGGCGGGATTCCTCACCGCAGAGGAACTTATGTACGTGGCACCGCCACTCGCACCGGAATCGATGTCCAATGAGCAGTTGCTTTTGCTGCTCCAGGACCGGCTCGCTGAGCTCACATCGTTGCGAGAGACCGTGGCCGCCAACGAAACCGCATCAGGCGCCGGCAAGGAAAAGCTGCCGCCAGCAGATCGGGCACCGAAAACAATCAGGGGACGGCAAGGCGCAACGGGCCGGCGCTAACGCGCGCAGAACTTGACAATGCCCGACACCAACACCTAGTGACAGGGTGGCGACCCTGGTCGTAGTCGCCACTCCCCTGCCCTACAGGCCTAGACGGTTGCGTCGTAGGTCCGCTGGAACTGTTGATCCTGCCAGCCGCGGAACCCGCGGGCCGCCTGGATCATTCGGACAACACGGTCGCCCGCGGACGCCTCGATGCTGATATGGCATTCGTAGTACAAGCCGTGAACACGGTGTGTCCGGCGCGTCCAGTGTGCGGGTCGGCGCCCGGCGGGGCGGTGCATCCATGCTCGCCACCCAGCACCGCGCAGGTAGCCGAGCTCGTGATCCTCGAGAAGCATGTAGGGATGGACATCGATCCGGTTCCGGTCAGCCCAAACGACTACCCGCCCAATCTCTTTCCAGAACCCTTCGAGGTCTTCCGAGACGCACGTCAGCCCCTGCGGCTGATGGACGGTGATCCCCGCGAGACGTAGGTCTTCAGCCGAGATGTCGTCAATGTGGGTATAACGAACCTTCTGATACTCGGGCATCCTATGTGTTCCTAGTGTGCGCATGGGTGACCCGCTCGTCCGCATCCACGGAGCGGTCACCTCGGTGTCCTGGGCCACCAAGGATCATCGAATGCTGATCCTTTCGACCCTTGTATCCGGCCAGCGAACCCCCGATAGATGACTGGCCTACTCCATGGCAGACGCGCCGCAAACGAATGTCGGTTGACCCATTTGCGCCTCGTCGTTGTGGCATACCGGTGACTCTAGTATGCGTCATGAATTTTGTCCCAGATGACTCCTTCAAAAGTTCCACACCTGTTGTGTGGGTCAACGAAGCTCGCTGGAGTAACAATTTCAGCATCCAGTCAGCAAATACTTGGCGCGTCCCGGCAGCCGCACGAGAAGAATTGCCGGCGTGCCACGCACCTGCCATTACCGAACGGTAGCGACAGTAGATGCGACGCCGAGTGCCAGACAATTGCACAATCGGCCCGTGTGGAACACGTTGCAACAATGGCCTGCATGCGGCGCCGACCAACGGCCAAGGCTGCGGCAACCCCGCACCGAATCCAGCATTGCCCCCAAGTTCCCAACCGCTCGCCAGCCGCTTTCGCATGCGCACCCCACTCGCTCATCGAACTAATGTTCGAATCCTAGCGCCCGAAGCCCGAGACGTCACCCAGCAAACACTCCCAGCCCAGAACCAGACACCCGCCGAGAAGTCGCGAACCACGAACGAGCAGCGACGATGCCGATCAAGGCGCGCCCCCAAGAGCATCGGGACTACGCGCGCGTCACGCAGCAGCGACCACTCCCCATTCCCCGGACGCCACGGGAAGTGATCCGGCCGGCAAACGCCCCGACCCGGTCCGGCGACGTCCCCAGAATCCACTTTCCAAGGCATGGGGCGTGAGTCAAAGACGCAAGAAGTGACACATCCAGGTACACACACTCCCCAGTGGCTTCCCTCAACAGGGACTGCCGAATTGTGCCATTCACTCCATTTGGCTAGACAGTCCAGCCCGGATATGTATCTACCCGATCAGCTACGCATTGGCTATCCGATAGATCCGGGCTTTGAATTACTTCCCCCGACACGCCGGGGGATCCACCCGGAATGCAACAGGGCGAAATTGCGCGTTCGACCGAGCCTTCGGAGCCACACGCGATCGACCCCTCCGCGCCGGCGCCTGGGCGGCGCCATGGCGACCCAGCGGCGCGCCGAACCACCCAATGACCCACAGCCAAAGCAATCCGGCACAGTGCCTTGCATTGCATCCACTGCACTGTATTCTGTGGAAGCCGGGGATCTTCCGGGACATCAACCCATTCGCAAGCGAGGTCTGGATGCACAACAACACCGTCGTCTGGCTTACCAGAGCCCAGCTCTCAACCCGAACAGGGTTCGCCGAGAAGACACTTCGCAACTGGGCGAGCCAGGGCAAAGGACCGAAGTTACACAAGTTCGGCAACCGAGTGCGCTACCACCTCACCGACGTCGAGGCATGGGAAGCCACCGCCGAAACCGTGCTGGCGGCGTGATCAATGGCCCTGGAACCAGGCGAGCTGCCACCGAAGTCCAAGCTGATCCCGACGAAGCGCACAGACGGCACTTGGGAGCTGGACCGTGTCCGGCACCGTGCACTGAACGGCGAGGAGGTCCGCACCAGCGCGACCGGGCGGACGAAGAATGAGTGCATCGACGAGTGGATGCGGCGCTTCGAGATCAACAACCGCAAGAACACCAAGCGGCGCCGCACCAGCCGGCGAGTCCAGTTCTCCCCCAATGACAATATGAGTCTGGTCTTCGCCGAGCTCGACAAGCAGTGGAAACAGCGCGTCGCGGACGGCACCATGTCGCCCGACAGCTACGACAACAACTATCGGATGATCTACGAGACCACCCACAAGGTGCGATACAACCCGAACCCGGATGCGTACAAGCTCGAGACCGAGTTGGGGAACCTCACGATCGCCGAGTCCGCGGATGTCGCCGACCTCATGGACTATCTCGACGAAGTCGCCGAGACCTCGCCGACACGCGCCGAGAAGCATCACGCACTGTTGCGTCAGGCGTATCGCCTGGCGGTCCAGGGGCGTGCGATCACCGCGGCCGCGAACCCGATGCCGCACATCCCGAAGCCCAGGCTGGTTCCGCCGGTTCCACGGCCGATGGACCGAGCCGCACAGTGCGCGATGTTCGACTACATAGATAAGACGCTGTCCGAGTCGTCGTATCTACGGATCTTGTATCTGCTGCTGCTGGGTACCGGCATGCGTCCGGGCGAGGGTCTGGCGGTCCGTTGGAGTGATATCGAAGTCCACACCCTCGACGACGGTTCGAAGAGGACGGTTCTGCACATCGGGGCGACCGTGCGGTGGCATCCCGGAGTCAAGGTTCATCGGCACGGAGATCGCAAGGCCGGCAACCCTTATCGGGTGGCGCTGCCCGTGTGGCTGGTAGCGGAGTTGGATGCGCAGAAGCAGCGCGCGAACCCGGCATCGGAGGATGTGCCGATCGTTGCCAGTGCGCGGTCGGGCTCGTGGGTGAGTGTTCAGACGGCACGCCAGTTGGTGTTCCGGGTGCGCCGCGACAGTCCGGCACCGGGGTTTCGGTTGTCGGATCTGCGGGACACGGTGGCGACGTTTCTGGCGGCTGTTACCAAGGATGATGAGCGGGCGAGTGCTCAGCTGGGGCATACCGATGGCAAACAGTCGATGGCGCAGCGGCACTACATCGACGGCGGTGTGAAGCGGATGATGGTGGTGGACAACACTGCTGAGCTGGAGATGCTAAATCCGCTGGTTTTGGGAGCAGATCGGGAATCGGGTGGCATTTAGTTCGGTTTTGGGGGGCCGAGTACGGCCCCTACCTGCAGAAACTCCACAGAATTAGCGTATCGACAGTCCGATACGCAT
>NZ_JBHTVV010000014.1:0-63789 GCF_042792755.1 Nocardia sp. NPDC056611
CGCATGAGCTCGAAGTATGCCTCGCGCTCACGCGTCAACGGCCGCCCGCCGCTATGCCGCCCCCGGTCCTCTCGAATCTGAAAGTCCACTACACCACTTGAGCTGGGATGTTGCGACCACTACTAGAACCCAAGTCAGCGGGCCAGGGCGCGCAGTTGGGTCATGACCTCGGCGGGCGGATGGTCGTGGACGCGGAAGCGCGGCGGGTCGTACTCGCCGGCGAGTTCCAGTGGCACCAGCCCGGACACGTCGTCCCAGGCCACCCGGAAGACATCGCCCTCGCCGGTGACGAAGCAGATGAAGTCCGCGGCGGGCAGCAGATTCGTGGTGCCGTCGGTCCAGGAGGTCATGGTGTACTCGCTGCCGTCGGGCGCGCGCACGTGCAGCAGTTCCATGATCGCGCCCTCGCGGTCGTCCTCGGCGCGCAGCTTCTCGGTCTGCGACCGGTACGCGCCGACCGCGAGTTGCGCCTGCGCGTGCCGGATCTCCGCGTACGCCGGATGGTCCTCGTCCACCCGCAGCGGCATCAGGTCGCCGTTGTCGTCCACGGTGTAGGGCACCGCCGACAGCGGGCGCAGCGCGGCCTCGTGCCGTTCGGCGGCCAGCTCCAGCAACTGCGGCAGCGCCTCGGGCGTCGCCCCCAGCACCACCAGCATGCCCAGATGGCCGGGCAGGAAGAACAGTGGCGTGCCGCCGGTCCGGGTCCGCACCCCCGCCAGCCAGCCCGCCACCAGGGGTAGGGAGCCGACGTAGTTCTCGCCGGCGTCGTCGGCGAAGTCCAGCACCCGCACGCCCTGCCCCGGATCGAAGGCGGTCAGCGTGCTCATGGCCAGCTCGGTGAGATTGGCGTGCGCGACCGCGTACACCTGCTCGTCGTCCACGCCCCAGCGCGAAAGATCCTGCCGGGTCACGAATTGCACGGTGCTCGGCAGATCGATCACCACCAGCTCCGACAGGTACGGCAGCGCGGGCCGCGTGAGCACCAGATCGCGGCCGTTCACCCCCGCGACCTGCACCGCCCCGTAGCCGGCCCGCCGCAGCACCGGCCGCAGCTTGGGCGACACCTCGTCCCACCCCTCGGGGGCGTCGGGCGGCAGCAGCAGGGTGTCGACGGCCTCGAACAGTTCAGCGCTGATCTTCCCGTCGAACCGGCGATACAGCGTGTCCAGATTCAGCTTCGCCGCGTACCCGTTGGTCAGCCGGTAGGCGATCTCGAACGCCTCCGCGTCGAACTGCGCGAACTCCACCGCGTCGTACCCCCGCACCTGCTCCAAGATCTTCTTGCCGAACCGATTTCGCGGCGACCCGAAAACCCCACCCAGGAAACTCATGGGCCGGACTCTACGCGCGAGCGCAATTCGCGCGGTTGTGGTTAGCTGTAGCGCCATGAGCACGCCCGTCTCCACCCACCCCGACGAGTTTCTGCCCCGCGACACCGCGGATGTGGTTCGGACCGTTCGGGATTCACGTCGTTCGACGAAACCGCTGATCATCCGGGGTGGGGAACGTCCGGACGAGGAGTTCGGACTGCCGGTGCAGGGCACCACTCTGAGCATGCGGAAGATGAACCGCGTGCAGGTGGTCGACGCCGATGCCAGGACTGTGCGCGTGCAGGCGGGGGCACGGCTGTCCGACATCGATCGCACCCTGGGCGCGCACGGGCTCGGGCTGCCCATCGTGGGTGACCATCGCGACATCACGGCGGGCGGGTTCGCGGCGGTGGGCGGGCTGTCGGCGGCGTCGCATCGCTTCGGCATGTTCTCCGACAATGTCGCCGAGCTCGAATACGTCGATCAGGACGGGCGTTTCGGCACCTGCGGGCGCACCCACCACGCGGAGCGCTTCCGCAAGATCCTGGGCGGCGGCGGGCGCACCGGCATCATCACCGCGCTCACCCTCGAGGTGACCGGCGTGGACAAGGACCGCACCTGGCTCACCACCGACGCGCACCGCTTCCTGGACTTCGACACCTGGGTGGAGCACTCCTACCGCGAGATCCAGTCCCCGGGCGACTCCATGCTGCAGGTGGGCCGCTGGATCGACACCGCGCCGCTGAAGGTCGCGCGTCCGGTGGGCACCGGCACCGTGCAACTGGGCACGGTCCGCTTCGGCCAGTGGTCGAGCCTGCACCCCACCACCCCCAATCTGTCGCTGCGCGCCCGGCGTGAGGTGGGTGCGCGCGCCCGGAAGTCGCTGGGCGCCATCGCCGCCTCGGCGGGCGGCCGCGCCGGCATGCCGGTCCGCAATGCCGCGGCGGGCGCGCTCATGTTCGCTCCGAAGGTGCTGACCCTGCGCGACGCGGAGTATCTGGCCGACACCGTGATCAGCTCCTCGGAGCGCGGACCGGCCTACCGCATCTCGCTTTTCGCGCCCATGTCCAACTACGCGCGGGTCTTCCACGGCCTGCACGACCTGTTCTCCGGGCATCGCGAGCGCACCGGCTGCTTCACCGTGATCTCGGCCATGACCTACGGCGTGCGCTCCCGTTACCTGCGCGAACTCGATGACGAGGACCACGGCTTCATCACCTTCACCTGCCGGTTGCGCCCGGCGGCGCTGCCCTCGGAACTGTTGCGGGACATCGTGTCCGGAATCGACGAGATCTGTGTGTCCGAACGCGCCCGGCGTTATGACCCGACCGAATAGAATGTGTTCCGCCGCTCACCCAGCAATCGCGTAGCGCAAATCAGCTATCGGTTGGCAGCCGGGAGACGCGGCGGTATCGATACTGTCGGCGGGGTATCGGTGCATGGTTCATGCTCAATCCTCAGATGAAGGTTGCCTGTCCCATGATCGAATTCCGTGCTGCCCGCCGCCTCCGTACCGCCGGTGACCCCGAGGGCGAACGCCCGCTCGAGGGCAAACGCGTGGTCATCACCGACGCCACCTCCGAGATCGGCCGAGAAACGGCCCGACTACTCGGTTTTCACGGCGCGGAGGTCATCCTGGTCGCTCGCACCGGCGCCCAGCTGGTCGAAGACTGCGCCACCATCATCGAATCCGGGGGCCGCGCCCACTGGTACCGCTGCGACATCGCCGCCCTCGGCGATGTCGACCAGCTGGTCGAGTGGCTGCTTACCGAGTTCGACACCGTCGACGTGCTGGTCAACAACACCGGCCGCCCCGCCCGCCGCCCGATCCTGCAATCCTTGGACCGGTTCCGCGACTACCAGCGCATGATGTCCGCCTACTATTTCGGCCCGCTGCGCCTGACCCTGGGCCTGCTCCCCGCCATGCTCGCGGGCGGCTCCGGCCACGTAGTGAACGTCGGCCCGTGGAGCCCGGAGACCGGGGCCGCGCCGAACTTCGCCTCCTACGCCTCCGCCCAGGCCGCCTGGACCACCTTCGGCCAGTGCGCCGACGCCGAGCTCTCCCCGCGCGGCATCCACGTCTCCACGGTCCAGTACCCGATCTTCAACGACGCCACCAGCGCTCGCGTACACGCCGAATTCGGAACCATCGATCCCGCCGAGGCCGCCCGCTGGATCGAGACCGCCATCCGCAGCCGCCCGTCCCAGCTGCCACCGCGGTTCCCGCGCGCCCTGCTGGGTCTGGCGTCGATGTCGCCGCGCACCACCCGCCTCAAGCACGCGCTCGGCATCTGAACTCCCCCGTACAACTCCCCCCGAACAGCAAAGCGCCCCACCCGAATTCGGATGGGGCGCTTCGAGTTGTGTTCCGGATCAGTGCTTTTCCGGGCCCAGGTGGTACTCGAAGACCAGACCGGCGACCGCGCCCAGGACGCAGACGACGCCGATGCCGATCAGCCAGAACTGGAAGAACGCCAGGCCCAGCGCGGTGACCGAACCCGCGGCGGCCAGCAGGATGGGCCAGAACGAGCCGGGCGAGAAGAAGCCCAGGTCGCCGGCGCCGTCCACGATCTCGGCCTCCTCGTAGTCCTCGGGACGCAGGTCCAGACGACGGGCGACGAAGCGGAAGTAGGTGGCCACGATCAGGGCCAGACCACCGGTCAGCACGATGGCGGTGGTGCCCGCCCACTCGACGCCGGTGCGGGACTGGCCCGTGAAGTAGCCGTAGATCACGGCCACGATCACGAAGAAGACCGTGAGCAGTTCGAAGATGCGAGCTTCGACCTTCATGTCAGTTCATCCTCACTTGGCGTCGGCGAGCTCGTTGCCGCGCGCCTTGCGGTCGGTGTTGAACGGCTTGGTGGAGGTCGCCACCGGCGACTGACCGATCGCGGAGAGCGCCTCGCCGTTGGTCTTGTGGTCCTTGATCCGCGCGTCCATGTACTTCTTGAAGTCGTCCGGCGAGACGACCCGGATCTCGAAGTTCATCATCGAGTGGAAGGTGCCGCACATCTCGGCGCAGCGGCCGACGAACGCGCCTTCCTTCTCGATCTTGGTGATCTGGAAGACGTTGTCCGAGTTGTTCTGCTTCGGGTTCGGCATCACGTCGCGCTTGAACAGGAACTCCGGCACCCAGAACGAGTGGATGACGTCGGCCGCGGCCAGCTGGAACTCGATGTTCTTGCCCGAGGGCAGCACCAGGACCGGGATCTCGTTGGAGGTACCAACGGTCTCGACCTTGTCGTAGTGCAGGTAGGAGATGTCGTTCGCGGGCAGGCCGTTGTTCGGGCCCGGCTGCGCGTGGCCATCCTTGGTCGCTTCCTTGTAGCGATCCTTGATGTCCTCGTTCATGTCCTGGCGCTCGGTGTCGACACCGTCCCAGACCGGCGAGCCGTCCTTCAGGTCGACCTTCTGGTAGCCGAACTTCCAGTTCCACTGGAACGCGGTCACGTCGACCACGACGTCCGGGTTCTCGACCTTCTCGTGCACGTAGTTCTGCACGACGACGGTGAAGTAGAACAGCACGGCGATGATCACGAACGGGATCGCCGTGTAGCTCAGCTCCAGCGGCACGTTGTAACCGGTCTGCCGCGGGAACTCCGGGGAGTTCGCCTTCTTGCGGTGGAACGCGATGGTCCAGAAGGTCAGACCCCAGACCAGCACACCCATCGCCAGCGCGGCGAGCACGGACCAGGTCCACAGCTCGCGCATCCTGGTGGCCTGCGGCGTGATGCCCGAGGGCCAGCCGAATCGAAGCCAAACGTTGTCGATCGAGCAGCCGGAGACGAGCATCGCGGTCATCCCCAAGGACACCGCCAGCCCGGCCCGCCGAAGGATGCGGCCCCGCCGACCCTGGGCGGGTCGTGCCCCTATCGCCTCGCTCGCCTTGTGCGCCACGCTCAACGCCTTCCTGGTCGTCATTCCGACACCGCGCCGCCCGGGCTCCCTTCCGCCGGACGACACATAATCAGCACAGTTCGGGAGCTCGGGGAAGGGTACACGCGAACGCGCAACCGACCCTGAGAGTTTCCCAAGTACTACGCAGCGTAGACCAACAATGGCCCCCCGTTGCGACGGGGTCCTGTCCGACACTCCGGAAACCTCATATGCAGTGGATATGGGCTCTGGCGGCGGGATCTGCACGGGTACGGCATACTCGGGCAGTAGGTTTCGCGTGCAGCGTGCCCGTGCGGGTACGCCCCAATCCTTATGACTCCGGAAAGAGGTTCTCGGCGCAGTGTGTGGTCTGCTCGGATTTCTGACAGCTGGCACGGCTACTACTCCGGACGGGCGGACGGTCGAGACCACCGCTGCACAGGTGTACGAGGCGCTGCACTGCCAGCGCCACCGCGGCCCGGACGAGCGCGGCACCTGGAACGACGAGCGCATGATCTTCGGCTTCAACCGCCTGTCGATCATCGATATCGAGCACTCGCACCAGCCGCTGCGCTGGGGTCCCCCGGAGAACCCCGAGCGCTACGCCATGACCTTCAACGGCGAGATCTACAACTATCTGGAGCTGCGCGCCGAGCTGAAGGAAGCCCACGGGGCCGAGTTCGGCGACCAGCCGATGTTCCGCACCGAGGGTGACGGCGAGGCCATCGTGGCCGCCTTCCACTACTGGGGCGCCAAGGCCGCGAGCCGGCTGCGCGGCATGTTCGCCTTCGCCATCTGGGACACCGAGCTGAACAAGCTGTTCCTGGCCCGCGACCCGTTCGGCATCAAGCCGCTGTTCATCGCCACCGGCGCGGGCGGCACGGCCTTCTCCAGCGAGAAGAAGAGCCTGCTGGACCTGCTCGCCGAGCTGGAGCTGTCCGACGCCCTCGACCCGCGCGCGCTCGAGCACTACACGGTGCTGCAGTACGTGCCCGAGGCCGAGACGCTGCACAAGGACATCCGCCGCCTGGAGTCGGGCTGCTACGCCTGGGTCGAGCCCGGCCGCGCCCCGCAGGTGACCCGCTACTTCAACCCGCAGTTCCGGGTGCAGAAGTTCGCGGCGGGCTCGGAGGCCAAGCGCTACAAGGAGATCGCCGAGGCGCTCGAGGACTCCGTCGCCAAGCACATGCGGGCGGACGTCACCGTCGGCGCGTTCCTGTCCGGCGGCATCGACTCCACCGCCATCGCCGCGCTGGCCATCCGCCACAACCCGAACCTGCTGACCTTCACCTCGGCGTTCGAGCGGCAGGGCTACTCGGAGGCCGACGTGGCCGCCGAGACCGCCGAGGCCATCGGCGCCAAGCATTACATCCGCATGGTCTCCCCCGAGGAGTACGCGGCCTCCATTCCCGAAATCGTCTGGTACCTCGACGAACCCGTCGCGGACCCGGCGCTGGTGCCGCTGTACTTCGTGGCCAAGGAGGCCCGTAAGCACGTCAAGGTGGTGCTCTCCGGCGAGGGCTCCGACGAGCTGTTCGGCGGCTACACCATCTACCGGGAACCGCTGTCGCTCAAGCCCTTCGAATACCTGCCCAAGCCGCTGCGCAAGCTGGCCGGCAAGGTGTCGGACCGGATTCCGGAGGGCACCCGCGGCAAGAGCCTGCTGCACCGCGGCTCGCTCACCCTGGAAGAGCGCTACTACGGCAACGCCCGCAGCTTCAACGACGCCCAGCTGCGGTCGGTGCTGCGCGAGTTCCGGCCCGAGTGGACACACCAGGACGTCACCGCCCCGATCTACGCCATGCAGGGCTACCACTGGGATCCGGTGGCGCGCATGCAGCACCTGGACCTGTTCACCTGGCTGCGCGGCGACATCCTGGTCAAGGCCGACAAGATGACCATGGCCAACTCGCTGGAACTGCGCGTCCCGTTCCTGGACCCCGAGGTGTTCAAGGTCGCCGAGAAGATCCCGGTCGACCAGAAGATCACCAAGGAGACCACCAAGTACGCGCTGCGCCGGGCGCTCACCGACATCGTGCCGCCGCACGTGCTCAACCGGGCCAAGCTGGGCTTCCCGGTGCCGCTGCGGCACTGGCTGCGCGGCCCGGAGCTCTACGACTGGGCGCGCGCCCAGATCACCGAGTCGGGCACCGACCACTTGCTCAACAAGCAGGCCATCCTGGCCATGCTGGAAGCGCACCGCACCGGTCCGGTCGACCACAGCCGCCGCCTGTGGACGCTCATCGTGTTCATGATCTGGCACGGCATCTTCGTCGAGAACCGGATCAAGCCCGAGATCCAGGAGCCGACCTACCCGGTCAACCTCTGACCGCACGCGACACACCGGAGCGCCACGCCCGTGGGGGGCGCTCCGGTCCGCGTCGCCGCAGTACGGTGCTGGCCATGAGCTACCCGTTTGCACCTCGCTCGCGTCGCCGGATGCTCGCACTGGGCGCCCGGACGCTCGGCATCGGCGCCGCGGCCGCCCTCGGACTGGCCGCCTGCGGCACCTCGGACAATGGATCCGCCGCCACCGGATCCACCTCGGCCTCCAACGACGCCAAGGACATCGCCGCGGACGCCTACGTGTTCGGCTACCCGCTGGTCCTGATGGACGTCACCCGCGAAACCGGGGGCCCGGCAAACCAATTCGTGCACCAGAACCCGCCCACCCCCGAGGTGAGGCAGGTCGTGCGACTCAACCTCGACACCCTGTACTCGCAGGCCTGGCTGGACCTGCGGCCCGAACCGATGGTGTTGCAGGTGCCCGCGATCGAGACCGGCCGGTACTGGCTCATGCAGTTCCTCGACGCCTGGTCCAATACGGTGCACGATCCCGCCAGCACCAATCCGCGCGTCAAGAACGCGCCGGAGCAGCCGCCCTACACCTATCTCGTCACCGGACCCGGCTGGAAGGGAACCGTGCCCGAGAGCATGACCCAGCTGGCCATGCCGACCGGCACCACCTGGCTGCTCGGCCGCATCGAATACCAGGGCGAGGCCGACGTCCAGCATGTGCGGGCGCTCCAGCACCAGTTGAAGCTCGCCCCGCTCAGCGTCTGGAATTCCGGTGGAGTGCAGGGCGGTCCGGGCGCCTTGGCCGCGAGCGCCGACGCACCCGCCCAGATGGTGGGGGCCATGGACGGGCCCACGTTCTTCGCGCGCATGTGCGCGGTCATGGCGGCCAATCCGGCCGACGAGGACGCCGTCGACGCCATGAAGCGCTTCGCCACCATCGGCATCACCCCGGGCGGGGCGGCCACCGTACCCGCGGACGTGCTCAACGCGGGCCTCGCCGACGGCCGTCGCGCGCTCACCGCGTACCGGGATCCCAAGTCGCAGTACCAGAACGGGTGGCTCTTCAATCTGGAGGTCGGCGCGTACGGCACCGACTATCCGCTGCGCGCCCAGGTGGCCGCGCTCGGCCTGGGCGCGAATCTGCCCCGGGACGCGGTGTATCCCACGATCGACGCGAACGCGGACGGCGACAGCCGATTCCGGGTCACTTTCGCCAAGGATCAGCTGCCGCCGGTGGGGGCGTTCTGGTCACTCACCGCCTATGACGGCGAGTCCTACCTGGTGCAGAACCCCGCGCACATCTACTCGGTCGGCCACCTGGTCCCGCTCTCCCCGGCCGAGGACGGCACCATCACGATCGCGGTGCAGAACGCCGATCCCGGGTCGGAGGTTCCGGCCGGGCACTGGCTGCCGATCCCGGAGTCCGGGCGGTTCTCTCTCACGCTGCGGCTGTACGCGCCGAAGGACAGCGTGCTGAACGGGAAGTGGGAGATCCCGAAGCTGGAGAAGCTGTCCTGACCCGGGCGCGCCCGTCGTCAGTCGGCGGGCGCGTGGTGGGCGCGGGCGAGGCGGGCGCGCGCACCCGCGATGATGGTGATGATCATGACCGTCATGACCTGGAGCGCGGTCAGGCTGACCGCCGGTTGCGGCGGATCCGGCGCGACGAACTCGACCGGGGGCGGAGGTGGCGGGATCGGTGCGGGGGCGGGCGGAACCGCCTCGGGAAGTGGGGCCACGACGGGCGCGGCGGCGGGGACCACCGCGGGGGCGGCCGGCGGGATCAGCAGGGGGATACCGGGTTCCGGCGCCATCGGAACGGGCAGCAGTAGCATGCAGGTCAGCAGGGCGCTGCCGGTGGCGGCGCTGCCGACCACCACGCTGCCCGCCCCGGCTGAACCCGGACCGACCAGTCCGCTGGAGCCGGGGATGAAGCCGGGGCCGATCAGGCCCGAACCCATACCGCTGCCGGTGAGGATGCCCAGCCCCAGTGCGGCACTGCCGACCACGGCGCTGCCCGCGCAGGCGGTGAGGACGCTGCCGGAGTCGAGGCCGAGCAGGCCACCGAGGGTGTTGGGGATGGCGATCGGGGTCGCGGGCGGTTCGGGTGGCACGAGATCCGTTGCCCCCGTAGTCGTTTCGCGTGGGATGTCCGGGCTGCTGCTACCGAGATCCAAGGCGGTCATCGGATTCCGGCCCGCGGGGTTGCCGGTGACGACCCGGCCGCCCGGCTGGCCCTGATTGCCGGAATAGCTACTGCCGGTACCCAACCCGAGCGCGCTGCCGGTGGGCGCGTCGATCGGCGCGGCGGTGTCACCCGCATCCGGCGCTCCCCCGCCCGCGCTGCCGCTGATGATCTCCCCGATCGACGGCGGCCCCGGGTCGGCGGCGGCGACATCGGGATGGAGGGCGAGCAGCGCCGCGGCCACCGGGACCGCTGTCACCGCCGCGAATCCTCGTGCTGTTCTGCGATTTCCGTTCACGGGTGCCTCCGAGAAGCCGAGCCGGTTACGCGGTCGCGACGGTCAGCGGGGACTGCCGCCGCTGGACGGCGTTTCCGCGGCGATGTGCTGGAAGCGCGCGAGGGCGAGTTCGTAGGCGTCCTTGGCGACGTGATTGCCGCCGGAGAAGGGCCGATCGAGCTGATAGACGGCCACGATGACCGCGCCGATCACCAGACCGAACAGACCGGTCATCAGGACGCTGCGCTTGGTGACCACGACACCGGAGAACACGGTGCCGAACAGCAGCATGCCGGTCGCGAACCACAGGGCCACGTAAAGGAATCCGGGCAGTCGGTACCCCGCGTCCAGACCGCGGTCGTAGCGGGCCTCGATGATCGCCTCGACCGCGGTGGCCGCCTTGTCCTGGGTGGCCTTGGCGTCCGGGTCGCCGGCGGGCGCGGCGTCCACGGCCTCACGCAGATCGTCCAGGGTGGACTGCGCGGCCGGGCTCAGGCGGCGCTGCTCGTCCATCACCTTCCACTCGTCGCCGATCACCTGCTTGGTGTACGCGGTCACCAGGGCCTGAATCTGCTTGCGGTCCTGTTCGGGCATGCCGTTGGCGGTCTCGTAGACAGTGACCAGCGCCTTGCCCTCGGCCACCGTGTGCGCGTGCGAGGTGTCGTACTGCTGCCACAGGATCACCACCACGAAGGCCACGATCGCGGCGAAGAACATGTTGACCATGTCCAAGGTCATGGAGCCCGCGCCCGAATCGTCGCCGTGCCGCCAGGACCTCGGGCGCACCCGGTCCCCCAGCACGAAGATTCCCACCGCGATGCCCGCGAAGAGTGCCAATATCCCCAGCTGCAACAGAATTCCGAGCATTTCGCGACTCCGTTTCCGGCCGGGTGCATGCGATCAGAAGGTATTCGCGGCCACGGGTCGGTCGGATTGTGAACAGAGGACGAACTGTTATACGAGTGTCCGAATCCCAACCCCGCCAAGGCCGGAACGCGTTGTCCGGCCCACTCTCAGCGGCCGAACGACAACACCGCCGCGGCCAGGGTGACACTCAATTCCAGTGCGGCACCGAGCACATCGCCGTTCAATCCCCCGAACCGCCGCACACAATGCCGCACCAGCACCATGGCTCCCACCAGCCCCAGCATCACCGCCACCGGCCCCTGCCAGTGATTACCGGTCGCGAACGCCGCTGCGACACAGGCGATCACACCCCACCCGTACCCTGTCACCGGCGATTGCGTCCCCGCCACCAACGCCCCGAACCCGGCCCCCGGAGCCGCCTCGATCCGGCTCCGACACGCCAGCACCACCGCGACCCGCCCGACGGCGACGGCCAGGACAACCGCCGCCCACCGCCCCTGCTCGGCCAGCGCCCCCAGCGAAACCGCCTGAATGGCAACAGCGAACACCAACGCCGCCACCCCGAACGGCCCCGCCCCGCCACTCTTCATGATCTCGCGAGCCCGCTCCGGCGGCCCGTAGCTCCCGAGCCCATCCATGGTGTCGGCCAGCCCGTCGACGTGCATCCCGCGCGTGATCAACGCGAGCCCGGCCACCACGACAAACCCGGCCAACAGCCCCGAGGCCCCGAGTTCGCCGAGCCCCCAAAGCAATCCGGCCGCCCCGCCGCCGAGCAACAGCCCGACCACCGGAGCCCACCCGATCGCCCGAGCAGCAACCGACCGGTCGACTTCATCCGGCCCTCGAACCGGCAGCACCGTCAGCCAGGACACCGCCAGCCGAAGCCCGTTCACAGATCAGGCCTCAGCGGCTTCCGCGTCGGCGTCGGCGGTACTGACCCCGGCTTCGGCGAAGGTGGCCATCTCGCCGAGGGTGGCGACGGCGGCGCGCAGCAGCGGGAGGGCGGCGACCGCGCCGGAGCCTTCGCCCAGGCGCATGGTCATGTCGACGAGCGGCTCGAGGTCGAGGCGCTTGAGGGCGATGGTGTGGGAGGGCTCGCTGGAGCGGTGGCCCGCCACCCACCAGGCGCGGGCGCCGGGGGCGAGCTGGTCGGCGACCAGGGCGGCGGCGGTCACCACGACGCCGTCGAGGATGACCGGAGTCCGGCGGGCCGCGGCGCGGGCCAGGAAGCCCGCCATGGCGGTCAGGTCCGCGCCGGAGGCGGTGCGCAGCAGGGCGACCGGGTCCTTGAGCACGGGGCGGGCGCGCCACATGGCGTCGCGGATGGCGGCGGTCTTGCGGATCCAGCCCGCGTCGTCGACGCCGGTGCCACGGCCGACCGCCACCACCGGCTCGGTGTCGGTGATGGCCGCGATCAGCACGGTGGCGGGCGTGGTGTTGCCGATGCCCATGTCGCCGGCGATGAGAAGGTCGGCGCCGGAATCGATTTCCTCGTCGGCGATGCTCGCGCCGGCCGCCAGCGCCGCCTGCACCTCGGCCTCGGTCAGCGCGTCCTCGCGGTCGATGGAGCCGCTGGAGCGCCGCACCTTGTGCCGCGAGATCTCCGGCGCGGTGTCGCCGTCCACGGAGATGTCGGCCACCCGCACGGTGGCATCGGCCAAGCGCGCCATCACATTCACGGCCGCGCCGCCGTGCACGAAGTTGGCGACCATCTGCCCGGTCACCTCGCTCGGGTACGCCGACACACCATGCTGCGCCACGCCGTGATCCCCGGCGAACACCACCACGCGGGCCCGCTCGAACTGCTTGGGCGGGCACACACCCTGGCAGGCGGCGACCCAGTTGGCCAGCTGCTCCAGCCGGCCCAATGCCCCTGCGGGCTTGGTCAATTGCGCCTGCCGCTCCTCGGCGGCGGCCCACACCAGCGGATCGGGTCCGGTCACGGGTCCGAACGAGATGCGGGCGGGCTTGGTCAGCACCGGCGCGCTCTGGGCTCCGTCGTCGACCGGGCCCGCGACCGCCGGGTCACCGGTCTCGCCGTCAGCGGACGCGCCGCCCGCCGTGGCGGCCGCAGCAGCGACGGCGGCGGTCCCGACGGCCGGAGACGCTGCGCTCACCGAGCCGAGTTCCGAACCACCGGTTCCACTTTCGGCAGAATCCTCCGGTCGGCCGGTCCCGCCGTCAGCGGCGGCCGAACCAACGGCATCCGCCGAAACGGGCTTCACCGCAACCGAATCCGTTCCGGCCGTCGACGAAGTCGCTACGGCGAGTGATGAATCCGTTCCGGCGACATCCGACAGCGCGGCGGCGGAGACCACCGCGCGGTCGGGCTTGACCCGCACCGGCTGCCCCGCGACCACGAGGAAGACCTCGTCGCACACCTCGGCGAGGCGCTGGTTCAGGGTCCCGATCTCGTCACGGAACAGACGCCCGGAGGCGGTGGCGGGAATGACGCCGAGCCCCACCTCGGGGCTGACGATGATCAAGCGCTGCTCATAGCCGGAGACAGCGGCGACGAGCGCGTCGATGTCCGGGCCGACGGTGCCGCGCGGCGATTCCCAGGCGGCGCGGGCGTCGATGCGCCCGGTCAGCCAGGTGCCGAGGTCGTCGACGAGGGTGGCGGCGGCGGGCTCGCCCAGCGCGGCGATCGGATCGCCCTCCACGATGGTCCAGGTCGCGGGCCGCCGGGCCCGGTGCGCCGCAATGCGTTCGGCGAAGTCGGCGTCGGCGGGGTCGACCGCGGCGGTGGCGACGTATCGCACCGCCTCCGACGCGACGAGCTGTTCCGCGAAGGCCGACTTGCCGGACCGGGCGCCACCGAGCACCAGGGTCCGCAGCGGCCGATCGGTTGTCTGAGCAGTGTGCGACACGTCAGCACGGTATCAACTGCGCCGGTGCTCCGGCCGAGTAGGCACGGCCATCCTGGGATGCGGGAGTCAGTAGTTCTTCTCGTTGTGCACGCACTGCACCTTCAGGTCCTTGGCGGTATACGACCAATCGGTCCCCTGCGGGCAGTCCGAGCCGTGCGCCACGCTGGCGATGATCTTGCCGTCATGCTGCTTGGAGCAGGCCACCACCTTGTCGTGGTTACCCGTCGCCCCGCCGACGATGCACTCCCCCACCGCGGTGCGCGGATCCGTGCATCCCGTCGTCGCCGACACAGCCAGCACCGCCAGCGGCACCGCCGCGATCATCACTGCCCACCGCATGAGTGCGCATCGTAACGGCCCGGGCCCGCTCAGGAGACCCTGGCGCCGAACCGCCGCCGATACTCCACCGGCGCAATCCCCACCAACCGCTGGAAGTGATGCCGCAGCAGCGCCCCCGACCCGAATCCGCAACGGTGGGACAGCGATTCGAGGTCCAGGTCGGTGTCTTCCAGGAGCTGTTTGGCCAGCAGCACCCGCTGCCCGGTCAGCCATTTCACCGGCGTGGTTCCGGTCTCGGCGGCGAAGCGCCGCGCGAAGGTGCGCGTCGACATGGAACTGCGGGCCGCCAGCGATTCCACCGAGTGCGGCAGGTCCAGATGCTCGCCCATCCAGTGCAGGGTCTCGCTGAGCCCCTCGGATTCGCAGGCCACGACGGGCCGCTCGATGAACTGCCGCTGTCCGCCGTCGCGCTGCGGCGGGACCACCATGCGCCGGGCGATGGCATTGGCGACGCTGCTGCCCAGTTCGCGGCGCACCAGGTGCAGGCAGGCGTCGATGCCCGCGGCGGTGCCCGCGCTGGTGATGAGATTGCCCTCGTCGACGAACAGCACGTCCGGGTCGACGGTGGCGAGCGGGAACTGTTCGGCCAGCAGGTCGACGTAATGCCAGTGGGTGGTGCATGTGCGCCCGTCGAGCAGTCCGGCCGCGCCCGCCAGGAACGCCCCCGAGCACACGGTCAGCACGGTGGCCCCGGCCGCGGCGGCGTCGCGCACGGCGTCGATGACCCGGGCGTCGATCTTCGCCGCGCCGTCGCGGATCGGAAAGGCCGGAATGGCAACCAGATCCGCGTCGCGCAGTTCTTCGAGCCCGTAGTCGGGGGTGACGTGGATGCCCGGTGAGCTGGACTTCAGCGGTTTCCCGGGTTCGAGCCCGCAGACCCGGAAGTCGAAAAGGGGCAGGCCCTGCGCGGTCCGGTCGAGCCCGAAAACCTCACAGACCACGCCGAATTCGAACATGGCGAGGTTGTCGTTGAGGACGACGGCGACCTTGGAGAGCATGTCGCGATCCCATCTGGCCGGATTTTTGCGAACTATGTCATAACAGCCACTGTTGGCCGAAAGTTCCCTACTGAAAACTTACTGCCATGGATGCACTGTCCGCAATCGTCGCAGCCGGAACCGCGATCACCGCGCTCGGCACCCTGACCTTCGGCCTCATGGCCGCAGACACCACCGCACACCTCGACGAGGAAGAGGCCCGCGCATGACCGCCATCACCTCCGGACACGGCCACTACCGCTCCGCGACCGCCACCTCCCGCGTCGGCCACGCCGTCCGCCGGATCACCGCCCTGTTCGCCGCGGCCGGCCGCGCCGTCCCGCTGCACCGCGAGAACACCTGGGAATTCGCCGGCTCGACGAACGTGGTCGATCGAGACCACGCCCGCGTCGCGATGGAATTGCGTGCGCTCTCGGCCTACCGAGAGCACAACTGATCGTTAGACCGCGTCGCCCGGGTTCACCTGCGGCTTCGGGGCGCGCATGCGCCGCACCTGCGAGGCGCGCACGAAGGCGTACCAACCCAGCGAGAACGAGGAATCGGTGCTGTCCGGGAAGCGCTCCCGGACCCGGTTGCTCACGATCCGACCGAGCACCACGCCCTCGATGATCATGAACAGCATCATCACCAGCATGGCCAGCGTCACGATCGCCTGCAGCGCGGGCGAGAGGATCATGCTCAGGATCAGCACCAGCGCCAGCGGCATGAACAGGCCGAGCAGGTTGCGGCGGGCGTCGACGATGTCGCGCACGTACTTCTTGACCGGGCCCTTGTCGCGCGGGAGCAGGTACTGCTCGTCACCGGCGAGCATGCGGGCGCGGCGGTTGTTGACGTCGGCGCGCCGCTCGGCCGAGGTCGCCTTGCGCTCCTCCTTGGTGCCGCGCAGCGCCTTGCGGCGGGCCCGGGCCTCCTTGGCGGTCTTGGGCGCGGGCGCGATCGGACCGCGGCGGCGGCCCTGCGCCTCGCGGCGCGTCGGGGTCGGACGCCCTTTACCCAGGGTGACGGTCGTGTCCGCCACCGCGGCACCGGCGTCGGTGCTGGTGCTGTCGGAGGTGGGGGTGGACTCGCCACGGCGCAGGAACTTCACGCCGACCAGGCTAACAATCCCGCCTCCCCGAGTCTTCAGCGCCCAGCTGAGAGCCGTTTTCCGGCATGCGTGCGGGCCGGCGGTCGAGAGCCGGCCCGATTCTGGACGTCCCCGGCGAGTTACCCTCGCCACCCGAAATCAGTTGTCACCTCGGCACACCCCGGAGCTATTTGTCAGCGACGACGCAGCCTGACCGTTCCGGCGAATAAGCGCCGCGTAGGATAGGGAATAGTCGCCCGCCGACGGGTGTTGACAGGCTTCGAGCCATACCCTCACGGGCTGGCCCACACGCCACCACAAATGGGTCCCTTAGGAGAGTTCATGACTGTTGAGAACGAGACCACCACCCATGGTGCGACTCTGACCGAGGCCGCCGCCCTCAAGGCGAAGGCGCTGCTGGACCAGGAAGGCCGCGACGACCTCGCCCTTCGCATCGCGGTTCAGCCCGGTGGCTGCGCGGGCCTGCGCTACCAGCTCTTCTTCGACGACCGCACCCTCGACGGCGACCTGGTCGTGGAGTTCAACGGTGTGAAGCTCGCGGTCGACCGCATGAGCGCTCCCTACATCCAGGGCGCCTCGATCGACTTCGTCGACACCATCGAGAAGCAGGGCTTCACCATCGACAACCCGAACGCCACCGGCTCCTGTGCCTGCGGCGACAGCTTCAACTGAGCTAGCCCCCGAGTTAGCCCCGCGCAGCGCGGAACATCTCCCGGGATGTTCCGCGCTGTCGCGTGTCCGGTTATTTTCTTATGTGCGGACCATTTTCGGGACGCCTCCCCCACTCGAAGGATTCACCCGTGACCATCGCCGTGTCCGCGTCCATCGCGACCGATCACCTCATGCGCTTTCCGGGCAAGTTCTCCGATGTGCTGCTGGCAGATCAGCTGCAGCACGTGTCGCTCAGCTTCCTCGTCGATGATCTGGTGATCCGCAAGGGCGGCGTCGCGGGCAACATCAGCTACGCCATGGGCGTGCTGGGCCGCACCCCGCTGCTGGTGGGCGCGGTCGGCCAGGACTGGGGCGACTACCGGAAGTGGCTGGAGGACAACGGCGTCGACTGCTCCGCGGTCCGCGTGTCCGCGACCGCGCACACCGCGCGCTTCGTCTGCACCACCGACGAGACCATGGCGCAGATCGCGTCCTTCTACCCCGGCGCCATGGCCGAGGCCCGCGAGATCGACATCACCGAGCTGGCCGCCGACCGCGAACTGGAGCTGGTGCTGATCGGCGCCGACGATCCGGAAGCCATGCTGGCCCACACCGACCAGTGCCGCGCCGCCGGAATCCCGTTCGCCGCCGACCCCTCCCAGCAGCTGGCCTTCCTCGACGGCGAGACCATCCTGCGCCTGATCGACGGCGCGGACTACCTGTTCACCAATGAGTACGAGTGGGGCATCCTGCTGCAGAAGACCGGCCTGTCCGAGGCCGATGTCGCTGAGCGCGTGGGCATCCGCGTCACCACCCTGGGCTCGAAGGGCGCCAAGATCGTCGACCGCGACGGCTCCGAGCTGTTCGTGGACGTGGTCCCCGACATGGCCAAGGAGGACCCGACCGGCGTCGGCGACGGCTTCCGCGCGGGCTTCCTGACCGGCCGCTCCGCGGGCCTGTCCCTGGAGCGCTCGGCCCAGCTGGGTTCGCTGGTCGCGGTGCACGTGCTGGAAACCGTTGGGCCGCAGGACTGGACCCTGGACCACGATGTGGCGATGAAGCGCCTGCGCGAGGCGTACGGCGCCGAGGCCGCGAACGAGATCGAGCCCATCCTGCGCTGACGGCCACCGCGCCGCCGAAAGCCGCACGCTGATCCGATCAGCGTGCGGCTGTCCGCACTACCGGCCGCCGGTCCGGATCGCCGCGGTCCCGTTGCCGGTCCGGGTTCGGACGAACGCGTCGCCCGCAATACGCTGTGAGGCATGTCCTCCGACGACCGTCTGTACTTCCGCCAGTTGCTCTCCGGCCGCGACTGGGCCGTGGGCGACCCGATCGCCACCCAGATGCGCAACTTCGCCTACCTGATCGGTGATCGGGATACCGGCGAATGCGTGGTCGTCGACCCCGCCTACGAGGCGGCCCAGCTGGTGGAGATCGCCGAGGCGGACGACATGCGCCTGACCGGAGTCCTGGCCACCCACCACCACCCCGACCACGTCGGCGGCTCGATGATGGGCTTCACCCTGCGCGGCGTGAAGGAACTGCTGGAGAAGACCGACGTGGCCGTCCACGTCAATGCCGAGGAACTTCCGTGGGTGGCCAATGTCACCGGCATCGCCCCCTCCGAGCTCACCGGCCACTCCCACGGCGACAAGGTCGCGGTCGGCGGCTTCGAGATCGAACTCCTGCACACCCCCGGCCACACCCCCGGCAGCCAGTGCTTCCTCTTCGAGGACCGCCTCATCGCCGGCGACACCCTCTTCGTCGACGGCTGCGGCCGCACCGACTTCCCCGGCGGCGACTCCGACGCCATGTTCCGCAGCCTCCGCTACCTCGCGGACCTGAAGTCCAACCCGACGGTCTTCCCCGGCCACTGGTACTCGGAGGAGCCCAGCGCCTCCCTGTCCCACATCCGCGACCACAACTACGTCATGCGCCCCCAGACCCTCGAGCAGTGGCACATGTTCATGCCCAGCTGAACCTCATGCACCACGCCCGCCCCGAAACTCTTTCGGGGCGGGCGTGTTTCGTCCGTTCGGGCAGCGCCCGAGCTATGCCATGGTGCGGAGCCAGCCGTGGCTGTCGGCGAAGGTGCCGCGCTGGATGCCGGTGAGGGTGTCGCGCAGGGCCATGGTGACCTCGCCGGGTTCGCCGGTGCCGATGGTGAATTCGCCCTCGGCGGAGCGGACCGAGCCGACCGGGATGACGACGGCGGCGGTGCCGCAGCCGAAAACCTCGGTGATCTCACCGGATTCGACGCCCTCGCGCCATTCCTCGACGGAGATCTTGCGCTCCTCCACCTTGTAGCCGGAGTCGGCGGCCAGGGTGATCAGCGAGTCACGGGTGATGCCGGGCAGCAGGGAGCCGGACAGTTCCGGGGTCACCAGCCGCGCGTCGGAGCCGCTGCCGAACACGAAGAACAGGTTGTTGGTGCCCATCTCCTCGACGTAGCGGTGCTCACAGGCGTCCAGCCACACCACCTGGTCGCAGCCCTTCTCCGAGGCCTGCTGCTGGGCGAGCAGGGAGGCGGCGTAGTTGCCCGCCACCTTGGCCTCGCCGGTGCCGCCGGGAGCGGCGCGCACGAACTCGGTGGACAGCCACACCTTGACCGGCTTCAGCCCGCGCGGGAAGTACGCGCCGGCCGGGCCGCCGAGCAGCAGGTACTTGTAGGCGGAGGCGGGCTTCACGCCCAGGCCGACCTCGGTGGAGAACATGAACGGCCGCAGGTACAGCGCGTCCTCACCGCCCGAGGCGGGCACCCAGTCACCGTCGACCTCGAGCAGCTGGCGGATCGATTCGACGAACAGCTCCTCGGGCAGCTCCGCCATCGCCATGCGGGCCGCCGACCGGCGGAAACGCGCGGCATTGGCGTCGACGCGGAAGGTCGCGATGGAGCCGTCGGCCTGCCGGTACGCCTTGAGACCCTCGAAGATGGCCTGGCCGTAGTGGAACACCATGGTGGCCGGGTCCATGGCCATCGGCCCGTAGGGCTCGACGCGGCCGTTGGTCCACTGTCCGTCCACATAATCCAGCGACACCATGTGATCGGTGAAGTACCGCCCGAACCCGGGCTCCGCGAGAATCTCCTGGCGCCGCTCCGCCGAAACGGGCGCGGGATGCGGGACACGGGTGAATTGCGCGGCAAGTGTCATGACCGGGAGTCTAATTCGCCGCCCTCGACACGCGGGTGCGGGCCCTTACGGACCGTTCACCATCCCGCCCTCGCCGCGACCGCTGGATAGGGTGGACGGCGTGTATCCGGAGCCTCCGCTGACGCAGCCGCCCCGTTCCAACCGTCCCCTGGTCATCGCGTTGATCGCCGTGAGTGTGCTGGGCCTGGTCGCCATCCTCGCCGTCGCGGCCCTCACCCCCGCCCACACCATCCCCGGAACCGCCCTCCCCGCGGACGACTACGGCCCCCAGGACACCGCCACCCACACCACCGCGCCGACCACCACGACCACGACCGGCGCCGCCAAATCCCAGATCGCGGCCCTGACCCCCGGCTGGCAGACCGCGTACTCCATCAACCGCAACGCCGGCTACGACGCACCCCGGGACTGGACGGTCCCGACCCCGACCACCATCGTCGGCTACGAAGGCGGCGGCGGCCGCGTGGTCATGAGCGGCGCGGCGGAATGGCAGCCCAAGTCCTGCGACGGCCATCACACCAAAGCCCTCGCGGGCGTGACCGGCTCCAAACTGGGCGACACCGGCGCCGCGGCCAAGGACATCGCGACCAGCTGGGCCAAGGTCGTCGGCTCCAACGACGACCGCCCCAACTCCACCTACACCCTCTCCCCCGCCGAAACCCTCACCGTCCAGGGCAAACCGGCCGCCCACGTAACCGCCACCCTGGCCAACCCGGGCCCGAACGACTGCTCCCACCCCGCAGTGTCGGTCGTCCACACCATCGCGGTCCCTGGCAACAAGGGCCAATCCGTGGTGATGGTCATCTACGCCGACCAGAACGTCGACGGCGCGGTCACCGACGACACTCTCCGCCAGATGTACAACACGCTCCGCCCGGCGGGGCTGGCCGTCGCGGACTGCAAACAGGACAACGAGGTCGTCGGCACCTGGTGCGGGTGAGTTCACCCGGACGCCGAACGATGAACGCCGCAGCCGGTTGTCTCGACTGCAGCGTTCATCGCTACGAGCGAAGCTCCTTCAGGCAGTGCGGGTTTCGACGAACGGCGGGCGGATGACCTCGCAGCGCAGGCGGCGGCCACGGACGTCGACCTCGACCTGGTCGCCGGGCTCGAGGCCCGCGGCGGTGTCGAGCAATGCCAGCGCGATGCCGACCTTGAGGGTGGGCGAGAAGGTGCCGGAGGTGGTTTCGCCGACCTGCTCGTCACCGCGCATCACCGCCTGGCCCTGACGCAGCACGCCCTTGTCGATGGCCTTGAGCCCCAGCAGGGTTCGGCGCGGTCCGGCGGCCTTCTCGGCATCGAGCGCCTCTTTGCCCCAGAATTCCGGCTTCTTCCAGCCGACCGCCCAGCCGGTGCGGGCCTGCAGCGGCGAAATGTCCACGGACAGTTCGTGTCCGTGCAGCGGGTACCCCATCTCGGTGCGCAGCGTGTCGCGCGCGCCCAGTCCGGCGGGCTGGCCGCCGGCGGCCTGCACCTCGCTGGTCAGCGCCCGGAACACGGCCTCGGCATCCTCCCACTTGGGCAGCAGCTCGTAACCGTGCTCGCCGGTGTAGCCGGTGCGGCACACCCGAATCGGGCGACCGTCCCACTCGGCGTCGGCGTAGGCCATGTACTCCATGTCGGTGGGCAGCCCCAGCTTGGCCAGCACCTCGGCCGACCGCGGCCCCTGCACCGCGAACACGGCGTACCCGCGGTGCTCGTCGGTGATGGTGATCCCCTCGGGCGCGACCTTCTGCATCTCGGCTACCACAGCGGCGGTGTTCGCCGCGTTCGGCACGAGGAAGATCTCGTCGTCACTCACGTAGTACGCGATGAGGTCGTCGATGACCCCGCCCTCGGGCGTGCAGCACAGCGTGTACTGCGCCTTCCCGGGCCGAATCCGGTTCAGGTCATTGGTGAGCGCCGAGTTCACGAACGCCGCGGCCCCCGCGCCCTTGACCGTCGCCTTCCCGAGGTGGCTGACGTCGAACAGCCCGACGGTGGTCCGCACGGCGGTGTGCTCACCGACCGTCCCCGCGTACGAAACCGGCATCTCCCACCCCCCGAACGGAGCGAAGGTGGCGCCCAGCTCGACATGGACGGCGTGGATGGGTCCCTGCAGCAGCTTCTCGTCGGTCACCGCCGCAGTTTATCGGTCGGCCGATAGCGGGGTGACATCGGAACCGACCGCCTGCAACGCTCGATCGCCACCGGTCAGCGGCTCAGACGCGATCACGCCCGCTGCCGGGGGTTCGGACACGATGGCGGCTGCTGCCGGGCCGGACCGCGCGCCGAGGCGGGCGACGAACGCGGCCTCATCCATCACCTCGATTCGCTGCCCCCGTATCCGCAGTTCCGCGACCCGCCGAGCCTTGCTCGTCGTGAACGCGGCGGCGTCGGCGCCGCGGAAGCCGTCACCGATCACGAGTCCGGTCGTGCGGCGGGTGACGTTGCGGGCGGGGGTCGCCCCGCACGCGGCGATGGCGTCCCAGGCCTGCTGACGGGTCATTGCCGCGAGATCGCCGGTGAAGACGATGATTTCGCCGTACAGCGGATGGGACGGATCGGCGCCGGTGACGGTCGGCAGCACCAATTCCTCACGGGCGAACCAGGATCGGCGGGGTGCGCGCTCGGCGGCGACGGGCTCGGTCCGCAATGGCCGAGGCGTCCGTTCCGTCCGCAGCGGCCGGTCAACGACCATCCGTTCGAGGGCCGCGAGCGAGTCGGTGCCCGCCCGGTTGGCCAGGGCGATCACGATGTCGGCGGCCGCGGCGGCGTCGGCGGCCGCGTCATGGTGGTTGGTGAAGTCGATGCCGAGGGCGTCCGCGACGTACGGCAGACGGTAGCTGTCGAGGGCGAGGTGACGGCGGGCCAGGGCGAGGCTGCAGCTGTAGGTCCAGGTGGGCGGGTGAATGCCGCTGTGGGCGCAGGCTTCCCGGATGGCGCCGCTGTCGAAGCCCGCATTGTGAGCAATGACGGGAAGGTCACCGATGAGGCCCACCATTTCGGGCCACCGGTGCGCGAACTCCGGCTTGTCGGCGACCATCGCCGCCGAGATCCCGTGCACGCGAATGTTGTGCCAGTTGAAGAAGTCGAGCCCCGCGGGCGGCCGGCACAGCCACGACGCCTCCTCGGCACGACGACCGTCCCGCACGACGGTGACCCCGACCGCACAGATGCTCCCCCGTGAGGAGTTGGCGGTCTCGACATCGATGGCGGCGAACGAAAGTCCCGCCATGCTCACCGCACCGCGAGCGGCAGCGACCGCGCCTCGGGCCCACCGAGCTCGACCAGGAACGGCCGAGCCAGCCGCAGCGACTCGAACGCCGCCCAGGCATCAGCCAATTCCGCGACCTCACGCGCCAACGTCAGCACCGGCCGAATATGGTCGTCCACCACGTCGACCTGATACCGCGTCAACGGCACCCCACCGGCCGCCGCGATCACCGGCCACTGCGGCCGCGTCAGCTTTCCGCCCGCGTCCTGATGCTCGGTGAACCGCGCATCCGCGGATTCGACTGCCGCGCGGACGGTTTCAACTGTCGCGTCGATGTCGACGATCCGCGCACTCCCGGCATCCACCGCCGCGTCGCCTCTCGCCATCGCGACCGGGTATCCGCTCGTGAGACTCTCGATCTCCGCCACACACGACCGATCCAGCACCCAAGCGCCCGATAGCCGCGATTCCCCCACCGCCGCGCCCACATTCACATGCCAAATGACCATCCGTTCCCCGGCCGCGCCGAGCACCGCGAGGGAATGAAGGTCGGAGGAGGAAGCCATAACGCTCCACGGTCGTGGCGAACAGGTCCCGCGCTACGTTAGAGCATCCCGCCGACAGATTTCCGTGAACCCCCACGCGAATCATCAACGGAGCCAAACAGTTCCGACCGACCGGTGTTCCACTACGCAACTCGCCCCGCGCCCGACCCGCTGCCCACGGTGAATCAGCTTGCGTAGAACGCGGCCTCCGATCGTCGAACGATCAATGCCCGACTCACCGCCGGTCGACCGAGCACGGCCGCGCGCCGCGGCCGTGCCTCGATGAGCCGTTCCGCCAACTCCAGCCCCAGGTCAAACCAGTTCGGGAACGCGCAAATGCGCCAAGGCCAGCTCAAATTCGCGGACGTCGACAGCCTCGACGCGCGCCTGCCGAGCGGCGTCCACTCGCAACGCGGCCGACGCCATCCGATTGCGTTCCATCGCCTCGGCACTGTCGTACACACTGCACGACACAGCACGCCCCGACGCCCTGTTCACCATCAGGCTCGCACTGCAAAATCCATCGAGCTGCTGCTCCATACCGGGCAACGTGTGCCCCCGATACACGTCGATCGCACTGTCGATCCTGCTGGGATCAGTCTTCACCCAGGTGACCCGCGCACACGCACCCTCCGGCGTCATATGCGCGCGATGCATGGCCGCGATCTCCCATTCCTCGACCACCGGACTCCCGCCGAATATCTCCGCCGCCCGATTGCGAATCGGATTCACCCGCGCGGCGCTCGCCCGCAGCGCCTCCTCGGATTCCCACGAGCTGGTCACGATGCACCGCCCGGTATGCCGATCGACCAGCAACGAAAGCCCGACACACCCAGGAATCCCCTCAATCCCCGGCATGACCTCGTCCCGCACATGCGCGATCCCGGATTCCAAAGCAGACAATTGCGCCTGAAGCGTGGTAGACCGTGCGTACACGATCCACCTCCTTTCTCCACAGAGGCAGCGCCCGGCGGCGCCACCGGCATATTTCACAGTCCTCCCTCCCGATCACCAGGGCAATAGCCGGTGGCTATCCCACAGCAATCGGCCATGACCCGACCGGCACTTCCGCCGCGAATCAAAGCGCCGCCAAGAACCTCGAAATTGCGGATCGAGCATCGACAAGGCCCTTGACCTGCCGATCGAATTCGTCGCCACCGTCGCCGACACGACCGCGCATGGGCCGCGACCGACGTCCTCGGTCGCCAGCGGTCGCTCCCAGATGCGCGTCCCAGAACGCCGCGGTGCGCGGATTCATGGCCGTCCCTTCGTGCAATTCCTTGCCCGAGGCCGTCACGCCGGGCACCCTGCCGTGGCCCCTTGGGCAGCGATTCCGCTTGCGTTGACGGTGAATCGGCCGCATTCCTTGCGATCGAAGGTGCCGTGTTCGACCCATTCGGTCAGTGCTGCCGCGACGGTGCTGTGAGGGCCGAGCCAAGTCTGCGCGGTTTGCCCATACGGGATGGTCGCATCATTGTGGTCGTCGCAGCGGGCGTCGGCACAACCCTCGCTGTGCATGAAATGGCCGCCGCATTCGATTTTCACCATCACTTTGTTCGTCACGCCGGTGAGCGAGTCGAAGATGTTGTCGGCGTTGGCCGGTGGGTTGGTCAGGTCGTCCGAGCCTTGCAGGATCAATGTCGGCACCGTGAAAGTGGCGGCGACGGTGGGATTCCAGCCGTAGTTCGTGAACGTCGGCAGCCGGAACACCCCGCTCGGGTGGGCGGAATCGCTTCCGCCCCAGGACTTGCCGAGCGGATCGAGGTCGAGCACCTGCCGTTGCAGATCCTGCGGTCCGCCGACCGGCACGCGGCCGGTGCAGACGGACTCACGGTCCGGCGGCACGCCGTCCCAGCCGCCGGTGCGACCGATGGCGAGCGGGAACGACGTGGACTTCTCGACGTCGGGCAGGTCGGCTTCCTCCGTGGGGAGGTTGACGTCGCCGGGCACACCGGGCAGACGGTTGAAAACCGAGGCCAGCAACAGGATTCGACTGACCTTCCGGTTGGTGTGTTCCCCGAGACGGTACAACGCTCGGGCGACGCGCGCCCCACCGAGCGAATAACCCAGCACGGCCACCTTGCCCGCCCGCGGTCGAGCCTTGGCGATAGCGTCGTCGATGACCTGCAGGACATCGCGCGCCCAGACGTCGGCGGTGGCGAAGTAATGGCCGCTCGTGTGCTTGCGCAACTCGCCGTGCAGCGGGTTCACGCCGAGCCCATCGACCGGCGGGTTCTTGCCATCTCCGAGATAACGCGCCTGCTGGTTGAGCGGGAAGATGCCGGCGTTCCTGGTCCGGTCACACCCGACTTCCGGTGTCGCACAGCTGTTGTCGGCTCCGAACCCCGGCAGACTGGCGTTGGCCGGATCGTCGAGGCCATCGGCGAATCGGGTCGACTTGCCGTAGCCGAGCAGGTCCGGCGCGAAGGTGTCGATCCCGGACCGAGCGAGCGCTTCCTGGAGGCTGAAGGCCCCACCGCCGGGATCTTGCGTGGTCGGGTGACGCAGGTCGAAGGTGGCCGATCCGGGGATCGATCGACCGTGCACGAGCACCATCGCCGTGGTCTGCACGCCGGGGCACCTACCGTGCGCGTAGGCCGGCTCCACACGATGCACCCGGATCGTGGCGGGCCGCCCGTCGAACCTCGCATCGGGCATCAGGTGCGGCGGAACCACAAAATCCAGGTTGTAGTCGGACGCCTCGACCCCCGTCGGCGCCCGATCACACGTAGGTGCGGCCCGCACGAGAGGCGCCACCCCTACCTGGATCGACCCGGCCAGAACCGCGGCGAACACTGCCGTGGCGAGCAAGCTTCGCGATGCGCTCATCGAATACATTCCTGTCCGAAGTCAACAATGCTCGATCGGATCAGGATCGTAGCTGGTCACAGCCTTGAACCGGGGGAAGTGCCACGGCGCGGCAACGGGCCAACTCCAGGGCTGTCACCACGCTCCGAGGCCGATGTAGTACGCCGGATCGGTCAACAGCCGAATGACCCCGCAGATCTGCGCAAGCGACATGCTTGATGGAGAAAGTACAACAGCATCGTGGTTAGTTGCGTTTTCTGGCTCTAAAGTATAGTAAGAGCAGATTTGGTCAACGTTCCCAGAGGAGACCGCGTGAACTGGCCACCACACCGGAGCGAACAGCGAGTCTGGACCTCGCGGCAGCGTCAGGGTTCACGTGCGGATCGGACGCTCGATCGGATCACGGTCGCTATCCCGCCCCGAATCGGGGAGCTCGCCTACGACCCGACCGGCGCTGTCGCCCGCGCCCACGAAGCCGCATTGATCGCGATCGCCCGCCTCGAAGCCGGTTTCGGCGAGCATCTGGCACCGCTGGCCGACTTCCTGCTGCGCAGCGAGTCCGTCGCGTCCTCGAAGATCGAACACATCGATGCGGGCTGGCGAGCCTTCGGCAAGGCGGTTGTCGGCGGAAAGGCCAGCGACGAAGCGAAGTCACAGCTGGCGGCGGTCAAGGCCCTGATCGCGATGGTCGATGCGGCCGACTCGGGCAACGTCGGGCTGGATGACCTCCTCGAAGTTCATAGGCTATTGATGGCAACCGACTACTACACCGCCCGCGATGCGGTGCAACTGCGAGACGTTCAGAACTGGGTCGGCGGCAGCGACTACACGCCAATCGATGCCGCTCATGTGCCACCGCCCCCCGAGCTGGTCGCCGAGTTGATCGCCGATCTACTGGTCTTCGTCAACCGGGACGATCTGCCGATCCTCGCGCAGGCCGCCATCGCCCATGCCCAGTTCGAGTCCATCCACCCGTTCACCGATGGAAACGGGCGCATCGGGCGGGCACTGATCAGCGCCGTGCTGCGCCGCCGCGGCCTCACCCGCCGCGTGACCGTTCCGCTTGCCTCGGTCATGCTCGCCGACACCGGTCGATACTTCATGCACCTCAACCGATTTCGCAGCGGCGATGTCGACGCGTTCGTCGAGTATCTGGCAGTCGGCTCGATCCACGCCAGCGAGGCCGCCCAAGACTCGGCGATGGCTCTCGCCGACCTGCCGAATCGCTGGCGCGACATCGCACGCCCGCGGGCGAACTCCGCCGACGAGGCCATCCTCGCAGCGCTGCTCGAGACCCCGATCTTCAACATCGACACCGCGCAGGGCATTGCCGGCACCACGGACGCCAGTACGTATCGCGCACTGGGACGTTTGACCGAGGCAGGGATCCTCGAGCTTCTCTCGGAGAGCAAGCGCAATCGCGTCTGGGCCGCGACCGACGTGCTCGCAGAGTTGGATGCGCTGAGCGCAGCCATAGGGCGACGCACCATCGAGCTTTTGTAGCCGCCCGTAGCTGACGGATTCAAGTCCGCCGCCGGCGCGTAGAACCGGCCTGGGTCAGACCAGTTCCGGGACGCGCAAATGCGCCAATACCAACTCGATGGATTCTGCAGCGCGAGCGCCCTGCGGCGCCGGATGCGCGCGATGCATGGCCGCGATCTCCCATTCCTCGACCATCGGACTACCGCCGAATTTCTCAGCCGCGCGATTGCGAATCGGGATCACCTGCTCGGCGCTCGCCCTCAGCGCTTCCTCGGAATCCCACGCGGTCGTGACAATGCACCGGCCGGTTTTCCGATCGACCAGCAACGAAAGCCCGATACAACCGGGATTTCCCTCCAGCTCCGGCATGACCTCGTCCCGTGAACAGCGGACCGAACTGCCGAGGCTCGACATCTCGAGCCGGCCGTAGGCAACGAGTTGACCGTCTCGTCGAAACCGACGGCTCGGTGCCGCTGCGGCGAGCGTAGGCCCTGGACTGTAGATCAGCGTCGGCTATGGGCGTGAGTTCGGCTCAGCCCCAGCGGATCTCGAGCAGGTCGTCTGCTCCGCGGTCGATATGGGTGTGGAACCGGCGGCTGATGTGCGTGAGCGTGTTACCCAGCCAATCGGCATCGGCCCGGGAAGCATGTTCGAGCCGCATGCGGCGTATCCGCATGGGCAACATCCGGATTCCGGTCGGCTGCCCGCCGGGCTCGACCGAAACCAGGTAGAGCAGCCGCAGTTCGGGACGGTAGGACCCATATCCGGGGATGCCCTCGTAGTCGTCGATGACATCACCGCAGCCATAGAAAATCGGTCTGCCATGGTAGATCTCGACGGGGCGAGGATGGTGCGATGAATGCCCGTGCACGATGTCGATGCCGGCGTCGATGAGCCGTCGCGCGAACTGGATTTCGCTCAGCCCGATCCCGTAGCCCCAGTTCGGGCCCCAATGCACGGACACGATCAGAATATCGCCGGGATGCTTGTGCGCCAACGCTTGCGCCGCGACACGGTCGGCGATATCGCGGCCCGGCGGATCACCGAACAGCCACACTCCCGGCCGATCATGCTGCGCGGCCCACGCCGGCGGCACGCCGCTGCTGGTGCAAGCGACCGAGACGATGACCACCCGCAGCCCGGTGCCAGACTCCACCACCACCGGGCGGCAGGCTGCGTCGATGCTCGTTCCCGCCCCGGCTGTGCCGATGCCCGCCACGTCGAGCGTGTCCAGCGTGTCGCGCAGACCGCGGCTTCCGAAATCGAGGATGTGGTTGTTGGCCAACGCGCAGGCGTCGGGCCGAATCGCTTTCAGCGTCGCGATATTGGCGGGGTTCATCCGATAATGGATGCCCTTGGCGGGCGCGAATTCGCCGTCGGTGGTGATCGAGGTTTCGAGGTTTATCAGCCGGACCTCGGATCCCAATTGGTCGAGCATCGGCCCGACGTCGCCCCACGTCCAGTCGAAGTCGACCGGGTACGGTATCGGCCCATTCGTCTTCTCGGCCAACTCGACGTAGCGGCGAGCGTCATCGACCCACGGTTCATACAACAGTGGATCACCTGGATGCGCCTGGATCTGGTCGACGCCGCGACCGAGCATCACATCACCGCCCAACAGCACGGTGACCGGACTCTGTTGCCGTGGACTGCTCGTCTGCGTCATCGTTTATCTCATGGCTCGTAATGGCAATTGTAGTGGTGGGGATACCACTCCGATCGCCTTCGCTTCTGGGCAAGGAGGCATCGTTATGAAGGTCCGAAGTGATTCATTCGACGATAACGCGCGCATTCCGGGCGCGTTCGCCTACGGGGTACCGGATGCCGTGCACCATGTCCGGGCGGGCGCCAATCGCAACCCGCATCTGGCGTGGGATGAGGTGCCGGCGGGAACACGATCGTTCGCGGTCGTGTGCTGCGACCCCGACGTACCCCACACCGGCTCGGACGTGAACATCGAGGGGCGAACGGTGCCGGAGGAATTACCGCGCACCGACTTCTACCATTTGGTGCTGTTCGATATCCCAGCCGACGTGCGGCAGATCGCCGCAGGCAGCCTCCAGACCACACCCGGCAGGTCGGGTCCGGCGGCACCCCATAACGCGCGGTACGGCCTCAACGACTTCAGCAGTGCGGGAAACGATCATTACGGCTACGACGGCCCCTGCCCGCCCTGGAACGACCAGCGCATCCATCACTACGTGTTCACCGTCAGCGCCCTGGATGTCGAACGGCTACCGCTGCGACAGGCGGTGAACGGGAAACGGCTGCGCGAAGCGATGGCCGGCCACGTCCTGGGACAAGCCGACCTCGTCGGCACCTACACGCTCAACTCCGGCCTGAGCTCGAACTGAGCCACCCGAGCGTATGGCACACCGAAGCGACCGCCGTTCGGCTGGACCGCCAGTCGATGTGATGGCCGATCAGGGCAGCTGAATCTTATGCTCGTGGTTCGCGACGGCTTCCTGGAGTCGGACCCGCGACAGTGTGCGCGGCCCGCATTCGCAGGACGCCGGCAATGCGTCGTCGACAAAGCCATCACCGGCGAGCAGATCCGCAAACCTCGTGCCATGCCCGTGAGCACTGTGCGCGGCATCGACGAAATCACGCGACCCGTGAGCGTGCGGCCCGGTCGCCGACTGATACACCGCGCCGGCCGGTGTATCGAACACCGCCGCCACCCGGTGACCACAACCGCACCGTACCTGCGTCAACGTATGCCCCGCCCGGTCCGTCAGCGAGTCCAGCGTGTGCTGGGCCAGCCGGCGTCGTTCCGGTGCGGTCAGATTCGAAACACTTGTCATCAATCCACGATCACCTTCGCAGGTCTCAGCAGCAAGACCCAAATGGCCGAGAGAACGGCCCGCTTTTCCCATGCGATGCCGCTTGCTCCGAACCACGCCTGTTCGAGAGCCCCTTCGTCATTCTTATATGCGCCGCTATGAGGAGCTGATCCGGGGAAAGCGCGCCTGTACATCGGACCAACACCCAGCTGTCGCAGCCTGTGCTCGAGCGCCCGCTGTTCACGACGAAAGGTCTTCTCGCGAGTCCCGCCTGTCGCCCTTCCGCCACTGCCGCGCATGACGGCGGGCACTTGGATACCGAGCTCTCCTAGTAGCGGATTGCGGAGGAGACTGCCTTCCGGCGCCGTGCACGAGTTCTGAGCACGCACGACCTAAACGAAGGCGATGACTCTAGAGATCAAGTAAGCCGAGTTCCGGCTGGGCATCCTAGCGACGCGGCAACATGATAGACAAGTGGCATGACCATCGAACATCTTCAGAAGCTGGTCGCAGACTTCGCCACCCAACGGGACTGGGAGCGATTCCATACGCCAAAGAATTTGGTCATGGCGTTGACCGGAGAGGTCGGTGAGCTCTCGGAGTTGTTCCAATGGCTTACGTCTGAGGAGAGTTCTGCGATCTGCGAGGACGCAGCTCGCCGCGAGCGGGTAGCGGATGAGGTCGCCGATGTCTTCATCTACCTGCTCCGGCTGGTTGATGTGCTCGGTATCGACCTCGAGGCGGCGGTCGAGGCGAAGTTGCGCAAGAACGAGGAGCGTTATCCGGCGGCGGTGGTGAAAGGCCGGGCAGTGAAGTACACCGAGTTGCGCCGACCCTGAGCCCTTTACGCCTAGCGGGTCATTCGCTCGAGGAAGTCCTGGGTCTCTTGGTCTGTGGAGAACACACAGACGCCCTCCATGCCTCAGGTCAACAACACTTTGTAGGTGTTACGGATCAACCCTGCGAAGTGCAGCGGGTCGGCGCGTTTGACCGCCTGGTCATGCGAAGACTTCTGGATCGGTTCCCAGCTGTCGCCCCGGCGCACGAAGTCGGGGCCGAAAATGACTCCTGCCCAGTCGTATTCGAAGCCCTGTGCGGTGTAGACGCAGCCGACCTGGCCGAAGCCTCGGTCGTCAGAGGCCCAGAAATCCGAGATGGGCGCATCGGGAACCCGCTTGCCCTCCTTGGCATTCCACGGTCGAAGCCATTCGCCGATCTGTACGTCGTCGACCAGCCGCCGCCCGGCCGGGGTCTCGACGGGGTCGCTCCAGCGCCAGCAATAGCCGGCGGCGATGCGCGCGGTCCCGCCCTGTTCCTCGCGCCGGGCGATCAGCCAGGATTCCAGTGCGGACGGTGACGCCGCGCTGGTGACCCGGAAGTCGTCGTCGCTTCCGGCAATCAGGTCGCTCCAGGCTATCGGTGGCAACGGGTGCAGGCCGAGCAGCCGGGCGACCCACGTGTCGAAGGCTTGCGATCCGCCGCACCGGAATTGGCCGTCGAGTCGGATCACTTCGAGGTCGCATCCGGCGGCGGCCGCGGCGCCGATCTCTTGCAGGGATCCCATCTCGCCCGGACGCACGATCTGGTTCTCGTCGAGCAGGAAGACCGGGACCCAGGCGACGTCGATGAGTTCCTCGATCTGGCGGCGGGCCCGGGCGCGCTGTTCGGCGGAGCTCCACCGGTTGACGCTGGTCTCGCGGACGCGGTGTGCTTCATCGCAGATGATCACATCGAGGTCGCGTGGCTCCGCGCCGACGTAGTTGTTGAAGTACTTGAACAGGTCCTGGACTCGCTTGTTGCGGGCACCCGCCACGCGCCGCATGGTTTGGGTAAAGCCTTGGACCCGGTGGCGTGGTGCACGGTGCGCCCCTTGCGGGCGAGTTCGCCGAGCAGGCTCAGCGCGATTACACTCCTGCCCGATCCGGGGCCGCCCAGCACCACAACCACCGTCTGGGTGCGCGCGGCTAGGGCGTCCGCGACTGCCCGCATCACTATCTGGAACGCGATGCGTTGTTCGTCCAGCAGCACGCGCAGCCGGTCGACCATCGCGGCGCGATCATCCATGGTGAACAGTTGCCCGAAGTCGTCGGCCGGGCGTTTCAGCAATGACGAGATGTCGGTGGCCCGCGCGTTGTGCAGGTAGGCGATGCCGAAGACGCTGCCGGGTCGTTCGGCCAGCGCCGGGGTGGCGTCCACCAGGTATTGGCAGTACGCACGCACCTGTTCGACCGGGTGCAGGACCGGTTCGGTGTATTTCGCCACCGAAACCAGGTCCGCGGCAATGAGTTCGGCCTTGGACCACTGCTTCAGCTCGATCAGCACATAGTTGGCCATTCCGGTCCGTGGATGGACCCCGCACAGGATCACGTCGACCCGTTTGGGGCTGTGCGGCAGCCGGTGTTCGAGCAGCACCTCGACTTCGCCGAGTCCCGCGTCCACGAGATCGGATAGCAGCTGGGGCAGGCTCCGTAGCCAGGAGTTCACCTCACCAGCGGATATCTTCTGACCCCATTGATAGCTGGCCTGTTCCACCAGCTGCTGCGAGAGTTGACCCTGCTGTGCATCGCTAAGCATTTTACCGGCACTTCCCCGGACCAAGCCGCCTTGTAATCCCCACTTAACCTCAGTCCCATTGCTTATCAGTGCCGCTAATGTTGCCGGGCTGCCGAGCCTGCCGAGTGGTGCTCCGATGGGCTTTCTCGTCTCGGCGTCCTATAGCCGGACTGTCTGGTCTTCGCTGCCGGATATGATTCGCTGTCCATTGGGGTTGAACGCAACTAGACGCTGGTGCCGTCCGCGCTGCGCCACAACAGCTGCGGCTCGTCGAGACGGTCGGGCTGGGGCGCGATGGACCGCGAAACGGCCAGCGCCTCGGTGGTCACCGCGACGGCGGCGTGTTCCCATTGATAAGCTGCGACGTGGCCGCGGATTTGGCATTCGACCTCCGAACGCACATGACTTGCCTGCCACACCGACCGCTTGCGCGAGACCACGTCGATGACCCGATCTGCCATGCCTGCAACCCATTCCGGGCTCACCTGCACCCGCGCCACCGGGCGCGGATGAGTGGCGTTCCAGATCATTGCCGCCACGGCGTCCTCGCCGAGCAGGTCGACTGCTTCAGCCCACCAGGCGGTGCGTTGCTCTGCGCGCGAGCGCAGTTCGTGTTTGCCCGGCCGGGTGTCGAGGGTGGCGCATTCGGACAGCTTCAGCATCTCCACCGTGGTCGGCTCTCGACTCCACTCGGTGTGACTCTCTCGTCTTGCCAACTCGACCACCCAACTAGACGACACCGAGCCCCGTTACCCCCCAAGCGATCCAGTCGCCCAGGTGCACGGTAGCGCTACCCCCGTCGGTCAGGTCGAGGCGGCACCAACGTCCAGCATCGGCACCGAACCTGACACCCCTGCCAGTGATTGGCGCGCAACTACTTGACGTCGTCGTAGCCCCGCTGCGATTCCTGGTCGAATCGGGGGCACTTCCGCTTCCTGCGAGTTCATTGAGTTGCGTTGGATTCCCGATCTGTGTAATGCTGTTCGGCTCGCTACAGTCGGCGGGCCGTGAAGCTGCCGGATTGGTACCCATGCAAACTGTGAGCGAGCAATGCTCCTGGTCGGGCCGCCTGCGACATGCTCGGAAATCGAACCGAAGGGACAACGACCGTGGGTCGAGGGGGAATCGGGTGGCAGCAGTGGCAGGCGTAAGGCTGGAGGATCTCACTCCTGGTGCCGTCGTGGGCGGCGTATTACCAAATGGCCATGTCACTGTGGTCGCCGTCAAGTGGTATGGCTCCAGCGCCATCAATCTGACCTACCGTACGGACGCCGGCAATGCTGCGGATCAGCTCTTGTACCGCGATTCGGAGGCCCGATTGACGCTGCGTACAGCCTCGTCCGCTTACGGTTTCGATGGGGATGGTGCGCTGTTCAAGCTGGCAACGGAGGCGTTGCGCATCCGAATGGCTGCCCGATTCGACCCGATGCTGGCCGTCACCACCAGCGATCTGGAGCCACTGCCGCACCAGATTCAGGCTGTCTACGGTGAGCTGTTGGAGCGCAGTCCACTGCGCTTCGTCCTTGCCGACGACCCTGGCGCCGGTAAGACCATCATGGCTGGCCTGTACATCAAGGAGCTGACGCTCCGTGGTGATCTAGAGCGCTGTCTGATCGTGGCCCCTGGAGGCCTAGCGGATCAGTGGCAGGAGGAGCTGCTCGACAAGTTCGGCCTCCGATTCGACATCCTCACCCGTGATCTGATCAACGCACAACTCGACCAGACTGCCTTCGAGAAGTTCCCACTTCTGATCGCGCGGATGGACCAGCTCGCCCGCTCAGAGGAGCTGCAGGAGCAACTCCAACGATCCGACTGGGATCTGATCGTGGTGGACGAAGCCCACCGGATGTCCGCGAATTACTTCGGCGACGAGCTGAAGAAGACCAAGCGCTATGTGCTCGGTGAGATGCTCGGCAAGCACACCCGTCATCTGCTGCTCATGACGGCGACGCCGCATGCCGGCAGCGAGGCCAATTTCCAGCTGTTCATGGGTCTGGTCGACTCCGACCGATTCGAAGGCAAATACCGTGAGGGGGTCAGCTCCACCGACACCGACGGCTTGATGCGCCGAATGGTGAAGGAGGAGTTGCTTACCTTCGAGGGCAAACCGCTGTTCCCGGAGCGGCGGGCGTACACCGTTCCATACCAGCTCTCCGAGCCGGAGCATGAACTCTACGAGGTCGTTACCCAGTACGTTCGCGATCAGATGGGCAAAGCCCAGGCCATGGCCGACGGGCGCCGCGGTAATACTGTCGGGTTTGCGCTGACTGTGCTTCAACGCCGCCTTGCGTCGAGCCCCGAAGCGATCCTGCAGTCGCTGCGGCGACGTTATCGTCGGCTGCAGCTCCTCCGTCAGGAACTCGTAACCGGAAGCAGCGCCACCGATCTGGGCCTGCAAGGCCGACTGGCGGCAATCCTCGGCAAGGACCCCGAGGACTACGACGCCGCGTTGGACGATATGCCCAGCGGCGAGCTCGAACAACTCGAGAACGACGTGGTCGATGCGGCTACCACCGCACGGACGGTCGCCGAGCTCGATAAGGAAATCGCCATCCTTGCAGACCTGGTCGAAGTCGCTCAGCGTGTACGTGACAGTGGCACCGACAAGAAGTGGACCGAACTTCGTGAACTCCTGGTCAGTAACCCCATGGTTCGCGACAGTAACGGCAGCCCCCGAAAACTGATTATCTTCACCGAGCACAAGGACACGCTGGAATACCTCGCGGACCGGATCCGCGGCCTACTCGGCAGCGAAGAAGCCGTCGTGACGATCCACGGCGGCGTGAGCCGCGAAAATCGCCGACAGATCAAAGAGCTGTTCACCCAGGACAGAGACACCAGGATCCTGATCGCGACCGATGCCGCGGGCGAAGGTCTCAATCTCCAGCGCGCCAACTTGATGGTCAACTACGACCTGCCGTGGAATCCCAACCGGATCGAACAGCGCTTCGGCCGCATCCACCGCATCGGCCAAACCGAGGTCTGCCACCTGTGGAACCTCGTCGCCGAGGACACCCGCGAGGGTGCGGTGTTCATCAGACTCCTTCACAAGATCGACGAGCAGCGAAAAGCCTACAAAGGCAAGGTGTTCGACGTTCTGGGTGAGGCTTTCGCGGACCACCCGCTGCGTACCTTGCTCATGGAAGCCGTTCAATACGGCGACCAGCCCGATGTTCGCGATCGCCTTAACCAGGTCATCGACGCTTCCGTAGGCGAAGGAATCGAAAAGCTCTTGGCGGAACGCGCACTGGCGCACCAGAAGCTGGCAGAGGCGGACGTCGCCGAATGGCGGCTTCGGATGGAAGAGGCGCGGGCACGTCGCCTGCAGCCGTACTTCATCAAGGCGTTCTTCATCGCCGCCTTCAAGCTCCTCGGCGGTCGTATCGGGGAGCGCGAATCAGGTCGGTACGAGATCACTTACATACCCGGCGATATCCGCGAGTACGAGCGATTGATCAGGATGAGCGCGCCTGTGCTCAGCAAGTACGAGCGAATTACCTTCGACCGCGAGCTGGTACGACCCGCCGGAATACCCCGCGCCGATCTGCTCGCTCCCGGCCATCCACTCCTCGACGCCGTAGTCTCGCTCATCATCGACCGCTACGGAACGCAGCTCAAACAAGGAGCCGTTCTTATCGACCGCCGTGATGTCAGCGAAGAACCACGCCTGATGGTCGCAATCTCCCAAGAGATCACGGATGGCCATGAGAAGCCACAAATCATCAGTAAGCGCTTCGACTTCGTAGAGCTGTGTCAATCCTCCGCCAGGACGGCCGGCGCAGCGCCGTACCTTGACTACGCGCCAGCAACCGATGACGAGCGCCAGTCGGTTCAGCCAGTACTTCAGGAGTCCTGGCTGTCCACCGGCGTCGAAGACCTGGCGATCGGCTGGGCGGTCGAGAACGGACTGGGTGCACACGTCGCTGAACTCCAGAACCGCATCGACCAGGAGAGCGAGCGAACGCGGCGATTGGTTCGCCAGCGTCTGCTGCAGGAGATCAACTACTGGGATTCACGCCATACCGATCTATTGGACGCCGAGGCCGCGGGCAAGTCGGTGAAGATCAAGTCTGAGTTCGCCGCACGGCAGGCACGAAACCTCGAACAGCGGCTCGAACGCCGCATGGCAGAGCTCGATCGAGACTCCCGTCTCCAGGTACGTCCACCGCGGGTCGCCGGTGCAGCGCTGGTGATTCCACAGGGCCTACTGGACCGACTTGCTGGTCTTCGCGATCAACCACCCGAAGCGTATGCCCGGGACACTGAGATCGTGGAGCGGCGGGCGGTGGAACGGGTGCTCGAGGAGGAGCGCAAGCTGGGCCGAATCCCCGAGGAAATGGCCCACAACAACCCCGGGTACGACATCAGATCCCGTACGGTCGATGATCATTGGGTGTTCATCGAGGTGAAGGGCCGGATCTTCGGCGCGAAGGGTTTTCACGTCACCCGCACCGAGGTGCTCACCGGCAAGAACTCCGGGGCTAACTTCCGGTTAGCCCTTGTCAGCGTGCATCCAGATGGGCCAGAGCACGACGACGTCCGATATATCGTAGACCCGTTCAGGAACGTAGATTTCGGAAGCTTCGACGCCACCGAGCTGGGCGGCGACTGGAACAAGACTTGGAAGCGAGGTGGAACCCCGGTATGAGCCTGGGAACCAGCGGCAATTACCGGCGGAAGCTGATCGATGTCACACTGCCGCTCACTGCCATCAGTTTCGCAAGCATGGCGGAGAAGAAGCGCAGCGTTGGCACTGTCAAGAATTTCCACAAGTGGTTTGCCCCAATGCCAACTCCCGCACTTCGCGCAATAATATTCGCCTCCTTGGTCGATGACCCTGGTCCGGGACCACATCGCGATGAATTAATCCAGGTTGTCAAGGACTTGGTACCCAGCGATGGGGCAGCGCCATCTAATGACGTGCTCCGAAATGCGCGCAGGTTGATCGCCGAATGTAACCCCGAACTCCCGACCGTGATAGACCCATTCGCTGGGGGCGGTTCTACAATCGTCGAAGCCCTTCGACTGGGGCTCCCTGTTGTTAGCTCCGATCTTAACCCTGTTGCGGCTTTGGTGACTCGCGCCCTTGGAGAGCTGTTGCCAGCTGTATCTTTGGATAGATCTGTGACGAATAGCAACGACGAATACCGTTCACATGATGTTCCGTACGACGGACTTACCGATGACCTTCGACACTATGGCGAATTAGTTGAAGAGGCGGTAAAGAAGAAAATCGGACACTACTATCCGGTTCCTGATGAGGGGAATCCCGTAGCTTGGATCTGGGCGCGAACTGTTCCCTGCACAAACCCGATGTGCGCAGTTAACATACCTCTGTTCAGTTCGCCATGGCTAAGCAAGCAAAAAGGCCGCGAGGCAACCATCGGCCTTAACGTCACAGGCGATGAAGTCCGGTTTGCGGTACATCGCGGAAAGGACGGGCCAGCCCAGACAACTAAAGGTCCCGGTCGCGCTCAATTCGTTTGCCCGAAGTGCTCCACCAAATTGAGCGAGAAAGAGCTTCGCGAAGCTGGCAAGAAGGGCAAAATGGGCCTACAGCTCATGGCTTACTGCATGGATTTGCCGGCTGGCCGGAGCTTTTTGAGCCCCTCCGATATCCCAGATCAGAATGTACACGTCGAAGTTCCAGACGATATTGACGAGCTTGACATAGGTTCCAACACCAAGAACTTTGCACCGCCGCTGTACGGACTTACTCGGCATGTCGATCTTTATACGTCGCGGCAGTTAGTAATGTTGGCCACATTTGCCGATGAAGTTGCGAGCGTCTATGACCGTGTAATCGAGGACGGCGGAACCTCCGAGCAGGCCAGTGCGATTACCACCGTCCTCGGGGTATGCGTTAGCAAGTTGGCTCAAACGAATTCGACTCTAGTTCGGTGGTTCACTCGCGAAGGACCATCACGTTCGATGCCAGCGTTCGGCACTCAATCCATTCCCATGGTGTGGGATTACGCGGAAGCATATCCTTTCGGTAAATCTGTTGGGAGTTGGACTACTCAAATTTCTTCAATAATAGGCGTCCTGAAGATTTTACCATCCGGAATCACCTCTGGCCGCGTATTGCAGCTGGATGCTCGTGCGGCTGGCAGTTTGGTCGAGCCTGGTTCAGCCCTGATTGTTACTGACCCGCCCTATTTTGGTCAAATAAACTACGCAGATCTGAGTGACTACTTCTACGTCTGGCTTCGCCGCGCACTTCGAGGTATGCATCCCGATCTTTTTAGTACTATTGCTACTCCGAAATCTGTTGAGCTAACTGCAAATCCGGCTCGACACGGAGGCAATAAACAAGAGGCTCAGCAGTACTTCATTGACGGCTTCACCGAGGTTTTTACGTCGCTTCAAAAAGCCTCACGCCCCGACCTGCCGATCGTTGTCGCATATGCGGCAAAACAGGACGACTCGGAAGGTAAGGGTGCAGTCTCCTCGGCATGGGTATCAATGCTCCAGGCGGTCTTGACATCTGGACTAGCGGTAGTGGGCACTATGCCGATCGAGTCTACGATGAGCACACGGCAGATTAGTCTCGGCGCGAATGCGCTTGCGTCGTACATTATCCTGATCTGTCGCCCGCGTGAGGCAGAGGGTATTGCAGATAAAGCAACCTTCCTCGCGCAGCTTCAAGAGGAACTACCCGAGGCGATCGAGGCTCTCCGCACCGGCGGAGTATCTCCCCTGGATATGGGGCAAGCGGCCATTGGTCCTGGTATGCGGATCTTCTCCGCGTATCGAGAAGTTCTCCACCCCGACGGTACGCCAATGACCGTCCGTGAAGCGCTTGTAGAGATCGACAAGGCCGCCACTGCAGTCATCGATGGCGAAGAAGCCGAGTTCGACACCCCGACTCGATTTGCCCTTAAGTGGTTCCGGCAGTTCGAGTTTGGCAGCGGTGCGTACGGTGACGCGGACGTCGTGCTCCGTCAGACCGGCACAGCGATCCGCGATCTGGTTGCCGCAGGGGTCGTCAGCAACTCGCCGCGAAGCACGGTGCGCTTGCTGAGCTTCGACGACCTGCCGTCTGCCTACGACCCGGTGAAGGACGAGCACATCTCTCACTGGGAGGTCGTCATGCACCTTGCCAAACGATTCAACGAGCGCGGGATCGACGGCGCAGCCCTATTGGTCGCGCGTGTGCGGGTCCGTGCCGATGCTGCGATTAGCCTGGACAGGGCAAACCGACTTGTACACAGGCTTTTCAAGATCTCGGATCGGCGTTCCACCAAGACAGCTGCCATGTTCAACCAACTCGGTACCGCTTGGCCTGACATCATGACAGCAGCCGAAAAAGTCGTGCTGGACGGATATGTTACATCTGATACAGATGATCTCTTCTCCTTGTTGGAGGAGAGTGACGACGATGACTGACGATCGGATGCGCCAAGACGCACAGCCGACGCGGGGTTAGGCGAGGGGACCGATGGCGCTGTCACATCAGCAGCGGGTAGGCAGGGGTTTCGAGATCCTTGCTGAAGGGTTGGGTCCGGTGGTGGACCTGGTCATGCAGGGAGCAGCTCCGGCGGGGAAGGATTGGCTGGAGCTGCTCGGGGCCACTGTGAAGAACAGTGGCGGAATGAAGTTCTCCAAGGAGGACCCGGCAGTCCAGCTCAAGGCGATCACCGAGTACAAGCATCTGTTCCACGATCAAATAGGCCACAGCGGTTACCGATTCGCGAGCGAACTGCGGGAGACCCGCAACGCATGGGCGCACAACGAGAAGCTCAGCTACGACGACACCTATCGCGGCCTCGACACGATGGAGCGACTGCTCACGGCCGTCGGCGCCTCATCAGCCGCCGAGTCGATCCGTGAGCAGCGTGAAGAGCATCGGGTGCAGACCGAGGACAAGCGCACGCGGGATCGCGTCCGTAAGAGCGCTTCGACCACAGTCTCGGTACCGGCGGAGAAGCTCGGTAGCTGGCGCGAAGTCATGATCCCGCACGAAGACGTGCGCACCGGTCAGTACGCGCGGGCCGAGTTCGCGGCGGATCTGCATCAGGTCGCGACCGGTCAAGCCAGAAGCGACGAATACGCCGATCCGATCCAGTTCTTCCGGCGGACCTATCTGACCGACGGCCTGAAGGAGCTCCTGACCTCCACTGCACGCCGGATTGCAGGAGACGACAACGCAGACCCGGTTTTCAATCTGCAGACGAACTTTGGTGGCGGCAAGACGCACTCGATGCTCGCCATCTGGCACCTCTTTACGCCGGGACTTGCGGTCACAAAGTTCCCTCAGCCTGTTCAGGACATGCTCGGCAAGACGACGCTGGTGGAGGGAGTCCGGCGCGTAGCTATCGTCGGCAACCGCATCGAAACCGCGAAACCTTCCACCAAGGATGGGCGCCCTGGAATCAACACGCTGTGGGGTGAGCTGGCGTGGCAGCTCGGTGGGCAGGACGCCTACGACATCGTCGCCGAATCCGATAAGGCTCGCGTGCCGTCGGGTGAATCTCTGGAGCAATTGCTGCGGGCATACGCACCCGCGGTGATCCTGATCGACGAGTGGGTGGCTTACGCACGCCTACTACATGGTCGTGACGACCTTCCCGGTGGCACATTCGAGGCACAGTTCACCTTTGCTCAGACGCTGACCGATATGGCCAAGACCATCCCCGGGCTCATGCTCGTAGTCTCGATCCCGGCTTCGAGCGATCCGGCCGACAAGAATGCGCGCGCTAGCGATGCGGAGGTTGGTGGTGTCCGCGGACAGGAGACGTTGGAGCGCCTGCAGAATGTGATCGGCCGCGTGAGCAAGCACTGGCGGCCGGCCACGCCCGGTGAGGCTTTCGAGATCGTTCGGCGCAGGCTGTTCGAAGAGCCCACCGCACAGGCGATCAAGGATCGCGACTTCATTGCCAAGGCACTGGTGAAGTTCTACCGGGAACACTCGGCCGAGTTCCCGCGCGAAGTGTTCGAGCCAAGCTACGAGGACAAGATCAAGGCGGCCTATCCGATCCATCCGGAACTGTTCCAGCGCCTGTATGAGGATTGGTCGACCCTGGAGCGGTTCCAAAAGACCAGGGGCGTACTGCGTTTGATGAGCGCAGTGATCTACCGCCTGTGGCAAGCCGAAGATCCCGCCCCGCTGATCATGCCTGGCTCGTTGCCGCTCGGCGACGAATGGGTCTTGAGTGAGGTCACCCATTACCTGTCCGACTCTTGGAGGGCGGTTATCGAGGCAGATGTGGACGCGCCTTCCTCGACTCCGGAGCGAGTCGACAAGAGCCGCGCCGTGTTCGCTCAGCGTCACCTCACCCGCCGCTTGGCTCGGTCCGCGTTTCTGGCTTCTGCCGCGCGGACCGGCGCTCAGCAGAAAGGTGTTGAACGCAAACGTATTTGGCTCGGGACTGCCCTACCGGGCGACGTGGTCGGCAACTTCGCATCCGCAATCCATCTGCTGAGTGAGCAGGCGCTGTACTTCTACTCCGACGGCAACCTCTACTGGTACGACACCCAGCAGTCCATCAACCGGCTGGCTCGGGACCGAGCCGAGGACTATCGGAACCATCTAGAAGACGTTTACGTCGAGATCGTCGCCCGAATCAAGGATCGCGATTTCAAACACAAGGGATCCTTCCTCGGTATCTACCCCGCACCCGTCCGCAACGACGAGATCCTCGACTACCCAGACGTGCGGCTCGTGATTGTCCATCCGCGGCACCACTATTCGAGCCAGACCAAGGAGAACCCCGCATTCCTCTTCGCCAGCGAGACGCTTGAGAGTCGCGGCAACTCCCCTCGCGAGAACCAGAACATGCTGGTGTTCGCGGTCGCTGATCGCGAGCTGCTGGACAACCTGATGGACTCCGTCCGGGACTACCTAGCGTGGAAGACCATCGTCGAGGACGTCGAGAAAGAGGAGCTACATCTTCTGTCCGACCAGGTGGCGATGGCCAAAGATCGACGCAAGACCGCAAACGACACCGTCGGTCTGCGGCTGACGCAGGCGTACAACACCGTCTATTACCCGATCTGGGACAAGAATGCCGGCCGGATTGCGCTCCAGTCAGCGCCTGTTGACGAGGACGGGAAGCTCATTCCGGAACGGGTCGGGGCGAAGCTCGTAGATCTGGATAAGCTGCGCACCGTCATCGGTCCGCGACTCATCCTCAACGACCTGGTGAAGAACCTCGGAAAGGTCTGGGAGAGTGGCCATATCGCCTTCGGCGACCTCTGGAAATACTACTGCCGGTTCCCCTACCTGAGCCGACTTCGCAACCGCAAGGTCCTTGAGGAAGGCGTTCGCCGGGTCTTCGACGAACTCACTGGCGGTGTAGAAGGTTTCGCACTGGCGAGCGACTTCGACGCAGAGACCGGTCGGTACATCGAGCTGCGCATTCCGGGTACCGGAGAAGATTCGGGTCCGATCACTGACGGAACACTTCTCGTAGACCTGAGCCGAGCCAAGGCGCAGCGTGCAGAGGATGAGAGGAAGCTCTCGGAGCCCGAGGACGTACTCGAATCGCGTGACGATCAGAGCACACCGAGCAACCCATCGAGTGGTGGTCAGCGGACCGAAGATGGTGCTGGTGCCGAATGGCAGGGCCATGCTTCATTGACTGTTCCACAGGTCAAGAACGCTTGGTTCTCAGGAAACTTCCAGGTCGATCCGGAACGCTTTGGACGGGATCTCAGCCGGCTCAGTCAAGATTTACTCGCGCTGCTGAAGGCATCCGACGGCGTCGAACTTAATGTCTCCGTGCAGATCGAGGCGCATCGGCCGGACGGCTTTCCTGATGACACGGTGATGAAGGTAGTCGAGAACCTCGGACACCTGAAGGTTCAGGGCCAGTTCGGAGACCGCTGAGCTGGGCGGTCCACCCTCTTCTCCGCGTGTTCATGCATCAGTTGCTGCGTGAACACGCGGAGGTCACCTGTCCCCCTTCTGGGCCACCAGACTGGGGGTTGCAGTGAGAATCGTTGTCGCGAATTGAATCCCCCCGGTGAGTCCGGGCACCCTGATGTACCACGCCGCTGGATAGCCCGAGTCCCTTTTCTGCGAGTGTCACGACAGATAGGAGCATCCGCTACTGTCCGCAGGTCGACCATTCGGGAATGCCGCATCTTCCCACCAACAGCGCGATAACCCGTTCTATTGTTCTGAAACGAATCGGTTGCGGCTGTTGATGTTTCGTGGGTGAGCGATGATCTTCGGATGGATATGCGCAAGCTCTCACTGAACTTCACGCTGTTCAAGGGCCGGTTCGCCACCGAACAACTCCTCGAGTTCCTCGAACGGCTGCTGCGCCAGCACCAGGAAAAGATCGTGCTGATCCTCGACGGGCACCCGGTCCACCGCTCCAAAGCCGTCGGCGACTGGGGCACCGCCCACGCTGACCGGCTCGAACTGCACTTCCTGCCCCCTCGTACGCCCCGCACCTCAACCCGGACGAGCCGGTCAACGCCGACCTGAAACGCACTCTCACCGACCAGGTCATCACCACCCCGGACCAGATGCACGCCGCGGTCCGCTCGTTCTTCCACCGTGTCCAGAAGCTGCCGGACCGGTCCGCGGCTACTTCCAAGCCCCATACACGGTTTACGCCTCAACCATTCAGTTTCGGATCAATAAGACCGTGAACCCTTTTTCATCCGTCCTAGTACTCCAGCCGGACTTTTTGATCGGTGATGCTGCTGGTCAGCGGGCTGGACGTGGAGCGGCCACCGCGTGATCATGTCGTGTTTGTGTGTGACACAACTGAATTGGCGGCGGCCGCGGCTGCCATCGTAGACCCTGATCGGTGGCAGCGGGAGTTCGACGAGCTGACCGGGCGCGCGGGTGCACGGTTCGCGCGGGTGGAGACCCGCGCAACCGGCGCGAGGATGCTGGCCGGGCTGGTGTCCGAGCTTCCGAGCAAGAACTGCTGGACCTTGGCCGAATACGCCGGGACCGGTCCCCGGACGCGATGCAGCATCTGCTGTCGGCCGCGGTCGTCGACACCGACGGGTTGCGAGATGACTTGCGCGACTATGCATTCGAGCGTCTCGGCGACCGAGAGGCCGTCCTTGTGGTCGACGAGACCGGTGACCTCAAGAAGGGCAGCTGCACCGTAGGTACCCAGCGCCAGTATTCCGGCACGGCCGGACGTATCGAAAATTGCCAGGGCGCGCCGTATCTCACCTACGCGACCACCGTCGGGCACGCATTCATCGACCGCGCCCTGTATCTGCCCCGCGCGTGGGCCGACGATCCGGATCGGCGGGCAGCGGGCGGGGTGCCCGACGTTGCCGGGTTCGCGACCAAGCCCGCGTTGGCGAAGCGGTTGATCTTCGCCGCCCTCGACGCCGGTGTCCGGGCCGGTTGGGTAACCGGCGACGAAGTTCTACGGCGGTGATCCGAAACTGCGCACGGCGATCGAATCCCGCAGTGTTGGTATTGTTCTCGCCGTCGCCTGCAGTCACCGCATCACCACCGCCACCGGTCGCCTCCGCGCCGACGTCCTCGCCTCCGCGCTGCCGAAACGGGCGTGGCAACCACTGTCGGCTGGTCGCGGCGCGAAAGGTCCCCCGCGTCTACGACTAGGCCTGGATCGATATCGAACCCGACGACAGCAAAACCGTCGCCGGACAGCGGTGGCTGCTCATCCGACGCCACCCGCGCACCGGCGAGCTGGCGTTCTACCGCTGCTGGGCACCCCCACCGGCCAGCCTCACCCAACTGGTGAAAGTCGCCGGCCGCCACTGGTCCACGGAGGAGAATTTCCAGACCGCCAAGGTGCTCACCGGGCTCGACCAGCACCAGGTCCGCTGCTGGCGGCCCTGGCACCGCTGGACCGTCCTGGCCATGCTCGCCCACGCCTTCCTCACCACCCTCGCCGTCGGCGAGCCCACCCCGGACCCAACCAGTTCCGGCCTGATTGCGTTCACCCGCAACGAGATTCGGCACCTATTCGCCACACTCGGCCAGCAGCCAGCGCGCACAAATCAACCACCGACTGCACTGGTCACTCTGGCGTTGCCGACACCAACACCGCGCCCGCACCAGCCACTACCAGCGACTATCCGGTCAGCTCGCCTGATCAAAAATCCGGCTGGAGTACTAGTTGAGATCGGTTGTCTCCATGGGTGATTGGACCGGCGTTTCGACCCTGTGATTGGCGAAGCCCCTGGAATGTCAGGTGCTTTCCAAACCCGCTGCACCCAAGGGCTTCCCGTGCTTTCCTACCGTTCCGCGCTGCCGTTGTCACGCCGGACCGTCGGATTCGTCGCCGGGCTGATCCGATGGCATCGCCGCGCGATCAGCTCGGCCTGGCGCAAGCTCGCCCCTGTGGCCGTCAAGCCCTGCTCGTACTGGCTCACCTGCGTAAAACTGAAACCCTCGCCGATCTCGGTGCCGGGTTCGAGAACTCGACGACGACCGCGTGGCGGTATATGAACGAGACCGTCGATTTACTCGCCGAGCGCGCACCGAAGCTGCGATCAGCGTTGCGGCTGGCGATAACGGCCGGTCACGCCTATCTGATCCTGGACGGCACGCTGATCCCGATCGACCGGGTGGCCAATCCCACCGGGCCCTGCGGTCTTGTTCCTAGGGTGTGCGTCCTGATATCTTCGCCCGACCTCGTCAACCAGCGTGTCCCAGTTCTTAGGCAGCTCGCTGGCGCTCCAACAGGATTCCAGTGCTTGCCATTCCGGCATCGAATTACTTCCTACCGACCTAGCGAGCCATCCGCTCGAGAAACTCCTGCGTCTCCTGGTCGGTCGAGTAGACACACGCACCCTGCATGCCCCTGGTCAGCAGCACCTTGTACGTATTGCGGATCAGCGCGCTGAAGTTCATCGGCTCGGTGCGACGCAGCGCCGGATCATAGGAGAACTTCGGCTGCGCCACCCAGCGATCACCGCGCCAGACGAAGTCGTCACCGAAAATCACACCGGCCCAGTCATATTCGAAGCCCTGCGCGGTGTAGACACAGCCGACCTGACCGAACCCACGCTCATCGGAAGCCCAGTAGAAGGAATCCGGGACGCCCGGAACTCGCTTGTCCGGCTTCGCATTCCACGGTCGACTCCAGTCGCCGATGCGCACATCGTCCACGAGCCGCTTACCGTTCGCGTCGTTGACGGGGTCGCTCCACGGCCAGCAGTAGCCGGCCGCCATCCGGGCGGTCCCCCCATGCGTTTCGTGCTGTGTCTGCAGCCACGCCTCCAAGCCCATCGGAGAAGCAGCACTGGTCACACGGAAATCGTCGTCGACACCGGCCGTCAGTCGGCTCCAGCTGATCGGCCGCTCCACCGCCGATCCCAGCGTGCTCAGACCGAGCAGCCGCCGAACCCATGTATCGAACGCATCCGATCCCCCACAACGGAATTGACCATCCAGTCGGACGATCTCGAGCCCGCAGTCGGCAGCCTCCACCGCTGCCCGGATCTCCCGTAGCGAGCCCATCTCGCCCGGGCGCACGATCTGGTGCTCGTCGAGAAGGAACACCGGCACCCACGCGACATCGATGAGCTCGTTGATCTGCGCACGCGATCGCTCACGCAACGCCGCGCGGGTATAGCGATTCACGCTGGTCTCCCGGATCCGGTGCGCCTCATCGCAGATCAGCACATCCAACTCCCGGGGCTGCGAATCCATGTAGGAGTTGAAGAACTTGAATACCGTCCGCACTCGCGGATTCCGGCTCGCCGCCACCTTCCGCATGGTGTTGGTGAACGCACTCGAGCCAGTGGCGTGATGCACCCTGCGACCGCGCCGCGCCAGCTCGCCGAGCAGACTCAACGCGATCACGCTCTTTCCCGACCCCGGACCACCCAACACGACCACCGCGGTCTGCCGTCGCGCGGTCCGCGCCCGCTCCGCAGCCTGCAGCACCAGCTCGTAGGCCACGCGCTGCTCGTCCAGCAGCACATACTGCTCGCGCTCTTGAACCTCGCGAGCAGCCAAGTCCAGCAATGGCTTCGACGGCGCGTGCTCGAACCCGAGAAACTCGTCGGCGGCCGTACGCGCAGCATCGCGGCCGCCGTCCGTGCGCAGCAGCGAACGCAGCAGGCCGATCATGTCGCCCTTGTCGTCCATGGTGAACAAACGGCCGAAATCGTCCGGCTTGTACTGCTTCAGCGACTGGACGTCAGCCGTGCGCGCGTTGTGCAGATACGCGAAACCGTGCAACAACCCCGGCCGGTCCGCCAAGGCCGGCGTCGAATCCGTCAGATACTGGCAATAGGTGCGGACTTGCTCGACAGGATGCAGGGTCGGCTCCGGATACGCTGCGATCGAAACCAGCTCCTCGGCAACCGCTTCCGCCTTCGACCACTGCTTCAACTCGACGAGAACGAAGCTGGGCGCACCGGAACGCGGGTGCACCCCACACAACACCACATCCACCCGCTTCGGGCTGTGCGGCAGCTTGTGCTCCAGCAAGACCTCGACATCGCCGAGGCCGGCGTCGACCAGATCGGCGAGAAACACCGGCAGACTGTGCATCCAGGACCGCACCTCGCCCGTCCCGATCCGCTGCTCCCACTGATGCAACGCCTGATCGGACAACTGCTGCGCCAGCCGACCCGCAGTCGCCTCACCCAACAAAAACTCGGCACCCTGCCGAACCAGAGCCACTTGTCATCCCCACCTGAAGGCACGCGAAATCCACGTGCGGGTGGGGGCAGCGACGAAGCGCTCACTTCGGTGCCCGGCGGGCCGCGAGAATCACCATAGCCGAACCGATGAGGACTCAGCCAAACACAGGCTCTCCGAGCGAAGACAGCAGCTCGCGGCATGGCACCGTTCGGAGGTGGCGATCCACCATCGCAGCACCCTGCGCTCCTGCACCAGCTACAACCGCGGGACGCTTGGGTTCTGCTCACCCCATTGGCCGCAGCCGGTCTGATCTACATGACGGAACGCGCAGCGGCGGCCACTTCGTCGCCGACCACATCCTGGTCGACGAAGCCCAAGGACCTGCACGCCACCCTCTGGGCGCTGCCGTGCGCCCTGGGCGCCGACAGCCCCGACAACCTATTCATCGCGAGGACTCCCCCCAGCGCATCTGCGGCCAGCCGGTGGTCCCAAGCGGATGGGAATCCAGATCGTCGGCCGCGCCGAACGCCTCACCGTGAACTACCGCACCACCGCCGAGAACCTTGACTTCGCCGTCAAGATCCTCCAGGGCGGCCAATACCAGGTGTCCGAGCGTGGCTCGGCGCCAAGGTGGAACCCTCCACCATCGCCATCCTCACCCGCGGTCGGAACGAACGCACCTGCTGGACTGGGTAGGGGCCGGGCGTATCCGTACTATGGATACGCCCGGCGCCCGAATATCCGAGAGTGGCTCAGCCTCGCCAGATCTCGCTGGCAAGGAAGCTGTCCCACTGGTCGCCGGAGAACACCAGTGCGGGACCATGCGGGTCCTTCGAGTCGCGAACCCCGACCGAGTCGGCCGACAGATGGGCGATCTCGACGCAATCCCCGTTGGGCTGGCTGCGTGTGCTCTTGAACCACCGGGCGCTGGAAAGGTCTGCGGTCACGCCGTGCACTCCTTCGCAATCTGGCGCACCAACTGCTTGGTGTCATCCTCGGTCAACGCTACTCGTTGAATATCGTTGATCGCCCGACGATGTCGGTCGATCATGTCCATGCGCTCCAGATACAGCCCGCCCTCGAACCCCTCGACATACACGATGGGTGGCTCGATCAGACGATTCGCGAGGGGTGGAAATTCCAGCAAGGTGAACGACTGGGCGATCAAGCCGAGGTGACTTCCTGCATTCAAGGGCACTATCCGGATCGACACGTTGGAGCGGGATTCCGCCAGCTCCAGGATGTGACTCAACTGATCCACCATGACGACCGGACCTCCCGGCGTGTGCCGGAGCACCCCCTCCGACAGCAGGACCTCGACGCGGAAGTTCTTATCCGCCAAGCGAACCTGCCGGTGCGAAGCCAATTCCAATCGCCGCTCGATATCGACCTCAGGATGATTCGGGTAAGCGATTTGGCTAACCGCCCGCCGATATTCGGGCGTTTGCAGCATTCCGGGCAGCAACACCATCTGATGCGTGGTCAACCGCGAAGCGACCGCTTCGAGTCTCAGATAGTGATCGAAGTGCGGCGCGTACTGATCGGCATATGCCTGCCACCAACCTTTAGTTGTACCAGCAAGTTTCGCCGCATATGCTTGGTCCTTGACCTCCTGCCACAGGGCCAGCATCTCATCACGCTCACCGCCCTCGGTCGGCACGCCGTACAGCTCAAGCAGGTCCCGAATCTGCCCGGTGCACAGTTTCACCTTCTGCCCGTCCTCGATTCGACCGATGCTCTGCGGCGAGAGATCGACATGTAGCCCCGCCGCCAGCTGACTCTTCTTCGCCTGCTCCCGGTAGCTGCGAAGCAGGCGACCGAGGGCCCTTCTGGGAAGGGATGATCCAACCATTTCGTTTGCCTCGCTATCTGGGTTACTCCATCCAGGAATGCCCTGTCTGGATTACTAGCGAATTCGAATACAAAACTCTGTGGATGATCCCAATTCTATTGCCGCAGGTGTCTACTGAACTCACGATCACGAAAAGCCGAGGGGAGCAACCAATGACCACCCACCTGCCGCCCAAAGATCTGCTCCTGCATGCCTGCGCCGGAACCATCACCCAGCCTCACCCACTCCTGCAGGCCGCCTACGAACTGGCCAGTCTCCACGAAGCCCGCCACTCCGCCACCCCGGCGGATCTCCCCGAAATCGACTGCACCCGAGACCGATTGATCCACGACATCGACCTCTGGACCGCCCGCGAACTCCCCCGCCCCTTTGCCGCCGCCACCCTGCACACCGAAACCCTCGGCATGGTCATCGACCGCCTCGCCCGCTTCTCGGTCGCCGCCCGCACCGCCCTCGCCGACCCCACGACCGGCCTCTACTCCCACCACGCCTGGACCCGCCTGGCCGAAATCTCCCTTGCCTACGCCGACCTCACCCATGACCTGACCGCCCGCACCCGCCGCATCCCCCACTCCGTCACCACCCGGCCGGACAACCTCCCCCACCGCTGAATCCGACTACCCACCAGCGGATCTCACCGACTGCCACCGGCCCGATCGATTCCCCGAAAGAGGCGCACGATGACCGCACTCTGGCTCCCCTTCCTCCTCGGCCTGACCACCGGCATCACCCTCACCTGCCTGCTCCCCCTGATCAGCCACCCCACCCACCCACCGACCACCGACGGCTGGACCGTCGCCGACATCACTTCCCGCCTCGAACGCGAACGCGACGAGACCCGCCGAGACTCGGCATCTGCTCAAAAACCCCTCAGCAGATACCACGCAGCTGCCTCAGCCAAGCCCACATCATCGCGGCCGATGAGACTGCGGGCCTGAATCAACGCCAGCTACGGGCATCGAACCTGAACATAGCCAACGGTATTAGGTCTTCCAGGTCGCGCTGAGCACTACCAATCCGGGGCCTTGATCGAGCCGCGCTCGTAATAGTCGTCGTCGAACTCTTCCTCCAGCTTGCGCTGCCGTTCCATGCGCTCGGCTTCCCAGCGCGCCGAGTTCGCCTTCGTGTAGGTCGAAACCGCTTCGAAGGTTGGATCGGCTCGCAGTTCCCGCAGTGCTTCATCGACCTTGGGGCGCTTGTCTTCTATCGCCGCCTGATACGCGGCCATGATGATGGCTTCCTCGTTCACTGTCACCGAGAGCAGACGATCTTCGGCGTCGACGATCACGCGGACACCCTGTACGGCACCTACGCCACGTATCTGTTCGAGAGCGTGTTGAGCACGCTGCACCTTGAGGCCCAGTTCGTCGGATTCGTTGCGTGGAGAGAACATTCACGAATCCTTACGGGCGCTTGATCTCGGTCGGTAGGGGAGCAGCCGTGCTTTCGGCTGCCTTGGGAAAACATGGAGAGCTGGCGGTAACGCTCAACGAATGGTCTTGTGCGGGAGCGTATTGAAGGACGAGTGCATAGCCGTCGGGAGTGTGCACCGGAGCCCAGCGCGAGTCGGCGTCCTGTTGAAGGGCCCAGCCTCGCGCGGTCCATGCGTTCCGGATGAGGTCGAAATATTGGGCGTTCTGGCCCGCCGGAACACCGACGACCCAATAGCTGAGCTGGAGTACTTCCGATCCGTTGCCATGGTCGTCGCAGGGGACGGTGAGGCTGGGCGTGTGCATGTTTCCGAGGTACTGATTGTCCGACGCGATCGAATAGCCCACGCTCGGCGGGAGTCCTTGGAGGGATTCGAGGAGGTAGGCGTTGAGCCGATCGCGGGCCTTCGACTCGGTGAGAGATGAATCCACCTTGGTTCCTCCGCTGTTTCCCGTGTCGATGATCCTCGGTGCGTCATGGTTGTCTCCGCGGTCCTTCGCGCATCCGCTCAACAGGGCCGCTGCGGTGAGCAGCGCGATACCGAGCTCCGAAACCCTCCTGTGCCGCCTGATAATCATTTGATTTTCACAGCCTCATTTCCGTTGCCCGCGATGATGTCGCCCATGCCACGCAAGGATTTGGAGTCCGGTAGCCAATACTCGCTGTGCGTGTTTCCGTCATATCCCAACGCGCCCTGATGATCTGAGGGGAATGACTGAGCGCCGTACCTGTTCCAGGTGGGATCGACACCGAAGTCGTCCATATTGGCATGACGCGCGAGCCATCGGAGCGGTGAGACTTCTTGCTTTTGGGCGTACAACGCTACTGGATCAGCGTCCGATTTGGTGGCGAAGACATGTTTGGGTGTTTCCGAGCTGGGTACGCCGGTCAGACTGAGATCGCTGGCATGCTGAACCGTGGTCCCCGGACTGGCCACGAGTACAACGGCGTCGGCATTCAGCGTTCGTCCATGACTGGCGGAGTCGCCGACCAGCGTCGTGCCGTAGCTGTGGCCAAGCACTGTGTTGTACGACGGCTGACCCTCGTGGGAGGCCCGAAGCCCGTCTTGGAACCGATCCAGGGCGGGTGCTCCCTTGTCCGCATAGGACACATGCGTTGCATTCAGCAGCTCTGGCGGTGCGTCGTAGCCGAACCATGCGACCACTGAGGTGTCCGGCGCACCGCTTTTCTGGGCTTGCTGTCTCATCGCGTCGACCCGCGGCATATCGCCGTTGATTGTATTGGTGCCGTTCATCGCCGAGGGGCGCGAAGTGGTCCCCGGTACGTAGGTACACACGTTGCTGGCGGTATCGGGATTGCCGGCCGCGATTGCCGCGTGCGGGATGCTGCCCGATTGAGTATCCATCAGCATCAGATACCGGTCGGATCCGTTGAGCGCGGTGGCGATGCCCTGCAAGTCGGCAAGTTTGTCTTTGAGTGCTGGATCGCCATTCTGGGCGCGGGTCAGTTCGTCGTCGAGTTTCTCGCGGTTGTAGTGGTCGCGGTCCACTGTAGGCAGCCCATCGCGGTTACCTATGTAGTTGTCCTTTTCGTACAACGCGTCCTTCTCTGCCGGCGTCAGGCTCTCCCAGAGGTCGTGCAGTTTCCTTGGGTCACTTGGCAGTTCAGAGTTGCCGTCCAGAATGTCCTGCACGCTGGAACTGATTGGCGCGCCGTCCGGCTTGGTCTCATAGCCCCCAAGTAGTTGCAGGTCGGCAGAGATCGCTGTTTTCGCCGATATTTCCGACATGCCGAACTGAAACAGGAGTGCCTTGATCCGGGACTGGAATCCTGATGCTTGACCGTCGAGGGTCTGTTGAAGCAGCGCAGCGGTCCCCGTCAGCGGATGATCGGGGTCGGAGGGAACCTTCGGCGCGGTCACGTTGCCGTCATCGTCCACGGTCATCCCTGCGGCAGGGAGTTCGGTATCCAGAATCTTCAGCAACGAGGTCCGGGTGTCACCCAGTTGAGCGCCGTAGGTGTTGTAGTGGTCGGCGATGCCGACGATGGTGGTCGCGAGGTGGTTTCCGTGCAGCTTGTGAGCTACTGCACGCTCGGACGCGGCCGCCGCGCCGGCGCCCTTCCAGTGATTCATGGCGTTGTCGACCGATTGCTCCATCTGGTCGACCATCGAAACGAACACATCGTTCTGCTTCACCAGATCTGTGGCGTAGTCGAGCATCGACTGTGGGTCGCATCCACGAACGTGACCGATCGTGGTCAATTCACGCCCTCACCGCGGCCGTACTTGTCCAACTGGTCGGCGTTGGACTTGTCCATGTCCTCGTAACTGCCAGACGCCGACTTGGCGCGGTCCGCCAAGATCTGGATCTGGCCACGGATCAACCCGTACGCCTTCAATACCGCGTCGCCGACCTGCGTCGAGACCGCCTCGATTGGGGATCCCGGCATATTCACGGCCTTGGTCAGGGTGATCTTGCCGATATCCTCCGCCTGCCCGCCGAGCTCGTTCGCCAGCCCGTGCAGCGTAGATAGGTCAACGTCGAGAATGTCAGTCACCGCTGGACCCCCTGAATCAGTTCGCGGTACGAACGTTCTCGGGGACCCTAGCATGATCATCCGACCAGTCTGTTCAAAGACCAATGGGCCGAGGACAACCCCGCAGCGGCAACCTCACGTGAGGCTGCTCGAGGCTGACCAGCGCGGCCGAGGTCTCCGATGGGATCGAGGCGATGAAGCGGGAGTCGGAGAACATCTACAATTTCCGGCCCTGACCGACCTGATCAGCCGTCCCCTCGGTCGCCACCGGGCGATGCTTGTAGAGGGCGCCCGAATCGCACTGACAAACTGTGCCAATTTGCCCGAATCCGGTTAGCCACAGTTCTTCTGACCGAATTATTCCAGTTCCCCCACACGCATACTTACCAGTCGGTTATAGCGGATTTGCCGTCCTGCCCGCAGGCGCGCAACGTGATTGACACTCACCGGTGCCGTCCGATTTCATTGACTGTGCGGGCCGCATAGTGCCGCACAAAGATTGCGCCTCGCACGAGGTGTCACGTCAGGGGAATGTCGATGTCATATACGGCAGAGATCAGTCGCACCAATCCAACCTGCTTCGTCTTCCTGGTGGATCAGTCCACCTCGATGAACGACCTGATCGGTGGCGAGGTGCCACAGAAGAAGTCGGATGTCGTTGCGGACGCGATCAACCGGCTGCTGACCGAGCTATCGGTCAAGTGTGCCAAGGAAGAAGGCGTGCGGGACTACTTCCACGTCGCGATCGTGGGGTACGGCGCCGCTGTCGGCTCAGCCTTCTCCGGCGCGCTGACCGGTCGCGACCTGGTACCACTCAGCGAGGTCGCCGACAACCCCGCACGGGTGGAGGAACGAACCAAGAAGGTTCCGGACGGCGCAGGAGGTTTGGTCGAGACGACCGTCCACTTCCCCCTCTGGATGCATCCGGTCGCCGGCGGCGGAACGCCGATGACCCGCGCGCTCAGGTATGCGGAGTCCTTGGTCAGAGGATGGGTCGAGCGCTATCCCGGAGGGTTCCCGCCGATCGTGATCAATCTGACCGATGGCGAATCCACGGACGGCGCCCCCACCGAAGCCGCCACCGCCATCACCTCCCAGGCCACCGCCGATGGCGCGGTGCTGCTGTTCAACTTGCACGTCTCGGCCAGTGGCGGCACCCCGGTCGTCTTCCCCAGCTCCGATGCAGGACTGCCTGATACCTACGCTCAGACGTTGTTCGCCATGTCGAGCGTGCTTCCGAGTCACATGCGGTCCTACGCCGCGGCTCAGGGCCAGCAAATCGGCGACACCACACGTGGTTTCGTCTACAACGCGGATATCACCTCGGTCGTCCAGTTCCTGGACATCGGTACGCGCGCAACCGAACTGCGGTGACCACTCCCGGGCTTTTCGTTACGCGCCTGCTCGCGGCGAAACAGGGCAATTCGATGAGCGAGTGTGAGGACGCCGTTTACGTCCTGCCGCCAACGCCGTTCGATGAGCTGATCGACGGTGCGGTGACGGCGAGCATATGCGACGGCGCGACCGAGAGCGTCCTCGCCAAGGATTGGGCGCAGCTGCTGGCGTCGATTTCGGCGACGAGAGCCCACGCTGATCCAGAATTCTTCGAAACAGGGAGGGTTTTCGAGGAATTCGCGAAAGAGGTCGTGAACCACTGGGGCCCTTGGGTCGATGAATACGAGAGCCTTCGTGCGGCACAGGGCCGCCCGCTCAAGTGGTACGAACAGCAAAAACTGTCCGGCAGTACCTTCGCGACCCTCCTGAGCGTTCGTGTCACCCCGATCCACCTACCGGATCGTCATTCAGCCCAGCAACCCCCGTCGGCCGAGTGGCGGTGGCAGGCTGCGGCGCTCGGAGACTCCTGCTTGTTCCACATCCGTGACGACGTGCCTGTTCAGTCCTTTCCAGTCGAGCAGGTCGAAGAATTCGGAACGACCCCCGACCTGTTCGGCAGCCGGAACCATGACTCGGGACTCCTCACAGCTCGGACCCGATTCGCCGAAGGGCTATGCCGACCGGGCGACAGACTGCTACTCATGTCCGACGCATTGGCGGCGTGGTTCATGACCGCTGACGACTGTGCCGCCGCGACACGCGAGCTTCTGGAATACAGCGGCCCACACGATGCCGCCGAGTTCTCCGCATGGCTGGGGGGGCTACGCGCTCGACGAGAACTGCGGAATGACGACGTCGCGTTGATCAGAATCGACGTCGAGGGGAGATAGCAGGGATGGTGACGGAAACGGCTCGCCACTTTCCCACGGCCGGGAATTACCAAGAGGCGCTTCAGAATCCGAGCGTGTGCTTCACGCATGCCGAGCTACGGGAATCGGTTCCCGATTTGACGAAGCTTCGCCAGCCCAGGGCGATCTCCGGAGCATTCGCCAGCGTATTCCCATTGACCCACACCGCGACCGGGCGCAGATACGCCATCAAGTGCTTCACCCGTGACGTCCCCGACCAGCAAGCCCGCTATCGGGCCATCAGCGAGAAGCTGTCGGCGTTGCCGGCCGCCGAGCTCTCCCAGCCCTGGAAGATCGGGTTCGAGTATCTGCCAGACGCCGTGCTGGTCGGGACTGCGCGGTACCCGATACTGAAAATGGAATGGGCGCAGGGCATCACGCTATCGGCCTGGCTCGATGCGCACCACGACGACCGCCGTAAGGTGGACCGGCTCACCGAGCGGTTCGCGCAGCTGATTCTCGATCTCGAGGCCCACGGTATCGCTCACGGCGACCTGCAACACGGCAATCTTCTTGTCGCTGACGATGAAACGCTGCGCCTGCTGGATTACGACGGCATGTTCGTACCGGACCTGGCGGGGTTCGCTGGCACCGAAAGAGGCCATCGCAACTATCAGTCACCACGCCGCGGGGACGATGACTTCGGCACCGAGATGGACCGATTCTCCGCGTGGCTCATCTATTCCGCGCTGAAGGCCGTCGCGATCGACCCAAGCCTGTGGCGACAGTTACACGAAACGCACGGTGAATACCTGCTGCTCAACGAGGACGACCTCAAACACCCGGAAGGGTCATCCAGGTTCCCGACTCTGCTATCGCACTCGAACCTCGAAATACAACAACTGGCCGAACACGTCCGGATACTGGCCTACCAACCACTGGCAGCACTACCGGCTCTGGCCCCGAACCCCGTGGCGGTGGTCCCGGCACCGACAGCTCCCACCACGTCCGCGAGTAGCGGCGCACTACCAGCATGGATGACCACAGGACACCTGGAACACGCCGCCACGTCGGTAAGCCCCCAACAAGGCACGCTGGACGAGCCCATCGGATTCGCTGGTCGGCGCGTAGTCGATGTCCTGGCCATGACCTTCCTTGTCATTGCGATCGCGGTCGGAGCCTTCACCGTTCCCCTCGCGCCTGTACTGGTCGTCCTGGCTTCCATCGGCGTATGGGTGGCCCGCCGCACCCGCGTTGAAACGATCGCGCATCGGAGCCGTCTGCGTGATCTCGACGTGCGACGCGGCGCGGTCGCCGACACTGCCGGGGCCGCCGACGCGTTACAGCGCGACACCTTGGAGCTCGATCGATCCGAGCAGCGGCGATCGTCGGACCAGGCCGGCCTGCGCAGTCAGTTGAAGCAGCGACACGACCAGGAACTCGCCGACATCGAACGCCGGAAGATCACGCGAGCCACCGATCTGGATCGCCAAATCCTGGCTCTGGAGCAGCGACTGCGGGAGGCGCTCCGGGCCGCGCTGGAGCAGGAGCGGAGCGAAATCATCCAGCGCGAGCTGGCCAGGTTCACTCTGGCGAGCGCGTCGATCTCCGGCATCGGAAAGACGCTCACCGGCGAGCTGGCGAACAACGGGATAAGAACAGCAGCCGATTTCACGGGAATCCGCGTGAACCCAAGTACAACCGGCTACAGCTCCACATCGACATCGATCATCCTCGCCAGCGGTCGCGCAGTGCACGTCCGGGGAATCGGTGAGGCCAAGGGCAAATCCCTCCTGCAATGGCGGGATGGCTTGAAGACGAGAGCGCAGGCACGGTGCAATATCAGCGCTCCCACCCAGGGGTCGGCCATCACCTCGCGGTTCGCCGCCGATCGCCGGCAGCTCGAGGGCCAACGCCGCAGCATCGACACTGACGCCCGCACTCAGCGCGACCAAGCCAAACAACGGCTCGAAGCCGACCAGATCAGGCTCAGCGAGGATGCCGCGAAGGCTGCCGCGGCGGCCGTGCGACAGCGCCAGGAATTCGCCCGCCGCAGGCTCGAGATCCAGAACGCACCACAAGAACTGGCGATCATCGACGCACGCATCGCGGAGGTTCGTCGCCACCGACACGTAACGTCTCACCGGCGCTACCTGAAATTCGTCCTGGTAGGCCGATAGCGACGCCGGAAGTTCGACCACAACCGCTAACCGTCGTAAGGGGACACGATGCTGCGCCGCGCTGAGAACGTCGGTGTCACACACCGGCAGGGACTGTTCACCAACAAGGGCCCGATGACCTTGCACGTCGGTCGTCAGTCCTACGTCATGATCCCTAAATTGCCGGTGGAGCAGTACCGGCAGATGCTCGCGTCCTCTGCCGGCCTACCGGTGCTGTTCGGCACAGTCGGGGCCCGCGCGTACTGGCTTTTCGAAGGAAAGTGGTTCTGGGACAACGATGGGCTGACCGCGGACGAGGTTTACGCCGTGCTCGTCACGCGTGGCCAACGCCGCCAGGCGCAGATAGACCGGGCGCAATCAATGGTCGCTATGCAGCAGGCCCCCGTCCCCAGCGTGCGCGGCGCGATCCCGGATGACGTCAAGCAACTGGTCTGGACCAGAGACCACGGATGCTGCCGACAATGCGGAGCGAATATCGAGCTGCAGTTCGACCATGTCATCCCGGTATCTATGGGAGGTGCGTCCACCCCGGAGAACCTCCAGATCCTCTGCGGACCGTGCAACCGGAGGAAGGGAGCCTCGATCATCTGAGGCACGTCTGCCCGCACCTGCGACACAGCCGATCGGATGCAACGTATTCGCCGAGACCCAGCAAGACGTCGTCAAGATCGGGACCGTCTACCACGCCAAGGGCATGGACTTCGGCGATTGCTTCACCTCACCGATGCACCGAAACAGCTGCCGGGGCAACTCACCGATACCGAACGCGATCGCACGGAATTGGCTGCGCGACAGCGCAGAGTGGCGCTGATACGTGCTCGCGACTACATCCGGAACGGCTTCATGCAGGGCTGACGGCAGAGCATTACATCGCCCAGCATGGCCGGGTTAGTCCAGGGGCATGTGGTATTCGACCTGGATGTCGGGGAATTGGACGCCGTGGCGGCGGAGGTTGTCGAGGAGTTGGCGGGTGAAGCGACGGGGTGGGCGGTAGTGGGTGCTGTGGTCGGAGATGAGGTTGAGGCGGCCGGAGGTGGCGGAGAGTTCGCCGGCGGCGGCTACTGGGGCACCGGCCAGGAAGCTGGAGTGGTGGAATTGGCCGAGGATGTGGTGGGGGGAAGAGTAGAGGTTGCCTTGGGCGTCCATGACGAAGATGGCTCGGCCGCCCTGGGGGGTCCAGAGGGTTCGGGACGTGGTGGTGTCGAAGGGGGCGCCTTGGGCGTCGTACAGGAGGCCGTTGGTGATGGTCAGCTTGTAGGGCGTGCGATCGGCGGGGGTGAGGTAGCGGACGTGAGTACCGTTCCAGCGGGTGTTTCCTGGGAGGTGCTCGCCTATGAACTCGGGGCGGAGTGGGGTTGTTTCGTAAGGCACGGGAGCTGAGGGGGTCGACAGGACGGTCACTTTGGAGGGGTCGAGGGATGAGGACGACAGGATCTCCCGGACTATCGCGGCGGCGTTGGGGTTGTTCTCGCGCGCTACCAGAGCGGTCGCGTTTCGGTCGCGCCAGCCGGGCCAGATGAAGCCCACTTCGGTGCCGGACTTCAGGCGGAGGAGCAGTACCTCGCGGTTGTAGCCGGCGGGCTTTCGGAACATCTTTCCGACGATGGGCTGGATGTCGATCCAGGACAGGTCGATTCGGGCGATGGGGTCGAGGTGGACGAACTCTGACCACCTTTCGAGTGGGATCTCCCGGTAAGAGCGGTCGGGCCATGGGCGCATGGAGTCGAGGTCGGCGACTACGCGGGTGAGGAAGTGGCGTTTTTCTGCTTCGGTGAATGGGGCGTGGACGACTGGGTCGAGGGCCGTGTTGGAGTCGAGGGCCGTGGTGAGGGCTTGGTGTTCTTCCTCGACGGTAAGGTCCCAGAGGGGTTGGTGGACAAGCCATTCTGCAGTACGACGCGCCTCCGTGTCGCCGAGGGCATGGGCGAACTGGCTGCGGTACAGGACGGCGGTGACGACAGCCCGCCATGGCTCGGTCATGTCGAATCCTCTCGTGCTACTTCGGGGCCCGGAGGTCGATCTGGGAGGGATCGATTCGGAGGCCTTCGCTGCGGAGTTGGTCTATGACCTGGGTCGAGAACTTTTGGGCGGGGCGGTAGTGGCCGCTGGAGTCGGTGAGGAAGCGGAGTTCGCCGTTGGCTACCTCGATTTCGCCGGCGCCGGCTACGGGGGCGCCGGACAGGAAGCTGGAGTGGTGGAACTCGCCGGGGGCGTGGTACTTCGAGGCGTAGAGGGCGCCATTCTCGTCCATGACGAAGATTGCCCTTCCGTCATTGACGTGGGTGGCTGAGGTGGTGGTGTCGAAGAGGTTGCCGCTGGCGTCATAGAGCTTGCCATCGCGGATGGTGAGCTGGAAACTCTGGCGTTCCTCGGGGGTGAGGTAGCGGACGGATTGGCCTGGCCAGATTGAGTTTCCGGGGAGACTCTCGCCCTTGTAGAGGGGATTCATGGGGGTGGTTTTCAGTTTGGGGACCGAGCCGGTGCGGCGGCCGAAGACCGCCAATCGGGCCGACGCCTCCTGAACCCACTTGGCAACCTTGGCGGCGAGTGCACGGACGCGGTCGGCGAGATAACCGACCAGGTTGGCGGATTCCCGTGCCTTGGTGGCCAATCCCGCGATGATCGAGGCGATGCGGGCCGCCTTCACCGCTATGCGAGCCGCCCAGGCGGAGTTGCCGATGTACTCGGACAGGCCCGCGGTGACGGGGGCCAGGAGGGCGAGGCCGAGTTCTACCGCGGCGGTTTCGAGGCCGAGGTCCTTCAGTTCCTCCAGGATTTGGTGGTGGGCCTCGTCGAGGTGGTGGGCGTAGTCGCCGCAGGCGGTCGCGAGGGCGGTGCTGATCGAGGCGAGGTCGGTCAGGTCGGATTGGCGGGCTTGGGCGGCTTCGATGGCGGCGGGGATTTCCTCGGACTGCTGGTTGGCGAGGAGGTCGATGGCCTTCGGGATCGTGTCAGCCAGGGTGTGGAAGTTGGTGGCCGTGGTGGACCAGGCGGACTGGGCGGCAAGGAGTTCGGACTGGCGGCCGTTGGGCCACATGGCACCTACGGCGTCCTTGATGATCGACCAGCCGAAGGGTTCGGGGATGCCGTCGCCGGCCGCGGAGGGAGCCTCGTCGGGGAGGCAGGATGGCGGGGTCAGGGCGGGTGGTGGAGGGGGTTCCACCTCGTTGTGGTCGGCTGCGGACTCCCCTGCTTGGTGGTTGTAGGCACCGACCACGATCAGGTCTCGGACTTGCGCTGCGGCGGCTGCCAGTTGGGCTGAGGCGTGCAGAGCCGAGTTCGCGGCTCGGTCGTATGCGGCGGACCATTCTTGGCCGATGGTGTCGCTGCCGGCCATGCCGATGTTCGCGCGGAGGACGCCGAGCAGGCCGGAGTGGGTTTCGATCGCGTCGGAGTTGAGGGTGCCGAAAACCTCTCCGGCGGAGCTGTATTCGCCTGCTCGGCAGACGATCAGCGGAACCGTGGGTGGCGGGCTCATGGCCACATGGACGCGTTGGTGGATCCCACCGTTCCGTAGGCGGTGTGGGCTGCGGAGAGCTTGTCGCGCAGGGCGCGCAGGGCCTCGCGCAGGATGGCGGCCGCGGCGACGCGGTCGTCGTGGGCGGCGCGGTGGGCGGTGGCGGCCTCGCCGGACCAGTCCACGTGGAGGTCGGCGACGCACTTCTCGATCGCGGTTATCCGGGCCTCGATCGAGGACTCCAGTTTGGTTGTGCCGTCAATCAGTTGTTGCAGACCGCCGAGGTCGACCCGATAGTCCGCCACTAGACCACCTCGGGCAGATCGAGACCTGAACAGGTCTGGGTGATCGCCTGGGCTCGGTGGTGGTCGGTTCGAGTGTGTTCCGCGGCGACCTGGCGGAGCAGACTCGCGTCGGTGGCGAAGGAGGCGAGAATCCGGTGGGCGCCGGATTCCCAATCGGTCCACGGGGTCTCGTGTGAGGCCGCGGCGTCACCTTGCCAGTCGCCGCCCAGGAACGAGCGGACCAGCCGCATGTGTGCGGTCAGGTCGTCCACGAGGTCCTGGGCCGCGCGGTCCAGCCAATCCGCGGCCGCGCGCATCGCGACCGGGTCGATCTTCAGTATCCCCACCATCCGCACGAAGGTAGTGACGGAAGAGCTTGGTGGAGGGTGAGATTCGAACTTCGCGCACTCGGGGTGTGGCTAGCCCGCGTGCATCCACTCGGAGGTGAAGCGGGGACGCGGACGGTGGTAGGAGAGAATCGAGGTGGGGGTGATGTGGCGGCGGATGATGACCTCGAGGGCCTGGGGGAAGGTGGGGGCCACGAGGTCGAGGGCGAGGACGCCGTCGGAGACGATTCGGCCGTCGTCGAGCATGAGGAGGAAGGTGGTGCCGGCGGTGTTGGCGGCCAAGGGGGTCATGCGGTGGCCCAGGGCTCGTTCGAATTCGGCGTAGCGGTCGTACATGCCGTTGGCTACGTCGATCGGGTCGAAGAATAGGGGGTCCGTGGACCAGAGGGCGCCGGGGAGATCCGGGGGCTGGAGGGTCAGATTGCCGAAGCCCTGGAGGATGCTCGCAGCGGGACGGGAGACGTGGAAGCCCTCGGCTTCCAGTTGGTCGGTCCAGTCGGTGATGTCGATACGACGGGAAGGGGTCCAGCCCGCTGCGGTGAGGGCTCGGGTCGTCACTGGATTCGGCCAAAAGTAGCGCATAGTGAATATTCGGCGCTGGAAGTTCTTGGGCACGTATCGATTTGATCGAGAAACGCCAAAGGCCCCCAGCAGATGCTGGGGGCCTTCGCGAATGATGTTCCGGCGGTGTCCTACTCTCCCACACCCTGTCGAGTGCAGTACCATCGGCGCAGG
>NZ_JBHTVV010000015.1:0-20267 GCF_042792755.1 Nocardia sp. NPDC056611
AATCGGGTGGCATTTAGTTCGGTTTTGGGGGGCCGAGTACGGCCCCTACCTGCAGAAACTCCACAGAATTAGCGTATCGACAGTCCGATACGCATGACCCGGACAATACCCAACTATTTGCATACCGACAGTGGGCGGGTCGCACTATTGGCAATCCGACAGCGGGCGGGTTGCCGAAAGCTGTCCGCCGACCGGTAGCGTGGGCGGCGAAATCACCCGAATTCCGGGTATTGCCAGCAGGACTGCCAAGGGAGGCCACCCCGCATGACTCAGGACACCACCACGTTCGGTGACTCGACACTGCGGGGGTACCTGGACCAGCTGGCCGCCAAGGTGCCCGCGCCCGGCGGCGGCGCGGTCGCGGCGCTGCACGCGGCGCAGGGCGCGGCTCTGGTGGCCATGGTGGCGCGCTACACCACCCGCGCCAAGGACGCCGACAATCGCCCGGTCATCGACCGGATCATCGCCGCGGCCGACACCGCCCGGGAGCGCTCGCTGGCGCTGGCCGACGCCGACGCCGCCGCCTTCACCGCGGTCGGCGCCGCCTACAAGCTGCCCAAGGAGTCCGAGGCCGAGCAGGCCGCCCGCGGTGAGGCGATCACCGCCGCGTTGCTGCAGGCCGCCCGGGTGCCCGCCGCCGTGGTCGCCGAGGCCGACGAGATCGTCTCCCTCGCAACCGAACTGCTGCCCATCGGCAACCCGAACGTGGTGACCGACATCGGCGCGGCGGCCGACTGCGCGCGCTCGGCGGCCGGCAGCTCGCAGCTCAACATCGCGATCAATGTGACGTCACTCGACGCGGGCGCGGGCGCGGAGTTCGCGCCGGTGTTGAAGCAGATCGAGGAGGTCATCGCGCGCGCCGATGCGCTGCATAACGACGTTGTGGCGGCCATCACACGCTGAGCGCGCAGATCCACTCGTCGCGGTGCCCCGTTCCGGATCCGGAGCGGGGCACCGTTTTGTATCGCTACCTGCATTGTCGCCGGTCAGCGCCACTACCCCGAGGGGCGAAAAAGACAAAATACCCACGCCGGTACAATTGTCACGAACCGGAAACATTTCCGGATGGTAGTCAAGATCAAGTCATACGCTGAGGAACCAGCCCCACACCCTCTCGAAGGGACGGAAGAATGCGGAAAGCGATTCGCTCTCTGTTCGTCGCAAGCCTTGTCGCCGCGGCGGCCGCGTTCGGTTCCGGAGCCGCCGGCGCGGCACTCCCGGCATCCAATCTCCCAGCGGTCCAGGCGATCTCGCCGGGCCCCGGCCAGGTGGTCGGCATCGCGGCTCCCGTGACCGTGCAGTTCGCGGAAGCCGTCACCGATCGCGCCAAGGCCGAACGCTCGGTCGACGTGAAGGCCGAGAACTCCCTCGCGGGACAGTTCTCCTGGCTCGACGACCGGCAACTGGTGTGGACCCCCACGCGCTATCTACCCGTGTCCTCGCCGATCACGGTCTCGGCGGGACGTGACCACGTCAAGTTCCAGACCAATGGCGGCACCACGGCCGACGCGGACATGTCGAACCACACCTTCACGGTCTGGGTGAACGGCGTCGCCCGCACGATGCCCGCGTCCATGGGCAAGCCGGGCCGTGAGACCCCGGTCGGGACCTTCCCGGTGATGTCGCGCGAGCGTTCGGTCACCTTCGACTCGCGGACCATCGGCATCCCGCTCAACGATCCCGAGGGCTATCTGATCACCGGTGAGTTCGCCGAACGGCTGACCTCCGGCGGCGTGTACGTCCACTCCGCTCCCTGGTCGGTGGACTCGCAGGGCAACTCGAACGTCAGCCACGGCTGCATCAACCTCGCACCCGCGGACGCCGAGTGGTACTACGACAACGTCTCCGTCGGCGACCCCGTCACCACCCACTGGTGAGGCAGCACCTCTAGATACGAGTTCAGGGAGCGCTCGGCGCGGAATCGGACGGATTCCCGCGCTGAGCGCTCCCTGATTTCTGTCTGGGATCAGCTTCTGCCTGGGATCAACGGCCGGATTCGGCGGCCTGGACCACGTGGCGCATGAGCAGCGCGGTGGTGACCGGGCCGACGCCGCCGGGGACCGGGCTCAGGGCCGCGGCCTTGCCGGTGACCGAGTCGGCGTTCACGTCGCCGGTGATATTGCCGTTGTCGTCCTCGTTGGTGCCGACGTCGATGACGACCGCACCCTCACGAACGTGGTCGGCGGTGATGAGGCCCGCGCGGCCGACCGCGGCGACCACGACATCCGCGGCCGAGGTGACCGCGGGCAGGTCGGTGGTGCGGGAGTGCGCGATGGTGACGGTCGCGTTCTCGGCCAGCAGCAGCTGCAACAGCGGCTTGCCGACCACGTTGGAGCGGCCGACGACCGCGACGTGACGGCCCTCCAGGGGCACCCGGTGGAACTTGGCCAGTTCCACGACCGCCTCGGAGGTAGCGGGCGGGAACCCCGGCAGTCCCGCGGCGAGCAGGCCCAGCGACAGCGGGCTCACGCCGTCGACGTCCTTGCCCGCGGCGATGGCGGAGCTGACGTCGTCGAGGCCGACGCCCTTGGGCAGCGGGGTCTGCAGCATGATCGCGTCGACCGAAGCGTCCCGGGAGAGCTCGGTGAGCTTGGCGCGAATCTCCTCGGCGGTGGCGTCGACACCGAGATCGATGTTCTCGCAGGTGATTCCATTGCGCTCGGCGGCGCGATTGAGCGACTTCACGTACCAGGCGCTGGCCGGGTCGTCGTTCGGGATCACGAGCGCCAGGCGCGGTGCGGCGCCCTGCTCGGCGAGGGCGGCGGCGCGCTGCTTGGTGTCGGCGTTGATGGCGGCGGCGAGTTCCTTGCCGATGAGCGAAGTCGTATCCACGGGTGCACAGCTTATCCGGCGCGGGGGCTGTCCCGTCCGCGTGAGTCCGTATCGCTCATACCCGTGTTCCTGATTGTTTGCCGCACGCCGTCTGGCTTGTTTTGCCCGTCGTGTCCGGATTACTCGCCACGCGCCGGGCGCGTTCCCGGCGCCACGCCGGACCAAACTTGCGAAACCAGTTGGGCAAATACCCGACAACAGCCGTGGACAGTCGTATCGTGTCTCCATCCGGCACTGGGCCATCAACCAGCTAATTGAATAGCTCCGCTCGCAGACGCATGCGTGACACCCTCCGAAAGGTCGACAGCAGTGCAGATCGCCAGGCGTTTTCCCACCCTGCTCGCGGCGGCGGCCGCGACCATCGCCATCCTCGGCACCGGCACCGCGCACGCGGATCCCGCGGCGCTGTTCAACTCCGCGCAGGACAACTTCACCAGCGGCAACGAGGCGGCCGGCCTGGCCGACCTGCGCCAATTGCTCAGTGAGTCACCGGATGACGCGCAGGCGCTGGCCTTGCAGGCGATCTGGTCGGACTACGCCGGGGACATCATCACCCGTGAGCTGGCGATGAACCGCCTCAACGGCGTCGACGGGCGCCTCGCCGACGGCACCCGGAACCTGTTCCGTGCCATCGGCGCCGCCGTCGGCACCCTGCCCAACCCGATCCCGGCCATCGCGGGCCCGCAGACCGGCATCGCGGTGCTCGGCTACGGCCTGCTCCCCGACGGGGCCATGCGCCCCGAACTGGTGAACCGCTTGCAGGCCGCGTGGCTGCAGGCCATCGCCTCCCCCTTCTCCCCCATTCTGCTGACCGGCGGCAACCCACAGAACGGCGTCACCGAGGCGGCGGCCATGGAGGGCTGGCTGATCGGCCACGGCATCCCCGCCAATCGCATCCTCACCGACCATCGCGCCGGCTCCACCGTCCAGAACGCCCTGTTCGGCGTGCAGATGCTGCGCGACGCGGGCGCGACCAGCGCCATCGTGGTCACCTCCCCCAACCACATCCGCCGCGCGGTGGCCGACTTCATCGTCGCGGGCATGCCGGTCGTCGGAGCCACCACCTCCCTCGAGCAGCTCGTCTCCCAGCTGCCCCCGCCCGCCCGCAGCGGCCAGCGCGGCATCTACCTCGACACCACCCGCACCCTGCGTATCCCGGCCGAACGCTGACCTTCGCGTCCGGACCCGCTCGCTCACCGCTCGGGTCCGGACGTGCACAATGACGCGGTGACAGCACCCGACACCGACACCCTGGTCGCACGCCTGCGCGCGGCCGGTTGCGTCTTCGCCGAGGACGAGGCCGCGCTCCTGCTCGAAGCGGCCACCGACGTCGACCACCTGGAAGTGCTTGTCACCCAACGCATCACCGGATTCCCCCTCGAACATCTACTCGGCTGGGCCGAATTCCGCGGCCTCCGCGTAACCGTCGCCCCGGGCGTCTTCGTCCCCCGCCAACGCACCGGCTTCCTGGTCGAACAGGCCGTCGCCCTCACCCGCGCCCTCGGCCGGTCCGTGGTGGCGCTCGATATGTGCTGCGGCTGCGGCGCTTTGGGTTTGGCATTCACGAAAGAGCTGGCGCAGCACGGGATCCGGGTCGAGCTGACGGCCACCGACATCGAGCCCGCCGCCATCGTCTGCGCACGCGAGAACCTCGCGCCGGTGGCCGCCCACGTCGTCGAAGGCGACCTGTTCGACGCGGTGCCCGCCAATCTTCGTGGCCGTGTGGATGTCCTACTGGCCAACACCCCCTATGTCCCCTCCGACCGCATCCGCGACATGCCCCCGGAGGCCCGCGATCACGAGCCCCGCCGCGCCCTCGACGGAGGCGCGGACGGCCTGGACGTACTACGCCGCATCGCCGCCGTCGCGGCCGACTGGCTCGCACCCGGCGGGCATCTGCTCGTCGAGGAAAGCGAGGAGCAGGCGCCGGTCGCCGCCGAGATCATGCGCGCCCACCACCTAGCGGCCCGCATCGTCGACTGCGAGGACATGGGCGCGACCGCGGTAATCGGCACGCGGCCAGCGAATTTCGCACCCGACGTCAGATGACCGAGCGGAACGCAACTCCCTGCTCACCATTGCCGTCCTCGGGTTCGGCGTTATCTACCTCGCCCGCCACACACGCACCCGCAATCACCTCGGCCAGAGTGGTCACCACGACCGTGGCAACGGAACACACTGCAGCGCACTATGATTGCGCGCCGCCTGGAGCGGGAGCGGCGTACCGCACCGTCACGCCCCCGCGATCACCGACACCGTTTCAGTCCTATCCCCCTCCGGCGATCCACCGGTCGTGCCGATGGCGCGGGACATCGGCGGGGGCTCGGGTTCGGCCAGGTCGCGCGATGGCCGGATTCGCCGCAGCCGGTACATCGCGGCCGCGCAGCCGACGGTGATCACCAGGGCCATCCAGCCGGGCATGGCGGAGACGGCCCCGTTCGGATCCCGATACCAGCGCGGCGAGTAGGCGACCAGGCCGAAACTGCTGCCGCGCAGCGCCACCACCAGGCCCGGCACGATCATCACCGACAGCGCCACCACGGTGCTACCCGCGGTCTTGGGTACAGCCACGCCGAAGCAGAACCCCACTATCAGCGCCGAGAGGGTCACCCCGAGCACTGGGATCACCGTGTACCGGTGCGCCGCGTCGGCGGTGAGGGCCGCGAAGACGGCCAGTCCGCCGGTCGCGGACAGCGCGATCCACGGAGAACGCCACCGCCGTCCGGCCGCCAGGCCCGCCACCATGGCGAGGATCGGGAGCGGCAGGCTCCAATCCGGCCGGGGCACCGCGATGATGGCGCTACCCGCATTGGCCGCGGCTACCGCCAGCAGGACGAGAGTGCCCTCGCGTTCCGGCAGCAGCAGGGCTGCGACCATGGCCGCGGCGATGATGACGGCGGCGGTCACCCCGATCTGCGCGAAATTGCCCGCGTGCCGCACCAGCCATCCCGTGGCCAGCGTGGTCGCGGTGACCAGCACCAGTACGGACAGGGTCGGGCCGATCGCCAGATCGGTGTTCGGCTCCTCGGTCGCGGGCTCGTCATGCTGCAGGGCGCCACCGACGGCCAGCAGCAGGGCGGTCATCACGAGCAACCACACCGGCAGTGTTCCGACCGAAACCCATTGAATGATGGGATTGCCGCCCGAGGACGGCAGCGAGGTCTGGTCGCCGACCTCGATCGCGCCCAGCGCCCCGATCAGGTACGCGCCGGTCGCGATCGGCTTGCCGAGGACCGCGACCGCGAGCGCGCCGAGCAGAATGCCGCTGACAATGCAGTCGATATAGCTCGCGGTGGCGAGGTTCTCGGCGGTGACCGCGGCCCGATTCCAGGCCTGGTCGGCCAGCAGCACGATCGCGCTCCCGCACGAGACGATCCACGCGGCGCGCTGCCCGAGCGCGACCACCACCGCCGCGGACACCATCGCGAACGCCGCGCCCGCCGCGGCGGCCTGCGGCAAGTCCACTACCAGCAGATCCGTTTTCCACACCGCACCTTCGGAGCTTCCCCCGAGGTTGAGCGGGGCCATCATCAGCAGACACGCCACCGCCGCCCCGACCAGAGCGGCCAAGGCCTCGACCCGGATTGCGAACCTGCGGACCACGAAGGGCGGGTCATCGCTGTGGGGTTGTTGTGCCAACGCGATCCTCGCGCCCATCTCGTCACTATCTCCTCGGTGATGCGCCCCCTTTCGAATGACAGCAATAGCAGCTATCTCTGAGCGAGGCTAACAGTTGCGCGCCGCGCAGCCCAACCAGCCGAAAATATGCACTGAACTGGCAAAACATCGCTTTCGCGCGACTTTTCGCGACAATCACATACCTGCCGAGTAGCGGGTTCGACCACTCCCGATCGACGCAGTGATCCCGGCCTCCTATTCCTGCAGCCATCGCTGGATCGTGCGGATGGGTTGCTATGGAACACTCCACAAAGGCGATTGCTTCTGTGAATGACTGCGCAGCAAGGACATTCGGGTAGAACCGCCCCGCTTATCCGGGAATCGATCCGCGGAGGCTTTCGCGCATCCTCACTGTGCCCGCGAGCATCACGAAGCCACCACATCACGATGCTCCAGACCGGGGTTGCCACTGGTGCACACTGCACCCGCCTGCCCGGCGCCCTATGTCGATACACCTCCTCGACCGTGGCCGCGGACCGAAGCGGGTGACGGTGCGGCACAGGAATGTCCGCACATGCCGATGAGCGGATATCAACCGGCGAACTTCGCGGCGGCTTGCGCGGTGACCGGGGTGAAGAGGTTGATCAGGTTGCCGTCGGGATCGCGAAACAGCAACGACCGGTTCCCCCACGGCATCGTCGTGGGCTCGTTGACGAAATCCTCGACCGTATCCCGCAACCGCCGGTAATCGGCATCGACGTCGGGGACCAGGAATTCGATGATCGCCGTGTGATTGTCGGCTGGGTGCGCGCTGCCCGCGGCGAACAACGCCACGGTGCGGGTGCTTCCGATCGCGAGGGTGCCGGCCGGTGTGACGATTTCGGCGAAATCCGGTGTAGCCCAGTTCGCTTCGACGCCGGTCACGTGGTGATAGAAACTGACCAGCCGCTGGATGTCGTCCGTGATCAGACGGATCGAGACGAGCTTCATTGTGTGCTCCTACTGTCGGATGAGGCGGAGGTTTCACCGCCGCACGCCACGGTAGAGTCGATACCGGACAGTTTCCGCCCGGTATGGATGCGAGAATTTCCCGATGACGCGCCCCACCGCCCGAGTGCTGGCCCTGCTCGAGCTGTTGCAGACCGGCGGTACTCATACCGTCGGCGAACTCGCCGGGCGGCTCGGCGTCGATGAACGCACCGTCAGGCGATACGTCACACATCTCACCGACCTGGATATCCCGGTCCGATCGGTGCGAGGCCGCTACGGCGGATACCGGCTCGCTCCCGGATACCGAATGCCACCGCTGATGCTGACCGACGACGAAGCGGTAGCCGTGTTACTCGGGCTCCTCACCAGCCGCGGCGCCGACCGGCCGACAGCGGCCACCCGCGCAGCCGACAGCGCGACGGCCAAACTCCGCCGCGTCCTACCCCCACGTCTGAGTGCCCGGCTGGACGCACTGATCAACACCGTCGAATTCACCGCCGAGGCGCGCCCGGAAGTGGCTGTCGAGACCGCCGTCCTGCTCCGGCTCGCCGAGGCCACCCGCGAGCACCGACCGGTCGCAATCGGGTACACCGACCGACACGGGCGGTCCAGCCAACGGACCGTGCACCCCTACGGGCTCGTCGACCACTCCGGCCGGTGGTATCTGACCGGGCTGGACAGCGACAGCGACGAACTACGCCAGTTCCGGCTGGACCGCATCACCGTGGTGAGCACACAGCCCGGAACGTTCGCTCCGCCCACCGAATTCGAGCCGGCCGCTCATCTGCTGTCCGCATTGGCCAACGCGCCCTATCGGCATGAGGTATCGGTCCGAGTCCAGGGCACACTCACCCAGGTCCGCCCGCTGCTCCCTGCGACGATCGCGACCGTGCATGAGATCGACTCGCAGCCCGCTGACACCGGCCCGTGGGTCCGGATCCGAATCCGCGCCGAACAACTCGACTGGATTCCCGCCCTGCTCGCCGGCCTGAACCGCCCGTTCATCATCGAGCACCCCGCCGCACTCAACGACGCCGTACGCGCCCTGGCCAGCCGACTCACCGCGGCCGCCGACGGCCGATACCCATAGGTAGCAGCCCGGACGCTCGGTAGTGCCGCATACCGCACCGGCCAGCGCCAAGCATCGGAAGATCAACGGGCAGAGCGCCGTACGACCGCCGGTAGTGCACGCTCATGCCGATTATCGAGTGGTGGACGCTGATCAGCTCTGGGATCATCGGGTCGACGTTCGACATAGTGCCGGTGGGAGGAAATCGCGGATGACCACACCGCGGCGGTTCTGGATCGAATTCGACCCGCACGAGTGCGGCGACGCCCGGTTCTGGCGGGGTGTCGGTGTGACCGGCTTCGACGTGCGGGATTGCTTGTCGATGGTCGCCGATCTGTTCCCCGATGGACTGTTGCCACCCGTGCACCGAATTACCGTCGACGTCTCGCTGGCCGAGCCACTACCGGTGAATCGCCATTACCTCGGCGTTTCAGTGTGGCGCGGCGTCTGGCATCCACCCGTGAACCTCGGAATCGGGCCGACCCACGACATCGACCGACGGGGAGCACCCCGCGACTACCCGACGCCAGTCGCCGCATCACACCGCCGACTGCGGGCCAACGCGAATCCGCCCACGAAATCCACATGGTGGGACGAAATCCCGCATATCGATGGCCTGCTGTGGCCGCTGATGGACATGCACCGCCGCGCCGAGAGCGGCCGTGGAATGCGGAATTCCGCCTCGGCGCTGCGCCACGCCTGCGCCACGGATCCGACCTACGGGGACCTGGTGCGCGAAGCCCTCGACTTCATGATCTGGTGGCGGCCGACACCGGACGAATGGTTCGATCCGACCGAAACCAGGTTCACCGACCAGTGCGAACTCGACGAGTACCTGCTCGCCTTCCGTGACTACCTGTTCGGAATCCGCCCGAACCCGATCGACCCTCCCGGCGGCGAACTGCTCGCACCCGACGAGCAACTACGACTTCTCGGGATCGAATAAGGCCCTCTCAGGCACAGGACATCCTGTGATCGCAGCTGGGCGCGACCCGATCAGGGCAGCACGCGCGGCGGCGCGGACGCTGTCGATCAGTCCTTCATTCGCCGGTAGGTGAGCAGGGATCTGAGCAGACCGCTGAACGCGTAGCTGGCAGCCCACACTGAAATCACAACGAGGACAACGAACATCGGTAGCCAGCTGCTCTGATGATGATCGACGCTCCACCAGACCACCGTGAACAGAATCGCGCAGATGAATAGCAGGATGTCGCGCAAGCCGCCGCGATAGGAGGCGGCCGCCCTGCGCAGTGGCCGGTATCGATTGACGGTCGCGACCAAGTCGTCGATGCGACCATCGATGCTCCGCTGCAGTGCGGCACGCCGCTCCACCTCCTCTGGAGGCATACGGTCCAGCAGTTCCATATCCTGCTTGATCGTTTTGCGGACATCCGGGCCCTTCAGATATCCCGCGGCCGCACCGAGAGCCAATCCACCAGCGATGGGCGCGATCCCCACGGCAAGGTCAACCAATGCGGGCATGCTTCCGTCTCCTCAGCCACCCAGCAACATCGCGGCAAGTGCATTGCCCAGATCATATGCCCGGTCCCACGAATGAAGACCTTGGCCCCTACCAGACTCGGGCCGATTACGGCTACCCTTAGCTATCGGCCTTTTCCGAACGCCAGGGAAAAGGACGTCGCTTCGGTCCAAGAACTACGGACCGGAGCCGCCAGGTCGACGGTCATGCCAGTGCCTGGCGCCGGGCCATCAAATACAACGTCTGGTTCGGCAATCTGTTGTGTGGCCATCGCCCGCGATGTAGGACGATGACAACTGGTCGGGGTCGAGAACGAACAAAGCGCGTCATGGGCCGCATCCGAGGGCGGCGAAGCCCGCCACTCGATCACCAGCGAGCAGCGCGAGGGCAATCACCTGAGGTTGCCCGGCTGCACTGGACGCGCATCAAACCAGTCAGTCGATATCGAGGAACAGACATGTCCAGCACAATGATCAAACTCGTGGCCGCAACCGCAATTGCCTTGCCACTGGGCGTTATCGCAGCCCCGGCGGCTTCCGCCAGCTCCATCTCGACGGCACCCGCGAGTTCGACATCGATCGCGGTGACTCCTGTCGATGGATCAATTGCCCTCTGCTTCCCCCTGGGCAGTGTGGTCTGGTGCATCTGAGATCACGGTCTACCATTTCTGTGGGAAGGGGCTGACAGGAAACTATGATGTCCCCGGCCCTTCCCTGGGGCTGGGGGCTTCGACCCTTCAGCGGCCATTGAACGAGTGCAGTAATGACCCGCCATCGTTGGCCTGACCCGATAACAGCACCACCATCCGCCGCAGCGTAACGGGTCAGCCGAAATTCGCGCGCCAGACCACGGACCCACCGGTCCGTCCATGCGAGCGCTCGGCCCGACCTGGGGGGCGAGCATGGCCGAAGCACGCTGACCCGCATACTCAGCGAACACACTGTTTTGCCACATACCGCGAACCGGCCAGCGCGGGCCACTGCCGGCGGGAACGTGGTGCGGTGCAGAACGCACGCTCATGCCGATGCGTGGCCGTAGAGCGGACGGCCGGGCGACAGGAGGCTGTCCACCGTATCGGCCAGACGCTGGTAGTCGGTGAGGCGCTCGTCAACGATGAAATCGTTCGGACGCTCGCGTGCCAGGCGCGCGTAGCGGTCCTGGAACTCAGCCATCGCGTCGTCGAAGTTTCCCTCGATCTCGGCATGGATTCTCAGAACAGCCCGACCACCGGCTCGACCGATTGCAGCAGACACCAGTCGAAGCGGGCGCGGTAGCGACGTCTGCGCCCGGACTTCGGGTCGACCGCCTCGAAGTCGATTCGGTTCCCGATCGAGCCAAGGTCGATGTCTTCATCGAACGGACCCAGGCCGGAGCCCAGAAACTCCTCCTTCGTGCACGACCAAGGGATCAGATCCTCAATCGAATCCAACCGCGGCACAGGCACTCCCGGCTTACGGAGCATTCGATGGAAGAGATGACGAGGCCCCATCGCCCTGAACTCGAACTGCATGCCAGGCCAGAACGGCAAATCCCACCGCGCCGAGCGAATCTCCCGCTCGCCGTAACGTTCGATGCCGTCCGAATCCGGTGCGCCCCAAGCAGTTACATACTCAGCGATCGTCGTGAAGTTGTTCGTGGCGTCACCAAACCACCACCGCGCCTGCGCGACCGCAGTGTCGGCGCTGGTCGCACCGATTCGATCAAGCAGTCCGGCGGCCTGCGTCGGGGCGCTCTCGCACATCGGGTGAAGCATCGACAATTGGAAGTCATGCAGTGTCGTCACAGGCTCGCCGGCCATCTTGCCCTCCCCGTCGGCGCGATCGGAATCGAACATACCCGCTCACGGAAACAGGCTGTTCGAACCGATCGGGCTGGGGGAACGCACGCTATTGCCCTATGTCACGCTGCTCGGACCGGCCAGGCCGCGGCCGGCCGAACGCATCACCATGCCGATGACCGATCGATGATCGGGCGCCGAGACGCTGTGATCTTAGGATGGCTCCCTGGGCCTGGGATGACGGGCGCCATCGAGATCGATGAGGAGCCGGTTGTGTCGGACACGTTCGTTGTTGCCGCTCGAATTCCTATGGGGAGGGCCGAATTCGAGCAGTGGTTGGAGACACCGGCGCCGGGGCCGGAGGCCATGGAGAATCACGGTGCGATGTATGACGGGTGGTTCTGGGAAGGGAAGAAGCCGGATTGGCGGCAGGCCGACCAGGGGGTCACACCTCGGGAGTATTTCGCCGACTGTTTCGACGAGGACACCGGTGGACTGACTTATGTACTGAGGTATCGGGAGGCAGCGCTCGAGGCGTATCTGATGCACTTCGGGTTCTGTGAGTCGAACATCTATACCACGCTGCTGATGCTCGCCGCGGCAGGGCGGTTGAGCTCGGCGGTGACGCCGAGCGTGGTGTTGTTCTGGGCCGAGACCAGTGGGGCGATGTTCGCGGCCGATTCCGACGCCTGGCTGGCGACTCTGTCGGTGGGCGTCGACGGGGCGCGCTTCGCCGCCGATATCGATCTCACGGAGACGGTCGCGCAGCTACGTACGGCGGAGACGAGCTACTTCGATCTGCTCGCCCAGTTGGCCGAGGTGGAGGAATCGGTTGGCACCGAGGGCGAGTCGAGGTTCGCGGTGATCGCCCGCGATCCACGGTATGTGGATGCGGCGGTCCTCGTCGAGCGCTGAACGGGGCGCGGTGTCCTTGCATGGCACGAGGCCGGATCGAGCAACTACACGCCCCGGCAACGCACCGACATCCCGAATGGCGCGCCGATAGAGGATGCTCATGTGGTGAGCGGTAGGTGTTGAGGTTGGAGAACGGTCGATACCCGGCCGCTGACGACCCGCTGCCGTACCTCTGGCAAGGCCCCTCCAGACGTCCGCTTCCGCCGTATGCCGCACTGACAGCACCGGCCGGCGCGGGGCGCCCGGCGGCCGGAACCTGTTGCGGTGCAGAACGTCCGCTTCTGCCGAATTGAGTGTGTCGGTGGCTACCGGCCACGCAGTCGAGTGGTTGCTCGAGCGGATCCGGATGAGCTGTGGGTCAGAGACGGGCAGGTCTCAGCGGCTCAATGACCTGGGCCTCGGAGCGCTCGCGCAGCTCGAGAAGCGCCTCGTCAAGGCTCGAGCCGAGCAGGTGGAGGGTGTTCATGCCGCGCGATTCCCACACCGGAAACTCCTCGTCGGCATTGCGGCTTGCGACGTCCCAGAGGAGAAGGTCGCCGTTCTCGCTCCAGCCGAAGACTTCGAGTCGGTTGGCGAGGTCCCAGCTACCGTCGGGCTCGATCATCCAGTCGAATTCCTCCTCTTCGCCGTCGCGGAAGACCGTGTGGAAGTGCTCGGTGAGGTTCGCTGCACGGGCCCGCCCGTCTGCGAAACCGGGTTGGACGGGCGGGTAGATGAGCCACAGGCCGAACGTGCGGGCCCAGCCGCAGGAGCGAACAAACTCGCGGTAGCTCTGGGGGTACCCACTGCCGTCCGGGAAACGGAACGAATCGAGTGCCTCGAAGTCAACATGCTCGAATGAGGGGGATGCAGGCGCGGGGACACTCATGACTCGATTATGGTCGGGTTGCTGGAGCCACCTTCACCTGTCAGGTCGACTCACCGGACACAGTCCGGACCAACCTCCCTGGACATCACAACTAGTCATCGCTGTCCAGTGTGAGCACCGTTGGCTCCCCGAACGCACTCATCTGCCGCGACCCGGGCGGTTGGGAGCAGCCACAGCGCCTGCAAGTGGACCCACCATCAGGCCGATGTACGGATGTCGAAATGCCGGGCAGCTGTTCAGCGCCATTCGACTGTCGGGATGACCGGACCGATCGGTGGACAACCAGCCGAATTCCACATACGGTACAGAACGTGTCGTTTCGTAATAGTCACACCACGGATCCGGTACCTGAAGTGCGTACAGGAAGGCCCCGTGATGCGGCGCGTGAGGTTGAGATCCTCGCGTGTGTGCTGGAGCTGGTGGGTGAGGTCGGTTATGACGCGTTGACGTTCGAGGCGGTCGCGCGTCGTGCTCGGGCGTCGAAGGCGACGCTGTACCGGCGCTGGGAGACCAAGCGGGACATGGTGGTTGCCGCGGTCAAAGCCGGTCCCGCAGCCGGCACCTCCGCGGACCCGGTCGATACCGGTTCCTTGCGCGGAGACCTGATTGCCTTGTGCGAACGGCTCGCCACCACGATGAATGCTGCCGACCCGACGATGAGCTTGATGCTGCTGCATGCGGGTCTGGAGGATCCCGACCTGTGTCGCCACATCGAAGAAGCGAGCGGGCCCACCGGCGCCAAGTTGCCAGCCTCGGTGATATCGGCTGCCATCACCCGGGGCGAGCTACCAGCCGGTGCTCAACCATTCCCTTTCGAGGAAATCACTGGGGCAGTGCTGCTTCTACGCAGGCTGAACGGGCTTCCCGCCGGAGCCGAGTATCTGGCACATCTGGTCGACACGATTCTTGTCCCGGCTCTGCGAGCAAGCGCGAGTGCAGAACCTCCGCTACCCGCCATTTTCTCCTGACGACACGTCCAACCGATCGACGAAAGGTGCGCGCCCATGTCGGGCACGACAATCAACGACTTCGAATACCGCCATGTCCTGGGGGCGGACAGCGTCCATCTGAATGTCGCCGTCGGCGGTGACGGCCACCCCATCGTCCTGTTGCACGGCTTTCCGCAGACTCACCTCATGTGGCGGCATGTTGCCCGTGAACTGGCGGACCGCCACCGGGTGATCGTGCCTGATCTGCGTGGCTACGGTGCGAGCGACAAACCCGAAGAGGCGACGCCGGACACCTATTCGAAGCGGACCATGGCGCTCGACATCGTCAATGTCGTGCGCGAACTCGGCTACAAACAGTTCAGCCTCATCGGCCATGACCGCGGAGCGCTGGTCGGGGTCCGAGCAGCGCTCGACCACCCGGACATGATCACCCACTTGGGGATTCTGGATGTGCTGCCGACCATGGATACCTGGGACGTGCTGCACGGTGTCGATGCCGCCGTCGCTTGGCACCTATATCTGATGGCACAACCAAAGGGCTTGCCCGAGCGAATGATCGAAGCCGTCGCCGAAGACTTCTTCAGCTCGTTCCTCGACGCCTGGGACCCCAACGGAACCACCTTCCCACCCGAGGTCCGCCGACACTACATCGACAGCTCCACGCGCGCTGTGCCATCCATCGTCGCCGACTACCGGGCCACCGCCGGAATCGACTTGGAGATGGACCGAGCCGACCGAAAAGCGGGCGCCCAGTTGACCATGCCTGTTGCAGTGATCTCCCAGGACTGGGGGGCACGTCTCGGATTCGACGCAGCCGCTCTCTGGCGGCAATGGGCTCCGACCGCCACCTACCAGCCGATCGACGCCGGCCACTTCATGGCCGAGGAAAAGCCAACGGACGTAACCGCCTTCATCCTGGACCTGGTACAACGCACACCCGCATGAACCGACAAGCTCGGAGGAAGTTTTCAACTCGACGTCCTGTAATGCCGCGACCGGCGCGGTTCGAAGCGGCCGGCACGGTCGTGCGGAAGATCAACCGGCCGAGCCGATCTGAGGTCGGCGAAACGTCCGCATCTGCCGATTGGCGTGCCCGCTGATGCCGCCCCGTGGTCAGGCGGGTTGCTCGGCGGCAAGGAAAGGCATCATGACGTCGAGCAGTTCGTATGGTCTGTCCAGCGGGATGATGTGACCGCAATGCGGAATGACCTGTCCTACCAGGTGATCGGTGATGGGTCGCAGCTGCCGCTCGAGGGCGTCGCCGACGGGGTGGGCGCCGATCGCCAGGGTGGGTGTGGTGAGCCGATTGGAGGCTACGGCGTGAGCGATCTGGTGGGCGCTGGTCGGTAGTGCCCGGTAGTAGAAGAAGGCGCAACGTAAGGCGTCGACTCCGGTGTAGGCATCGATGAATGCGTCGTGGATATCTGCCCGCACGCCTCGGCCTCGAGTGCCGGTGGTGAGAAACCATTCGATATAACGTGCCTCGTGGCCGAGCAGGACCGTTTCGGCGAGACCGGGGACGGCGTGGAAGCCGAACCACCACGGCGGACCCGCGGCGAGGAAGTCCTCGGCGCCGGGGAGGGCGCCCAGCAGGGCTTCCATGACCACCAGCCGTCGCACGCGGTCGGGGTGGCGCAGGGCGAGCAGGACCGCGACCGGGGTACCGGCATCGATCGCGACCACGGCCGCGGTGGGTTCACCGAGGGCGTCGAGGATCCCGGCGATGTCGGCGGCCAGCGTGGCGGCGTCGTAGCCGTCCGGCGCACGGCTGGTGCCGCCGAACCCGCGCAGGTCCGGGGCGATGACTCGGTAACGCGTCGACAGCGGGCCGCTGATCTCGCTCCACAGTCGCCAGGTGTGCGGAAAACCATGCAGCAGAACGACTGCGGGGCCAGAGCCGGCAATGGCGACATTGGCGCGGATGCCGTTGGTCTCGATCTGACGCAGCTCGACAGGGGCGGTTTGAAGCGGTGGCGTGTGGGGCACGGGACCTCCATGCGGTTACCTTTGGTTACCAGGAAACGGTAGGTAACCTTAGTTAGGCTGCCAAGAAGGCACTTCGGCTACAGGTGGTGAGGTCCAGGTGACTGCTCGATCAGTGCACGCGCAGACGCCGGTTCGCGGTGATCTTTTCGATTCCCAATGCCCGACACGGCAATTGCTGGACCGCATCGGCACCAAATGGACGTCGATGGCGGTCAAGGTCCTCGCCGAGGCCGCCCCAGGTGAGGTGCGCTTCGCCGAGCTGCGGCGGCGAATGCCCGGTGTATCCCAGAAAATGCTGTCTGTGACCCTGCACAACCTGGTCCGCGACGGTCTGGTCACCCGTCGAGTGGAACCGACGGTGCCACCGCGTGTGCACTACCGGCTCACCGAACTGGGCTTGTCCCTGGAGATCCCATTAGCGGCGTTGCGCACCTGGGCCGAGGAGCATATGGCCGAGATCGACTACGCCAACACCGTCAACGACACGCAAGCCGACCCAACGGCCACCGAATAGCTTGCCAGCCAGGGCGAAACCAGCGGTGTCGCCCCTTCACCGCCTTGCTCGGAGTCAGGGCTGACCTGCGGCCTGTCGGGAGAGGGACAGCCGGCGGTTTTCCTGGTCGATTTGGGTGACGACGACCGTGACTTCGTCCCCGATCTGGACGATATCGCCTGGAGCCGCCGCCGGCGTCGATGTGAGGTCTCGAAGGTGAATCAGCCCTTCGATCCCTTCTGAGACTTGGACGAAAACGCCGAACGGCACCAGCTTGGTGACGTGTCCGTGTATTTCTTGGCCCACGACGGTGCACGCGGCGAAGGCGCGGAAGGGATCGGGCTGTGTTGCGCGCAGGGAAAGCCTGGCTTCTGCGTTCCATTCGTCGAATTGGAGGAACTCACCTGAAACGCGCTGCCCAACATGAACAATATCGGAAGCCGCTTCGAAGCGTCGCCAGGACAGCTCTGGGATCGAGATGAACCCGACGCCCGGGTAGAGAGGATGCTCGGGACCATCGTCCAAGGCAACGAAGACGCCGAAGCGCTCTATCGCCGTGACAGTGCCGGAAAGAATCTCGCCGCCCCGCAATGATTCCAGGAACGCCCAGAGTTCCGGGCTCTCGGCTCGCCAGTCCATGCCGTCCAGCCTGACATGACGCGCTCCGACCTCTCAACTGATGATCCGGCCGTGCCGCCCCATGGGCCGACCGAACGCACTGACATGCCGAGTTGAGGGCGTTCGATCCGGCCGCCGACAGCATCAGGGTGTCTCGTGAGCGTTCGTTCGCGAGACGCAAGGTGTGGGCTGTCCGGAACCCTAGTGCGATGTGGAAACCTTGGAACCGCGCTTCGATCCGCACTGCGGAGAGAGCCGGTTTCGAAAGGCGAAGGGCTCCTCAGATCGTGGCAGAAGAGCGGCAATCGACGCCGCGACATGTTCATGTAGGCGCGCGTGGCAACGGGACCTCGCCGAGGCGGATCGGGTTTGCGCCGGTTAGACCACGGTTAGACCTCAATGACCGGTTGCCGGCGTCGCGGGTGATCGTGAACCGATTTCACTGCTGGCACAGTGTTCGATAGGCCCCGGCGGTGCCGGGGTACTCGCCTCGTGGTCGACCTCCACGGCCTCGCTTGTAAAATTAGTCGATACTATGCTTGATCTGCGTTTGTACGCATAGCCAGTGGATAAATCCGCTCGAAAACATCTGATGAATCGCTCACCCTCTCTATGAGAGGACCGTCCGATGGGTTTTGCAGAGATGCGCCGGTTCCGGCGTGATCCGTTGGGTTTCCTCGAGAATCTGCGCCGGACCAGCCCGGTAGAGGTGTTCGGGCTGCCGTGGGGCGGGTGGTGTGTCGGCGATACGAGTCTGGCGCTGACGGTGTTGAGTGACCGCGCTTTCAATACGGGGAAGTCCGGGTTCTTCGGTTCTATGCTGCCTTCGCGGTCTGCTCAGGTCGATTTCGGCCGCGCGGTGCGGGCGATTCTGCGGACGCGTACGCCCGAGTATCGCGAGTCCCTGGCGGCGGCGGTGATCGAAATGCCCTCCGTCACCCGCTGGCCCGCAGCGGGGGTCGAGCTGATGTATCGGTGCACCGCGGACGTGTTGCTGCACCCCGATGGTTCTCCCGAGTTGCGGCAGTTACTGGAGCGAAATGCACGCGTGGGCGCGCTTCGCCCGGCCCGAATGGCGCAGCGGGCGCGGGCGCAGCTGCTGCGCGCCAAGCTGTCCACCGCGCTGAACGAGCAGATCCGGGACCGGCGCAGCGCCACCGGCCGCACTGCGGAAGCCGAACCACGGGATCTGCTCGATGCCGTGATCGGTGCCTGTCCCGACAGCGTCGCCGATACAACGGTGGCGCAGCTGTATGTGCTGATGTTCCGGTCCATTGTGGGACCGCTGGGCTACTCGCTCGCGTGGTCGGTGCTGCTGGGCAGTCTCCACTCTCCCGGCTCACCATGGCCTTGGCCCGTCGACTGGGTGGTACGTGAGGCCCTGCGGCACCGGCCAGTCTCCTGGATGGTCAGCCGTCCCGTTCCCTATCCCGGCGAGTTCGGGGGGATCGCCTTCCAGACCGGCGACCTGCTGTCCATCAGCCCCTATCTGCTCCATCACGACAACAAACACTGGACCAGACCAGAGGCATTCCAACCCGACCGCTGGATTCGACCGAGCGAACACGGCCCATTTGTGCCCTTCAGTTCCGGCCCCTTCACCTGCGCCGGCGCCGCGGTCGCCCACGATCTGGTCACCGATGCAGCCACCACCCTCATCGAGAACACCTCTCTGCGCGTCATCGGCGGCGGCGATACCCGCCCGATCGTGACCAATGCCGCAACCCCCAGGCCGTTCACCCTGCGGCGTACCCCACAAGCCCTATCCGCGCCCGACCGAGCCCCAGGAAGGAGGTGACATCATGATCAAGGCATTGCGGTTCATCATCACCAACAAGCCGACCCGTTCCTGGAACCCCGCTGAATACGGATGATTCTGCTACCGGCTGGATGGCTCGACCAACGCCAACCAGCTCTCGGTCATCGGTGGCGCCCCCGATGACATCGCGTTTCCACCGGGGCTTTGGACTGAACGAAACGTCCCGAGATCCCCAACCTGTATCTGTATGGCGGGGATTCGGGGCACCGTTCGGCTGGGGTGATCGCACCCGCGTGCGGACGTGTCGCAGCAGCGGGTCCGGTCCGGCGAACGCGGTCTTGAACACATCACCGCGAAAGTGTCTCGCGTCAAGGAGTTGGCAGGATCTCGATGGCCATGAGGTTTACGCCCCCTCTGGACGCACCATAATGGCTCCCCTCTATGTCAAGACGTCCGAATGGGTGCGGGGTTAACCTGTGTGGTGGGTCCGGGATGTGGCTTGTCCGAAGTACCGGTGTGTGGGTTTGAGCCGGTCACGCTGGAGTCAGTAGTCGTTCCCGTTTGCCCTCCCGGGCCTGTCAATTCTCGACTTCGCTGGTCAGCGAGCATCCGGGTGTAGACGACATTGGACAACCGGCGCTTGAGCGCGCGGATCGCTTCCATCGAGGTCTTCCCGCCCGCTTTGCGGGCGTCGTAGTAGATGCGCCCGGCGGTTCGGTTGCGTAACTGGACGATGGCCATGATGTGGAGAACCCGGTTGATCTTCCGATTTCCGGCCCTCGAGAGGCGATGCCGCTGCTGATCACCGGACGAGGCGTCCAGGGGTGCGGTGCCGTTCCAGGACGCGAACCGATCCCGGTTCCCGAACCGGTGAATGTCACCAGTATCAGCCAAAAGTCTTGCCGCGCTGGA
>NZ_JBHTVV010000016.1:0-7500 GCF_042792755.1 Nocardia sp. NPDC056611
AACGATCTGGGCACTGTCTCAACGAGAGACTCGGTGAAATTATAGTACCTGTGAAGATGCAGGTTACCCGCGACAGGACGGAAAGACCCCGTGGAGCTTTACTGCAGCCTGATATTGAATGTTGGTACAGCTTGTACAGGATAGGTAGGAGCCTTGGAAACCGGAGCGCCAGCTTCGGTGGAGGCATCGGTGGGATACTACCCTGGCTGTATTGACCTTCTAACCCGCCGCCCTTATCGGGCGGGGAGACAGTGTCAGGTGGGCAGTTTGACTGGGGCGGTCGCCTCCTAAAAGGTAACGGAGGCGCCCAAAGGTTCCCTCAGAATGGTTGGAAATCATTCGCAGAGTGTAAAGGCACAAGGGAGCTTGACTGCGAGACCTACAAGTCGAGCAGGGACGAAAGTCGGGCTTAGTGATCCGGTGGTTCCGCATGGAAGGGCCATCGCTCAACGGATAAAAGCTACCCCGGGGATAACAGGCTTATCTCCCCCAAGAGTCCACATCGACGGGGAGGTTTGGCACCTCGATGTCGGCTCATCGCATCCTGGGGCTGTAGTCGGTCCCAAGGGTTGGGCTGTTCGCCCATTAAAGCGGTACGCGAGCTGGGTTCAGAACGTCGTGAGACAGTTCGGTCCCTATCCGTCGCGGGCGCAGGAAATTTGAGAGGAGCTGTCCTTAGTACGAGAGGACCGGGATGGACGCACCGCTGGTGTACCAGTTGTTCTGCCAAGGGCATCGCTGGGTAGCTATGTGCGGACGGGATAAGTGCTGAAAGCATCTAAGCATGAAGCCCCCCTCAAGATGAGATTTCCCATTCCGCAAGGAAGTAAGATCCCTGAAAGATGATCAGGTTGATAGGTCTGAGGTGGAAGTGTGGCGACACATGGAGCTGACAGATACTAATCGATCGAGGACTTAACCAAAATGACGTGCAGAATTTACTTCTTCTATTATCTAGTTTTGAAGGAACAACGTTCCTCATAGTTTGGTGGCGATAGCGAAGAGGTCACACCCGTTCCCATGCCGAACACGGAAGTTAAGCTCTTCAGCGCCGATGGTAGTCGGGGGTTTCCCCCTGTGAGAGTAGGACGCCGCCAAGCAATTTCTAGTTTTAGGATTCATAACCCGAAGAATGCAGGTTCAAAATCCTATCTCTTTTCAAAAAAACCTTAGGATTTTTCCTAAGGTTTTTTTGTATATTTTTTCATCTGAAGCGTTTGGATGAACTCTAGGCGGGAGGATTTTTGATGAATAAAGAAGAAATCCGAAATACTGACCAAATCCTTCATTCTTTTGCTGAATGGTTAATGGATCAAAATAAATCAGACAGTACGGCTAAAACATATGTAGGTGTTCTCTCTCAATTTTTTCAATGGATGAAAGAAGAAATAGAAGAGATTGAATCGACCCATGTGCAGGCCTATCTTGATTATATGGACGATTCCAATAAAAGTGCCGGAACAATCGAAAAGCATTATACAGCCATCACTGTATTTTCCCGGTTTCTTAACAAACCAGAGATTATGGCCAACATTGACCGCAAAGCCAAGGAAAAGAAGGATGAACCACCAGAGTCACTGGAGCCAGCTGAACAGTCAGCACTAATAAAAGAAGTGGAAGACGAAGGAAATGTGCGGAACATTGCTATTGTTTATGTTCTTCTTCATACCGGGATTCGGGTCTCCGAGCTTTGTGAATTAAATCACACCGATATAAAAAAAGACGGTGAAAGAGAATCTATTCTTATCCGGGATTCAAAAGGCGAGATTGAACGGGTTATCCCCCTATCAAGAGCTGCCAGTGAGCATATTAAGCGTTATAAAGACTCTCTGAAGGCCGAGAATGAAGCAGTCTTCTTATCCAGTGTTAACCAGCGTATGACACCGAGGGCGGTTCAATATATGCTGAGCAAGTACGATGTGAGCCCGCACAAGTTGAGACATACTTTTTGCCAGAATCTTATCGATAAAGGAATTGAGATTCAAACCGTCTCAAAGCTGGTCGGCCATAAGGATTTAAATATGACTAAACGCTATATCAAAGAATCCGGACAGGGACTTGATGCAGCTATTCAAAATACATTTGATTGATAAAAAAGAAATACCCAGTTATTCGGGTATTTCTTTTTTATCGTGTTCATTTAAGATACTGTTCCAATGCTTCCTCGATCAATAGATAAATGTTCTTTTCCTGAAGCAGCGACTGCATTTTCAGTTCTTTATGAAGGTCCGTTCTTAGATCGAAGGATACCCGTTTTCGGTCTTTCTTCTTTTCTTCTTTTTTTCCACTGTTTAAACGTTCCTTGGTTTCTTCCGGTAATACTTCTTCGTTCAAGGCAAAACTGGGGCTAATGTGCTTTTGACTGCGCATTTTACTCTTGATGTCATTTACCTTCGACACGGCTGATCAACTCCTTATAGAATCCTTCGTATTGTCCCAATGCCTGCCGCAGTTCAGCGTTCTGGTTAAATCCATACAGAGATAATCTGCCAACAGGCGCCTTCCTGGTAATCACCGTATCAAATACCAGGTCCGGGTAATCTTCCGCAATTAGTTCATTAAAGGCCTTGGCATCGCTTCGCCTTACATCATTCATCGTGCGCAGCACGCCGATCGCCTGAGTATTTCTCTTTCCGAATTCATTGGCTCCATGGATAGAATCCATGAAATTCGGGATAGCTGAATAGCACCAATTTGAACATTCGAATAAAACAACCACGTATTCACTGGCACACAGTGCATTTGTTGTCTGTTCGCTTAAGGAGGGAGGAGTATCAATAACGATAAAATCGTATCTGTCCCTGACGGACTTCAAAGCATGATCTAAGACAGAACTTGGATTCCCGCTAAAAGGGATCGTATCGCCTTTATATGTTTTTCCCGTATACAGCCAGCGCGGGAAAGTTGCCAAAAAGTTGTTGGCAGGCAGAAGATCGAGGTGATCGTTGATATTCAGTATGTAGCCCTCAACATTATCTTCCTGCATCGCTTCCAGCACGGACTTGCCCATATACTCATTTGAAGGCTGCTCAGACAGAAGCTCTGTAAGGTTGCCCTGTGAGTCCATATCCACTGCAAGGACCCTATATCCATTTCTGCTCAACAAGTGCGCGAGAATGCCGGTTGTGGTGGATTTTCCGCAGCCTCCCTTTTGAATTCCCATTGTAATAGTAATCGCCATCCCTTTATCACCCTTTCTTCTTTTATTTTTTTCTTCTAACGTTGTTTTCTTCTTTTCTTCTTTTCTTCCTTTCTTCTAACGTTGTTTTCTTCTTATTTTATACGATGCCTTTGTCATCCAATTAAAAAAGGCACTCATTAATGGGTGCCTTTTTTTAATTTCTTAAGTTGCTTTTCGAACTTACGCTTGCGCTTTTCTAGCTCCTCTACTGAATCACTTTCAGCCTCCGGCTCCTGAATTTGCAGAACTTCAAATAATTCTTCTTTAATTTCTTCAAATGTAACTGCTGCTGATTCATGATCCAATTTCAGTACTTCCTCCATTTTTTCAATGGACTTTTCCCGTATATACCAAGCAGGCAGTACTTCTTTTGATTTTCTGAAGTCAGATACTAAGCGTATAAGGATGTCTTCTGATTCATCATTATCCTTGTTTGCTGCCTTTAAGACCTTGGTTATGTATCCGACGGGGTTTTCGATGTCCTTGCGGTCCTGTATTTTCTCCAGGAGGCTCATTACATTGTCCTGTCCATGCTTTTCCCATGAAAGAATGACTTCGTCCGTTAACCTTACCCCCATCTTTAAGCCGAGTTTTTTCACTTTCTCTATAAACGTATCGGCAAATTCCTGCAAATGATTTTGAAGCAGGTCCAATTGATCAGGTTTTCCATTGCTTCCTGAAGTAATGAAAAATTTGATTTTATCCACTCTTCGTCCTGTCCTGATTTCTTCTATTTCAAAGGATATATCCGTTTTAGCCTTCAATTCCTTCTGGGCTGGTACAAGAACACGCTGCTTAAAGTTTCCGTATGCAGGATAGATATCCTCAGCCCCGAGCATTTTGCGCAGGTCCTTCAGGTAAAAGGATCTTTCCTTCAGTCTTTCATATTGCTTCAGTAATTCATATATCCTTATGGCGTAGGAGCTTTTCAGCTTCACCACATTCTCAAGTTTGTAGCTTGTGAATTCCCTTTTCAGCTGAAGCAGGTACGGCCGCAGGAAGGGATCAAACCTTATGTCTACAGTTCCTTCCGTTTCGTTATACGCTACATAGCTGAGCCACGAAACCTGTATGACCTTTTTTTTAATCCGCACTTCAAATACCTTCTTCATCAAATCCTTCGTAATCTGCTTCAGTTCTGTATATTTGGGTGTTCCTTTTAAGCTTAGGAGATCTGAAAATTCCTGAATAGGCAGGGTGTAGGTTTTGAAATCTGAATCTGCAGGTGTAATATGGCTCGCCAGACAAAGGATGATTTTTTGTTCTACCACGCCTAATTTATAATTTGCTTCAATGAGCATATTCGACTTAGTCACCAAATGGTTGTTCTGTGTTTCGTTTTTTTCTAAAATTTTCATCACAATTTCCTCCCTTTCGAGCTTCTTCATTATGACAAAAATCCATCGATAACAAAAGGATTTTTTTGTTATAATTCGCACCAAAAATGTTATAGTTCGCACCAAAAATGTTATAGTTCGCACCAAAAATGTTATAGTTCAGGCACCAAAAATGTTATAGTTCGCACCAAAAATGTTATAGTTCGCACCAAAAATGTTATAGTTCGCACCAAAAATGTTATAGTTAGAGGTCTTGAGGCCAGTCATACCAATGGTTTGAGGCCTCCGAAAACAATTAAAACAATGTAAAACAATTAAAACAATATTAGTAAAACAAACACAACAGGGGGTTTTTTGTTGTGAAAATTCTGAAAACTTTAAGATAGAGTAAGTTCAAAACACTAATTTGTGTATCAAAGGTTAAAGACTATTATTTTTTTAAAAGGTTTTAATGATCTGTCTTTACACCTCTGATAGAGCGATAAAAAGAGAGAAATTATAAAGAATTCAATGTCTGGCTTTATTTCTGTCTTATTTCTAGCATGATCTTATACATATTCAGGATACCGGCCGGCTCATTCTTTTTCGTAAACGCCAGAAGACCTCACCCTGCCAACGTACCTTTTGGAATGCTGAGGTCTTCTGGCACTCTAAAGATATCGCCGGCCGGTAGGGAAAGTTTTCTGTCTTGATGTGAACAGTCAGGCAAGATGTGAGTTAAGAGAAAATAAATGCTTTAGAAAAAGAAAAAGAGAAAAATGAAAGTAGATAAAGCTACAGATGTAGGATTCGAGGGTTCCGAAAAGGAAAAATGAAAAACAGGCATAAAAGTGTATGATTCACCAAGAGGTTTTTAAAAAATACGCTGTTTAAGCTTTGTATTTGCCTTTCTAAGCTGTTTGATTTTTTTCCGAATAGGAAAATAAAGATAGGGAGTTCAAACCTCTAAAAACAGCCTTTATGGACGTCTGATAACGAGGGTCTTTCGGAAGTAAAAAAAAAGAACAGTCAAAGACTGCTCCTTCGTTCGGAACCGTTATTTAAACACACTGAAGGTTTTCAAGACATTATTGGTTTCTTCTTCTGTGATGCCGATATACCTCAGGGTAATCGAAGGGTCCGAATGGTGCAGGATTCCCTGCAGCATCGCAATGTCCTTTGTCGCTTTGTAAAACCAGTATCCGAACGTTTTCCGCAGGGTATGGTTGCCGACATGGTCGACACCAGCAAAGTCGGCGGCCTTATTTAACTGCCGGTATGCCTGGGTCGGCGTGATGGCGCCGTCCCCCTTCCGGGATGGAAAAAGCCACTCACTGTCCACATTGACGGCATAGCCGTAGACTTCCTGAAAACAGTTTTCAAGGTACATCTCCCTGATTTTTTGTGTTTTTCCCTCTTTGATGCGCAGTATCTTCGTGTACTTTCCTTTCAAATTCAGAATCTGTTTGGTTTTGAGTCGTAAAAGATCTCCAACTCGCAGCCCGGTTTCACAGCCAAGGACAAACAGAATGTAATCACGTTCCGAACAATGGCGTTTAAGCGCCCACTTCATATCTTCCAGCTGCTGCTGGTTCCGAATGGGCTGCACGTTCTTAATAGGGTTCATAATTGTGTCCCCTTCTTTTTCAAGACGTTCCGAAAAGGTTGCGAGCCCTTATAAAACGGATACTTGAATGTATGATTTTATGTATTTATCTTCATTATAAGGATTAAAAACGAAGGAAGTCAATGAAATCAAGGAAATGAATGTACGGTCGTCTACAGAATCATACATAAAGTAACTTGCTAAAAAAATCATTGACATCATGTGTAAACTCTTTTATCATAAGGGAGTTGCTTATTTAGCAAGCAAGGCATTTTTGATCTTAGAAATTATTGATAGAGCAGTAAAAACAAGATCGAACATGTTCTTGAAAAAAACTATTGACGTCTTATTGAAATAGTAGTAAGATTAGGTAGTCGCTAAGAAATAGCGATTTTAAAAATAACTAACATTCTTCGCAGAAGTTGACAACTACTCAACTTCGTGATATGATGATTAAGTTGTTAAAGTGATTGCTCTTTGAAAACTGAACAAAACTAAGCGCCAACGTTTTAAAATAGTGAGCACACACTCTAAAAGCAAATGAGCAAGTCAAACATTTCTTCGGAGAGTTTGATCCTGGCTCAGGACGAACGCTGGCGGCGTGCCTAATACATGCAAGTCGAGCGGACAGATGGGAGCTTGCTCCCTGATGTTAGCGGCGGACGGGTGAGTAACACGTGGGTAACCTGCCTGTAAGACTGGGATAACTCCGGGAAACCGGGGCTAATACCGGATGCTTGTTTGAACCGCATGGTTCAGACATAAAAGGTGGCTTCGGCTACCACTTACAGATGGACCCGCGGCGCATTAGCTAGTTGGTGAGGTAACGGCTCACCAAGGCAACGATGCGTAGCCGACCTGAGAGGGTGATCGGCCACACTGGGACTGAGACACGGCCCAGACTCCTACGGGAGGCAGCAGTAGGGAATCTTCCGCAATGGACGAAAGTCTGACGGAGCAACGCCGCGTGAGTGATGAAGGTTTTCGGATCGTAAAGCTCTGTTGTTAGGGAAGAACAAGTGCCGTTCAAATAGGGCGGCACCTTGACGGTACCTAACCAGAAAGCCACGGCTAACTACGTGCCAGCAGCCGCGGTAATACGTAGGTGGCAAGCGTTGTCCGGAATTATTGGGCGTAAAGGGCTCGCAGGCGGTTTCTTAAGTCTGATGTGAAAGCCCCCGGCTCAACCGGGGAGGGTCATTGGAAACTGGGGAACTTGAGTGCAGAAGAGGAGAGTGGAATTCCACGTGTAGCGGTGAAATGCGTAGAGATGTGGAGGAACACCAGTGGCGAAGGCGACTCTCTGGTCTGTAACTGACGCTGAGGAGCGAAAGCGTGGGGAGCGAACAGGATTAGATACCCTGGTAGTCCACGCCGTAAACGATGAGTGCTAAGTG
>NZ_JBHTVV010000017.1:0-1716 GCF_042792755.1 Nocardia sp. NPDC056611
AATTTTCCGGCCGACTGTTTTGCTAGGTTTTCGGACTCTGGTTCGAGATACTTCTGATTCGCTGCTTCGGCGGTAAATCTAGAGTCTTCAACGGAGAGTTTGATCCTGGCTCAGGACGAACGCTAGCGGCGTGCTTAACACATGCAAGTCGAGCGGTAAGGCCCTTCGGGGTACACGAGCGGCGAACGGGTGAGTAACACGTGGGTGATCTGCCTCGCACTCTGGGATAAGCCTGGGAAACTGGGTCTAATACCGGATATGAGCAGCCTCTGCATGGGGGTTGTTGGAAAGGTTTACTGGTGCGAGATGGGCCCGCGGCCTATCAGCTTGTTGGTGGGGTAACGGCCCACCAAGGCGACGACGGGTAGCCGACCTGAGAGGGTGACCGGCCACACTGGGACTGAGACACGGCCCAGACTCCTACGGGAGGCAGCAGTGGGGAATATTGCACAATGGGCGAAAGCCTGATGCAGCGACGCCGCGTGAGGGATGACGGCCTTCGGGTTGTAAACCTCTTTTGACAGGGACGAAGCGCAAGTGACGGTACCTGTAGAAGAAGCACCGGCCAACTACGTGCCAGCAGCCGCGGTAATACGTAGGGTGCGAGCGTTGTCCGGAATTACTGGGCGTAAAGAGCTTGTAGGCGGTCTGTCACGTCGATTGTGAAAACTTGCAGCTCAACTGCAAGCTTGCAGTCGATACGGGCAGACTAGAGTACTTCAGGGGAGACTGGAATTCCTGGTGTAGCGGTGAAATGCGCAGATATCAGGAGGAACACCGGTGGCGAAGGCGGGTCTCTGGGAAGTAACTGACGCTGAGAAGCGAAAGCGTGGGTAGCGAACAGGATTAGATACCCTGGTAGTCCACGCCGTAAACGGTGGGTACTAGGTGTGGGTTTCCTTCCACGGGATCCGTGCCGTAGCTAACGCATTAAGTACCCCGCCTGGGGAGTACGGCCGCAAGGCTAAAACTCAAAGGAATTGACGGGGGCCCGCACAAGCGGCGGAGCATGTGGATTAATTCGATGCAACGCGAAGAACCTTACCTGGGTTTGACATACACCGGAAAGCCATAGAGATATGGCCCCCCTTGTGGTCGGTGTACAGGTGGTGCATGGCTGTCGTCAGCTCGTGTCGTGAGATGTTGGGTTAAGTCCCGCAACGAGCGCAACCCTTATCTTATGTTGCCAGCGCGTAATGGCGGGGACTCGTGAGAGACTGCCGGGGTCAACTCGGAGGAAGGTGGGGACGACGTCAAGTCATCATGCCCCTTATGTCCAGGGCTTCACACATGCTACAATGGCCGGTACAGAGGGCTGCGATACCGTGAGGTGGAGCGAATCCCTTAAAGCCGGTCTCAGTTCGGATCGGGGTCTGCAACTCGACCCCGTGAAGTTGGAGTCGCTAGTAATCGCAGATCAGCAACGCTGCGGTGAATACGTTCCCGGGCCTTGTACACACCGCCCGTCACGTCATGAAAGTCGGTAACACCCGAAGCCAGTGGCCTAACCCTTGTGGAGGGAGCTGTCGAAGGTGGGATTGGCGATTGGGACGAAGTCGTAACAAGGTAGCCGTACCGGAAGGTGCGGCTGGATCACCTCCTTTCTAAGGAGCACTTCTACGCAAACTCTTCGAACAGTCGAATGATGTTGCGTCAGAGACCGTTTCGGCCTCACACGTAGGCCGGCGGACGCTCATGGGTGGAACACTGACAACT
>NZ_JBHTVV010000017.1:1813-3249 GCF_042792755.1 Nocardia sp. NPDC056611
GGGTGTGTTGTTTGAGAACTGCACAGTGGACGCGAGCATCTTTGTTAGTAAGTGTGTAAGAGCGTACGGTGGATGCCTTGGCACCAGGAGCCGATGAAGGACGTAGTAGGCTGCGATAAGCCTCGGGGAGCTGTCAAACGAGCTGAGATCCGAGGATTTCCGAATGGGGAAACCCAGCACGAGTGATGTCGTGTTACCCGCGCCTGAATATATAGGGCGTGTGGAGGGAACGTGGGGAAGTGAAACATCTCAGTACCCACAGGAAGAGAAAACAACAGTGATTCCGTGAGTAGTGGCGAGCGAAAGCGGAAGAGGCTAAACCGGTTGTGTGTGATAGACGGCAGTCGTTGCATAGCCGGGGTTGTGGGACCCATCTTCCCAATTCTGCCGAATTGGGCATGAGTTAGAAACCAAGTTGTTAGTCGAATTGGTCTGGGATGGCCAACCGTAGACGGTGAGAGTCCGGTAGACGAAAACATCTTGGCTCATGTGGTGGGCACCCGAGTAGCAGCGGGCCCGTGAAATCTGCTGTGAATCTGTCGGGACCACCCGATAAGCCTGAATACTACCTGGTGACCGATAGCGGACTAGTACCGTGAGGGAAAGGTGAAAAGTACCCCGGGAGGGGAGTGAAATAGTACCTGAAACCGTGCGCTTACAATCCGTCAGAGCTGTAATAGGTGATGGCGTGCCTTTTGAAGAATGAGCCTGCGAGTCATCGGTGTGTGGCAAGGTTAACCCGTGTGGGGGAGCCGTAGCGAAAGCGAGTCCGAATAGGGCGCCCTGAGTCGCACACTATGGACCCGAAGCGGAGTGATCTACCCATGGCCAGGGTGAAGCGACGGTAAGACGTCGTGGAGGCCCGAACCCACTTAGGTTGAAAACTGAGGGGATGAGCTGTGGGTAGGGGTGAAAGGCCAATCAAACTCCGTGATAGCTGGTTCTCCCCGAAATGCATTTAGGTGCAGCGTCGCGTGTTTCTCACCGGAGGTAGAGCTACTGGATGGCCTAGGGGGCCCACAAGCTTACCGAAGTCAGCCAAACTCCGAATGCCGGTGAGTGAGAGCGCGGCAGTGAGACTGTGGGGGATAAGCTTCATAGTCGAGAGGGAAACAGCCCAGATCGCCGGCTAAGGCCCCTAAGCGTGTACTAAGTGGAAAAGGATGTGGAGTCGCGAAGACAACCAGGAGGTTGGCTTAGAAGCAGCCACCCTTGAAAGAGTGCGTAATAGCTCACTGGTCAAGTGATTCTGCGCCGACAATGTAGCGGGGCTCAAGTACACCGCCGAAGCCGCGGCACTCAGACATACAGATCGCCTTCGGGCCAGTCGTCTGGGTGGGTAGGGGAGCGTCGTATGGCCAGGGAAGCGGCGGAGTGATCCAGCCGTGGAGGCCATGCGAGTGAGAATGCAGGCATGAGTAGCGAAAGACGAGTGA
>NZ_JBHTVV010000017.1:3345-4782 GCF_042792755.1 Nocardia sp. NPDC056611
CATATAGCCTGAGAGGTGATGCGTAGCCGATTGAGGCGAATTCAGTGATCCTATGCTGCCGAGAAAAGCCTCTAGTGAGTTGGTACACGGCCCGTACCCCAAACCGACACAGGTGGTCAGGTAGAGAATACTAAGGCGATCGAGATAACTGTGGTTAAGGAACTCGGCAAAATACCTCCGTAACTTCGGGAGAAGGAGGGCCCGGTCTGGTGAAGGGATTTACTCCTGGAGCTGGGTTGGGTCGCAGAGACCAGTGAGAAGCGACTGTTTACTAAAAACACAGGTCCGTGCGAAGTCGTAAGACGATGTATACGGACTGACGCCTGCCCGGTGCCGGAAGGTTAAGAGGACCGGTTAGCTCTTCGGAGCGAAGCTGAGAATTTAAGCCCCGGTAAACGGCGGTGGTAACTATAACCATCCTAAGGTAGCGAAATTCCTTGTCGGGTAAGTTCCGACCTGCACGAATGGCGTAACGACTTCTCAGCTGTCTCAACCACAGACTCGGCGAAATTGCAGTACGAGTAAAGATGCTCGTTACGCGCGGCAGGACGAAAAGACCCCGGGACCTTCACTATAGCTTGGTATTGGTGTTCGGTACGGTTTGTGTAGGATAGGTGGGAGACTGTGAAGCGGGCACGCCAGTGTTCGTGGAGTCATCGTTGAAATACCACTCTGATCGTATTGGACCTCTAACCTCGGACCCTGATCGGGTTCAGGGACAGTGCCTGGTGGGTAGTTTAACTGGGGCGGTTGCCTCCCAAAATGTAACGGAGGCGCCCAAAGGTTCCCTCAGCCTGGTTGGCAATCAGGTGTTGAGTGCAAGTGCACAAGGGAGCTTGACTGTGAGACCGACAGGTCGAGCAGGGACGAAAGTCGGGACTAGTGATCCGGCACCGGCAAGTGGAAGCGGTGTCGCTCAACGGATAAAAGGTACCCCGGGGATAACAGGCTGATCTTCCCCAAGAGTCCATATCGACGGGATGGTTTGGCACCTCGATGTCGGCTCGTCGCATCCTGGGGCTGGAGTAGGTCCCAAGGGTTGGGCTGTTCGCCCATTAAAGCGGCACGCGAGCTGGGTTTAGAACGTCGTGAGACAGTTCGGTCTCTATCCGCCGCGCGCGTTAGAAACTTGAGGAAGGCTGTCCCTAGTACGAGAGGACCGGGACGGACGAACCTCTGGTGTGCCAGTTGTTCCGCCAGGAGCACGGCTGGTTGGCCACGTTCGGAAGGGATAACCGCTGAAAGCATCTAAGCGGGAAGCCTGTTCCAAGATGAGGTTTCTCACCCCCTCGAGGGGGTAAGGCCCCCAACAGACCATTGGGTTGATAGGCCAGAACTGGAAGTGCGGTAACGCATGGAGGTGACTGGTACTAATAGGCCGAGGACTTACCAACAAAGAAGCTACGCGTCCACTGTGCAGTATCTGAAACAACACAC
>NZ_JBHTVV010000018.1:0-2970 GCF_042792755.1 Nocardia sp. NPDC056611
AAAATATGAAGTTTCTTCGAGAGAATAGCAAATTAAAAAGCCATATAAGCGATTTAAAGCGTGAAATTGGTTTGATATATAAAAGCACCAAAGAATTTTTAAAAGCCCGTACAAACGATTTAAAGACGTTTAAGAGCCTTTTTAATGATTTGGTAGGCAAAATTAAAGAAAAAGCCCCTGAGGGCGAATTTGAGCGTTTAAACAGGGTTGAAAAGCGTCGTGAAAGAGAAAATGGTCTTGAAAGATAAAAAGCACCTGAAAAAGGTGCTTTTTTTGGTTTTTTGAACTTGGATTTTTTGGGGTGAGAGAGGAAAAAGGGGGGGCTACTACGACCCCCCCTTTAAGTGCCGAGTGCCAAATTGAGAGAAAAAGCCATTCAAACCCTAGAGCCACAAGGGTTTGAAGCTTGCGACATTTGAGCGACATTTCGGCGACATTTTGAGCGACATTTTGCCTTTTACATATTTTTTGTGTATTTTATTGCAAAAATTACACCACTTTGTTATATTATTTTTAACATGCAAAAAGGAGAACGATATGACAAATAAAAAGAGATTTACAATCACTATGTCAGAAAGTGTTCACGCTTATTTAGAGGAGTTGTGCAAAGAGAAGGGTTTGAGTAAGTCTGCGATGATTACAGTAGTTTTGGAAGAATACAAGAAAGGGCAGAAATGAACACAAAAAAAGCGACCCCCTGGAAGAGTTCGCTTTTTGGAATTCCTTTGTTTCTGTTAGGGTGATTATAACATTATGGCTAAAGATAAGGCAAGATACTTTACGTTTCTGTTGTACCCTGAAAGCATACCCGAAGATTGGGAAACGAAATTGGAATCGCTCGGTGTTCCTATTGCGATTAGCCCACTTCATGATAAAGATTTAAGTAAAGTTGAGGGACAAAAATATAAAAAAGCCCATTATCATGTGATTTATGTGGCGAAAAATCCTGTTACTGCTGATAGTGTCCGTAAAAGAATACAACGAGCATTGGGTAATAAAAGTGTTTCCATGGTGCAAATTGTAGTTCAAAGCATGGAAAATATGTATTTATATTTAACGCACGAATCAAAAGACGCTATCGCTAAAAACAAGCATGTATATGACAAGAAAGATATTAAACTACTAAACAATTTTGATATTGATAGATACATAACGCTTGATGTTGAAGAAAAAGACGACATGCTGAATGATCTTTGTGATTTGATTGATGAACATGGACTGGCTAATATTCGTGAATTAAGAAGGTTTGTAAGGGTTCGTGGGGAAGAATATAACTTACCCAGCATGAAGATTATCAATTCTGTTTTACGTTCGCATACTGGATTGATTAGACTGTATTTTGATGCCGTTTATCAAGAACGGAAATATGGTCGGGGCGATATTGATAGAGAAACAGGAGAGTTAAAATAATCGACATAAAACGACAGAAAAGGATTGAGATACAAGAGATACAGAAGATTCTTCTGTATCTTTTTCTGTATCTTTTTTTATTTTGTTCTGGTGGGCGCTTGAAGGAGAAAGCGACACGTGGCGTCTGTCAATAGAATCGTGGAATACCGGAATGAGCGATAGCGAAATGAGGATATGCCGCGAAAGTCGATTGACAGACTCACCACACCCGAACCCTCTTGGCATTGAATCGAATCCCATTCGATTCCTGCCGACCGGCGAGGGAGTCCCCTCAAAATTGAGGGGGTTGGGGGAGTTTTTATTGGGGGGATCAAGGGGGAATCATTTCCCCTTGTGGGTTTGGGCAAAGCCCAAGGTTTTCCCATGCGTTAGCATGGTTCGGCGGGTAGCCGAAAAAGCCTCGCAGAGCACACACTTTACGAATGTAAAGTATAGTGTGTTATACTTTACATGGAAGTGTTGCCGAAAAACTGACCCCGAAACGGAGCTGATTTTATGAGTTATGCGGTCGTCCGAATGCAGAAAATGAAGGCGCATGATTTGAAAGGAATTCAGTTTCATAATCAGCGTGAAAGAGAAAGCAGGACGAATTCGGATATTGATAAAGAGCGTTCCCATGAAAATTATGATTTGGTCCATGATGGGAAAATTGATTATAACCAGCATGTCAAAGAAATCATTGAATCGCAAAAAACAGGTACGAGAAAAACTCGGAAAGATGCGGTGCTTGTAAACGAGTTGCTCGTGACATCTGACAAAAATTTTTTTGACCGTCTGGATCCTACAGAACAAAAACGATTTTTTGAGGAAAGTTATAAATTATTTTCCGAACGCTATGGCGAGCAAAATATTGCTTATGCAACGGTACATATGGACGAAAAAACGCCCCATATGCATGTTGGCGTTGTGCCAATGCGTGATGGAAAACTGCAAGGGAAAAATGTGTTCAATCGTCAAGAATTGCTTTGGTTGCAAGATAAGTTTCCCGAGCATATGCAAAAGCTTGGCTTTGATTTGGAGCGTGGAGAAAAAGGTTCTACTCGTGAGCATTTGGAAACGAGGGAATTCAAAAAGCAGACGCTGGAAAAAGAAATTGATTTTCTAGAAAAAAATCTCCAGGAGAAGAAAAATGAATTGCTCGCCCTCAATGAAAAAGTTCCAGATGAAATTAAAGTTCGGGCCAAAAGGGAATTTCAGCAAATCGAGGTTAAGAGCGAGGAAAAGAATCTTTTTGGGATTCCCAAAAAAGAGTTGAAAAAGACACCGACTGGAAATGTGATTGTTCCCGAACAAGACTTTAAAAATTTGGTTCATGCTGCCAAAGAAAATAAACAGCTAAAAGGCAAGATGGAAAAAATATTGAACACCGATTTAGCAAAGGAAAATAAAGCTTTGGGTCAAAAGCTTAGAGTGATTTATAAAGAGTGGGAAACAGAAGCCAATTCAAATAAAAAATTAAGACAGGAAAATATGCAGTTGCTTCGAGAGAATAGCAAATTAAAAAGCCATATAAGCGATTTAAAGCGTGAAATTGGTTTGATATATAAAAGCACCAAAGAA
>NZ_JBHTVV010000019.1:0-1496 GCF_042792755.1 Nocardia sp. NPDC056611
ATCTTATGGCGGAGCACTATGAAGCTTTACAGAACAAAACAGGTATACCTTACTATGGCAAAAAAGCTGAGAAATTGTGTAGTTGTGCGGAATGTCTTTCGTTTAAAAGAGACCCGGAGACGGGCAAACTAAAGTTGTATCAAGCTCAGTTTTGCAAAGTGAGGTTATGCCCGATGTGTGCCTGGCGCAGGTCGTTAAAAATTGCTTATCACAATAAATTGATCGTAGAAGAAGCTAATCGTCAGTATGGATGCGGATGGATTTTTCTCACGTTGACCGTTCGAAATGTTAAAGGTGACAGTCTGAAACCTTCGATTTCGGACATGATGAAAGGGTTTAATCGACTTATGAAATACAAAAGGGTCGATACAGCGGTACTTGGCTATTTTAGAGCTTTAGAGATTACTAAAAATCATGAAGAAGATACATATCATCCGCATTTTCATGTGTTATTGCCTGTAAAGAAAAGTTATTTCGGCAAAAATTATATCAAGCAGACGGAATGGACAAGCCTTTGGAAAAAGGCGATGAAATTGGATTACACCCCAATTGTTGATATTCGTCGGGTGAAAGGTAAAGCCAAGATTGACGCTGAACAGATTGAAAACGACGTGCGGGAAGCGATGATGGAGCAAAAAGCTGTTCTTGAAATTTCTAAGTATCCAGTCAAGGATACGGATGTTGTGCGCGGCAATAAGGTGACGGAAGACAATCTGAACACGGTGTTTTATTTGGATGATGCGCTGGCAGCCCGTAGGTTAATCGGATACGGCGGTATTTTGAAGGAGATACATAAAGAGCTGAATCTTGGTGATGCGGAGGACGGCGATCTGGTCAAGATTGAGGAAGAAGATGACGAGGTTGCGAATGGCGCATTTGAGGTCATGGCTTACTGGCATCCTGGCATTAAGAACTACATAATCAAATAGAAAAGCAGATTCCCTTGTGGAATCTGCTATTTTCCTTTTGGAAGAGTGTAATAAAGAACGACGCTTAAAACCAAAAAGATGATAGGAATGATAACTAAATTGCTGGCGAGCAGACTTTGATCAATCGTGCTTTCTTCTGTATCGACTGTTGAAGCAATCAGTATCACGTCTTTGAGACGGTCAAACACTTGAAGCAAAAAAAAGGAAAAAAGACTTAAAAACAATGAGATGACCGAGTATTTAATACGCACAATTACACACTTCCTCCTATTTTTTTGAAAAATTTTCTGAATTTCCAGTCAATTACATGTATAATAGCATGGAATGCCAAAATAAAGAAGGAGGATTTATGCTTTGAAAGTAGGACAAAGGAAGCGTTTTAAAGGGCTGTTTAGCAAATTGTTGGTGCTGAGTTTGGTTTTTGTTTTGGCTTTACCGATTTACTCAATATCTGCATCGGCTTCAGAATCAATTGACACCGAGAATGTACATCCTGAATTCGATGGAGCTACTGAGGGGAGTGTTCTTCAGCAAGCTGTATCTGGCAATGAAGACTATGAGGTAGTG
>NZ_JBHTVV010000020.1:0-1282 GCF_042792755.1 Nocardia sp. NPDC056611
GGTGTAGTGGACTTTCAGATTCGAGAGGACCGGGGGCGGCATAGCGGCGGGCGGCCGTTGACGCGTGAGCGCGAGGCATACTTCGAGCTCATGCGTCAGGGCTACAACAGTCGTGAAGCCTGCGAAATCGTCGGCATCAATATCCGGACCGGCAAGCGGTGGCGTAACGGCTGGCACTCGCCTCCACGCGGCGCGAAGCCGAAACCTCCTGTCCGTGTGCAGGTTCCGGCTCCCGGCGGTTCGCGCTACCTGCGTGAACACGACCGGATCCATATCGCTGATCGACTACGGGAGAAAGCGACCGTCCGCCAGATCGCCGCTGAGCTGGGGCGCAGCCCGTCGACGATCAGCAGGGAGATCCGCCGCAACGGGATGCCGCTGCGCGGCAAAGAATCCCGCTGGGCTTACCGGCCCTACGCAGCTCAGCGCCGCGCGGAGGCCCGCCGGCCACGCCCGAAACACCGCAAGATCGGGCAGCACCCGCAACTGCGCGAGTTCATTCAGCAGCATCTGAGTCTGCGGTGGAGTCCGGAACAGATCTGTCACGCTCTACGTGCACGCTTTCCCGACCAGCCGGAGATGCATGTCGTGCACGAGACGATCTACCAGGCGCTCTACGTCCAAGGCCGCGGTGAACTGCGTCGCGAGCTGGCCAAAGCACTGCGCACCGGCCGCGCTGTTCGCCGGCCGCACCGACAGTCCTGCAAGCGCCGCCCTCGCGCGGTCACGGGCATGGTGATGATCAGCGAGCGGCCCGCCGAGGTCCACGACCGGGCAGTTCCCGGGCATTGGGAAGGCGACCTCATCATCGGCAAGGACCACAAATCGGCGATCGCGACGCTGGTCGAACGCAGCACCCGCTACGTGATGCTCGCCCGTCTCCCCGGCGATCACACCGCAGCCACCACCCGAGACGCCCTGGTCGAGATCGTGAAGACCCTGCCACCACACCTGCTCCGTTCTCTGACCTGGGACCAAGGCTCGGAAATGGCCGCGCACCGGGAATTCACCCTGGCCACCGACATCCCGGTCTACTTCTGCGATCCCGGAAGTCCCTGGCAGCGAGGATCGAACGAGAACACAAACGGCTTGCTACGCCAATATTTCCCGAAGGGCACCAGCCTGGCCTCCCACACCCAGGACCACCTCGACGCCGTTGCCACCGAACTCAACTCCCGCCCACGCAAAACGCTGGATTGGGAGACCCCAGCCCAGCGTCTGGCTAAGCTCCTGGCCGAAGCCAGTTGATCAACTTGTGTTGCAACGACTCCTAGAATCCGCC
>NZ_JBHTVV010000021.1:0-1023 GCF_042792755.1 Nocardia sp. NPDC056611
TCCAGGGGTGCGGTGCCGTTCCAGGACGCGAACCGATCCCGGTTCCCGAACCGGTGAATGTCACCAGTATCAGCCAAAAGTCTTGCCGCGCTGGAGGGTCCGATGCCATGCAGGTCCATGAGTGTCGAGCCGCGATCGAGGACCAGTTGCCGCAGTTCCTTGTCCGCGGACCTTATCTTGCGGTCGGTTGTCTCGAGGTCCTCGATCAGTTCGACGACGAGCCGCAACCGGACTCGAGCGGCCGCATCCTGCGGACTGATCGCCGCGATCAGAGCGCGGGCTTGGTGAGAGGAGAGAAATGTTTTGGCGCCACCAGGAATCAGTTCGAGCAGGAGCCTGTGCAGGCGACATAAGGTTTCGGTGCGGGCGCGACCGAGCTCATCACGACGGTCCGCGAGCATGCCCAGAGCGATCAGGTCCGGATCGGCGGTGACACGACGCAGATTCGGTGCGTGCAAGGCCGCCAGCGCAACCGAGTGCGCGTCGACCGGATCGGTTTTGCGACCGTTTCCCGAGGCGAAGACCCGCACTTGTGCCGAGAGTTTCGCGGGCACGTCGATGACGATTTCCCCGTCGTGGACGAGACGGTGTGCCAGGTGCCGGCCGATGCCGTTGCAGCCCTCGACCGCCCAGACCCGATCAGCGAATGACTGTGTAGCGGTTCGTAGTTCCGCATACCCGGTGGCATCGGTGCCGTATCGACCGGTGGCCAGAACGCGGCCGGTCGGGTCGATGACTTCGATGGTGGCCGAGCGTTTGTGTGGATCCATTCCGATGATGACGGTCATCGCTGGTTCCTCCCGAGGTCGACTCAGTGGCGTCCGTGCGGGAGGGCACCGCTAGTTCGAGCGTGGGGCAGACCCCTCTTCAGCCACTCCCTGCACGGCACCCGCTGGGAGGCAAGCCATTAGAGAGCCACGCCAATACAGACAGCGGGCAGCCGAATATTGGGAGCCTCCCACCGGGCACCTGGATCAAATCCTGGCCGGGATCCGATCCTGACACCAGTCTCTAACTAGCCGA